>NZ_JANQJQ010000043.1 GCF_028281565.1 Seonamhaeicola sp.
AGAATTCTACAACTCCGAAGATGATGAAGAATACTACGGGTACTCTTACCCAAGATGGAACTAACTTTCTCATAATGTGTCGTCGTTTTGGTTGTCTAAAGGAATATTACTAACAGTTTTTATGTAGTCTTTTTTTGCGGTAAATACCCACCAAAACAGTACTACAAAAAAGATAAAAAAGATAAGTAACGAGATGATTGGATAAATCTCCACCCCCGTGATACTCTCCATATGATTTTTTACAAATTTTAACATAGTTTCTGGTTTTGATGATTATTTCTGCGCGGTTTCAACTTTAATATCAGTTCCCAGGCGCTGTAAATAAGCTATTAGCGCTACAATCTCCCTGTTTCTCATTTCTACAAACTCCTCACCATTATCAGAAGCATATTTTTTATCCGCTTCATAGTTTGTGGCAAAGTCCGGGTCTGTTTTTAAGTTCTCTTCTATTTGTGCTCCTTGGTCCAACATACTTTGCTGTGCATTGGCAATGTCATCATCTGTATAAGGCACCCCTAAAGATACCATGGTACGCATTTTTGCTTCGGTCTGAGATTTATCCAGAGTACTGCTCTTACCGGTTATTAACCACGGGTAGCGCGGCATGATAGAACCGGAGGAAGTACTTTGTGGATCGTACATATGATTAAAGTGCCAGTTGTCATTATATTTGCCACCTATCCTGTGTAAATCAGGACCGGTACGTTTACTTCCCCAAAGGAACGGGTGGTCATAAACAAATTCACCGGCTTTAGAGTACTCGCCGTAGCGCTCAACCTCACTTCTAAATGGTCGGATCATCTGCGAGTGGCAACTCACACAACCTTCCCGTATGTATATATCCCTACCTTCCAATTCAAGTGGTGTATAGGGTTGCACGCTGGCAATTGTCGGAATATTTGACTTCACCATAATAGTCGGTACGATCTGAATAATACCACCAATTAAAATAGCTACGGTTGCCAATAATGTTAATTGGACGGGTCTTCTTTCTAACCAGGTATGCCATCCTTCTCCAGCCGTACGTCTTTTGGTAACACGTTCTAAAGCAGGTGCTTCAGCTAATTCATCTTCAACTTTGCTACCATTGGCAATGGTTACCCATATATTATAAACTAAAATAAGTAAACCAATCACAAATAAGGTACCTCCAATAGCACGCATCCAGTACATTGGGATAATCTCAGTAACCGTTTCTAAGAAGTTACCGTAAACCAATGTGCCGTCAGGATTAAACTGTTTCCACATACTTGCTTGCGTGAAACCGGCAACGTACATAGGTAAGGCGTATATAATAATACCTAAAGTTCCTAACCAGAAATGCAGGTTAGCCAATGGTATCGAGTGTAGTTTTGTTTTAAATAATCTTGGCACTAAATAATAAATCATACCAAAGGCCATAAATCCGTTCCAGGCTAGTGCTCCAACATGTACGTGAGCAATGATCCAGTCGGTAAAGTGTGCAATGGCATTGACGTTTTTAAGTGATAAGGTGGGACCTTCAAAGGTTGCCATACCATAACCGGTAATGGCTACGACCATGAATTTTAAAACAGGATCTGTTCTAACTTTATCCCAGGCACCGCGTAAGGTTAATAAACCGTTGATCATACCACCCCAGGAAGGCATTAATAACATCACAGAGAATGTAACACCCAAGTTTTGAGCCCATTCCGGTAAAGCCGTGTATAATAAGTGGTGAGGTCCGGCCCATATATATATAAAGATCAATGACCAGAAGTGTACAATAGACAATCTATAGGAGTACACCGGTCTGTTAGCTGCTTTTGGTACAAAGTAGTACATCAACCCTAAGAATGGTGTTGTCAGGAAGAATGCCACGGCATTATGTCCGTACCACCATTGTACTAAGGCATCTTGAACACCGGCATAAACCGAATAACTTTTTAAGGCACTTACCGGTAATTCTAAACTGTTAAAAATATGGAGTACCGCAACGGTAACAAAGGTGGCAATGTAGAACCAAACGGCAACGTATAAGTGACGTTGTCTACGTTTTAAAATGGTCCAGATCATGTTCACACCAAAAACCACCCAAACCAATGCAATGGCAATGTCTATGGGCCATTCCAGTTCGGCGTATTCCTTAGAAGTCGTAATACCTAAAGGCAGGGTAATTGCTGCGGCCAGAATTATTATTTGCCACCCCCAGAAGTTTATATTACTTAAGAGGTCACTTGCCATACGGGTTTTTAGTAAACGCTGCAGGGAGTAATAAACCCCGGCAAACATAGCATTACCCACAAAGGCAAAAATAACAGCATTGGTGTGCAATGGTCTTATTCTACCAAAACTAAGCCACGAAATACCATCCGTAAGGTTGGGGAATAAAAACATAAATGCCAGTAGTAACCCTACCAGCATACCAACTACCCCAAAAATTATTGTGGCGTAAATGAACTTTGTAACGATTTTATTATCGTAATGAAATTGTTGCATCTCCATAATTAGTTGTTAATCTTTTTTGGTTAGTATTGATTTATCTGATTCTTCTTTTATGATTTCGTCCTCAAAAAGCATCCGTACCGAAGGTGTATAACTATCATCATATTGCCCGCTTTTAACGGCCAAAATGAAAGCTATAAAGAAACCTACAGCTACAATAATGCTTATAGCTAATAAAATATATATAACACTCATACCTAATTGAAGTTACGGGTCAAAAGTACTTTCATATACATTCTTAAAACATGACAATTATCATGTTTACTTATTTAATATTTACTTGGGCGTTCCCCTTCTGGTCGGGCTTTCCGCTATATCTTTTTTGTTTGTCATTGCGAAGGTAATTTCTAATTACCTGTGGCAATCTCTTAAAAGGAAAGAGATTACTTCGTCGTACCTCCTCGTAATGACGGACTTTTGTAATCTCAAAAAAGGATACCACTGCAATCCCTAACGCAACTATCTGCTAAAACCGTTTTCAGTTCATTCCAACTTTCTACCAATACTGTTAGTACAAATAGTTGTAAACACTACAATACTAATAGAACTTAAAGGCATTAGAATAGCAGCCACCACCGGTGCTAGTTGCCCGGTAACTGCAAAATAAAGCCCGATAATATTATAGATGAATGAGAGCGCAAAACTCCATTTTATAATTTTTATCGCCGATTTTGATATTTTTAAATAATTGGTCAGTTCATTGAACTTTGAAGCATCCAAAATGGCATCACAGGCTGGTGAAAACACATTCACATTTTCAGAAATAGCAATACCAACATTACTTTGCGCCAAAGCTCCGGCGTCATTCAACCCATCTCCGATCATTAACACATTAGCACCCTCACTTTGATGGTATTCTATGTACTCCAGTTTATCTTCCGGTTTCTGATTGAATAATAACTTGGTTTTAGATGGCAACAACTTGGTTAAGTTCTCTTTTTCTCCTTCATTGTCACCCGATAAAATGGCCAGATCATAATCTTTTTTGAGTGTATTGAAAAGTTGTGATAAGCCTTTTCTGTAGGCATTGTAAAATGTGAACTTGCCTTTATATTGGTTGTTGGTGCTTACATGTACCGTGGTGTTTAAAGTTGCAGTATCAGAAGTATGTCCCACAAAAGGTGCCGACCCAACTTTAATGTATTCATCATTGTATTGAGCTTCAATACCTTTACCGGTGTGTTCCCGGTAATCATCAAGTGTGACAATATCATGGCCGTTTAAAAGTTCATACAGAGATCTGCTCAACGGATGGTTAGAACCGCGCAATGTACTTTTTAACAGTGTTTCTTCGGAATCAGAAAGTGTTTTACCATCATAGCTAATAGACGACTCTTTATTGGATGTAATAGTCCCGGTTTTATCAAAAATTATGGTGTTTATTTTAGCCAGTTGCTCAATAACACTGGCATTTTTCAGGTAGAATTTCTTTTTGCCCAAAATACGCAAAATATTACCGAAAGTAAACGGAGCAGACAGGGCTATGGCACATGGGCAGGCAATGATCAACACAGCGGTAAACACGTTTATGGCTTTACTGGAGTCATTTAAAAGCCAATAACCTGTTGCTATCAATGCAATAAGTAAAATGGTAATGGTAAAATTTTTACTAATACGGTTGGTAAGCGTGGTAAAGGAGGATGCTTTATCTTTTTTAAACACATCGTTACTCCAAAGTTGAGTGAGGTAACTCTGCTCCACAGATTTTAAAACATCTACTTCAATATTCCCTTCAACCTGCTTTCCGCCGGCAAAAAGTTTATCACCGGATTGTTTGGCAACGGTTTTGGATTCCCCGGTAACAAAGCTGTAATCTATTCTGGCATTTCCTTTAATTAAAATGCAGTCAACAGGAATAAGTTCTTCATTCCTAATGAGTAATCTATCGCCTTTTTTAATATCGTAAACCTGAATGGATGCTTCTTTGCCTTCAGAAGTGATTTTGGTGATCCCAATGGGGAAATACGATTTGTAATCGCGTTCAAATGACAAAAATGAATAGGTTTTTTGCTGGAAAAATTTACCAACTAATAAAAAGAAGATCAAACCAGTTAAGCTGTCAAAGAAACCGGAACCGGTATCGAGCATGATCTCAATACTACTTCTGATGAATAAGACAGCAGCACCTAAAGCAATAGGCACGTCAATATTCAAAATTTTAGATTTGAGTCCTTTATATGCCGAAATAAAATAATCTTGCGCTGAATAGAAAACTACAGGTAAACTATAAGCGAACATAAGCCATCTAAATAGGTGTTTATATTGTTCCAACCAATATTCGCCCACTTCAAAATATTCCGGAAAGGATAAGAACATGACATTTCCGAAAGCAAAGCCTGCAACTCCTAATTTGTAAATTAAAGACCGGTCTGTTTTCTTTTTGCCAACACTGTAATCTTCTAAACTTATATAAGGTTCATAACCAATACTGCTTAGTAAAATAACTAATTCTTTTAAGGTTATTTTTTGGGGATTATAAGTAATTCTAACGGTTTTCTTTCCAAAGTTTACTATGGAGGAACCAACAGCTGCATTTAGTTTATTTAGATTTTCTAAAATCCATATACAGGAACTACAATGAACATGCGGAATGTACAGGTTGACTATTTTAGTGTCATCACTATTGAACTCTAAAAGCTGCTCAACAATTTTATCGTTTTCCAGGAAATTGTATTTCCCGGCAACTTCCTTAGGGGTTGCTCCCGGGGCTTCTTGTAAGTCGTAATAACAAGTCAGATCGTTTTCAGAAAAAATCTCATAAACGGTTTTACAACCATTACAACAAAACGATTTATTATCATAAATAATCTCGGAAGATGTAGCATCTAACCCACAGTGGAAACATGATCTATGCTCCATAATATTTGCTCATTTTTACCTATGACAAAAGTCATAAATTGACTAATGTTTAAATATGATATTTGTCATGTTTTATGTATTTTTACACAACTTGAATAATATTAGGTATGGGTAAATGTGAACAGTGTATTATTAAACAGTTCAATTCTCTTAAAGCATTGACTAAAGAGGAATTAGTGCGAATTTCAGCTTGTAAAACTTCCAGAACGATAAAAAAAGGCGAGGTCATTTTTGAAGAAGGAGACATGTTAAATGGCGTTTATTGTGTTAAAGATGGTATTTGTAAACTCACAAAATTGAGTGCGAACGGAAAAGACCAGATTGTAAAAATGGTTGTGAAAGGTGATTTGTTAGGACAACGTTCAATTGTTAGTGAAGAACGATCCAATCTGCAGGCTACGGCCTTAAATGATATGGAGGTTTGTTTTATACCGAAGAACGAAATTTTAGCCGACCTTCATAAGAATCCTGATTTTACTTTTGATGTACTTAAGGATATGGCCAGAGACTTAAAGGAAGCCGATGATGTTATTGTGAATATGGCACAAAAGTCTGTGAGACAGCGTTTGGCAGAAACTTTAATCTACATTCATGATAGCTTTGGTGTCAATCCTGACGGAACATTGAGTGTATTACTTTCCAGAGAGGACTTTGCCAATATTGTAGGTACAGCTACTGAGTCTGCTATTAGGGTGTTGTCGCAGTTTAAAAAAGAAGGATTAATTTCTACTGTTGGAAAACATATAAAGATTAAAGACATAGAGGCGCTTAAGCGGGTTGAATAAACCTGGAAAAAGGTCTAAAAAGTCACATTTTTGTCAATCTGAACTAGTTTCAGATTCTAAACGTGTGTTGAAAATCAATGCTTTTAGATTCTGATCCCGATAGCTATCGGGACAGAATGACAGATTTTTATACTTTTTAGACCTTTTCTTTAATCTAATGTAAAAGTTTTGACCTTTTTAAATGGTGATGCATTTATATTTTCCATGGCGTTTTTATATGGATTCCATTCACCAATAAAAAATGCATTAGTTTTTTCTAAACCTTCCTTAACAGCTTTTTCTGCATGATCGATTAATGTTGTTTCCGTATTCGTTAATCCGTTTTGTCTTGATTTGATATAACTATTGGCAATATTAATGCTCCTGGTAACGGTCATTTCCGGATTTCTGGTGATGCCTTGTCTTTTATCAACTTTACCTAAATACATGTCCAATAACTTATCAATACTTTTAATGATCTCTTTTGAAGCATTGATACGCTCTTTGTATTTATCTTTATCCAATTTGTTTAACTCAGATTGGTAGGTCTCGGCAATTTGTTTGCTCTCAACCAATTGCTTAACAGCATCTGCAACGGTTTGAGACATTTTTTCCACATCTTTAAGCGCATTGTAAACGTCATTAATAGCACGTTCAGATTTATTTAAGCGCGGATCAGGTTTAACGGTAATCATTTCTTCCGAAGTCTGATCTCCAAAATGTAAGACAATCTTATATGTTCCCGGTTTAACTTTGACGCCGCTGGGTTCTTTAGCGTTTTTGTTAATTGTTCTGGATGCTTTGTTTGAACCTTTCTCGTTTAAAAGCCAGATCCATTTTTGGATACCACTTTCTTTAGGCGCTTTTTGTTTTAAAGTCCTGATCAACCGGTCATCGTTATAAATTTTCATGGTTAAGGAATCCCATTTCACCTGAGCTTGTTTCAGGTTCTCATCATCTTCCTCTTCTTTCTCTCCTTCCTCATCCTGTTCTTCTTCCGGTTTTTCCTTTTTATCAATTTTTACATAATAAGATATTTGAACACCCTGTTTTCTGTTGTTACCATTATATAGGGCATCACCTCCAAACCTACTTCCTGTAGGTTGTTGATAAGCTGCTAAATAGGCTGTGGGCGGTTCGCATAACTCTAGATTTTGATTGAGAATTTGTTTGTTTTTAGCTATAGCTCTTAGAGGTCTGATATCATCTAAAACCCAGGCGGCTCTACCAAAAGTTCCAATAATCAGGTCATGTTCTCTGGGATGTATGACTAAATCTTTTACCGATACGGTAGGGAACCCTTCGGTCCATTTTGTCCAGGTTTCACCGGCATTTAAAGACAGGTATAAACCGTCATCTGTTCCCAAGAATAATAGATTAGGGTCTTCCAGATCTTCAACTATGGAAAGCGTAAAACTTTTAACATCATTGCCGTCTACAATCCGTGTCCAGGTTTTTCCATAATCTTTGGTTCTATAGGCGTAAGGTGTATAATTAAAACGTCTGTAGTCATTAGCAATTAAGAGAGCTTCTCCTTTATTTTTATTGGAGGCCCTTATTTGAGGAATCCAACTTCCTGCTGGTAAGCCTTTAATGTTATTAGTGACTTCCGTATAACTTTCGCCACCGTTTCTGGTTATGTGTACACGTCCGTCATCCGTACTAACCCAAAGCAGGCCTTTTTCCAGTGGAGCAGGTTCTATTACCAGAATGGTACAATGATTTTCTGCACCGGTAGCATCCATGGTCAGGCCTCCACTTTCGCTTTGCTTTTGTTTTTCTGGATCGTTGGTGGTTAGATCATCTGAAATGATGGTCCAGGTAAGCCCTTTATCAGTAGATTTATGAACAAACTGACTCCCAAAATAAATGGTGTTAGAATCAAATGGGTCCATACTGATAGCGGCGTTCCAATTGAATCTCAGGTTAGTTTTTCCATCCGGATGGGTTGGCTTTACTGTATAGTTATTACCGGTTTCAGAATCATATCTAACCACGGAACCTTGTTGGCTCATGGACCAGCCAAACCTGGAGTCTTCTTTATCGGGTACTACGTCAAAACCATCACCAAAACTAATTTCCTGCCAGTATGAATTTCTAATACCCTGTTGTTTCCATACATAAGCGGGCCCTTTCCAGGAGCCGTTATCCTGCATGCCTCCATAAACATTATAGGGAATATCGTTATCTACACTGATGTGATAAAATTGAGCCAAAGGAAGGTTTCCGATAAATCGCCAGGTTTTGCCACCATCTTTGGTGATGTTCAGGCCACCATCATTACCATCAATCATATAATTACCATTGGTTGGATGAATCCACCAGGCATGATGGTCCGGGTGTATACCATTATCAACATTATAGGCGGGCATAAGTTGCCTGAAATTTTTGCCACCATCTTCACTTACATTAACGTATGTGAAAACTGAATACACCCGATTTTCATTTTGAGGGTCCACAAAAATATCGGAATAATAAAACGGACGATTTCCTATATCCTTTTTATCATTAATTTTTTTCCATTTAAAACCACCGTCTTCACTTTTATATAAAGCGTTCTTTTTGGCTTCAACCAAAGCGTAAATGATGTCCGGCTTATTAGGAGCAATGGCAATACCGATACGCCCCAGGTCACCCTTTGGAAAGCCGTCTTCATCCGTTACTTTTTTCCAGGTTTGTCCGCCATCATGAGTTATGTGCAAACCGGAGCCTTTCCCCCCGGAATTAAAAAACCAGGGGTCTCGCTTATGTTCCCACATGGCGGCAATTAATTTGTTTGGGTTGGTGGGATCCATAACCAAATCGGCAGCGCCTGTTTTGGTATTTATAAATAAAACGTTATTCCAGGTTTTGCCACCATCGGTAGTTTTATAAATACCGCGTTCCGGATGGGCTCCCCAGGGCGAACCAATAGCAGCAACATAAACAGTATTTGGGTTTGTTGGATCTATTACAACCCTGTGGATATGACGTGTTTTTTCTAATCCCATCAGTATCCAGTTTTTTCCGCCATCAAGTGATTTGTAAAGACCATAACCACCATTCAGACTGTTTCTTGGATTGCCTTCACCGGTACCCACCCAAATCACGCTTGGATTGGATTGCTGGATAGCAACAGCTCCAATGGATGCCGTTACCTCCCGGTCAAAAATGGGTTCCCATTTGATACCTCCGGAAGTAGATTTCCATAAACCGCCTGAAGCCGTTCCGGCATAAATGATATCGGGGTTTGAGTTTACCACGTCTATGGCTGTAACTCTGCCGGACATACCACCAGGACCTATATTTCGAGGGGTCATATTTTTTAATAACTCCATGGAAAGTGTTTGACTAAAGAGCGAAAAAGAAACAAACAGTAAGGCGAAAAAAGGTGTTTTATTCATTTTTGTTAATTTTTTTTCGAAAATAATGAAAACTTATAACAAGATAATCTAAATAGATGTTAATGTTAAACACTTATGGTATAAAAGTGGTATTTTTATAGGGCTATGAATACTAATAAAACTTTTAGAAAAGGGTTCGTTTTTAAAACTTATGAAGCACCTCATAAATCACCTTTTGATACACTTTTTGAGATTTTTAAGGAATTAATAACCCACACTTCCGGTGATTTTGAGGAAGCCATTAGCTGGTTAAGAGAATTGGATAAGGAATACGAATTAACTACGCCTGATTATACCATTGAAGATTTTATAGAAGATTTAAAAAGGAAAGGATATTTAAGAGAAGAGATTGACCCGGATGGAAATGGTACACTTGCCATTACCGCAAAAACCGAACGGGCCATTCGTCAACAGGCCTTAGATCAGATTTTTGGAAAAATAAAACGTAGCGGGCAGGGTAATCATAAAAGTAAAAGTCCTGGAATAGGTGATGAGCATACCGGGGATTTTAGGAGTTACCAATTCGGGGATGCTTTGGATAAGGTTTCTATGACCGAAAGCCTGAAAAATGCTCAAATTAATCATGGTATTTCAGATTTTACACTTTCTGAAGACGATTTAGTGGTTGAAGAAACGTTGCACAAGTCTCAAATGAGTACGGTATTAATGATAGATATCAGCCACAGCATGATTTTGTATGGCGAGGATCGGATTACGCCTGCAAAAAAAGTAGCAATGGCATTGGCAGAGTTAATTACAACACGTTATCCTAAAGATACTTTAGATATTCTGGTTTTTGGCAATGATGCCTGGCGGATAGACATTAAAGATCTGCCTTATTTAAAAGTAGGTCCTTATCATACGAACACAGTGGCCGGATTACAATTGGCTATGGATTTGCTGCGACGAAAACGAAACACCAATAAACAAATCTTTATGATTACCGATGGTAAACCAAGCTGTTTGCGTTTACCGGATGGGCAGTATTATAAAAACAGCATGGGCTTAGACACACATATAGTTAATAAATGTTATATGATGGCGCAACAGGCACGAAAACTACATATTCCCATAACTACTTTTATGATTGCAAGAGACGAATACCTAATGCAGTTTGTTAGGGAGTTTACTTATGCAAATCAGGGGAAAGCTTTTTATACTGGCATAAAAGGGCTTGGAGAAATGATCTTTGAAGATTATGAAACTAATAGAAAAAAGAGAATAAAAGGCTAGTAGTTAAAGCTCCTCCCTTTTTGAAAGGGAGGTGGATCCCGATGGCAATCGGGATTCGGAGGGTTTATGAAATAGTATTTGAAAACTTGGCATTGGTATTTATGGAAATAAAGGGTAGTTTTAAATAAAACTCCTCTTTCTTCCGATTTTAGAAGAAAATCGGAATTCATTCTTCTCTTAGATTTAAGAGGAGAGCAAAAAAAGGGGTGAGTCGTTAAAAGAGGTAAAATTGTAATAACACCAGTTCCTCCCTTTTTAAAAGGGAGGTGGATCCCGATGATAATCGGGATTCGGAGGGTTTAAAATAAATGAAGAAAAAGATACACACATTAAAACATTTAAAAGAAAAACGAGCTGACTTAAGAAAGACCCTAACTCCTGCAGAGGCTTTTTTATGGAAACATTTAAAAGCCAGACAGTTTGAGGGAAGAAGATTTAATAGACAGCATAGTATTAAGAATTATATTGTTGATTTTTATTGTGCAAAAGAAAAATTAATAATAGAACTGGACGGAGAGGGGCATACTAATACCTTGGCAGAGGAAAGGGACAGGGAAAGGACAAGAGTTTTAGAAGAGCTCGGATATACAGTGATTAGATTTGAAAATAAAATGATATTTGAAAATTTAGCATCGGTGTTTATGGAAATAAGGGATAATTTTAAATAAAACTCCTCTTTCTTCCGATTTTAATGAAAATCGAAATTCATTCTCCTCTTAAATTTAAGAGGAGAGCCAAAGAGTAATCAAAAGGCTTAAACTTGAAATAGTTTCGGCTCCTCCCTTATTTTTAAGGGAGGTGGATTCCGATAGTGATCGGAATTCGGAGGGTTGAAAAATAAAGAAGATACAGCAGAAAAATCAAGCTTTTAAAAAGGGAGCGACATATGAAACACATCAAAACACTAGGAGCATTAAAAAAAGAGGGATATCAATCAAAGTCAATCAAAGACGAATTACGGGATAACCTTATTGAAAAAATAAAAAATAAAGAAACCGCTTTTGAAGGTGTTCACGGTTATGAAAATACCGTAATACCCGAGTTAGAGCGCGCTATTTTGTCACGGCACAATATTAACTTACTTGGATTACGGGGGCAGGCAAAAACACGCCTGGCACGCTTGATGTTGAATTTACTGGATGAATATATCCCTTTTGTAGGGGGCTCTGAAGTGAATGATGACCCTTTTAACCCAATATCCAGATATGCCATTGAATTAATTAAAGAAAAAGGAGATGATACCCCGATTTCCTGGCTACATAGAAGCGAACGTTTTGCGGAAAAACTAGCTACTCCTGATGTTACGGTAGCCGATATTATTGGAGATGTGGACCCTATTAAAGCAGCAAATTTAAAATTAAGTTATGCTGATGACCGCGTGATTCATTACGGTATGATCCCGAGAGCAAACCGATGTATCTTTGTGATCAACGAATTACCCGATCTACAGGCCAGAATTCAGGTAGCCTTATTTAATATTCTGCAGGAAGGTGACATTCAAATAAGAGGGTTTAAAGTCAGGTTACCTTTGGATATTCAATTTTTATTTACAGCAAACCCCGAAGATTATACCAACCGGGGTAGTATAGTCACCCCATTAAAAGATAGAATTGGGTCACAAATATTAACGCATTACCCGGAGGATATAGAAACAGCACGTTTAATTACAGCGCAGGAAGCCAATTTAGTGGAAAGTCAGAAAGCCCATGTTATGGTTCCCGATTTGGCCAAGGACCTGTTAGAGCAAATCGTATTTGAAGCTCGAGAAAGTGACTATATAGATATCAAGAGTGGCGTCAGTGTGAGATTGAGTATAACAGCTTTTGAAAATTTATTGAGTACGGCAGAACGCAGAGCCTTATTGGCAGGAGATGAAAATACCATATTGCGGTTGAGTGATTTTGTTGGTGTGATTCCTTCCATTACGGGAAAAGTAGAATTGGTATATGAAGGCGAGCAGGAGGGTGCAGCTGTAATTGCTTATAATTTAATTGGTGAAGCGGTAAAAAGTTTGTTTTCGGAGTACTTTCCAAAAATTGAAAAACTGAAAAAGCAGGACGAAGAAACACCATATGATGATATTATATCGTGGTTTTTTAATCAAAAAGAGGGGTTTGAATTGCTGGATGATTTAAGGGATAAAGAATACCAGGGGCTCCTGGAAAATATTACACCTCTCGATGATCTGCTGGGGAAATATCAACCTAATTTAAAAAGAGAGGACAGCTTTTTTGTTAAAGAATTTGTGCTTTGGGCCCTGGCAGAATACAAGCAGTTGAGTAAACATAGATTTTCAAAAGGTATGAAGTTTAAAGATCCGTATGGGAGTTTTATTAGCAGGATTTAACTAATAGTTGCCTCTGCTTTTAACATTGGCTTTGCAAAGCCTGATAATTTCTGAAATTCGTTTTTGTTTGGTTTCTTGCCGTTTGGCACTATACACCCAGGATAGATACCCTTTTCTGTAGCCTTTTGAAAAGTTTTTATAGTTTTCAAAGGCTTCAGGATTTTTGTCAAAAGCTTCCTGTAAGGCTTCCGGTATGATCTCATTTTCAATGGCATCAGCAGCTGTCCAACTACCATTCTGTTTTGCAATTTCAATAGATCTATAACCGGACTCATGAATTAACCCTGTTTGTTCAAGTTCTTGTATATAACGTTTATTAAGGGCACTCCAATTGCTTTTCGGGTTTCTTTTGCAGAAATATTGCCGGCGCTTACCATTACCTAAGCTTTTTACAGTGGAATCTATCCAGCCAAAACAAAGTGCCACTTTAACGGCTTCTTCCCATCGCATGGTGGGAATATTCACTTCGAGCTTGTAAAAGATGAGGTAGATAGCATCATGTTTATCATGATTTTTTAAAAGCCAGTCATACCAATCGGTATCGCGTTCAAAATAAAGTTCCGGTAAATCTTTCACACGTTTAAAGTTTTTTAGATTCTACATAAAAATCAGGGTCAACTTCAAAAGATTCAATTGGGTTTTCAATAGCAAGTGTATGCCATTTTGCTTTAGGATATAACCACTGTTCTTTATCATTGACCTTAATCTGAACAGGCATATCAAATTTTTCAATAATGTTGGTCCAGCGGTATTTTAGGTTTTTACCATCAATTTGGTATTCCAGAGTTGGAATTTTAGTTGTTCTTAAATACTGGTTGAAAAATTCGGTTAAGTCATAACCTGTTTGTTCGCTTATATAATCTTCTATTTGCCGGGTAGTTACTGTTTGGTGATAAAACGTTGTATTCAACCCAATTAATATTTTACGCCATTTTTCATCGTCTTCAATGAGCTGTCTTAATGTGTGTAACATATTAGCACCTTTATAGTACATGTCTCCGGAGCCTTCATGATTAACGTCGTAATGCCCAATAATAGGGCGGTCATTTCTAATAGCTCTTCGGGTTCCGATAACATATTCAGCTGAAGCTTGTTTACCGTAGTAATAATCTAAAAACAGATTTTCAGAGTAGGCCGTAAAGCTTTCATGTATCCACATATCGGCAATGTCTTTATTGGTGATGTTGTTGGCAAACCACTCATGACCGGCTTCGTGAATGATAATGAAATCGAATTTTAAACCCCAGCCCGTTCCTGATAGATCATTTCCCAAATAGCCTTTTTTATACTGGTTACCATAGGTCACAGAACTTTGGTGTTCCATTCCCAGGTAAGGCACTTCTACCAGTTTAAAACTATCGGCATAAAACGGATATTGGCCAAACCAGTGCTCAAAAGCTTTCATCATTTTAGGGGCATCTTTAAAATGTTCTTTAGCTTTTTCAAGGTTATCTCTTAAAACATAATAGTCCATATCAAGAGGTCCCGCCATGCCATCATAGACTTCGGAGAAATTCACATAATCTCCTATATTGATATTGACGCCATAGTTATTAATGGGATTTTTAACTATCCAGCGGTAAGTTTTAGTATCTCCATATTGTTCAACACTTCTCAATCTTCCGTTAGAAACATTCGTTAGGTCTTTTGGGACGTTTACACTAATGAGCATGCTATCAACTTCATCGGACATATGATCTTTACAGGGCCACCAAACACTGGCGCCCAAACCCTGACATGACGATGCCACAAAATGGTTGCCGTTATCATCTTTATCCCAGGATATACCACCATCCCATGGTGCTCTAACGGCTTCTCTGGGGTTACCTTCATAGTATACATCTAATGCATTGACGGTTCCCACATCCTGAGGTTTATTCAATGTTATAAAATGAGCATTGCCATCGTGTTCAATTGCTAATGCTTCGCCATTTTGAATAGCTTTAGTCAGTTTTAAAGGTGGTTGCAAGTCTATCTGTATAACCGAATGATGCTTTAAAACTTTATACTGAATCGTATTTTTGCCGGAAATGAATTTTTTATCCGGATCAACTTTAATATCCAAATGATAATAGGTTAAATCCCACCAGGCACGCTCCGGAGTAACGGAACCTCTTAAAGTGTCTTGTCTTGTGAAATTTTCCTTTTCGGATAGTAATTGAGCATTGGTAAAACCAAATGACAATAGCGCTAAGAGGAAGGAAAGTAAAAAAGTCTTCATACAATGAATTTTCTCAAAATTACCTAAAAGCCAAAAGTTTTTAGTTAATATTTACTTAATGTTTAATCCCTGAAAACAGCATTGGGAAAGGCTACCACACTTTCATATCCGTTTTCTCCAACCGATGCAATACCGAAAAAATAATTGTCAATAACAATGCCATCTAAAGTATATTCTGAAACGTTACCAACATATTTGCTATGGTCCCAGGTGGGAGAGGTGGTGTCTCTCCAGTAGATTTTATAACCAGTAGCACCGTCAACCTTGTCCCATTTAAATTTGGCCGATGGTTGCACAATACCTCCAATGGCAACTTTATCCGGCGCCGGAGGCGCAGAGGCTAAACTTGCTAAATTGATGGCATTGACAGCGGTTAGTTTTTTAGCATAGTCAAAATTGACATGTTCAATAACGTCCCCGTATTTAATCCCGTTTTCTTCACGGATATCCTGGTGTTGCTGGTTGTAATTCTCATGAGCCTCCATAATTCGCACGCCGGCATATCCCAAGTCATTAAACGGGCGATGGTGCCCGCCACGGCCAAACCTGTCTAATCGGTATACCATCATAGGATTCATTTCAGGCATATAGGTTCGTGTGGTTTTATGAATGTAACGTGCTAACTGACGCGAAATACCATCCACTTCACCGCCAAAGAAGCGGCGCATTTTTCGTTGGCGCTCCGTTTCAGTAGGAGGCACCGGTTCAGAGAAAATCCTAAAGGTCCGGTTGTCAATCACACCATCGACGCCTTTAATATTTCCAATCATATCATTGTTCAAAACCCCAATAATATCCCAGTTATTTTCTTTGGCGTAATTGGCTAAGCCGGCACCACCGAATAAGCCTTGTTCTTCACCTGATAAACCAACGTAAACAATACTGCTTTCAAATTTGTAATTCGTTAAAACACGGGCTGCCTCCATTGTCCCTGCCATACCCGAGGCGTTATCGTTAGCACCCGGAGCATCTATGGTGAAATCCATTGTATTACTGGCCCTGGAATCAATATCACCACTCATAATGACATACCTGTTAGGATATTTAGTACCACGCTGGACAGCCACAACATTTACTACCCAGGCGTCATGAGGGACTCTGTCATTACCTTCTTTGGTAACAAAATCTTTTTGATAAAAAACGTCCAAACAATTATTGCAGTTTTTTGATATGGTTTCAAACTCTTGTTTTATCCAGCGCCTTGCGGCACCAATGCCCCTGGTTTCGGATATGGTGTCGCTAAAAGTGTTTCTAGTACCAAAATCAGCCAAAGTTTGAATGTCTTTTTCAATGCTTTGGGCCGAAACGGCATCAATGATTTCATAAAGTTGAGTGTTTGATTGACCATAAAATGAAATCGTAGTGGTCATAACAACGATTAGAAAATAATATTTCATCTATTTGGTATAATTAAATTTTATAGTATTTACTGTCCCGTCCTTTTCATGCATGTCAACAAATACGTTCATTTCATTATCATTTACCTTTTCAAAGGTCATACCTTCAAAAACGACTTTGTTTTTAGTGATATACTTTAACGGAAAATCGACGGTTTCATCTTTGGTTTCCCAACCTTTTAGGTCGTTGTGGAAGTGTTTCAATTGAAGTATTAACGTATTTTCAAGTTGTCTGATGATCTCAATTTCATAGAAAGAGACGTTGTTATTATGTATTAATTTGAAAGTTGCCATCATGGACCCGCCAGAAGGTTCACTCCAGTTTTCTTCAGTAATGCCTCCAAAAGCCTCCCCCTTCCAGTTACCGGAAATCCAGGCAATATTTTCTAATTTTGGTTCTAATGTTTTTTCGGTTTGTGCTTTACAGGGCAGGCCGTAAAAAAAAGTAACTGCTGTTATTGCAATCGCAAGAAAATGTTTCATAATACTATATTTTAAGGTTATATATTATTATGACGTTTGATATGCTCAAGACGCGGACACATTTAAAATCTTAATTTTTAATATGTTGAGTTTATACTTTAAAAACTAAAGATAATGAAACCGACATGATTAAAATAATTATTAACATACAAGGAAACAATTATTTTAATCATCCAGGGTTACATGCCTGTACTGAGCTTAGCCGAAGTATGACCGATAAAACAATAAAATAAGCACATGAAACAATAAAAACGTTTCAAGAAGTAAAATGAAACGTTTTTAGATTTGAATTAGTCACCTACTTTATATTAAAAACAATATTTGTTTTCTTTAGTTACTTTATTGGCAATGATATTTCTCAACTCAATAATATTAGGCATATTCACGTATTTAATATAACGTTTTAAGCCCATAAGCATCATACGCTGTTCATCTCCACTAGAGAAGGAGATTATAGAATGCTTTCCAGCTGTTTCAATGACATCAATAGCATGGAATAAGTTTAATTTAGCCATAGCTATTTGCTCCTTAGCTTTATCTTCCCCCTCTTTATTAGCCATTTTTTCTGCCCTTAGAATAGCCGATTCTGCTAAATATATTTGAATTAAAATATCGGAGGCCGCTAACATGAGTTGTTGCTGTTCTTCAATTTTTTCACCGTATTTCTCCAATGCCGCACCGGCAACCATTAAGAATAATTTTTTAAGATTTTTAATAATGCTTTTTTCTTCTGAAAATAGTTCTGAGAAGTCCGGTGTATCAAACGATGGTATTCCCATCAATTCATCTTTTACAGCCATAGCCGGTGTTAATACATCCACATGGCCTTTCATGGCTTTTTTAATAAGCATGCCAATGCTTAGCATCCTGTTAATCTCATTGGTGCCTTCGTAAATTCTGGAAATACGGGCGTCTCTCCAGGCGGATTCCATGGGCGTTTCTTCAGAGAATCCCATACCACCTAAGATTTGAATGCCTTCATCGGTGCATCTTTGTACAAATTCTGAAATAGCTACTTTAAGAATAGAACATTCAATAGCGTACTCTTCAACCCCTTTTAATTCGGCTTCCTGATGCGAGTCTTTTCCATTTTGACGCCTGAGTTCTATTCGGTCCTGAATATTTTTTGCAGCCCTATAGCACCCGGCTTCCCCAACCCAACAGTTGGTAGCCATTTCAGCTATTTTTTGCCTTATAGCCCCAAAGCTGGAAATGGGTGTTTTAAACTGAATACGTTCGTTAGCGTATTTAATGGATTCTGAAATCGTTCTACGTTGGGCATCTATACATGCCACAGCCAATTTTATTCTCCCTACATTAAGTGCATTCATAGCTATTTTAAAGCCATTACCCCGAACAGACAGCATATTTTCTACCGGAACAACAGTATCGTTAAAGAACACCTGACGTGTGGAAGAAGCCCGAATTCCTAATTTATGTTCTTCTTCACCCATGGTGATACCATTCGGGTTTTCAGGATCGTATTCAACAATAAATCCGGTGATGTATTTGTCGTCTTCAATTCTGGCAAATACAATCATCAGGCTACAGAAGCCGGCATTGGAGATCCACATTTTCTGACCGGTAATTTTATACGATTTACCGTCTTCTGATAGTACTGCCTTTGTTTTTCCTGAATTGGCATCACTACCTGCACTGGGTTCGGTTAAACAATAAGAACCAAACCATTCTCCGCTGGCTAATTTTGGAACATATTTTTGTTTTTGTTCTTCCGTGCCGTATAAAGTAATCGGCATGGTTCCAATACCTGTATGCGCACCAAAAGCGGTACTAAAAGAACCTGTAGCTCCGGAAATATAATCACATACCAACATGGTGTCAACAAACCCCATGCCCATACCTCCGTATTCCACGGGGACAGCAATACTTAAGAACCCAAGTTCGCCGGCTTTACGCATGCAGGACTCGGTTAAGTCATAATCTTTCTTTTCAAATTGTGCTTTTTTGGCCCAAATCTCTCTGTCAACAAATTCGGTAACAGCTTCTTTCATCATAAGCTGGTCTTCATTGAAGTCTTCGGGTGTAAAGATATCTTCGCAATTCGTTTCTTTTACAAGAAATTGTCCGCCTCTTAATATGTTTTTTTCTTCCATAGCTTTTTCTTTATTTGAATAGAGAAAATAGAGAATAGAAAAAAGATATGGGTTTCTAACCACTTAAGCCATTTTGAAAACCCATGGTCATTCGTTGAAATTCTTCTATTTTTTCTTCAAGTTTTTTTAAAGTATCGTTATTTATATAATTTCTGTGTTTTGCAACCAATAATTGCGTGCCTAACTCAAAAGATGAACCTAATGAAATATCTAAAAAATGACTGAAAGATTTGTCTGTTCTGGAGGAACCTTCCGCAATGTTGCTTAGCATTGATACAGAACAATTGCTTATTTGAGAGCTTAAATCAAAACGTTCATGCCTGGGGAAATCTACTAGTAAGTCAGAAACATCATTTGCAATTTCTAACCCCAATTGCCATATTTTAAGATTTTTATAGTTATGCCTCTTTTTAGTCATTATGTAAGTCTTTTCTCTTTTCTCTATATTCTTTTATCTATGAAATAAATTCAAAAATTCCGCATGCCCCTTGACCGGTTCCAACACACATGGTCACGGCACCGTATTTTCCTGTCATATCGCGTTTTCGCATTTCATCAAATAGTTGTACTGAAAGTTTTGTTCCTGTGCAACCTAAAGGATGTCCTAAAGCAATGGCACCACCATTTACATTAATAATATCCGGGTTTAAGTTCAACTCTCTAATGACGGCTAAGGATTGAGACGCAAAGGCTTCGTTTAATTCAATAAGTTCCAAATCGTCTTGTTTTAATCCGGCCAGTTTCAGAGCTTTTGGAATAGCTTTTACCGGGCCAATCCCCATGATTCGAGGTTCAACACCGGCAGCAGCGTAATTTACTAATCTGGCAATGGGCTCCAGGTTTAGTTCCTTTACCATGCCTTCACTCATTACCAAAACAAAAGCAGCACCGTCACTCATTTGCGATGAATTACCGGCCGTTACACTGCCGCCCTGAGCAAATACCGGACGCAATTTGGCAAGCGCTTCTAAACTAGTTCCTTTTCTTGGACCTTCATCTTTTGTTACCGTATAGGTTTTAGTAGCTTTCTTTCCGTTGGTATCAATATAGGTTTGATTTACTTCAATAGGAACTATTTGATCCTGGAAGCGGTCTTCTGCCTGGGCCTTTAAGGCTTTCATGTGTGAGTTGTATGCAAACGCATCCTGATCTTCCCGGGATACATTGAATTGATTTGCAACAGCTTCGGCTGTATTTCCCATGCCCCAGTAATAATCTTCGTGACCGGCATTTACAATGTCATAGTTTAACTCAGGTTTAAAACCGGTCATAGGAACCGCACTCATGCTTTCTGCACCTCCCGCAATAATACATTCTGCCATTCCCGATTGAATTTTGGCTACTGCAATGGCAATAGTTTCAACTCCGGAAGAACAAAACCTGTTTACCGTTACACCGGGAACATCAACACTATTTAACCCCATTAAAGAAATTAAACGCGCCATATTCAGGCCTTGTGACCCCTCTGGCATGGCGTTACCAACAATCACATCATCAATCCTGGTTTTATCTAATTGAGGAAGTTCTTTCATCATATGCTGTATGGTCTCGGCAGCCAACTCATCCGTTCGTTTAAAACGGAATAAGCCTTTTGGTGCTTTACCGACAGCGGTTCTATATGCTTTGACTATATATGCGGTTTTCATAAGCCTCTCCCCAGCCCTCTCCTAAGGAAAGGGAGTTTTAAGGGATATATTTTTAATTATTATACATTTTTAATTTAAATTATAAAACGCCACCTTTAGCTTCCTCCCCTTTTGGGAAGGCTAGGAGGGGCTTTTCTTAATTCCTAAGTGGTTTTCCTGTTTTTAACATGTGCTGAATGCGCTCTAAAGTTTTACGTTCCGTGCACAAGCTTAAGAAAGCTTCTCGTTCAAGGTCTAACAAATATTGTTCACTTACTAAGGTGGGTTCGGATAGATCACCGCCTGCCATCACATATGCCAGTTTGTTAGCAATTTTCTGGTCATGTTCACTTATATAATTTGAAGCTTCCATGGCATCGGTTCCTACTAAAAACATACCTAACGCCTGTTTACCAAGAACTTTTACATCTTTACGTCTGATGGGTTGGGTATAACCGGCATCAGCCATGATTCTGGCATGGGCTTTAGCTGTGGCAATTTGTCGGTCTTTATTAACAACAACGATATCTTTCCCCTTTTGAAGCAGCCCCATATCAAACGCTTCATAAGCCGATGTAGCTACTTTTGCCATACCAATAGTCAGGAAGTATTCCTGGAGAATATTCAGTTCCACATCCCCCTTTCTAAAAGTATCAGAAGCTCTAAGGGCCATTTCTTTGGAACCGGCGCCACCGGGAATGACGCCTACCCCAAATTCAACTAAACCTATATAAGTTTCGGCCGCAGCCACAACTTTATCGGCATGCAATGAGAGTTCACATGCCCCGCCTAATGATAATCCATGAGGCGCAGAAATAGTTGGGATGGATGAATAACGCATACGCATCATAGTATCCTGAAAATACTTGATTGCTCCGTTAAGTTCATCGTATTCCTGTTCTACCGCCATCATGAAGATCATACCAATATTGGCACCAACTGAGAAATTAGCGCCCTGATTGCCAATAATTAATCCCTCGAAATCCTTTTCGGCCAAATCTATGGCTTTATTTAATCCGGCTAAAACGTCACCACCAATAGTGTTCATTTTAGACTGGAATTCGCAGTTTATAATACCGTCTCCTAGATCTTCAATAACAACGCCGGAATTTTTAAATACTTCGTTGCTTTTTCTAATATTATCCAGAATAATAAAAGCATCTTGTCCCGGTTTTTTAGTTTGGGATTTAGTTGGAATGTCATAATAATAAGTAGCTCCATTTTCAACGGTATAGAACGACGAACTACCTGAAGCCAACATATCATTTACCCAGGAAGCCGGTTCCAGGCCTTCGGCCTTCATAATTTCTATCCCTTTTTCAACCCCGATGGCATCCCAGATTTGAAACGGACCGTGTTCCCATCCAAAACCGGCTTTCATAGCATCGTCAATCTTAAAAAGCTCATCGGATATTTCAGGAATTCTGTTTGAAACATAAGCAAACATAGCGGCAAAGTTTTTTCTGTAAAATGCGCCGGCTTTATCTTTTCCCGAAACTAATATTTTGAATCTGTCAATGACTTTTTCAACAGGTTTTGTGAGTTCTAAAGTGGCAAATTTTGCTTTCTTTTTACTACGGTATTCTAAAGTGTCCAGGTCTAAGGATAGGATGTCACTTTTACCATTATCACCTTTAACTTTTTTGTAGAAACCTTGCCCTGTTTTACTACCTAACCACTTATTTTCCATCATGGTGTCAACAAAATCCGGTAGTTTAAATAACTCATGTGCCTCATCATCAGGACAATTCTCATGAATACCATTAGCTACATGAACCAGGGTGTCTAAACCAACCACATCCACTGTTCTAAAAGTGGCTGATTTTGGTCGTCCTATAACCGGACCGGTAAGTTTATCCACTTCTTCAATAGTTAGTCCTAGTTCTTTTACCTGATGGAATAAAGACTGAATACCAAAAATCCCAATACGGTTGCCTATAAAGGCGGGGGTATCTTTGGCTACTACTGAAGTTTTTCCCAGGTATTGCTCACCATAATTATTAAGGAAATCCAAAACGTCCTGAGAGGTTTTTGGACCTGGAATAATTTCAAATAGTTTTAAGTATCTGGCGGGATTAAAGAAATGTGTGCCGCAGAAATGTTCTTGAAAATCGTCACTTCTGTCTTCACTCATGAACTTAATAGGAATTCCTGAGGTATTAGATGTAATAAGCGTTCCGGGAGTTCTATGCTTATCCAGGTTTTCAAAAACCTGTTTTTTAATATCTAAGCGTTCAACGACCACTTCAATAATCCAATCAACATCTTTTACCATGGAAATATCATCTTCTAAGTTACCGGTAATGATCCTACCGGCAAATTTTTGATGGTAAATAGGTGAGGGCTTAGACTTTAAAGCCTTTTTTAGGGCATCATTTACCAAACGGTTTCTAACGACTTTATCTTCTAAAGTTAGCCCCTTAGCTTTTTCAATGTCATTTAACTCTCTGGGAACAATGTCTAATAATAAGACCTCTACACCAATGTTGGCAAAATGACAAGCAATGCCGCTTCCCATAATTCCAGATCCGATAACTGCAATTTTTTTTATAATCCGTTTACCCATTACTGTTAAAACTAATTATTTTTATTGTAAATTTTTTTTTTTGGAAACCATGTCTACAATGAGTTCGGCAACTTCGTAAAAATGGTCCATTTTTTCTTCCGAAATATTGTTTCTGATAGTTTCATTAAAGGTGAGGACTTTTTCTCTTGAAAGGGCTCTTTTTTCCTGACCGAATTCCGTTAAATGAATTAATACACCTCTGCCATCTTTAGGATTAGGTTGTCTTTCTATCAATCCTCTTTTTTCCATAGTTTTTAATATTCTTGATAAACTTGTTGCTTCCATACCCATTTTCGGGCCCAGGGCCGTTGATGGCGTGCCTTTTTCCGGGTCAATACTTAACAAGGTAAACCCCGTTGCCATGGTGCTCTCAAATTTAGCGGCCTCTTCATTGTACATTTTTTGAACCGTAAGCCAGGTGGTTCTTAGTACATAATCAATAGTTTTGTCCTTCATCATTAGTAGTTAATATCCAAATATAAAAAAATTTATTATGCATGCATAATATAGTAAGGAAAATATAATTTCGTTGTAAAAAAAATAACACCTTACAGCACTGTAAGGTGTTATTTTTTTATATATAATATATGTGTGATTTATCCCATTTTACCATTGATCAAACCAACAACTGCACCTACAACAGTAGCCAATACAATAGATATTCCAACATCCAGTGCTGCTAATTGAAAAGTAGTTTCCGGGGTCATGGCTATTCTAAAAAAGTTAGTTATTAACCCCATGAATATCCCGATAACAATACCCGCTTTTGCACCGGTGGCTAAAGTAGAGATTTGGGCCCATTGATTATATATATAGGATATAAATAGGCCAAAAGTTAAACATCCCAACAAAATAAATATCATGGTTTGAGAACTTTCTTCCGGTTGAGGAAAGGAATCTTTAAATACTATTCCGTAAAATAACCATCCTAAAAGGTAATCTACAATTCCGCCAGCAATACCGGCAACTAAGAAATTTTTTGTTTTCATTTTTTAATATGTTTATTAGTTAGATGGCACTAAAAATACATAAAAAATGATAAATCGTTAAATATGTGTTTGTATTTTTATTAAAATCACAAAATATATTAGATTCGGTTAAGAATTAAATAATTTGAAGATTTTCCGGGCTAATTACTGTAGATCTTCTCTATCAGGCCTTTGTATTTTTCTTTGATGGCTCTGCGTTTCATTTTCATAGTAGGGGTGAGGTGGCCATCATCAATAGTCCAAACATCCGGAGTGATTTCAAACCTTTTAATTTGTTCCCATTTTCCAAAATTGGTGTTAGCTTCATCAATTTCTTCCTGAATACGTTCTATTAATATGGGGTTAGAAATAGTATCCTCTTTAGAAGTAAAAGTAATATCATGTCTTCTTGCCCATTCTTCAACAAATTCATAATTAATCTGAATTAGAGCAGCAGGCATTTTCTGACCTTCACCAATGACCATGATCTGTTCTATAAAGCGGGATTGTTTGAATTGATTTTCTAACAGTGCAGGCACTACATATTTACCTCCTGAGGTTTTAAACATGTCTTTTTTCCGGTCTGTAATTTTCAAGAAATTGTCATCACATAATTCTCCAATATCACCGGTGTGAAAATAATCTCCGGTCATAACCTGAGAAGTTCTTTCAGGGTCCTTATAGTAGCCCATCATCACATTCGGGCCCTTTACCAATATTTCGCCATCATCAGCAATTTTAACATCAACATTGTCAATTATCCTGCCAACCGTTCCTATTTTAATACCCATATTAAACGGGCAATTTACTGATATAACAGGAGAGGTTTCTGTAAGTCCATAGCCTTCTAAAATGGGCATTTCTGCTGCAGAAAATATTCTGATCAACCTGGGTTGTAAAGCGGCACTTCCAGACACCAAAGTATTAAGATTCCCACCTAGACCTTCTTTCCATTTGCTAAAAATCAACTTTCTGGCAACTTTCAGTTTATATTCATACCACCGTCCGTTTTTACCATAAGGCTCGTACTTTAAGCCCAAATTAACGGCCCAAAAGAACAACATTTTTTTAATGCCCTTCAGGTCCGTGCCTTTAGCAATAATTTTATCATAAACTTTTTCGTAAAGCCTTGGAACAGCTGTCATTATAGAAGGTTTGACTTCTTTTAAATTGTCACTTATGGTTTCAATACTTTCAGCAAAATAGATCTCAATGCCACAATATTGATAGAGGTAAAGAATCATACGTTCAAACACGTGACAAACCGGTAAAAAACTTAAAGCCGAAGATTTGCCATGCTCCATAGGAACACGGGATGAACTATCAATAACATTAGAAACCAGGTTATTATGAGACAGCATAACCCCTTTTGGTGTTCCGGTAGTTCCCGAAGTGTAAATAAGGGTCGCTAAATCTTCCGGTTTTACAGTATTCTTTCGTTCTTCAACCTCTTTTTGATTTGCAAGATCTTCACCTAAATCTAAAACGTCTTTCCAGTTTTTTTCACCTTCAATCTCGTTAAACGTATAAACTTCTTTGAGTTTAGTATTCCCTTTTATTTGATTTAGTTTTTCTAAAATAGTATCGTCTGAAACAAAACAGTAAGTCGCTTCAGAATGATTTAAAACATATTCGTATTCTTCTTTGGAAATAGTTGGGTATATAGGTACATTTTGTGCACCAATTTGTAGCACGCCTATATCCAAAACATTCCATTCTGTTCTATTGGTTGTGGATATTACCGCGATTTTATCGTTGGCCTTAACACCTAAACGCAATAGACCCCTACTAACTTGATTAGCCTGATCGATGTACTCCCGGGAAGAAATACTAACCCATTTACCATTATATTTTGAAGTAAATGCTTTGTCTAAGTTAAACTTCTCAAGTTGGTATTGCGGAAAATCAAAAATTCTGGTAATCTCTTTCATGCGTTCTAAATGT
This sequence comes from Seonamhaeicola sp., assembly GCF_028281565.1. Lineage (GTDB taxonomy): Bacteria > Bacteroidota > Bacteroidia > Flavobacteriales > Flavobacteriaceae > Seonamhaeicola. Next base: position 26,371 of record NZ_JANQJQ010000043.1, read on the forward strand.
GATGCAACCAAAATATGAAAATAAATAGGATTTTCAAATTGCATTCAAAGGATGAAATAATAATTACAGATTATAATAACCTGAAAGACCAGGCCATTTTGTTTTTAATATTAATTAGTCATATTCTTTAATAATTATTCCGGATTTTTGTTTTTTCTTTGAATTTGTCAGCTTATTTTTTTGAATTTTTATGAAAACTGCAATTTTAAGTAATAAAAACTGCTAAAAATTATAAAAAAGTTAATCCACTTTAAGTATTTATAGATCTTAGTCTTAAAACTTTCAAAAATTCGTTAAAATTAAACGAAAACTCAAACGTTTTCGTAAACTGTTTTAATCGTAAAACCCTGTTATATCAAGGTTTTATGACAAAAGTCAGTTTAATATTTGGGGTGGTAGCGTAACTTTGGTATAACAAATCAGAATACAATAAAATTATATAAAAATGGAAGTAAAAGCGTTTAAAAATGGTGTTTGGAATGACACGATTGATGTTAGAAATTTCGTCGTTAATAATGTAACACCTTATTACGGAAGCGAAGAGTTTTTAGTAGGACCAAGTGAGCGTACTAAAAAACTTTGGGATGTTTGTTTGGAAGCATCAAAAGAAGAACGTCAAAACAATGGCGTTCGTTCTGTAGACACGGAAACCATTTCCGGTATCAGTAACTTTGGGGCAGGATATATAGATAAGGAGAATGAAGTTATTGTTGGTTTACAGACCGATGAATTACTTAAGCGTGCCATGAAGCCTTTTGGTGGATTCAAAGTGGTGCAAAAAGCTTTGGAAGAGCATGGGTTAGTTGCCAGCGACACGGTTTCAGAATTATTCACCAAGTATGTGAAATCTCATAACGACGGCGTATTTTCTGCTTATAATGAGGAAATCAGAAGATTCCGTTCTTTAGGACTTTTAACGGGTTTACCTGATAACTATGCCCGTGGTAGAATTATTGGAGATTACCGTCGCGTTGCTTTATATGGTATTGATAAGTTAATTGAAGCTAAAAAAGCAGACCATAATGCCATTACCGGGCCAATGACGGATGCTGTAATTCGTTTACGCGAGGAAGTGACTGACCAGATTAAGGCTTTAAAGGACATGATAGAAATGGGTAAAGCCTATGGCCTTGATCTATCCCGTCCTGCAGAAAATGCCCAGGAGGCCGTACAATGGACTTATATGGGATATTTAGCAGCCGTAAAAGAACAAGACGGTGCTGCCATGTCTTTAGGTAATGTATCTTCTTTCTTAGATATTTATATCGAGAAAGATTTAGAAAAAGGATTAATTACCGAAATTGAAGCTCAGGAATATATAGACCAGTTCGTAATGAAATTACGTATGGTACGTCACTTAAGAATGGGAGCTTACGATGAGATTTTTGCCGGTGACCCAACCTGGGTAACCGAAGCCATCGGAGGTATGTTTGCAGACGGAAGAACCAAGGTTACCAAAACATCATTCCGTTTCTTAAATACATTATATAACTTAGGGCCATCACCAGAACCAAATATTACAATTCTTTGGTCTAACAACTTACCTAAGAACTTTAAAAATTACTGTTCTAAAGTAGCGATTGATACCTCTTCAATTCAGTTTGAAAATGATGATATGATGCGTGAAATGAGAGGTTCTGATGACTACGGCATTGCTTGTTGCGTATCTTACCAGGCCTTAGGTAAACAAATTCAATTCTTTGGAGCACGTACTAACTTAGCTAAAACATTGTTATTAGCAATTAATGGTGGACGTTGCGAGAATACCGGAACTCAGATGGTTGAAGGTATTGAACCAATGGCCGGTGATTACTTAGACTTTGATAAAGTAATGGCTAACTTTAAAATAGCTATGAAAGAAGTGGCACGTGTGTATAACGATTCTATGAATATTATTCACTACATGCACGACAAATATTACTACGAAAAAGCCCAAATGGCATTAATTGATACCAATCCTGAAATTAACATTGCTTACGGTGTGGCAGGTTTATCAATTGTAGCAGATTCATTGTCGGCTATCAAGTATGCTAAAGTGAAACCAATAAGAAATGAAGACGGTTTAACTATTGATTTTGAAATTGAAGGTGACTTCCCTAAATATGGAAATGATGATGACCGAGTAGATATTTTTGCTCATGATGCGGTTGCAGATTTCAATAACGAATTAAAGGCCTTACCGGTTTATAAAAATGCAGAACCAACCATGTCTGTATTAACAATCACCTCTAACGTGGTTTACGGTAAGAAAACCGGAGCCACACCTGATGGTAGAGCCAAAGGCGTTCCATTTGCACCGGGTGCTAACCCAATGCACGGACGTGACACTCACGGAGCCATTGCATCATTAAACTCAGTTGCTAAGATTGATTATTGCGATTCTCAGGACGGTATTTCTAACACCTTCTCAATTGTTCCTAAATCATTAGGAGCTACGGAAGAAGATAGAATATTAAACTTGTCAACGACGCTCGATGGTTATTTCTCAAGAAATGCACAGCATTTGAATGTAAATGTTTTAAACAAGGAAACATTGCTGGATGCTATGGAACATCCTGAAGAATACCCACAGTTAACCATCAGGGTTTCAGGATATGCTGTAAACTTTATCAGATTGACAAAAGAACAGCAATTAGAAGTGATTACCAGATCATTCCATGATTCAATGTAATTATAAATTAGTCAAGTAAGAACTTCCGAAAACCCAAAATTTTCGGAAGTTCTAATTTAAACGAAAGCCTTATCAAAACTTCAGATTATACATTAAGAGTCCATTCAATAGAATCGTTTGGTACGCATGACGGGCCCGGAATTCGTATGGTCGTATTTTTACAAGGTTGTAAACTAAAGTGTTTGTATTGCCATAACCCTGATACCATCGATACACATGGAGGAGAAGAGCATCCTATTGAAAGCTTGGTTAAAAGAGCCATCAATATGAAATCTTATTTTGGGGAGTTTGGTGGCGTTACGGTATCCGGTGGAGAACCGTTACTTCAGTCTAAAGAATTAATCCATTTTTTTCAAAGGCTGAAGGAAGAAGGCATTCATACCAATATTGATACTAATGGCAGATTGTTAAATCATTTTATTGAAGAGTTATTAGATAAGTATACCGATTTAGTAATGCTTGATATCAAACATATGCGTGAAGACGGATACCAAATGATAACCGGTCAGAAAAATAAAGAAACCACATTCAATTTTGCCAAACACAGAGAAGCTTCAGGAAAGCCCATGTGGCTACGTTATGTGCTTATTCCGGGAATAACAAACAAACCCGAGTTACTTCACGAGATGGGGAACTACTTTAAGGATTATAAGACTATTGAAAAAATTGAAATTCAACCTTACCACATGCTTGGTGTCCATAAATGGGAAAAATTAGGTTGGGAATATAAATTAAAAGATGCTCGCGAAAACACAGAAGAAGAAATCAATGACGCTGTTAAAATTTTAGAGCAATATTTCAAAGAAGTAAAAATAAATTAGTTGATGTTATCAACAACAAAAGAAGAATCATGAAAACACAAAAGTTAAAGAATCGTTGGTTAATAGCAGCATCGGCAGTGGGGATACATATTTCCATTGGGTCGGTTTATGCCTATTCGGTTATGACCAATCCGGTAAAAGATATTTTCGACGTAGATGGAAGCGTCATTAAATGGGCCTTTAAAATTGCCATATTATTATTAGGATTATCCGCGGCTTTTTTAGGACGCTGGGTTGAAAAAGTAGGCCCTAGAATTAGCGGTACTACTGCGGGCTTATTTTACGGATTTGGTATTTTAGGTTCCGGGCTTGCAGTACAATTAGAATCGCTTTGGATGTTCTATCTGTGCTACGGTGTTATTGGTGGTATTGGACTAGGTTTAGGGTACATTACACCGGTAAGCACCTTAGTAAAATGGTTCCCGGACAGACGTGGCTTGGCAACAGGTATGGCCATTATGGGCTTTGGTTTTGCCGCTCTGATTTTTGGTCCGGTAATGCAATCATTGTTTGATGCTGTGGGAGTATCGAATGCCTTCTATATTCTGGGAGCTATTTATATGATTTTAATCTTAGCTTCAGCAAGATATATTGAAAGACCACCCGAAGGGTATATGCCTGATGGTTTCAAACCCGGAGAAGGAAAAACTATTAAAGCAGATATTTCCAATATCACGGCTAATGAAGCCTTAAAGACATCACGTTTTTACTATATCTGGATTATGATGTTTGTAAACATCGCCTGTGGTATCGCCGTGATTTCGGCTGCCAGTCCAATGATGCAGGAGAAGTTAAATTATTCTCCAATGGAGGCAGCAGCGGTAGTTGGTTTAATAGGTGTGTTTAATGGCATAGGTAGAATCATGTGGTCTAGTTTATCAGACTATCTGGGACGGGCAAATACGTATATTATATTTTTCGCTTTCCAGATCATGGCCTTCTGGTTCTTACCTCAGATATCCATGGAATTGGCATTCCTAGTAGTATTATTTACTGTAATTACTATGTACGGTGGTGGTTTTGCAACTTTACCAGCTTTCTTAGGTGACTTATTCGGAACGAAACAGTTAGGTGCTATTCATGGTATGGTTTTAACGGCCTGGGCATTAGCCGGTGTAGTGGGACCAACCATTTACGATGTGGTTAAAAATGCCACCGGATCATTAGATGCTACTTTGGCAGTATTTGCAGGATTATTTGTAGTAGCATTTGTGGTATCGCTATTAATGAAACGAACGGTCACAATGGCCTACAGAAAAATAAATAAAGGTTTAAAATTTGCTTAAAACCAAATTTTAGCAACTTCCATTTTTTCTTTTTTTATTGAAAAACCCCGAGGCAGATCATTGTTGCTTCGGGGTTTTTTGCTATCACATAAAAATTTCTGAAAAACTCTTGATTTTAAAGGGATTATATGATTTATATCATGAAAATGTCTTCCATTTAGACGTACTTTTATATGGAATTTTTAAAAAAAATGTAATCAAAAATAAATATTATGGAATTACTAGAAAATGTGAAAACACGGGTCTATAAATTTGGTAATAAAGAGGCCGATGGGAATCGCGAAATGAAAAATCTCTTAGGAGGTAAAGGTGCCAATTTAGCTGAAATGAGCTCAATTGGAATTCCGGTTCCACCTGGATTTACAATTACTACTGAAGTTTGTACGGAATACAATGAATTAGGTGAAGAAGCCGCCATGGACTTTATTAGAGATGAGGTGGAGGCCGCAATAGCTAATATAGAGGACATTATGGGAACCAAGTTTGGAGATAAAGAAAATCCATTACTTATTTCTGTGCGTTCCGGAGCCAGGGTTTCTATGCCAGGTATGATGGATACCGTATTAAACTTAGGTCTTAATGATGATGCCGTATTAGGAATTGCAAAACAAACGAATAATGAGCGTTTTGCCTGGGATTCATACAGACGCTTTATCCAAATGTATGGTGGTGTGGTTTTAGGAATGAAACCGGAATCCAAAGAAGATATTGATCCGTTTGAAGAAATCATGGAAGCTCTCAAAAATAAGAGAGAAATTGAATTAGATACAGAATTCACCATTCAGGATTTAAAGGACCTTGTATATGACTTTAAAGAAGCTGTAAAAAAACGTACGGGTCATGATTTTCCAACAGATCCATGGGAGCAGTTAACAGGGGCCATTATAGCCGTATTTAACAGTTGGAACGGTGATAGAGCAGTATATTATAGAAATATGAATGGTTATCCATCAGAGTGGGGAACAGCGGTTAATGTTCAGGCTATGGTGTATGGTAATATGGGACTGGATTCAGGAACCGGTGTTTGTTTTACAAGAGATGCTGCAACCGGAGAGAATATCTTTAATGGAGAGTACTTAATTGATGCACAGGGAGAAGATGTGGTTGCCGGTGTAAGAACGCCTCAGCAAATCACAAAAATAGGGTCCCAACGTTGGGCAGAATTAGCTCAGGTAGAAGAAGAAGACAGAATTAAAAACTACCCTTCTTTAGAAGAGTTAATGCCTGAAATATATCAGGAGTTAAACGAATATCAGGATATTCTTGAAAAGCATTATCGCGATATGCAGGATATGGAGTTCACCATTCAGCAAGGTAAACTTTGGATACTTCAAACACGTAATGGTAAACGTACCGGTGCGGCCATGGTTAAGATTGCTATGGATGCCTGTAAAGAAGGTTTAATTACTGAAGAAGAAGCACTACTGCAAATAGAACCTAACAAATTAGACGAATTGTTGCACCCTGTTTTTGATCCGAAAGCATTAGAAAGTGCTCAGGCAATAGCGCAAGGGCTTCCTGCATCTCCCGGAGCAGCTACCGGTAAAATAGTTTTCTTCGCAGATGAAGCAGATAAATACAAGAGTAGTATTTTAGTTAGAATTGAAACGTCTCCCGAAGATCTGGAAGGTATGAACATTGCCAAAGGTATATTAACCGCTCGTGGTGGTATGACATCTCACGCGGCTGTTGTAGCACGTGGTATGGGTAAATGTTGTGTGTCTGGTGCAGGGGCATTAAAAATTGACTACAAGTCACGTACCTTAACAGTTGACGGTCATGAATATCATGAAGGAGACTGGATTTCTTTAAACGGTTCTACAGGTAATATTTTTGAAGGTAAAGTGCCTACAATTGAACCGGAATTAGGTGGTGAGTTTGCTGAAATAATGGATTTGGCAGAGAAATTCACCAAGATGCAGGTTAGAACCAATGCAGACACGCCAAAAGATGCCAAAGTAGCACGTAATTTTGGAGCTCAAGGTATTGGATTAACACGTACAGAGCATATGTTCTTTGAAGTAGACAGAATTAAAGCTATGCGTGAAATGATTCTTGCCGGTACTGTAAAAGGTAGAAAAGAAGCTTTAAAAGAGTTATTGCCCATGCAGCGTTCAGATTTTGAAGGCATTTTTGAAGCCATGGAAGGACTTCCTGTTACGGTAAGGTTGTTAGACCCGCCTTTGCATGAATTTGTACCACATCAGTTAGAAACTCAAAGAAATTTAGCCGAAGATATGCATATTACGTTGCAGGAGGTTAAAAATAAGGTAGCTGAACTTGAGGAGTTTAACCCCATGTTAGGACACAGAGGTTGTAGGTTAGGAATTACTTATCCCGAAATAACTGAAATGCAAGCAAGAGCCATTATAGAGGCAGCATTAAACCTTAAGGAAAGAGGCATTGAAGCTAAACCTGAGATCATGATTCCTTTAATTGGTACTATAGCCGAATTTGAAAGTCAGGAGGCTGTCATTAGGGCTACTGCCGATAAAGTGTTTGAAGAAAGAAATGATACCGTTGAGTATTTGGTAGGAACTATGATTGAAATTCCTCGTGCTGCTTTAACGGCAGATTTAATCGCTGAAAAAGCTGATTTCTTCTCATTTGGAACCAATGATTTAACGCAAATGGCATTTGGATATTCCCGAGATGATGCTGGTAAATTCTTACCGGTATACATTGAAAAAGGCATATTAAAAGTTGATCCTTTTGAAGTTTTAGATCAGGAAGGTGTTGGACAATTAGTAGAAATGGGAACTGCCAAAGGGCGTTCAACTAAAAAAGATCTGAAAGTAGGTATATGTGGTGAACACGGTGGTGAACCAAACTCTGTTGAGTTCTGCTATAATGCAGGGATGAACTACGTAAGTTGTTCTCCATTTAGAGTTCCTATCGCCAGAGTTGCTGCAGCACAAGCTGCTATTAAAGCAACCAGATAGTGTTTTCCGTTTTTCTTTTTTTGATTGGAAACCCTCAAGGTATATGTGACCTTTGAGGGTTTTCTTTTTAGTACATCTTGTCTTGCTAGACCCGATCTCTGTCATGCTGAATTTATTTCAGCATCTCATTTCAAGATTTAGGATTTGCAATGAACAATTATAGATTCCGAAACGAATTTGGAATGACAGCTCAAATTTTGTGTCATGCTGAACTTGTTTCAGCATCTCAATTATGCATTGTATAAGTGCCTCAGGACCCTGAAAAGAGTTCAGGGTGACAAGAATTGATTAATGTTTTTCAACCCACTTTCTGGCATTTACAAAAGCTTCCAACCAGGGAGAAACCTGGTCTTTGCGTCCATCAGGATAATGAGCCCAATTCCATTGGAACGTAGAGCGCTCAATGTGTGGCATAGTTACCAAATGACGACCTGTTTTATCACTCATCATGGCCGTGTTAAAGTCAGAGCCGTTAGGATTATGTGGATACCCTTCGTAACCGTATTTCGCAACAATATTGTATCGGTCTTCATCATATGGTAAACTGAACTTCCCTTCACCATGAGAGATCCAAACCCCTAAAGTACTTCCCGCCAATGACGATAACATCACGGAATTATTCTCCTGAATTTTAACCGACGTAAAAGCACTTTCGTGTTTATGCGAATCATTATGATGCATTTTACCATGGATCTCATGGTCCGGATTGATGAGGTCTAATTCCATCCAAAGCTGACAACCATTACAGATTCCCACAGAAAGCGTGTCCTCTCTGGCAAAGAAATCCTTAATGACTTGTTTTGCTTTTTCGTTGTATTTAATGGCGCCTGCCCAACCTTTAGCCGACCCCAAAACGTCCGAGTTACTAAAGCCACCTACAGCGCCTAAGAACTGAATGTCTTCTAAAGTTTCACGACCGGAAATTAAGTCGGTCATATGAACATCCTTCACATCAAAACCGGCTAAATACATGGCGTTAGCCATTTCACGTTCCGAGTTACTGCCTTTTTCACGAAGTATGGCAGCTTTAGGCCTTGGTTTTTTGTCATTACGAGGAGCTTGCGACGCGGTAATCTCATTATTTGTTACAGATTGCTTCGTTTCACTCGCAATGACGTCTACTAGTTTTCCGGTGAAATGTTCAGGGAACGCATATTGTAAAGGTTGATCTTTATAATTATTATATCGCTCTTCAGCCAAACCATTCGCGGTTTGTTTTTGATCTAACAAGTAGGATGTTTTATACCACACGTCTCTTAAACGGGAAACGGTCATGGTAAATACATCTGTGTTATTGATCACACTAAGCGTGTCACTTTCAGTTACTTTCCCAATATTGTGATATGCAATACCTGCATTGCTCAATACGGTTTCAATGGAATGGTCTCTGGATTGAATAACAATACCTGCATTTTCAGCAAATAATAGTTTAAAAGACTCCTTTTCATTTAAACCGGACAGGTCTAATTCAGCCCCTAAATTATTATCAGCAAAACACAGCTCTAAAAGGGTTGTGATTAATCCACCGGATGCCACATCATGACCGGCAACAATTTGCTCGTTTCTGATTAAATCCTGAATGGTATTGAAAACCGTTTTCACATAGGCGGCACTTTTAACACTTGGGGTGTCATTACCTATTTTGTTAACCACCTGGGAGAAGGAACTTCCACCTAATTTAAAGTCGTCTTGTGAGATATTGATATAGTAGATATCGCCGCCATTTTTCTTAAGAACAGGCTCCACAATTTTATTGATATCATTACAGTTAGCGGCTGCCGAAATAATAACCGTACCCGGAGAAATGACATCTCCGTCAGGATATTTTTGCTTCATGGATAGCGAGTCTTTCCCTGTTGGAACGTTGATACCTAAATCAATAGAAAACTTAGAAACCGCTTCCACGGCTTCATATAATCGGGCATCTTCGCCCTCATTTTTACAAGGCCACATCCAGTTGGCGGATAATGAAATATTTTTCAAACCATCTTTTAAAGGTGCCCAAATAATATTAGTCAGGGCCTCAGTGATCGAGTTTCTGCTTCCCGCAGCCGGATCAATTAATGCAGATACCGGTGAGTGCCCAATCGAAGTAGCAATACCTTCGGAACTTTTATAATCCAACGCCATAACACCAACGTTATTTAACGGTATTTGTAACGGACCAACACATTGTTGTTTGGCTACTTTACCCCCTACACAACGATCCACTTTATTAGTTAACCAATCCTTACAGGCGACAGCTTCTAATTGTAACACCTGGTCTAAATAAGTGTAAAAATCGTCTGAATTATAACTCACTTCAGCATAATGTCTTTCAACCGTAGTATCGGTCATGATAGTTTTTGGCGAGCTTCCGAACATATCTTCCATGGCTAGATCCATGGGTTTGTTGCCTTTGGTTTTAGATTGGAATGTAAATCTGTCATCACCTGTAACATCACCAACGGTGTACATTGGCGAACGCTCTCTGTCGGCAATTTTATTTAGTGTTTCAATATACTCTTCTGAAATGACCAATCCCATACGTTCCTGGGATTCGTTACCAATAATTTCTTTGTCGGATAGGGTAGGGTCACCAACAGGTAAGGCATCCAGATCTATGTTTCCGCCGGTGTCTTCAACTAATTCAGACAAACAGTTTAGGTGTCCACCGGCACCGTGATCATGGATGGACACAATGAAATTTTCTTCGCTTTCCACCATACCGCGAACCGCATTGGCTGCACGTTTTTGCATTTCCGGGTTAGAACGTTGTACCGCATTTAACTCAATGCCGGAAGCAAATTCCCCTGTGTCTGCACTTGATACGGCTGCACCGCCCATACCAATACGGTAGTTTTCACCGCCAAGAATGACTATTTTATCCCCGGTTTTAGGCGTGTCTTTTAAAGCCTGATCTTTTTTTCCATAGCCAATACCACCGGCAAGCATAATGACTTTGTCAAAACCAAGTTTTCTAGCATCCTCTTTATGTTCAAAAGTTAAAACCGAACCACAGATAAGCGGTTGCCCGAACTTATTACCAAAGTCTGACGCGCCGTTAGAGGCTTTTATTAAAATATCCATGGGTGTTTGGTATAACCATTTGCGTGCTTCAAAAGCCTGTTCCCAGGGACGGTTTTCTTCTAATCTTGAATATGAGGTCATATAAACAGCGGTTCCCGCCAAAGGAATAGACCCTTTGCCACCGGCTAACCTATCTCTAATTTCCCCTCCGGAGCCGGTGGCGGCCCCATTAAAAGGCTCTACCGTGGTAGGGAAGTTATGTGTTTCTGCTTTCAGTGAAATTACCGACTCAAAATCCTCGGTTGTGTAGTAATCCGGAATATCCGCTCGTTTGGGAGCAAACTGCTCCACTTTAGGCCCTTCAATAAAAGCCACATTATCCTTATAAGCTGAAACAATATCGTTTGGGTTTTGCTTTGACGTTTCTTTGATCAACTTGAACAAAGAGGTTGGTTTTTCTTCACCATCGATCACAAAGGTTCCGTTGAAAATTTTATGACGACAGTGTTCACTGTTCACCTGTGAAAAACCAAACACTTCAGAATCAGTTAACGGTCTGCCAATTTTCTTAGAGACACCTTCCAAATACACTACTTCTTCATCACTTAAAGACAGGCCTTCCTGCACGTTGTAGGCGGCAATATCTTCAATGTCTAAAATAGGATCCGGTTCAATATCAATAGTAAATGATTCCTGGTTCAATCCGTTAAATTTCTCAGAGATCATGGGGTCATAATCCTTAAAATCTTCGGAAACCGCCTGAAACTCCTCAATTCTCATTATGCCTGTAATTCCCATGTTTTGGGTGATTTCCACGGCATTAGTGCTCCAGGGTGTGATCATAGCGGCACGTGGGCCAACAAAAAAAGCATCTAGTGATGCTTGTTCTATTTTAGGCTGGTTGCCGAATAACCAGGTTAATTTTGAGATGGTTTCAGTTGATAATTCTTTTGTTGTTTGAACAGCAAAAACCTTGCTGCTTGTGTTTCCAAAGAAATGAATCATTATGTGCTATTTATAAGAATAATTTGAAAATGCAAAAATACACTTTTTTTAACGATTCATTTAAGGTTTTTTAAGGAAAGGATGGGTTGATGTTAACAGGGTTTTTAACAGGTGAGTATGAAAGTAAATATCGATATTATTGGAATATTTGTTTTACGGTCTGGCTAAATGCCGTAGGGGCCTATAACCCCTATGTGCACTTAACATTTTTTTTACCAAGGGCATTCTCCTGTCTCTGGATAAAACTCCTCACTAAAGAATTTTCCAGTTGGTCCATCGTTGCTGATAAGAGCATATTTCGTGATTCTTTTTGCTGCATCTTCAACCGTTCCTGTTCCTCTGTGATGATTGAAGTCAGTTTTAGTAAAACCAGGGTCAACCATATTTACTTTAATTAGGGTTTCTCGTAATTCATAAGCTAGGACAACTGAATACATGTTTAAAGCTGATTTTGAAGATTGATATACGGCTCCCTTAAAGTGATAATATTTGTTTGATTCATCAGTCGCTAGAGTAAGTGAACCTTGACTTGAACTTACATTCACTATTCGTGGTTCAGAAGATTTTTTTAATAATTTTATAAAAGCCTGTGTGACTCTAATTACACCATAAACATTTGTGTCATAAACCTTATTAAATACATCTACGTTTGATTCGAGCGCCGATTGAGGCATTCCTCCACTTATTCCGGCGTTGTTAATCAAAACATCCAAAATTTCCGAATGTTTTTCTATTTCTTCCCGTGCAGTGTCGATTGAGTTCTGGTTGCATACATCAATTTGTATGGCTTGAACATTCTCATATCCTTCCTTTTTGAGGTTATTAGCTGCTTCTAATCCATTTTCTAAATTTCTACTTCCCAAGTAAACGAAAAACCCTTCTTTTAAAAGCAGTCTTGTTGCCTCAAAGCCAATGCTTTTATTGGCTCCTGTTATTAATGCTGTTTTCATTTCTATATGTTTTATATTGATAAATAAATTAACAATACAAAGATCATATCTAGAAAAATGAAATCATTTGTCATTTGACAAAAAGCAATTTTAGTTAATATTCCTTCGGATCCGGCTTAATGATGATTGTGTAATTCCCAGATATGAAGCTAAATAGGAAAGAGGAACACGATTAGCTATTTTGGGGAATTTTTCCAAAAAAATGAGATATCTGGTAGTAGCATCTTGGTCTACCAACGGACTTCTTCTTTCTAATTTTTCAGTTAGAGCTTTCTGAACAATCTTATTTACAATAGCATCCCAAACAAGGATGGTTTTAGATAAATCTTCCCAATCTTTTTTAGAAAAGACCAGGAGTTTGCAATCTGTCACGGCCTGTACATAATCAGAAGCCGCTATTTTGGCTTCAAAATGTTGGTAGTCCACTATCAAATGGTTTTCATCAACAAAGTATTTGGTTATTTCTTCTCCTTTATTGTTATAATAACAAACTCGTAGTACGCCTTCTAAGATAAAACCAATTCGTCTTGGTATTTTTCCAGCTTCCGAAAAGTATTCCCCCTTATAAAGTTCTAACTTGGTTACTTTCTTTTTAAGTAGGTCGATTTGTTGATGGTTTAAGCTACCAAATTGTAATATGTATTCTATAAGTTTTTCCATAGATGCAATTTAATCGAAATTGTCTTTTCAGGATTTGTCATTTGGCAAAAAACTTTGCAGCGTTTTTTTTGTCCATAACTTAAAGACATGCATCCTATTGATAACCTATATCAGGCGTTAAAAATAGGCGTTCGAAAATTTCTAAAAAATCAAAGCTTTTGTCATTCCGTATTTGATGCGGAATCCACAAACAAAAAAACAAAATGGATTCCTGCCTTCGCAGGAATGACAGAAATGTTAAAAGAACTTTTGAATAATATTATTTACAGAACCATAATAACTCCTGCCAAACAGGTTTAAATGCACTAACAAATAATACAATTGATAAATTTCAATTCTTTGATTTGTATTGGTGTCTGGAGGTAAAATATCAAAGTAAGCGTCGTAAAAGTGGTTTGAAAATCCGCCAAACAATTTGGTCATGGCTATATCCACTTCCCTGTGTCCGTAATAAACTGCCGGATCAATGAGATAGGGTATGCCATCCGAAGAAATGAGATAATTGCCACCCCATAGATCGCCATGGAGTAATGATGGTTTTACGTTTTGAAATAATGGTTGTAAAACTGCTTTCATTATTGAAGTAGAAGGCACTTCTTTTGAGTTCAAAAGGCCTTTGGTTTTAGCTAAATTGAGTTGAGGCAATAGGCGTTCTTCAATATAAAAATCAGTCCAATTATCGTGTGTGGTATTGCTTTGTGGTAAACTCCCAATGTAATTATCCTTATCCAAACCAAAATTTTCAGAAGTGCATTGATGTAAAGCAGCCAATTGTGCTCCTAAAATTTCAAAATTTTTAGTAGAAGCCGATTTAGATTCCACAAATTCCATTAACAGAAATGCTGAATTTTCAAAGCTGTCAAAAGCTAAAACTTTTGGCGTCTTTATGGTATTGGTTTTAGCGATCAATTCCAACCCGTAAGCTTCGGTTTGAAACATATTTAGCTTATTAGCACTGTTCAGCTTTAAAAAATAAGCCTTATTTGTTGTGCTAATACGATAGGCCTGAGAGATATCGCCACCACTTACTGGTGATACTTCTGAAATAGTTTCATTTAAGAGGCTGGAGAGGTGCGGTTTTAAGCCATGAACCATAATTTAAAACTTATCTTTTTCGTTTATAATGACTCTGGACAATCTGGTTATAGAATAGGTCTGTTTTAACATGCTCAAACTCCAAAGATTTTGGTAAGACATCAAACAACGGGATACCATCACCTAAAACAATAGGAATGGTGGTTAGTCGCAATTCATCAATTAAATCCTGTCTTAAAAAGTTTTGAACCACCTTTCCGCCATCAATATATAAGTTGTGATACCCTTTGTTGTGAATAATGTCTAAAACCTCTTTTTCATCGCCTTTGATCAGGGTAACCTTGCCTGTAAGATTTTCAGGAATGCCTTTCAACGAATTACTCAGAACAAAAACATGTTTTTTATAAGGCCACTCCATATCAAAACCTAAAACGGTTTCAAAAGTGTTCTTCCCCATGACAAGGGCATCAACTTCATCCATAAGATCATAATAGCCCATATCCAGTTGATCCGGATTTGGTATCATATCCAACCATTCCAGTTCACCATTTTTTCCGGCAATGTAGTTGTCTATACTTTTACCCAGGAATACTATATTCTTTCGTTGCATGAAACCAAGATAAGGAAGATACGATTCTGAAACAAGTTCAGAATGACGCAGTTTAGGTTTTGCGCTCTAATAAAGCCATATAAAATCCATCGAATCCCGATTCATGAGCCAGCACTTTTTTCTCTTTTATAAATTCAAAGTTTGTCCCGGCATCAGATTTTAAGAAAGCACTCACCTGGTTTTGATTTTCAGATGGTAATACCGAACAGGTCGCATAAACCAGTTTGCCTCCGGGTTTTACCATTTTAGAATATTGCTGCAAAACATCTTGTTGTACACCTTTGATCCTGTCTAAAAACTCAGGTTCCAATTTCCATTTGGCATCCGGATTTCGTCTTAAAACACCTAACCCGGAACAAGGGGCATCAATTAAAACACGATCTGCTTTATTGTGTAATTTTTTAATAGGTTTGGTAGAATCAATAACTTTTAGATCTATGTTATGGACACCGTTACGCCTGGCCCTGATCTTTAATTTTTTGAGTTTACTCTCGTAAATATCCATGGCCACAATTTGCCCTTTATTTTGCATTAAGGAAGCGAGATGAAGTGTTTTGCCACCAGCACCGGCACAGGTATCCACCACTTTCATACCCGGTTTTACATCGAGCAATTCGGCAACTAACTGTGACGAAGCATCCTGAACTTCAAAAAGTCCGTTCTTAAAAGCATCGGTTACAAACACATTGGCGCGTGCTTTTAGTTTTAATGCCGAAGGGTAGCCTTTAATGAATTCGGTTTCAATGTTTTGATCAAATAACAGGTTTTGTAATTTATCTTTTGATGTTTTAAGGGTGTTCACTCTTAAAATGACATCAGCTTGTTGGTTTTGAGCTGCCATTTCTTTGGACCATTTATCTTCGCCTAATTCTTCTACGCCTATGGTGTCAATCCAGTCCGGGATGGATTCTCTGAACACCCTGATTTTTGAGAGTTCATCAAAACGGCCTTTGATTTTTCTGCTTGGGGTACCTTCAAAATATTTCCAGTCTGGTAATCTAATACCTTTTAAAGTTGCCCAGACTGCAAATAACCGCCATAAATTATCACGATTAAAAGGTTCTTTCACTTCGGCAATTTCGGCATATAAACGTTTCCAACGCACTATGTCATAGGTAGTTTCAGCAACAAAAGCCCGGTCTCTGCTTCCCCAGCGTTTATCTCTTTTTAAAAGTTGTTGAATGACTTTGTCGGCATAGTGTGCTTCATTAAAAATAGAAGTCAATCCGTCAATAACCGCAAAGCATAAATTTCTGTGTAATCGCATTTTTACTAAATCTGCGTGCAAAGGTAAGGTTAATTAGTATATTAATTTTAACTATTTTAGAAGCATAAACCCGCTTGTTGGAAGAAGAAAAATTTATACAGGAATTAAAGGAAGGCAAAAGGATTGCCTATAGTCATTTGATAGACCGTTTTGAACAAAAAGTTTTTACTACCTGTATATCTTTTGTGCCTAATAAAGAAGATGCCGAGGACATTGCCCAGGAAGTTTTTTTGGAAGTATTCAACTCCATTAACAAGTTTAAGGGCAACTCAAAACTATCTACCTGGATCTACAGAATTACTACCAACAAATGCCTTGAGTTTATTAGAAAAAAGAATGCTAAAAAACGCTTTGCTTTTTTGCAATCTATTTTTGGTAACGAGATACCGGTTGACAAAGCCAGGTATTTCACAGAAATGAACCATCCGGGAATTATATTGGAGCACAAAGAAAAAAGTGAGGTTCTTTTTAAAGCAATCAATCAACTGTCTGATCACCAACGCGTGGTGTTCACACTAAGCAAAATTGACGGCATGAGTAACAAAGAAATTAGTGAAATAATTAATAAAAGTGTGTCTTCGGTAGAATCGCTAATGTTTAGAGCGAAGAAGAATTTACAAACACTTTTAGAAAACTTTTATAAAAATGACAATTAACGCAAGTTTTTAAAAAATATTGCATCTAAAGACATGTAACATGAAAAAAACTAATGACATACAAGAAAAAGTTGATGGTACGCTGAGTGCATTTGACGCTATTGGTGAAGTAAAAGTATCACCGTTTTTTAAAGACAAAGCCATGCAGCGTTTGTTTGAAGAAAAGGAAGAGGCTATGGCCTGGTCATGGTTTACACCTAAACTACAACTGGCAATCTTAGTTTGTTTTGTAGTTTTAAATGTACTGGCATTTGTTAGGTTGGACTCAACCGAATACGATACTAATATCAGTGAGTTTGCCGATTCTTACGGATTGTTTTCTGATTCTGAAACGTCAATATTTAATTAATTACAGATGAAGAAAAATTTACTATTATACGTTTTGTTAGTTTTTTTGATAGCTGTAAATGGCTTTTTTCTATTCAATCATTTGGGAGGTCAGTCTAAAGGGAAAGAAATTAGAAGAGGTCCAAAGGGTCCTGGGAATTTTATAGCCAAAGAATTGCACTTTTCTGATGATCAGATGGCAAAGTTTGACGAATTAAGTAGAGTACATCATAAAAATATGAGAGCGACTTTAGAAGCTACTAAAAAATTAAAAGATGAGGTTTTTAAGCTTGTTACTAATGAAAATGTACCGGATGAAGCTATAGATTCTTTAATGAATTTAATTGCAGAACAAGAGAAAGCACGTGAAAAACTAACGTTTTATCATTTACGTGACATTCAGGGTATATGTGATGAAAAACAGAAAAGAAGATTTAAAAAGATCTTAAGTGATGCGTTGCATAAAGCTGCAAAAGGCCCAAGGCCGGATAGGAAAAGGCCTGATCATCCACCACCGCCAATGCATTGATTTTATTTGGATTTAATCGAAAAGAATTCCTCGACGCTTTGCGTCGGGGTTTCCGCTGAAATTGTCATTCCCGTGAAGACGGGAATCTAAATAAAAATTTCGGTTTTTGACCTTTAGGTCAAAATGAAACGAGCGAAATACCCCTATGGCTCTGCCTCCGGGATAGTTCGTTTCAAGAAATTTTTTATTGGACTCTCAGAATTATGGGAGTCTTTTTTTTTGAAAAAATGGATTCCGGCACAAGATTTTTAAAATTATGGCATCTAAAGGAATATAACACAAATCGAAACGATGAAGATTAACAAAAAAGCTTTGGCAATTTGCATTGGAGTTGTAGTAGTAATTTTATTGATTTTAAACATTATACTTATAAATACCATCTGCTAATTTAAACTTCTATTATACCCTTTAGCTTTTAAGTTAACTTTTATGTAAAAAGCGCCTGACCATAAAAGTATTATGAATTTAAAAAAAGAAAAATTATGAAAAAGGTAAAACAATTATTAATTCTACCGTTATTGGCAGCCATTATCTTTATTGCATGTTCCAGTGGAGATGATTCTGATGTTACTCAAGATGATGATAATAATACACAGCAACCTGCTGAGACCGATTATGATATAAGCGGCATACTTTCAAAGTTTTCCGGAACCGGATTATCTTATGAAGTAAACGGGAATACGGTGACGTTCACAACTGATGATCTGCCAAACCATACAAGTCCGTATTGGCCAACAACAAATGCCTTGTATGAGGCTTATAATGGTACAAACCCTAACTGGAATATTAATCCAAATAGGATTTCGGCACAAAATATTGTGTTTACCATAACCTTAAACCCACAGGAGGCCACTAATAAACAAGCTACAGGCCTGGGGCCTATTGGTATAGCAAGAAACGGGGTGGTGTTTTTCAATCAGTATGCAGGCCCTGATCAACCGCTAACCAATGAGATCAATTCTTTTGACCAATGGTTAGGGCATCCGCAAAGAACGGGACAGTACCATTATCATATTGAACCTACATTTTTAACCCAGGAATTTGGAGAAGATGCATTTTTAGGGTTATTGGCTGATGGGTTTCCTGTGTATGGTCCGGTTGAGGACGGAGAAATTATTACTAATGCTGATTTGGATGATTATCACGGGCATACTCATAGCAATGAAGATTTCCCTGATGGTATTTATCATTATCACATTACCAGTGAAGACCCTTACTTAAATGGGAACGGGTATTTTGGAACACCCGGAAACATCTCGCAATAGTTGAAATTTTCAGTGTTACATATCATTTGTATTTCTTTAATGCTTATTGCTTGTGATAAGCAGGAGCCGCTTGTGTTGGATGTTTCAAATGAAAATTTAAGCCTGAATAATGGCGTTTTAGAGTTTAATGACAAACCGTTTACAGGGACCTTAGTGAGCCATTTTTCTAATGGTGTGTTGCAAAGCGAAATGTTCTATGCTGATGGTAAGAAGGAAGGCAGTGAAAAACAATGGTTTGAAGATGGGGTGTTGGCTGTTGAGCGTTATTATACTAAAGGCATGAAGATTGGAATTCATAAAGCCTGGTGGGACAATGGGCAACTTAAGTTTCAGTACCATTTTAATGATAAGGGAGCATTTCATGGCAATGTAAAAGAATGGGACAGAACAGGGCTGTTGTTTCGGGATTTTAACTATGAGAATGGTAAAGAATCAGGTAGCCAACGATTGTGGAAACAAGATGGTAGTATAAAGTCCAATTATGAAGTGATAAACGGAGAACGTTTTGGTTTAATAGGGTTAAAGAAATGCTACACCGTAACCGCTAATAAGGATGAAATTAAATGACAGTTCATCGTGATCCTGTCCCGATAGCTATCGGGATCGTTTCAGGATCCCATAACAAAAGTACAAAGATGAAATACATCACATTAATACTATCATTTTTAGTCTTATGCTCTTGTAAAAAAGAGATTAAAGAACCTGAAAGGGTTTCTAAATTACCTTATTTTAATTCGGCTGATTTTACACCGGATTGGGATCGGGGGACCCATAAAATTCCGGAGTTTGCTTTTACGAATCAAAACGGAGAAACGGTGACTAATCAAACTTTTGAGGGCAAAATTTATATAGCTGATTTCTTTTTTACAAGCTGCCCGGGAATCTGTCCAAAACTAACAAAAAACATGGGTAAAATACAGGAAACTTATAAAAATGATGATGGTGTTATGTTGTTGTCGCACACCGTAATGCCGTGGCGGGATTCTGTGCCATTATTAAAAGAATACGCCGAAAGAAATCATGTGGATGCGAACAAGTGGCATTTGGTGACCGGAGATAAAGATAAGCTATATACTATGGCCAGAAGCGGTTATTTCGCCGATGAAGATTTTGTGAAAACCCAGGACGAAAGTGATTTTATCCACACCGAAAATTTTATTTTGGTGGATAAAAAAGGACATATTCGCGGGGTTTATAACGGTACGTTGCCGATCGATGTAGAACGGCTCTACAGGCATATAGATATTTTGAAGGGTGAAAGTTAGATTGGTTGGTTAAATCTAGTTTTTTTTTTGAAAGCTCCGTAATTAGTTTATGGAGCTTTCCTATTTTTATGGAAATTACATGTTATGAAGAAATTATTTTTGTTTATAGTTGTTGCCGTATTATGTTTTTCTTGTAAAAGAGAAGAGGTATTTATTCCCAGAAATATTGTCGACGTTGAAATTGAAACGGTTTTCAAAGATTCTTTACTAAGCCTAAGGGCCATTGAGATAATGAATAAGGAAGCATTATTTATTGCTGGAAATAATTCGTTTTGGGGTGTATATGCCCCTTATAAGGATACAATTTTTGTTGATAATGATTTTGGAGAACATAAAAAACTTCATTTTAGAGCGGCGGCAAGAACTAATGAAGGTTCGTTTGCTTTGAGTATAGAAAGTCCAGCACGTTTATTTGCTGACCACAAATTAGTTTACCAGGAAAACCACCCGAAAGCCTTTTATGATTCCATGGATTTTTGGAATGATAAGGAAGGTATTGCTATAGGGGATCCAACCGGTGATTGTATGAGTATAATTATCACACGAGATGGCGGAGCCACCTGGACAAAACTATCCTGTGATGATCTACCAAAAGCCAAAACCGGTGAAGGGGCATTCGCAGCCAGTGATACCAATATTGCTATTGTGGACGATCATGCCTGGGTAGCCACAGGAGGCAAGGCCAGTAGGGTTTTATATTCTCCGGATAAAGGAAACACCTGGGAAATGTTTGAAACGCCTATTGTTCAGGGAGCAGAGACTACAGGCATATTTTCAATTGATTTTTATGATGAACTAAACGGTTTTGCCATTGGAGGCGATTATACCAGGCCGGATGATAATGTGGCTAATAAAATTAGAACCACAGATGGCGGTAAAACCTGGCAATTGGTAGCTGAAAATAAAAATCCGGGATTCAGAAGTTGTGTGCAATATATGCCTGGTAGAAAAGGGCAGGAGTTGGTAGCTATTGGTTTTAAGGGTATTGATTATAGTAATGATGCCGGAGCATCCTGGAAACATTTAAGCGATGAAGGTTTTTATACTATTAGGTTCTTGAATGATTCTGTGGCCTATGCTGCCGGAGCCGGAAGAATTTCGAAATTGATATTTAGCGAATAAAAAAGAGAAGCTTTTGCTTCTCCTTAATGTTTTATGGTTTGTTTCCTTGTTTTCCGCCACCTTTGCGGTTTTTCCATTGGTTAAACATTTTTCTTTTAAAATCGTCCTCGGCAATTTTCAACTTGATTATTTTTTTAGCAGGTAGAATAGCTCTAACCTTAGCCGCAAACTCCATTCTGTTTTTGTTTAATCTGGATTCAATATTATTTAATTTTTTTAATAGTTCAACGGCTCTTTCTTCTGAAAGCGTATCGAGATTGTCTTTAATTTCCTTTCGGATATTTCGCATTTCGTGAAACCGGAGCCTGCCGTTGGTTTTGTCAAATTCATTATAAAGCGGCCAGAACTTTTGGGCTTCTGCTTTAGTTAGATCCAATTTTTCTGTAATGAATGACACTTTAAGCGCCTCTATCTTGTCTCTGTCATGTTGTTGCGCAGAGAGATTTAATGAAAATAAAACTATTATAATGGGGAGTAAATATGTTTTCATTTTACAAGGTTTTTTTAATATAAATCTTCAACGTCTAAATTATCAAAGATGTAATCTTCAACAACGTCTTCATCAATAGTGAACTCAACAAAATTTTCTTCAATTAAATCTTCCTCATTTAACAAAGAAGCAATTTCATAAGAATCAATGTTTTCGTTTAAAATATAGTTTTCAACAGTTTCGTTATCTAAGTCGTCAAAAGAAGGTTTGCTTTCAAAAAATAACAAGCCAAATAACAACAACACCGCTGCCGCAATACCCGAGGCATAAACCATAGTTTTTCTACTAAACAGCCTTATGACTTTGGTTTCTCTTTCTTCAGAAACTTTATTTAGAATGGTATCTTCCAGGGCATCAAAATAAGTATCCGGTGTTTTAAAACCAGACGTACTGTTTGTAAGCTCCTTAAGTTTTAACTCACTCATAATATGATCTTCCAGTGAGTCAAAATAGCCTTTAGGAACTTTAAAACCGCTTTCTTTTATATGATCTAATTTATTCTTGTTCATCTTATCTATAAGACTAATGTTTTTTTTAAAGGTTTAATCCTGAGTCAAATAGGCTTCAATTTTTTTAACAGCAATATGATACGACGCTTTTAAAGCACCTTCACTGGTTTCCAGTATCTCGGATATTTCTTTATACTTCAAGTCCTGAAAATACTTCATATTAAATACCAATTGTTGCTTTTCCGGTAAGGTCGCAATAGCATTCTGTAATTTTAACTGAATGGTATCCCCTTCAAAATACGTGTCAGATGTTAAATTATTAATGGCCAATTGTTGAGCTTCCTCACTGGTGATTTGTAATCGTTTAGCATTTTTATTTATGAATGTAATGGATTCATTGGTGGCTATGCGATACATCCAGGAATACAACTTGCTATCACCTTTAAAGTTATTAATATTTTTAAAAATTTTAATAAAGGTGTTTTGTAATACATCGTCGGTATCATCATGTGACTTGACTATATTCCGAATATGCCAGTAAAGTCGTTCTTTGTAAAGCGTTATTAATGCTCTAAAAGCCTGTTCTTTATGGGTGTCAGATTTTAGTTGTTGTAATAAGTCTTCTTCGTTTGTCACAAACAAAATTTAGTCGTTAGACTAAATAAATATAGTAAAAGTTTAACCGTGAAAATTTTAATTTTTTATTGAAATTTTAAATGTTTGATTATGTGAGGTTTATAATTCAAAACATCGATGAAATGCATTTTAAAACGACAAAATACATTTTTTTCTTGGTGAATATTCTTATTTGTTTTATGTTTGTATCAGAAACCTACTTATGTTGTTAGTCGTCCCCAAGTCTAGCAATGAACAAAAAAAAGGATAGTAGCCCAAATCTCTATCCTTTTTTACTTTTTATAGGGGTTTAAAACTTAATCCAGGCTTTGCATGTCTACAAGTTTTTTGTAGGTGCCTTTTTTAGCAATTAACTCATTATGTTTGCCCTGTTCAACAATTTTACCTTTTTTCAGTACTATAATTTCATCGGCATTTTGAATGGTGGAAAGGCGGTGCGCAATAACGATGGAGGTTCTATTTTTCATCATGTTTTCAAGAGCTACTTGAACAACACGTTCACTTTCTGTATCCAGAGCAGAAGTAGCTTCATCCAGTAGCATAATTGGAGGGTCTTTAATAATGGCCCTTGCAATACTTAAACGTTGTTTTTGTCCTCCGGAAAGTTTGCCTCCCGAATCACCAATATTTGTATTAATAGCATTACCGCCCTCCAAGTCTTTAACAAACTCCCAGGCATTGGCTATTTTTAAAGCTTCAATGATGTCTTCATCCGTAGCATCTACTTTTCCTAAAAGCAGGTTCTCTTTAATACTTTCATTAAAAAGAATCGCGTCCTGAGTTACAATTCCCAGGAGACTCCTTAAAGAACCGGTAGATAAATCCCGGATATCTATACCATCAATTAAAATTTGTCCTTTATTGACATCATAAAAACGCGTGATTAGGTTAGCTATGGTTGATTTCCCACCACCGGATTGACCAACCAAAGCAACTGTTTTTCCTTTTGGAATAGTTAACGAAAAGTCCTTTAAAACATAGTCGTCCTTATATTTAAACCAAACGTTTTTGAATTCAATTTCAGAGTTGAACCCATCTTTTTCAATGGCATTTTCTTTGTCCATTAATGGGTTTTCAGTGTCCATTATTTCCTGAATCCTTTCGGCTGCGGCACCTCCTTTTTTAACATTAACCAAGCCTCTTGAGATGGCTTTTGCGGGTGTTAAAATATTATAAGCCAAACCAATGTAAACAATGAATTTACTACCGTCCAGAAACAACTTGGAATCCCCGCCAATGATTAGGTTACCACCATACCATAAAATGATAGAGATCATACAAATACCTAAAAATTCACTGGTTGGTGAGGCCAAATTTTGCCTGTTCAATAGCTTATTGGAAAAAATATAGTAGCGACTGGTCGATTCTTGAAATTGGCTATCAAACTTTGCTTCGGCATTAAACCCTTTTATAATTCTAAGGCCCGTAAGCGTCTCTTCTAAAGTAGATAAAAACAATCCTTGTTCTTTTTGAACCCTGTCTGATTTTCGCTTTAAACTTTTTCCAATTTTAGAAATTATAAAGCCCATTATTGGTATAAACACAAAGACAAATAACGTTAGTTTTGTACTTATAATAAGCATAGCTGCCAAAGTGAATAGAATTGTTAAAGGTTCTCTAACAATGAGCTCTAATACGGGGAGCATGGAGTACTGCAGGTCATTGACATCGCCTGTTACTCTGGCAATGATATCACCTTTTCTTTTTTCGGAAAAGAAAGATAAAGGTAAATCCAGAACTTTTTTATAAACGGCATTTCGGATGTCTCTAATGACCCCATTTCTTAAAAAAACCATGAAATAGTTAGCTAAATAGCCGGAGATGTTTTTAAGAAAAAAAGTTATAACAATTAAAATGATGACAAATATTAAGGCTTTAGATTTATCGCCACCTGTAAACTCATTCATATAAAAAGCCAAAGAGTCTTCAGCAAAATGTCCAATTTCAAATAGTCCGTTATAAACAGGTTTAGTTGTGGGTATGACTTTTTCTTTTTCAAAAATCACATCCAACATAGGCATAAGTGCCACGAAAGAAAGGGTACCAAATAACGCAAAGAACACATTAGAAATAATGTGTCCTATAGCAAAACGTTTATAAGGGGTGGCGTACCTTAATATTTTAAAAAATTGATCCATTAAATGAGTTTCATGTCTTTCAATATGGTGTCAATTTTAGTGTCCAATTCCTGTTCCGTAGTTTTAAATGCTGCCAAATTGTCCAGAGTTGTGTTGGCACTCACATAGAATTTTATTTTTGGTTCCGTGCCGCTGGGTCTAAGGGCTACCTGGCTGCCATCCTCTGTATAATAAATCAATACGTTAGATTTTGGAATGTCTATCGGGCTTTCTTCACCGGTAACCATATTTTTAGAAACCGATAACTGATAATCTTCAACCTTTATAACTTTAGCACCATTAACTTCTGTTAAAGGATTTTCCCTGGCATCTACCATCATTTGTTTGATGGCTTCAGCCCCTTCAATACCTTTTTTGGTCAGTGATACTAATTTTTCCTTATAGTAACCATGCTCTACATAAAGTTTAATAAGCTCTTCATAGACTGAACTTCCACTGGCTTTGGCCTGAGCAGCAATTTCAATGGCTAAAAGGGTAGAAGTAACGGCATCTTTATCGCGTACAAAATCACCAACCATATAACCGAAACTTTCTTCACCACCTCCAATAAAGTCTAACTCAGGATGATCGTAAATTAGTTTAGCGATCCATTTAAATCCGGTCAGCACAATTTTACTTTCAACACCATAGGCATTCGCCATTTTAGTAAGCATGGGTGTAGAAACTATAGTGGATGCGATAAATTCTTTTCCTTGAATTTTCCCCTCGGATTTCCATAGTTTTAAAAGGAAATCGGTCATCATGACCATGGTTTGATTTCCGTTTAAAAGTACCAGTTCATTATTCAAATTTCTAACGGCAACACCAAGCCTGTCACAATCAGGGTCGGTACCAATTACAATATCGGCATTCACTTCATCAGCCAATTCCAGGGCCATTTTTAAAGCCGCCGGTTCTTCAGGGTTTGGCGATTCTACCGTTGGAAAATCGCCATCAGGAACTTCCTGTTCTTTTACAATATGAACATTTTTATAACCGGCACGTTTTAAAGTTTCAGGAACTGCCGTAATTGAGGTTCCGTGAAGCGAGGTAAATACAATGGTCACATTATCCTTTGCTTCCTGGCTTAATCCTAAACTTCCGTTTTGGACCGATGCTTCCATAAAAGTATTATCAATATCAGTACTTATATAGTTAATAAGGGCTTCATTGGCTTCAAATTTAATATCAGCATAATCCAAAGCGTTAATGGTGTCAATAACAGCGCCGTCATGCGGAGGTACCAATTGCCCGCCATCTTGCCAATATACTTTGTAGCCGTTATATTCCGGTGGATTGTGAGATGCCGTTAAAACGATTCCACAGTGACAATTTAAATGTCTTACCGCAAACGACAATTCCGGAGTGGGACGTAAATCCTCGAACAAATACACTTCAATACCATTGGCTGAAAACACATCGGCTACCACTTTTGCCAAAGTCTTACTATTGTGTCTGCAGTCATAGGCAATGACCGTTTTGATGTTTTCACCGGGGAAAGATGCTTTTAAATAATTACTTAAACCCTGGGTGCTTTTACCTAAGGTGTATTTATTTATTCTGTTGGTCCCCACACCCATGATACCACGCATACCGCCGGTACCAAATTCCAAATCTTTATAAAAACTTTCTTGAATGTCTTCAGGATCATTAGCAATACTATCTTTAATAAATTGCTGTGTTTCTTCATCAAAAGTTGGCGTTAGCCAGGTATTTATTCTGTCTAAAATTTTTGGTTCAATGTAAATCATAGCGTGGTTAAATAATTACAGTACAAAAGTAATCAAATGATTAAAAACTAAGTTTAAAAAGTTACTATTTTGAAGTATTTGTTACGAAAACGAAATAGCTGTTTTCTTATTTTCTATAAATTCAAATTATCTTTAATAGTATACCGTTTTTTGCCTTGTTTGGTGCGTAAAACAATTTCACCCAAAAATCCGGCAACAAAAAACTGTGTACCAATAATCATAGTAGTAAGTGCAATGTAAAATTGTGGTCGCTGTGTAATAAGTCTGCCACCGGGATTTAAGTACAACTTATCAATCCCTAAATAAAGTGAAAAGCCAAAACCAATTATAAACATAATGACTCCTAAAGCACCGAATAAATGCATGGGACGTTTACCAAAACGAGAAATGAACCAAATGGTTATAAGGTCTAAAAAACCATGTAAAAAGCGGTTCATCCCAAATTTGGTGACACCGTATTTTCTGGCTTGATGCTGAACAACCTTTTCACCAATTTTTGCAAATCCGGCGTTCTTTGAAAGAACAGGAATATAACGATGCATTTCACCGTTGACATCAATGTTTTTTACAACTTCACTTTTGTAAGCTTTTAAACCGCAGTTGAAATCATGTAATTTAACACCAGAGGTTCTTCTTGCAGCCCAATTGAATAATTTAGAAGGCAGGTTTTTAGAAATTACGGAGTCATAGCGTTTCTTTTTCCAACCGGAAACCAGATCGAAACCGTCATTTACAATCATGTCGTAAAGCGCCGGTATTTCTTCAGGACTATCCTGTAAATCGGCATCCATAGTAATAACCACATCGCCACTTGTTTTTTCAAATCCGGCGTGTAATGCCTGCGATTTTCCAAAGTTTTTCAGAAACCGAATGCCTTTTACATGGTCATTTTTGGCGGACAGGTCAGTTATAACATGCCATGAATCATCTGTACTACCGTCATCAATAAAAATGATTTCATAAGAAAAATGATTGGATTGCATAACACCTGCAATCCAATCATGTAATTCTTTTAAAGAGTCTTGTTCGTTAAGTAGTGGTATAACTACAGATATGTTCATTTAAGGATTTTCAAAATTTGATAATTTCAAAAATAATGAATTTATTCTGTCTCCGGTTTACTTTTTTTCATAATTAAAGCTACGATTAAACCAATTATGGTGAAAAATACCAAGCTTTGAGCTATCTGCAATAATTGCGTTTTCAAAGAAAAAATGTTTTGGTTTTCCATAGCTTCAACCTGTTCGGCTATCTTCTCAGGAGGGGCACCAAATCTTTCCATCATCAGTATGGTCTTTTCTGTTGCTATTTCTTTCAATGTATTTGCCGCTTCAGGGTCAATAACATTGAACAAAATAATGCTTACAACAGAGCTGATCACAATCCCCAAAGCAACTGTTATAAAATAAGATGTAAACGCTTGTTTGAAAGTCATATAACCACCTAAAATCCCTTTGGATTTGGCAGTGGAAACTACCCCAAAGATGACAATTGCTACGGGAAGAATCAATAAATTGACCCAAAAGTTAACTAATAATTCTAAATTTAAAGCATAGCCTATAACGGTCCACAGTGTTAGGGCAGCTCCTAAATACAACCCATACTCTTTGGCAGAAGATTTAAAAGATTTTTCCATAATATTTGTTTATTTGTTAGTTGACTGGTTAGTATCCAAAGATACCAAATAGTTACACAAAAAGTTAAAATAAAAAATGCTAAAAAGTATTGTGGATTTGTAAAAAATACTTAAATTTGCACCTCGAAAAATTAAAGATTATTTAAAGCGTAAAGCGATGAAAAAAGGTATACACCCAGAAAATTACAGATTAGTAGCATTTAAAGATATGTCTAATGATGATGTATTTTTAACTAAATCTACTGCAGAGACTAATGAAACTATTGAGGTTGATGGTGTTGAGTATCCGCTTGTAAAAATGGAGATTTCAAGAACATCGCACCCTTACTATACCGGTAAATCTAAATTAGTAGATACTGCCGGACGTATTGATAAGTTCAAAACTAAATACGCTAAGTTTAAAAAGTAAGCTTAACGTTATTATAATACATGTGAAGCCTTTCTATACCGGAAAGGCTTTTTTATTTTATGCTTTTAAGCTACTTTTGATATCGCAACCATGGTTTAAAGTTGAAAAGTGGTAAACTTTTAACTTTTTACTTTTAACTTTTAGCTACTTATGAATTATATCCTGTTTGACGGACCCTCTCGAAATAATTTATTGCCATTTACTTATACAAGACCGGTAGCTGATATCAGAATAGGTATTTTAACCATTCGTGAAAAATGGGAAACCTATCTGGATACTACCACAACAACGGTAACCGAAGATTATTTATCGGACAAGTTTCCCATGGTGGAAATGGATGAGAATATTATGATAAATGCGTCTTATTTACCTAATTTAGAGTTGGTGGAAATGATAAAAAGCCTTCAGGAAAGCCAGGCCATTTTTAAGGGTGAAGATGTCATAGCGTTCTATTCAAAAGAAGGTCAGGAAGATATTGATTTTGATTCTTACGAGGCTCTTGAGTTTGATGATAGCTGCATTAAGATTGAGTATACCTGGGATATTTTTTCTAAGAACGGTGTGGCCATTCAAGAGGATTTTGACCTAATTACAAAAAATAGAAAATCGCATTCTATTCCTGAAACTACGGTAGCATTTCATTCGGAAAATATCTTTATCGAAGAAGGCGCCAAATTACCATTATGTTCCTTAAATGCAGAAAAAGGCCCTATTTATATAGGGAAGAACACTGAAATTATGGAGGGATCCATGATTCGGGGGCCATTCGCCCTATGCGAGAATGCCATTGTAAAAATGGCGGCTAAAATTTACGGACCAACAACTATAGGCCCGTACAGCAAAATTGGAGGTGAAGTTGACAATGTTGTTATTTTCGGATATTCAAGTAAAGGACATGATGGCTTTTTGGGGAATTCTGTTTTAGGCGAATGGTGTAATTTGGGCGCAGATACCAACACCTCTAACTTAAAAAATAATTATGCTGAGGTAAGGCTGTGGGATTATCAATCAGAAGGCTTCGCCAAAACCGGGTTACAGTTTTGTGGTTTAATGATGGGAGACCATAGTAAAGCGGGTATCAATACCATGTTTAATACGGGGACTGTGGTAGGTGTTAGTGCTAATGTTTTTGGCAGTGGTTTTCCCAGAAATTTTGTGCCTAGTTTCAGCTGGGGTGGCAGTGCCGGTTTTACAACTTATTTGACTAAAAAAGTGTTTGAAGTAGCCAAAGTGGTGATGGCCAGGCGTAAAGAAGAATTCACAGATCAGGATAAACAAATTTTAGAGCACATTTTTGAAGAAACTAAAAAATACCGACGTGAGTAAAAATTAGTAACTTTAGTTCCAACAAAACTAAGTTATGAAGCATTTTTGCTGTTTACTTATATTTTTATCTACCTTTCTTACAGTTTCGCAAACGGATGCCTATAAAGTAGTTAATGTTGAATTAAACTCAGAACACCCCCATTTTGGACTGATGCCTATAGGTGAAAATAAAATACTTTTCACGTCATACTTATTAGATAAAAAAGAACGCCCCAAAAAAAAACAAGGCGTACCGGTTTTAACCGTTTTTCAAGCGGCTATTTCAAGTGAGGGACATATAACTAATGAGGTTCCGGTTCAAATCGATCCAAAACAAAATATTGTGAATATTACCAGTGCTACTATATCTCCCAACGGAAAAAACCTCTTTATAACCACCAGATACTCCTATAAAAATAAGCCCCAGGGTAATTTCAATATGGATAATTTTCATATAGAAATTGGAGAATACAAAGCAGGTGTTGGTTGGACCAATTTTAAAGTGCTTCCGTTTTGCAAACTAAAATATTCTTATGCGCATCCGGCATTAAGTAAAGATGGAAAGATCCTTTACTTTACTGCGAATGTTAGAGGCGGAAGGGAAACTACCAGAGGCGGTTCGGATATTTTTAAGGTGGATGTTTTAGGGAACAACACTTATGGTGAACCCAAAAATTTAGGAAGCAAAGTAAACTCTTACAGTAGGGAAATGTTTCCTGTCATTGCCAATGATAATACCTTGTATTTCGCATCAAACAGGCCCGGTGGTTTTGGTGGCTATGATGTTTATAAAAGTGTTATGGATGAACATGGTGTATTTACAAAAGCTGAAAAATTACCCAAACCCTTAAATAGTAATAAAGATGATTTTTCATTGATCACAAATGATAATGGTGCATCCGGGTATTTGTCGTCTAAAAGATTAAAAGGAAAAGGCGATGATGATATTTACTATTTCAAAAAGAAGTAAAACTTATGTTAGGAATTATATTAATCATTTTTATCGGAAAATATTTTTATGAACTTGCTCAGGATTATTACAAACACAGGTGGTTATATGCTATATTAGGAATTGTTGTGTACTATGCAGGAACTGGTGTTGGAGGAGTTGTTTTAGGGGTTATGAATGAATTGTTTGGTCTGAATATCAATTGGGACAATACGTTATTGATGACCTTTATTGCTTTACCTTTTGGTATTGGGGCATCAGGTTTATTCTATTTCCTCTTGAGAAGAAATTGGAAAAAAGCAAAAATAGAGATCAAAGACGAAATTCAGGATATTGGCAGGAATCCCGAGGAAAATATTTAGTGTTTATTCAGGAAGCCAATCCGTTTTTTTAATTCTAAAGATGTTTACTTCATTTCCATTGTAGATCGTACGTTTTTCTAAAGACATCCCGTTTTTTAATGCTACATTTTCAGAAGGTTTATTGGTCAGGCTGATTATAGAGATTATAGAATCTGTCAAATGATTTGAAAACGCATAGTCCCTGCATTTTTTAGCAGCTTCGGTAGCATACCCTTTATTCCAGAATTCAGGAAGCAATGAATAACCAATTTCAATTTCCCGGATTTGGTCAACAGTTTGAACCAACAGGCCACAGTGTCCGATTAAATTTTCGGAATCTTTTTCAATAAGGGCGTTCATGCCTCCAAGGTTATTGTTATACCGATAAAATTGTTTGTCGTACCATTTTTGGCATTCAATTTCCGGGGCTTCTAATGCAGCTTCCCAATATTTTGAGGTCTCCGGGTTTTCGTGAAACTTTAGCCAGGCATCAAAATCAGACCATTGTACTTTCCTGAATCTAAGCCTTTTAGTTTCTTCGTTTTCAAGTAATAACCTATTCTTCAATGTGATGTTCCTGTTTTTTTACGCGTCTGAAATCCAGCAAATTAATGGGGTTAATGCCTAAACCTGTTACATTTTTTCTGGTAAAACGTATTACTTCATCATAGTAAAGCGGTACCATGATAGCATGATCCATTGCTAAAGAATCTATAGCCGTATATAAATGTTTGCGTTCCTCAATATCAGTAATGGTAAAGGCTTTGTTGTATAAACTGTCAACCATATCATTTTTAAAATGAAAATAGTTAGAGCCATTAGGTGCAAAATTCCTACTGTAGAAAATAGATAAGTAGTTCTCAGCGTCCAGATAATCAGCAATCCAGGAGCTTCTGAACATATCAACTTTACCATTAGAACGGGCACTTCTTAACGAGGCTTCGGGCATCACATCAACATTAATGGTTAAACCTGCTTTTTCAAGTTCACGCTGAATAAATTCGCAAAAACTCAAATAATTACTTGTTGTAACCAAAGTAATTTCCGGATTCGTGATGTTACTTTCTTTTTTAAATTGTTCTACCAGTTGTTTGGCTTTTTCGGGTTGATAGGTAAAACCGCTGGACTCATTATAACCGGCAAGCCCAATTGGGATAAACCCACCGTTAGCAGGATTACCAACGCCATTATTTAAATAAAGCATCATCTTTTTGCGGTCGAAACCATAATTAATGGCTTTTCTGATGAGTTTGGATTGGATCTCAGGTGTTTCGGAGTCTAAATAAAATCCAAGGTATTCAGTGTTTAGATAAGGGCCGCGAATCATATTTACTGTTTCAGCGTACTTGTCTCGTAAAGTTCCGGCACTGGTTAAAAGTTCATCTTTATACGAAGCATCCAAGCCTGAAACAAAATCGATATTGCCCTGGGCAAACTGTAAAAATTCACTTTGCTTATCCGGTAAAAAGGTAAGCGCAACAGCTTCCAGATAGGGTAACCTGTTTCCTTCCGAATCTTTTTCAAAATAATGTTCGTTTTTTCTAAGAACCAGTTTAATATTTTCTTCCCAGCGCTTAAATTTAAATGGGCCGGTTCCAATAGGATTTGATCTGAAATCAATACCATAATGTTCCACTATTTCTTTTGGAACCACCGAGCAGTATTTCATGGTTAGTAAGCCTATAAAAGCCGGAAAGGGTTGCCTTAATTCTATTTGAAAAATGGTGTCGTTTATGGCTTTAAAGTCATCTACTTTATTTAAAACCCAACTTCCGGGAGCAGCTACTTTTTTATCTCTTAATCGGTTTAAACTGTATTCGAAATCTTTAGCAACAACAACTCTTGTAGAATCTGTCCCGAATAAATGGTGCTTGTGAAAATAAACGTCACTGCGTAAATTGAAAGTATAGGTGATGGCATCCTCGGAAATAGTCCACGATTTTGCTATACACGGCTTAATATTTAAAGCACTGTCTAATTGCACCAGGCCATTAAAAAGCTGGTTGTTAATGGAATTATCCTGTAGCGTTCTTGAAAAAGCCGGATCCAGGGTGTTTATATTGGCGTATTCATTATAACGAAAAACCAAATGGTCTTTGTTGGAACCGGAATGGTCCTCGCAGGAAAAAAGTAAAATTACAATACAACTAATTGATAGGTAGTTTGTTATTTGATTCGCTATAGGTTTTATCATGTAACTTATTAGTTGTAAATTTGCACGCTAATTGTCATTTTGAGAGAAACGAAGGCTCTCTTTTGATATTGCAACGGTGCTCAATATGACAAATATAAACAGTTTTCCATCTCTAATGATGACACAAAACTAATAATGAGAAAAAAAGTCGCATTTTATACATTAGGCTGTAAGCTTAATTTTTCAGAAACCTCTACCATTGCAAGAAGCTTTGTAAACGAAGGCTTTGACCGTGTAGATTTTTCTGAAAAAGCAGATATTTATGTGATTAATACCTGCTCCGTTACGGAGAATGCCGATAAGCGTTTTAAAACCATTGTAAAGCAAGCTCAAAAAGCAAATGATAAAGCATTTATTGCCGCTGTTGGCTGTTATGCACAATTGAAGCCACAGCAATTGGCTGAGGTTGACGGAGTGGATTTGGTTCTTGGAGCTACCGAAAAATTTAAGATAACCGATTACTTAAATGATCTTACAAAAAACGATTTCGGTGAAGTGCATTCTTGTGAGATTGAGGACGCTGATTTTTATGTCGGGTCTTATTCTATAGGCGACAGAACCAGGGCTTTTTTAAAAGTTCAGGATGGTTGTGATTATAAATGTACATATTGTACCATTCCTTTAGCACGAGGTATTTCGAGAAGTGATACTATGGAGAATGTGCTTAAAAATGCCCGGGAGATTTCTGCTCAAAACATAAAGGAAATTGTGTTGACAGGAGTCAATATTGGGGATTATGGAAAAGGCGAATTTGGTAATAAAAAACACGAACATACCTTCTTAGATTTAGTGACCGAATTGGATCAGGTTGAAGGTATTGAGCGCTTACGTATTTCGTCTATTGAGCCTAATTTATTAAAGAACGAAACCATTGATTTGGTATCGCAATCCAGAGCATTTGTACCGCATTTTCATGTGCCTTTGCAAAGTGGGAGTAACGAGATTTTGAAAAAAATGAAACGGCGTTACATGAAAGAGTTGTATGTAGACAGGGTTTCTAAAATAAAGGAAGTGATGCCCCATGCCTGTATTGGAGTAGATGTTATCGTTGGCTTTCCGGGTGAAACCGATGCGCATTTTCTGGAGACCTACAACTTTTTAAATGAATTGGACATTTCGTACTTACATGTGTTTACTTATTCTGAGCGCGATAATACCGAAGCAGCAGCCATGGAGGTTGTCGTTCCTAATAATATAAGAAGCAAACGTAGTAAAATGTTGCGTGGATTATCGGTTAAAAAACGTCGGGCATTTTATGAAAGCCAGTTGGGAAGTGCCAGAACCGTTTTATTTGAAAGCGAAAATAAGGACGGTTATATTCATGGGTTTACAGAGAATTATGTCAAAGTAAAGGCACCATGGAATCCGGAATTGGTGAATACACTACATCCAGTAGAGCTTACCAAAATTGATGATGACGGATTGGTTAGATTTGATTTTGCTGAAATATTAGCTTAAATTCTTACTAGACTGATTTTCTTACACTTGGTCGATTTAATTGCTCGAAAGTTTATCATGATATTATATTTGGAGTTGCATGTTAAGCCCCTAATCATGAAACATTTATTAAGAACTTCATTTGTTTTTCTTCTTATAATTTTAGTATCATCTTGTTCTAAGGATGATATAACACCACCTGTTGAAGGGCTTTGGGTTTTAACGGAATACAAGGTTAAAGGCGAAGGAATTGATGTTAATAAGGATGGGATTATTAGCCAAAATATGTATGATGAACTTAATTGTACTGCCACTTCAAAGCATACAATGCATTTTGAAGATGGTTATATTGGATATTTTGTAGCATCTCCATCCAGTGTGAAAATTGCACTGGTTGAAGGAACTACCAATGAGTATATTTACGACGTCTGGTGTGATCCTGACAATGGAACCATAGGAACAACGTTGCATTATTCTCAAAAAGGAGATATCATTATAATAGATGGAAATTCCAGCAGAAACTATACTATTAATGATGATAAGCTAATTGGAGCGGCTACCATTAATATCTATGATGAAAGCTTTACCAATATAATTGATACTAAAGCGTTGCGTGTAGTTTATACTAAAGTGTAATTATTATTTGGAAAGAAACTTATATTCTTACCCCAACAGGTAACATACGTTTATATTTTCTGTTGCTTCTTACAAATTTGGCTATTTCAGGGCTGGTTGGAACCACGCTTAGGTTGCGTCCTTCAATTTGTTCAAAAACGGCTGCAATAAACTCTTTTCTAAAGTCTTCGCTTTTAATTTCCTCAGGAATAATAAGCTTTGTTAAAAAGATCTTGCGCTCTTGTAGTGAGTATTCAATTTTTGCTAAATGATTATCAACTTTAATTTCAAATTGGCGTAAAAAATCATTATCTATTAGTTCAGCTACATCAACCATTTGTATAAATTTTTTAATTTAAGCGGAGAATTAAAATAAGCAAACGATGCTTGTTTCGATTTGCGATGCAAAATTACTAAAAAAAAACCTTAATGTAAAGAAAAAGTTAAGTTAATACCCTATGAGTCAAGAACTAATCCATGTGTATTTAATGCCGGGAATGGCTGCCAGCCCATTAATTTTTGAAAATATAAAACTTCCGGAAGACAGATTTAAACTTCATTATTTAGAATGGATGGTTCCTTTGGAAGATGAATCGTTAACCGACTATGCATTAAGAATGACGGACCATATAAAATATGATAACATCGTTTTATTGGGCGTGTCATTTGGTGGTGTGTTGGTTCAGGAAATGAGTAAACATCTTAATGTTAGAAAGTTAATTATTGTTTCCAGTGTAAAATCTAAAAATGAAATACCAAAGCATATGCAATTGGCCGGATCTACAGGTATCTATAAACTGCTACCAACACAATTGGCAAGTAAGGTGGATTTACTGGAAAAATATGCTTTTGGAAAAAACTTTACTAAACGGCTGAAGCTTTATAAACGATACCTGTCTGTTAACGATAATCGTTATTTGAGTTGGGCTATAAAGCAAATGGTTAACTGGGATCAAAAAGAGCCACCTGAAGGCATTGTTCATATTCATGGCGATAATGATGCTGTTTTTCCAATTAAAAGTATTCATGGCTGTATGACCATATCAAAAGGGTCTCATATCATGATTATCAATAAATACAAGTGGTTTAATGAGCATTTAACCGATATTATTCTTGAAAATTAGTCCGTTTTTATTAATTTTAGGCAAAACTTTTAATGATGAAGATAGTAGAACGCCTTTTAGCGTGCGTTGGATTGTTAAGTTTGTGTATTGTATTTATTTATGCCCTCCAAGACGCACCTACGGATGAAAATTTTGAAAAGAAATTAATAAACGATTATAACGTTTATGCACTGCAAGTTCCCGATGATCTAGAATTTGCAGGAGAATCATTGCCTTTAAGCAACCCTGATATTTTAGAACGTATGGACAGAGAGCTGTTGGTAAATACCTATTGGCAGTCTAACGGTTTGCTGATGTTCAAGCGTTCTAAAAAATATTTCCCTATTATAGAACCTATTTTAGCTAAACATGGCATTCCGGATGATTTTAAATACCTGGCAGTTATTGAAAGCGGGTTAACAAACGCCGTGTCGCCTGCAGGAGCCCGGGGTGTATGGCAAATCATGAAAGCTACTGGCAGGGAAAATGGATTAGAGGTGAATACAAATGTTGACGAACGTTACCATTTAGAAAAAGCTACCGAGGTGGCTTGTAAATATTTGTTAGAAGCCAGAGAGAGTTTAGGATCCTGGACTTTAGCAGCTGCTGCATATAATGCCGGCAAGTCCGGAATTTCCCGCAGGTTAAAAGAACAAAATGTCTCTGATTATTACGATTTACTTTTAGGTGAAGAAACCGGACGTTATGTATTTAGAATTGTAGCGTTAAAGGAAATATTGTCTAATCCAGACAAATACGGATTCAATTTTAGAGATAAAGATCTATATACCAACATTCCAACCTTTAAAGTTGAGGTTGACACTGCAGTAACGGACTTTTCCAAGTTTGCCGAAAAATTTGGAATTAATTATAAGATATTAAAATTGCATAATCCCTGGTTACGAGAAAGGCATCTTAATAATAAATCCAAAAAGCTTTACGAAATAGAAATACCTAAAGAAGGGTATTATAATTTAGCACAGTAGAAATATTTATGTCACCCTGAACTTGTTTCAGGGTCTATTACTTATAAATCTAAATCAGATGCTAAAACGATCCCGATAGCTATCAGGACAGCATGACAAAGAGTTTTTATCTACTCCTTCTTTTTTGAGATCTTAAGGAGCCACCGGCACCAAAGTGTTGGTTAGGGCCTACAGCACGTTTCATGTTTTGCTTCATCATTTTAATTTGGTCAGTAAGCATCCCATGTTTATCAAGTTGCTGTGCCTCGGTCAATAATTTTTGTGCTTCCTGCTTTCGTCGTTTTGAAAAAGCAATACCGGCCAGGTTTAATTTGGCCATGGCCAAATCATGTTTCATGGATAATCCTAAACTAACCGCCTTTTTAAAGTACTTTTCGGCCTCATTCATATTACCCTGCATGACCATTAACCCGTGTAAATAGTTATAGTAGCCTTGTTGTTTTTTTACTAAAGCACCCTCAGGATGTTTTATCCTATCTAACCACTTTTTAGCACCAACAAAATCTTGCTTGCGCAATCTTAAAAAGGCAAGCAATATAAATTCATTTTTAAAATAAAGAAATACAAATACACCGGCCAGTAATATCAGGGCAATACCATTTCCAATTTCGCCTTCTGTAAATTGATATACGGCATAAGCAATAATTCCGACAGCTATAATAAGTTTTATAATTTTATTGTACATATCTGGTTTTGAATATTATTTACAGGCTACTTGGCCTGTATTTATAGCAATTTTGTTTTGAAATGCAAAGAAACTAAATTTTTCTATAAAAAATATTATTAAAATAGGTTTGTGATATAAAAAACTGTTGTATATTTGCGCTCAGTTTTGAGCAAGGGTCAAAATTCGAGTTTAAAAATTACATTTCAGATATTTAAAGATATAAGACAATGAGTAAAAGAACGTTTCAACCATCAAAAAGAAAGAGAAGAAACAAGCATGGTTTCAGAGAAAGAATGGCTTCTGCTAATGGAAGAAAAGTACTTGCCCGAAGAAGAGCCAAAGGAAGAAAAAAATTGTCTGTATCATCTGAAACAAGACATAAAAAATAATGATTAACAATTGTTTATAATTTAAAGGTGTTGCTTGACTGTAACGCCTTTTTTTATGTTTTCTAATTACTATTTTTGCAACTAATTTATTTACACTAGAATACTTAAAAAATGCCAAAAAATCCAAATTTAAAATCTATACTAATTATTGGTTCGGGCCCTATCATTATCGGGCAAGCATGTGAGTTCGATTATTCTGGGTCACAATCATTACGATCATTAAGAGAAGATGGAATTGAAACTATTTTAATTAATTCGAATCCGGCAACAATTATGACTGATCCGTCCATGGCAGATCACGTTTATTTGTTACCGTTAAATACCAAGTCGATCGTTAAGATTTTAAAGGAGCATCCTCAAATTGATGCCGTTTTACCAACCATGGGAGGGCAAACCGCATTAAACCTTTGTATTGAAGCTGATGAAAAAGGTATATGGGAAGATTTTGGGGTGGAACTCATAGGTGTAAACATTGATGCTATCAATATTACTGAAGATAGAGAGCAGTTTAGAGAGTTAATGGAAAAAATAGGCGTTGGAATGGCGCCTCAGGCTACGGCGTCTTCATTCCTTAAAGGAAAAGAGATTGCCCAGGAGTTTGGATTTCCATTATGTATTCGTTCCTCATTTACCTTAGGAGGTGCCGGTGCGGCGATTGTTTATGAAGAAGAAGATTTTGACAAGTTGTTACGTCGTGGTTTGGAAATTTCTCCTATCCATGAGGTTATGATAGATAAAGCACTACTTGGATGGAAAGAGTATGAGTTAGAGTTGCTCAGAGATTCCAATGATAATGTTGTTATTATCTGTTCTATTGAAAATATGGACCCTATGGGGATCCATACCGGAGATTCTATTACGGTGGCTCCGGCTATGACCTTAAGTGACAGAACCTATCAAAGAATGCGTGATATGGCCATTCATATGATGCGAAGTATAGGTGATTTTGCCGGGGGATGTAACGTACAATTTGCAGTAAGTCCGGACGAAGAAGAAGAGATTATAGCCATTGAAATTAATCCTCGTGTATCGCGATCTTCGGCATTGGCGAGTAAAGCAACAGGTTATCCGATTGCTAAAATAGCTACGAAACTGGCTTTGGGATATCATTTGGATGAATTGAGTAACCAAATTACTAAGTCAACATCAGCATTATTCGAACCAACGTTAGATTATGTCATTGTAAAGATACCACGTTGGAATTTTGATAAGTTTGAAGGGTCTGACAGAACATTAGGGCTTCAAATGAAAGCCGTGGGAGAGGTGATGGGAATTGGACGTTCGTTCCAGGAAGCCTTACATAAAGCAACACAGTCTCTTGAAATTAAACGTAACGGATTAGGGGCTGATGGTAAAGAAAACACCAACTATGATAAGGTTATAGAAAAACTTACATATGCATCATGGGATCGGGTATTTACCATCTATGATGCCATTAAAATGGGGATCCCTCTGAGTAGAATTTTTGAAATCACCAAGATTGATATGTGGTTCTTAAAGCAATATGAAGAACTGTATTTCTTAGAAAAAGAGATTTCTACTTTCAATATAGACACTATTGAAAAACCATTAATGCTTGAGGCAAAGCAAAAGGGATATGGCGACAGACAAATAGCCCACATGTTAGGTTGTTTAGAGAGCCAGGTATACAATAAGCGTGAGGAAATGGGTGTTAACAGGGTGTATAAATTAGTAGACACCTGTGCTGCCGAGTTTAAGGCACAAACACCATATTATTACTCAACCTTTGAGAGTGATATGCAAACGGCAGACGGCAATCGTTATGCGGATAATGAAAGTGTTGTTACTGATAAGAAGAAGGTCATTGTATTAGGTTCCGGACCAAACCGGATCGGACAGGGTATTGAGTTTGATTACTGCTGTGTTCATGGGGTATATGCGGCAAAAGAATGTGGTTATGAAACCATCATGATTAACTGTAATCCTGAAACTGTTTCAACAGATTTTGATACGGCCGATAAGCTATATTTTGAACCGGTTTTCTGGGAGCACATTTACGATATCATCAAACATGAAAAACCTGAAGGGGTTATTGTGCAGTTAGGTGGGCAAACCGCTTTAAAACTGGCTGAAAAACTTGATAGATATGGTATTAAGATTATTGGTACCAGCTTCCAGTCATTAGATTTAGCAGAGGACAGAGGAAGTTTCTCTACACTATTAAAAGACAATGGTATTCCTTATCCAAAATTTGATACTGCCGAAACGGCCGATGAAGCACTGGCAGTAGCTAAAGAATTAGATTTTCCAATTCTTGTAAGACCATCTTATGTATTAGGTGGACAGGGCATGAAAATTGTGATCAATGAGAAGGAATTAGAAGAGCACGTGGTGGGCTTACTAAATAAAATTCCAAATAATAAATTATTATTAGACCATTATTTAGAAGGTGCGATTGAAGCTGAAGCTGATGCTATTTGCGATGGTGAAGAGATTTATATCATCGGTATCATGGAGCATATTGAACCTTGCGGTATTCACTCGGGAGACAGTAATTCCACGCTCCCTCCGTTTAACCTGGGAGAGTTTGTAATGCAGCAAATAAAAGACCATACGAAAAAGATAGCTTTAGCGCTTAATACGGTTGGATTAATAAACATTCAGTTTGCCATTAAAGACGATATGGTTTATATCATTGAAGCTAACCCGAGAGCATCACGTACGGTTCCTTTTATAGCCAAAGCTTACGGGGAGCCTTATGTAAATTATGCTACTAAGCTGATGTTAGGAAAAAACAAGATAAAAGATTTCAATTTTAAACCTGAATTGGAGGGGTATGCTATTAAACAACCTGTGTTCTCATTCAATAAATTCCCGAATGTGGACAAAACTTTAGGTCCTGAGATGAAGAGTACCGGGGAAAGTATCTTATTTATAGATAGCTTAAAAGATGATGAATTCTACGACCTCTATTCCAGGCGTAAAATGTACTTAAGTAAGTAATAAAAAAAAGCCGCTGTACTTCGAGTAACCTCAGTAACCAGCGGCTTTTTTTATTTCTTCAACAAGTTAAAATTAAAGTGAACTTCAATATCTTCAGCTATTTTATTCCTTATAATTTTGGGAATTTTAATATTAAAATCCGAAGCGAGTGCTTTAAAGGCTCCGGACATAGAAATGTTATCTTGTTCCTTTGAAAGCACTACCGAAACATCATTAAGTTCTTTTGATTCGCCATGGAACGTAAGTGTTCCATTCACACTTAACTTTGATTCTTTATTTAAAGTTGTAACGTCAAAGTCTTTAATGGTTCCTTTAAAAGTAGCTTTGGGATAGGTGTCAGACTCTGCATAATTCTCATTAAAATGCTCTTCCATTAAGGCATTTTTGAATCGGAATCCTTTAACCAAAACTAAAGCTGCAAATTCGCCATTATCAGTATTAATAATTGCTGTTACAGATTTGTTTGTAGCTTTTACTTCTTCAAACGAAGGAACCGAAGCCTCAAAACTTACAGTTCCCGTTTTTGTTAGGTATTTGGTTTGCCCAAAAGCATTTATACTTAAAAATGCTAAAATGTATAGGAGATTTTTCATTGTTAATTTTCTAATAGACCATCATCTTTCCATTGTTGAATTTTATCTCTCAAAGATTGGGCCATAAGGCCGGTTGGAGGCATTGGGCTGCCGGCATTATTAATACGGCTAATAATTTTATCAGCGTCATTCTTTACCTGATTATAAGTAGTATACGAAGTAGGCGCTCCATTTGTTGGCGTAGCCCCGTGACATGAAGTACAATTACTATTGATAATGGCTTTAACGTCATCATCATAAGTTACTTCTGTAGTTGGACCTGGATCCGGATCCGGATTCACGTCGTCACTGCTGCTGCTTGAGCAGGTAAAAAATAGCATTGAGATGCCTAGTAAATAAATTAAATGATTCGTTTTCATAGCAAATTGTTTTAGTGTATAATTATTAAAATCTTCTACTTAAATTAAACCCAAAATAGACGTTACCATCACTCCAATCTCCAGAGGCCTGGCCTAAAAATGAATTGGTATTCATACCTTCGGCATTGGTAAAGTGCATTTGAAACACATGCCCGCCGGTTTCCAAATCTATACCAATAGAGAACGGATTTTTAAAAGGAGAATTGTCTGCCCTGTTAAAATGAAGCCCGTAATCGGCGTTTACTGACCATCTTTTACTTAGTTTATAGCGACCGCCAACGCCCAGGGCGTATTGGGTATTATCCTGTTCATCCAGAACCACAAAGTTGTCATGAAATACCGTTGGAGCCAATTCAACAGACAAATTAGTGCTCATTTTTCTGGCAATTAGAATTTGAGTGGTATAACCAACTCTATGTTTAAACTCCAAAAGGGGATAATTAGCCTTGTCCAAAGCAGTATTAATTAAAATGGAATTATACCCTACGATAGTAAAAGGGAACCCGTTTTTTTCTTGTCTGAATAACCGGTATTTTATAGAACTTTCATAAATTTTAAGAAATGAACTTCTTGAAATTCCAATGTTTAACCCATCGG
This sequence comes from Seonamhaeicola sp., assembly GCF_028281565.1. Taxonomy (GTDB): domain Bacteria; phylum Bacteroidota; class Bacteroidia; order Flavobacteriales; family Flavobacteriaceae; genus Seonamhaeicola. The sequence continues at coordinate 69,778 of NZ_JANQJQ010000043.1, forward strand.
AAATTCCGAAAATAAAATTGATACGCGTAACGGCATCATCCAAACCAAAAAAGGTGTCGATGCCATTTTTGAGACTACCAAAGCGGTGTGAAACCACAAGGGTAAACTGATTATCTGCTACGAGTTTGGTAGATTCGAAGTTTACAATTTTTAAACCTTTAAATGTGGCAGATTCGTATTGAGTACCGGTTGAATCTGAATCTATTTCTGCTAATAAATCATTTTGCGAAAAAGTAAAGATGGGAACGAATACTAGTAGGGAAAACAAATGTTTCATATTTAAACGTGTCAAATAGTTTTAGAAAAAGGTTTAATATTTTACAAAGCGTCTAGTTTGCGTATTTTCATTAGAGGTTATTTTTAATATATAAATTCCTGTATTTAAGGTTGAAACATCGATAAAGGACTGTAGATAGGAAAGCTTGTTACTATAAACTTTTTTACCTAAGCTAGAATAGATGTCGGCATGACTATTATGATAATTATCAAATAATTTAATATTCAATAAAGAAGATACCGGGTTAGGGAATATTTTGAAGCTGTCTACTACCAGGTCATCAATTCCCAGGGTAATTCCGCTTGATGTAATTCCTCTATTACTCCCTCCGTGATTACCTAGGTTAAACGTTGAACCATTGCCTCTTGCCCAAACCAGATTAATTGAGGTATCTGATGTACTAAATACATAATCATTGCCTTCACCTGTGTTTAAAGCTCTGGTAGCAACTAAAGTACGTACACCCAATGAAGTGTTGTTTGAAGATATAGACCAGTCCTGATTAGTGTCTAAAACCGGCATACTACCTATTCCTTGAAAGGTTCTGTCGGTAAGATTAGTACCATCAAAAACTACTACATCTCCATTGTTTGTCATAGACTGTACTCCAAGTCCAAGGCCAAGCCAACGGTCATCAGGCCCTATTAATGTTAATGTAACCACTGTACTTGTAATATCAATTTGAGCGGAGTATTCCAAACCAGATGTGGTGGATAGTGTTACGGTACCGGTAGAATAAGTTTGAGCGTTTAAACATACATTCAAAGCAAGTAGTGTTGCGATAGTTAGTGTAATTTTTTTCATGACCTTAATTTTTAAATAGTGAAAGTAATTCTTTGTTGTTGTTGATTAGTGCATAGTCGTAAGCCGACTTACCATTTCCGTCTTTTAAATCATAATTGGCACCTGCCCTAACTAAAAGTTCAGCTATTTCATTTTGTTTAAATAATGTGGCATAATGTAACGCCGTTGTACCATTAGTATCGGCAATATTAGGATCAGCTTTTTTTTCTAAAAGCATGTTAGTAATGTTTAAATTTTGTTTTACAACGGCAGCCATTAAAGGTGTACCATTATCACTATTGGAATTAACATCACAATTTTTGTCCAGTAAAAATTTTACGATAGATTCGTTACCATGGTAGCAGGCCAAAATTAGCGGGGTATAACCGGCATCATTCTTTGCATTAATCATTGAAGGGTCTTCATTAAAAACTTTTTCAATGTCATGGACATTTCCACTACGACAAATGTCGAAAATATTGTTTTGGCAATAAGCAAGCATGGAAATGAAAAAAGCTAGTGATAGTAAGGTACTTTTCATAATTATGGATTAATAATAATACACTGATCTAATTTAATTTCTTCCAAAAGGTCATCATAACCAATACACCGTCCTTTTATTTTTATAGAATTACCTTTTGAGATAGAGGCATTAACCGGTTTTTGTAACTGGCAAAATATCTTTTCATCTAAAACTATGTTTTGGTCATTAACTACTGATATTGACCCGGAAACTTCAATGACTTTATTTAAATATTGTTTTTCAGAATCAGCCGGTGCTATTAAAAATTCATTTGAAAGGGCTACCGAGGTCACTGTAAATTCGGCTTTTTCTCTTTCTATATTTCTATGCGCCTGGTATATGTAATTATATGTAATTACACCTGCAATAATTATCAATAGTAATAAGATTATTAATCTTTTTCTCATTTCAGCATTCTTAAAATACTGCTTCAGTAGGGACTACTGAAGCAGTTTTAGCTAGAAATCAAGTGCTCAATAGAACTTGATTATAAAAAAACTTTCTTTTTCATAGAAGAGTAAGTTATACTAGCTTAATGTTTTTAATTTTAATCACAAATGTTATTATATCTTAGTCTGTTATTGTATCCTACCCTTAGGTCTATTTTAGTTTCAGAATACTCAGATATTTCATGTAATATCCAGTCTTCGTTACAGTAATCTAAACCTGGTATATTAATAGCCACTGTTATATTATTCCCTTCTCCAGTGGCAACCCAGGTGCCATAGGCTCTCTGCCCATCCCAGTAAGCACCAACACTACCATTTTTGCGAAAATTAAATGTGTAGCCTTCGTAATAATCATCCAGGTCGTTACCATATCGCTCTAACTTATCAATGGTCCAACTTCCACAACCGGTTAGAATAGACGCCAGTGTTTCGGTGTCACAGTCATCACAATCATCATCATTATAGTTATAATCATCATCTTCATCACAGGCATTTCCATAGGTATCAATGGCACTTTTTAATTCATTAAGGTTGCTAATGTTTAGCACGGTATTATTGAAAAGCGTGATAGAGATAGGGAAATTTATGGTTACAAAGTCTGAGGCACTTAAATTATCAATAAAGCCATATAAATCTTCATCTGAATGAATAGTAATAATATCAAGGGTTTCGCTATCGGTATTAAATAAGGAAGCGCTTATCGGGTATTGAAAATCCAAACACTCAATATCGTCATCCAATTCGTTTTCTCCATTGCAGTTTTTAGAATAGTTAGCCAATTCTTCAGCATTAGTAACAGTTACTTCAGTGAAATCTCCAAGAATGATTGTAACAGGGTATGCAATATCAAGTATGTCGGTATCATCATCGGAGTCGTCAAAAATATATTCAACAATTTTGTAATCCTCTTTAGAGTTAACATCTATTTTTAAGCCATTTACTGTAACTTCTACAGGTAATTTAATATTAAAACAGTTTGAATAATCTAGAATGTTATCCTCAGACCCGTCATTGATTGCAATCTTTTGAATTAAATTGGTAATAACTGAGTTTTTAACCAGTTTTTCCTCTTCGGGAGCTTCAATAAACTCCATATCTTCTTTTCTACAACTTATAAATAAGAGCAGACAAAGCATGGTTAAAAGGAAATTTAAAGTATTAATTCTCATATAATCAGTAAGGCTAACTTAAGCCATCTAATATTATAACAACCGGTTTTTAAAAACTCCTGAAAAAAATAAATATTTTTTTACATAACTTTAGACAAAAAAATTGTCAGAAGAGCTTAACGAAGATATTTGTAAAGAAAGGGTGTTTGAGCATATATACAATAAGTATGTGCAAGATTTACAAAGTTTTTTGTTTTATAAATACGGAGATAAATCTAATCCCAATGATTTAGCTCAGGAAGCATTTATTAAGTTATGGGATAATTGTAAGGATGTAAGTTTGTCAAAGGCAAAGTCTTTTTTATACAGGGTTGCTAATAATATGGCGTTAAATGTTGTAAAGCATGAAAAGGTAGTTTTAAAATATAATCAGGCTCATAAAAAAGATTATACTAATGAGTCCCCGGAGTTTCTCCTGGAAAAAGATCAATTTTTAAAACAATACCAAAGTATTCTGGAAAATTTAAAGGAAGAACAACGCGTTGCTTTTTTATTGAGTAAGGTTGAAGGAAAAAAACACCGTGAAATAGCACAGATTATGGGGGTGACTCAAAAAGTAGTAGAGTACAGGATTTATACGGCTTTCAATACTTTAAAAGAAAAACTGGAAGGATTTAAAATAAAATAATCAGGAGAATTTAAGCTGGAGTTGTTATATATATAGCTTACGTGATTATGGATAAAGAAGATTTAGTAAAAAAATGGCTTAATGAAGAACTTACCGATGCTGAAAAAAAGCAGCTCAGTAAGTCAGGTGATCATGAATTCAATGAATATATTGTTAGTAGTGCTCACCATTTTAAAGCCTCTAACTTTTATGATACCTCTACTTTTGATTCGTTTAAGAAGTCTTATAAACAACAAAAACCGACAAAAAAGTTAATCCGGTTTAATACTTTGTTAAAAGTAGCCAGTGTTGTAATAATTGGTTTGGGGTTATATTATGCGTTCTTTTTCAATGCTCAAACCTGTATTGAAACCCTGGCCGGAGAGAAAATGGTTATTGCATTGCCGGATAATTCCAAAGTAGAATTAAATGCGTTATCATCGGTTACATACCATGTCGGGAAATGGAAGGATGACAGGACCTTGTTGCTGGAGGGAGAAGCCTTTTTTAAGGTTGAAGAAGGTAGTTCATTTAAGGTTAAAACAAGCCATGGTTTAGTGGCTGTTCTGGGGACGGAATTTAATGTTAAACAACGGGATAATTACTTTGAGGTTACATGTTTTGAGGGTACGGTCAAAGTTAATTTTAATGAGTTTAATAAAACACTATTTCAAGGGGATACTTTTTTGGTTTTGAACGGAAAATTGATCCAAGGAAAGATAGATAGTAAAGTGCCCGTATGGACAGAAAATATGAGCGCGTTTAATGCCATACCTTTTAAGGAGGTGCTTGCTGAAATTGAGAGACAGTATAATTTACAGATTGTCTATAAAAATATTAATATTAACAGGTTATTTACGGGAGGCTTTCCGCATGATGATCTTGAAAATGCTTTAATAGCGATTACCCAACCAATGAACTTATCGTATGAGTTAAATACTTCAAACATGGTAATAATTCATGATAAGGAAAACTAGTAAAATAATCATTTCCTTTAGTTTTTTACTTCTTGTTTCATTTAGTATTAATGCTCAAGATGCCAGTAAACCAAAGCCGCTAGCATCTGTTCTTGCTGACCTTCAGAATAAGTTTAAGATCAAGTTTAATTATGCGGAAGATATCGTAGAGCATATTTTTTTAACGCCACCGGAAGAAAATCTAACACTGTCGAAAGTTTTAATATATCTTGAAAGTAAAACCACTTTACTGTACACCAAACTTAATAATGATATAGTATTAATTAGGCCTAAGTCCAAAAAGGAAGAAGTAATAGAAATTTGTGGTTATTTAAAGGATAAGAACAAGTTACAACCTATATCATTAGCTATAGTGCAATCAGGCGATAACCGAACCACCACAGATGAAGACGGCTACTTTCAAATCCAGATATCAAACCTTGAAACGCTCGTTAAAATTACCCATTTGGGGTATAAAACAATTGAGAAACCATACGATCAATTTGTTTTAAGTACCTGCGCAGATATATACTTAACACAGGACTTTCAACCGTTGTCAGAGGTCGTTATATCCAATTACATAGCTACAGGAATCAACAAAATAAGTGACGGCTCTTATGAAGTGGATTTTTCTAAGTTCGATATTTTGCCGGGTTTGATAGATCATGATATTTTACATTCCGTACAGGCGTTCCCGGGTATCATTAGTGCTAACGAAACGGTTTCAAATATCAATATTAGAGGCGGGACACACGATCAGAACCTAATACTCTGGGATGGTATTAAAATGTATCAATCCGGTCATTTTTTTGGCCTTATATCCATGTACAATCCTCATATTACCCAAAAGGGATTTTTAAGAAAAAATGGTAGCGACGTAAGTTATACCGATGGTGTTTCTGGTACCATTATAATGGAAACCGAAAATAGGGTTAATGATGTTTTTAAAGGTGTTGTAGATGTTAATTTAACCAATATTAACGCCTTTGCTGATGTGCCTGTTGGTAACAGGTCTTCTTTTCAAATAGCGACCAGAAAGTCTATTAGTGATTTTTTTGAAACTCCAACGTATAATTCATTTTTTGATAGAATTTCACAGAACACAGAAGTGGCGGGTAATGCAACGGCCATTTCAAACACGGATGAAGCGTTTGATTTTTATGATATTTCATTGCGATGGATATTTAAAATTAATGATAACGAAGAATTGCGTTTAAATTTTATTAATGCCCATAATAAGCTTCAGTTTAATGAAAATGCCATAGTTCGTAATCAGGCTGAATCTAAAACAAGTACATTAACTCAAAATAGTATTGCCGGTGGTTTGCAGTATAAGAGGTACTGGAATAATAAACTAAACACCACTTTTGAGATTTATGAGACAGATTATAAGCTTAAGTCTTTGAATTCAAATGTATTGGAGTTTCAGCGTTTTTTGCAGGAAAATGTGGTTTCGGAAACCAGTACCAAGTTAAAACTGAACTATTTTCCAAACAATGACCTAAACCTTTTATTCGGGTATCATTTTGTTGAAACAGAAGTGTCTAATTTAGATGATGTAGACAATCCTGTTTACAGGTTATTGGTTTCAGAAGTATTGAGAACACATGGTATTTTTTCTCAATTTTATTATAAATCTAAATCTGGAACAACTAATGTCAACTTCGGATTAAGATATAATTACATTAGTAAGTTTAAAAAAACACTTTTGGAGCCCAGATTCAGCTTTATGAAGCGTTTTGCAAACCATTTTACTTTTGAGTTGTTAGGTGAGTTTAAGCATCAGAATACCTCTCAAATTATAAATTTTCAAAGTGATTTTTTAGGAATTGAAAAGCGTAGGTGGCAACTATCCAATGATCAGGATATTCCTGTAATAACCAGTAAACAGTTTTCTGCAGGCCTGAATTATAATCATAATAATTGGCTGTTAAGTGTTAAGGGGTATGTAAAAAAAGTTAATGGTATTACCGCACAAAGTCAGGGTTTTCAAAATCAGTACGAGTTCGTTAAAAGTAAGGGAAGTTATGACGCCTACGGTTTGGATATGTTATTTAGAAAGCAGATAAGCCATTTTAATTTATGGTTAAGTTATTTCTGTTTAAATAGCGATTATCATTTTAAAGATTTAGAGCCTCGTGCGTTTCCAAGTAATTATAGTATATCTCATGCTTTAACTTTTGGAACCACCTATGCCAATAAAAAAGTCAAACTCTCCGGAGGATTAAATTGGCATTCAGGCAAACCGGTAACCAGCCCAATAAGTAACAATGAAATCATAAATGGCAACATTAATTTTGGAGCTACTAATGAAGCAACGCTACAAGACTATTTAAGGTTAGATATGTCTGCGCTATACAATTTTAGGTTAAGAAAAGCTAAAACGGAAGTGGGAATATCTCTTTGGAATGTATTGAATAGAAAGAACGCGCTTAACAATTTTTATAGCGTCACCAGCGGCATGCTTAATGAAACCGTGCAACAGTCATTGGGGTTTACACCAAATGCCGTTGTAAGGGTTCAATTTTAAAGTTCAATTCTTACATTATGCTGCTTTAAGGTATCTATATGGTCTTCGATCTTAAATTCTGAAGATTTAAATAAGGTTGTTCTTTTTTTAGACTGTTCCTGCCTGGCAATACTTCTGGAAAAGCGTCTGGCACTTTGTTCACTGTCTAAAATAAGCCCGGGAACCGGAACATTATGGCCGTTTTTGTCTTTGGCAACCATGGTAAAATAAGAAGAGTTACAGTGTTTCTTTGCACCGGTCTGAACATTCTCGGCTTCAACTCTAACACCTATAACCATAGAGGTCCTACCCGTGTAATTAACCGAAGCTTTTAAAGTTACCAGTTCACCAACATCAATGGGATTTAAAAAATCAACGCGGTTTACAGAAGCCGTAACACAATAATGCCTGGAATGTTTTGAAGCACAGGCAAAAGCAATTTGGTCCATTAAATTTAAAATATAGCCACCGTGAATTTTTCCACTAAAATTGGAATGTGCGGGCAACATTAATTCTGTAATAGTTACCTGGGATTCTTTTGCGCTTTTAAACATAGTTTTAAACAATTAAATTGTATAGCACTCCGGTTATAATGGCAATGCCAAAACTTATTAGTGTACCTATTAAGATGTATTCGGTAAGTTGCCTGTCTTTAGATTCCCGCAGATCACCAAAACGAAAAACCGATTTAGCTGTAATTAAAAAGCCCACAGCTTCCCAATGCCCCAATACAATGAAAATGAACACTAAAATGCGCTCTAAAATACCAATATATTTGCCGGCATCCTCAAGGGATTCGTTACTTTTAGTGAGTTCTGAAATATTCCACTTTAAAAAAATGGTTTTCATAATAATAGACACCGGAATTGTTAAAAATAATAAACAGGTAATGAGCAAGACGGTGTCTTCGGTCACCACTATTTCAATGGTCGATGCTTCTTTTGAAACCATAAAATAACATATTGAAATGACTACTATATGGCAAAGTTGATCGATAAAAAACAATAATCGTTTTGTTTTTTTCTTTTGAATTGAAAGTTTAATGGCATCGATTATGAAATGCGACACTCCAATTATCAAAGGAATAAACCATAAGGTTATATCCCAAATCAATAAGGCGGTAACCGCTATATGGATTAATACGTGGAAATACAGCTTTGGTGATCTTAGTTTCTTCTTTTCCTTTTCTTTTACCCATTTGGCAGGTTGCAGAAAAAAGTCACCTATAATGTGTGCTAAGAATAGCTTTAAAAATAAGGTCATAGTTCACTGATTTTTTGTTGGTACATTTGGTTTAACGCTAAAATGTTTTCCAGTCCGGCACGTTTTTGACGCTTGCTAATGGCATCTTGTTTAGTGCCTAGCTGTTTAGCCAAGGTTTCCTGAAGCGCATAAGGATTTTCTATACTAAGTTTGACAATTTCGGCTGAGTTCACGGTCCAATGATCCATATTGGTCAGGGCCAGTTTAAAATAAAGATTGAGCTCTTCATTGATTGTATTATTGCTGGTTTTAATCTGTAGGTTTTGCTTGTTCTTTTTTAAAAGATCTAAAGTTTCACCCGAAAAAATAAAAGCTTCACCATGTGATAAAGACACCTCTTTACCTTGATAAGTTTTGTTACCTATACCAATAGCGAGTCTTACATCCAAACCCTTTTCCATTTTAATACAGGCTTTGATATATACAGCTGCTAAAAAGGACTTGGAAACATCGACTATCTCAATTTGGAAGCTGTCACCACGATAAATTTCCCAGTAGGAATTGTTTGGGTTAAGCTCAGATAGGGCCGATTTGAGTATACCTGTCCAAACCTCCGGATTTTGGTCGCGGGACTTAATGATATCTCCTGTAATAACACTAGTCATATATGCTCTTTTTAAGGAATAATTTAAAATATTCCTTTTTTAGGGAATAATCAAATATATTCCTTTTTTAGGGAATATGCAAATTCATCATTACTTCGGGTAGTATTATTGATCTTCTTCGGCACGTTTTAAAATAGCTTCCGGAAGTGATTTTTTAGCCTTAGCTCCCATTTTTTTAAGCTTTTCTACACTGGTAATAAGGTTGCCGCGCCCATCAACGAGTTTGTTCATGGCAGCCGAATAATCCTTTTTCGCGTCGTCAATTCTCTTACCGACACCGGTAAGATCTTTTACCAATCCCTCAAATTTATCGTATAGGGCTCCGGCTTGGCGTGCGATTTCCATAGCATTGCGTTGCTGCTTTTCATTGTTCCACATGGTGTCAATGGTACGTAATGTAGCCAATAGCGTAGAAGGTGTTACAATGACAATGTTCTTTTCAAAAGCTTTGTTATAAATACTGTTGTCTTCGTTAATAACCACGGCAAAAGCGGGTTCAATAGGAATGAACATAAGCACAAAGTCCGGTGATTCTATATCGTACAGATCCTGGTAGTTTTTATCCGAAAGCTGATCCACATGTTTTTTAACCGAATTGATATGAGCTTTTAAAAACGTATCTTTTTGCGATTCATCAGCATTTACCAAACGCTCGTAATCCGTTAAGGACACTTTACTATCTATGATCATTTTTTTACTATCCGGAAGGTGCAGGACCACATCGGGCATGACACGAGATCCGTCTTCTCTTGTAAAGCTTTGTTGCATAAAATACTCACGATCCTTTTCTAATCCCGATTTTTCCAGTACACGCTCTAATACCAGTTCGCCCCAATTCCCCTGCATTTTACTATCGCCTTTTAATGCACGAGTTAAATTGGTAGCTTCTTTGGTCATTTGCTGATTCAGGTCTTTTAAGCCTAAAAGCTGTTCCTTTAAAGCCGAGTGCATGCTGATACTTTCTTTTTGGGAGGCTTCTACTTTTTTTTCAAACCCCTGGATCTTTTCCTGAAGCGGATTTAAAATATTCTTGATATTCTCTTTATTCTGATCGGTGAATTTTTTAGATTTTTCGTCCAAAATTTTGGTAGCCAACAATTCAAAATCTTTACGTAATTGTTCCTGACGTTCTTCTAATTCTTTATCACGTTTCAGGTTTTCCTGTTGAAGGTTTTCAAACGCAATGTTTTTTTGAGCCAATTCAATATTCAGGCCTTCACGTTCATCGCGAAATTGATCACGCTCTCTTTCCAGATTATCAATAGAAGCCTTTAATTCATTGATAGTGCTATTTAATTGGTTTTGGCGTTCTTCAAGCGTACTTTGTTCACTTTTACTCTTAAGTTTAGTGAAAAGCATACCCAGATAGGCACCAATACCAGCGGAAATAATGATGGCAAGAATAAGAATTAGGTTATCGTTCATTAAACGTTTTGATTTTTATCAAAAGTACATGAATTTTTTCATTTACAAATTCACAAAAACTAAATGAAAAAGTATCATGGATTAACATAGCGGTTACTCATGTGAAACTAAATTTTCTGTTTTTTATAGAAGGAATATAAACGTTTTCCTCCTGAAGGCAGTAGGTGTTAAAGGAAAGGTTTTAACCAATAAATGGCGGACAAATTACAAAACTGAGGTGTTTATATTGATGTCCGCATCCTTCCATGCTTTGTCAAATTCTTGTTTAATTTTAGCAGCTTCATCCATTTTATTTTGAGCCTTTAAGCAATGGTAAAGCCCTATTAAGGACCAGCCGTTTCGTCTAAGAACTTCTAAATCTTCTTTATAGATGTTTTCCGCAACCTCATACTTTTTGGCTTTGATTAAAACAGCTCCCAGGTTTTGCCTTGGTGGAATATGCCAGGCCGAAGGCTCGTTATAAGTTAATCCGTCCTCAATTTCTATAGCTTTTTCAAGATGTTCGATCGCTAAATCCAGGTTACCATTCGCAGCGGCTATTTCTCCGGAAACTATTTCAAAAGCCAATTCGGCTATGGTTGTACCGGGATCAAATCCGGTGGCCATATTGGTTTCCATATCAGCATCTGTGATAAATGCTTTAATAAATTCCAGTTCTTCTTCAGCTTCTTTTAAATTGTTCTTTTTAATAAAAGCAATACCTCTGGCATAATGCCATATTAATTTTAAATGTTTTATATCATCGTTTGGTTTTGGGTAGGTTAGAATATCATTCCATTTGCCAAAACGGGTATAAGCTAATAAAGGTGTCGCTGCAAAATTTTGCAAAAAGTGGAGGTCTTTCATTTCGCCAACCGGAACCTTTTCTGCAGTCTTTTTAGCGGCGTCGATAGCAATATCACTAGCGCCCAGTAAACTGGAAGCAGACCATAGAAAATGAATGTTATGCGGATAATAGCCCAAGGGGTACATACCCTGAGCGAAGCATTGTGAGATATAGTCTTCATCGGCTAAAATGGCCTTTTGATTGGCAGTCACGGCATCTTTATATCTGCCAACCCTAATGTAAATATGCGATGGCATATGTACTAAATGTCCGGCTGCAGGCATTAATTGTCCGAGCTTCTCGGCCGAAGGGACCCCAAGATCAGGTTTTGGCAGCTCCACCATGTGAATGTAATAATGATGGGCTCCGGGATGATGAGGATCCAATTCAATAGCTTTTTCAAGAGCGGCTTTGGCTTCTTTTATATTTGGTTGTGCATTGCCGTCTTTATCCCAGTAGTTCCAGGGTGTTGTGTTCATTACAGAAGCAGCGTACAAAGTTTGAATATCGGCATCGTTTGGATATTTTTCTGCAACCTGTTTCATGGCTTCCATATATGCCGTATTCAATTCTGAAATATCTTTTGTTACATCTTTAGAGTACCTGTGAGACAACGCCTGTATTAAATGACGTTCTTTTGTCGTAGCGGTACTGAGAAAATTGTTAGCCTTATGAATAGCTTCATGGCATTTTACTTTGCGTTCATCATCCGGCATCGGGTCATTGATATTAGGGCCCAGAACATAAGCTTGTCCCCAATAGGCCATGGCAGCATTGGAGTCTAACCTAGAAGCTTCTAAAAATGAGCGATGTGCCTCGGCATGATTAAAGGCATAAGTAAGTTTTAAACCCTGATCAAAGAACTGTTGCGCTTTTTTATTATCTGTGCTGATTTTATAAGTAAGATCCCCTAAATTTTCAAACAAAGGAGAAACCTGTTTTGTAGTATCTATGGCTTCCAATAAAAATGCTGGCGGTGTACATTTAATATTGCTAGCAACAAGTTTAGGACTACTTTCTAATTCATTATTATTCGAGTTGTTACCAATGAAAAAGATTAAGGTGGCTATTATTGCTCCGGAAAGGATGATACTTAATTTCGTTTTCATGACTGGAAGGTTTTAAATTTATAAAACATCCCACAAGTAGTTAGATTTTAATGGTTGGCGCTAAAGAGTTGAATTTCAGGTAAGTGAATTTAGCGAATTTTGACGAGAAATAAAAGCTTATTTGTTTACCCTAAAACTCCCGGTTTCATCATCAAATGAAATTAAGTCTTTTGGGAAGAGCTTATCAAAAGTGCCTTTTAATATCAAATTACAAGGTTCATCAGAAACCACTTGATTATCGGTCATGACTACCAATTTATCGCATAATTGAATGGCCAGATCTATTTCATGAGAGGAAAACAGAATGGTTTTGTTAGTGTCTTTGGCTAACTTTTGAAGAAGCTTTAAAACATAGGCTTTGTGATACATGTCTAAATGCGTAGTGGGTTCATCTAAAATAATGATGTCCGTATCTTGAGCTAAAGCACGGGAAATCATAACCTTTTGAAACTGCCCATCACTTAACTCAAAGCATTTTTTGTTCTTTAGATCTGAGATATTGGTCTGTTCCAGCGCTTTATTGACCATTTGTACGTCATCTTCAGATAAATTACCAACCCAATTGGTATAAGGCTGTCTGCCTAAAGCTACCAGTTCAAAAACAGTCAGATTTTTAGAAACCAAAGATTCCGTAAGAACAATACTTAGTGCTTTGGCCAATTCTAAATTGGAATAGTCTTGTAAACGCTTTTCGTTTATGGCAATGTTGCCATTTAGTTCCGGTTGAACCCTGGTTAAGGTTCTTAATAAAGTGGATTTACCAATACCGTTGGCGCCTATTAAACCAACCAATTCTCCTTTTTTAAGTTCAATATTGATGTTAGAAGCCACAATGGTTTGTGCCTTTTTTGAAACGTATCCTATTGATAAAGCTTCAGTTTTAAGAACGATATGTTGGTTTTCGCTACTCATTAAAACATCATTTTTCGTTTTCTGACTAACAGCCAAATCACAACCGGGGCACCAATTAAGGAGGTGATCGCATTAATAGGTAAGGTATAATCGCTATTAGGAAGTTGCGCAATGGTATCGCAAATAAGCATTATAATGGCACCAAACAGAAATACCGCAGGTAATAAAATTTTATTATTTGAAGTATTAAAAATTTGCCGCGTCATATGTGGAATGGCTAAACCTATAAATGCAATAGGGCCGGCAAAAGCCGTAATAGTTCCTGCCAGTAGGCTTGTGGCAACAATGATGCTTAAACGACTTCGCTTGATATTTAGTCCCAAACTTTTTGCATAGTTTTCACCCAACAGGAGCGTATTTAAACTTTTTATGCATACAATGCTTATGACCATCCCCATGCTATAGATAAGAAACAAAATAAAAAGTTCATGCCATGATAAATTACCCAGGCTGCCAAAACCCCAAAAGATATATTGCTGTAATTGTTCTGCAGAACCAAAATAAGAGAGTACACTTACTATGGCAGCTGTCATGCTGGCAAACATAAGGCCTATAATTAGGATGGCCATAGTGTCCCGGACTTTTATGGAAACCATTAAAACGGCCAGTAACACCAAAAAGCTTCCCAAACTGGCAGCAATAACAATACTCCATTTAGAAACAAAAAACGCTGCAAATACACCTCCGAACACGCCAGAACCTAAAATTACCAATGCAACACCTAAACTGGCACCGGAACTTAAACCCAGCACAAAAGGGCCGGCCAAAGGATTCCTGAATAAGGTTTGCATAAGTAAGCCTGAAATGCCTAATCCGGAGCCTACGATCATGGCAGTGAATGCCTTTGGAAGCCGATAGTTTTGAACTATATATTGCCATGATTCCTGCTCAATTTTACCATCAATAAGGCTGTTGAACACATCTTTAAATGGAATATAAACCGAGCCGAAACTAATGTTTATAAAAAAACAGCCTAAGAGTATCAGTATCAATACTAAAAAAGAGAGTTTGTATGTTTTTGAGTCAGGCAATTATTCTAAACGTTTGAAAAAATAGGTTTCATAATCTGTTAATAATTCCGGGTGGGCAATTTTAATGATATCCTTTAAAATTAGATCTGGGCGCATGGGGCCCAATTCGTAATAATATAAGCCGCCTTCAGCTCCCTTTTTTTTAGTATAGGTATAGATGTTATTGTTTTTGAAAGCCTTAAAAAAGGCATAGCCTTTATGTTTCTCTGTCATTTGAGACTTGCTGTCAAAATTACCGGCACCAATCCATAATTCGGCGTTTTGTGCTTTTTCAAGGACACTTTCAAAATTTAATTGCAAACTACCATTGTTTTCATTCAATTTCCAAAGATAATCAGTATTGGCATCTTCCAGGTATTTGGCTACGAAGCTTTTACCTCCCGGGATATTCCACACCTCCTTAAACATAGAACCTGATAGCACTACAGGCTTATTGGCTACTGTTGCGGCCATTTCTTTTGCTTTTAAATAATTGGTTTCTATGGTTTTAAAAAGAGTTTTGGCTTCCTCATCTTTGTCAAAAAAAGCCGCAATAAACTTAATCCATTCGGCGCGCCCCAAAGGATGCTGTTCTGTCCATGCACCGTCTAACACTACCGGAATTCCGAACTTTTCAATACGATCTAATGATTTATTATTGCCGTTTACCGAAAATCCAATGACTAATTCCGGTTTTAATTCCAAAAGAAGTTCCATATTGAGTTCCAGATCATTGCCTAAATCTGTAATGTCACCTTCGTCAATACGTTTTCTTGTTTTTTCGGAGGAAATGAATTTCGTATTTGGAAAGCCAACAATGGCCTTATCCGCTTCCAAATATTCCAGTACGGGAATATTAGTTGTGGACATTGGGATGACTGTTTCTACAGGAACCTGAATAATAACTGTGTTCGCTTCATGCTCAGGAACCGGCGTTCCTTTCTTGACCAATAAATAATTAAACGATTTTACGCTTCCCGGCCACGGCGCAATCACTTTTATCTCCTTGTACCCTTCAAAACTCTTAACAGTAAACCCTTTGGCATATTTTATATGTTCAACAATACCTTCAGTTTGTGTGCCGGAATCAATTACTTTATTTTCTTTTTCCTGCTTACATGATACCAAACAAAGAAAATAACACACTAAAACAACTAAAAAACGCATAAAAATAAATTGATGTTCAAAGGTCTTTATTTTTTTTGTAAAACTATACTCTATACGGTAATTAAAACTATTTTTGGATTTTTAAATGTATGTCAATGAATTTTATGTGCTCCTGGAGTGGAGGAAAAGATAGTTGTTATGCTTTTTACAAAGCCATGACATCAGGTTATAAACCAACCGTACTTTTAAATGTGATGAATGAGTTTGGAGACCGCTCTCGTTCGCATGGTATTCCAAAAGCCATTTTGCAAGCGCAGGCTGACGCATTGAATTTGCCTATTCATTTTTTTAGCAGTACATGGACCGATTACGAAGTCAACTACATAGAAAATTTAAAACAACTTGCTTTGGACTACCCCATAACACACGCCATTTTCGGGGATATTGATATTGAGTCGCATCGGGCCTGGGAGGAAAAAGTATCAAAAGCAGCTAACTTAGAAGCTGTTTTACCTTTATGGCAAGGTAACAGGAAACAATTGGTTCTGGATATGATTGACGCCGGCCTGGAGGCTATGATCGTTTCCTGTAACCAGGAATTGGGACCTGATTTTTTAGGAAAAATTATAGATGCGTCTTTAATAGACACATTCGAATCTATGGGGGTGGATGCCTGTGGAGAAAACGGAGAGTTTCATACCCTGGTGGTGAATGCTCCTTTTTTTAAACATGGCATTGCTGTAGAAATCAAGAATAAAGCGGTGTCAAGTAACTATAACTTTGCGGAATTGGTTTTGCTGAATTAGAATGATAAACCTAATAGAACGTGCTACAACTTTCAAGAATAGAGCTGCCGTAAAAAGCAATGGCCAGACCTATACTTATAGTCAGCTTTTAGAAGCATCTAAGAATGTAGCGCTTACATTATTGAATGGGCAAAAGGACTTAGAAGGTGCCCGTATAGCATTTCTTGTCCCTTCCGGGTTTGAATACGTATGTATACAATGGGGTATTTGGAGAGCCGGAGGGATTGCCGTTCCGCTTTGTGAAAAACATCCGCTTCCTTCCATTGAATATGTTATTAACGATACCCGGGCTTCTGCTATTATATTTTCCAAAGCATTTGAATCCTTTTTGGCACCATTGTCAAATGCTTTTGAAATAAGGTTTATACCATCAGAACATTTCGATGTTCAAGATGGACATTTGCCGGACATAGATCCAGTAAGAAGCGCTATGATTCTTTATACCAGCGGGACAACAGGTAATCCCAAAGGTGTTGTAACAACACATCGTAATATTCAACACCAAATTACCTCATTAACGACCTCCTGGGAGTGGGATAAAAATGACCATATATTGAATGTGCTTCCCATGCATCATCTTCATGGGATCCTTAATGTTACAAGCTGTGCATTATGGAGTGGTGCCTGTTGCGAATTTCTTCCCAAATTTGATGCCGGAGCGGTCTTTTCCATATTTTGTAACAAGCAGGTAAATGTCTTTATGGCCGTTCCTACCATCTATTTTAAATTAATTGCCCATTGGAAGACATTAAAGGCTTCCGAGCAAAAGAATATAACGGAACATTTAAAAAAATTTCGTTTAATGGTTTCGGGATCAGCGGCACTTCCTGTTAGTGTGCTCAAAGCATGGCGAGATATTAGCGGCCAAACTTTGTTGGAACGTTACGGCATGACTGAAATAGGGATGGCCATTAGTAATCCATATAGGGGAGAACGGAAACCCGGCCATATCGGGCAGGCACTTCAGGGAGTAGACGTAAGGCTTCGTAACGAAAACGATGAGCCGGTTGTTGAAGGAGTAGCGGGTGAAATCCAGGTAAAAGGAGCTAATGTATTTAAGGAATACTGGAAACGGCCCAAAGAAACAAAAGATGCTTTTACGGCGGACGGATGGTTTAAAACAGGCGATATCGGACTTTATAAAGATGGCAGTTATAAAATATTGGGAAGAAATTCTATTGATATTATCAAATCCGGGGGCTATAAAATATCGGCATTAGAGATTGAAGAGGTGTTGCGGACCCATCCGGAAATTAAAGATTGTGGTGTTGTAGGCATTCCTGATTTAGAATGGGGAGAGGTTATAGGAGCGAGCCTGATTTTGGAGTCGGGAACTATTGATATGGAACAGTTAAAGGTATGGCTTCAGGATAAACTTCCGGCTTATAAAGCGCCCAGACGCTATATTTTTCAGGACGATTTACCACGCAATGTCATGGGGAAAGTAACCAAGAAAAAGTTAGCAGAACTATTTATTAAAGGCTAAGAAGTCTTATGTCAATTGAATACGTCATTTTCGGAAATTAATTTTAATTGGGTTCCTTCTTTTCTAAGTTGAAATACGTCGCCATAATTAATTTTAATACCAAATGATTTTTCTAAAGGGATATTTAAGAGCATTGCTAAAAGGCTCCGAATAGGGCCGGCATGGGTGGTTACAATTACGTTTTGATTGTCTTTGGAAAGTCGCAACTCTTCAAAAAAAGTCTGTACTCTGGATGCTAAATCTGTATAAGATTCTCCATTAGGAACTCTAACATTTACAAAATCATTCATCCACGGATTAATTACTTCTTCGGGAATTTCATTCCAGGCTTTTAGTTCCCAGTCTCCAAAATTTAATTCTTTTAAGCGGTTATCATAATGCACCTGCTGTCCGAGGTACTGAGCCAGTAGGGCACACCGTTTTAAAGGGCTGCTAATGATTTTATAAGTATCAATATTAGGCAGTTTTTGAGCAATGGCTCTAAATTCTTCTTTGTAATTTTCAGTCAAACCCAAATCGGTTTGCCCATAGCAAATACCTTTTTCAACATCAGGGGTAGTATGTCTGATTATATAAATGTCCATACCACAACAGCACTTAAATAAAATACAACTTCAGTTAATTGTTGCACGGCACCTGCGCAATCACCGGTTTGGCCTCCCAACCATTTTCTGAACTTGGCACCTAAATACATTTTTCCTAAATACATAGGAATAATGGTTAAAAAGATCCAGGGTGTTTTAAAAAAGAACAAAGGAAGTATCCCAAAAATGGCACTAATTATAAGCATGCTTAAACTAATGTTTTTAGCGGCAGGTTTTGCTTTGCTATCCTCCGTATCTCTCACATAGGGATGTGTATAAATTAAAGTAGTTGCTATAAATCTGCTTAAACTATGGCCTGAAATTAATGTCAGCGGAATATATTGCATTGGTATTTCCCTAAGACCGGTAAATTTTAAAGCAAGAATTAATATTAGTCCAACGGTGCCGTAGGTTCCAACACGGGAATCTTTCATAATGAGCAGAATCTTTTCTTTGGTCCACCCGCCACCGAGTCCGTCACAAACATCGGCGAATCCATCTTCATGGAAGGCACCCGTTATATAAATAGTTGAAACCATACTCAATAGTATGGCTATTTCAGTAGAAAAAATAAAAGATGAACCATAAAAAACAAGGGCTCCAATGCCTCCAACTAGGATTCCAACCAGTGAAAAATATTTAGAACTCAGGCGTAAATATTCGGCATCATGGTTTACCCATTTAGGGCAAGGAATTCTTGTGAAGAACATGATGGCTGTGAGGAATATCCGGAGTTCTTTTTTCATTAAAAAACAATTTTTAAACTTTCTAACTTCTAACTTCTAACTTCTAACTTCTAACTTCTAACTTCTAACTTCTAACTTCTAACTTCTAACTTCTAACTTTATTCTGTTTCTCCGCTAACCCCGGCACTTTCAAAACTTGCCATATCATTTAAAAAATTAACAGCTGCTTTAAGTAAAGGTATGGCCAAGGCTGCACCTGTACCTTCACCCAAGCGTAAACTCAGATTTAACAATGGTTTTGCATTTAGGTATTCCAACATTTTTTTATGGCCTTGTTCATCAGAACTATGGGCAAAAACACAATTATCTAAAATCTCCGGGTTTAGGGCATAAGCAGTTAAAAGAGCAGCGGTCACTATAAAACCATCAATGACGATGATCATTTTTAATTCGGCGGCTTTTAAAATAGAGCCGCATAACATAGCTACTTCAAATCCGCCAAAAGTAGCCAGTGTTTCCAAAGGGGTCTGCGGACTATACTTTTCAAATACTTCTGAAAGAATTTGAGCTTTTTTGTTAATGCCTTCAGCGTTTAATCCCGTGCCCGATCCCACACAATGTTCAATAGGTGTTTGGGTAAAATGGGCCATAAGCAATGCCGCTGAAGAGGTGTTACTTATACCCATTTCACCAAAACCAATGGTATTACAGCCTTCATTGTAGATCTTAGCAACTATATCGCCCGATCTCCGAATGGCTTCCTGACACTGCTCTTGTGTCATGGCAGGTTGATCCTGATAATTTTTGGTACCATAATCTATTTTAGCATTAATAATATTCAGGTCACTGTCAAATTTATGGTTTACACCGGCATCAACAATTTTAAGGGCAACATCGTTTGTGTTACTGAATACATTAATAGCGGCACCGCCATTAACAAAATTGTAAACCATTTGAGCTGTAACCTCTTGCGGAAACGGATTTACTTCGCCTTTGGTTGCTATACCGTGGTCACCGGCAAAAACCACAATGGTAGGTTTGGAAATTTGAGGGCTTTCAGTGCTCTGAATACTACCTATTTTCAACGCTAAGTCTTCCAGCTGTCCCAGGGCACCTATAGGTTTTGTTTTAAGGTCAATTTTATGTTGAAGTGCCTGCTTTAATTCTGTCTTGATCATTTAGATTATTTTATATTGATGGGAATTCCGGATACCATAAAAATGGCTTTATCGGCATGTTTTGCAATATGTTGATTCATCCAGCCTTGTAGTTCCGTAAATTTTCTGCCAATCTCGGTTTGGGCATGAACACCCATACCTATTTCATTGGAAATTATGATGATAGTAGCATCTATATTTAAAAGTTTATTAAACTCTTCTTTGGCAAGTTCCAAACAGGTTTCAACATCGTTTTTTGTGTCAAAATAATAGTTTGTAAGCCATAAGGTTACACAGTCAATAACCACAATATCTTTAGAATTTATAACAGTAGAAATAGCTTTTTCTTCTTCAATGGAAGTCCAGCGGTCATCCCTGTCTGCAATATGCCTGTCAATGCGCTTTCTGTGGTCGTCTCCCCAAACTCTGGAAGTGGCAACATATTTGGGTGTATTAGAAAGCGATAATGCCAGGTTTTGAGCATAACTGCTTTTTCCGGAGCGTTCGCCTCCTGTGATGTAGTAAATCATGAATTGGAAATCATAAATTGAAGTACAAAGATGACATCTTTTTTTAAGAAATACCTAATAAAATAATTTTTGATTTTAAAAATAGATAGTACATTTGCAGCGAATTTTGGTTCAACAAAGTCATTCTATGAGCACCTGAAAAGCTTTCAGGGAATGATGATGTTGATTAAAAGGGAATCCGGTGTAAATCCGGAACTGTTCCCGCAACTGTAAGTTTATGCTGAACTGGTTCAGCACCTTAAAAAGAGGATGTTGTTTACTACAAAACCACTGGCGTCAGGCTGGGAAGGTAAAACAACATTAGACAAGTCAGGAGACCTGCCGGATTCAAACCATTAAGTTAAACTTTCGGGATAAAAGTTTGCGTATGATAATCCATGCGATTCTCGAGTAATTATTCATTAAAATGAAAAAAACACATGTGTTTGGTATACTATGTTTAGGTATATCCATGTTTGGGTTGGCACAGGAACAGCAAGTCGATTCAACAAAAGTAGAACAACTGAATGAAGTTGTCATTACAGATTCACGTTTTGCATTGAAACGTGAAAATTCCGGTAAAACCGTGATCAAAATTTCCGGGCAGGACATTGAAAGAAACCAGGGAAGAACGGTTTCGGAACTAATTAGTGCGCAATCGGGCATAGAGATCAATGGAAGCAGAAGTAATGCCGGACAAAATTTAGGGGTTTATGTGCGTGGTGGCAGAAACCGTCAGGTATTGGTATTGATTGATGGCATTCAGGTTAATGACCCTTCACAAATTAACGGCGAATATGATTTCAGGTTGTTGAACTTAAGTCAAATTGAATCCATTGAAATTATTAAAGGGGCGGCCAGTACTTTATACGGAAGTGGGGCAGCATCAGCCGTAGTTAATATCACCACAAAAAAAGCCGGTGATAAAAAGATCAGTGGTGTTTTTACTTCAAGCATAGGAACCAATCAATCCGAATCTGATCAAAATTACAATATAGCCGATTTCAATAATAGTGTTGCCATTGGCGGTACTTTAGATAAGTTTACATATCGGGCTGCCTTTAATAATCAGTTTACAAATGGTCTTTCTGCGGCTATTAGTGAGGCTAATGAAAAAGATGCCTTTTCAAAGTATGGTGTAGATGTCAACCTGGGGTACCAGTTTAGTAAAGCATTTTCTTTAAACGTTTACGGAAATTACACGGATACAAATGCTGAAATAGATGGTTATGATTCCAGTTTTAATTTAACGGATACACCGGATGAATTTAACAACACACAACATAGGGTGGGGCTTTCTTCTAAATTTAAATATGGTAAGGGAAGTATTAACCTGAATGCGGCTTATAGCGAATACGAAAGGGAATTTGTTTCGGATTTTCCATCATTATTTAAATCTAAGAATTATGTGGTGGATGTATTCAATAAGTATGTGTTCGACAAAACGTTTTATACCATTGTAGGTTTAAATGCAACAGATAACAAAGCTACATTTGCTGAAGAACAGGCATTTACTATTGTAGATCCGTATGCCAATTTCGTTTATGTGTCAGATTTTGGATTAAACATTAATGCCGGAGCTCGTTTAAACAATCACAGTGAATACGGATCCCATCTTATTTATAATTTGAATCCATCGTATACTATTAAATCCAATGGTGATGGATATACCAAAGTTTTTGGGTCGTTTAGTACGTCTTTTATAGCACCGTCTTTATCTCAGTTATTTGGAAATTTTGGACCGAATCCGGATTTAGAGCCTGAAGAAAACAGGACTATTGAAGCCGGTGCAGAGTTTAAATTGAACAAGCATTTTAGAATTAGTGGCCTTTTCTTTAGCCGAGAGGAAACTAACTCGGTATTGTGGATCAATGGCGGGTATCAAAATGCTGAAGATGAATTAAATGCAAGAGGTGCCGAAGTTGAACTTAATACTACGCCTGTTGAAAGGTTATCTGTTACTGCCAATTATGCTTTTACCGAATACAAGGAAAGTCCGGCACGGAGAATTCCAAAGCATAAAGCGAATTTGCTTTTAGGCTATGATTTCTCTCAGAAGACATTTGCATCCTTATCGTATCAATATGTTCATGACAGGTTTGAGAGTAGTTTTGTGCCGCTTTTAGACAGTTTTAGCCTGGTGAATTTTTATGCTAGCCATACAGCTTTAAAGAACAAAATAAAATGCTTTGCAGGGGTAGACAATATCTTAAATGAAGCCTATGAGGACGTACCGGGTTATGTTACCAAAGGAAGAAATATAAGACTGGGTTTTCAGTTGACTTTATAGTGAGAGAATGAAGTCAATGTATTTGGCACTTGTGCCAAAATTATTAAATGCCACCATTCGGCTATTTGGTGGCATTTTTTATGGGATCAGATCACAATACCAAACCCCGTATTTATCACTTTTACAGACGGAGTTATCGTTGTTCGGATTATCATATTCCCGATACACTTTTTCTCCTGTTTTAAAATCAATAGGGTTTTTAAAAATAGGCCCGTCAAAACAAAACGTGTGGAACTCACCATTTTCACCGCAAGGATCTACCCCTTCAGGTAGATTATCAATAAAATGTTTATCTATAACCGTTCCTACAAAATCTTCATTAAAGTATTTTGAGTTGGCACAAACTACTATGGTTTTAAACCCTAAGTCAAGAAATTCCGTTAAAAGTGCTTTAGTGTCACGTTTCCAAATAGGGAACACTGCTTTAAAACCTTGTTTTGCCAATTGTGCTTCCCGGTAGGTTCGTAAATCTTCCAAAAATATATCTCCGAAAGCGGAATGCGTAAACCCTTCAGCCTTTAACCTGGAAACCGTTTCACTCATTTTCTGCTCATAGACTTCCATACTTGGCATTTCGGGTAATTCTATAAAGCTTGATTTTATATCCATGGCATCCGTTTGAGCTACTAACAATTCATTCCTGAGCCCGTGCATGGACACCCGGTTATAATGACTATTTACTGTGGTGATCAGTTCATCTACGGAAAAGTTTTCGTCCCGCAATAAGTGATAAAGTGCCAGTGCCGAATCTTTACCGGAGCTCCAGTTAAAGTAGGTTTTGTGTTTAAACATATTTTTATTTTAATTAAAAGAAATAAAAAACCTTACGAAAGTAAGGTTTTAAATTTTTATGGCTGATCAGGAACTTCAATTGGAACATCACCACTATCTGGTGGGGCATCTCCAATAGCAAATTTTTTAATGTATGAGTCGTTAATATATACAGCATATAAACCGTCAGGATAATTAGAAATATCAAGTATACCTTTGGAACTTAAAACATTATAATCAAGCATTAGTAAACCACTGCTTAAATTGTAAATTTTTAAATTAGTATTACCAGGAAGATACTCAAATCCAACTGAGATATAAGTATTACTTGTTGATGATATCTTTAAGGAAATTTTACCGGTATTAGGCTTTTTATACTTAAAATCAAAATAATAAATATTATCCGTTTCATCGGATTCAGCAATATTACCACCAGGATCAATATCAACGAACATATAATATGTTTTACCATTTTCCAGTTTTAATAAAGAAATATAATCATAAATGTATTCAGAAAAACTATCTTCTTTTTCAGAGTTTCCGTTGATAGCTCCGGCATTATCTGTTCTAAAAGTATAAACAGGTGTCGTGCCAAAGTTGGGATATTTATTTTCTTCTGAAACTAATAAGGCATATTCAGATGAGGAGGCAGAGCCATTATCTTCGTTTTTTATTTTAATATTAAACGTATGCTCTTTACCATGTACAAATTCAGGAGTTTCATGTTTGCCATATTCGTCATAAGTTTTAGAGTCCACTTTAATTGTTAGACCAGAAAGTGTTAGATTGGGTTTTGCATTAGGATCGGGATCAGGATCAGGATTAGGATTGCTATTCTCGTCTTCACATCTATCATTGTGATTTGAAATAAAATCATCCTTATAAGTAGTTGCCATTCCATAAAACATATTGTTAGGGTAACCAATTAAAAAATATCTTTTCATTGTTGGTACAACACCATATTCTTTAAAATACGGCTCTGGTAAATCAAAATAACCTGATTCATAAGTGTATATGGCTCCATTACCTGGAGGATAATTAGGGTTTTCATCGAATTTACTTAAATCAATCTCTACTGTTTTTATGAGCGTTGAAGTTTTAAAATTATCATCAGAACCATACACTTCCATATTGAGAGTGTGGTAAGTATCGTTAAAGGTAAAATCCTTGGTATGATCAATTTTATGGTCAAATTTTACTATAATCTCGCCTCTAGTTGCGCATTCAGAGGAAGAGTTTGGAGGTGAAATGGAAAAACCATCATAATAGGCTCCATTATAAAAAGTCTTCACTAAGCCTGGAAAATTTTCAAATGTGGTGTCCAAAGGAGAAGACTGTGAAGAAATTGAGTTTACACATAATAATAGCAAAAGAATAAATGTAAGTTTTTTCATTTAACGAAAGTTTTAATTTACGTCAAAAATATGAAAAAAAATATTACAAAAATATTTTAAATTAAACTTTTAAGATGAAAACTCATCGGTCGGCTATCAGACCTCCTTTATTAGGCATAAAATCATTACTGTCTTTAAGTGCTTTTAAATTGAATTTTGAGGCTTCTTTAATAGTCATTAGTTTAGTTGTGGCATTTTCAATTTCTGCCAAAGCAAAGGCTAGAAAAGGTTCGTTTTCGTCCCCTATAACACCGTAATTCAAACCACTTTCTCTAAATTCTAAATCAGGTATTAAACCGGTGCTTGGCACTTTAGTACCATCCTTATTGACGCCATCAGCAATTAAAGGTTGCATGGCATAGGTATGATTGGGATTAACGCCTTCTCTTGTGAAATCAGGAGAGTCATAAAGTGTTATGGAGGCCTGCGTTTTACCGGTAGTCGTTGTCCCTATTTGAACCACCTCAATATAAGGTTCTAATCCGTTTATGAGGCCCTCGCTGGCTGAAGCCGACCTTTGGGTTGTGAGTACATAAACTTTGTTCAGGCCTAAACTATTGATTGTGCCTCCATTTTCAATTTCATCTGTAAAATCATAATCAGTATTCTCAAGGTTACTATTACGGATAAGTTTAGTAAATAATTGTCCTGTGAATTGCCCTGTGATCATACTGGCTAAATAAGTTTCGATGGAAACACGTCCGCCCGGGTTATACCTCAAATCTAAAATCAGGTGTTGCACGTTGTTAGCTTTAAAATTGGCAAATACATCGTTTAACTCGTCATCATAGCCGGAAGTGAACCCATTAAACATTAAGTAACCCACATTTTGTCCGTTAACATCAAAAACACCGGTTTCATAAATGGGGTTTTCAATGTATTCAGATTTAGTAAGAGAAATATCTACGCTTAAAGGTTCCACAGTATCATCAGCGTCGTCCTGGGTGCCTTTATCATCATAAGATCCAAGGTTTAACGTGTAAGTTTCAGAATCAAACAGATCGAAATTATTAGCACCGGTTCCTGCATCAAAAAACAGTTCTATACCATCTATAGCATAAAAAATATCCCCTCGTTTAATACCTTTAATATCGGCATCGCTATTAGGCAACACCAATCTAACCACTCCGAAAACACCATTACTGGTATTGGGTTCCGGGAATAATGTAAATTCCATACCGTTGGTTCCTGTAATACCTTGAAACTGACGCTCCAGTTCAAAATAATCATCAACTATCCAACTGAATCTGTCCACATTTTGTCGGTCATAAATCAAGCTTTCAAATAGTGCTTCAGGTGATGAAAATGAGTTTAAATAATCGGCATACTCGGCATCACTGGTAAAGCGGTCATTGGCAAGCACGGGCATGTTATCTTTATATAAATAAAAGATACTCATACCTTTATAGACAAAGTCATTTATCTCACTGGCAGAAATCAGGTTGTCGTCATTATCCTCAAAACAACCCGTAAACAGAAATGATACAGCAAGCGAGAATATTAGGGCTTTATATAATTTCATAGCTAATTTTTTAATAACGTTTTAGTCTTTAAAACCCTAAATTTACTTACATTATTGTGTAATAAAAAATAAAAAGTACTCTTAAATTGAATAATTTAAGTAGGCGTTAAACCTGTTATTCCCTCGAAAGTGGGAATCTATTGAACGTGAATAAACTGTGATTTTTAAAAAAATTATGTTCCATGTAACAAAATAGAAAGTGGTTCGTCGTAATATCAAATAGCAAAAAAAGCTATAAACTAAACCAAACCGGGAATGACTCAAACAGAGTTTTTAAATATTGTAATGCCTTTTAAAGATAAAGTATTTCGCTTGGCTAAACGATTGCTTGTATCGACCGAAGAGGCTGAAGATGCCACTCAGGAGGTTCTGTTGAAATTATGGAATAATAAAGCCAAAATTCAGGAGTATAAAAACGTAGAAGCGTTTTCTATGACCATGACCAAGAATTTTTGCTTTGATAAGTTAAAATCTAAACAGTCTCAAAATTTGAAGATTGTACATAGTAATTATGAAGAAAATAATACGCCATTACAGAAGCAGGTAGAGTTAAATGACAGTGTAAGTTGGGTAGGGCGCATTATAGAAGAATTACCGGAACAACAACGTATGATCATTCAATTAAGGGATATTGAGGAATACGATTATGATGAGATTGCTGAAATGCTTGGTATGAATAATACGGCAGTACGGGTGACCTTATCAAGAGCCAGAAAAACAATAAGAGAAAAATTAACTAATACACATAATTATGGTATTAAATAATATAGAAAAATTACTTGAAAAGTACGAGAACGGGGAAACCACTCTAAAAGAAGAGCAGCAGTTAAAACACTATTTTTCTCAGGAAACTGTAGCGCCACATTTGGAAATGTATAAACCCATGTTTGACTATTTTTTGGGAAACCAACAAGAACAGTTTACTAAAGACGTTCCATTAAAAACTAAGAGAAGATTTAATTACAAATGGATTTCTGTCGCAGCCGTAGCGGTTCTTATGTTAGGGTTTTATTTTACGCCAATTATTGACGATAATTGCAATGATTTAGGCACCTATTGTGAACCCGAACAAGCTCTGGAAGAAGTATCAAAACAATTAGCTATGATCTCAAGTCACTTTAACAAAGGCACACAGGCCGTAGGCTATTTAGGTGAAGTTGACAAAGGAACCGCTACATTGGGATACTTAAATGAAATAGAGAATACAACCAATATTATTTTTAAGAATTAACAATTAAAAAACGAACGAAATGAAATCAATATTAAAATTAAATAAAGAAAAAATGAGTAAAAGATTGATAGTATTTATAATGGCCGTAATGCTGGTGCCATTAACAGGGATGGCGCAAAAGAACATTTTTGATAAATATAGTGATGACCCCAATGTAACCTATGTAAACATAAAACCTAAAATGTTTCAAATGATTGCCAAAGTGGGGGTTGACACCAGTGATCCGGAGGCCAAAGCATTTATGGATATGGTGAAAAGCATTACCAGTTTTAAAACCATAGTGACAGATAGTAAGGATATTTCGGCAGATATTGCAAAATGGGTGAAATCTCGCTCTAGTTCTTTAGAAGAATTAATGGAAGTTAGAGATGACGGCAGTGAAGTAAAATTCTATGTAAAGGAAGGAAAAGATGAAGACCATGTAAAAGAGCTTTTAATCTTTGTAAATGGCATAGATAAGGTGATGGATGAAAAAATTCAAATCAATGGTAAAGAACGAAAAATAGAAACTGTTGTAGTCTCATTTACGGGCGATATAGATTTAAATGAAATATCTAAGCTGACAGAAAAAATGAATATTCCGGCAGGAGAACATTTAGAGAAGAAATAAAGACATCATCAATCATGCAACGAACAATCATATATATATTATACACCGTATTTACCGCAGCTTTTTTAATAAGCTGCGGTGATGGTGTTAGCTTACAACGCTATTACGTGGATAACCAGGAAACTAAAAACTTTATCACCCAGGATATCCCAATATCTATGGTAGAAATTGATAAATCCGGTTTCACCGAAGAACAACAGGAAGCTTACAATTCTGTAAAGAGGCTTAACTTTTTAGGGTATAAAACCTCAGAGGCCGATATGGAAACCTATAATGCCGAATTAGCTAAAGTTAAGACTATTCTAAGTGATGACAAGTACAATGATCTAATGGAAGTAAGTGATAGAGGTAGAAAGATTATTGTGAAGTATATTGGAACCGATGAGGAAGCTGACGAAGTAGTGGTGTTTGGAAGTGCCCAGGATATGGGCTTTGCTATTGTTCGCGTGTTGGGCAATGATATGAACCCGGAAAAAATGGCCGTATTATTACGCAGTTTACAAAATGCCAACGTTGATGAAAATCAAGTACAAGATATTATGAATTTCTTTAAGTAATTTATAGTAATGTTAATATTGAAAACCTCTGATTAAACTTAATCAGAGGTTTTTTTTGGAATCATTTTTGTGGATAATAAGGTAATCAGGGTTGCTCCTTTTTTCTAAATGGAAAAAGGGTTTCACTCAATGAGATGAGGCGTTCCCTCATTGTTCATTTATATAAATCATCAGTCAAACTACATTTAAGAAAACAACACCATGAAAACAATCACAAAAATTAGCTTACTCCTTTTTTTCAGCATCTTAACCGTTGCCTGCAATAAAGGGGATTCACAACAGAAAATTGCCGTTAATACCCCGCAAACGTCTTATACTTTAGAGGGGATTACCATTAATGCCCCCGAGACTATAGAAAACCTTAGCCTTTTCATGCTTACCGGAAAAGAAAAAATAACAGGCAAAAGTTACAGTACGTTATCGGAAGCCATGAATAATAAACAGGTAACAGTAAAAGAAACGGGTACTGTTAACCAGCTTTCAATAAATAATAAAAGCAATGCCTATGTTTTTATTCATTCGGGGGATATTGTAAAAGGAGGAAAACAAGATAGAACCATTGCTTATGATGTTATTATAGCTCCCAACACAAAAGATATTCCATTAGAAAGTTTTTGTGTAGAAGAAGGTAGGTGGCGGCAAAGGGCTAATGAAACGGTAAGTGCTTTTAGTTCCAATTCAAAAATGATATCTTCCAAGGACTTAAAACTTGCTGCAAAACATGAAAGAAATCAAAGGAAAGTTTGGAGTAAAGTTTCCGAACAAAAGGGTTTTTTAAATGAAAAACTCTCCAGAAAGAATGGATATGCCGTAGATGTAACCGATAATGAATCTGACACAAGTTTACAATTAGCTTTGGAAAGTGAAGAATTGGAAAAAGTAAGAGAAGATTATTTTGAAACGTTGAAAGGTTTAATCGATACCCCTGATGCTATTGGTTATGCTTATACTATAAACGGCGAGATATACGGTGTAGAGGTTTATAATAATGAACATCTTTTTAAAGATCTGTGGGAAAAAATATTAGAATCCGTAGTAGTAGAGGCTATTAGTAAAGAAGGGGAAGATTTAAAGCCGCATAAAACGCAAGCGGACATTTTAACTTATATGGAATTAGTGAAATCAAATGATAAGAAAACGGTTAAAAAACTTAATGAAGTAACAAATTTTGAAACGCTTGAAAATAAAAACGGACATTTGGTTTTTACTACTGAAGATTTAGTAAAACAAGATTGGGTGCACAAAAGTTTTATGAAAATGGATCCTGCAGAGCTGAATAAAAGAAGAGATGCCATTGAATTAATAAACCAGGAATAGCCTTATTTATTCCTCAAGCTCTTCTTCTTTAGTCTCAAAAGATTTAGCTGAAATAAGATTAACAACAATCGCCAGAAAAATGATGGTGAGTATGGTTAACACTACAAAATTATCGAGGGCTTCCAATAAACCGGCAACAAAAATACCACCGGCTAAAAAGCCACAAAGTATTAAAGATTGTTTGTCGGTTAGCATAAATAAATAATTAGATTCCTGTATAATTACTAGGTGTAATACGTTTTAATTCTGATTTTATTGTATCAGATACCTCTAAAGTATCAATAAAATTAGAAATAGAATCCTGATTTATTCGTTCATTGGTTCTGGTCAATCCTTTTAAAGCTTCGTAGGGATTAGGATAGCCTTCTCTGCGTAAAATAGTCTGAATGGCTTCTGCTACAACAGCCCAATTGTTTTCCAGATCATCAGCAAATTTACTTTCGTTTAAAAGTAATTTATTTAATCCTTTCAGTGTAGCTTTAAAACCGATGATGGTATGCCCAAACGGTACGCCAACATTACGTAAAACAGTACTGTCGGTTAAGTCGCGTTGTAATCTTGAAATAGGTAATTTGGCTGACAGATGTTCAAAAACAGCATTGGCGATCCCCAAATTCCCTTCGCTATTTTCAAAATCAATAGGGTTTACTTTATGTGGCATGGCTGAACTACCGACTTCACCTTTTTTGATCTTTTGTTTAAAGTAGTCCATGGAAACATAAGTCCAGATATCCCGGTCCAGATCAATTAAAATGGTATTGATACGTTTTAAGCAATCAAACAGGGCCGCCATATGGTCGTAATGCTCAATCTGCGTGGTTGGGAACGAATGGTGTAATCCTAATTTTTCCTGAACAAAAGCATCTCCAAAGGCCTTCCAGTCAATGTTGGGATAAGCCACATGGTGCGCATTAAAATTACCGGTAGCACCGCCAAATTTAGCGGCACTTGGTATGTCGTTCAATAAATTGAACTGTTCTTCCAAACGCGTTACAAAAACAGCAATTTCTTTGCCTAAACGTGTCGGTGATGCCGGTTGACCATGGGTCCTTGCCAACATAGGAACATTAGCCCATTCCTGAACCAATTCTTTTAGCTTATTTAAAACAGTAAAAT
The DNA here is from genome assembly GCF_028281565.1 of Seonamhaeicola sp. Classification (GTDB taxonomy): domain Bacteria; phylum Bacteroidota; class Bacteroidia; order Flavobacteriales; family Flavobacteriaceae; genus Seonamhaeicola. The sequence continues at coordinate 101,344 of NZ_JANQJQ010000043.1, forward strand.
ATTCAGGAACGTAAACACTGTTCATAGCTTCCTTAATACTTAAAGGAATAGCAGTATTGTTAATATCTTGTGAGGTTAATCCAAAATGGATAAACTCTTTGTATTGCGATAGGCCTAAGGCATCAAATTTTTCTTTTATAAAGTATTCCACCGCTTTAACGTCATGGTTGGTAACACTTTCAATCTTTTTGATAGCCAAAGCGTCATCTGCGGAAAAATCTTTGTAAATAGTTCTTAAATCATCAAAAATTGTGGCGTCAACATCTGTAAGTTGCGGTAAAGGCAATTCGCAAAGTGCAATAAAATATTCTATTTCAACTAAAACGCGATATTTTATGAGGGCCTCTTCAGAGAAAAAAGGTGCTAGTTCGTTGGCTTTACTCCTATAGCGCCCATCAATAGGTGAGATGGCATTTAATACGGATAATGACATATTTTATGTGTGTCTTTAAGAAAGGTGCAAAGATAAGTTTTTTAGACTGAAGACCGAAGCTGGAAGACCGAAGTTTTAAGTATTACTTCCATATTTTTTTAATTGTCTGTTGTCATCAGTCTTCAGGCGCTTTTCATTTTTTTAAGAATATGTTTTGCCCGGGCTTTAAATCCGGAACTTTGCATTTGAAAATCACGCTCTAAAATAAGGACCAACTCGGGGTGTACCCAATCATATTCCTTCCCAAGCAGGAATAACGTATTCATAGAATAGGCTTTAGGCGCAATTTTTTCATCATTGATCATATAATCAAAACAGGTTTCAATAATACGTTCTTTATGAATGGCAGTTAAAACGCTTTTAATTCTATTATCATGTCTGGAAGTATACGCTTTGGCCAAAAGTTCACAGATCTTGGCAACGGGCCTTACGGCAGAATCTAAATGAACCTTATGCATATGTTCTGTGAATTGATCTAAATACGGAATAATAGCTTCAATATTGTCGGTACACATAAACTCAAAAACCCAGGCGGCACGAGGTGATATTTTATCGTCAACTTTAAATAAGATGTCCAATAATCCGGGAACCAAATCAGGATTATTGATTACCAAATTGGCATAATAGGTGCGTTTTTCACGCGAATGATTAACATAGCTTAATTCGTCGTAAAGTTCGGTGGTAGTCAAATTGTTTTTTTTATTTTTATAACCTAAAAGTATTAAAAATGAAGATCATAAAAAAGCTGTTATTATTTCTATTAATTGTATTCATTGTAGCGCAATTTTTTAGGCCCGAAAAGAATAATGGAGACCTGGCTACTATAAAACCATTTTTAACAGAAACAAATCCTCCTGAGGATGTGAAATTGATTTTAAAAGAGTCTTGTTTTGATTGTCACAGTGACTTTACAAGATATCCCTGGTATAATAATATCACCCCGGTTAACTACTGGCTGAAAGGCCATATTGATCATGGAAAAGAGCATTTTAATGTGTCTAAATGGGAAGGTAATTCTGTAAAAAGAAAAGACCACAAGTTTGAAGAACTCATTGAAATGGTTGAAGATAAAAGTATGCCTTTAAACTCTTATACCTGGACGCATACTGAAGCCAGATTAACAGATGCTCAAATAGAATCTATTGTTGACTGGGCAAAGAAAGTACGTTTAATGTATGATATGAAACCCAAACCGGAATAAAAGACCAAATTCCAAAAAATCAAAAAATCAAAATATGGAATTTGGGATTTGAGTATTGAGATTTCATTTTTTATGAATAAAAAATTATTGATTATTGGTTTTGTATGGCCGGAACCTAAAAGCTCTGCAGCCGGTAGCAGAATGATGCAGTTAATTGAAAGTTTTCAATTGGCAAACTACAAAATTACTTTTGCAAGTTCCTGTGCAAAATCTGAAAATGCTTTTGATCTTGAAAGTATAGGGATTTCTAAGGTCTCTATAAAAATTAACGATTCCGGTTTTGATGATTTTATCGAAGCGTTACAGCCGGGTGTGGTGATTTTTGACCGTTTTATGATTGAAGAGCAGTTTGGATGGCGGGTAGCAGAAAAATGCCCGGATGCTTTAAGAATTTTAGATACAGAAGACCTGCATTGTTTAAGGAAAGGAAGACATCAAGCACTAAAAGATGATGTTGAATTTGATAAAGCTTACTTATTCAATGATATAGCAAAACGTGAGATAGCCAGTATTTACAGATGCGATTTAAGTTTGATCATATCTGAGGTAGAAATGGGAATTTTGATAAATGATTTTAAAATAGATAGATCATTATTGCTCTATTTGCCTTTTATGCTGGACAGTATGCCGTTAGATGTCACAAAAAAGTTACCAACGTTTCAAGAAAGAAATCATTTTATTACCATTGGAAATTTTTTGCATGAGCCTAATTACGATGCGGTTTTACATTTAAAACGGAGTATTTGGTCCTTAATAAGGAGCCAATTGCCGGATGCTCAAATGCACGTATATGGCGCTTATGCCTCACTAAAGGTCAATCAACTCCACAATTCAAAAGAAGGCTTTATCATTAACGGATTTGCAGAAAGTGCCAGTACTATTTTGCAACAGTCCAGAGTTTGCCTGGCACCATTACAATTTGGTGCCGGTTTGAAAGGAAAACTATTTGATGCCATGAAAAATGGTACGCCCTGTGTTACTACAAGTATTGGAGCCGAAGGCATCTTTGGAAACCTTCTGCCAAACGGTTTTGTGGAGAATAACTCAGAAGCGTTTGCTTATAGAGCGGTTGAATTGTATTCTACTAAGAGTCTTTGGGAAGAAAAACAAAAGAACGGTTTAAAAGTAATTAACAGTAGATTTGACAAAGTGCATTTTCACAAAGCATTGATGGAACAAATAGAATTAATAACGCAACAACTTAACGACAGGCGACTTAACAATTTTACCGGTCAGATGTTGCAACATCATATGCTTCAAAGTACTAAGTTTATGAGTAAATGGATCGAGACAAAGAATAAAACCAGCCTTTAATCCATCTAATTATTTATTTGTGATCTATTTATCTTATTTTTAAAGTTCCCAAAAAAAAGAATAGCAAACATTGTGAGGTCTGTTTTAAACCTGTTTATAATTACTTTGTGTCTCAGTGCTTTCAATAGTAGTTGGTCACAAGCCAATGTACCCCCTAATCTTATAGCTACGGGAGATCAGGTGTATTGTCCATTAAGTCAGATAAATGTCGTTTCAAGCTTTAATATCGTAGATCCGGATGATACGGAGATAGAAGCCTTGTATATTCAAATTTCAACGGGTTATGTTAATGGTGAAGATCAATTGCAATTAACCGGAAACCACCCTAACGTGCTTAGTTCCTGGAACAATTTGGAAGGAAAATTATCCTTATTCGGTATTGGAGGTGCTAATGTGAGTTATGCGGATTTGATTGCAGCTGTAAATGATGTTGTTTTTCGAAGTAGTTCTGCTAACGTTTCGGGAGACAAGTTTTTTTCCTTTACTGTGGGAGATGCTAATTATTTGCCGTCAACAGACCACTATTACGAATATGTGCCTAGTGTAGGAATAACATGGACGGCTGCTAAAGCGGCAGCAGAAGCCAGAACATACTTTGGCTTACAGGGCTATTTAGCTACTGTTACATCGCCGGAAGAGGCACAATTAACGGGAGAACAGGTTGCCGGTACCGGTTGGATTGGAGGCAGTGATGCTACTACAGAAGGTGTTTGGGAATGGGTTACAGGTCCCGAAGCCGGGACCGTTTTTTGGAATGGTGGCATTAATGGAACAACACCTAATTATGCCAATTGGAATATCAATGAACCAAATGACTGTTGCAGCAATATTAATGGTGAAGAGAATTATGCCCATGTTACAGCTCCTAATGTTGGAACACCCGGCTCATGGAATGATCTTCCTAATGCTGGTGATTTGAATCCGGCGAGCGATTATCATCCACAAGGTTATGTTGTAGAATATGGTGGGATGCCGGGAGATCCGATAGTTAATATTTCTGCAAGTACTAAAATTTCGGTGCCATCCATTACGAATACTGTGGATGCTGAGAGGTGTGGACCAGGTAGTGTGACTTTGGAAGCCACAGCCTCTATGGGAAATGTAATTTGGTTTGATGCTTTAACAGGAGGGAGTCAAGTACATACAGGGGCAACCTTCACAACGCCATCGCTAACATCTACTACCAATTATTATGTGCTGGCATCGGTAAATGGTTGTTTAGATGGTGCAAGAACCCAGGTTACGGCAACGGTAAAAGCAATCCCTACTATAACCTCAGTAACGGATGCTATTATTTGTGATGATGGATCAGGAACCGTATCAGCCACCGCTTCGGAAGGCGTTATTAATTGGTATGATGCGCCAATGGGAGGCACATTATTAGCAACAGGCAATTCTTTCACTACTCCAATTATTACTGCAACTACAATCTATTATGTAGATGCCACTAATAATGGTTGTACAACAACTGCAAGAACGCCGGTAACATTAACGGTTCAAAAAACACCGGCACCGGCAGCTATTGCAACCCAGACATTTTGCGATATAGAGAATGCAGCCGTTGGCGATTTAGCAGTAACAGGAACAGATATTTTGTGGTATGCATCTAATACAGACACCACACCGTTAAATACCACCGAATTATTAGCTAATGGGACCTATTACGCAACACAAACGATAAATACTTGCGAAAGTTTGTCGAGAGTAGCAGTAGACGTAATAATCTATGAAACTATTATTCCGTTAGCATCTGCAGATATTCCAGTATTAGAGACCTGTGATACTGATGCTGATGGTAATGATACCAATGGCATTGCCGAATTTGATCTAACACTTCGTGAACCTATTTTGTTAAACGGTAAATCAAGTGCAGATTTTAGTTTTGCTTATTATTTAGATGCCGGTTATACTAACCTAATTGGTAATCCCCAGGCATTTGAAAATACCATTGCTGATAATCAAACCATCTATGTAAGGATGATGAACAGTTCAGATACAAACTGTTTTACAGACACAGCATTTGATATCCGGGTTAATCCACGTCCTGTTGTCATGCCATCAGTGGTATTTAAAAATTGTGATGAAGATGGCAATCCGGATGGGTTCACAGATTTTAATTTAAACGAAGTTAGTTCGGTTATAACGAATGGTGTTTTAACCGATATGGATGTGACCTTTTATTTGTCATTAGCAGATGCGGAACAAGAAAATGGTGACATTAATCCGTCCCCGTTTAATAATCAAACAGCTAATACGGTGTATGCCCGTGTTGAAAATATAAATACGGGGTGCTATAGAATTTCAACCATTACTTTGGAAGTGTCAACAACCTCTTTTCCAGTGGGATATGTCCGTTCAATGGAATTATGCGATGATGACGCCATTATTGATGGGTTAAATACATTTGATCTAACAAGTGCTTCCACTAATTTTATTAATCAATTTCCAACGGGTCAGAATTTAAGGGTGTATTATTACCATACCTTAACCGATGCTCAATTAGAGACCAATGAGATTACAAATGCCACCGATTATGTAAATCAAACGCCGTTTTCAGAAACCTTATTCGTAAGAGTTGAAAGCGATGATAACGGTGAATGTTTTGGTATTGGTCCGCATTTGCAATTGACCGTTTATCCAAGACCTGAGTTTGAAGTAGATCAAGACAATATTTTTTGTTTAAATGGTAATCCGATAACATTGAGAACCTTTAATCCTAATGGGAATTATACTTATGAATGGATGAATGAAAATGGCGATGTTATAAGTAATTTATCTACTGCTGAGGTTAACAGTGGCGGTTTATATACAGTAGTAGCAACGTCTGTTTATAATTGTGAATCTTTCCCTGTATCATTTAATGTAGTAGAATCCGGAGTATCAGATATAACCATTGATGATGTAACTATTGTAGAGTTATCAGATAATAACTCCATCACTATTGATATATCTGATATTGGCATTGGGGATTATGAGTTTGCTTTGGATAATGAATTTGGGCCTTTTCAGGATGCCCCGTTCTTTGATCGTATTATATCAGGGGACCACGTGCTTTATGTAAGAGATAAAAATGGTTGCGGTACCACGCCTTTACCGGTTTTTATTTTAGGATTTCCAAAATTTTTCACTCCAAACGGCGATAATTATAATGACACCTGGAATATACGAGGATTAGGCAATGAATACACCTCGAGTTCTACGATTCATATCTTTGACAGGTATGGTAAGTTGATAAAGCAACTAATACCTGGTGTTTCCGGTTGGAACGGAACGTTTAACGGACAGGCATTACCTGGTTCAGATTATTGGTTTGTTGCTAACCTGGTACATACTTCCGGAGAATCAAAAATATATAAAGGCCATTTTAGTTTGGTTAGATGATATGCTAAATTGGTTAAATTAGGATGGTTGATTTGAAACACGTATTTGGTAAAGACATTCAAAAAACAATATTTGATTTACCCGATGCCGATATTGTTTTATACGACCACTTTTTTTCTGAAGAAACATCAGATAGACTTTTCAAGCGTTTAAAAGAGACCATTAAATGGCAGCAAGATCAAATTACCTTTTATGGAAAGGTATTTAATGTTCCCAGGCTCTCCGCTTTATATGGTGATACCAATAAAGACTATTCATATTCCGGAATAACCATGCATCCGCATGCATGGACTCAAGATTTGTTGTTTATTAAAAGTAGCATCGAAAGTGTGGCAAAAGTTGAATTTACTTCTTGTTTACTTAATTACTATCGGGATGGGAAGGACAGTAACGATTGGCATCAGGACAATGAAAAAGAGTTAGGAGAAAACCCTGTTATTGCTTCTGTATCGTTTGGAGAAACCCGCCCGTTTCAATTGAGACATATAAAAAGAACTGACTTAAAGAGGGTTGATATACCATTGACGCACGGTAGTTTTTTAATAATGCGGGGTAAAACCCAGCATTTTTGGAAACATAAAATCCCTAAAACGAGCAGAGCGATAAATCCAAGAATAAATCTTACATTTAGAATCATTAAAAATGAAAATTAAATTAACTTTAGGCATACTGGCTCTTTTGGTAGTTTCCTGTGCAGCAAGAAAAACCAGCCATATTGAAGTGGTTAAATTAGCTGAGACCACTAAAAGCTGGAACGGAGATACCCTTCCGGCTTATCCTGAAGGGCAACCAAAAGTTACCGTTTTAAAAATAACCATTCCACCTAAAACCAAACTTCATAAACATTATCATCCGGTAATTAACTCCGGCGTTTTACTTAAGGGTGAACTAAAAGTGGTTGATGTTGATAATAAGGTTTTAATTCTAAAAGAAGGTGATGCCATAGTGGAGTTGGTCTATAAAATTCATTATGGTATTAATGAAACCAATAAACCGGCTCAGATTATAGTGTTTTATGCAGGTACCGAAGATTTGCCTATTACAGTTGTAGAAAAAGATTAACCAATATACACAATGCATTTATTTAAAAACTTTAAGCAGATAAGTAGTTTGTTTTTAATAGTTAGCTTGTTTACAGGCTGTAATTCTGATAAAGAGCATAACAAGCGTAATACAAAACCCAATGTGGTGCTTGTTTTTATTGATGACATGGGTTATGGAGATGTTGGATGTTATGGCGCAACAGGCTTTGAAACGCCCAATCTTGACAAGATGGCAAGTAAAGGTATGCGCTTTACCAATTTTTATGCGGCCCAACCGGTATGCAGCGCTTCCAGAGCAGGGCTTCTAACGGGTTGTTATCCCAACAGAATTGGCTTTTCCGGAGCGCTTTTTCCACATCATAAAATCGGTTTAAACCCGGATGAGTTTACGATAGCAGAAATGTTTAAAGAGCAAGGTTATGCCACGGCTTGTTTTGGCAAATGGCATTTGGGCTGGCAAAAAGCGTTTCTACCGCTGCAACACGGGTTTGATGAATATGTTGGGTTACCGTATTCAAATGATATGTGGCCTCATAGTAATGTAACGGGAGAGCACCTGGCAGCAGGAGTTAGTAGGGCTAATATGCCACCACTTCCATTAATTGAAGGGAACAAAGTGATTGATACCATTTCAAGTTTAAAGGATCAGGATATGCTAACAACACTTTATACTGAAAAAGCAGTCGATTTTATAAACAGAAATGCCGATGAACCATTCTTTTTGTATGTGCCACATACTATGGGGCATATTCCTTTGGGGGTCTCTGATAAGTTCAGGGGTAAAAGTGAACAAGGATTTTATGGTGATGTGATGATGGAAATAGATTGGTCCGTAGGTGAAATTACTAAAGCTTTAAAGCAAAATAATATCGCGGATAATACCATTGTCATTTTCACAACAGATAACGGACCATGGCTTAATTTTGGAAATCATGCCGGTTCTTCAGGTGGGCTTAGAGAAGGTAAAACAACCAGTTGGGAAGGCGGGCAACGCGTGCCTTTCATTATTAATTGGCCAAATAATGTTCCTGAAGGAACTGTTTGTAATAAGCTGGCTTGCGCCATTGATTTGTTACCAACGTTGGCAAGTATAACTGGAGGAAGGTTATCTGATAATAAGATTGATGGTGTGGATATTTCATCGCTTTTTAAAGGCGACCTTGAATCGAATCCCAGAGAAACTATTTTGTATTATTTCCATAAAAACCACTTAAATGGTGTGCGTAAAGGCCATTGGAAATTAGTGTTACCGCATACCTGGGCTTCATATGATACCATACCGGGAAATGATGGTCATGGAGGCAAGCGGATTAAAAAGACCATTGATGAACCTGAACTCTATAATATGATGCGTGACCCCGGTGAACAATATAACGTTTATGATTATTACCCTGAAAAAGTTGAAGAGCTCATGGATGTTGTGGAAAATGCAAGAACTGAATTAGGTGATTTAAATGTTGGTATTGCTAAGGGTTCTGAAAACAGAGCAATTGGAAAATTAAAAGAATAGTATAGTATATTGGTTGTCATTGTAAGTTTTTAAAATATGCAAACAAAAAAAGTGTTTCCAAATTGGGTATGGATGATATATACCGTATTGTTTTCCCTTTCCATTCCATGGTATCTACCGGAAGAGCAGACTATGCACCTTACCTTTGGTTTACCATTGTGGCTTGTGCTGTGTATAGCAGCCATAGTAGTGATGGCGGTGTTCACCATTTGGGTTATTGGAAAATTCTGGAAAGCATAGTTTAATGGATACAACTAATACAAACACTATTATTATAGCCTGTATAGGGCTTTATTTAATAGCCTTGTTAGGGCTTGGATTTCTGGCCAACAAACGTAGAAAGTCCAATTCACTAAAAGAGTTTTATTTAGCCGGAAGCGGATTAGGGTCCTTTGTATTACTTTTCACTTTATATGCTACGCAATATAGTGCCAATACCATGCTGGTAACGCCGGCCGAGGTGGTTAATAAAGGTATGGGGATGATCCTGATATTGGGATACATGACTGCTGTGGTGATATTTTATCTCACTTTTGCGCCGCAGTTATATAACATTTCAAAGAAGTTCAATTTTATTACGCCGGGAGATTGGTTCGACTATCGGTTCAATTTGCCAAAGCTAACCTTATTGGCAAACGTTATTCTTGTTCTGGTATCAGTTAACTTTTTATTATCCCAGCTTATGGCTATGGGGCATGTTGTAAATGGTGTAACCGATGGGCAAGTACCGTATTGGGCAGGCGTGGTTTCCTTGGCCTTTGTGGTGATTATTTACGAATCACTTGGAGGTATGAGAGCTGTTGCCTGGACCGATGTTATTCAAGGCGTTATGTTATTTGCCGGTTTGGTGGGACTATTTCTTATAGTGATGCCCGATACAGACGAATTAACAAAAATAAGTGCCTGGCTTATTAAAAATGAGCCTCAAAAAATAGGGGTTCCCGAAGTTAGTTTTAGAGTGTATTGGGCTAGTATACTGCTCATGATCGGATTAGGAGGCGCTGTTTACCCACAGGTTATTCAACGTATTTACGCTGCAAAATCGATAAAATCATTGCGGCAGTCACTTGGAGCTATGGTCGTTATGCCACTGGTAACAGTTCTGATCTTATTCCTATTGGGAGTCATTAGTATTCCCCATTTTGTAGATGCTCAGGATGTCTCTAAGGATACCGTACTGCCCATAATGCTAAATGTTTGGGGTGGTGATTCGGCTCTCAATTTTGGGTTGATGGTCATGGTAGTTGTTGGGTTAATAGCGGCCATTATGTCTACGGCAGATTCGGTATTATTAAGCTTATCATCTATAGTAGCCAAAGATATTTTGGGGAAGTTCAGGTTTAAAAATGCGTCAAGTGAACGTTTGACCAAAATTGGCAAACTGTTTTCATGGGCCATCATGTTTTTAATGGTTTTGGTCGCTTTACAACCCAAGATAACGCTTTGGGGCTTGATTGAGCTAAAAATGCAGATATTGGTACAGACTGCTCCGTTATTCTTGTTGGGAATACATTCTCAAAAAGTGACATCTAAGGGTATGTTTGTTGGTTTATGCATTGGATTTGTATTTGCCACAGGAGCGTTCTTCCTGGGAATTAAAACCATATATAATGTTCACGTTGGTTTGATCGGTTTTGTGTTGAACATATTGTGTTGTTATATATTTTCTAATCCTAAACGAAAAGTATATGAAATGAGCCATAATAACTAAACGGAATACCCACTAAAATGTTTAATGGCGAATTACATCTGACCTATGTAGAACAATAAAATTTAAACAGATGAAAAAGTTTAGAGTTATTCTGATTTTTATGATCTCTATGATGTCGTTTCAAATGGCATGGCCACAGTCAACATCTGAAGCAACCTATGTTATTGTGCACGGCGCATGGGGAGGCGGATGGGCTTTTAAAAAGGTCGATTCGTTATTAACAGCAACAGGAAGTATGGTTTACCGTCCTACATTGACAGGCCAGGGAGAGCGGGTGCATCTGGCTAGCCTGGAAGTAGGCCTGGATACGCATATAACGGATATTGTAAATACTGTTCTTTATGAAGAACTTGACAATATTATTTTGGTTGGGCACAGTTATGGTGGTATGGTGATAACGGGCGTTGCCGACAGCATACCGGAGCGGATATCTAAACTCATATATATTGATGCTTTTGTTCCTGAAAATAATGAAAGTGTTGGTTCCATTACAGGAAACAGGAACTTTAAAGCGGTAAACGGACATATTGTTCCTCCATGGGTTAAAGAAGGAACATTACCTCCAAAAGACGTACCACATCCCCTGAAAACATGGACTGATAGAATTTCCCTGAAAAACCCTAAAAGATTAGAGCTGGCAACAACCTATATACTTACTGTAGATAAAGGACAGGACCCTGAAAAGGACGGGTTTGCACGGCAGGCAAAAAGAGCCGAAAAAAAAGGGTGGACCATGCTTCAATTAGAAGCAGACCATAATGCACAATGGTCTGCACCGGAAGCCTTTGTTAAAATGTTAAAAGACATTGAAGCTAAATAGGACTTGCCGCCTTTAAAAATAGGTTTCAACCATTTCCTTTACACCGGCAGTAGCAGGTTTGGCAATAACCGTAACATGGTCATTACCTGAAAGCGCCGGATTCGGGTCAATATAATATACCGGGGTGCCTTCCGGGACATAATACATTAATCCGGCGGCAGGATATACTTGCATAGACGTACCAATAATCACTAAAATATCAGCAGTTTCACAGATTTCCATAGCTTTGGTAATCATAGGTACATCTTCACCAAACCAAACAATATGTGGGCGTAATTGATACCCTTTACGACATAAATCCCCTAATACCAGATCTGTTTTCCATTCTTGTATATCGTTTTTATCATAAGTACTTCTCGCTTTCAGGAGTTCACCATGTAAATGGATCACATGGGTACTTCCAGCGCGTTCGTGCAAATCATCTATATTTTGGGTGACAATAGTGACTTTGAAATCGGTTTCCAATTTGGCCAAATCAACATGAGCGCTATTAGGTTTAACCTCGAATAATTGGCGGCGTCTCTGGTTATAAAAATCTAAAACCAGTTCGGGGTTTGCAGCATAACCTTGAGGTGATGCCACCTCCATGACGTCATGTCCTTCCCAAAGCCCTCCGGCATCTCTAAAGGTTTTTACGCCACTTTCGGCACTCACGCCCGCACCTGTAAGTACAACAATATGTTTTTTCATAAGTATAAAACTAACCATTTTGTCATTCTAAACAAAGTGAAGATTCTCGAACAACTTTATTAAATTTGAGATATGATCGATTTGAATTTATTACAATATTTAGAAACCTATTTAACCGAAAACCGCAAAAGGCGTTTTAATGAGGTGCTACAACAACGTACTAAACATTTTACAGTTGCTACGGAAGATGTGTACCAACTTCATAATACCAGTGCGGTTATAAGAAGTTGTGATGTGTTCGGAATTCAAGAGGTTAATATTGTTGAAGAGCAAAATACCAGGCGTATTGACAGAGAAATTGCTATGGGTGCTCAAAAATGGGTAGATTTAAACCGCTATTGTTCCGTAAAGGATTGCATTATGGACTTAAAGCAAAAAGGCTATCAAATTGTAGCTACTACACCACATAAAAATGATTGTGTTTTAAACGATTTTGATGTTACTAAAAGATCTTGCTTTTTCTTTGGAAGAGAAACCGAAGGATTGTCTGATGAGGTTTTAGAGGAAGCAGATTGTTTTTTGAAAATACCTATGGTTGGTTTTACAGAGAGTTTAAATATTTCAGTATCTGCAGCCATTATACTGCAACATGTTACAGCAAAACTGAGGCTAACAGATATCAATTGGCAACTAACCGAAACGGAAATACAAGAAAAAAAACTGGATTGGATTGCCAAAACCATTAAAAGTTATGATGATATTGTAGAGCGTTTTAATAAACTGTCTGAGTAGTAATTTGGTCTTTTAGTTCAAAGCTCAGTTTGTTTTTAAAACTAAATCAAAGTGTTATAATCTTACTCAGTGTGTAATATAATTTTTGTAAATTTAATAGCTCTAAACTAAAACAATAGCATTATGTATATTATCCTTTACATCCTACTGGGATTTATAGCAATTTTTATTATACTGGCTCTTATTGCTCCTAAAAAATATCATGTTTATAGAAGCATAGAAATAAACAAACCTATTTCAGAAGTTTTTCAATATTTAAAGCATATAAAGAATCAGAACGAATGGTCTCCCTGGAAGAAAAAAGACCCCGATATGACTCAGGAGTTTATTGGAACCGACGGTGAGGTTGGCTTTATTTCAAGATGGGTAGGCAATAAAGATGTTGGCTCCGGTGAACAGGAAATTAAGCGTATTTATAAAGATGATGTTATTGAATCTGAATTACGGTTTTTTAAGCCCTGGAAATCACAGTCCGACGCCTATTTACGGGTGGAGTATTTAGGAGATGAAAGAACCAAAGTGATTTGGGGGTTTTCGGGTAAGAACAAATTCCCGTTCAGTATTTTTATGCTGTTCTTTAACATGGATAAAGCGGTTGGTAAAGATTTTGATGATGGCTTGTCGTCTTTAAAATATATATTAGAAAAATAGATAGTTATGGACAGAAATATGGTTGGCTGGTTTGAAATTCCGGTATCAGATATGGATAGAGCTAAAGCGTTTTACGAACATGTTTTTCAGCTTAAAATTGATGTTCAGAATTTTGGCGGTTTATTAATGGGATGGTTCCCGTTTGCCGAGGGAAAAGAAGGTGCTGCCGGGACATTAATTAAGCAGGAATCCTATATACCAAGTCAGGAAGGAACCTTGATATATTTTATGAGTGACGATATTCAAAATGAATTGGACAGAGTAGAAAAAGCAGGAGGGAAAATTTACCAACCTAAAACTCAAATCTCACCGGAACATGGTTATATGGCAGCATTCATTGACTGTGAGGGTAACCGGGTAGCACTTCATTCAAGAGTATAAAAGGATATTCTTATAGGGAATATATGATGGTTTGAAAACTACAACAATAAATAATATAAAATGAAAGCACACACTTATTTACATTTTAACGGGAATTGTGAAACGGCCATGAACTTTTATAAAGATGTATTAGATGGCACTATGACTACTTTTATGAGGTTTGGAGAAGCACCGGAAGAGGCCTTTAAAGCACCTGATTTTGCACAAAATTGGGTGATGCATTGTACCTTAGAATTTGGAGGCACGTTACTGATGGCTTCAGATTATTTAAGCCAGGATCAGGATTTTGTTTCCGGGAGCAACTTTGCTGTAAGCATAAGTGTTGATGATGAAGCGCAAGGACAAGCTATTTGTGATTCGCTCGCTGAAGGAGGAAAATTAATGATGCCGTTTATGGACGCCTTTTGGGGTGGGAAATTTGGAATGTTACAGGATAAATTTGGTGTCCACTGGATGGTAAGTTGCGATATAGATAAGGTGTAACCGGCTAAAGCCTGTTATTTCTCCCTCTGCTTAATAATTTGTATTCCTCGTAACATTCGCTTATAGCATCAAGGATCTGCAAATCGTTAGCGGTTTGAATAAACCCTTTTGAGTAGTTACACTGACTAACTATTTCATCAAGGTCAACTTTTTCAACTTTCAACAGCGCCGTAAGCATTTCCCTGTCAAAACGCGATGCCAACAGGTTTCTGATTTCATCATCCTGCTTCATCTTTTTTAGCTTTCGCAATTCATTGGGTTTTTTGCCAAACATCCGGTGTAGAAAATCGGCAGGATTAAAAATAGAACCTATGATCTTATTTATGGCAGAGGGTTTAGACGCTTCATAACCACTCGGTAAACCTGAAATTTGATAGCGGTAATTAGTATTTGGTTCCGGTACTTGCTTGATGTCAACTTCTAAATAACCGGTGAGTCTAAGCTGGTTAACTACAACCTCCTCCAAAGCCAGGGCCAATTCAGTAAGTTTAATATCAGAACTTCCAAACTTTAACCAGTCATTGGTAACACGCACTTTAATAGATTTAAACCCTAAATACGAAAAATGAAGTGTATCATTGACTTTGGCCTCAATTTGAAACTCGCCTTTACTATTGGTTGTAGTTCCCTTAACAGCGTTAAGATTAACAATATTTACACTTTCCAAAGGTTTATCGTTAGCTGCATTTAAAACTACTCCAATAGCCGTCTTACCATCTTGTGCCATAAGGGCGACAGATGAAAAAAGAAGGCAAATAACCAGTAGGTAGTGTTTCATATAATTTAAATATAACTCTAATTTAGGTATAAAAGTACTAAACTAAATAGTAACGGTGCTTTTTGTTCCATATTTTGACTAAAAATTAACAAAAGCGTTTAATTGCAAACCGTTCACCGGTGTATCGTTCCTGATATTGACATTCTGAGCATTTGCCCGTTCCTGAAAGGGAACATTCAAAATGACATAATTATTACCGCCTGGAACGTCTTGGTCTTGAAGCTCCAAAGTTCCCTGAATTTGAACGTTTTACTTTTTTATTAGATCGTTTTGAGCTGTTTCGTCTGGAACCTGAGTGCTTATCACTGCGTTTGTCATCACGTTTTCCACCACCTCTTCGGCCATCACGTTTTCTGTTTCGGCTTCTGTTTTCAGAAATTTCAACATTAACGTAGCGTCCATTGTATTTAAAGTCGGTAAAAAAGTCTAAAACTTTTTGTTGATGTTCCGGTTCGGTGTTAAAAAATGAGAAACTATCCTTGGTTTCTACTTTAAAAACATCGTCTTTTCCAAGTTCTAAAACTTCTCTTAAAAAGTCTTTTAAACTCATCCAGTCATAGCCATCTTTTCTTCCAACGTTAATAAAATAACGCGTAGAAGAGGAACTGCTTTCGTCTCTGCCATTATCAGAAACATTTAAGTTTCTGGCTTTTTGATAGTAATTATAGAACCGGGTAAATTCTACCGAAAAGAATTTTTTAATGAGTTCATCTTTACTGGTATCCTCAAACAGTTCATTGATGCTGATTAAATGCTTGTCTATTTCGTGGTTAATCTCCGTATTGTGAACTTTATTGGCAAGTGACATCAATTGTATTTCACAGATCATGGTGCCATCCGGAATGTCTTTCTTTACAAATTGCTTTTTAATGATGCGTTCAATGCTCTTTATTTTTCTAACCTCACTTTTAGAAACAATGACCATGGAAACCCCTGTTTTTCCTGCTCTACCCGTTCTTCCGGAACGGTGTGTATAGGTTTCAATTTCATCTGGTAATTGGTAGTTAATGACATGGGTAATATCATCAACATCAATACCTCGTGCAGCCACATCGGTAGCTACCAACATCTGTATCTGTTTATTTCTGAACGATTTCATCACCAGATCACGCTGATTCTGACTGAGATCACCATGTAAAGCTCCGGCATTGTAACCATCTTCAATAAGTTGCTCTGCCACTTTTTGGGTATCACGCTTTGTTCTGCAAAACACTACCGAGAAAATATCAGGATTAGCATCAGCTAATCGTTTTAAAGCCTGATAACGATCCCTTGAATTCACTAAATAATACTCATGCGATACATTTTTACTACCTACATTTTTTTGGCCAACTGTAATTTCCTCCGGATCATACATGAATTTTTTTGCAATAGCCGCAACCTCTTTAGGCATTGTTGCCGAGAATAACCACGTGCTTTTATCATCCGGTGTATGAGATAAAATACTGGTGATGTCCTCATAAAACCCCATGTTAAGCATTTCATCGGCTTCGTCTAAAACACTGTATTCAATTTTAGAAATATCAACCAAACGTCTGCTGATCATATCCTTCATGCGCCCCGGAGTAGCCACAATAATTTGAGCACCGCGTTTCACTTCCCTGGCTTGCTCCGTAATGCTGGCACCACCGTAAATAGCCACTACATTTAAGCCTTTACAGTATTTGCCGTAAAGCTTCATTTCGTTGGTTATTTGCAAACAAAGCTCTCGGGTAGGTGATAAAATTAACCCTTGGGTTGTTCTGCTATCCATGTTGATTTTTTGAAGCATTGGAAAACCAAAAGCTGCGGTTTTCCCTGTTCCGGTTTGGGCTAAAGCCACCAAGTCGGTTTCAGAATTTAATAAAATGGGGATGGCTTTGTCCTGTACTTCACTGGGTTTTGTAAACCCCAGATCATTAATAGCCTGTAATAGGTTGTCTTGCAAACCTAGATCCTGGAATGTGTTCATTACTTTAATAAGTATTCGATTATATTATGTAGTGTTACATAAAGAAGCGAATCGACATACTTAAACCTAAAACTCCCGGTAACACAGCCTCACCCTGAGGCATTTTAATGAAACTTAAATTTGAAGAGTCTAAAAGCGTATTCAAATTTTTTAGTTGAATTAATCCCGATGTATATCGGGATCTCATCTTTTTGGTTTCAGCTGGCAAAGATAAGTAAAAGTTGGAAGTTAGAGGTTAGAAGCATGAAGTAAACAAAAAAAATCTTGATTTTATTTGCGTAACTGAATGGTTACATTTATATTTGTAACCAATCGGTTACTTAATTTGTTATGAGACGAGATGTTTTTCAAGCCATTGCAGACCCCATAAGAAGGGATATTATTGAGTTGTTAGCAGATAATGCTTTAAGTGTCAATGACGTTGCGCAACAATTTCAAGTTAGCAGGCCGGCCATTTCAAAGCACTTAAGGATTTTGAACGAATGTGGTATAATAAGCTTTAATAAAAAGGGGAGAGAACGCTTTTGTATTATTCAACCTGCCCAATTAATTCCGGCGTTCTTATGGATTAAACAATACAATAAACTATGGGAAGACAGAATAGATGCATTTGAAAATTACATTAATAAAATACAAACCAAAAACGATAAAGATCATGAGTAATTTAGAAAGTAGAACTTTAACCATTGAAAAAACATTTAATGCGCCGTTGAAAGTGGTTTGGGACGCATGGACACAATCAGAGCAAATTGTGAAATGGTGGGCTCCCAGCGGTATGGAAATGAAAGTTAGCGAACATAATTTTGAGGTTGGTGGAAAATGGAAGTATGTCATGCCCATGCCTGATGGAAGCGAATTTGTTTCGGAAGGGGTTTATAAAGAAATTATTGATTACAAAAAGATAGTGTCTTCAGCAGACTTTAAACCCATGACCAGCAACGTTGAATTAATAGCTTTATTTGACGCACATGGAGCACAGACAAAGTTTACTTTTAGTGTAGTGCATCCAACAGAGGAATACTGTAAGCAACAGGAAGAAATGGGATTCTATAATGGTTGGGGGTCTGCTTTTGAGAGATTACAACAGCTTGTAGAGGTTCAATAAATAATGAATAAGTTTAAAAGCTCAAGCGTATTTTCTTGAGCTTTTGCCGTAAAGAAATTACTTCCGCAAATTCTTGATGCGTTGTAATAATGTAGGATGCGAGTAATGCATAAACACATAGGCGGGATGCGGTGTTAAATTACTTAAGCTGTTTTTAGATAGCTTTTTAAGGCTAGTTATTAAAGGTTCGCCTTTATAGGTGTTTTTAGCGTAGTCATCGGCTTGATATTCAAACTTTCTTGAGAACACGTTCATAATTAACCCGGTAACCTCAGAAATAGGAGAATAGAGCAGCATAAAGGCGATGAGTCCAATATGGAAACTGGCAGTTTCAGCACCTAAGGCATGTGATAATAACGGATTTGAAATAAATAAAGATAAAATATAAAGAGTAATGCCCGTAAGTAATATAGATGCAAACAGGTTAAAAATGATATGCTTCTTTTTGTAATGACCGACTTCATGAGCCAACACCGCTACAATTTCTTCATCCTCTAAATCATTGATCAATGTATCATAAAGTGTGACACGTTTTTCACTTCCAAAACCGGAGAAATAAGCGTTGGCTTTGGTACTGCGTTTAGAGCCGTCAATGACAAAAATTTTGTTCAGTTTAAAACCAACGGTTTGCGCATAAGCTGATATTTTATTACGTAAATCACCTGCTTCTAATGGAGTTTGCTTGTTGAATAGAGGTACAATAAGTTTAGAGTAAAACATGTTCATGAAAACGGTAAAAACAGCAATTAAGCCCCAGGCATATAACCAGAAGTGTTTTCCTGTTACCTGGTAAAACCAAATGATTAAAGCCAGTATACCACCGCCTAAAATAACCATCATCAACCAACCTTTTACCTTATCTAAAAAGAAGGTCTTTTTGGTGGTTTTATTAAAACCGAATTTTTCTTCAATGACAAAGGTACTGTAATACGAAAATGGTGTCGTCAATATATCACTGGCTATCATGATAATGCCAAAGAAGATTAAAGCAATAACAATAGGATTCGTGCTATAACCTCTGGCAATATTATCAACAAACTCAAAGCCATCAAGAAACAAAAAACCAAGGGTTAAAAGTATGGAGAATGTAGACGTTAAAATCCCGAATTTATAGTTGGTAGCTTTATAGTTTTGTGACTTTTTGTATTCGCTGTCATCATAAACATCCTGTAGATCTTCAGGAAGTTCATCTTTAAAATGTTTCGCATTTAGAGCGTCAAGAATTTTATCAATGACAAAATTTAAAATTATGATGCCTACTATGATATAGAAAAGTATTGTTGATGTCATTATTTTTTCGTTTGTTCTAAATTAAAATTAGTTTTCATGTCACACTGAGCGCAGTCGAAGTGCCCATCTGCTATTATATTTATAATGAGTAGCATTTCTACATTCTGCCAAAATTTGAAGCATATCAAAATCGCCATTGATTAAAGCTTCTTTTTTGGCCCGCGTCCATTTCTTTAACTTTTTCTCGAAATAGATAGCTTGTAAAACATCATTGAAAACCTGATAAAATTTCATTTCCAATGGTCTCCGTCTGTAAGTGTAACAATTTATGTTTTTACCCAATTGATGATAAGTCAGACGCTGATCTAAGTTATTCGTAATTCCGATGTAATATGAGCCATCCGCACATTTTAGAATATATACATAATATGAATTCATACTTTAGGACTTTCAAAGGTCTTCGACTGCGCTCAGACTGACATTAGGAATTTTATGTAAAATTTCGTTGTCTTTTGGCTTCAAAAATAAGAATTCCTGCTGCAACGGACACATTCATAGAGTCTATTTCTCCTTGCATGGGAATAATGATGTTTTGGGTAGCATTTTCCAGCCATTCATCACTTAGTCCGGTGGCTTCGGTTCCAACCACAATGGCAGATGGTTTGGTATAATCCTGGGTAATATATTCTGTTGAAGCTTGTAAAGCCGCACAATAAATGTTGATGTTCTCAGATTTTAAAAACGCAATAATTTCAGAAGTTGAACCGGTAGCAATTTGATTGGTAAATACACAGCCTACACTGGAGCGAATAATATTGGGGTTGTATAAATCGGTTTTAGGGTTGGCTATTATGACGGCATCTACATTGGCAGCATCGGCAGTTCTTAGAATGGCACCGATATTTCCCGGTTTTTCAGGAGCTTCGGCTACTAAAATTAAAGGATTATCGGTATCAAAGACTAAATCAGTAATAGTATGGTTCTTAGATTTTGCAACAGCTAAAACACCTTCGGTTGTATCCCGATACGCCAATTTTTGATAAACTTCGGTAGAAATCTCTATAAGGTTTGGTGGTTTGGCTGTTAGGTCGTCAAGTTGTTCCGGTGAAAATAATTCAGGATTAAATAAGATAGTCTCTATCTCATAATTACCTTTTAGAGCTAAAGACACCTCGCGTTCCCCTTCAATTAAAAATGTGCCGCTTTTTTTGCGTTCACGTGATTTATCCTTTAATTGAACGAGTTGCTTAATAAACGGATTTTGTAAGCTGGTGATTTCTTTAATCATAAAGGGGTACTAATTTAAATCTTTAGTTTCAAAATAATTAACCATAAGGGCCACTACATAATTATAACTGTTCATACCTTTACTTTGGTTGTTGGCTTTTAAGTAACCACCATAAAACCCTTTAAAAACAGGCTCTAACGGGTTCTGGTGTGCTTCCCAAAATTCACGGACTTCCTCATAGTTTTTTAGTATGCCTTTGTTAACTGTTTCAACTATATCCTCAAATAAGGCTTCATCACGTCTGTGAATTTCATTAAGGCAATATTTTAATCCAAAGGAATAACCACAATATCTAAAATAAATATCATCATTGCTAATAGAAGCCAAACAGCCAATAAAATTGGCTTCATTTTCAGCGGCATACCCCAATTGATGTGCCATTTCATGTGCAGACGTTGTTGGGAACTTTATGGTTGGTATTAGCCCGTCAACCTGAGCTTCGTTGGTTAGCGGGTTTAAATAACCACTAAAACCCATATACGTTAACGGGTAACTAAACAACGACTTTTTTATACTTTTCGGATGGTATTCCAAATGCGGAAAAACAGTTTTTAAGTTATCATAACCGGTTGGTGTTATTTTAAAAATATCCCTTTTAGAATATGGTAAATCAACTTTAATAGTATCATTTTTCGCGATCTCTAAATGTAACTTATTTGACTTTTCTATAAGTTTTTTGGTAACAATAATCAGTTGTTCAGTAGTGTAATCAGATTCCAGGTTTAAGCTTTTATGAAGCGGTAACCTGTAATAATTCAGTCCCCAAAAAAAGTGAAAAGCAAAGTATAAAACGGCTAAAGCCGAAGCTACATCTATTAACCACTTTCGGGTGTCTTTTAAAATTCTTTTTCGGTTTTTATAAAGCCACCTTAACGCATATAAAATACCTAAAGCATAAACCAGATCGCCAAAAGAAAAGGGTAGCCAACCCAAAGTATATCGCAGCAGTTTCGATATATAAACATACAAACCGTTACTATAGTAGGATTCAACAAAATCAGGGTAATTTGATAATACCGTTACCAGAAAATACTGGGGAATCAGGCTAAGTGCCAGAATGAGTTTTTTATGCTTTAACATGATTCAAAAGTACGTAAATGTTTATTAATGCTCATTGGTAAAACGTATCTTTGCATGACTTGATTTTAAAACTATGAGTACCGAAATAAGACAACTTCAACCCCAACAACTATGGAATAAATTTGCCGATTTAAATGCTGTGCCAAGAGCTTCAAAAAAAGAAGAACGTGTGATTGCTTTTATGAAAGCTTTTGGTGAAAACCTTGGTTTGGAAACTTTAGTGGATGACGTGGGCAATGTGATCATTAAAAAACCGGCTACTGCCGGTATGGAACACAGAATCACTGTTGTAATGCAGTCGCATTTAGATATGGTACACCAAAAGAATAGCGATACGGTTTTTGATTTTGATACGCAAGGTATTGATATGTATGTTGACGGCGATTGGGTAAGGGCCAAAGGAACAACACTTGGTACCGATAACGGTTTAGGTGTGGCTACTATTATGGCCATTTTAGAAAGTACTGATATTCCACATCCTGCTATTGAAGCGTTGTTTACTATTGACGAGGAAACCGGTATGACAGGAGCCATGGGCTTAAAAGGTGGTTTGTTAGAAGGCGGTATTTTACTGAATTTGGATACTGAAGAAGATGATGAGATTGGTGTGGGGTGTGCCGGAGGGATAGATATAACAGCTATCAGAACTTATGATGAAGAAGAAACACCTGAGTTTAAAATTGGGTTCACTATAGAAGTGAAAGGCTTACAAGGCGGACATTCCGGGATGCAAATTCATGAAGGGTTGGGGAATGCCAATAAAATAATGAACCGTTTGTTATTTGATGGTTTTGAGAATTTCGGGTTACGGATCTCTGAAATTGATGGCGGTGGTTTGCGCAATGCTATTCCACGTGAAAGCAGCGCCGTAGTGGCTATTGATGCTATTCATGAAGACGCTTTTTTGTTGGAAATGGCTTTGATTTCCAATAACATTAAAAAAGAATTGAGGACTACGGAACCCGATTTGAATATTGCCGTTACCAAATGCGAAACTCCAAAAATGATCATGGATTTAGGCGTTCAGGAGGGAGTTACCAGAGCACTTTATGCAGCTCAAAACGGGGTTTACAGCATGAGTGCCGACATTCCCGATTTAGTGGAAACGTCTAACAATATGGCCAGGGTACTCATCAAAGATGGTGAAATAAAAGTGTTGTGTTTAACACGTTCGTCAGTTGAAAGCGCTAAAATGGATTTAGCCAATACCTTGCGGGCTGCTTTTGAATTAACAGGTTGTGAAGTAGAGTTCTCAGGAGATTATCCGGGGTGGACACCCAATATGGATTCGGCTATCTTAAAGGTTATGACCAGACTTTATGAAGAACTGAATGGTGAAAAGCCACATGTGGCTGCCTGTCATGCCGGTTTGGAATGCGGTATTCTGGGAACTAATTACCCGGATATGGATATGATCAGTTTTGGACCTAATATTAAAGGGGCCCATTCACCGGATGAGCGTACTCAAATTTCCTCAGTGCAAAAATATTGGAAGTTTGTGTTGGAGATTTTAAAGCAGATTCCGGAGAAGTGAAATTATTCAGCTCGGGAATAAACAATGGTTCCATTAAAGATGGTCATTTCTATTTTTGTTTCCAGGATTTTATTTTCTTCCACTGTCATCAGGTCTTGATTATAAATTGTGAAATCAGCTAATTTTCCAACACTGATAGAGCCTTTAATGGCTTCTTCAAAGGCTCCGTAAGCAGCATCTATTGTGTAAGATTTTAATGCCTGTTCTCTTGTCATTTTTTGTTCGGGCTCATAACCACCTTCCGGTGTGCCATTTAATGTTTTTCGACTAACACTGGCATAAAAGCTTGCAATTGGATTTATTGGCTCTACAGGAACATCGGTTCCGTTCACAATTGGAATTCCGGTTTTAAGTAAGGTCTGCCACATATACGCACCTTCTTTTATACGTTTTTCACCTAGGCGATCTATGGCCCATGGCCGGTCTGATGACATATGTATCGCTTGCATAGCCGGTATAACCTTTAGTTGGGCAAAACGTGGGATGTCTTCCGGATGTAAGTGTTGCGCGTGTTCTATCCTGAACCTGTGATCCAGGGCTTTTTCCGGTAACTTCTTAAAGGCGGATTCATAACGGTCCAGTATTTCTCTGTTAGCTCTGTCCCCTATAGCATGAGAGCAAACCTGAAAACCATTTTTAAGCCCGTTTAATGCCGTTTTTTCTACAAATTCCATAGGTAATGTTTCATGACCAAAATGGTCTTTCCTATCGGAATAAGGTTCTAATAACCAGGCTCCTCTGGATCCTAAAGCACCGTCACAGTTTAGTTTTACAGATCTGATAGTCAATAAGTGACTGGAATCAATAGAGGGCCCTTTTAAGTACCACTCATTTAATAATGCCTCATCCCATCCTGTTAACATGGCGTATATACGCGTATTCATTTTTCCATCTTGCCTCATTTTTTCATACAAAGCGATGGTTTCTTTTGGGATACCTGCATCATGAAAACTTGTAATACCGTTTTTTTGACATGCTTTTATAGCTAGCTCAAAGGCTTCAATATCAGATTCGGGTGTCTTATCCGGAATATGTTTGTAAATAATGGATTGTGCGCGTTCGTTAAAAATACCGGTAGGCCTTCCAAATGCATCTAAAATAACTTCGCCGCCTTCGACTTTAAAAGATTTAATACCTTCCTTAGCCAAACCATGTAACCCCGCTACTTCCATAGCCTTTGCATTAGCAAACCCTGCATGACCGCTGGCATGACTTAAATAAACCGGGTTTTCAGGAGACACTGCACTTAACTTATGGTGGGTTTGAAATCCTTTTACCATTTTAGAGGGTAAGGAGTCCCATTTGCTTTGATGCCAACCTCTGCCAATAACCCATTCTCCGGGCTTAATTGTTTTAACACGTTCTCCAACAGCATTTACTATATCCTCATAGCTTTTAGTATTTGATAGATCAAGGTTTAATTCATTATAACCTAAGCCCATGAAATGACCATGCCCTTCAATTAAACCGGGTGTCATGGTTTTTCCTTTTAGATCGATAAGTTTTGTTTTGTCATTTTTATAGGGCTCAGCTTCTTTTAGACTCCCGACAAACACAATCTTATTGTTTTTAATAGCCACTGCTTCAGCCATAGGTTGATTGGCATCCACCGTATAAATGGTGCCGCCATAAATAAGCATTGTTGCGAAATCCTTTTTAGGGCTGGAACAAGAGAAAACAAAAAGTAAAACCAAAGTTATACCGGAGAAAAGAAAACAGCGTAATTTCATGTCAGTTGAATTAGGACTCTGAATTTACAATAATTATATAAATTGAGGTGATGAGAGGATATTACGGCACCGGATCATGCCCCGAACCACCCCAGGGATGGCAACTAAAAATACGTTTTAAAGCCAGCCAGCCACCTTTTAAAAGGCCGTGTTTCCTTAATGCTTCTTTACTATATTGCGAGCACGTTGGGGTATACCTGCATGTGGCAGGCGTTAACGGAGATATAAGGGTTTGGTACACTTTTATCAAAAACAAAAACGGTGCTATGAGTAGTCGTTTAATCATTTTTTGTCATTCCCGCGAAGGCGGGAATCCACATTAGAGTATTAAGCGTCATTAAAAAGATCCCTGCTTTCGCAGGAATGACATATAATTTAATTCACAGAATAGGTAGTGCCGTCTTTCCCATCTTTAAGCTGGATACCAACTTTTACTAATTCATCCCTGATCTTATCAGATAACGCAAAATCTTTATTGGCTCTGGCTTCTTGTCTTAGCTTGATCAATATCTCTACAGCACCTGATAATTTATCACTGTCCGATTGGCTTTCGGATTCCTTTAAAAGCCCTAAAACATCAAAAACAAAGGTGTTTAAGCTGTTTTTTAATAGTTCCAGGTCTTCTGCAGTTAACGTTTCGCTACCCTCTTTTATTTGATTGATATATTTAGCCCCTTCAAATAAATTGGCTATTAAAATGGGGGTGTTAAAATCATCGTTCATGGCATCATAACACTTTTGAAGCCATTCGCTAATGTTAATTGATGATGTGTCGGATGTTTTCAAATTAGACATTAATGCCATAGCTTCCACAAGCCTGTTATAGCCTTTTTCACTGGCTTTTAAACCGTCATCTGTTAAATCCAGTACACTTCTGTAAGACGATTGCGCCATAAAGAAACGAATCACACTTGGTGAATAGGCCTTGCTCATTTTGTCATTATCTCCAGATAATAATTCATGAGGAGTAATGGTGTTTCCGGTAGATTTAGCCATGCGTTGTCCGTTCATCTCCAGCATGTTAGCATGCATCCAGTAATTTACCGGTGATTTACCAAGGGCGGCTTCGTTTTGAGCTATTTCACATTCGTGGTGCGGAAATTTTAAATCCATACCGCCACCGTGAATATCAAAAGTTTCTCCTAGATACTTGGTGCTCATAGCGGTGCACTCTAAGTGCCAACCCGGAAAGCCGTCACCCCAGGGAGAAGGCCAACGCATAATGTGTTGCGGTTCAGCTTTTTTCCAAAGGGCAAAATCCTGAGGATTCTTTTTGTCGCTTTGTCCATCCAAAGTACGTGTGTTGTGAATTAAATCTTCAAGTACTCTTTTACTCAGCTTACCATATATACTGGTTTCATTAAATTTGTGAACATCAAAATATACAGAGCCATTGACCTCATAAGCAAATCCGTTATCAATTATAGCCTTTACCAGCTCAATTTGCTCAATAATATGTCCTGTAGCTGTGGGTTCAATACTAGGCGGTAAAAAGTTTAGTATGCTTAAAACGTTGTGAAAATCTACGGTATAGCGTTGTACTACTTCCATAGGTTCAATTTGCTCTAAACGCGCTTTTTTAGTGATTTTATCTTCCCCAACATCAGCATCGTTTTCTAAGTGACCGGCATCTGTGATATTTCTAACATACCTAACTTTATAGCCTAAATGTTTCAGGTATCTGAAAATAACATCAAAAGACATAAAAGTTCTCACATTACCCAAATGCACATTGCTGTAAACGGTTGGTCCGCATACATACATCCCTACATGGCCATCGTTAATAGGTTTGAATATTTCTTTTTCTCCGGTAAGTGAATTGTATATTTTTAATTCCTGATTTTTGTACAATTGCATGGTTAGTAAATGGGAAATCAGTTTATGAAATTTAACTAAAATTTGGTGTCCAACTTAATATAGTCCAGAAATTCACGACGTGTTGCTTTGTCTTTAAATCGACCTCCAAATTCCGAAGTAACCGTACTGCTTTCAATATCTCTAATACCTCTGGAGTTAACACATAAATGTTTAGCATCTATAACACAAGCTACATCTTTAGTTTCTAAAACTTCCTGAAGTTCTTTTACAATTTGAATGGTTAAACGCTCCTGAACCTGCGGACGTTTAGCATAATAATCAACAATACGGTTCATTTTTGACAAACCTACAACCGTACCGTTAGAAATGTAGGCAATATGAGCTTTCCCTACTATAGGAAGTAAATGATGCTCACAGGTTGAATATACAGTAATGTTTTTTTCAACCAACATCTCACCGTATTTGTATTTGTTTTCAAAGGTTGACGCACTGGGCTTTTTTTTGGGGTCTAAGCCTCCAAAAATTTCTTTGACAAACATTTTTGCAACACGACTCGGAGTACCTCTTAAACTATCATCAGTTAAGTCTAAACCAAGCGTTTCCATAATATGGCGGACATCGTCTTTAATGATATCTATCTTTTCCTCTTTTGTCAATTTAAAAGCATCACTACGCATAGGTGTATTTTGTGATGTTCCAATGTGCTCATTTCCTATGGCATCAAAATCTTCAAAATCTTTATCAAATTTCATCTTTATTGAGTCAATAATTGAGTTTGCAAAGATAAGCATTATACTTTTCTTATGCTTAATGTTAGCAAATAATTAATATTTCAGGCTTAGTCTCAGTTTTAATAATATAATTACAGAAAAAAATAAAGCTTGAATAACGCGTTATTCAAGCTTTCAAAATAGATCGGCTTATTTTTTAAATATTGAAGCTTAAAGACACGGTAATATTTGCATTTTTTCTGTCTACAGTAGCCTGAGGGGCATTGCCAAGGTCTAAATTGTACAGATTATTATTAAATGATCTTTCAGCCTGGTCATAGGTAACATCCAGTTTTGTATTTCCAAAGTTATAACCTAAACCTAATGAGAAGCCATTTAAGTCACCTACAGTAACGCCATCGGCGTATGGACTTTCTTCAAACCTGTAACCACCTCTAAAGCTAAATTGTTTGTGCTTATATTCGCCACCAATTCTATAGGTTGAGGCGTCGGTAAGCATATCACTAATATTGGCATTCAAATCCTGATAATAGGCGTCATTTTCCGGTTTGAATTTAGTACTGCCGTAATCTTTTCTTGCATAATCAAAACTGATTAAACCTTGTTTTGCAAAAACATAAGCTATACTACCTGTAATTTGCGAAGGGGTTTGTAATCTGTATCGAGGATAGACATTTATTACCTGTGGAAAAATTTCCATAAAGCCATTATCACCATCCGTCGCTAAGTATTGTGATGTTTCTTCTTCAATGATATACCATATAGGCGAATCGTAAGTAATGCCAACTCTAAACTCCTGGCTTAATTTCATGATACCACCTACTTGAAAAGAGAAACCATTACCAGAAGTAGATAAGGTGTTTTCAAATTCAACAAAATTTACTGTAGAACCTGTATTGTTATTGTCTTCAAATAATAAGGTAGTACGTTGATAGTCTATAAAGTGCGAGTTTAAATTTATTCCCAGGTATAAATTGTCTTCATATTGAGTGGCCAGATTAAAAGATACTTTACCATTAAATCCGGTTGCCAGATAAGAGTAATCGTGCATAAAACTACCCGGAGCAATATTTGATGTGTATAACGTATTGGCATCATCATTAATGTCGTCTGGTTCTAAAATAAAAGATTCAAAGCCTAAAAATGCTTGTTGATGTGCAAACCCATAAACGCTCCCAATGTCTCGATAAGCATCTGCTAACGATTCCCCCGGCAAAGCCGAAATCTCGTCCAGTCTTTTTCCATCGGCAAAATCATAAAAATAACTGGCTATGGAATTACTGAAGTTGGGATCATTAGTAGTGTTGGTGCCAACTGCAAACCAGTTGTCCTCATGATTATTTGTTCTTTCGTAAGCCACAGCTAATGAAAATTTTCTCCAGGGCGAATTGCTATTGGTTGCAAAAACAAAAGTAGCACCGGCTTGATTGATGTCGAAATTAGACCTATCCGTAGTTCTTAAACCACCAAAATAGTTAGAATTATTCTCTACATCTATATTTGAGCCGGATATGGAGGCATGACTTCTGCTAAAAACTGCAGAACTTGCCGGGTTTAAACTAACTGCACTCATATCACCACCTAAAGCTCCAAAGGCTCCGCTAAGGGCTCTAAAACGAGCTGTTCCCTGAATGTTATCTTGAGAATATCGTAGGGCATCAGTTAAATCCTGAGCGTAAATTGAGGACATAGATAGCAAACCTATGAATAGTAAATATAACTTTTTCATGTGATAATTTTTTATTGTTTTTAAATGGTCACATGTAACCTTTGATATTTAAAATCATTATTAAACATACAAGGAATAATGATTTTAAATATGTCGGGTTTCATCTGTGAATTTTTATTTGTTTATAAAGATTATCGGCGTCTTCCTCCACCACCACCTGATGAACCTCTGCTACTTCCACCACCGCCTGATGAACCTCTGGACATAGAACTCGAGCCTCTACTGCTTGAAGAACCGTAAGAACTTCTTGAAGAAGATGATGAAGGTGATGAATATGAAGATCTCCTTGAAGAACCGCTATAGGTACTTGTAGGTTGTCTGTAAGTGGAACTTCTTCTCGCCGTAGATGATGATCTACTGGTAGAGTTTGATGAAGGTGTTCTGGACATTGTTGTTGTTCTTCCCTGAGAATTTCTGTATCTGCTCACAGTATTAGGACTAGTAGACCGTCTAACACTGTAATTATTAGAAGGATTTCTATTAATACTGCTAATACGAGATGTTCTTCTGTTACCATTATTTGAAGCGGTCGTTGTTCTGTTAGAGTACCTGGTAGCTCTACTGGAAGTTGTAGAAACACTACTTCTGCGAGCCGTATTGTACTTTGATGTGGTGTTTCTATTGATGTTGGATACACTACTTCTTCTTGATGTGTAATTTCTGCTACTTAAATTATTTCTTGAACTATTATTGGCGTAATAACTGCCTCTTCGGCCGGTATTATATGCTAAACCACGATTACTGTAAAACCTGTTTCCAAATCTCCATGGACTATTGAAGGCCCAGCCACCGTAATAAGGAGGGCACCAAAATGGATCATAGAAGCCCCAGCCCCAATTGTTCCAGCCCCAGCCCCAATTATTCCAGCCCCAGCCCCAGTCATTCCAACCCCAGCCCCATCGGTTCCATCGGTTCCAGCGCCAGTTATTCCAGCCCCAGCCAAATCCTACATTCCAACCCCAGTTGTTCCAACCGTTGTCAATATAGTTTATGGTTACAGAATTACTGTTTTGACCCCAACCGGCATAGCCTTGATAGTCATTATATATGGTGTCGTTTGCAACATAATTATCCGAATAATAAGAATCTATATCAGTGAAAATAGAGTCATTTTGCATGAGATGATCATATTCCAGACCTTTATCCCTAAAATAGTTTTTGTAATACTCACTATTAGATTGATTGGGCACTTCAACAACTGTTTCAGTAGGTGTATTTGTTACTATTACCTGTGAATCACCATAAATACCATCATCATCGCCACCAACATATTGATAAGAACCACATGACACTAAGCCAAACATTAAACCAACCAGGGCAATGAATGACACTTTTCTTTTGGAGTAGTTATTAAAGCGCATATCTCTAGAATTTTATTGTTGGACATAACAAAAATAGTTAGTTTTGCTGAACTATTTTTTTATTTAACATAGTCACAATATTTGTGCCAAAAAAAAGTTATGAGTAAAAAACTTACCAGTAGAGCAGAAGATTATTCCAAATGGTATAACGAATTGGTTGTAAAAGCTGACCTGGCGGAGAATTCGGCGGTTAGAGGATGTATGGTGATTAAGCCTTACGGATATGCTATTTGGGAAAAAATGCAGGCAGAATTGGATCGAATGTTCAAAGAAACAGGACATCAAAACGCGTATTTTCCGCTTTTTGTGCCTAAAAGTTTGTTTGA
Organism: Seonamhaeicola sp.; assembly: GCF_028281565.1. Lineage (GTDB taxonomy): Bacteria > Bacteroidota > Bacteroidia > Flavobacteriales > Flavobacteriaceae > Seonamhaeicola. The sequence goes on from NZ_JANQJQ010000043.1 coordinate 132,355, forward strand.
AGCCGAAGAGAAAAATGCCGAAGGTTTTGCAAAGGAATGTGCGGTTGTTACCCACTACAGATTACAAAATGATCCTGATAAACCTGGTAAGCTTCGAGTTGACCCGGAAGCCCGATTGGAAGAGGAGCTGGTAGTAAGGCCAACCAGTGAGGCTATTATTTGGAATACTTATAGAAACTGGATACAATCCTACAGAGATTTACCAATTTTAGTAAACCAATGGGCTAATGTGGTGCGCTGGGAAATGCGGACCCGTTTGTTTTTGCGTACTGCTGAGTTTTTATGGCAGGAAGGCCATACCGCACATGCCACCAAAGAAGAAGCTATTGAAGAGACCAAACTAATGAACGACGTATATGCCAGGTTTGTTGAAAATTTTATGGCTATTCCGGTAATACAGGGTGTTAAAACCGAAAGTGAGCGTTTTGCCGGAGCGGAAGACACTTATTGTATTGAAGCCTTAATGCAAGATGGAAAAGCTTTGCAAGCCGGTACGTCACACTTTTTAGGGCAGAATTTTGCAAAAGCCTTTGATGTAAAGTTTGCGAATAAAGAAGGTAAACAGGATTATGTTTGGGCAACCTCATGGGGTGTTTCCACAAGGCTGATGGGAGCGCTTATCATGACCCATAGTGATGATAACGGATTGGTATTACCACCAAACCTGGCGCCGTATCAGGTTGTTATTGTGCCTATTTATAAAAATGAAGAACAGTTTGAAGCTATAAGCAAGGTTGCCGAGGATATTATAAGTGATCTTAACGAAAGAGGTATTTCAGTAAAGTTTGATAAACGCGATACGCTTCGTCCGGGAGCAAAATTTGCACAATATGAACTGCAGGGCGTGCCGTTGCGTATTGCCATTGGGCCTAAAGACCTGGAAGATGAAACGGTTGAAGTAGCCAGAAGAGATACTTTAACCAAGCAAACGGTGATTTTAGACAGAATAACAGTGGTGATAGAAGATTTGTTGGAAGACATCCAGGAAAACCTTTACAACAAAGCCTTAGAATTTAGAAATACTCATATTACCAAAGTTGAAACGTTTGATGAATTTAAAGACGTTTTAGAAAACAAAGGTGGTTTTATTTCGGCGCATTGGGATGGTACCAATGAAACCGAAGATAAAATAAAGGGACTTACAAAGGCTACTATCAGATGTATTCCTTTAGATGCAGAAGCGGAAGAAGGGGTTTGTATATACTCCGGAAATCCTTCAAAAGGAAGGGTATTATTTGCTAAAGCCTATTAATTCAATTTTTTTTTAAAAAACATTGGATAAGTATTGCAACATTTAAAAATAGTTGTATTTTTGCATCCGCAATCAAGAATTGCAGGTTCATTAAATAATTGAAGTAACCTAAATGGCCCGTTCGTCTATCGGCTAGGACGCCAGGTTTTCATCCTGGTAAGAGGGGTTCGATTCCCCTACGGGCTACAATTTTTTAATAAGAAAAAAACAAAATGGCAAATCATAAGTCAGCATTAAAAAGAATTAGAAGTAACGAAGCTAAACGCGTGTTAAACAGATACCAGCACAAAACTACACGTAATGCTATTAAGAAGTTACGTGAGCTTACTGATAAGAAAGAAGCCGAGGCTTTATTTCCGCAGGTGGTTTCTATGTTAGATAAATTAGCTAAGAAAAATGTTATTCATGCTAACAAAGCGGCTAACCTTAAATCTGGTTTAGCTAAACATGTTGCTGCTTTATAAAGATAAGCTTTAAAGAATATTTAAAAAGCCTTTCATTTCTGAAAGGCTTTTTTTGTGGGTTTAGGTTGATTTAGACCAATTTTTTTTACTTATTCCATAGGTCCAATCTGATTCATTTTCTTTTACAAGGTGTTTTAAATGGGGATCAGTAATTTTTTTTCCTCCTAATTTTTCTACAGCGCTTTGGGAGCGCTTATTGTTTTTACCAATGTAGAAGATAACATGGTCTACATATTGAAAGGCGTAGTCCATCATTAATTGCTTCATTGCCTTATTGTATTTTCCACCCCATTTATCTCTAGATAAAAACGACCATCCTATTTCAATAGCATTTTTTGAATTAGATATTTGTTTGAATCTTGTGCTTCCTATAACTTTTTTGGTTGATCTGTCAATGATTATAAAAGCACCGTTAGAATTTATGGAGTCTGTGAAAAAATCAGAATAGACAGCTTTCTTATATCTGTCTGAAATTGGATGTTGTTCCCAAATTAACGGATCTTTTGCTACTTCATATAAGGCATCATAATCCGCTTCAGTAAGCGGCCTGAGCATAATTAATTCGTTTTCTAATGTTGGTTGCAGGTTCATTATACATAAATTAATAGGAAGAGAATTTCAAGTAGTAACCATTGGGCCTTGATACATCACAGCCTTTGCGGTACTCCAAATTTTTTAAGTACATCAAATATACTTAAAGGTTTTGATAATCCTCGTTAGTGATGGGCATTTTGACTGCCTCAGACATTAAGATCTAAAGCCTTGTATTGATTATGTTGTTGAATGCTGACCCAAAGGTATAGGACATACCAACTGAAAAGCCTAAATCAAAATCGGTGGCAATTTGCTTTTGTTGTAGTAATACATCTTCTAACGAGGCATCACCAGCCGGGAGGTTAACCTGGTCATGAATAAACTCGAGGTTACCGGAAAACCTGACTGAGAACCCTTTAATAACCCTTACCGACACACTGCTATTCATTTGAAGCCTGTTCTTTGAAAAGTCTTCTAAAAAACTGGAAGCCCGGATTCTGGAAAAAACATTTCCCCATGGCTGACGGTATCGTACCTGGATATCGAAAGAGTGGTTCCAGATAGACTCATCTTCTACACCAAAAATGGTTCTTTCTATATAATTATTGTACCGGTAGCCAATTTTATAAGCAAATACAATTTCTCTCTTTAAAACTTCGCTATAGGGAAAAATGTTATACTCTATGGCGGGAGAAAACCCCAGAGATAAGTCCATATTAGTATAGGTATCATGGCTCAGGTTGCCAAAAATACCGGTGGACCAATGATCTGATATACTGCGAACTATACTGGCAGATCCCCAATAGCGGTCTCTTGTACTTGTGAATTCTTCATCGTTTCTAATAAACTTGCTGTTGGAGTGACTTAATTGTGCATCGGCTCTTACGCGCCAGTTTTCGGTCACTTTATCACTCTCCAGACCTACTTTATAATCAAACCGCTTTCGGCTGGACTCTTTATTGAATTTCCCTTCTCCGTACACCTCAAAGATCCAATTTCTCCAGGGGTCATTAATTTCAACCTCTTCGTTTTTTGGAGCTCCTTTTATTTTATAGGTCACTCTGTTTTCTAAATTTGATTCAATGATATAAGGCAACAGACCTCGGCCAATGCGCCATGTTAGCCTTTTGCGCACATCATCTGCGGTCATGTTAGCATTGGAGTCGAAAGTAAGTGTTCTGGTAATGCCTTCAAAAGATGAAGCACCTGTAAATTCCAGTTTGTAGGTTCTACCACCACTGCCGTTAGCAATATCATAAATAAAAAGGATGACATTAGCTAAGCCCTGATCGCGTACATGGTCTATATGCTTTATTTCCTGACGGATGTAGGCTTTGTCACAATTGCAATCTACAAATAATTTAATGCCTTCTTTTTCTTGATTTTCTTTTGATTGCGCGTTGGAAAATAACGGGAGTAAAAGGACAAAAATGAAGAGACTTCTTATCAAGATCGATGGCATTAGTGAATTTGTTAGATAAGCAGCAAATATACATTTAATAAGGAATAAAAGTAAAGTGCACTTGTGTGAATTGATAGGTAATTATGGTTTTGTACACAATTAATGAAGTTTGCATAAGGTTTGTACAAGATTTGCATAGCCTAAAGCATATTCAAAACTGAGACCCTGATATGCATCAGGGTTAGTTCAACTGATAATTTTGAATGCATTACTCCGTAATTTTTCAAAAAGTATTTCACTAAAAAAAGCCTTGACATTACTGTTAAGGCTTCATTTAGTTAGTTTAGTTAGTATAAACTATCCATTCATGGATATTAAAAATTCTTCGTTATTTCTGGTTTGTTTAAAGCGTTCGTTTGTGAATTCCATGGCCTCCACCGGATTCATATCCGCAAGGTATTTACGTAATACCCACATGCGCTGAATGGTGTTTTCATCAAGTAACAGATCATCTCTACGTGTACTTGATGACGTAAGGTCGATAGCAGGGAAAATTCTACGATTAGATATTTTTCTATCCAATTGAAGTTCCATATTACCGGTTCCTTTAAATTCTTCAAAGATCACCTCGTCCATTTTAGACCCGGTTTCTGTAAGTGCTGTGGCTATAATAGTTAATGACCCGCCATTTTCAATATTTCTGGCAGCGCCAAAGAACCGCTTTGGTTTATGCAGTGCATTGGCATCTACACCACCACTTAATATCTTACCTGATGCCGGTTGAACCGTGTTATATGCTCTTGCTAAACGGGTGATAGAATCTAACAGGATCACTACATCGTGTCCGCATTCTACCAAACGTTTTGCTTTTTCTAAAACAATGTCGGCAATTTTGACATGCTCATGCGCTTCTTTGTCAAAAGTGGATGAAATAACTTCACCTCTTACGCTACGTTGCATATCGGTTACCTCCTCAGGGCGCTCGTCTATTAGCAGAATCATTAAATACACTTCCGGGTGGTTTGCAGCAATGGCATTGGCAACATCTTTAAGCAACATAGTTTTACCGGTTTTTGGTTGCGATACAATCATACCACGTTGCCCTTTACCAATAGGAGCAAACAGATCCATAATCCTGGTAGAGATAGTGCTTTGCTTTTCTGCAATATTGAACTTGTCTTTTGGGAATAATGGTGTCAGGTGCTCAAAAGATACACGGTCTCTAACCACTTCAGGTTTTTGCCCGTTAATTTTATTAACCTTAATTAAAGGGAAGTATTTTTCACCTTCTTTAGGCGGCCTTACATTACCAAGAACCGTATCACCTTTCTTTAATCCAAATAATCTTATTTGTGATTGCGACACATAAATATCATCCGGTGAAGACAGATAGTTATAATCTGAAGATCGTAAAAACCCGTACCCATCCTGCATGATATCTAGTACGCCTTCACTTTCAATAATGGCATCAAATTCATAATCAGGTTCGCGATAGCGGTTTCTATTGTCCTTATTGCCACTGTCAACGTTACCATTTTTTTGACTCTTATGTTGATTCTTTTGCTGGCTTTTATGTTGATGTTTTTGCTGATTACTTTGAGGTTTAGGATTGTCTTGCTTTTTTTCCTGAACATCCTGCTTTTGCTCAGGAGCAGGAGCAGGAGTAGCTTCCTTTTTTTCAGTAGTTTCTGCAGCAGCTGGTTTTTCCTGATTGGTTTGAGGCTTTTGTATGCGTTGCCTTTGTCTTCTGGGCTTTGGCTTGTTTTCTTGTGTTGCAGTTTTCTTTTCTGAAGATTCCGTAACCGTTTTTGGATTAGCAGCTTGATGATCCAGTATTTGATAAACCAAGTCTAATTTTTTTAGAGAACGGTACTTAGAAATACTTAGTTCTTTTGCAATCTCTTGTAAATCAGAGAGTTTCTTTTCTTTTAATTGCGAAATTTCAAACATTGACGTTTATATTGAATATATTTTTTTTGAGTATAAATTTTGAGTAATTCTGAGAAAAAAATGATTTTATTCTGGAGAATTTATCGCTTGTAACAGCGATAGTTGAGAATTATTACTGCAATTATACAACTTTATTTTAAGTTTTAGTACTTATTTCTACAAGAAACTGTTATTTTTGCTGTCCAGTTTTAAAAAACTTACATGCTACAGCGAATACAAACCGTTTATTTAATACTTGCAGCTGCGGTTTCCGGTGGACTCATTTATGTCTTTGAATTATGGACATTGCCGGAAGAAGTGAAAGTGTTTGCAAAAGATATTAATTACGTGTTTGCCGGATTTATCACCTCGGCTTTTTTTTCTGTAGTTACCATTTTTAGATACAAAAACAGGAAGTCTCAGTTTATGTTGGGGCGTCTGAACATCATATTAAACTTTATTTTACTAGGATTTTTTGTATATCAATCTCTAAATTTATCTGGAGAAACTAACATTTCTGAGAAAGGTATTGGGATGCTCATTCCTATTATTTCTATCGTGTTTTTGGCGTTAGCCAATAAAGCCATTAAAAAGGATGAGGATCTTGTAAAATCTGTAGATCGATTACGATAAAACCTAATATCTTAGTAGTATTAGTGCGTAAGCCCAAGGTGAAGACCTTGGGCTTTTTTAGTGAAATGCTGTTTTGAAAAGCCAAAGGCGCATTTAAAATAACTAGTTGAACTAATCCCGATGAAAATCGGGATCTCATATTTTTTGTCTTATTTAGGGCGTTCCCCTTTCGGGTCGGGCTTTCCGCTAATAGTTTTGGTTCGATGCTCGCCTCACCAAAAGCTGCCGCTGCAATCCCTATCGCAGCCATCCGCTAAAGTCATCAATACAAACACCCCTGTAGTCCCCTCAAGGGGACATTATTACCGTTTATTGAATTCTATGACTTCTAAATTATCAATCTTATTACCATCAATAGTAAACCGCAACATGGTACGTGTTTTATGAAAGCCGTGTTTCCCCACAGCACCTGGGTTCATATGAATCAGATTCAAATTTTTATCGGGCATAACTTTTAGTATATGTGAATGCCCACAAATAAATAACCTGGGCGGGTTTATTTTAATAGCCTCCCTAATGCGTAGGTTATAGGCTCCCGGGTAACCACCAATATGGGTGATCCAAACATCAACACCCTCACACATAAACCGGTTGTGTTCCGGGAATTCTACTCTAACTTTAGCATCATCAATATTACCATAAACCCCTTTTAGTGGTTTTAAGGCTTTAATAGCATCGGTCACTTTTAAATCACCAATATCGCCGGCATGCCAAACTTCATCGGCTTGTTTTACATATTTAAGAATATCGTTGTCAATATAACTGTGTGTATCTGAAAGCAAGAGTATTTTGGTCATGTTTGTTTAACTGAAATTATGTTATAAAAATATTGATAATTGTCTTAATGTTTTCAAGCTTATGAATTTTGGAATTTGTACAAAATTTCGACTAAATTAGTTTATTCAATTTTTAAAGAGTATAACTTTGGAGGATTTGATTAAGGAGTTTAAAGATATTGAGGAAAAATTAATTACTAATAGACCTGAATTAACAAAAGCTGAATTTTTAGTGGAGCCTTTTGACCCTGAACTTCCAGGTATTTATGATTTATTCATTTCCTATAACAACAGGTCTTGTCGATTTCATAATGTAAATTCCAATTCTGAGGCTGAGTTTAGTTTCTTTTGGGATGGCTGTAAGCTTTTTGAAATAAAAAATAGCTTGCCCATAATGTCTAATGTTATTTACGATTGGTTAATCTCCAATATAAAACCATCTGAACTTGAAAAGAAATATAATTGGATTAATACGGGTAAGGTAGCAGGTTATTATGAAAAAGGAGAAGGTGTTAAAGGTGAATTTATTGATAGTTGGGATAAGATTGAAGCATTTTATAAACAGTTTTTAAATGAGGAGTGGCATCGTTCGGGAGAAGATGCGCTCAAATTAATTAAAGAAATGAGGGGTGTGGGGCTAGATGAGCAATTAAGAGCTGGACAATCCTTATGGCATTGTTTTCTTTCTAGATCAAGAAGACATGGGCTAACTCTCAATGCTCCTTATCTACGAATTACATTTTTAGGTAATAATAAAATGGTGGTGAGACCGTATTTTGGAAAAGGAGATTCTTATTTTAAAGATTTAGAAAATTTTAATGTTGATGAGCCAGAAAATTTTGGCTTTAAAGGAGAAGATGAACGTTTTGAATTCGAAGTGAAATATGAAAGGGAATTTGAAAAGCTAGTCAAGAAATTATTAAAAGAAAAAATAGAATAGTGTTTAATCAATTTAATATATAATTAAGATTTTCGACTGTCGACTGAAAGCCAAAACTATCTATCTTTGCTGTTTCAATAATCTATCCACCTTTTGTCATTCTGAATTCATTTCAGAATCTTATGAGAAACTGAAACAAGTTCAGTTTGACAAGGTCTTTAGGTTTTTAAATTATAGATTAAGGCTTTGAGGTATTTTATAGAACTCTCTTATAATGGTAGTGCTTACCACGGTTGGCAGAATCAGCCCACCGATATTTCTGTACAGGAAGTTATAGAGAAAGCGTTAACCGCACTTTTAAAAGACCCCATTGCTATTGTGGGTGCCGGGCGTACAGATACCGGTGTGCATGCCTCCCAAATGTTTGCGCATTTTGATACTGATGTTAAGTTTGATGAAGATCAGCTAGCGTATAAATTGAATTCATTTTTGCCAAAAGATATTGCTATTCACGATATTTTTGAGGTGAACAATGAGGCTCATGCCCGTTTTGACGCTTTAAGCAGAACATATTTATATAAAATTACCTTAAAGAAAAATGTGTTTACATTTGATAACACGTTATACATGAAACAAGATCTGGATGTGGACAAAATGAAAAAAGCCTCAAAAATTTTATTTCAGTATAAAGATTTTCAATGCTTTTCAAAAAGTAATACGGATGTAAAAACGTATTATTGTGATATTATGAAAGCCGATTGGTCTTTTAATGAGGATGAGTTGCACTTTGTTATTAAAGCTGACAGGTTTTTAAGAAATATGGTAAGAGCTATCGTTGGAACCATGATTAATATTGGTTTAGGAAAAATGAAGGTAGAAGATTTACATACCATAATTCAATCAAAAAACAGGAGTGAGGCCGGATATTCAGTGCCCGCACACGCCTTATATTTAACTAAAGTAGAATACCCGGACAGTATACAACTAGATGAGTAAAAAGAAAAAAGAGAACATATTTGATTTTGTACTATTCAAACGCCTGTTTCAGTATATCAAACCTTATAAAGCCATATTTGTAGGGCTATTTGCTCTGGTTATTTTTTTAGCCGGTTTAAGTGCTGCCACACCTAAAATTACTGAGTTAGCAATTGATCAAGGTATTGGAGCCAATGAGGCCGATACGTTTTTGTTTTACGTAACCCTCATGTTTGGAGTATTAATTCTGCAAACTGCTTTTCAACTGACCTTTATTTACTACGCCGCCTGGTTAGGGCAAAACCTGGTAAAGGATGTCAGGATAAAGTTATTCAATCATCTGCTTCGCTTTAAAATGAAGTATTATGATAATTCTTCCGTTGGGGTTTTAATTACCAGGTCTGTTACGGATATGGAGCGTATTGCGGATATTTTTGGACAGGGTTTGTTCATGATCTTTAGGGATATTTTGACCATGACCGTTGTTTTCGGGGTGATGATCTATACCAATTGGAAGCTTAGTTTGATCGTGTTTATCATGCTTCCAATTTTGTTATATGCCACCCGGCTTTTTCAAAAATATATGAAGAAAGCGTTTGAAGAAGTTAGAACGGAAGTGTCTAACCTGAACTCGTTTGTACAGGAGCGGTTAACAGGTATGAAGATCCTGCAACTTTTTACGCGTGAAAAAATTGAGCAGGAAAATTTCAAAACCATAAATGAACGCCATAAGAAAGGTTGGTTAAAAACGGTATGGTATAACTCGTTTTTCTTCCCAATAGCAGATCTGGCATCATCGGTTACCATAGGTTTGGTGGCCTGGTACGGTGGACTTAATGTCATTGAAGGCACTGTTACACAAGGGGTTTTAATAGCCTTCATTATGTACATACCCATGTTGTTCAGGCCGTTGCGTCAGATAGCGGATAAGTTTAATACACTGCAAATGGGCATGGTGGCTGCAAATCGTGTGTTTAATGTCTTGGATACTACCTCTCAAATTGATGATAAAGGGACTATGGTGGCAGAACATTTTAAGGGGAACATCAGGTTTGATAATGTACACTTTAGCTATGTAGAAGATGAAGAAGTTTTAAAAGGCATTTCGTTTAAGGTAAATGCAGGAGAAACCGTGGCTATTGTTGGAGCTACCGGAGCTGGAAAATCTACGATAATTAACTTGTTAAATCGTTTTTACGAAATTAAGGACGGTGCTATTTTAGTGGATGATATTGATATCAGAGAAGTGACTTTAGCGTCCTTAAGAACTCAAATTGCCATTGTATTACAGGATGTGTTTTTATTTGCCGATACTATTTTAAGCAACATAACCCTCAATCATCCCGAAATTACCGAGGAACAAGTGCAACAGGCGGCAAAAGATATTGGTATTCATGAGTTTATTATGAGCTTACCTAACGGATATCACTATAACGTAAAAGAACGGGGTGTCATGTTATCATCCGGTCAAAGGCAGTTAATTTCATTTTTAAGGGCTTATGTCACCAACCCGAGTATTTTGGTGTTGGATGAAGCTACTTCGTCTGTGGATTCATATTCGGAACAACTCATTCAAAATGCTACCGATAAAATTACCAAGGGAAGAACCTCTATTGTTATAGCACATCGTTTAGCTACGGTTAAAAAAGCGGATAAAATTATTGTTATGGATGCCGGAACTATTGTAGAACAAGGGACCCATGATGAACTTCTTAAAAAGAAAGCGGGGTATTATAAAAACCTTTACGAAGTACAGTTTTTACAGGAAGAAGCTATGGTTTAACTTCCTGAGGCTGCTCTTTTAGCTTCAATCATTTTATCAAAAGTTCCGTCAAAATACATGATAACCCCCATAATGATTGAGATAATAATAAATGCCACACCTAAAACGGCCAGGAATAAGATGGTCCTTAGAAGCATACCGGAAAAATTAAGTTGATATAATCTTTTAAGGGTATAAGCACAATAAAGTATCATTAAGGGAATGAATATGATACTCATTGTTCCCTGACTAAAGCTCAAAAAAGCACACAGAACTCCCGCAACGGCAGTAACAATTGACATTTGAGCTTGTAAATACAAAAAAACTACTAATAATTCTGTGTAATTAAATTTTTTAATTCCGATAAACGAAACTCTGGCCATTAAAGCATATAAAGGAACGTACAACATGGTGAATAATGACATGTATTCTTGCACAAAACTTACATTCTTTTTTTGAAGTTCACTTTGAATTTCTCTTTGAGCTTCATCCTGACCAGGAATTGTAAACGAATAATCTATACTTTCAGGAAAAAACTTTTTTATGACAAATAGATATAAACCGGTAAAAGTAAGGGCAATTGCAAAATAACTTATGACATTTACATACTTTTTCCTGGTGCCATTGATATAGGTATCTATAACATCTTCAGGCTTTCTAAAAAGTGCTAAAAAAGTTTGAAGAAATTTATTGTCGTAATTAAGAAAGGTTACTGTAAAATGCTCAAATAGATTTTTAACGGTTAACCGGTTTCGTATCACCTTTGCCCCGCAGTTGTGGCAGTAATCACTTCCATCGGCTAATATGGTACGGCAGTTTTTACATGGCATTACACCAGATCTTTTTTAATCATTAACGCTAGTTGATTGGTGTCTTCAAAAGCCACAAATTCACCATCTTTAAAATAGGAGACATGGCCGGTCTCTTCACTCACAGCCAATGCCAGAGCATCGGTTTTTTCGGTAACGCCAATTGCAGCCCGATGACGTAAACCAAAGCGTTGCGGTATTTTCTTTTCGTTGTTAACCGGCAGAATAACACGAGTGGCTTTTACAATATTATTACTAACTATAATGGCCCCATCGTGTAACGGACTGTTCTTAAAAAAGATACTTTCAATAATAGGTTGCGTGACCTTTATATTCATTTCATCACCGGATGATGTTAAAAAATCCAGATTGTTATTACGTTCAAATACAATCAATGCGCCCGTTTTTGACATGGACATTTTATTACATGCCGAAACAATGGCATCAACATCAGTAGTGTTGGTAGCATCAGTTTTTAGAAATTTAAAACGTTGTAAAAACTTGATGCGTTTCCCAAAATTGGTAGAACCAACCATTAATAAAAACTTCCTGATCTCCGGTTGAAAAACCACTATTAATGCAATCAATCCAACCTTCATAAAACCACCAAAAATTCCTGAAAGTAATTCCATATCAAGGAACTCGGTCAATTTCCAGGCACCGTAAATAATGATAATACCCAGAAAAATGTTAATTGCCACCGTGCCTTTAACCAGTTTATAAAGGTAGTAGAGTAGTAGTGCCACCAGGACAACATCCAGATAATCTATAAAACGTAGGTTTAAAATGTCGTCAAAGATGTCCAATAGGAAATAGGTTTTGGTAAATTTAAGAAATTACGTTTAAAACAAAATGAATTCTTCATTCCATACTTTGAAATTCGGAATATTAATATTAGAAATTTCACTTTTGAAAAATATATAGTCTTGAAAAGTTAAGTCTTTGTCGAAATATAAAATTATATCCCCTAGAAAATTTTGTTTAGTTTCAATTCTTGATTCTAAGGCTGAATTAATGGCTTTTCGCAATTCACTAATTTGTGTCTTCTGATTTTCAAACTCTATGAGTTTATCTTCGTTAATTTTAAGGAAGATATTGAACTTAATAGTGTCAGAATCATGGAGCTGGTTTTTTTTATAGAGTAACCGAAAAATGTTGTTAATTGAATCTTCCACATCTCTTCTTCCTTCATAATAAATATTGGTAAATTCCACAAACCCCAAATTATTTCTACCGGTATCGTGGCAGGTAAAATAGTTTTTAGCCTTTTCGTTTTTATGAGCTCCGTTTGCTTTCTTCTCTTGTAGAAACTTAATATGTGGAATGACTTGTTTTAAGGTTAATCGTTTATCCACATTAACCAACCAATTGGTGGTACTAATTAAATTCTTTCGGTTTAATTCCACACTGTCCGGTTGCGCTTCGTTATAAAATAAATAAGCTGCCGATACATCCTGAATCTCTGTGATATCTGAATAACTGATCTCCGGCAATTCAATCACTTTTTTTTCACCGCAAGACAATAAACACACTATGGAGATCAATAAAATATAATATTTCATAACTTCTAACTTCTAACTTCTAACTTCTAACTTCTAACTTCTAACTTCTAACTTCTAACTTCTAACTTCTAACTTCTGAACCAATTTAATGCACTCCACAGCTTCTTTTACATCGTGCACCCTCAAAATAGAAGCCCCTTTTTGTAAGGCTACTGTATTTAATACTGTAGTAGCATTTAAAGCATTACCGGGTTTAGTATCTAATAATTTGTAGATCATGGATTTTCTGGATATGCCAACCAATACGGGTTTGTCAAGCATATCAAAAAGTTCTAACTTATTCAGGAGTTCATAATTCTGTTCTAATGTTTTTGAAAAACCAAATCCGGGATCAACAATCATATCAATAATACCTAATGATTTTGCGGCTGCCAGACGTTCCGAAAAATAAAATAGAAGGTCTTTAACCAAGTCATTATAATCTGTTTGTTGTTGCATCGTTTGTGGATTTCCTCGCATATGCATCATGATATAAGGCACCTGTAAATCGGCAATGGTCTGTAGCATATGATCATCCAGTTTTCCTGCGGAAATATCATTAATCAGAGCGGCACCGGCATCCATGCATTGTTTAGCAACTTCGCTTCTAAAGGTATCTATGGAAAGCAAGGTTTCAGGAAAATGTTTCAGAATTAAAGTTACAATGGGAACTATGCGTTTTAGTTCATCGGCTTCACTTACAAAATCAGCACCGGGACGTGAACTGTAAGCACCAACATCAATAAAAGTGGCACCTTCATTAAGCATGCGGTCTACTTGTTTTAAAATCTCTTTTTCGTCATTGTACTTACCACCGTCGTAAAAAGAATCCGGTGTAATATTTAAAATTCCCATTATCCTGGGTGATGATAAATCTATTAGTTTTCCTTTGCAATTTATAGTATATGTATGGGCCACGAATTCACTAATTTTAATAGAATTTATTGTGTGCTAAAATAAAATTTTAATCGCTGTTTGTACAGTTTTAAGTAGCAGCTAAACAAATAAAAAAGTTATTCGTGTATTAGTGGTAACTTTTAAAACGTTCAACTTTGAACTTTGAACTATTTAAGCGAAATTTACGCAAAATTCAATTTAATACATGCAAGATACTTCAAAACAATACAATGCCGTAATTGATACCTGTAAAAGTTTATTTAAAAAGAAGATGACCGATTATGGCAGTGCCTGGAGGATATTACGCTTGCCTTCTTTAACTGATCAGATCTTTATAAAAGCACAGCGTATCAGAAGTCTCCAGGAAAATGATGTTAGAAAGGTTGATGAAGATGAAGTGAGTGAGTTTATAGGCATCATAAACTATTGTATCATGGCATTGATTCAAATTGAAAAAGGTATTGTTGAGCAACCGGATTTATCGACCGATGAAGCCGTTGAGTTATATGAAAAACATGTAGCCATCACCAAAAAATTAATGGAAGACAAAAACCATGATTATGGTGAAGCGTGGCGTGACATGAGAGTGAGCAGCTTAACCGATTTGATCTTGCAAAAACTATTACGTGTAAAGACGATTGAGAATAACAAGGGGAAAACCATTGTGAGTGAAGGTATTGATGCCAACTATCAGGATATGATCAATTATGCTGTTTTTGCCATGATTCATTTAAACGAGGAATAGCTTATACAGGTCGCTGAGGCTCTCGAAGCGACTGTTTAAATATAAAAACCCCGGATGACTTCGAGGGCCTCAGTCACCGGACATCATTTTTATGAAAATATTAGTTAACGCATCCAGATTATTTGTTGGAATTCTATTCATCATTTCAGGTTTTATAAAACTGAATGACCCGCTTGGCTTTTCATATAAGCTACAGGAATACTTTGGAGCAGATGTCTTGAATCTTCCTTTTTTAGAACCTTATGCTCTGGGGATATCCATATTTGTAGTTGTTTTTGAAGTGGTTTTGGGGGTGTTTTTACTAATAGGTTATAAACCCAGGTTTACCATTTGGAGTTTACTCTTAATGATTGTCTTTTTTACCTTTTTAACTTTTTATTCGGCTTATTTTGATAAAGTTAAAGACTGTGGCTGTTTTGGTGATGCTTTAAAGTTGACCCCCTGGGAAAGCTTTACTAAAGATCTGGTGTTATTGGTGCTTATTTTGGTCTTGTTTTTTGGTTTAAAACAAATCAAACCACTTTTTGGCAAACTGCCTACCACTGTTTTAGCCTTATTGAGTTTTGTGGTTAGCTTATGGTTTGGATACCATGTGTTAATGCATTTGCCTGCTATAGATTTTAGGGCCTATAAGATTGGAAAAAACATTACTGAAGGCATGACCATTCCGGAGGATGCACCAAAACCGATTGTTGAATATTCCTGGAAGTTCAACGTTAACGGCGAAGAAAAGATAATTAAAACAAACGGATCCTATCCCTCTGTTGAAGGTGAGTTTATAGGTGTTGAAACCAAAGAAATTGAAAAAGGTTATGAGCCTCCCATTTATGATTTCTCTATTGAAAGCGATGCTGAAGATTTAACCGAATACTATTTAAATCAGGAAAACCTTATTGTCATAGTATCCTATAGTTTGGAAAAGCTTGAAAAGGATGGTGCTAAAAAACTGAGAACGCTATCTGAGGCAGCAGTCAAAAAGGGATATCAGGTTATTGGTTTGACAGCTTCGGGAGAAGAAGCGAAACAAACTATCAACAACACTTACGGTTTAAATTTCGAGTGGTATTTGTGTGATGAAAAAGCCCTTAAGACAGTGGTGCGCTCTAATCCGGGAATTTTAGAACTGGATAAAGGCACCGTGAAGCAAAAAGTACATTGGAATGATATTGAGGATTTGGAATTATAGTTGGCAGTAGGCAGCTGCAGTTTTCAGTTAAACAAATAAACATTATTGATTAGTTACATATTAAATAAAATTACTTACGCCTTACTCACTTTATTTGGAGTGATCACCGTTATTTTCTTTTTATTTAATGTACTTCCCGGTGATCCGGCTCAAATGATGCTGGGGCAAAATGAAGATACCGAGCAACTAAAATTAGTAAAACAAAAATACGGATTTGATAAGCCCGTTTCTACTCAGTATGTCTATTATTTAAACGATTTGTCGCCTTTATCATTTCACTCAAATTTAAAAGAGGATTACACCTCGTTAGAAAGCGGAAAGTATTCGGCAACAAGGCTATTTACCATTGGTAATACAACCACAGTTTTAAAATTCCCATATTTAAGGGAATCCTTTACCAAACAGGGAAAAAGAGTCACTGAAGTTTTGGGAGAAACACTTCCAAACACCTTTGTATTAGCAGTGTCAGCCATTTTGATCGCTATTGTTTTAGGTGTTGTTTTGGGGATTGTATCGGCGCTTTATAAGGATACATGGCTGGATAAAGTTATCCAGGTAGTAAGTACTTTCGGAATGAGTGTACCGTCGTTCTTTAGTGCTATTCTGTTTGCCTGGTTATTTGGCTTTGTATTGCATAAATACACCAATTTGGAAATGACCGGTAGCCTGTATGAATTGGATGATTTTGGCGAGGCCATGCATATTAAATGGAAAAACTTAATCCTGCCGGCAATCGTATTGGGAATTCGCCCGTTGGCGGTAGTTATTCAACTGATGCGAAATTCTTTGTTAGAAGTATTCAATCAAGATTATATAAGAACTGCCAGGGCCAAGGGTCTGAGTGAGTTCCAAATTATAAAAAGGCATGCTATAAAAAATGCCATGAATCCGGTGGTGACAGCTATTTCAGGTTGGTTTGCGTCTATGCTGGCAGGGGCTGTTTTTGTGGAATATATTTTCGGTTGGAACGGTTTGGGTAAAGAAATAGTTAACTCCCTTAATACTTTAGATTTACCGGTCATTATGGGATCGGTACTGGTAATTGCAACTCTATTTGTAATGATTAATATTTTTGTCGACTTAATCTATGCCTGGTTAGATCCAAAAGTAAAACTTAGTTAAGTTTTATTTCCGCAAAGGCGGAAATCTCAATAATCAAAATGATAAAATGAAGAAAATGAATATACTTTTAGTTTTATTGATTAGTCTTTTTAGCTGTGCTGAGCCGCCAACACAGTTTAGTGAAGCCGCTTTAAATGATACGTTTATTACCCTGGATGGCGATGAGATCCCATTTCAATCTATTTTGGAAAAACATAAGGGAAAAACCATTCTTATTGATGTTTGGGCCTCGTGGTGCGGTGATTGTTTAAGAGGCATGCCAAAAGTTAAAGAACTACAAGGGGAGTATGACGACGTGGTTTATGTGTTTCTATCCTTAGACAGAGGACAGGACGCCTGGAAAAAAGGTATTAAAAAGCACCATGTGGTTGGAGACCATTACTATATGCAATCCGGATGGAAAGGACCATTTGGAAATTTTCTGGATTTAGACTGGATTCCCAGATATTTGGTGATAAATGAAGCTAGCGAAATCGTTGTATTTGATGTTATTAAAGCTAATGACAAAAAACTTATTCAGGCTCTAAAAAAATAAGTACTTTAGCAGCGTTTACAAAACTCAAATAACCATAAATACAAGATTTTATGAGAAAGAATATCGTTGCAGGAAACTGGAAGATGAATAATGATTTATCGCAAACTGAGGCATTACTGGCCGATTTAAAAAATCAAACAAAAACCTCTAATGCAGACGTAATGGTGGCACCTACCTTTACGAATTTATATCATGCATACGAAGCCTTAAGAACGACAGATATTGAGGTGGCTGCTCAAAACATGCACTTTGCGGAAAATGGTGCTTACACCGGTGAAATTAGCGCAAGCATGTTAAAGAGTGTAGGGGTGGAAACCGTTATTTTAGGACATAGTGAGCGTAGAGAATATTTTAATGAAACAGATGAATTATTAGCTAAAAAAGTAGATGCTGCTTTAGCAAATGATATGACTGTTATTTTCTGCTTTGGTGAGGAGTTAGCGGACAGAAAAGCCGGTAACGAAGAAACTGTGGTTGAAAGTCAAATAAAAAATGCACTGTTTCATTTAGAAGCTTCTGCTTTCAAAAACATTATTTTAGCCTATGAGCCGGTTTGGGCCATTGGTACCGGGGAAACTGCAACACCGGAGCAAGCTCAGGATATGCATGCGTTTATCAGAAAAACATTGGCCGATAACTATGGTGCGGATGTTGCGGATTCAGTATCTATCCTTTATGGAGGTAGTGTGAAACCTGCAAATGCACAAGAGATTTTCTCTAAGCCGGATGTTGATGGAGGTTTAATTGGAGGTGCTTCTTTAAAAGCAGAAGATTTCTTTGCTATTGTTAATGCATTTTAATTAAAGAAATTTATGTCATGCTGAACTAGTTTAAGCATCTCATTTAAGAATATAAATTATCAAAACGTTCAAATTATTTAATTTGAACGTTTTTTTGTGAATAGACTTCCTAAGGGCATTCCCTGATTTTTTATAAATCAGGGAATGCCCTTACTTTTTTTCTGTTTGTTGATGATACCTTGTACTTGAAAAAATGTGAAACCAACAATACATCATTATGAAAAATTCAACTCTCTTTTTTGTTGTGCTATTCAGCATATGTACAACAATACAGGCACAAAATGTTCTTATAGTAGATAATAACCAGGGTTCAGGAGCACAATACACCACGCTTCAAACTGCAGTAGATGCTGCCAACCCTGATGATATTATTTATATACAACCATCACCAAACAGTTATGGCGATGTTTATATGAAAAAGCCCTTGAAGATCTATGGGATTGGACATAACCCCCAGCTTAATGCCGGGCAATACGCCAGGGTAAGCAGTGTTTTATTCAGAAACGCCAACGCATCAGGATCGCAAATATCGGGGCTTTATATTTCAAATATCTATTTAGACGATACCAACTATAGTAATCACGATATTGTCATTACCAACAATCGCCTCTATACAGTATATGGGAATAGCCACACCGGAAGAGCTAATAACGTTATTATCTCAGGGAATTTCTTTTATCATAATTCTTCCAGGGCCCTGGATAATTATAATTCGCAAAACTGGATCATTTCCAACAACACTTTCTCCAGGCCTAATAGCTATTGGGGTTATGATATTTTTTACAGGCTTAACAGCTCCACTATATTTAATAATAACATCATTTTATCACGACAAGCCGGAGATAGTAATGGGGCCATTACGTTGTTTAATAGTTGTAGTGGTACACAGCTTACAAACAATATTTTCATATTTACAGGAAACAATGTAGAAAACTTTAACCTTGGCGGGAATAGTGCCCTGAATTTTCAACATAACTTAACTTATAGTTATAACTCCACCCTGGATGCTTTATCCGGAACCAATAATATTAATAATACCGATCCGCAATTTGTTGCCTTTAATCCGAATACCTCTTTAAATAGCACGGCTAACGATTATCATATTCAGGGTGGTTCACCGGCTGAAGATGCAGGAACAGATGGTAACGATCTTGGAGTGTTTAATGGTGCTTACCCGTTTAGCCTTAGGGGCTACCCAACACAGTTACCTTACTTAACAGACTTTGTGATTCATAACAATATCATTACAGCAGGAACCCCATTAAACATCAACATAAAAGCTAATGCTAATATCAACAACTAATAAATTTAACAATGAAACGGGCAATAATTTTATTAAGCTGGTTATGTTTTGTTTTTGGACAGGCTCAAATAGCGTCGGGAGAGTATTTTTTCGATACCGATCCGGGTGTTGGTAATGGCACAGTATTAGCCGTTTCAGGTAATGTCATAGATCAGGATTTAAACATCCCTACAACGGGGCTTTCAGAAGGGATTCATAAACTATATGTAAGATTGATCAATAATGACGGGACCTGGAGTTTATACGATAAGAATGTGTTTTATGTTAGTGCTAATACTGAAAATACAGCCAATATAGCCTCAGCAGAATATTTTATGGACACCGATCCGGGCGTTGGTAATGGTACTGCTCTGGCAGTTTCGGGTAATGTCATAGATCAGGATTTAAACATTCCTACAACGGGGCTTTCAGATGGAGTTCACAAGCTATACATCAGGTTAATAAATGATGACGGCAGTTGGAGTCTATATGACAAGAATGTGTTTTATGCCAGTCCGAATAATACAAACACGGCCAATATAGCTTCAGCAGAATATTTTATGGATACCGATCCGGGCGTTGGTAACGGCACCGCATTGACGGTTTCGGGCAATGTCATAGACCAGGATTTAAATATTCCTACCACCGGACTTTCAGATGGAATTCATAAGCTATACATCAGGTTAATTAATGATGATGGTAGCTGGAGTTTATACGATAAGAATGTATTCTATGCCAGCCCCAATAATACAAACACGGCCAATATAGCCTCAGCAGAGTATTTTATTGATACCGATCCCGGCGTTGGTGATGGCACCGCACTAACCGTTTCGGGTAATGTGATAGACCAGGGGTTTAACATCTCCACTACCGGGTTATCTGATGGGGTTCATAAGCTATACATCAGGTTAATTAATGACAACGGTAGCTGGAGTTTATACGATAAGAATGTATTTTATACCAGTCCTGACAATAGTAATACAGCTTTAATTACGGCGGCAGAATATTTCTTTGATATCGATCCGGGAATTGGAAATGCCAGCCCCATAGATTTAACCGACGCCACGAACTTTGATTCCGATTTTGACATACAGGTTCCGAATGATTTACCCGATGGAGATCATGTGCTTTATATCCGGGTTCTTAATACGGATGGAACCTGGAGTATCTACGCGCAGTCTGAAATATTACCATCCTTGGATACCGATGAGCATAGTTTCAACAACACATTTAAATTGTACCCTAATCCCGTTGTTGATGTTTTAAATGTGAATACTAATAAAGAAACGATCAGAGCACTTAAAATTATTGATCTTACCGGAAAGGTGGTGTACGATCTGAAACCTGAAAACTTCAGGATAGACCTAAGTAGTTTAAACCCGGGAACCTATTTGCTTCAATTAAAGACCGATCTGGGAAGTGTTTCAAGAAAAATTATTAAACAATAAGTACTTAAAAATCACTAAATTGATATTCTAAAGCATTGAGGTTTGAAACTAAGGTTAACATGTTTGTGTCTGTGTCTAACTATTTGTACTGCTGCACAAAACCGTCAGGTGATTATTGATAGTTTAAAGATTATAACACAAACTACCGGCAACGATTCTATTAAGGCCACGGCTTATGGTAAGTTAGGCTGGTTAACTATAAACAGGGACGTAGAACGGGCCAAGGCCTATGTAGATTCATCATATGCCCTTTTTCAGAAATTAAATGATCAAAATGGTATGGCGGTTAATGATTACAGGTATGGTGTCATTAACCGGGTTTCGGGCAATTATGCTTCTGCGCTGGAGTCGATGGATAAATATTTGACCTATGCAGAAATTAAAAGCGATTCGTTTAACCTGGCTAATGGCTATTATCAAAAAGGCGTTATATATAGCTTACAGGGCGATTATGAAAGGTCCTTAAAAGAATATCATAAAGCACTTAATATCTATGAAGCCCAGAACAATGCCACAGGGATCGGTTTTACACTCAACAGTCTGGGCATAGTTTATAAGAATCTTAAGAAGTATCCCGAAGCCATTGAAAGTTATCAGAGAGCGGTAAAGATACACGAGAAAAATGAAGACCTTAACAATTTGGCCAATGTGTATAATAGTATAGGAGCCGTATATGCTGAACAAAATAAAAGCGATCTGGCCCTTGAGTACTATAATAAAACTTTAGCAATTGATATTGAAATTCAAAACAATTGGGGTACGGCTAAAGTCAGCAAGAATATAGCACTCATTCACATTGATAAAAAGAAGTATAACGAGGCCTTAAAGTTCCTTAATAATGCCTTAGAGATACAGAAGCAACATAATTATTCCTCGGAAATAGCGGAAACTTTAGCCCAGTTAAGCAAAGCCTATATGGAATTGGGCGATCTGGATCAAAGTGAATCACTTATTAAACAAGTGTCTCAACATAAAATACCTTCTAAGAAGGTACATCAGGATGTGCATTTACAGGCATTCAGTTTGTACGATAAACTCGGTAATACCAGGCAGGCCTTATATCATCATAAAAAATATACCGTATATAAAGATAGTATTTTTAATGAGAATAATATTAAGAACATCAATACACTTCAGGTGCAATATGAAACCGAAAAAAAAGATAAGGCCCTCTTACAGCAACAGCTGCAGATTGAACAGAATGAAAATGCTTTACGGAAGAAAAAAACACAATATAATTATATGACCGGGATCGCCATCTTTTTTCTTTTGAGTGTCTTATTAACCTGGTTGATATACCGGCAACGGCAAAAACGAAAAGACCAGGAGATATTAACGCTTAAAAGAGAGCACCAGATAAAAACTCTGGAAACCTTAATTGAAGGGGAGGAGAAGGAACGGTTACGCATTGCCAAGGAACTTCATGATGGCGTAAATGGTGATCTTTCAGCCATTAAATTTAAGTTAGTGTCTCTACAGGAAATGAATAACAGAGTAATTAATGAGGCTGTAGAGATGATAGATAAATCATGTCAGCAGGTACGTGCCATTTCACATAATCTTATTCCGCCTTCGTTAGAGAGTTTTAGCCTGGTAGAGGCTATAGACATGTTTTGCCAGAACATAAACAATAGTTACGATATCAAAGTAGATTTTCATTTTATTGGAAATAGTATTAATTTAAGAAAAAAAGAAGAAGTCAATATTTTTAGAATCATCCAGGAATTGGTCTCCAATAGTATCAAACATGCTGAAGCCTCTGAGATCAATGTGCAAATGAGTCATAGGGAGCAAAGTATTTTTATTATTGTTGAAGATGATGGAAAAGGATTTGATTTTAACAATGTTAAGTCTGAAGGCATTGGCTTAATGAATTTAAGATCCAGGGTGGAGTTTTTACAGGCCGAAATGGATGTGATCTCTAACGATAAAGGGACCTCATTTACCATTGAAATTGATACGCAGAAATTAGAATGACAACCAGAATAGCCATAACGGACGACCATGAAATGGTATTAAAAGGTCTGGAAACCATGCTTTCCGACACTGGAGAAGTCGTAGTTATAGCAACTTATAACAATGCGGAAGCTACTTTAAAGGGGTTTGCAAAGGAAGTTCCGGATGTGCTGTTGCTGGATATTAACTTACCCGATATCAATGGCATAGATTTAAGTAAACAGCTCCTGAAAAAATATCCTGATCTAAAGATCATCGCCCTCACCAATTTTGAAGATGTATCGTTTGTAAAACGTATGCTTAAACAGGGTGTACATGGATATTTGCTAAAGAACACAGATAAAATGGAGCTGATAGAAGCTCTAAAAACTGTGCTTTCGGGTGAGTTGTATTTACAAAAGGATATCCAGAGGAAATTGTTAAGTCAAACAAACAGAACGCCGTCAAATTCCGGGTTAATTACTAAACTAACAAGAAGGGAGCATGAAGTTCTTGTAGCTATTTCAGAGGAATTAACCACCCAGGAGATCTCTGAAAAACTATTTATAAGTCCTAAAACCGTTGAAACCCATCGTATGAATATTATGAGCAAACTGGGAGCAAAAAATAGCGTGGGGATTATAAAAATAGCCATAGAGAAGGAGCTGTTGTAGATTTACTGCTATCTTTGAGGTCGAAATAAAATCGACTATGTCAAATAGCATCTATATAGGTTACGAGTTTAAGGTAAAACCTTTACAACCGGCAGTTGAAATATTAATTGCGGAATTAGGATATGCCGGATTTGAAAGTTTTGTTGAAAACGAAGCAGGTGTTACCGCTTATATTCAAAAAGACGATTGGCATGACAGTGTTTTAGATGCCATTCACATTTTAAACTCCGGTGAATTTGAGATCACTTATACCTTTTCAGAAATAGAACAAACCAATTGGAATGCCGAATGGGAGAAGAACTTCAATCCCATCGTGGTGGACAATATTTGCGCTGTAAGAGCGCCTTTTCACGATAAGTTTGACACCAGGTATGACATCATTATAGAACCCAAAATGAGCTTTGGTACAGGGCATCATGAAACCACACATATGATGATCCAGCATCTTTTAAAAGCGGATTTAGAAGGTAAATCGGTTTTGGATATGGGCTGTGGAACTGGTGTTTTAGCTATTTTAACAGAGTTAAAAGGGGCCATACCCATTGAGGCTATCGATATTGACAATTGGTGTTATTTGAACAGTTTAGAAAATGTGGAGCGTAATAATTGTAAGCATATTTCAGTTTTTGAAGGGGATGCTTCACTATTGAGAGGTAGATTGTATGATGTCATCATTGCGAATATCAACCGGAATATTTTGCTTCAGGATATGCAAACCTATACGACTTGTTTAAATAAAGACGGTGTGTTATTTTTAAGCGGATTTTATAACAGCGACATACCAACGATTGATGCCGAGGTTTCTAAATACGGACTTAAAATTCAGGAAACTCTTGAACGCAATAATTGGGTAGCCTTAAAATATCAATAACACATGATTTTATATACGGGTTCTTATACTAATGAAGTGCTTCCCGGACTGGAAGGTTTTGGTGAAGGCATTTCAGCTTTCAATTTTGATGAAGAAACGGGTGAGTTAAAGCGTTTGCAGGTTGAAGAAGATATAAATACAGCGTATTTAGCCATATCAAAAGACGGGCAGTATTTATATAGTTTCCAGGAAGTCATGCCGGAAAAGCATCCGCATGTTTTGGCCTATAAGATCCATGATGATAAAAGCTTAACGCTTATTAATAAACAGCCTATTTTGGGAGGCTTGCCTTGTCACATCAACTTTGTTGATGATAAAACACTGGTTGTTGCTTGTTATTGGACAGGGAATGTGCATGTATATCCAATTAATGAGGATGGTTCAATAGATCCACATTCGCAAATATTACAACATGAAGGAAGTAGCGTGAATAAAGACCGTCAGGAAGCGGCGCATACGCATATGGTGTATAAGCATGACGATCAGGTTTTTGTGCCGGATTTAGGGATTGATAAAATTGTGGTTTACGATATTGATAACAGTAGATTAACCGAAGCTTACCGAATTGATACGCCATTAGGCGGAGGACCAAGACATTTAGATATACATCCTAACGGGAACTATGGATTTTTAATGAATGAACTTACGGGGGATGTTTCCATCTTAAAATTGAATAATGGAAGATTCGAAGTCATTAAAAACATGAATTCTCTACCTGAAAGTTATAAAGGGATACCCTCTAGTTCAGCAATAAAACTATCTAAAGACGGCAAGTATCTATACTGTTCCAACCGCGGGAGTGAAACCATTACCATTTTCAAATTTAATGAAGACGCAGAAGTGTTAGAGTTAATTGGCTATCAGGATGTGTTTGGAAAAACCCCCAGAGATTTTGCTATATCACCCTGCGGTAATTGGTTATTAGTGGCAAACCAGGATTCATTTACCATTGAGGTTTTTAAGATAGATCATGTTACCGGATTGTTAAATAAAGTATCTTCTAACGCAGAATCTAAATCTATTTCGTGCTTAAGGTGGTTATAAAATAAATTTTTATTACTTTGGCAGTAAGCTATGATGAATACCAGAGAAAAAATACAAGAGGAATTTGATGTCTTAGAACAAGAAGCACATCTTAACGAAATTGTGTTATATAATGATGATGTCAATACATTCGACCACGTTATAGAAACACTGATCCACGCCTGTGATCATACGCCGGAACAAGCCGAACAATGTTCCATTATTGTACATTACAAAGGGAAGTGTACGGTTAAAACCGGAGAATATGATGACTTAGAGCCTCGTTGTACCATGTTATTGGATGCGGGCTTAAGTGCCGAGATTGTCTAGACTATTTGTTCATTCTTCCAATAGCGCAACTCACAAAAGATTTGGCTTTTGTAGTAAAGGCGTTTTTGTTCCCAACTTCCGGGTATCCCAGTTTTGCAAGTAGGTTTTTAACGGTATTTAAAGTGTCTCCATCTTTATATGAGAAAGTCACGGTATCCTCTTCATTGTTAACCTTTACGTCATCAACAAATTCCAATTCAGATAATCTGGTAGTGATTGTATTGGCACATCCGCCACATTTTAAGTTTTGTATTTCCAGGGTTGCTTTCATAACAAGGCATTTTATGCAAAATTACCGTAAATGTCCCTGTTTTAAGATGATAAATGTTAGCTTTAACTGTATTTCAAAACATTCTTTACAATCCCTTCTATCTTAAAATAGTCATCTACAATAATGGGTGGATGATGTTCGCTGTTTAAGGATGTTAGTGTAATGGTATCGTTTTGTTTAAAGAACTTTTTTATGAGTACTTTTTCACCATAAACACATACGATCTTTTCACCATTTTCAGCGTCGTTCTTCTTTTGGGCAATTACCAGATCACCTTCCCTGATAAGAGGTTCCATGGAGTTGCCTTTTGCTGTAACTATAAACCCGTCAAGAGCTGGAAATTTTAGTAACCTGGATGCAATAGGGATCTTGTCTATGGGGTTGCCATCCAGTATGGTACCGTTCTTACCACATTGTGCATTTCCATAGAGATTCAAATAGATTATGGGACGTTCCGGATTAAGAAAAACCTGGTAATCCCTGGGGTTATGTGGGTTGCGTTTTAAATAACCTTTTTGTTCTAGTTTTTGAATATGGTGAGCCACCACACTTGATGAAGAAAAATTCAATGTTTCCTGAATTTGCCTTATGGTAAGCGGGTTGTCAATCTGCTCATTTAGCAGTTTTAAAAGTGCTATTTGATTTTCATGTAAATCAGTCATCTACAATACATTTTAAATGAAAAACAGGTTTTTTTAATAATTTAAGTCCATACAAATATAGAATATTTGTTTTTGTTCTATATTTTTGTAGAACAACATATTTAATTGCTATTTTGTTTTCCATGAAACGTACTATTTTACATTTCGATTTGGATACCTTTTTTGTCTCTTGCGAACGGCTCTTAGATAGTAGACTGAATCATAAGCCTGTTATTGTTGGGGGAACAGGTGATCGTGGTGTGGTAAGTGCTGCTAGTTATGAAACACGTGCTTATGGTATACATTCCGGGATGCCCGCAAAAATGGCTAGGCAATTATGTCCACACGCTATTTTTATCAAAGGGAACGCCGGTACCTATACAAAATATTCCAAGCTTGTTACAGAGATCATACAAAGTGAAGTGCCGGTTTTAGAAAAGGCAAGTGTAGATGAATTTTATGCAGACCTTTCCGGAATGGACCGTTTTTTCGGATGCTACAAATATGCCACAGAATTAAGACAAAGAATAATTAAAGAGTCAGGGTTGCCCATATCATTTGGGCTTTCGGAAAATAAAACCGTTTCTAAAATAGCGACCAATGAAGCCAAGCCTAATAACCAGCTAAAGATTGAATTTGGAGCAGAAAAACAATTTTTGGCACCGCTTTCCATTAAAAAAATACCCATGGTGGGCGAGAAGACATTTCGGGCTTTCTGTAATATGGGAATAAAAACGGTACATATGGTACAACAAATGCCTGTGGAGATAATGACCTCGGTTTTTGGTAAGAACGGACGTGTTATTTGGCAGCGTTCCAATGGTATTGATAATACGCCTATTATAGAATATCATGAACGAAAATCTATTTCCAGCGAACGTACTTATGGGCGAGATACTATCGATATTTCAAAAATAAGAACCACACTGGCGGCTATAGCAGAGGATTTGGCATTTCAGTTACGCCGTGGAGGTAAGCTGGCATCAGTGGTTACTGTGAAAATTAGGTACTCCGATTTTCAAACTTACTCTAAACAGATAAAAATACCTTATACATCGGCAGATCATCATTTAATTCCCCTGGTGCAGGAATTATTTGATAAGCTGTATGACAGACGCGTACTTATTAGACTGGTTGGAGTAAGGTTTAGTGGTATTACGTCCGGTACGTACCAGATTAATTTGTTTGATGATGAAAAAAGAACGGTTGACCTGTATAACGCTATGGATAAAATCCGCCTTAGGTACGGTTCCCGAAGTGTTGTAAGGGCATCAGCATTAGGGGAAGGCGCAAGGTCGGTCGGGAATTTTACCAATCCTTTCAATGGAGAACCTCCCATTGTATTGGCACATCGTACGCAATAGACATTATGTTTCTGAATAACCATACATATTATAGCTTACGTTACGGCACCATGTCGGAAAAAGAACTTTTGGCATTAGCACAGGCCTATGGTTGCAACGTATTTCCGCTTACCGATATTAATAATACCTCCGGATGTTTAAATTTCATCAGGCGGGCACCGGAGTATGGAATAAGGCCCATTGTTGGTATAGATTTTAGAAATAAAGCGCAACAATCTTATGTGTGTTTAGCTATTAATAATCAGGGGTTTTTAGAGTTAAACAACTTTCTGTCAAAACATTTGCATAATGATGAACCGTTTCCCGATGTGGCACCCGGGTTTCAAAATGCCATAACTGTTTATCCGTTTCAGAAGCTGTTGGAAATAAAAAAAACTGTTTTTGCCGAAAATGAATTTATAGGGGTATCCATTGATGATATTAATAAACTTCAATTTTCGAAATACATCCGGTTTAAAGATAAACTCGTGTTGTTACATACGGTAAGCTTTAGAAATAAACGCGATTATAATGTACACCGATTGTTAAGGGCTATTGACAATAACGTGCTTTTAAGTAAGCTTTCCAAAACACAACAAGGCGCACCGGAGCATCAAATAATGCCTATATCCGAAATAGAAAAGCACTTTCAGGATTTTCCACGTATTTTAAAAAATACGAAACAATTATTGGAGCGTTGTAGCATTCAATTTGATTTTTCCAATAATAGGAAAAACCAAAACCTATCGACACTTTACGACTGCAAAGAAAAGGATTTTGAAGTGTTAGCGAAGCTTTGTTACCAGGGTTTGCCTAAGCGTTATGATACCGTTTCAGAAACTATAAAACAACGGTTGGAAAAGGAATTGAACCTTATAAAGCAACAAGATTATGTAAGTTTCTTTTTAATTAACTGGAAGATCATTCAATATGCAAAATCAAAGGGGTACTACTATGTGGGCAGGGGTAGTGGTGCTAATAGTATTGTGGCTTACCTGTTACAGATCACAGATGTAGATCCTATAGAATTAGATCTGTATTTTGAGCGGTTTATGAATTTATATCGTGCTACACCGCCGGATTTCGATATCGATTTTTCAACCTGGGACCGGGAAGATGTCACGCGCTTTATTTTTGAGGAATTTGGAGCCCATGGACAAGTAGCGCTTTTGGGAGCCTACGTGACGTTCCAGTACAGGGGCGCCGTACGGGAATTGGGTAAAGTTTTTGGGGTGCCCAAATATGAGATTGATAAGTTATGTTCGGGGAAGTTCGGTTATGATCAGCTTGACGGATTGTCTAAACTGGTATTGCGTTATGCTAAGTATTTGGAAGGCCGACCCAACTATATAAGTATCCATGCTGCGGGGATTTTAATTTCGGATGCTCCCATGCATTATTTTTCTGCTACTAATATGCCTCCCAAAGGGTTTCCTACGGTGCAGTTTGATATGCATATTGCCGAAGATGTAGGCCTGTACAAGTTTGATATTTTAGGGCAACGTGGTTTGGGCAAAATAAAGGATGCCATAGCTATAATCAAAGAAAACAGACCGGGGGTCAATTTACCGGATATACATAATGCCAAGCCTTTTTTTGTTAATGAACGTATTAATGCCATGATAGAACGTGCAGAGTGTATAGGTTGTTTCTATGTAGAGTCTCCGGCCATGCGTATGCTCCTTAAAAAATTGGGAGTCAGGGATTACTTGACCTTGGTGGCTGCAAGTTCCATTATTAGGCCCGGCGTGGCTAAAAGCGGTATGATGCGTGAGTATATTTTACGCCATAAAAACCCGGAACGGCGAAAGCGTGCACATCCTGTTTTATGGGATCTTATGGAAGATACTTACGGTGTTATGGTATATCAGGAAGATGTTATTAAAGTGGCGCATCATTTCGCGGGTTTGGATTTGGGTGAAGCCGATGTGTTGCGTCGTGGCATGAGTGGAAAATACCGGTCCAGAGAAGAGTTTTTGGTGGTTAAAGAAAAGTTTATTTCAAATTGCAGGGAACGGGGTGAACAGGATGCTGTCATTTTTGAAGTATGGCGTCAAATTGAAAGTTTTGCAGGATATGCGTTTGCTAAAGGACATTCGGCCTCTTATGCCGTTGAGTCTTATCAGAGTTTGTTTTTAAAATGTTATTACCCTTTGGAATATATGGTGGCCACCGTAAATAATGGTGGTGGTTTTTACAGGACCGAACTCTATTTACATGAAGCCAAAAAGCTGGGGGGCAATATCCATCTGCCTTGTGTAAACCGAAGTCGTATAGAGACCATTATTCACGGTATTGATATTTACCTGGGGTTTCAACATTTACAGGGGTTTGAAAAACGCAACATGATTAGTTTGTTGCAAGCCAGAATACATGGGGACTTTGAATCTTTGGACGATTTTATGGAGCGCGTTCCGATGTCTATTGAGCAATTGGATATTTTAATAAGAATTGATGCTTTTAGGAGTTTAGGAAAAGATAAACGTACGCTGTTATGGGAAGCGTATTATAAGTATAATCATTTAGCTATTGATGACTTACAGCCGCAGTTATTTAGGCTTGGAGCCAGAGAATTTATGTTGCCGCAATTTACCATAACGGATCTAGAGAATGCTTTTGATCAACTGGAACTGTTAAACTTTACTATGTATGATGTGTATTCACTTCTTGAGACACCTCCTACCAGTAATCTTTTAACAAGAGATTTGGTAGTTTATAAGGGTAAAGTAATCACTATTTATGGCTATTTGATCACAGCTAAGAATACAAGTACGCACAAAGGCGACCGTATGTATTTTGGTACTTTTTTAGACCAGGAGGGACAATGGTTGGATACAGTTCATTTTCCCCCGGTAGCAAAACGTTACCCCTTTAGAGGTAAAGGCATTTATCGCATTACCGGGAAAGTGGTTGAGGAATTTGATTTTTTAAGTGTTGAAGTGATAAAACAAGAACGCATGCCTTATGTGTCCGATCCCAGATTTGATATCACATACAATAGAAAAGACTTTCCTAAATTAAATACTGTATTTGGTTAGACAGTCAAACTTTATAACGTTGTCGGGCATACATAATCTGTTTTAGGTAAATCGGTCTTCTTTAGAGCAGCATATCCGCCGGCCACATCAATAACATCAAACCCCCTGGCTTTTAAAATAGAAGCGGCAATAACCGACCTGTAACCACCGGCACAGTGCAGGTAATAGGTTTGCTTTTGATCTATGGTGTTCATGTTATCGTTTATATAATCTAAAGCAAAGTGGTGTACGTTATCACCCTCTAAATGTTCGGATTTATATTCGCCGTCCTTTCTCACATCGAGAATTTCAATGTTGCCGGTTTTGTTTCTATTGGCTAATGCATCAGCTGAAATAGATTCGATAGTTTCAATATCTTTCCCGGCAGCTTTCCAGGATGCTAAGCCCCCTTTTAAATACCCCAACGTATTATCATAGCCTACACGAGATAGTCTGGTTACCGTTTCTTGTTCTTTTCCTTCAGGGACTACCAATAAAATAGGTTGTTGCAGATCGGTTATTAAAGCCCCGACCCAGGGAGCAAATCCGCCATGAATCCCAATGAAAATAGAGTTGGGAATGTGTCCCTTTACAAATTCCTGTTCGGTTCTGACATCCAGAACCAAAGCACCTTCCTGATTGGCTATGCTTTCAAATTCGTCAGGATTTAAAGCCACGTCCCCTTTTTTAAGGACAGATTCAAAATCGGTATATCCGGACTTGTTCATCATGGCATTTTTAGCAAAATATTGAGGCGGTGGTAAAATACCGTCCAATACTTCTTTAACAAACTCGTCTTTGGTCATATCTGCTCTTAAAGCATAATTGGTTGCTTTTTGGTCACCCAGAATACCAACGGTTTCTTTGCTTAGATTCTTTCCACATGCAGAACCGGCACCGTGGGCAGGATATACAATAACATCATCGGCTAAAGTCATGATTTTATTTCGTAACGAATCGTAGAGCATGCTTGCCAAATCTTCTTTAGTTAAATCAGATTTAACCGCTAGATCCGGTCTTCCAACATCGCCTAAAAACAAGGTGTCACCAGAGAAAATAGCATGATCTTTTCCATTTTCATCAATTAAAAGAAAGGTAGCCGATTCTAGAGTATGTCCGGGTGTATGAAGTACTTTAATAGTGATATTTCCCAGTTTAAATTCTTCATTGTCTTCAGCCACATGAGCTTCGTAATTTGTCTGAGCCCCAGGTCCAAACACAATAGTCGCCCCTGTTTTTTTAGCCAGGTCTACATGACCCGAAACAAAATCGGCATGAAAATGGGTTTCAAAAATATACTTGATCTTAGCATTTTCACTATTGGCTTTATCCACATATTGCTGTGTCTCACGTAAAGGGTCAATAATGGCTACTTCACCATTCGATTCTATATAATAAGCTCCCTGAGCTAAACATCCCGTATAAATTTGTTCTATTTTCATCTGTTTAAATTTTTTTGATTTCTGAATATTCAATCCCGATAGCTATCGGGAGAATACATTCAGCTGCTCACATAAATTTTAATTATTCATTGGTGTGAATTTAGAATGAATAAAATATATGTTCGTTTCATTATCAATAATCTTAATTTTTCTCAAAAATACTAAACCCAAACAGGTTGCTTTGTGACATTTGTAACATAACCTATAAGCTGGTCTCTCTGTACACAATATAAATAGCCATGATCAGTGTAAAAATGCCAAAACTTCGTTTCAACTTTTTGCTACTTATGAATTTTGAAAGGAACACGCCCAGTAGTATTCCAACAACTGATATCAGGGTGAATAATAATAGGAAACGCCATTCAATTTCTAAAGTTTGAATATCACCCATAAAGCCAATTAAAGAGTTTATGGTCACTATAATTAAAGAGGTTCCAACCGCTCTTTTCATAGGAATATTGGCCCAAAGTACTAAAGCAGGAACATATAAAAAACCCCCTCCGGCACCAATAATTCCGGTAATGGTTCCAATAATTAAGCCTTGAACAAACGTTTTGTAATAAGCTTGTTTGGTACTTGGAACGTCCTCATTATTTTTATTTTTTATCATTGAAATGGCTGCCAATAGCATAATAAATGAAAAGAATATCATAATGCCCATTTCTTTGGTAAGCGTAAAATCACCTATACTAAAAAGATTGTCGGGAATATTGGGGACCAAATACCTTCTGGATAAATAAACGGCCACAAATGATGGAAATGAAAAGGCCAGACCGGTTTTAACGTCAACGAGTCCTTCTCTATATTTTTGAAAGGTTCCAACTAATGACGTTGTACCCACTACAAATAAGGAATACGCTGTGGCTATAATTGGATTATAACCCAAAAGATAAACCAACAGCGGCACGGTAAGTATAGACCCGCCACCACCTATAAGTCCTAAAACCAGGCCAACTACTAAAGCGCCAAAATAGCCTAAGATCTGGGTGTTATCCATTTAGTGAGGAAGTTTATCTTTTAAAATACCGTAAAGAAAAGTACCTATTAAAGCAGCTATAATTACAATAATCATGCTGTAAACACCGGTTCCTAATAAAATGTACATGGGGCCGGGGCAGGCACCAATCAGTGCCCAACCGAAACCAAAAATGGTACCGCCAACAATAAACCTGATAAAGCCTTTATCTTTTTTAGGGGCGTCTATTTGTCTGCCTTCAGTATTTTTTAGATGTTTTCTTTTTGAAACCTGTAAGAACAATATGCCTGAAGCTATGGCCGTACCAATGATACCGTACATATGAAAGGACTGAAACCTGAACATTTCATAAATACGAAACCAGGATACCGCTTCGGATTTTACCAAAACAATTCCGAAGAAAATACCAACCAATAAAAATTTTAAATATTTCATAGCTTAAAAGATTAAGGGTAAAATAATATTGGCCATGACCAAACCACCAATGAAAAAGCCAATAACAGCTATTAAAGACTGTTTTTGTAAACTACTTAAACCCGTAATGGCATGACCGGATGTACAACCACTGGCATAACGGGTACCAAACCCTACCAACAGGCCTCCAACGATTAGAAGAAGCAGTATTTTAACCGAAGCCAAAGCATCCAGGCTAAATAGTTCATCCGGAACCAGGGTGGCTCCTGAGTTTTCAAAGCCCATTTGTTGTAACTCCGTAACAGTAACCGGATTTAAATCGGTTGGGACATTATTTGAAAGATACTGGGTAGCAATAAAGCCACCGATAATAGATCCTAAAACTATGGTTAGATTCCATTTTTGGGTTTTCCAGTCGAATCTAAAAAAATCTGCAAATCTATCAGCTCCTAAAGCTGTACACATGGTTTTCAGGTTTGACGACATGCCAAACGTTTTACCAAAGTACAGCAACAAAGCCATAACAATAGCTATTAGGGGTCCTGATACATACCAGGGCCACGGATTTAAAATAATTTCCATTTTTCTTAATTTAAGTGTAAAAATATAATGTTGAAAAGTGATACGTGTAACCAATGTTACTTAAACAGAAAGTACCTCAATTTTATTTCTGCCAAGTTTTATTTTATTTTCGTTCTCAAGCTGCTTTAAAAGCCTTGAAATAACTACACGGGAGGTGTGCAGGTCTTCGGCAATATCCTGGTGTTTAATTAAGATGGTATCCGTATCATTAAGCATGGCTTTGTTGACCAGGTATTTGTACAAACGCTCATCCATTTTTAAGAAGGCAATACTGTCAATGGCATCCAGCATTTCATCAAACCGGGTTTGATAACTTTCCAGGATAAAATTTCGCCAACTTTCGTTACCGTGAAACCAATCCTGCATTTTTTGCACAGGTATCATGATGAGCTCAGAATCCTGTTCTGCAACAGCTCTGATCTTACTTTTTGAAGTCCCCATACAGCAGGTAAGCGACATGGTACAGGTTTCACCGGCTTCTAAAAAGTAGATAAGCAGATCATTACCCTCATCATCTTCCCTTAAGATTTTGATGTGCCCGCTTAATAAGAGCGGAATATAAAGCATGGGTTGGTTCACATCAATTATGATGTCATCTTTTGAAAACGACCTGAATATACCAACATCAAAAATCTCATTAATAAGATCGTCATCTAAGATATAACTAAACTTTTGGTGCAATATTTCTTTTGTCATATTCCAAAAATACGGATTTATAAATTTGAAATAAATAGTTTGGTATAGTTTTAATAAATAGTATATTTGCACCCACAAAAATGGCCACGTGGCGCAACTGAATAGCGCATCTGATTACGGCTCAGAAGGTTGCAGGTTTGAATCCTGCCGTGGTCACGAATAAATAAAAAAACTCGACATCAAATCAAGCTCGCTTGAATTTGTAAGTGGAGTTTTTTTATTTTCAAAGCGGAGCTTTGTCAGGAACATCAAAGATAATCCTGCCGTGGTCACTTAGAGCATGTCAAATCATGGATTTTGTATTGTAAGGTGGGATTGGCTGGGATCAACGTAGTTAATCCTGCCGTGGTCACTGAAATACTTTCAATTAAATTCATTACCCCGTAGTTTGTAGGAACTACGGGGTTTTTGTTTTCAGTTGGTTTCGAAACAATTTGTGCAATTTTACTTTGTTGTTTCACCATTGCTTCACTTGATTTGCTCAATAGTTTAATAAACCACTCTAAATAAGGTGTTTCGGTTTACGTTCAAATCCCGTCGCAATTATAACTTTTTGCAATTAGTTTTTACTTAGTAGTCAAAAACACCACCCTTTTATTACGAAAACCCGAGCTTTCATTTAGGACGATATGGTTTTTCTTTGAATGGCAATAAAGTTTCAAAATTAAAACTATGTTTAATATAAAAAAGATTTCCTTTTTAGGAGGTGTTTTAATCTTATTATCAGGCTGTTTCAGTAAGACCATTGAAACTAAGAATGAGCAGGTTTTGGATAATGTCAAAAATGTGCCTGAATGGTTAAGAATGAATGTCGATGAAGCTTTACCTTTCGATAGCTTAAATATTTGGATCCCTACAAATAATTTTCAGACTTCTTCACTGATAAGAGTACCTAGGTTTCCTAGAAAGATATCGGATAAAGAAATAAGGAAAAATAATGCGCTAACCGATTTTAATATTTCTCCATTGCAACAAGGAGAAATCCTCCATTTAAAAGCCGTTAAAAATGAACAAGTGTCTGCACAATTGGCAATAGGAGCAAAACTTCGATTAAGAAATTTAGAGATTGAGGTTGGAGATTTATCGAATGATAAAGGGGAAGTTTTTAAAGCTTCGAATATCAAAATAAGATATGTTAAATATTTACCAGTTCAAAGATCAAGGAGTGAATACAAGTGGTCCCCCAAACTTGAAAGTATAGTAGGTGAGGGGACTTCTGGAAAC
This sequence comes from Seonamhaeicola sp., assembly GCF_028281565.1. Lineage (GTDB taxonomy): Bacteria > Bacteroidota > Bacteroidia > Flavobacteriales > Flavobacteriaceae > Seonamhaeicola. The sequence continues at coordinate 168,766 of NZ_JANQJQ010000043.1, forward strand.
ATGAGCCCAAATGTGATTGGTGACCCTTTAGTGGAGGCAGCCAAAATAGACATACCGGCCTATAGGGCGCAACCTGTTTGGTTTACGTTTACTATACCGAAGAATTCAAATCCCGGACTTTATAGCGGAGTTGTAACCGTGAAAATTGATAAGGTTGAAGTAGCCTCGTATGTACTTGAATTGGATGTTTTGGATATGGAAATACCAGACCCCATTGATTATAGTTTTCATTTGGATCTTTGGGTTAATCCAAGTGCAATTGCAGGTTATTATAAATTAGAGCACTGGTCCGAAAAGCATTGGGATTTAATTTCTGAATATCTTAAAGAATATGCTTCAAGAGGCGGAAAAAATATCACAGCTATAATTACTCAAGAACCTTGGCATAAACCATGGATAGGTGATACCACCCATTCTCAGGTAACTTTTGGTTACCAAAGTATGGTCAAGTGGATTAAGACCACAGATAATAATTGGGAATTTGATTTTTCAGTTTTTGATAAATATGTGGAAGTTGCTACCAAGGCAGGAATTACAGGCATTATAAATGCTTTTTCCATGACTCCTTTCCAGACAGACCAGGCTATTCATTATTTAGATACAGAGGACAACCAGAATAAGGTTGTTAAATTACGTTTGAACGAACCTGCATATGAGAATGCATGGACCGCCTTTTTAATAAAATTCAAAAAGCATTTAAAAGCTAAAAATATACTTGACAGAGTTTATTTAGCCTTTGATGAAAAACCGGAAGAAGATATGGAGATTCTGCGCAGTATTATTGCGAACGCAGCCCCAGAGTTTTTAGGCAAAATAACAATTGCAGGACACCCTGAAATGGGAAAGTATTCCGATAATTTATCAATATCCTATATGTTCTTTCCAGGACAGTCTTTGGAAGGAAAGGGAAAAGTACCTGTTTTACCAACTATTGGAGAAAGGATTAAACAAGATAAACTAACGACGTTTTATTTATGTGCAGAGCCTTCTCACCCTAATACAATGACCTATTCACCTGCTATTGAGGGACAGTTGATTCCTTGGCTGGCATTGAAGTATAATATCGATGGATATCTTAGATGGGCTTTTAATGATTGGACTATGGATCCTTTCAATGAGCCAGTTTTTAATCACGCTCAAGGTGATGATTACCAAATATATCCCGGTAAAAATGGGCCTATTTCTTCTATTCGCTGGGAGTTGCTAAAAGAAGGAATTGAAGATTATGAATTATTTAATGTTATCAGAGAAAAGGGCTTCGTTTCACCGGAAGGTTTGTCCGATATAATTGATTTGGCTACTAGAAATCAAGATGGTAGATATAAGAATGCCTCTGACTTTTTGGAAGTTAGAAATGAATTATTGCAGATTAAATAACAGGATTTTAAAATTTAAATATGAAAATATTAATTAAAATGAAGGATGGCAAAGTGGCTAAAAGCATTTTGGTGGTCTTGATAGTGTTGATTATTTCCTGTCAGCCTAAGAAAAAAAATAATACTGATGAGTTAGATGCTGAAATAGCTCAAACGATGGATCCAATTAATAGAATCCCCGAGTGGTTACAGTTTGAAATTGAGAACAATCTACCATCAGAGGATTTAAATGTATGGGTTCCAACTGGCGATCTACAAACCTCTTCAATGATTAGGGTACCAAGATTTCCTGTAAAGTATACAAAGGAGAGATTTGAAAGTACACCTTATAGTTTAGATCGGTTTAAAATTAATTTGATTGATGAAACCACTAATCTTAAACTGTCAGGAGTTAAAAATGAACAGATTTCTGTTCAGATTGCCATCGCAGCTAAAAAGAATGTCAATAATTTAAGGGTAGATGTTAGTGATTTTTTGTCGGAAAGCGGTGGGCATATTGCTGGTAGAAATGTTCAAATTAGGTATGTTAAATACGTCCCAGTTCAAAGAGCACGGAGTGAATTGTCCTGGACGTTGAAACCAGAAGAAATATATGGACCGGAAGTGTCCGGTTTTGGATCACCAGATATTGTAGGAGACCCATTGGTTGAAGTTTCTGAAGTTTATGTGCCAGCGTTTCGGGCACAACCTGTATGGTTTACTGTTTCCATTCCAAAAGATGCCAAATCGGGAATTTATAAAGGTACTATCAGCATGGTATCAAAGGAATTTCCAAAAAAAGAAATCCCAATTACCCTAGAAGTTTTGGACAAAGAAATACCGGATGCAAAAGATTACAAGTTCTTTTTGGACTTATGGTTAAATCCGAATGCTATTGCAGTTGCTAATAACATAGAGCTATGGTCAGAAAAGCACTGGGATTTGGTTGAAAAATACATGGACGATCTAGTGTCTAGAGGTGCTAAAACCATAACCACCACCATAACCCACGACCCTTGGAAGATAGAATGGATTGATAATACAAGGCATTCGCAAACTGGTATCGGATATACGCCAATGATTCAATGGAAATTGTTAAAAGATAATACATGGACATATGATTATTCCATATTTGATAAATATGTAACCTTAGCACTAAATACTGGTCTTAGGGAGCGTATAGATGTATTTTCATTAACGCCTTTTGAATGGGGCGGAAAGCGATACGTAACCTATTTTGATGAAGAAAAAGGTGAAATTATAGAAGAAGATTTTGAGCCATCAGATGAAAAATATGAAGCCTTATGGATTGCCTTTTTAAAAGACTTTGAAGTGCATCTTAAAAGTAAGGGTTGGTTTGAAAAGACCTATTTGAGTTTTGATGAAAGTCCTAAGGATGTTATAGAATCTATTCTTAAAATAGTAAAATTAGGAGCGCCAGATTTTTTAAATAGATTTTCAATAGCAGGTAAGCCTCATACTTCTAGTTTAGCCCAATCCTTGTCAATCTTCTATCTACATTTTACATCGGAATTCAATAAAGAAAAACCAGTTGAGGATTTATTAAGGGAAAGAAAAGAATCGGACAAAACAACTACCGTATATTTATGTGGAGAGCCGGCATACCCTAATACCTTTACGTATTCTCCGGCTATAGAATCTCAACTGATACCATGGTTAGCTCTAAAAATGAAGACCGATGGCTATTTAAGATGGGCTTACAATAGTTGGTCTGATAAAGACCCATTTAACAATCCTGTTTTTAATTTTATCCAAGGTGATGATTATTATGTTTACCCAGGTGAGGACGGTCCGGTGTCATCAATTAGATGGGAGTTGATGAAAGAAGGTATAGAAGATTATGAACTTTATAAGATTCTAGAAGAGCAAGGAAACGTTTCTGAAGAGGTCCTTCAAAATGTTATAGAACTGGCAACTAGAAATGAAAATGGGAAATTTAAAAGTATTTATGATTTTATTAAAGCCAGACAAATGCTTTTACAAAATGAAAATGTGGAATAAGTTCATTTTGATTTTATTTTTCGTTTTTACAAATTGTAAATCCGTTAGTAATTATAGACAAGAAATCAATGGATTGTATCCTCCTTCCAACGTCAATATCCCGTATCATACTGAATGGGCAAGGCATCATTATCCCTTAAGAATAAGGCACTTCAAAAAGAACCCTTTAAATTATGATGATATTGTTTTTATCGGAAACAGCATTACTGAAAGTGGAGGAGATTGGGGAAAAAGGTTGGGACTTGAGAATGTGAAAAATAGAGGTATTTCTGGTGATGTTACAGAAGGGGTTTTAAGTAGATTGAACGAAATAGTACATTATAATCCTAAGGCTGTTATCATTTTAATTGGAATAAACGACATGTTTAATGAGGAATTATCTCCGGAATATATAGCAAATAATATATTTAAAATAACAGATGTTATAGTAAGGAAGTCTCCTAAAACAGCCATTTATGTTCAAACTATTTTGCCAACTTCAAATCAACATTTGATTGAAAAAATCCTAAAGACCAATAAAATTCTTAAAGAGAAAAAAGGGGCATTTGAGTTAATAGATATTTATGAGATATTTGTGGATAACTCTAATGGTTTAATACAAGAGAAGTTTACCTATGATGGTACTCATCTAACAGAAATAGGTTACAATCATTGGGCTCATTACTTGAAAAGTACAATTTTAAATAAGCCATAAATGAAATAAGCTTTTATTTACTTTTAAGGATTGTTGGTTTTTTTACCTAAATTTAAAAATACCTACCCTCTTTTACGAAATTACCAATCTATTACTTTTCATTTCATAATTAGTTTTAGGCTTAATCTAAAATTAATTAATCATGAAGAAAATTACATTGAAAGTTTTAACAGTAATAATAGTTACTATTAGTTTTCAGGCACAAGCCCAGTATTGTTCTGCATCTTGTACGGGGGCAAATTATGGTCTTTATGTGGAAACAGTTGTTACTACTGGGGGTACAACGAACATTAATCATACGGGTGGTTCTGGAACAGATTACTATTTGTCAGTGGCTGAGACTTTGACCATTCCGGCAGGGGAGACCTTTAATATAGCAACAACACCTGGGGGCGCTGGTGCGCCAGGAGTTCGTGCAGTGATTTATATTGACTATAATGGAGATGGTGATTTTGAGGATTCAGGTGAACTTGTAGGTGCTATGAGCCCAGAAAAGGTTTGGAGAGATCCGGCACCAACAGACAATATGGATGTAACTGTACCTGTTAATGCTGTAGTTGGAGCAACTAAAATGCGTATTTTAGGAGGAGATGCATGGGCTTATAATGATGATATGAGTGGAAATGATCCGGATGGTCCCGGTATACCTGCTTCGCCTTGTGGAGATCTGGCTAATGCCTCTTTTAAAGATTTTGATGTGCAAATTGAGGCCTCTTTGGGAGTAGATGATTTATCAAATGACCTGCAATTTTCAGTTTACCCTAACCCCTTAAAAGGAGATTTTATAAATTTAAGTATGAATGCTCAAAATCAAATAGTAGATATTAAACTGTATAATATTACCGGAAAGATGATTTTTAAGACCACATACAAATCTTTTATGGGACACGAAGAAATTCAAATTCCTTCATTAGTAAGTGGTGTTTACTTATTGAATGTGAAAACTAATAATGGTTCATTTACAAAGAAAATTATTAAGTAATCCTTCATAACACTTAAGTAATTTGACTGTTGAAGAATCTCATTATATTAATATATTGAGGTTCTTCTATTTACTAAAAAAAGCATAACATTTAAAATGGTTACAGTAATGGAAAACAATATTGTCAACACTAAAATAGAAAATAATTAAAATGAATATAAAGGCCATTTTTAAGTATGGAATCATGAGGGGAAATCCATTTTTGATTGTTGTTTTATTAATTGGATTAATTGGACAAGCTCAAAATATTCATGGTTCTTTTGAGTCAAAATTCAAACGCTATCAAAAAGGAGAAAGGTTTCAAGGTGAATCCACATTGCAATGGGAGGCTGTAGCTTGGAAGGGAGAACGTATCAACAAGCAGATAGTTTTATGGAGTGATAGCCCTCATGAAAACCTTGAATATAGGATAGAGTCATTTAAGAGCGTAAATGATGGTAATAGTACAATTGACACAGAGTTTATCTCTTGGAGGTTTCCTTCATATGTAAAAGGTGATACAGAGGCAAGAAGTTGTACAACAGTGGCAGAAGGGCAAGGGTTTGATAGTATAAGGCCTTTTGTTGAAATTGCGGATGCTTTAATTGAGACACCTGTTAATACAATACCCATTAATGAGCCATTAAAGATATGGCTTACCATAGATGTTCCTGTTAACCAAACCTCTGGAAAATATGTCGGAAGTTTTGTGGTTAGTCAAGGTGAAAAAGAACTAAAGACATTTACTATAAATCTTCAGGTTTTAGATTATGAATTGCCCAAACCAAAAGACTGGAACTTTCATTTAGATATTTGGCAATGGCCATTGCAGCCTTTAGAATATTATAATATGGCTGAAGACAAGAAAATAAAGGCTTGGTCTAAAGAACATTTTGAATTATTAAAACCATTCTATAAAGCTTTAGCCAACATGGGACAAAAGGTGATTTTTACTCAGATAAATGATAGTAAATCCCCTTTGGTTAAATGGATAAGGGATGATAAGGGTAACTGGAGCTTTAATTTCGAGGCATTTGATGCATATGTTGCCCAAATGCAAAAATGGGGGATTAGAAAGCAGATTAGCTGCCACGTTAAGCTGGGAAGCAAACACAGTGATTTACCTTATTATTCGAAAGGGGAAGAAAAAATAAAGCATTTAAGTTTAAAAAAGTGGTCTCCTGAGTATAATAGTATTTGGAAATCCTTTCTTAATAACTTTAAGGCGCACCTTATAAAAAAAGGCTGGTATGATAAAACAACATTGTTTTTTGACGAGCTAAGACAGGAAGAAATGATTGACCTTATTGACTTTATGCAAGGCTTTGACCCAGATTGGAACTTGGCTATGGCTTATGGGCATGTTCAAAGTGAAAAGGTAATGAATTTACTTAGTGATGCCTCAGGTATTTTAGGTGTTGCGAACAATACAGGGAGAAAAGAAAAAACAAATACGTTTTATACAAGCTGTACGGAAACGATTCCCAACAATTATGTTACCCCTGTCAATAATGTAGCAGAAATGACCTGGATGCCTTGGCATGCTGCAAGAGAAGGTTTTGATGGGTATTTAAGATGGGCCTATGATTATTGGACTAAAGAGGACCCATTTGATACTCGTGATGGAGGATTTACTTCTGGAGACTTTTCAATGGTTTATAGGTCCAAAAACGGAAAGGGAATGAAGCCCATTATGGGTATTAGAACGGAAATGCTTCGAGAAGGAATTCAGGATTTTGAAAAGATTGAAATATTAAGGAGAACGTTTAGGGCAAATGGGGATTCATTAAGATTAAAGAAAATAAATGATGTTGTCAACCTTTTTTCAGCATCTAGTGGATCTCAGGCATTAGAATTGGTCAGTAAGGCACAAAAAACACTCGAACAACTTTCTCTTAAGAAAGAAATTCAGCATAAAGCTAAAACGCTTAAAAATAATGTGGAGGTTAAAGTAAATAAAGATATTAATGAAATTACCATTACGACAAAAAAGGCTGTTTTTGAGGTGGAGATTTTAACCTATGAAGGCAAAAGAATTTATCTTCAACAATTTGAACAGCCAAATAATGGTAGTGAAATTAAGCTATCTAATCTTGTCCCCGATTATTACTTGATAAGAGTTGTTTCAAAAAATGAAGTTTTTGTTGAGGTAGTATATTTTGAATGAAAGCTGTACGTTTCATAAATACTTTCCTTCCATAAAACTTAGAATACGAATTCACCCTACTACAATTACAATATTACACAACATAAATCTAGTATTCATAGGCTTCTTTTGTAATTAAAAGAATTGTATGTTTCGATTTTCAGTATTTTTAGTGCTAATCCTCTCCTTCTCTTTGAATTCGTTCTCGCAAACCCTTAATGGTTCATTTGAATCAAAATTCAAGCGTTATCAAAAAAATGAAAGTTTTTCAGGAACGGAAAGTCAGGATTGGAACACCGTGGCATGGAAAGGGGATCGTATCCATAAACAAATAGTCTTATGGAGTACGTCTAACATTAATGGCTTAAGTTATAGTGTTAGTCCTTTAGTTAAGGGGGGTGATCAAATAATTACATCAAATATTGAATTACGTTTTGGACAATATATCAAGGGAGATCCAGAAGCTAGAAGTTGTTCTGGTTACCCCACACATCCATCATTTGTAGAAATAATTGATGCGTTAACAGATGTGACAATCACATCTTTATCAGCTACAGACCCATTGAAATTGTGGTTAACCATAGATGTACCAAGTACCACACCAATAGGTGTCTATACTGGTACCATTACGGTCAATGGAGGAGTAACACCTCTTGTATTTAATATATCAGTAAATGTGGTTGACTATACGTTGCCAGATATAACTAATTGGGATTTTCACTTAGATTTATGGCAGTTCCCCGCCAAAGTTTTAGATCATTATAATACGGCAAATCCGGCTAGTCAAATAGACATTTGGTCAGACCAACATTTTGATTTGTTTGAGCCGGGATATAGAATTTTAGCTGATATGGGACAAAAAGCCATTGCAGCGCAAATAAAGGAAAATGCTTTAGGAATGCCTTCTATGATACGTTGGATTAAAAAAACCAATGGTACTTGGGAGTATGATTTTACAGCATTTAATAAGTATGTAACAGCCTTGATGTCTTGGGGTATTGATAAACAAATAAATTGTTTTTCACCTGTGGGATGGAATGAAGATGAAATTCCTTATTGGGATGAAGCAACAAGTTCTATGCTAAATTTAAGCGCTGCCATAGGTTCAGCAACATACAATACCCGTTGGGACCATTTTTTAACGGCTTTTAAAATCTTTTTAGATACTAAAGGTTGGTTTAATAAAACCGTTTTATATCTAGACGAAGTACAACAAAGTAAACTAAATGATGTGTTTACTGTAGTTCAAAATAATAACAGTGCTTGGAAAATTGGTATAGCACATACAACAGCGTTGTCTGCCTCGAATAGCAGCCAATTATATGATGCATCAGGTATATTAGGTACAACCTCTACAGCCGGTAGGTCAGGAAAAATAACTACATTTTATACCAGTTGTACGCAAGCTAAGCCTAACAGCTACGTAACACCAGAAACCAGTCTAGCAGAAATGGTATGGATGGGATGGCATAGTACAAGAGAAGGGTTAGATGGTTATTTAAGATGGGCTTTTGACTATTGGCAGTCTTCAGACCCTTTTGATATACGTGATGGTGCTCACACTGCGGGAGACTTTGCTATGGTTTATAGAAGTTCCAATAACAGCCCTTCAAAATATCTGCCTAGCTTAAGGGGTATATTATTGAGAGACGGTATTCAGGATTATGAAAAATTAAAAATACTGAGAGCCTCATTACAGGCATCATCAAACCCACATGATCAGATTGTATTAACTGGGTTGAATACAATCATTGATGATTTTAATAGTACTAGCGGTTCAGCTGCAGAGCAATTGATTATTGAAGGACAACAAGCCATAAAGGATATTGTACTAGGAACCTTTGGTTATTGTCAAGTCAATGGAGTGAGTGATACAAATTACTATGTAAAATCATTATCAACTACCGGAGGAACAGAAAACATAAGTTTTTCAACAAATCAATATCCAAGCAATGGGTATGAACACCATACAACGACAAAGGTAACGGCAATAGCCGATAGCAACTTTACAATTAATTTAGAAAACTCATCAGCATCTAATTGTGCAAGAGCAAAAGTATGGATAGACTGGAATGGCGATGAAGATTTTGAAGATGCAGGAGAAGAAGTATTCAGTGGAGGTAATCCAAATGTTTGTACCAATAGCACGTCCTATAATATTCCAGTAACCGTGCCTTCAAATACCGCTTTAGGTGATAAAAGAATGAGAATTCAGGTAAGAGATGCTTCAGATCCAGAACCTGTGGCTTGTGGTATAAATGACAAAACAGGAACGGCAGATTTTAATTTAGAAGTTATAATTGATAATCCCTATTGTAAGCCTAAAAACGATGGAGCCAATATGGATTATTATGTAGAAGGATTAACTACAACAGGGGGAGTAAACGCTACCAGTATAAACTTTAACGGAGCTGGTTTTCCAGCAGATGGGTATCAATACCACACCGCTACAAGTGTAGATGTAGTTAGAGAAAGTACATTGGTTCTAAATCTTGAAAATTCTTCAACATCAAATTGTGCAAGAACAAGAATATGGATAGACTGGAATAATGATGAAGATTTTGATGACGCCGGAGAATTGGTGTATGATGAAGACACTTTTCAATCTTGTACAAATACAACTAGCAAAACAATAAATGTGCAAGTACCTGCTACGGCTGTATTTGGAGAAACTCGTATGCGCGTGCGCCTAAGAGATGCATGGCTTGCAGAACCGGAGCCTTGTAATACATTTAGTTTTACCGGAGCAGCAGATTTTAATATTAATGTTGTTGACGCGCCACTACCACCACCAACTTATTGCGATGCTTCTGGTACAGACCATGCCGATGGTGTGACACATTACTATACTTCTGCAGTAACAACTACAGGAGGTTCTACCAACATAGCTTATTCAAGTTCTAGTTACCCAGCAGGAGGATATATATCCAGTGCTCAAAAAGTAATAGTGAAACAAGGAGAGTCGTTTACAATGGATGTTTCATTAGCCAGTCCATGGTCTTTAAGTGATGTATTTATAGATTGGAATTATGATGGTGATTTTGATGATTCAGGTGAACAAGTAGCTACCTTTGGAATGGAGACACCTCCAGGGGGCGGTAATGATGCATCACCCTATTCACAAACCATATCGGTACCAGCAGATGCTACTATTGCGACGCTAAAAATGAGAGTTTTAAATGGCGATGCGTGGACCTATGGAAGTCCTTGGCATAATACCAACAGCCCTTGTGGAACATTTTTAGCGAATTCATCTTTTCTGGATTTTGCAATAGAAGTCACCGAAGCTTTAAGTACCAATGATAACAATTTGAATATACTTGATGTTAAAGTATACCCTAATCCAACAACGGGCCGTGTTACTATTAAAACTAAGGATGCGGTAACTACTAAAACAAAAGTTCAGATTATAAATACCCTAGGGCAAGTGGTATACAAAAAGACTAATGATTCTGGAAAAATAGAGCATATAGTTTTACCGGAGTCGCTAAAAAATGGATTGTATTTTTTAAAGATTCATTTGGGTAAGGATAAAACATTCTCAAGAAAAATAATCCTTAGAAGGTAGCCCGGAAGCTCTATTAGAATTATAAAACTTTGAGTAATTGTATTCGTTGAACCTAGAGATTTTGGAATAAGGTATTTATATAGAATATGGATAATATTTATATAGTAAATAAAATTACCAAGGGAGAGTTGCAAATAAACGGTAAGGCTGATAGCCATATCTGGCAACAAGCTAATATACTTGAGAGCTTCCGTTCTCCATGGGATTCAAAGGTTATTAAAAAAATTGATTTCAGAGCTCTTTGGGATGAATACAAGTTGTTTTTTTGCTTTAAAGTATATGATTCCGAAGTACATATTCATCCTTCCAAAAATATAAATGATAGTATAAATAATTCAGATAGGGTTGAATTGTTTTTCAAAAAAGATGATACTATGAATCCCTATTATTGCCTTGAAATTGACCCTACTTCAAGGATAATGGATTTTAAGGCTTATCCTCAAAAAGTATTTGATTTTGATTGGGAATGGCCTAGTAAGGATATAGTGGTTAAATCATCTATCGAGAAACAATACTTTATTGTAGAAATAGCAATAAGTATAAATTCCTTGGAAAGCTTTAATTTAATTAAGGATGGAAAAATCGAAACAGGGATTTATCGTGCCAAGTATAATAAAAATGAAAAAGGCGTTTATGAGCCAACTTGGATTTGCTGGATTGACCCCAAAACAGAATCCCCTAATTTCCATATTGCAACTTCTTTTGGAGTACTTCAACTTGAAAATTATTTTGAGTAAACATATTTTTATTGAATCAAGATAGTTTTCACTACAGCTTGTTGTGCAAATTCGTTTTTACACTTCTCCTTACTTTTTTCTTAAAACACATACCCTTTTTTGCGGAAATATGGCACGCCGGTCAGAGGTATTCATTCTTACTTTGTCTAAGACAAACATTAATAGACATCATATTAAATAAAATACCATAATGAATAAAGAAAAACCAACTTTAGTAGTACTGGCGGCCGGAATGGGTAGCCGCTATGGTGGATTAAAACAGATAGATTCCTTTACTCCAGAGGGGGATACTATCATAGATTTTTCACTATATGATGCATTGAGAGCAGGCTTTGGAAAGTTTGTCTTCATTATAAGGAAAAGCTTTGAAAAAGAGTTCAAGGAAATATTCAATAAGAAACTTGAAGGGAAGGCAGAGGTCGATTATGTGTATCAAGAGCTCGATAGTGTGCCAGAGAAGTTTATAAACCCAGAGCGTACCAAACCATGGGGGACTGGTCATGCCCTTTTAATGGCTAAAGGTGCTGTAAAGGAGAATTTTGCCATAATCAACGCAGATGATTTTTATGGCCAGGAGGCATTTGAAACCATGGCCAAACATTTAATGGAAACCGATAAGAAATCGTACGATTTTAGCACCATGGCATACCTTTTAAAAAATACCGTATCTGAATACGGATTTGTGTCAAGGGGAGAATGTAGTGTTGATAATGAAGGTTATTTAACAGATGTAACTGAACGTACCCATATTGAAAAAGTTAATGGAAAGTTGATGAGGAAAGATGATAATGATGATTTTATTCCTATAGATGAGAATACGGTGGTTTCCATGAATTTTTGGGGATTCACGCCTAAGTGTTTTGAGTTTGGCGGAAAATTGTTTGAAACATTTCTTGAAAAAAATAAGGAAAACCTAAAAGCGGAGTTCTACTTGCCCTCAATAGTCAATGAGATTTTAAAATCGCGTATGGCAAAGGTGGAAGTGTTGAAGTCCGATGCCAAATGGTTTGGGGTTACCTATAAAGAAGATAAGCCCATAGTGCAGAGTGCAATTGAAGAATTGAAATCAAAAGGGGTTTACCCAAAACAACTATGGTAGTATGATAGAGGAACAATTGAAATACATATTTAATCAATTTGATCACAAAGGAGAGTACAAGTCGTTTAAGGAATTGGCGTCAGGTCATATTAACGACACTTATTTGATAAAGACGGTGAGGAAGCCATACTTCGTCTTGCAGCGAATAAATCACGGAGTTTTCAAGGACGTACCTGGTCTTATAGAAAACAAAGTAGCAGTGAGTTGCCATATCCAAAAAAAACTCGAAAACAAATCCAAGAAAAAGCAGGAAAGAGGCGTATTGGCTTTTGCCAGGACCAAAGGTGGATCGGCCTACTATAGAGGTCATGAAGGAAATTATTGGAATTTAATGTACTTCATTGATAAAAGTGTTACTCACGAAACCGTTAAAAGCGGGGATATAGCTTATGAAGGAGGGAAACTAATGGGTAAATTCCTGATGCTTACCAAAGACTTTGACGTTAATAAGTTAATAGAGGTTATACCTAAGTTTCATGATATGTCTTTTAGGTATACTCAGTTTGAAGAAGCAGTAACAAAGGCTTCCAAAGAAAGATTGGAGGCTTCAAAAGAATATATAAAGATTATAAATGACTCTAGGCAAGAGATGCATATTCTGCAGTCCTTGAAGGAGTCTGGAGCAATAAGAACCAGGGTTACCCATAATGATACTAAGATTTCAAATGTGCTTTTCAATAAAAATAACAAAGGGATTTGTGTTATAGATACAGATACCGTTATGCCCGGCATAATCCATTATGATTTTGGAGATGCTATTAGGACCATATGTAATACAGCTGCAGAAGACGAAACAAATCTGGAGTTGGTTGAGTTTAATGTGGATTTTTATAAGGCCTATACCAAAGGGTTCCTCAAACATATGAAATCTTCAATTTCTCCCTTGGAACTTAAGTATCTACCCCTAGGTGCCAAAACCATGATATTCATTATGGCCTTGCGCTTTTTAACAGATTATTTGAACGGCGATATATATTATAAAACCAAGTATCCAGATCATAATCTAGATAGGACCAAAAACCAATTCAAGCTTTTGCAGAGTTTGTCAAATCAATTATCAAAAATAGAATAAGAGTATGAAGAAATATGTAGTTACAGGAGGAGCAGGGTTTATTGGAAGTCATATCACAGAGTATTTGTTGAAGAATGGACATCAAGTTACTGTCATAGATAACCTAAGAACAGGCTTTGAAAAGAACCTTAAAGGTTTAAATGCCAGATTTTTTGAAGAGGATATAAGAAACAAAGATCTTATCAACAGAATTATTACCAACACAGATGCTGTTTTTCATTTAGCCGCACTTGTAAGCGTTCCGGAATCTTTATTGAAAATTGATGAGTGTATTGAAATAAATACAATGGGGACCATTAACATTTTGGAAGCGGCCAGACAAAATGATAATTGCAAAGTGGTGCTTTCTTCATCTGCCTCAAATTATGGCGATAATCCAGTTTTGCCAAAAGTAGAAAGTATGATTCCTGAACCAATGACACCATATGCAATCACCAAACTAGATGGAGAATATTACCTAAGGATGTATTATGATCAATACAATTTGCAAACGGCCTCATTAAGGTACTTTAACGTTTTTGGTCCTAGACAAAACCCAAAATCAGCTTATGCAGCTGCAGTTCCAATTTTTATAGATAAAGCATTAAAAAATGAGCCCGTATCAATTTATGGAGATGGTAAACAAACTAGAGATTTTATTTATGTAAAGGATGTGGTAAGGGCGAATGTTTTGGCATCAGAAAAAGGGAACGAAACCTATAATGTTGCCTTAGGGCATAGTACGAGTATTTTGGAATTGGCCGAAAGGATAATTGATATAACAAATTCAAAATCAGAGATTAAATTTTTAGAAGAGCGCCCTGGGGACATAAAGCATTCCAAAGCCGACCCTTCAAAGTTCAACAAATTAGGTTTTAAGCCACAATATACTATAGAAGAAGCATTGGTAGAAACTATAAATCATTATGAAAAGGAGTTAATAACTAAGTCAAACAAATTCTAAAAAGAAAGATATGGGTTCAAAGAAAAACAGTAATACCATCCCAATTTTTATCATAGGCACAATGTTCGCCATATTCGGTTTTGTGACTTGGATTAACGGCACTTTAATACCTTTTATGAAGACGGTTAACGAACTCACAGAGGCACAGTCCTATTTGGTTGCATCGGCTTCATATATCAGCTTTGTAGTAATGGCTCTTCCGGCATCCTATCTATTGAATAAGATAGGTTACAAAAAGGGTATGTCGGTTGGCCTTTTAATCATGGCACTTGGAGCATTGGTGTTTATCCCAGCAGCCCATGCTAGGACTTATTGGATTTTTCTATTGGCTATTTTCATCCAGGGCATTGGGATGACCATTTTACAGACAGCGGCCAATCCATATATTACCATATTGGGACCCATAGAGAGCGGTGCCAAACGTATAGCCATAATGGGGATTTCTAATAAGGCGGCTGGTATCATAGCCAACATCATATTCGGAGCTCTATTGTTGACTGGGATAGATGATGTTAAAGAACGTTTGCTTACAGCGACAGAATCTGAAAAGGGAGCATTGCTTGACACTATGGCAGATAGCGTTGTAACGCCGTATATTGTTATGGCCTTAGCCCTATTTGTATTTGGGCTTCTTATAAGGAAGGCACCATTGCCTGAGGTGGAGGCCGAGGAGTCTAAAGAAGCGACGAAAAAAGTCACTGTAAAGACCCATATCTTCCAGTTCCCGCATCTGTGGTTCGGTGTATTGACCCTGTTCGTCTATGTGGGGGCAGAGGTGATTGCGGGAGATTCCATTATCGCTTATGGTCTGTCTCTTGGCTTTCCGGCAGAGTATGCAAAATATTTTACTCCATTTACTTTAACAGCTATGATTTCCATGTATGCTTTAGGGGTATTCTTGATTCCTAAATATATCAAACAGGAAAAGGCATTGATAATAAGTGCTGCCTTAGGGGTGGTGTTCAGTATAGGTATTTTGTTGACAACAGGTATCACTTCAGTGTTGTTTGTAGCAGCTTTAGGAATAGCAAATGCATTGGTCTGGCCTGCAGTATGGCCGTTGACTTTAGACGGTCTTGGGAAATTTACAAAAACGGGATCCGCCCTTTTGATTATGGCCATAGCTGGAGGGGCTATTATCCCTCCCCTGTACGGTAAGTTCGTAGATGCGAGTAAGCATGGCTTGATTACCTCAGGAGTACTAGAATCAGAGGCTCTGGCAAGAGCCTCAACCAGCAGCTATTGGATACTCTTACCGTGCTATACGATCATATTGTTATTCGCCCTTTGGGGCCACAGAATAGGAAAGAAGAAAAAATAGAAACAAACATAAACGATAATCAAGATGTTACAAAGTATTATAGATAAGTCCACTGGATTCGAAAAAAGGTTCGAGAATGTAGATACTGTGGTATTCCAGGATTCAGAAAAAGCCTCAAGGGCCGTAGCCAGTGAGATTGCCGACCTTATTAGGGTCAAGCAGGCACAGAAACAGCCCTGTGTACTAGGGCTTGCGACTGGTTCTACCCCAAAAGGGTTGTATGCTGAACTTGTTCGCCTGCACAAGGAAGAAGGCCTAAGTTTTAAAAACGTTATAAGCTTTAACCTAGACGAATACTATCCAATGCAACCGGATTCCATACACAGCTATGTATATTTCATGAATGAGCTGCTTTTTAAGCACGTGGATATCTTGCCGGAGAATGTGCACATACCAGACGGGACCCTTTCCAAAGCCGATATATCTGACTACTGTGATCGCTATGAGTCGAAAATAGAACGCCTCGGAGGTATAGACCTTCAGGTCCTTGGAATTGGAGGCAACGGTCACATTGGTTTCAACGAATCGGGTTCTTTGCAGAATTCCAGGACCAGGTTGGTGGCCCTTGACCATATCACTAGGGTAGCTGCAAGTAAGGATTTTTCTGGATTAGGAAATACGCCCCGGACAGCTATAACCTTGGGTGTGAAAAAAATCATGGAGGCCAAAAGGGTCATTTTAATGGCATGGGGAGAAGGCAAGTCAGATATAGTGAAATCATCTGTAGAAGGCCCGGTAACTAGTCAGGTGCCGGCGTCCTACCTTCAAGAACACCATAATGCAACCTTTGTCCTCGACAAGGGGTCTGGGTCTAGGTTGACCCGTGTTGATACGCCATGGCTTGTTGAGAAAATAAACTGGACTGACAGGTTAATAAAAAAAGCGGTTTTGGGACTTGCGCTGCATTTGGATAAGCCAATCTTAATGCTTACAGATGCGGACTATATCGAAAATGGGATGAGCGACCTATTGACAGCATCTGGCCCGGCCTATGATATCAACATCAAGATATTCAACGAGCTTCAGAACACCATTACTGGTTGGCCGGGAGGTAAACCCGGGGCAGACGATTCCAAACGTCCCGAACGTGCCGAACCGGCGAGTAAGCGGGTTTTGATATTCAGCCCACATCCCGATGACGATATCATCAGTATGGGCGGAACGTTCAAACGGCTTGTGGATCAAGGACATGAGGTACATGTGGCATACCAGACTTCTGGTAATATAGCAGTGGCTGATGATGAGGCACATAGGTTTGCCAGTTTTGTTTGTGATTACAACGAGCATTTCAGTATAGAGAGCCCCGAAGCTATTAAGATATATAAGGAAGCCACCAAATTCCTTGAAAGAAAGAAATCTGGCGATGTCGATATTCCGGAAGTTAGGGACATCAAAGGGCTCATTCGTAAAGGGGAGGCTAGAGCCACTAGTTATTTTGTGGGACTTAAGGAGGAACAAATACACTTCATGAACTTACCTTTCTACGAAACGGGAACCATTGAGAAGAGACCTATTG
The DNA here is from genome assembly GCF_028281565.1 of Seonamhaeicola sp. GTDB lineage: Bacteria > Bacteroidota > Bacteroidia > Flavobacteriales > Flavobacteriaceae > Seonamhaeicola. The sequence goes on from NZ_JANQJQ010000043.1 coordinate 186,200, forward strand.
GAGAAGAGGATATAAAGATAACAGTGGATTTGATAGAGCAAATAAAACCGCATCAAGTCTATGCGGCAGGAGACCTTGCAGATCCACATGGTACTCATAAGGTGTGTTTGGATGTTATATTCGAGGCCATGAAGTGTCTTAAGCCAAAGAAATTCATGAAGGAATGTTGGCTGTGGCTTTACAGAGGTGCATGGCAGGAATGGGGTATTGACGAGATAGAGATGGCCGTACCTATGGGGCCAGACCAAGTATTGGACAAGCGTTACGGGATTTTTAAGCATCAGTCGCAAAAGGATGGGGTGGTGTTTCAAGGAACTGATAGCAGAGAGTTTTGGCAACGTGCAGAGGATAGAAACAGTGAGACTGCCGAAATTTATGATAAGCTTGGGCTATCTCATTATGCGGCTATGGAAGCTTTTGTAAGATGGGAATACTGATTGTAAATATTAAATTAAGATTAATAGCGCTCTTAATAGTTTAGTTTAGTTGATAGGCCGTTTCCCAATGAGTTAACCATGATTGTTCAAACTAGGGGCGGTCTTCTTAAGAATTTAGGGTAATTAGTCTTGAAACAGAGAATAAATATGATGTTCAAGGGGGAAATAGAATACAGGTCACCCTATTATAGTTGGAAGCATAGTGAGCCGGGGATTTCGGTTGAACGCTATGAGAAGTTCGTCAACTGGGTTTCAGGTGAGTACGACCTGTTACTCCAGGATGAAACGGACGGGCTCATTGTATTCAGTCCCAATGGCTGGGTAAGCATAAACAATGCCCCCGATACCGGTGGCCAAATTAATTTAATGTTGACCGTCAACCATAAATCAAAAAAGGAATCCGACAAGATTATTTCAGAGCTCTGTGAAATATATCGGCACGTACTGAGAATAATGGAAAAACCTGTAATGATTGCTAAATAAAAATAATAACAAAATATAGAATGGCATTAATAAAATCGATTTCCGGAATTAGGGGAACCATTGGTGGAAGCGTAAATGATAATTTAACGCCAATAGATGCGGTTAAGTTCGCCGCCTCTTATGGAACTTGGATAAAAAGAAGAAATACTAAAAAAGACCTTACTATTGTAATAGGTAGAGATGCCAGAATCTCTGGAGATATGATAAGTAGTTTAGTAAGTAATACCCTGGTGGGTTTGGGAATTCATGTTAAGGATATTGGGCTGTCAACGACTCCAACAGTTGAAGTAGCCGTTCCCAAAGAGTCTGCCGATGGAGGTATTATCATAACTGCTAGCCATAACCCAAAGCAATGGAATGCTCTTAAACTCTTAAATGAGAAAGGTGAGTTTTTAAATGCTGAAGACGGATTAGAAATTCTAAAAATAGCGGACCAAAATGACTATATCTTTGCTGAGCTTGATGATTTAGGTAGTTACAATGAAGAAAATGGCTATATAGATAGACATATTGATGAAGTTCTGAAACTGGGTTTGGTTAATGTTCACGCAATCAAACAATCAAAATTTAAAGTTGTAGTTGATGCTGTAAATTCAACTGGAGGAATAGCTATACCTGCATTATTAAAAAAGTTAGGAGTAGAATGTACAAAGTTATATTGCGAACCTAATGGCAAATTTCCTCATAACCCCGAACCGTTAAAGGAACACTTAACAGATATATCCGAATTGGTTATCAAGGAAAAGGCTGATTTTGGTATTGTTGTAGATCCTGATGTAGATAGATTAGCCATTGTATGTGAAGATGGTTCTATGTTTGGAGAAGAGTATACCTTGGTGGCATGTGCTGATTACGTGCTTGGTCAATCTAAAAACAAACATACAGTTTCTAACCTATCCTCATCTAGAGCATTATGCGATATTACCCTAAAACATGGTGGTACATATTCCGCAAGTGCAGTAGGTGAAGTAAATGTTGTTATTGAAATGAAAAGGACCGATGCGGTTATTGGAGGGGAAGGAAATGGAGGTATCATCTACCCTGACTCACATTATGGGAGAGATTCTTTAGTAGGAGTGGCTTTGTTTTTGTCTCATCTGGCAAACACGAAGATGTCATGTAAAGGATTGAGAAACTCTTATCCAAACTATTTCATGAGTAAAAGTAAGATAGAGCTAAAGCCAGAAATTGATGTGGATGGTTTATTAAAGAAACTAGCTAATAAATATCAGAATGAAGATGTTAATTTGATTGATGGGGTAAAAATCGATTTTGATTCTGAATGGGTTCACTTAAGAAAATCTAATACTGAGCCAATAATTAGGATTTATACAGAAAGTTTGACCCAATTGGAATCAGATAAATTGGCTAAGAAATTTATAAAGGAAATCGAAGATATTATTTAAATTTTAGGTCTGTAATTCTATATGTAAGGGCTTCTTATTATATTTATTACTGGGAGATAGCTTTTTATGTTTATAATCAAATGAAAATTAAATGGGGAATATTTAGTGTTTGTTTTCTTTTCTGTTTCAAAGTACTCTTAGGACAGAACCAAGGGGCTTTTAAACAAATTTCTATTGAACATGGACTGTCAAATAATAGAATTACTGCAATAGTTCAGGATAGTCTCGGCTTTATTTGGATAGGGACAAAAAATGGACTGAATAGATATGATGGTACCCAATTCAAAAAATACAATCAAAAAAATAGTGGTCTGAGTTCAAACGATATTTCTTCACTTCACATTGATAAAAAGGGTAATGTTTGGATTGGTACCATTGGAGGAGGAATAAACATTTATGATCCGATAAAAGAAAAATTTGAAGTTCATCGAAATTCCTCCACAGAAAACAATAAAATATCATCAAATGATATACACACAATTCTTGAAGACAAACATGGAAACATTTGGATTGGAACAGAAATGGGAATTGACCTTTTCGAACCTGAATCTAATGAAATAAAAACCTATCAACAGCATAAAGGCAATTTCAATTCGCAAAATTTTATAAGTGTTTGGGCGATGCTCGAAACATTAGAAGGAGATTTGTTTATAGGTACTTATGGAACCGGATTGTACAGGTTTGATGTGGAATCCAAAAAATTTATTTCCTGGCCAAAACCAGATAGCTATGATGGTAATTTAATGTTCGAATTTATCAATGCCTTAGAATACAATAACCATGGCGATTTATTGGTAGGGACCAATGGGAATGGACTCATTCGGTTGAATTTAAATACTAACGTCGCCTCCAAATTTTTCAAATCAGGTCGGGGCATTGATGCTCCTATTATTAGAACTATTTGGAATGACAACAATAATATCTGGATTGGGACCGACGGGGACGGAATAATTAAAGTAAGCAGTGGACATTCTTTAGAACAAAGCGTTGAACAATACTTATTTGACAATCGCTTAAGAGCTTCCTTGGCAAATAATACAGTAAATACAATTTTTAAGGACAACCAATCAAATATATGGATTGGTACGGCATGGAAGGGAATCAACATATTGGATAAACGCGTTAATAACAGTTTGTTCTATTATAGTGACGGAACAGGGTATGACGCTTCTCCTATATTGTCGGTTTTAAAAGATGACAAAAATTTATGGATTGGAACGGACGGGAAGGGCCTGAATAAATACAATATTAATTCTAGAAAAGTTGAAAATTTTCATGCACAAACTCAATTGCCTTTAGGTGGAGATTATGTACAACTAATTAAGAAAAAAGCGACCGGTCAATATTGGGTGGGAACTTTCGCTAATGGTCTAATTCTTTTCGATTCCCAAAGAGGAAAAATAGAACAATTCAAAAGAAATAACTTGGTCGAAACCTCACTACCTTATAATGATGTTAGGGATTTAATAGAATTACCGACTGGTGATTTATGGATAGGCACATGGGGAGGTGGACTAAGTTTTCTCAATTATGAAACAAAAACCTTTGAAAATTATAGGTACTCAGAAAACATATTTAACTCATTAAGCAGTGACAATGTTATTTCTCTACTTCCGGATTCAGAAGGTATAATTTGGATAGGTACTCATGGAGGGGGTTTGAACAAGTTCGATTCTAAATCAAAAGAATTCAGGCGGTTCAAAAATATTGAGACCAATGCAAAATCTATTAGCAGTGACTATATATTTGATTTGTTGCAAGATAAAAAAGGGAATATTTGGTTGGCTACCAAAGAAGGTTTGAATAGGTTTGACAAAAACAACGAGTCTTTTGAAAGATTTGAAGTAGGAATAACAACTAACTCTAATACGGTTGTTTCATTAATTGATGATGATTTTGGAAATATATGGATGGGGACTAAAGATGGGATTTTTAAATATAATGTGGACAAAGAATCTATAGAGCGCATTCAAAGTAATTGGAGCGAATTTCATTTAAATTCCGTGTGCAAAGATACTCAAGGGATTCTATATTTTGGAGGGGTGGAAGGAGTGTCTTCATTTAATCCAATGATAGCCAAACATGAGAAAAATGACCCTAAAGTATATTTTACGGATTTAAAACTGTTTGAAAAAAGTGTTTCAGTAGGTGAAGGTGAAATGCTTGAAAAAAACATTTCGGTTACCGAAAAAATAACCACAAACCATAAGCAATCAGTGATTACTTTTGAATTTTCAGCGCTAGAATTCCCTTTTAGTAAGGTTGATTATAGTGTGAAAATGGAGGGGTTCGAAACTAATTGGAGAAAGATAGGAAACCTAAGATCCGCTACATATACTAATCTTTCCGCAGGTGATTATGTTTTCAAAGTCAAAGCCAGTGATTCACATATTAATAATTCCAATAATGAAAATATAGCTTCAATAAGGTTGGAGGTATTGCCTCCGTATTGGAAAACTTGGTGGGCATATGTTTGTTATTTTATACTATTAGTCATTATTCTATGGCTTATAAAGTATTATACATTTGCTTGGATTGAGGTTAAAAATAATTTAAGACTTGAAAAATTACAACGAGAGCAAGAGGATAAAATTCATCAACTAAAACAGAGGTTTTTTACGAATATTTCACATGAGATTAGAACCCCCTTGACTTTGATTACAGGTACTATCAATAGTCTTATGAGGAGCAATGTGAGCGCCAAAGAACAAAAACAACTAACTAACCTTAAGAGGAGTACTGGTCGTTTAATGAATTTAGTTAGTGAATTACTAAACATCAGGAAGTTAGAAACAGGTAATATAAACTTGCACATAAGTGAAAATGATATTGTCTATTTTATTCAAGAGATTTTCTTGGCTTTTTCTCAACATGCCATATCAAATAATATTAATTATAAGATTGAGAAACCAGATACTTCCGTCTACGTTTGGTTCGATAAAATTCAGTTAGAAAAGACAATCTATAATTTGTTGACCAATGCATTCAAGTTCACTTCGAGTGGTGATAGCATAGTTTTAAGTATTTTGAGAGAAGGTGAATTTGTGAAAATATCAGTAAAAGATACAGGAAAGGGGATTCCTGAAAACAAATTGCCCCACATTTTTGATAGATTCTATCAAAATGAAGATACAATTACAGATAATTTAGGATTTGGAATTGGACTTTCCATTGCTAAGGACATAGTTAAATTACACTCAGGAACGCTAACAGTGAATAGTGCTTTGAACGAAGGGAGTTGTTTTACAATAGCCTTGCCATTGGGTAATACCCATTTTACAAGAGAACAACTCGTTCCGGGTTCTGATAGTTCTGAAGATTTGATAACACGTTATGCGAACACCTCACAAAAGGAATTTGATGGTAATGAATTTAATAATTATCAGGTATTGATTGTTGAAGACAACCCTCATTTACTTGATTATCTCAATGAACTTTTATCTGTGAATTTCGAGGTGGTGACTGCAGATAATGGTGAAAAGGGATATGAAATAGCAAGGGAACAGTTACCTGATATTATCGTAAGTGATATAATGATGCCGATTATGGATGGCATTACTTTGTGTTCCAAGTTGAAGTCGAATATTTTAACGAGCCATATTCCGGTCATTTTACTTACTGCCAGAACTATGGTTGAAAATATTATGGAAGGATTTGAAACTGGTGCCGATGATTATTTAGTGAAACCATTCAATGAAGATATATTAGTTGCTAGAATTAAGAATTTATTAGAAAGCAGGAGGCAATTAAGAGAAAAATTCACCAATGATATTTTGCTTAGTCCCAGGGAAATGTCATTTACCTCACCAGACCAAGAACTGCTAACTAAACTTAATAATATCATTGAAGCAAATATTGATAATTCCGAATTCCATATAGAAGAGTTAGCTTCAGAAATGGCAATGAGTCATTCCAACTTATATAAAAAGATTAAAGCATTAACAGGAATGACAACCGTGGCCTTTGTTAGGGATTTTCGTTTAAAAAGGGCTGCTCAACTTTTGGGGCAAAACAAAATGTCAATTATTGATGTTTGCTTTAAAGTTGGTTATACTGACCGGCGTCATTTTAGTCAGGAGTTTAAAAAGAAATTTGGTGTTACCCCTACTACCTATGCCAAAGAGAATCTTATTGGCTAACATTTTTAGATAAGTAATCTTAGAAAATAAAAATAGCCGTTTAATTTACTGAAATAAGTTTGAGTTATAGGAGGAAACCTCTTTAAAATAAGGGTTTTACGAAAATACCAACCTTTTATGCCGAGTTCTCAACGTTTTGTTTTTGAGTATTGACTATAAGTTTGTGTTTAACAATTCGAATTAGCTAATACTCAAAAATTTAATTATGAAAAAAAACAAACTAAAAATTATTGTGTCATTACTATTTTTGGGGGCCATGGTGTTTTCATCTTGTGAAGAAGATGATATAGCCATAGTAGGCCTAGAAGAAATAGTATTGGGAGAAAGCATTATACAATTAAATGTTGATGAAGTTCAAAAGATTGTTGTGACTCCCGCTCCTGAGAATCCAACAGAAAATGTAATTTGGTCTTCAAGCAACGAGCAAGTTGCCAAAATTCAGTATACGGAAAACGGATTAGTAGCTGGGGTTAAAGGGATTAGTCTTGGTGATGCTATTTTAACAGCTAAAAGTGAAGGAGGCTCCATAACTAAAACAATAGAGGTTAACGTTATAGTCAAAATTGAAAAAATTGAATTGGAGGAAGCACCTGATGGAGACCCCTCAACAACAAAGTATAATGTGATTTTTACTCCGGAAAATGCTACAATAAAAGATGTGATTTGGTCCTCAAGTGACCCAGGAGTAATTTCGGTTGACCAGAATGGAAATATAACGGCTGTATCAGCAGGTGTAGCAGTAATAACTGTTACATCAGTTCAGGGACAAAAAAGTGCTTCAGTAGAGTTGGTGGCTAGTGGAAACCCGGCTATATTGGGACTTCAGTACTGCTCTGTGGAAGGTACAGGTTCATATAATGCCGATATTATAACCACAACAGGAGCCAACGTAAATATAAATCATTCGGAGAGCCAACCTGCTAATAATTATGGCTTTTACGAAAGTGAAGTACTTGAGATTGCAGCAGAAGGATCTTTTACTTTAGAACTAACACAATCAAACACATGGTCTAAATCTAAAGTATATATTGATTGGAACGGAGATAAGGACTTCGAGGATTCTGGTGAATTGGTAATTGAGTTTGGATTGGATGATCAATTAAACGATGGCCCCTTTTCACAAGAGGTTGTAATACCGGCCGAGGCTCAAGTAGGTGATTCTAGAATGCGAATTATTACTTCTGATGCTTGGGTTGAACATGGAATTTGTGGAGCGGTACCGAATCAAACAATAAAAGATTTCCCTGTTACAATTGGAGGGATTGCGTATTGCTCAATTTCTGGTACAGGTTCATATAATGCCGATACAATAACTACAACTGGTGCTGATATTAACATAAATCATGCGGGAGATCAGCCTTCGGGAAATTATATGTATTATGCAAATGAAGTATTAACTGTTACTAAAGAATCTAGTTTTGATTTGGCTTTGACCCAATCAAACAATTGGTCAAAGTCCAAAGTCTTTATAGATTGGAATGCTGATGGAGATTTTGAAGATGCAGGAGAGTTAGTTGCTGAATTTGGAGCCGACGATCAATTAAATGATGGGCCATTCTCTCAAACAATAAACGTGCCGGCAGAAGCAGTGGTTGAGACAGTTAGAATGCGGGTCTTAACGTTAGACGCTTGGGTTGGTTATGGGCTTTGTGGAGAAGTAGCCAATCAAACCACTAAAGATTTTAAGGTAAATATTCAATAAATATAAAAGACATTAAATATGAAATTTAAAATAAAGATATTATATCTGTTTCTGTTAATAACATCTATTACGTTTGCACAACAAACGATAACAGGTGTGGTAACATCAGATGACAGCCAACCTTTGCCTGGAGTGACTATTCTTTTAAAGGGAACTTCACAAGGAACCTCAACTGACTTTGATGGAAAATATTCAATTGAAGCCCCCTCAACAGGAACCCTTGTTTTTAGTTATGTAGGTTTTGTAACTAAAGAAGTTGCGGTTAACAATAAAACTGTTGTTAATATTAGTTTGCAAGAAGATGTGTCTCAGTTGGATGAGGTTGTTGTTGTAGGATATGGTACTCAAAAGAAAAGTGACATTACAGGAGCCGTTACCTCTGTGAATGTAAGTGAATTACAAGATGTTCCAATTGCTAGAGCAGATCAGGTATTGCAAGGTAGGGTAGCAGGAGTCCGAATTAACAATAACGACGCCTCTCCAGGAGGGAATGTTTCTATTCGTATTAGAGGGGTTAGCTCTATAAACGGAGGGAGTAATCCTTTAGTAATTATAGATGGTGTTCAAGGTGTGTCTTTAAGTGACGTGCACCCCAATGATATTAAATCAATGGAAGTTCTCAAAGATGCTTCTGCAACTGCAATTTATGGTTCTAGAGGGGCAAGTGGAGTTATTTTAATAACTACCAAAAAAGGAAGAATTCAAAAACCAACTATAACAATTAATTCCTTCACAACAATACATCAAATAAGGAAGAAATTAGATTTTCTAAATGCCAATCAATATGCTCAGCAGGTTAACCAAAATAGATTGGAAAGAGGTTTACCATTAGTGTTCACAGATCAACAATTACAGGATTTTGCAGCTAATGGTGGTACAGACTGGCAGGACGAAATTTATAGAACAGGACTTTCACAGAATCATCGTTTAAATGTTAGTGGCGGTACGGAAAATGTTAATTACAGTGTTTCAGGAGACTATCTTGAAAATAAAGGAATTGTTATCAACTCCTTATTTAAGAAATTTTCCATGCGTTCCAATATCCAAGCAAAACTTAGCGAAAGGGTAAAAGTTAAGTTAAATACTTTTATGAACTTTTCTAAGGACAACCCTACTTTGCTAAATGCTCGCGATGCAGAAGGTAGTCCTGTTTATGCGTCATTAGTATTTGGGCCAACCAGACCTATTTTTCTAGAAGATGGTACCTACTCGAGACCTGACGGTGCTTATGGGCCAGTAACGGAGTATAACCCAGTTGCTTTGGCTAATGAGCCAATAAGGGACAATTATACTAATAGTACTATAATTAACCCTAGTATAGAATATGAAATCTTTGATGGATTAAGTCTAAATATCATGGGGTCTTATCAATTGTTCGATAGAGAAAACGGGTTTTATATCAACGAAAAGATAATTAATGGAACCGAAGGAGATAGACGTGCGTCTATATATAATAGTAAATGGGTTACTTATCAAAACACAAATAGGTTAACATATGCTAAAGAATTTAATGAAAAGCACAATTTACAGATAACAGGTGTATTTGAACAGCAAACCCAAGAGTTCAATGAAAATTGGGCAGGAGCTAGGGGGTTTCTTACTAATGCGGTGACTTATAATAATTTAGGTCTTGGGGAGTTCCCGTCAAAACCTACTTCTTGGAGGGATAAATCCTCTTTGGAATCTTTCATGGGACGTATAAACTATGCCTTCGATGAAAAGTACTCCATAACATTAACAGGACGTTCCGATGAAGCATCGGTTTTCTCAGAAAATAATAAACGTGCATTTTTTGCTTCAGCAGGTTTGGCGTGGACTATTTCGAATGAAAACTTCTTAAAAGATTCAAATGTTATTAATAATCTAAAATTAAGGGGAAGTTATGGAGAAGTCGGTAATGCGGCAATTAGTCCATATCAATCTTTAGCTAAATTAGATACCGGATTTGATTTTCCTTTTGGAGGAACAAATTTAAATACCGGGATTGCATTATCTACACAGGCTCCTAACCCAGATTTGAAGTGGGAAACTACAGAAAGTTATAATATCGGGCTTGATTTATCCATGTTTAACGGTGGTTTGAACTTAACAGCTGAATATTACAATAAAACTACTTCAGATTTATTATTAGAGCGTGCATTGCCTCAGGCATCTGCTTTTCAGACACAATTGGTAAATGCTGGTAAAGTTGAAAATAAGGGAGTGGAACTTGCCTTGTCCTTAACTCCGGTTAGAAACGATAATTTTAAGTGGGATTCAGATATTATCTTTACTAAAAACACCAATAAAGTTCTAGCTCTTAATGATGGAGAAACAGAATTGCGTTTGGGTGGAGCCGGATTACCTGGGCATTCAGATGCTGTATGGTTAGAAGTTGGACAGCCCATTGGTTTAATAAGAGGTTTAGAATTTGATGGCATTTGGGGTACAGATGAGGATGTTCTGGCAGCAGCTTATGGTGTGACACCAGGATCTGAAAGATATGTCGATCAAAATAATGACGGTTTGTACAGTATTGCTGATGCTGTTAATATTGGAAATGCGCTTCCTGATTTTACATATAGTTGGAATAATACATTTACGTATAAAGGGCTTTCCTTAAATGTTTTTATTGTGGGGTCTGAAGGTAATGATATATATAATTTGGGACGCTCTTTAATAGAAGGTGGAGATGGTCTGAGTATTGCAAATCTAAATGTATGGACTCCAGATAACCAAAACACAAACATTCCTGCTCATAATGCTGAAGGCGGTTTTAGGAACTCAAGCCGTTGGATAGAGGATGGTTCATACTTAAGAATTCAGAACATTACTTTAGGGTACACCATTCCTGAAAAATTATCAGAAAAGCTTGGTATTGATTCTTGCAGAATTTATACTACTGGAACTAACTTGTTTACGTTTACAGACTATTCTGGGTTTGACCCTGAGTCAAATAATTCTGGAAGTATTGCCAATAGTCGTAATGCTGTAGATTCCTTTGCTGGAATTGACTTGGCATCTTATCCATCGCAAAAACAATATACTTTAGGAGTAGATATTAAATTTTAAAATTATTACTATGAAAAACATAAAATATAATACCATATTTTTATTTATAGCCTTGTTTGTATTCGGCAGTTGCGCGGATATCGAACTGGAAGAAACACCTCCATCCTTGCTAAGTCCAGAATCCTTTTTTACAACAGAGAGCGAATTTCAGGCGGCTCTGGCAGGTACCTTTTTACCTCTTTATTCTGGTTGGGAAGGCTTTGATTATGCGTACCCCCTAATTATGACTTCTGGAGCTGAAGATGTTATGTCTAATGCCGGAATATATAGAAACCTTAATCAATTAAGTGCTAACGATAGCGATCAATCAATCATTGCTGTTTGGAAAAGAATGTATCAAACTATTGGTAATGCCAACGTGATTATTGGTAATTTAGAAAATGCTCAGGGAATTGCTGAAGACAAACTAAATGCTATTGAAGGGCAGGCTAAGTTTATTAGGGCCTTTTGTTACTTTTATTTGGTACGTTGGTTTGGTGAGGTTCAGTTAACCACTTTTGAAAACCAAGGTGATATTGAAAATGTTAAGCAATCTTCCGTAGCAGATATTTATGCCTCTATCGTGGATAACCTGAAGGATGCTGAGGCAAAACTTCCAATAAGTTTTCCTGAAAGAGGACGTCCTACACAAGGAGCTGCGAAAGCCTTATTAGCGAAAGTTTATTTGACAATGGCTGGTTGGCCTTTAGAGGATACGTCTAACTATGCTTTAGCGAGGGATAAGGCCAAAGAGGTTATAGATGCTGGAACATACGATTTAGAGACAAATTTTGCTGACTTATGGGTTCAAGCTAATAGGTTAACAAATACTGAATTTATATTTGGCTTTTATGGTTCCATAGAAAATGATGGCGCTGTTTCAAGTCACATGCATACAGCCTCCAGACACTGGGGTAATGGGGAAAACGGATGGGGAGACTTCCATAGCGAAACTCGTTTTTTTAATGTATTTCCAGAGGGCCCAAGAAAAGATGCATCGTTTACATCGGTTTTCGCGGATGGAATGACCTTTGAAGAGGCCGGAGTTGAGCCATATATAGCTAAATATAGAGATGCCGGCCAAACGGTAAGTGGAGGTCTGGCAGGTGAAGGATTTAATGTACTGTTGCGCTATGCAGATGTTTTACTTATATATGCTGAAGCAGCTAATATGGACGAAGGAAGCCCTTCAACAGAAGCCTATAATGCAATTAATGCTGTAAGGCAAAGAGCAGGTTTAGCAGATTTGACCTCAGGATTATCGCAATTAGAATTTGATGAAGCCGTAATTGCAGAACGTAATTGGGAGCTTGCTTTTGAGATGAATCGTTGGTTTGATTTGGTAAGAAAGAAAATGGTTGTTGAAGTTAATCAAGGTGTTCATACAGGAGTAACAGAAAACAATAGATTATTACCTAAACCTGGAGCTCAATTGATACCTAGTATCTTGGAGCAAAATACGGGATATTAAAATAAAGTGAATCTTGGTTTTTAATTTTAAGTTAAAAATGGAAAAGGTTGCCAGTCTAATTGGTAACCTTTTTTTATCAATTAAGAATTAAAAGTTAATGCCCTATTTCTGCCATGTAGCACAATGCAGTTTTAAATCGAAAATTAAAAAAATATAATACTATCCAATCATGAGCAATTACCACATAAAACATTTAGAGGAATATTATCAGGTTTACAGAAAATCGGTCCGGGACCCAGAGCATTTTTGGGAAGAGATCGCCGAGGAGCATTTTATGTGGAGCAGGAAGTGGGATAAGGTATTGAGTTGGGATTTTTCAAAACCTGAAGTGAAATGGTTTGAAGGGGCTGAGTTAAACATTACCGAAAACTGTATAGACAGGCATTTGGCAACCAGAGGGGATAATACGGCCATTTTATTTGAGCCTAACGATCCCAATGAGGAAGCCGAAACAATAACCTTAGAAAAAAGATCAATCAGATCATTACGGAGCATATAGGGCCCATAGCCAAACTGGATAAGATCCAATTCACCAGTGGGTTGCCCAAGACACGATCCGGGAAGATCATGAGGCGCATCTTAAGAAAGATAGCCCATAAGAACACCAGTAATTTAGGAGATACCAGTACACTATTGAATCCCGAAGTTGTTCAAAGTATTATGAAAGGGGTGAAATAGCACTAAAAGTTAGATGACTTCCGATACATATTACTACAATTTACAATAGCTAACTTTTAGAAATGGCAACGATAACAAAAGGCATCATAAATTGATACAAATTTGAATTTGATTTACTGAACTTAGATTACGGGAATTCAGGATAATACTGACATTGAATAAACCCAAAATAGGATAATCTTAGCTATATTGATAGATTTGTATAGCTGAATGCTCTTTTGTTAATTAATTTTAAGGGGTAATGCATCTGTTTTATGTTCCACAATAGATTATATATTTTCTTGTTTTTGATTTTACCGTGTCTAAGTTATGGGCAGGTCTTTTATCCAGAAATAGATAATTATGGTATAACGGAGTATCAGGCTGATAACCAAAATTGGGGTATCGATGTAAGTAACGATGGTGTAGTTTATGTTGCAAACAACAAAGGTTTGTTGGTATATAACGGTCAGTCGTGGGAATTATATCAGCTTCCTAATAAAACTGTTGTAAGATCGGTTTTTGTTTATGGAAACAAAATCTTTACTGGGTCTTATGAAGAATTTGGTTATTGGCAAAAAGATGCTTTAGGTACTTATAATTATACGTCCTTGTTGCACTTGTTTGATAAAGAACATGAGTTTAAAAGTGCGGAATTTTGGAAAATAACCAATTATAAAGAAGATATATTATTTAGATCCTTTGAGGGCTTTTATGTCTATTCAGGAAACAAGATAGATTATATTGAAAACAGTGGTTTTGTATATGATATAGCCACTCATGAAGATAAGATACTTTTGGCCAATAAAATTATGGGGCTTCAGGAGTTGAGAAATGAAAAACTACTTGCTTACAGTCCAACCGGTCAAGATGAAGGCCTTAGAGGAACTGGCAATATTGCAGCTTTTGAAGGGTTGCTGTTCTTTTACGATTCTAATAATGGTGCTTTTTTGTACAATTTAGAAAAACGTATTCCATTAACAGAAAAAATTAATGCTCAATTAAAAGAATTTGTAATCAATAAAATTGAATTTATAAATAGGGATACTATAGCGTTTGGTACCATAAAAAATGGAATACTTATTTATAATATAAATTCTGGGAATATTGAATATCTCAATAAAGAATCTGGGCTTCAAAATAATACTGTGTTAGGGTTAAAGTACCTAAATGGGAATTTGTGGGTTGCCCTGGACAATGGTATTAGTAAAATTGATTTAAAAACACCTTTTTTATATTATTCGGATGATTCAGGTACATTAGGTACTGTGCACGATATCGTTTATTTCAATTCTCAATATTATTTAGCCAGTAATACTGGGGTATATACTTTTTCTGAAAATGATGAAATACAATTTATAAGGAATTCTGAAGGTGTTGCATGGGATTTAGAGGTTGTTGGAGATGATTTAATTGTAGGCCATAATAAAGGTACTTTTCTGGTGAGAGAGGATCAAGCGATACCGATTAATTTTGAATCCGGAGGTGTCTATAGTAATACAGAATTGCCTAATCAAAAGAATAGTTTTTTGCAAGGGACTTATTTAGGGGTTAACCTACTTGTTAAAAAAGGGGATAATTGGTATTCTCAATTAGTAAAAAATATTTCTTTTCCGGTGAATAATGTGGTTTTTGAATCAAATGACATCATTTGGATTAGTCACCCAAATAAAGGCGTCTACAGGGTTAAATTGGACAAAGCGTATTCAAAGGCGTTAAGCATGACCGATTTTGACGATTATAAAGGATTCAGCAGGTTTAAATCTACAATCACGTCATTAGATGGAGCTAAGAACATTTTGTTCAATAATTCAGGAGAATGGTTCACTTACTATAAAGAGGAAGATAGTTTAGGACCTTACAAAAGGTTTCAAGAATTTAATAATAAAAGAATTATCGGTCAGAACGAATATGAGAATTGGTTTTTGGATGATAAGGTTTTAAGTTATCTGGATAAAGATTTTAAGGAAGTATTTATAGTAAACATTCCTGAGGTAAAAAGACGTTTGGTCTCTGGATTTGAAAAAGTCATAGTTAAAAATGACTCCATTAGAATAATGAATCTTAATGATGGTCTGGCAGTGTTTAATGTTAATGTGCTAAAGAATAGGGTGCAGAAAAGCTATGATATCCCGCCTGTTATTGCCAAGATATATTCCCTTGAGAATCATTTTCCCATTAATGATTCCATATTGAAAATTCCCTATAAGGATGGGAGGCGACTTACTTTAGAGGTTTCCAGTCCTAATTTGTACGGTAATAGGCATGCCTACAGACTTTCAGGTAAATATAACCAACAAGGAGTTATAGAAGGAGGAGATTTAATACTCCAGAATTTGTCTTATGGAGAGTATTCGCTTAGTTTGAAAAATGACAGATTTGATAGAAATTATATAAAAACAACCGAATTAAAGCTGATTATACTACCGCCTTGGTATTTATCTGGCTCGATGAAGTCAATCTACATGTTATTTTTTCTGGCTATAATTTATGTAATCTATAAATTGAATAAGATTAAAGTCCAAAAGGAGCATATGAAGCTCAAGCAAGAGTATGCAGAGGATGTTAAAGCCAAGATAAGGAAATTGGAAAAGGAGAATTATGAGAAGGAAATTAGAACAAAAAAGAGAGAGTTATTAAACTCTACATCTACGATTATACAAAAGAATGAAGCCTTGATGGTTTTGACAAATGAATTAAAAAGGCTTAAGGAAGTTTCGCCTAATAAAGCCAGGACAAATAAAGTGCTTGATTTAACAAATAGCTTTTTTAATAATAAAGATGATTGGAGGTTATTTGAAATAAATTTCAACGCCCTTAATGACAATTTTTTAAAACGGTTAGCAAAGGATTATCCCAAGTTGACCACCAAGGATTTGAGGCTCTGCGCTTACATAAAAACCGGTTTAACCACAAAACAGATTGCCCCTTTAATGGGTATTACTCTAAAAGGTACGGAGATTCAGAGGTACAGATTAAGAAAAAAAATGGATATAGAATCGGGAAAAAGTTTGTCAGAATTTCTTGTCTCTTACTAAAAACCTGCATTTAGATACTACTTCATACACACTACAAAGTGTTAAATTATTAAAAATAAAAATCATTTAAATATCTGTTTTACAGTAATTTAAAGTTCATTTTGTATTTTTAAGATATCACTACATATCTAATTGAATTAATTTTATCGAACCATTAATTCTAAACTAATTAAATATGAAAATTAAACTATTACTAATTCTATTTTGTTTGTTTGGGGTACATGATTTAGTAGCCCAACAGACAATAAACGGTACAATTACCTCTCCGGACAAAAGTCCGCTTCCTGGAGCCTCTATAGTTATTAAGGGGACAACAAAGGGAGTGCAATCAGATTTTGATGGAGGGTTTACATTGGAAGCATCGGTGGGAGATACATTGGTAATAAGCTATATTGGTTTTGAAACCAAAGAAATTATCGTGACCAATGATACTACCTATAAAATAGAGTTGCAGGAGAATTTGAGTCAGATTGATGAAGTTGTTGTTATTGGATATGGAAGCCAGAAAAAGAGTGACTTAACAGGTTCTGTTGGCTCTGTGAAGTCGGAAGATTTACTAAAGGTATCAAGTAGTTCAAATCCATTACAGGCACTGCAAGGTAGGCTTTCAGGGGTACAAGTATTGAGTGCTTCAGGTGCACCGGGGAGTGCACCAGTGGTTCGTGTTCGTGGTGTGACTACGGTTAACAATAACAATCCTACCTACGTTGTAGACGGTGTTATTTTACAGGAAGGAATTTCATTGGATTTTTTGAATGCTAATGATATCGAATCTATGGAAGTATTGAAGGATGCTTCAGCTACAGCTATATTCGGTTCTAGGGGTTCTAATGGTGTTATAATAGTTACTACAAAACAAGGAAAGGAAGGGAAGCCACGTTTCAATATTACGGTGGAGAGCAGTTTTGAATCCGTTGCCAATAAAATTGATTTAATGAATGGTCAAGAGTTTGGTGCCTTTGTAAACGAAATTAATCCAAGAACATATAATAATGTAGACGCACTTCCAAATGTAGATTGGCAGGACCTACTTTTCCAAGATCTCGCGCCAATACAAAATATTAATGCGTCTTTTAGCGGTGCTTCAAATGACATAAATTATTATGTTGGTGCGGGGTATTATTCGCAGGAAGGCATCGTGCCTGAGTCCGGAGTTGAAAGGGTTACAGCAAGATTAAATACCGTGTATAATCTAAATAAGAACTTAAAGATTGGACTAAACTTTTCCATAGCTGCTTCTGAGAATGAAACAGGGAATAATCCAGGAATAAGTGAAGGATTGGTGCAAGCAGTGTATAGGGCATGGCCGGTTAATGAGCCTTATAATCCAGACGGTTCTTTTGCTCCTAATTTAGGAAGTTCAAATGTATTTGCAACTTTGGCCAACAACAATAGGGAAGGAAAAGAATTAAGGTCTGTGGCCAATGTTTATATAGAATTGAAGTTCTTAAAGGATTTTACTTTAAAGACCAGTTTACAAAAGGATATCTTATTTGCTAAATTCAGAAGCTTTACGCCGGCATTTTCCATTTCAGACCAACAAGAGAATTTAAACAGTTTGTTGTCTGTAGGTAATTCGGAGAGAACACAAACTATTGTTGAAAACACGCTTGCATATAATAAAGAACTTGGAAAGCATAATGTTTCGGGGTTGTTGGGTTTCACTTCTCAGTTAACCGAATCTGAGTTTTGGTCAGGTTCAGCGCAGGATTTATTGTCTGATGATGAAAATTTATGGTATTTAAGTGCGGGTGACGTACTTCCTGAGTCCGTAAGTAGTGGAGGTGCACAAAACTCCCAGTTATCATTTTTCGCAAGAGCTAATTATTCCTTTGATTCGAAATATTTGTTGACAGCCACAATAAGAAGGGATGGGTCTTCAAAATTTCCGAACAATAAATGGGGAACATTTCCATCGGTAGCCGCAGGATGGAATATTGATAAGGAACCCTTTTTACAAAACGCAAACTTTATTTCAAGCTTAAAATTGAGAGGAAGTTGGGGAATTGTCGGTAATGATAAAGTCAATGATTTGGCGGCATACTCAACGATATCGAACGGTATAGGTGCTGTTTTTGGAACTTCGGAGACTTACCAAAATGGAGCTGCTTTCAGTAATGCCGGAAACCCTAACCTTAAATGGGAAGAAACAGAACAGTTAAATTTTGGTTTGGATTTCGGTTTTTTTAACGGGAAATTATCAGGACAAGTAGATTATTACGAAAAAACAACCGATGGGATTTTAGTGCCTCTAGCACCTCTTGGTACAGAGGGTATCGGATTTACAAATACAATTTTCTTTAATACGGCTTCAGTAGAAAATAAAGGTATTGAGTTAGGTGTAAATTGGAGAGAAACGAAAGGAGATTTTAATTATGAGATAGGTTTTAATGCTTCCAAAATAGATAACGAAGTTCTTGATTTAGGAGAAGGTATTGGAGCCAGTGATGAAATCATTGGCGGAAGATTGGTAGCTGGAGGGTATCAATTGTCAAGAACCAGGGTGGGCCAATCCATTGGTTTCTTATACGGATACAAAGTAGCTGGTGTTTTTCAGAATACAGCAGAATTATCACAATTTCCTAGACTCGCAGCTCAAGGCGTAGGAGACTTTATTTATGAAGACGTTAATGGCGATGTTATGCTAACTACAGCAGACCAAACAGAGATAGGCCAATCCATACCAGATTTTGTATATGGTTTTAATGGTTCAGTGGGTTATAAAAACGTCAGATTATCATTTGTTTTTGATGGTCAATATGGAAATGAGATTTTCAATGCAAAAAAACTGTTCAGATTTAATTTTGAAAACTTTGAATCCAGCTTTTTAAATCGTTGGACAGGAGAAGGTTCTACTAACGAACACCCAAGAGCATCTAGCTTAGGAGTTAATTATAATGCTTCTGATTATTTTGTGGAAGATGCTTCTTTCTTAAGATTGAGAACTTTAGAGTTGAGTTATTCATTGCCAGAGCTGCTATCGGATAAGCTAAAAATTGGTACGGCAAGAATATATGTTAGAGGGAATAATCTATTTACAATTACAGATTATTCGGGATACTCACCAGAGATTGGGGCGAATAACGCTGTAGATGGTGTGTTAGACCAAGGGATATACCCTGTTACGAAAGTATACACCGTTGGAGTAAATGTTACATTCTAAAATTTAAACTATGAAAAATATAAAATATATAATTACGGTAATACTATGTTTAACAACAATTTTATCATGTGAAAAAGATTTTTTGGATAGAGCACCACTTGGCTCGCTAACAGAAGGGACATTCCCGTCTTCCGAAGCTGATGCAATCGCAGCAGTAAATGGTGTATATCATATGCTCAGAATTTGGCAGATTAACGGTGGTTTCCCGTTTTTGGATATAGCGGCTGATGATATTTCCAAAGGTTCAAGACCAGGCGATACTCAAGTTTTGGATTTGTTCGATTCATATGACGCAGGAATACCTACAAACGATGGTTTGATTCTTGGTTGGTGGAGTTCGTTATATGAAGCTGTTAGACGAGCTAATTTTGTGATCAATGAGGTGCCTAATATCGCTATGGATGAAGATTTAAAATCCAGAATCATTGGAGAGGCTAGGTATTTAAGAGCTTATTATTATTCCAATCTAGTAAGAATCTGGGGAGATGTACCATTAAAATTAACTACAGAGGTGAGCGCAACGGCTTTACCCAGAACAGCTGCAGCTACTATTTGGGATGATGTTATTTTCCCTGATCTGGAATATGCCATAGCTAATCTCCCGGAAAAATCGGGATATGATAGTGTAGACATGGGAAGAGCCACTAAGGGAGCTGCAAGATCATTACATGCAAAATTATCTCTTTTTGTAGGGGATTTTGCAAATGCAGAAAAGTATGCATTGGAGGTAATCAATTCTGGGGAGTACGATTTAGAACCGGTATTTGGCAATATTTGGACACCAGAAAGCGAATTTGGAATAGAATCTATTTTTGAAGTAGGTGCATTAAATTCCGCAGCTTTTGGAGATTTAAGAAATGGAGAACCTGGTTATCAGTTGGCAACCACCGTAGGATCTCCGGGAAGAGGTTGGGGCTTTGGAAGACCTACATACAACTTTATACAAGATTGGTCTAATGATGATCCAAGAAAAGAGGCTTCAATACTTTATCCGGGAGAAGTTAAAGATGGATACGTTGTAGGTAACGAAGCCAACACACCCGATATAACTTACGATGCTTCAGGAACCACAATTATTGAAATTGAGACTTATATGGAAAAATATTGGGTAGCCGATATAGATGATAATGCTGTTTGGGCATACAATAGAAGAATTATTCGCTATGCAGACGTGCTATTGATGGCAGCTGAGGCTTTGAATGAAAATGGTAAATCGGCCCAGGCATTGCCTTATTTAGAAATGGTTAGGGCCAGAGCAAGGGGAGGTAATAATGCTGTATTACCAGAAATTACTACCACAGATCAAACAGAATTGCGTAATGCCATTTACGATGAAAGAAAATATGAATTAGCCCATGAAGGGATACGTTTCTGGGATTTGGTGAGAACGGGTAGAACAGCCACAGTGTTAGGGCCTTTAGGGTTTGTCCAAGGAGTGCACGAAGTATTTCCTATTCCAGATGCGGAAATTGAAGTTAGTGGGGGAGTGATAACCCAAAATAATGGCTACTAATTAGTTAACTAAAAAAAATACCAATGAAACCGACATGTTAAAAATAATCATTCCGCTGTGTGCTAATAATTATTTTTAACATCAAAGGTTACATGTGACCATTTAAAAACAATAAATATAAACACATGAAAACAATATTTAAAAACAACATAAAAAGTGTTTTTGCGCTTTTGATTACAAGTTTAACGCTTCTTAATTGTAGCGAAGATTCTAACTCGGTAGGTTTAATTATAACCAGTATAAGTGCAGAAGGAACAGATATCAATACAAATCAAGCCGTTACGCTCGACTTAAATGCAGCGACTGGAGCGGTAGAAGTTCCACTAAATGCTACAATAACGATAGAGCTATCCGATGCGGTAGACGTAAATTCTGTTTCCAGTACAAGTTTGAAATTATCTTTAAACGGCGTAGAGGTTGCAACAAATTTAATCGTTTCAGGTAATAGCATTGTAATGGATCCTGTTTCAGATTTAGATCAAGGTTTTATTTATGATATCAATTTTGAGAACGGCATAACCTCTTCTTCAGGCACGGCATTGACCTCAACGGCTAGATTTTTTAAGGCAATTGAAAAGGCATATGACCCCTTTCCACAATCTAATAATTTAGTAGCCTGGTGGCGCTTTGATAAGAAAGTAACCCCTAGTATAGGGAATTTTGTGACCGCATATGAACAAGTAGGCTATGATACGGATAGATTTGGCAATGCCAATGGCGCAGCAAGTTTCGGCGGAGCAACAGAAGCAGGTAACGGAGATGTCGTGGCTTTTGAAGCTAATGATGCCTTTATTTCACCAAGTATAACCATTGCTACTTGGTTTAAGATTGATCCCGCAGATTATGATGTGAGTCGATATGTTTTTGGGCTTGCAGCTGAACGAGGATATCATATGCATATTAATCCAAATATGGCCATAGATTATCGAACATCACACGTTGTTACCACTGATGATAATAATCATACATCTTGGTTTGCTATAACGGGTGAATTAGGTAGTGCAGGTTGGCCGGTACATGAGTTTATTCAGGATTATCAAGGTTCTATGCCAGATTTAATAGCAGATGGGGAATGGCATCAAATTGTGATGACATTTGACGCCAGTACTTCCCATCAAAGTTTTTATGTAGATGGTACCTTAATAATAAAAAGAAACCTTAGGTCTGATGTAAGTGGTTTTATAGATATTCAGTATCAAGATATAGGGGTTTGGGATGGTGACTCTCCTTCTGGTTTAGATGCAGGTTTAGCGTTTGGATTTGGTGGTTCACCAGCTAATAAAGCTACTGTTTGGATTGACTACGCAACCGCAACCAATACGTTCAAAGGTTTATTGGATGATTTCAGAATATGGAATGTGGCACTTTCACCCGAAGATGTTTTATTGGTTTATAACAATGAAAAACCCTAATACAAGAATAACTATAGGATTATAAAAAATTGAGTTAGTTTATTTAGTTTAAGTTGTTTTAGATATTATGTAGAAGGGGTAAAAGCTTTACCCCCTTTGCATAATGACTTCGAGTTAAATTTTTAATCATAATATTTTAAAAAATGAGAATTGGGAACATACCCGTAATGGTATTGTTTGGTGCACTTCTATTGACTTTTTTCAACTGTAGCAGTAACAATGAAACACCTGCGCCAGAGCCTGTTGTGGAAATTGTTGTTCAATCTATAAGGGTCGGTAATCAGAATCTTAGTTTAGATTCTTGGAATGACAATATTGCACTGGATCAGTCTTTAACAATTTCATTTTCTAGAGTGGTCAGTACTTCCAATATAGAGAGTCATATTACGCTTTTTGACAGTAATTCCAATACAGTTCCAGTAGATTACGCTTTTCTAAACAATAACAAATCGGTAGTGCTTTCCCCGATGGCCATCTTGAGTGAAAACGCTACCTATAAAATTTCAATATCCAGTACTTTGTTAGGTGCGGAAGGAGAGACTTTTAGTGGGCTTGAAACCCTGTTCCAAACCTTATTGGAGCCTTTAGAAATTGAATTATTTACTATAGATGATGTTTCGGTACTTGAAAACCCTGGGAATATTCAAGAAATAGGCTTTCAACCAAATATCAAGTTGTCATTTTCTCATGACATGGATATTTCAGATATAGAGAATTATATGACTTTATCAGAAAAGAATGGAAGCTCTATTGAAATTGAAGTGCTATATAATGAGAGTAATAAAGTCTATCAGGTCAAACCGTCTCAGGATTTAAATTACTTAACAGGCTATGTTGTGAATATTTCAAGTCAGTTGAAATCGATTAACGGCAATGATTTCGAAGGGAATGAAACGCTTTTTTATACCAAGGTGGATGAGGCTTTTAAATTTCCAGAAATTTCAGATGAGGCACTGCTTACCCTGGTACAAAGTCAAACCTTTAAATATTTTTGGGACTTTGCCCACCCGAATAGTGGCATGATTAGGGAAAGGAGCAATAATTTTCATGATAATGTTATAACTACTGGGGCAACAGGTTTTGGTTTAATGGCAATTATTGTTGGCATTGAAAGAGGATTTATTACCAAGGCTGAAGGTATTGAACGTATAAAGAAGATTATAGATTACCTTAAAGATGAGGTACCTAGGTTTCATGGTATGTGGCCACATTGGATTACAGGAGATACGGCAGAAGTCATTCCCTTTGCCGGTAACGAAAAAGATAATGGAGGGGATATTTCAGAAAGCACTTATTTGATTGTGGGGTTGCTAACCATACGTGAGTATTTAAAAAGAGACAATGAAACGGAGCATGCGGCAGCCATAAGTCAAATCAATACGTTTTGGAATGAGATGGAATGGGACTGGTATACCAAGAATGGTGCAGAAGATGTGCTGTATTGGCATTGGTCACCTGACTACGGCTGGGATATCAATTTACAATTAACTGGGTATAACGAAACGCTTATTACCTATATCATGGCGGCGTCTTCTCCAACTCATTCAATCGCCAAAGAGGTGTATGAAAAAGGGTTTGCACAAAGCGGGAATATGATTAGTAATGAAGCATACTATGGTTATACACTTCCGTTAAAAAATATAGCCGGTAATCATGGAGGGCCATTATTTTTTAGTCATTATTCCTATTTAGGTTTAGATCCTCGGAATTTACAAGATCAATATGCTAACTATTGGGATCAAGGCATGATCCACACATCTATTAATAGAGCATACTGCATTGATAACCCGAAAGGGTTTATTGGTTACAATAAAGACTTTTGGGGACTAACAGCGAGCGATAACCATTTAGGTTATTCCGCGCATGCACCTGATAACGACTTAGGGGTTATTACACCTACGGCTGCCATATCATCTATGCCATATACTCCTGAATATTCTATGGACGCCCTCAAGTATTTCTACTATGTTTTAGGAGATCGTTTGTGGAGTGATTACGGTTTCTATGACGCCATAAATCCAACTGAGAATTGGGTGTCCGATGGCCACTTAGGTATAGATCAAGGCCCAATAATTATAATGATAGAAAATCATAGAACAGGATTATTATGGGACTTGTTTATGTCCTGCCCTGAAGTAAGTAATGGATTAGATAAACTAGGGTTTACCTATTAACAGAACAAAAATACAAATGAGATTTTCGTATATAAAAATATTAGTCTTTCTATTTTTTGCATCTCAAGCAAACGCTCAAGAAAGCAAGGCATTTGGAATTCAGATTAATTTAAATCAGGTGACTGGCTATGATTCAATTGATGACATCAGTATTATGCCTAAAATAGAGTTGTTTAATGTTAAGACTTTCGATTTAGATGCATTAAAAAACAACATTTTTTTAACCAAAACGCACTTGGGAAATTACTTGCAATCCATAGCACTTGAAATCTCATTAGATAAGAAAGAAGGGTTAGTATTTTTAAAGCCTTCATTTGAACTGCAAGAATTGGCAACTTACAAATTGTATGTTTCTGGTAAGCTTACCAAAAATGGTTTTCCTTTTGAGATTAAACTTTGTACGCAGGCGGGTGATGGAAATAAGTTTCCAATCATTTCAGATGAGGCATTATTAACAAAAATTCAAAAACAAACCTTTAAATATTTCTGGGATTATGGGCATCCGGTTAGCGGTATGGCACGTGAGCGAAACAATAATTACAACAGGGATGGAGAAATAGTTACCTCTGGAGGTACTGGGTTTGGTCTAATGGCCATTATTGTTGCCATAGAAAGAGGGTTTATTACCAGAGAAGAGGGGATAGAGAGAATTCAAAAAATAGTCGATTTTTTAGATAAAAAAGTCCCAAAATTTCATGGGGCGTGGCCCCATTGGATGAACGGGACTACCGGAGAAGTAATCTCATTTTGGGGTAAAGAGGATAATGGGGCAGACCTTTCGGAATCATCTTATATGGCAGTAGGACTGCTGACAGTTCGACAATATTTAAACCAGAACGACAAGAAAGAAAAGGAGTTGTACACCAAAATAAACAGAATGTGGGAAGCTGTTGAGTGGAATTTTTTTACGAAATCAGGAAAGGAAAATGTCATTTATTGGCATTGGTCGCCGCAATATGAATATAAAATTAACCTTCCTATTTCGGGTTATCATGAATCTATGATAACTTATATCCTAGCAGCTTCATGTCCTTTCTATAGTATAGATCCAATTGTATATCATGAAGGTTGGGCTAGACAAGGAGCACATAAAAGTGGTGAGGAGTATTATGGTTATACATTACCATTGTCGCACACCAAAGGGAGTTATGGGGGACCATTGTTTATGAGCCAGTATAGCTTTTTGGGAATTAATCCAAAAGGATTAAAAGACAAGTACGCCGATTACTGGGAACAAGGAAAAACACATGCGCTAATAAATAGGGCTTATTGTATAGACAACCCGAAAAATTATACAGGATATGGTCAGAATTTTTGGGGATTGACTTCAAGTGACAGTCATATTAATGGAGGAAAAGGTTATGGCAATCATGCCCCTAATGCAGATACTGGTGTTATTACCCCTACAGCTGCTATTTCGTCCATAATTTATACTCCTGACTATTCCATGGATGCCATCCGGTTCTTTTATTACAAATTAGGAAATCGCCTGTGGGGTGAATACGGCTTTTTCGATGCTATTAATCCAACTGAAAATTGGGTGGCCGATGGGTATTTGGCAATCGATCAAGGCCCTATTATAATTATGATAGAGAATTACAGGACAGGATTGCTATGGGACTTGTTTATGTCAAACCCTGAAATAAATGATGGTTTGAAGCGACTTGGATTTTATTACGATTAATTAACATATTATAAATTTTGATGAGATTGATACATATTAAAAAAATGATAGTTCTTGCATGTATAGCAATAATTGTCACGGGCTGTTTTTCAAAAAATGTTGAGAATGGAAAAAATGATTCCTGTAGAAACTCTATTTGCAACCCCCTGAACCTAAGTTATCGCTTTATGCCAGATGGTGCCTCACGCCGTGAAGCGGCCGATCCTAGTGTGGTAACCTTTCAGGATGAATATTACCTGTTCGCTTCTAAGTCTGGAGGTTACTGGTACTCATCAGATTTGGTGGATTGGGAATTTGTAGAGACCGATCAAATTCCAACTGAGCAATATGCTCCTACTGTTATTACAATGCGAGATACGATTTTCTTTTTGGCCTCTTCACGAGACAGACTAGAAAATGCTATATATAAATCTGGGAATCCTAAATCAGGACAGTGGACCCAGGTTAGAAACGCCATGCCATTTGATGTTTGGGATCCGGCATTTTTTCAAGATGACGATGAAAGATTATATATGTATTGGGGATGTTCCAATAGGGACCCCATTAGAGGCATCGAATTAGATCCAATCACTTTTGATCCAATAAGTGATTCCATTGATTGTATTGCTCAGAATTTTAAAGTACATGGCTGGGAACGCCCTGGGGATTATAATGAAATCGATAGGGCACCTTGGATAGAAGGCCCCTGGATGACCAAGCACGAAGGCAAATATTATTTGCAGTATGCCGGCCCTGGTACTGAGTTTAAAAGTTATGCAGATGGTGTTTATGAGGGAGGCTCGCCCTTGGGGCCGTTTACCTATGCAAAAAACAACCCGTTTTCATATAAACCTGAAGGGTTTATAAATGGGGCGGGGCATGGAAGTACGTTTAAGGACAGGTATGGCAACTATTGGCATATGGGTACTATGACCGTTTATGTAAAAGATTGGTTTGAAAGAAGATTGGGGCTATTCCCAACATATTTTGACGGCGAAGGTAACCTAGTTACCGATACCGGATTTGGTGACACGCCTTTTTATATTCCAAATAAAAAAGTTTCTGATGTAAAAGAATTGAATACAAATTGGATGCTCCTATCTTATAACAAAGAAGTGTCAGCATCTTCACAAATAGATTCGTTGCCAGTTAAAAATGCAGTAGATGAAAATGTCAGAACGTATTGGAGTGCCGTTTCGGGTGACAAAGGCGAATGGTATAGTATTGATTTGTTAGAAGAATGTGACATATCGGCTATTCAGGTTAATTTTTATGACCACGGCACCCAATTGTTTAAACGTGATGAAAATATTTATTATCAGTACGTTTTGGAGTACTCGAAAAATGGGGCAAATTGGGTGTCACTTATAAATAAAGAAAACCATATGCTAGATACGCCCCATGATTATATTCAACTCGAAAACCCAGTAAAGGCAAGATATATTAGGCTGACCAGCTATTATGTGCCCGATGGCAATTTTGCATTATCCGATTTAAGAGTTTTTGGAAAAGGAATGGGGCCGTTGCCCAACATGCCCAAGAATATTGAAGCTATAAGGAATCAAAATGATAGGAGAGAAGTATTGTTGACATGGGATGAGTCCAAGAATGCCGATGGTTATATCATTCAATATGGTATTTCCAAAGATAAACTTTACCATTCGTATAAGGTATATGGTAAAAATACGGTTACAATACGATCATTAAATGCCAATCAGGATTATTGCTTCAGGTTGGATGCCTTTAATGAAAATGGTCTTGTGAAAAACAGAACGGTAGTATTTAATTAAGTTTTGATAAGATGAAATACGCTATTTTCAACTTACAGCTATTAATAAGTTTACATTTTACTGTTTACAGTAATGCCAGTATTTGGACGCCATCTATTATCTCGGATAATATGGTGCTTCAAAAAAATGATACCGTGAAAATTTGGGGTTGGTCGACGGTACCAGACGAGACAATTACCATAAATTGCTCATGGCTGGAAACTCCTATTTCAACAAAGGTGCATCAAGGCAATTGGAAAATTTTGGTTACTACTACCAATTCGAAAAAGAAACAAACAATTACCGTAAGTGGACACGAACAATTGGTAATTGAGAATATTCTTTTCGGCGAGGTGTGGTTGGCATCCGGTCAATCCAATATGGAATGGAACGGTAATTTGGGATATGATGATTCTGAAGAAGAAAGAAAAACAGCCAATTATCCGGAAATACGTTTTTTCAAGATTAAAAATCAACAATCAAAGTACCCCTTGAACGACGTAAAAGGAGAATGGGTAGTATGTTCTCCGAAAACGGTGAATGATTTTAGTGCCGTTGGATACCTTTTTGGCAAAGAAATTCATAAAAAGCTCAAAGGGCCAGTAGGCTTAATTCAAGCCGCCTGGGGAGGTACGCCAATAGAACCTTGGATAGAAGCATCATTAACATTAAATAATGAGTATTTATTGGCAGAATCTAAAAAGTTGCCTGAAGAAGTATATGCTCCTGAAAAACCCGGTGTGCTATTTAATTCCATGATTTTTCCACTTAAGGGTTTTAGGTTTAGAGGGATTATCTGGTATCAAGGGGAATCTAATGTTCTAAATGCCGAGTCTTATTACAAATCCTTTCCGCTTTTAATAAAATCTTGGAGGCAACATTTTGGAGGAGACCTACCTTTTTATTTCGTTCAAATCGCACCATTTACGTATTGGGATCCGAAGCAGCGATCTGAAATTATTAGAGATGCTCAATTATTCGCAATGAAGAATATTCCTAATACAGGCATGGTGGTAACCAACGATATTGGTGATTTAAAGGATATCCATCCAAGAAACAAAAAAGAAGTAGCCAGAAGACTTTCATTATGGGCAATCTCCAAAACTTACGGATTTAAAGATGTTGTGCCTTCAGGGCCTGTATATCATTCAGCAAATGTAACGGGAAATAAGATTATAGTACAGTTCAAATTTGCAGAAGAAGGATTAATAGCAAAAGGTGAAAAGCTCATGGGTTTTGAGATTGCAGGAGCAGATAAAAAATATTATCCAGCAAGGGCAAAAATTAAAAAAAATGAAATATTACTGTGTAGTCCTAAAGTAAGAGCCCCACAGTTTATAAGGTATGCATATTCTAATATAGCCGAAGCTAGTTTATTTAATACATATGGGCTGCCAGCATCTGCGTTTAAAACGGAATAATTAAATGCAAAAGTTAAGATAGTAAATTTAGAAGTAGCACTTTCAAAAATCATCTTTAATTCCAAATCCAATTAATGAAAATACCTAATAAAACTAATAAAAGATACCTTTTAAAACTAACATTAGTGGCCACCTTAGGAGGGCTGTTATTTGGATATGACACAGCGGTCATTTCTGGAACAGTAAGCTCCTTGGAGCAATTTTTCATTATACCATTTGGTCTGGATGAGCTATCGGCAAATTCAAGGTTGGGACTGGTGGTTTCAAGTGCCTTGATAGGATGTGTCATTGGAGGTCTTTCGGGTGGTATAATTAGTAAAAAGTTTGGAAGAAAAAAAGGGCTCGTTTTGGCGGCGTTTTTGTTTTTGTTGTCAGCCCTGGGGTCGGCAATGCCTGAAATGTTTATAAAGGAGATAGGACAGGCCGACCATAGCTATATCTATATTTTTATAGTATATAGAATAATAGGAGGTATAGGCGTAGGCCTGGCTTCCATGCTTTCGCCACTTTATATTGCTGAAATAGCACCAGCCAAAAGTAGAGGTATGTTGGTGTCTATGAATCAATTCGCCATTATATTCGGAATGCTTGTTGTTTATTTCGTAAACTACTTTATAGCCAAACAAGGCAATGATACTTGGCTGAATACTATCGGTTGGCGTTGGATGTTTGCCTCAGAAACCATTCCGGCAGGATTATTTTTGATCATGCTGTTCTTTGTTCCCGACACACCAAGGTCATTGATGCTTAGGTCTCAACCAGAAAAGGCTTTAAGGGTCTTAAACAAAGTAAATGGGCTTGTTGAAGCTAAAAAGATATTAATAGATATTCAAAACACAATGGAAAAACGTTCTGGGAAATTATTTTCCCATGGTGTTACAGTCATTGTTATTGGCATACTTTTATCCATGTTTCAACAGTTCGTTGGAATCAATGTAGTGCTATACTACGCTCCGGAAATATTTAAAAGCATGGGGTCTGGAACCGATACGGCATTATTACAAACCATTATTGTCGGGTCTATAAATCTATTGTTTACCATACTGGCCATTACTACAGTGGATAAATTTGGGAGGAAACCATTGATGATTGTAGGTGCTCTTGGTATGGCTGTAGCTATGTTTGCGTTGGGAGGTGCATTTTTCAGTCAATCCATAGGTACATTTGCTTTGATATGTATGTTGGTTTATGTGGCCAGTTTCGCTTTGAGTTGGGGCCCTGTGGTTTGGGTATTGCTATCTGAAATATTTCCTAATAAGATTAGGGGTAAGGCCATGGCAGTAGCTGTTGCCGTGCAATGGATATCAAACTATTTAATATCCTGGACTTTCCCAATGATGGATAAAAACACATACCTACTAGAGAAGTTTAATCATGGTTTTGCCTATTGGGTTTATGGGGTCATGGCGGTAATAGCAACTATTATAGTTTGGAAATATGTACCAGAGACCAAAGGAAAAACTTTGGAAGAAATGGAGGGACTTTGGGATAACAAATAGAATAAGATGTTTTTATAATGAATTCATTACCTAAAAAAATAATCTTTATAGCCTCTGTAGTATCCATTGGTGGTTTCCTTTTCGGATTTGATGCCTCGGTAATTTCAGGTGTAATAAAGTTCATAAAACCTGAATTCAATCTGACTGACTTGCAACTGGGTTGGGTTGTAAGTTCACCATCTTTTTCAGCAATGTTCGCTATGTTGGTTTCAGGTAGATTGAGCGATTATCTGGGGAGAAAAAAGGTGTTGTTAATAGTTGCGGTTCTTTACTCCCTGTCAGCACTGTTATCCGCTCTGGCATCCAGTTATGAAATTTTAGTCTTGGCAAGAATGGTTGGTGGAGCTGCTTTTGGAGCTGCTTTGATTTTAGCTCCCGTATATATAGCCGAGGTTTCTCCCGCAGAAAGCCGTGGCAAATTGGTCACCATTCAGAACTTGAATATTGTTATAGGCTTTTCGGCTGCTTATTTTTGTAATTACTTTTTTTTGCAACAAATAGAAGCGTCAAATTTTATTAATGAAGAAACAGCATGGCGATGGATGTTGGGAATTGAATTAGTACCGGCAGTCATATATTTCTTCTTATTGCTTTTAGTACCAAAAAGCCCCCGTTGGTTATTGTTAAAAAATGAAGAAACTCAGGCCAGGGATATATTAAGGCGTATTTATGGAGACATGAGAGCGTTTGAAGAAGTGGTATTAATCAAAGAAAGTCTAAAAGATAATAAGGAAGCAAAAAGGGTAAATTTAAAAAGCTTGTTCAATCCTGGGTTAGCATTTGTACTAACATTAGGATTTGTCATTGGCATTTTACAGCAAATTACCGGTGTAAATGTGGTATATTTTTATGCCACTACTATTTTTGAACAATCTGGAATAGGCTCTAATGCGGCCTTTGCTCAGGCAATTTGGGTAGGTATTATAAATATAGTATTTACGGTCATTGCCATGTATTTAATTGATAGGCTAGGACGACGGCCATTAATGCTTATTGGTGTCGCAGGGGTAGCCGTAAGCATGTGCATTTCTGCCTATGGTTTTGGTAAAGCTACTTTTGAATTGGACCAAGATAGGATTTCTATGTTGGCGCCTGAGATTGAATTATACAAATTGTCAAATATCATTGATAACAAGTATGATAATGATGTTGATTTTAAAAACGATTTAAAACTGGCACTTGGTGAGCAAATGTATGCTAAACACGAAGGAGATATTTTGAAAGCAGCAATTCACATGAATCCGATTTTAGTACTAATTGGAATATTAGGGTTTGTGGCGAGCTTCGCTATTTCTTTAGGGCCCGTTATGTGGGTGTTGTTAGCTGAATTGTTTCCCAATTGGATTCGAGGTTTGGCTATTTCAGTGGTGGCTTTCGTAAATTCCTTGGTAAGTTGGTTTGTACAATTCATCTTTCCTTATGAATTGGCTAAAATAGGTAGTGCATTAACCTTTTTCATTTTTGGCATATTGGCTGTAATTGGCTTTTTAATATTGCTCAAGATTATGCCCGAAACAAAAGGTAAGTCCCTGGAGGAGATAGAAAACGAATTTGTGAAAAGCTAATGGAATATATTCAGAATCCAATATTAAAAGGGTTTAACCCAGACCCCTCAATCTGTAGGGTTGGGGATGATTATTATATTGCCACCTCTACTTTTGAATGGTTTCCTGGTGTACAGATCCATCATTCAAAAGATTTAAAGCATTGGCAAGTTATTGCGCGACCTTTAAACAGGTTAGATCAATTGGATTTAAAAGGTGTTCCGGATTCTTGCGGTGTTTGGGCACCTTGCCTAAGTTATGATAATGGAACTTTTTATTTAGTGTATTCCAACGTAAAATCTTTTGACGGCGGATGGATGGATACCCCTAATTACGTCATAACAACCGAAGATATTAAAGGGGAATGGTCTAAACCGGTGTATTTGAATTCCAATGGTTTCGACGGCTCGTTCTTTCATGAAAAAGGAAGAACATATTATTTAAGCATGCGCGCCGATTATAGAAAAACACCTCCTTTTAATGGCATTTTGTTACAAGAATACGATAAAATAAATAAGAGGCTCGTTGATAATGAAGTACTGCTTACAAAAGGAACTTATTTAGGCTCGACTGAAGGTCCCCATATATACAAACATAAGGAATATTATTATTTAGTCGTTGCGGAAGGAGGAACGGAGTACAATCATGCAGTGTCTGTTTTTAGGGCAAAGACTGTCAACGGCCCTTATAAGGAGCATCCAGACAACCCTGTACTGACATCTAAAGATTACCCGGAAAATAATCTTCAAAAGGCAGGGCATGCCTCATTTGTTAAAACCCAGAATGAAGATTGGTACATGGTTTTTTTGGTGGGAAGGCCACTTAGTAAAAGAGGAAGATGTACCTTGGGAAGAGAAACTGCCATAGAAGAATTAGTTTGGAAGGATGGTTGGCCGTATTTAAAGAATGGTGGCAAACAACCAAGAACTAATATCCCAATGTCTAGACTCCCAGAGTATAAATTTGAGTATTTGTTGGAAAAAGACGATTTTGATTCTCAAGTTTTAAACCCTTGTTTTCAATCGTTGCGCATTCCAGTGGACCAGAATTGGTTATCCCTAACTGAAAGGCCGGGGTATTTAAGGCTTAAAGGCAAAGAATCTTTGGCATCTACCCATTCCCAGTCCCTTATTGCCAGGCGTATTCAGCATTTTAAAGCTGAGGTAACAACGTGTGTGGAATTTGAACCTAAAGTTTTTAAACAATTGGCTGGTTTGGTGTTTTATTACAATACTGGGCACTTTCACTATTTGGCTATTACAAGAAATGATACGGATAAAACTTTGTCGGTAATTTCAAGTGATAATTTTAAGGTATCTGTGCAGGAAGAAGAAGTTGTCATTTCCGGAAAGGAAAGGATATTTTTAAAAGGAATCATTTCAAGTGAAGATTTGCAGTTTTATTACAGTATTGATGAAGTTGCTTTTCATCCAATTGGTGACACATTAGATATGAGTATCCTATCGGACGATTACATTCAAAACGGGAATGATAAATATAGACCGGCTTTCACTGGCGCCTTTGTTGGATTGTGTTGCCAAGACTTGAAGGGTAATTCACTGCACGCCGATTTTGATTGGTTTGAGTATAAGGAAATTAAGAAGTAAAAGTTAGTTGCGTTTGACTTTTCGAAATATACAGTTTCTTTTATAGCAATTATGTATAGTTTAAAGTGGAGAAATCTTTCGCTTTTTATATAGTTAATCCTACCGTGGTCACTGAAATACTTTCAGTTAATAGTTATCAGTATCTCTAATATTAAAGAACCTTCTCGTTGTAAAATTAAACTTATTCATATTTCTTCAAGCAAATGAAGTCTTCCAGGAAGGATATTCCTAAATCTTTTTGAAAATTAAGGGGTGTTTTTCTTAGGTTTCGGTAAGGCATTCATTATATCAACTTCCAGATTCACAAGTACGCAAATAATATTGTATATCCGGGTTAAACGGTTCATGAGGATAATATAGTCTTATTTTTGAGTAAAAAAGCACTGTTAAAATTAAGATAACTCCGCTAATTTTACGAATCTAAAAATTGATAATATGAATATTCAATGGAAGGGTGTAATGCCTGCAATAACAACACAGTTCACAGAGAATGATGAACTGGATTTAGAATTGTTTAAGGTTAATGTTCAAGCTCAATTAGATGCGGGTATACATGGACTTGTTTTAGGAGGTACTTTAGGGGAAGCAAGTACTTTGTCCATAGATGAATTACGTTTATTAACCAGAGTAACTGTTGAGTTTGTAGATGGTAAGGTTCCCGTTGTCATGAACATAGCGGCACAAACAACAAAAGAAGCAATAGAATTGGCTAGAATAGCAGAGGAAGACGGTGCTTCAGGAATAATGATTTTACCTCCTATGCGCTATAGTGCCACTGATGAGGAAATGGTAACATATTTTAAAGCGGTAGCTAAAAGTACAACTCTGCCCATAATGATTTATAACAACCCTATTGACTATAAGTTATTCGTTACTTTAGATATGTTCGAAGCGCTTATCGATACTTGTTCAAACATACAGGCTGTAAAAGAATCAACAAGAGATACAACTAATGTGATTCGAATTAAAAATAGATTTGGTGATAGGTTAGCGGTATTATGCGGAGTCGATACATTGGCTTTTGAAAGTCTATGCCTGGGAGCAGATGGCTGGGTGGCAGGGTTAGTTGATGCATTTCCTGCTGAAACAGTTGCAATTTATGAGCTTACAAAAGTGGGAAGATATCAGGAGGCTTTAAATATTTACAGATGGTTTATGCCATTGTTAGAATTAGATATACACCCTAAATTGGTACAGTATATAAAAATGGCATCTGTATATACAAAGATAGGATCAGAGTATGTTAGAGCTCCAAGGTTGGTATTAGAAGGTGAGGAACGTGCAAGAATTATTAGTATCATTGAGGAAGGTCTAAAAACAAGACCGACATTACCCGAGTATAAAAACCTTAGTGCCTTAGTTTAAAATGTTTTTGTATTGTTCAAATAGGCACTGTAGATACCGGAGTGGTATTTATATGTAAGTAACACTAACTTAGCATAAGAAATTTAGAAAGTAAGTCAAATAAAAACTTAAAGCCTGATATTTAAGATGAATTATCGTTATTTCAAGAGCATCATAATTATCTGTTTGTTATATGGTTGTGATAAAGAAAAAGAAACCAACTCCGCTTCAAATGCTTTACAAAATATCATTGATAGCTACCAAAGCCACAAAGGGTATGATGAAGAACAGTTTCCGTTAGGGCTATATACTAAAGCTTATTATAAAGCTGAAGCAGAGTTTGCAGAGATAAAGTTAAAAGATCTATCAAAAATAGACACTTCTGGTTTAAGTGAAACCGAACGTATTTCGGTAGAACTTTTAGAGTTTATTCTTCAAGATAAAATTGACTTTTACAAATTTGAATGTTACTTAAATCCGTTGCTTTCAGATGCCGGTTTTCATATCAATTTGACTTATAATGTTAAACCCTTAATGAATTATGATCAGGTAAAAACATACTTAAATAAGTTAAATGCTATTCCGGGGTTTGTAGATCAACATGTTATTAATTTACGGGAAGGTTTGGAAAAAGGCATATCACAATCCAGGGTAGTCTTTAATGGTTATGAATCTACCTATGAGGACCACATTGTTGAAGATTATAAAGACAGTTATTATTATTCACCATTTAAAAACTTACCTGAAGCTTTAACCGAGACCCAAAAAGACTCGGTGTTAATGATAGCTAAAAAAACGATTGAAAATGTGGTAATACCTCAATTCAAAAGAATAAAAGACTTTTTTGAAACGGAGTATCTTCCAAAAACCAGGACCAGTTTAGGGGCATTAAATTTACCTAATGGTAAAACTTTTTATCAAAATAGAATCAATTATTATACAACAAGTACTAAATATACTGCTGATGATATTCATCATATTGGTTTAAAAGAAGTAGCTCGGATAAAAGCAGAAATGCAAAAAATCATTAAATCCTTAAAGTTTGAAGGAAGCTTTGCAGACTTTTTACAGTTTTTAAGAACCGATGAACAGTTTTATGCCAAAAGTCCAAATGAGTTATTGATGATTGCCCGGGATATGGCAAAGCGTGCCGATGAGCAATTACCAAAATTTTTTAAAACTTTACCAAGGAAACCTTATGGTGTAGCTCCCGTACCTGATGCTATTGCACCTAAGTATACCGGTGGCCGTTATGTGGGCACTTCAAAAAACAGTACCGAGCCGGGCTACTATTGGGTTAATACTTACGATTTGCCTAGCAGAAAGTTGTATACTTTACCGGCGTTAACTGTTCATGAAGCAGTCCCCGGTCACCATTTACAGGGTAGTTTGAATAATGAGTTGGGGGATAGCATTCCAAAATTCAGAAAAAAATTGTATCTATCGGCTTACGGTGAAGGTTGGGGGCTATATTCTGAGTTTTTAGCTGACGAAATGGGCATGTACACTACGCCATACGAACAATTCGGAAAGCTCACTTACGAAATGTGGCGTGCTTGCCGTTTGGTGGTCGATACTGGTATTCATGCCAAAGGGTGGACAAGGGAACAGGTAGTGGAATATATGGCCTCAAATACGGCGTTGTCAATTTTGGAGATAAACACCGAAACAGACCGTTATATTGCATGGCCAGGCCAAGCTTTGTCTTACAAAATGGGCGAATTAAAAATTAGAGAGCTTCGTAAAAAAGCCGAACAGGAATTAGGACAGAAATTTGATATTCGCCAGTTTCATGAAATTATTTTGGAACATGGTACCGTTACCCTGCCAATTTTAGAAAAAAGAATCAATAAATATATACGGCGAGCAAAGAATGAGTGAAAATACTTTTGTTTGTATTGATGACCAAAAGAATCTTTATGCTCACTGTTTCCCGCTTATTAAAAAAAATAGATGAAATATATAAGTTGCTTAATAGGTGCTTTGTGTTTAGTCATTTCTACAGGAAATGCCCAAAACTTAACTTTAGAAGATTATAATAGAGCCGTGAGTTTTACTCATGGGAACATCTACAACAAAGCAGTTTTTAATCTTAACACAAAGGCTAATTGGTTTGAAAATGGTAAAGGCTTTTGGTTTATTGATTATTCAAAAAGAGGAAAAGTCTATAAGGAAGTAAAATTTAATAACTTAAAAGTAGTTTCCTTGTTCAATCATGAAAAATTAGCAAATGCTTTAGCTGATTTTTTAGATAAAGAAGTTGAACCGAATAATTTGAAGCTTTCTAATATTGAATACGAAAATGAAAGAACATTGGTTTTCAACACTTTTGGAAAACAATTTACACTGCTTTTAGAGTCTTATCAAATTCAATTAAGAGAAGAAGAAAAAAAGGCAGATGCCAAAAAATTTGAAATAAAATCACCAAACGGTAAATGGATTGCTTATACCAAAGACTACAATCTTTTTATAAAATCTACAGTAACAAGTGAAGTACATCAATTAAGTTTTGATGGAAAAAAGAATTATGAATATGCCAGTTACTATGGTTGGTACGATAAAATGGAAGGCGAAAGAGGTGAACGTCCAAAACATTTTTCTGTCAATTGGTCCCAGGATTCAAAATGGCTGGCAACAAATCTGATAGATTTGCAAAATGCTGAAAAAATGTATTTACTGGATTGGAGTATTGATTCCCTGTATAAACCAAAATTATTGTCCTATTATCGTGGTTCACCGGGAGATACTACAATGGTGCATGTAAAACCTGTATTTTATAATATTGAAAAAAAGCAGGAGGTAAAAACTCAACTTCCTAAAAACACGCATATCAATTCGGTTTCTATACAATGGACAGATAAATCTGGAGTTATTTTAGCAAATTACAGACCCCGTGGTTTTAAAAACGAATTTGTTAAAGAAGTTGATTTAAATACGGCTACAGAGCGCACTTTAATTCAGGAAATAAGTGATACCAATGTTGATAACTTTAGATTTTGGACTATCAAAGACAAAGAGAAAATTATATTTCTCTCGGAAAGAAGTGGGTGGCGACAACTTTATAGTTTAGACTTAAAAACAGAAGAGATCATACCACTCACCAACGGGAATTATTACATAAACGATATTAGTCATATTGATGAAGATGATGGTATAGTTTACTTTCTGGCTTCGGGAAAAGAGGAGGAAAACAATCCATACCATCAGCAGTTGTACAAAGTTACTTTAAAAGGAAAAACAACGTTGCTTACTTCAGAGAAGCTGCATCACCAGGTATCGTTTTCAAAGGACGGTGCTTATTTTGTGGATAATTTTTCTGCAGTCAATGTCCCTACTAAAACAGTTTTAAGGGCATCAAAGAACGGTGAGATTTTGGTACATCTAACAGAGGCTGATGCGTCAGAAGTAGAAGAAAAAGGGTGGTTGGCGCCAGAGCCTTTTCAACTCATAGCCAAAGATGGAAAAACGACCATTTATGGTGCTATTTGGAAACCTTCAAACTTTAACGCTTCAAACTCCTACCCCATAATAGATGCTACTTATACGGGGCCACATACCCAGCGTTTTCCAAAATCTTTTGATGTGGCATTTTACAATCAGAGCTTATCCGAGCTTGGTTTTATTGTGATGCAGGTTGACGGGTTGGGGTCTTCAGGCCGTTCAAAAGCGTTTCATAATCATTCTTATAAAAACATGGGAAATAATTTGGAAGACCATGTTTTAGCAATTAAACATTTAGGTGAAAAAAACAGCTGGATTGATATTGATAGGGTAGGTATATTTGGGCATTCTGCAGGGGGATATGATACTGGAAGAGCTATGACCGCTTTCCCGGACTTTTATAAAGTTGGGGTAGCCAGTTCGGGAGATCATGATTTTAGAATGGAAAAGGCTTGGTGGCCGGAAATGTATCAGGGTTGGCCAATTGATGAAACCTATGAGAATGTTTCAAATATAACCAATGCCAAAAACTTAAAGGGAAAGTTACTTTTGGTCCATGGCGGGTTGGATGATAATGTAAACCCCTCGGCTACCTTTAAATTTGCAGAAGCTTTAATAAATGCAGACAAAGAGTTTGATTTGCTTATCCTCCCTAGCCAACGTCATGGATATGTTGGGAAACACCGGGATTATTTCATAAAAAAACGTTGGAATTATTTTGTTGAGCACCTTTTGGGCGAAAAGCCTATTTGGGATTTTAGTTTAAATAGTAAATGAGCAAAGACGTCATTCTTATAGGTGGAGGTATTATTGGTTTATCGTCTGCTTATTAATCTTCATAAAGAAAAGGGTGTCAGGTTACCGTTATGGATAAGTCTAAATTTTCAGAAGGTGCATCTTAAATCGATGCGGGTTATATTACATTTAGCCACTTTATTTCTCTTGCAGCATAAATAGCAGCTGTA
Source organism: Seonamhaeicola sp. (assembly GCF_028281565.1). Classification (GTDB taxonomy): domain Bacteria; phylum Bacteroidota; class Bacteroidia; order Flavobacteriales; family Flavobacteriaceae; genus Seonamhaeicola. The sequence goes on from NZ_JANQJQ010000043.1 coordinate 226,078, forward strand.
TATCTGCAGGCTCGTTACCTGTAATTAAACACTTAACGCTTTCTTATTGTTTCAGACATGATTTTTTCACATAATTTAGTGAAACAAAAGTAGCGTTTGGTACCTGTCACCGGTAAAATAGTTTCCGAAAATATATCTGATAAAAAAGTGTTCTTAAATTTAGCTCCTTTCACCCGGATAGAACATTTTAATTTTTTAAGGTAATTCATTCCAAATAGGGAATAAGATTAGAAAATCCTTGGTTCGATTACAAAAACTGAATGGAGGTTTGTTACAAAAAATTATATAGACGACTATAAACAACGATTAATATTTACCTGTTAGGAGTGAAATAAGACAGGCTATTTAGGGGTTTTCAACAAAAATGCTACTATTTTAATAAAAGTACTTGACGACCAAAAAAGAAATAAACGTACTTGCTAAGTGTTAAACTAAATAGAGAGCTATGTTTTCAAAATCAAAACCCATCTTCATTTTATTGTTAGTAGTTACTTTAGGATATAATTCTTGTAAAAAAGCTAAGATAAATAAGGTTTCAAGTGATTATATTTTAAGTACAGGAGAGCGCTGGGCCGAAAAGCAAGCTAATGCATGGTATGATACCATTCCTTATCCCGTTGGAGCTAATTATGTGCCTGCTACTTCCATTAACCAATTGGAAATGTGGCAAAATGATACGTTTGATGCTGAGCGAATTAATTTTGAATTAGAAATCGCTTCTAAAAATGGGTTTAATATAATGCGTGTGTTTTTGCACGATTTAGCCTGGAAACAAGATCCCGAGGGATTTTTTAAAAATGTAGATAAGTATTTAGAGATAGCTTCAAAAAATGGTATTTACACGATGTTTGTTATTTTTGATGGTGTTTGGAACCCCTACCCAAAAATAGGAAAACAACCAGAGCCAGCGCCTCATGTTCATAATTCCGGTTGGGTACAATCTCCTGGTAGGGAAATACTTGAGGATTCAAAAAAGCAAGATGGCTTGAAAGACTATGTTCAAGCCGTGGTTTCCAGATATAGGAATGACAAGAGGGTTTTGATTTGGGACTTATTTAATGAGCCCGATAATGGCAATGCAGGAAATTTTGGTGGAGATAGCGAAGAACCAGACTTAGAAGGAGATGAGAAGAGAAAAAGAGCTTTGGAATTATTGGAGAAAACATTTAAATGGGTGAGAGAGATTAATCCAATTCAACCGCTTACTGCGGGTGTGTGGGGCAAACCTACATGGATTGATAACCCGGATGATATTGAAACATTAAGTCTGCAGGAGTCAGATGTTATTTCCTTTCATTCCTATAAAGATTCTGAAAGCACATCTAAGATGATTAAAAGTTTACAGAAGTATAACCGCCCTATATTTTGTACCGAATACATGGCGCGTTCAGCAGGTTCAACTTTTGAAGGTATTATGCCCGTTTTTTACGATAATCGAGTAGCTGCAATAAACTGGGGCTTGTTTAGTGGTAAATCCCAAACAATTTATCCTTGGAGTTCCTGGAAAACAAAGTTTGATAAAGAACCAGAGCTTTGGTTTCATGATGTTTTTAGGGAAAATGGAGAACCTTTTAACGAAAATGAGATCAAACTAATACAGGAATTTAGCTCAAGGCCTAATACACTTTACAAAAATGTTCCGGAAGTTGCAATTCCTTTCAATAAAGAAGATATAGCAGCAGGATTAAAATCTAGAGATAAAGCTTTGTATATAAAAGATGGTTGGATAAGAGACCCTTATATTGCTAAAGGTCCGGATGGGAATTATTATTTAACCGGAACAACACCTTTACCTAATGAACCCACAGAAAAGATTGATCCGTATAATCTTGGTTTGGGGCAGCAATCTTATGTTGGGTGGAAAGTCCAGGTTTGGAAAAGTAAGGATTTAATATCCTGGGAGAGTTTAAGTACTCCTTATGATTTGTATGATGGTATTTGGGATGAAGTTAAGCCTGAGCGCTTTAAAGGAGATGATAAAAATGAATGGCTACTTTGGGCGCCGGAATTACACTGGTTAGGTGATAAATGGGCATTGGTGCATACAAGCCCTTTTCCTGTTAATGGTGCTAACTTTTCCATTTCAAAAGGAATGGAATTATCAGGCTGGACTAATCCAATGGGAGCAAAAATAAAAAAGCGTCATGACCCTTCTTTGTTTAAAGATGATGATGGGACTTTATGGATGGTTTGGGGAGCAACACAAATAGCAAAGATTAGACCGGATTTAACCGATTTTGATTCAAAACCAATAGACATTAGCCCAAGTGGAAAAACAAAAAGTATGGGACACGAAGGGTGTTTAATGATGAAAATTAAAGGAAAGTATGTATTGTTTGGTACAGGGTGGTCCACAACAAAAATGAGAAGAGGGTCCTATAATCTATACTATGCAACAGCAGACAAAATTGAAGGTCCATACAGCGAACGGAAATTTGTTGGGCGATTTTTGGGGCACGGGACACCCTTTAAAACAAGAGATGGTAAGTGGTGGTGTACAGCATTTTACAACGCCAATGTTCCCCCAATTTCCTCAAAGAATGTAGAAGACAGAAACTTGGGTTATACTGCTTATACCATAAATCAAAGAGGGACAACTATAGTGCCGCTTGATGTTTATGTTGATGAAAAAAACGAATTAATTATTAGAGCTATACCGTCTGAGTATGGAACACCCGGTCCGGATGAATTTCAGAAATTTTAAACAGTATTAATACTATTAGAGAGAGTTCTTAAGGAATTAAACGGATTTAGGCTTGATGTAAGTTTATACCATGCTATTGAGAAAATAAAATTTATAACAAGAGGGGCATTATTCATGTTATTGATTTTTGGAATTGTGTTTTCTCCGTATTAACATATTTAGAAGGAGGCACATTAAAGTGTTTTTTGAATACTTTACTAAAGTAACTAGGTATGTATCCAACTTTATAAGCAGTTTCTGAAACAGAATAGCCTTCTTCAAGTAAAGTCAATGCTTTATTCATTTTTATTTCTTTAATAAGTTCAGAGGTGCTTTTACCGGTTATACTTTTTATTTTTAAATGTAAAAGAGAGCGACTAATACCAGCCAGTTTTGATAGTCTTTCAATGGTGAAATCAATATCATTATAGTTAGCTTCTATCAAAGATGTGATTTTTATTAGAAAGTCCCTTTTTTGATTGTTATTAGGTAAATCTAAAGAGTCATTATGGGAAACATAAGTAAAATGTTGCTGCAGACTTTTATTAGATTCTAATAAATTTCTTACCATGAGATCTAATTCTTTTATATTGAACGGTTTATTCATAATGGCATTGGCACCAACTTCCAGGCCATAAAGTTTATTTTCCTCATCATTCTGTCCGGTAAGTAAAAGTATTGGAATATGTTTCGTGTTGTCTTTTTCCTTAATTATCTTACATAATCTTAAACCATCCATTTTGGGCATTTTTATGTCAGAAATGATCATGTCCGGTATTCGTTTTTCTATTTTGGCTAAGGCATCTTTTCCATCTTTTGCCATCATCACTTTGAAGTTTGATGAAAAGTGCCTGTGCAGAAAGGTAATTAACTCTTTATTGTCTTCAACTATTAAAATGCATAAATCATGGTTTTTCTTCAACAAGTTGTCGTCAATTAAGTTAGGTGCCGTTTCCATAACCAAATCGGGGGATATTTCAATATTTTTGTTCCCGTCAATTTGAACGACCTCCGCTTTGTAATTTAAATCAAACAATATAGGCAATGTGATACGGCATGTAGAGCCCTCTTCTTTTGTGCTGTTGAAAGTCAACGAGCCTTTTAGGAAATCCACCAGGCTCTGAACTAGGGTTAAGCCAATGCCTGAACCCAAATTTGAGCTGTTTTCATTTTGATAAAAAGGAATGGCGAAATTCTTTTGATCTTCCATAGAAAACCCTTTTCCGTCATCTTCTATAATAATGAGTAATTCATTTAGGTGTTTGGTATTAGCAGAGACTGTCATACTTATCCGGCCATTGTAATCCGTGTTTTTGATAGCATTAGACAGCAAGTTCATGATGATGGATTCTACTTTTTCAGCATCAAAAAAGCAAAATAAATGACTGACATCGCATTCAAATTTCGATTTTTGATTTTTATGATTAAACAGGGGGGTAAAAGCATTAAAAGTGTCTTTTAAAAAAAGAACAATATCTCCTTTTTTCAACTTCAACCTGGCATGATCTGTTTCAATCTTTCTAAACTGAAGCAGTTGTTGAACAAGATGATGTAGTTTTTGGGCATTTTTTTTGATAGGGATTAATTCTTCAATTTCCGTTAAAGACCTGGAATTCTGGTATAATCTCTCAATTGACGCAATTATTAACGTGAGAGGTGTTTTGAATTCATGAGAGATAAAGGTGAAAAAGTTTAATTTATGCCTGTTTATTTCTTTTAATTTTTCTTTTTCCACTTTTTCTAGTTCCAGGAGGAGGTTTTTGTTCTGAATGAATTTATTCGCCTTGTAGATCAGATAAATGCTAACTAATATTAAAATTGAATAAAAAGTGTATGCCCAATTAGTTTTCCAAAAAGGAGCCAGAATGGTTATAAAAAGTTGTCTTTGATAAATAGCAGATTCAGTGGAATAGTCATTTCCTTTAATATGAAATATATAATCGCCGGGGGAAAGGTTTGTATAGGTAGCAGAAAGGGATTGCCCAACATTATTCCAATCATTTTCATAACCTTCCAGAAAATAGGAATAGCTTCCTCTTGAATGATAGTTAAGCTGCGCATACTCAATGGTTATGGCATTTTCATTGTGCTTTAGAACTAAAGTGTCTGTTTTATTAAAACTAATCTTTAAAGGAGAATCTTTACCAATATCAACGTTTTTGTTAAATAATTTAAGGTTTGTAAAGTGAATTTTTGCAGGGGGTACATTAAAATTTAAACTGTCCGGATGAAAATAGGTTAGCCCTTTTACAGAACCAAAATACATATAGCCATCACTATCCTTTAAATAAGATTTGTAATTAAATTGATTCGTAGATAACCCGTCAGAAATAGTATAGGTTTTAAAGGAATTTTTTAATGGATCGTAGAAACACAATCCTGAATTGGTTGATATGAAATAGCCATTTCCGGAATCTTCAAGAATGCCATAAACACTGTTGTTTGGTAGTCCGTCTTTTTTTGTAAAGGACTTAAATTTTTCATGCTGGCTATGCCATTTTAATAATCCTTGGCTATAAGTGCAAAACCACAAATGTCCGTTAGAGTCTTCATAAGCACCTGTTATTTCGTTGCCGGGAATGCCATTAATTTTACTGTCTTCGTGGTAATGATCTATTTCGTTGCCATTATTTTTTATCCTGTAAATTCCCGAACTGGAGGTGCAAATCCACAGGTCTTTATTTTTGCTTTGCAGAATATCGTAAATGAATTGGTCTTTAAAAACTTCAGGTTTATAAAGAGCGAACTTCTTCGTCAGAAAGCTATAAACATTAAGCCCGTATTGAGTGCCAACCAATATGGAGTCTTTATTTAATTGGAGAATAGAATAGATGTGGTCGTTGGATATTGTCGAGCTATTGTGCAATTTGTTTTTAAAGACAGTGACTCTGCCGGTTTTATGGTCGTATTTGTTAAGACCGCCTAAAAAAGTGCCGATCCAAATATCGCCTTTGTGATCCTCCATGAGAGCGTGTATATTGTTACTGCTTATGGTATTTGCTTTTTGCGGTTCCTGCCTGATGTGTTTAAAAGACTTTTTTTCTTTGTTGTAAACGGTTATTCCCCCATCTTCTGTTGCAATCCATATATCTTTGTTTCTTGTCTGTATCATTTGACTTATAGCTTTGCCACCTAAAGATTTGGTAAGCTCATTCGGAATCATTTTATAAAATCCATTGTTATTTAACTTTGAATAATTAAGCCCTCCGAAATAAGTGCCAATCCACATAATATTTTCCTTGCTCAAGAACAGGCTATGTATGGATTTGTCTGATAAGCTGTTTATGGTCTCATAAAAAGATTGTCCATAATGAATACTGTTTTGGTACTTTTTGTTATACACAAACAAACCATTTTCTGTTCCAACCCAAATGTTATTTTCTTTGTCTTCCGATATCGATCTTATAACATTGCTTTCTAACTGATTTGATTGTTTTGAGAATGGAATGTGTTCAAAGGTTTCTGACTTTGGATTAAATATAAAAAGACCTTTTAAAGAGCCCAGCCAAACCAACCCGTCGCTATCCCTTAAAAGTTTAGGTCTCACATAATAACCACTTAAACTTGGGGAATTAAGTCTGTTAGGGTAATTAAATTCTTTTATTATCTCACCTATGTCATTAATAAGAATTAAGCGGTCCTCCAGGGCCAAAAAATAAACATTAGATTTGAAATTACACATAGTTCTGGCATTGACGTCTGTGATAATTGGCTGTATAGTATCATCGTCATTCAAAAGAAATAACCCGTTCCTACTACAAATAAAAGTTCTATTATCACTTGAATGAAATATGTCATTAACAAAACCAACGCTATCTCGATCTTTACTTATTTTTGTAAATTCGTCTATAAAAGCATTGTATTTGTATACACCACTATTGGAGCCAATAAATAAATCTTTTCCTCTGTTCAATACCGAGGTTATCTGGGTGCAATTAATGTCTATACTTGTATTTTGATATGTCTTTATTTTATAAGAATCGTATTTGTCAATACCTTCTCCGGTAGCAATCCATAAAAAATCTTCAGAATCTTGATCTATGTCCGAAACAGAGTTATGAGATAACCCCTGTTTGATTGTAAGTTTATGAAATTCTCTTTCCTGAGAATTGCTTGGAACTGTAGCAAAGTAGCATAAAAACAAAATAAACCAATTTACTCTACGCCCTTGATATTTTAAAAGTCGGATCATGTTAATTTGTGATTACAGATATTTGGAAGGTTTGCAATAGTGTTGATTGTTGTTTTGTTTTTCGGTTTTTAAACAAAATTACAAACAAATTTGACAAAAATACATGTTTTGGTGTTTTTTAGTGGTTAACATTGTACAAATGTATAAGTGAGAGTAACGTTCTAGTTTCTTGATTATAGTTTTTAAAAGAATTGGGTTTGTTGAAATTAAGAGTGAACGTATTTGATTAAATGGTATAAACTAGAGTTTATCTTGCGTCGCGTTTAATTCCTAAAACAATAACTAATTAATCATGAAGGTCTATTTGTTTGAAATTCCAAAGTCGAAAACGGAAAGTTTAACAGTTCAAGAGGATTTTTCTGGGTCATTTTATAATAAGCTGCATAAGCATGAAGAAATCCAAATGACATACATAGAAAAAGGTTCAGGGAAATTGGTGATCTGGGATACGGTGCATGCATATTCAGAAGGAGACTTTATAGTTATAGGTAGTAATTGTCCTCACATTTTTCAGGAGCTGGAATCAAACAACAGGTCCCATAGAATATCTGTTTTCTTCAATGCAGAAACATTTGGAGAAGATTTTTTTAGAAAAACAGATTTAGAAGAGCGGAAGATAGAATCTTTATTTTCGCATTTAAAAGAAGGATTTAAAATTATCAATTTTCAGAATGGAATTGGTACTGTTATGAAGAGTTTCACAAGGTTAAATAACCTGTCCAGATTCGTGGTTTTCCTGGAATTGATAGATAAGATTTGCCATGCAGAAAAAATAAGTTTAACAAGCTTTGTAGAGCAACGAAACATTTCTAACGAACAAGGTCAAAGAATGCAAAAGGTTCTGGATTTTGTATTAAATAATTTTAGTACTGATATTACTTTGAATAGGGTAGCGGAAATAGCTTGCATGACTCCGAATGCATTTTGCAGTTATTTCAAGACAAGAACAAACAAGACTTTTTTTTCCTTTTTGTTGGAATTAAGAATAGAACATGCCTGCCAATTGCTTAAAAAGAAGAATGAACTTTCCATTGCTCAAATTTCTTCATTAGTTGGATTTAACTCGATATCCCATTTTAACAGAAAATTTAAAGGGTTTAAAGGTGTATCCCCTACACAATATTTGAATAGTTTTTAAAAGGTCTAAAGAAACATCTAATTGATCGCAATCTAAAATGGCTATTTAAAATTCTGGAAAAAGGTTGTTCATGGTTTATGTTGCACAATTTCTAAAGGTGTGATTTAAAGTTGCTATACCATAAATTATTCCAGTTTATACTTCAATTAATAGACCATATTTTTTTAACTAAAAATTTTGTAAAACCTTATTAGTAAGGGATATACTTCGTGATTTATGATAATGAAATATTGTTTTACTTAGATGAAATAAAACATGTTTATGTCAAAGTTATTATCTAGTGTTACAAGAATGATTTTGCAGTAAGAATAGGGCTTCATTAAGAACTATGTTTTGTATTATTTTAGGAAATATTGGTACTATATTAACCTAGTTGATACTTTCAAACGGTTTTATTAAGAAGATTTACTACATTTAAGATAATGATGATTTTAAGGTGGATAAGCAAAGATCATTATTATTTTAATCAAAAAACTCAAACTAATTACTCAATCATTTTGTCTAGTCATTTATCAGAAACTAATATTTGGAAAAAAGTAAAATCCGGAAATCTTGATGCTTTAAGCGCATTGTATAATTTATATGTGGATGATTTGTATAGATACGGATTAAGATATACGTATGATAAGGAAGCCATAATGGATAATATCCATGACCTGTTTTTAGATATTTATAAGTATCGAAAAAACATTTCAAAAGAAGTAAACGTAAGGAGCTATTTATTTAAGTCTTTTAAAAGGAAACTAAACAGAAAACATAAAAGTAAAGTATATGTTTTTCCTGAAAGAGAATACCAGGATTCTAATGTTGAACGAGACTTTGCACCCTCTGTTGAAAGGTTAATTATAGAGCAAGAGACTGAAGCTCAAATGGCATCCAATTTATCAGCTGCATTAAACGGTTTAACCAAAACTCAAATACAGTGTATATCATTGCGCTTTAGAAAGAATAAATCTTACGAAGATATTGCTGAAATTATGGATATTACCATTGGTACAGCAAGGACCCTAATTTACAGGTCCATCAAAAAATTAAGAAAAGAGTTAGCATATTTATGAACGTAAATTTTTAATTTTTTTTGTCTATAAACCAATGGCCCTGTACTTATTTAAGTATAGGGCTTTTTATTTTTAATAAAATAATACCAACGTAACTAATGGAGTTTTTAGATGAAGAGAGCAAGAATGAGTTGAATAACAGGATAATGAATTCTGCTCGTAAGTATAGAAAAAATAGAATTAGATCTAAGGCTATTTTATACAGTAGTGTAGCTTCATTTATTGTATTTGGATTTAGCTTGTGGTTTTACAGCATTGAAAAACAGGAAAATAATGCCGTAATTAAAAACACGGCTAATGATCATTCCGGTGTTAATACCTCTTCAGAAATAAAACTCATTTTAAGCAATAATGAAGAGGTTGAGGTTAAATCTGAAAATGCATCTATTGTGTATTCAAATAATGGGCAAACCTTAAAAATAAATAATTCGTACAAAAACTTGCAACTAAGTGATAATGAAGGAGCGGTTGGATATAATACTGTTTTAGTGCCTTACGGGAGAACGGCCCAGCTTACAATGGTTGATAGAAGTAAAGTTTGGCTTAATGCTGGTACCAAATTTACATACCCAACCCGCTTTATAAACAATAGGCGAGAAGTGTTTTTAGAGGGTGAGGCCATTTTTGAAGTATCTCACCAAAAAGAAAGCCCGTTTTATGTGGTTGGAAATCATAATCATATCATTAAAGTATTGGGAACAACTTTTAATGTGAGCAGTTATCCTGATGATAATTACATTAATACGGCTTTAGTCAATGGTAGCGTAGAAATTAGTTATGGGGAAAACCCCAAAACCCAAAAAATTATTCCAGGCACTCTAGCCGTATACAAAAAAGAACAAAATACTATTGTAACGGAGCAAGCAGATTTAAAACCCCATATGTCATGGAGAGATGGACTACTAATGTTTAAAAAGAATGATTTGAAGTATATAATGAAGAGAATTTCAAGACACTATAATACACCTATACATATGGAGGCGTATCAAAACAATAACCTAACATATTCTGGAACTCTTGATATAAAAAAGGATTTAGTAGAGGTTATGGATGTGCTAAAGGAAATAGCAAATTTTGACTATAAAATAACTAACAATAAAATAGAAATACTAACTAAAAAAAACAGCCAATGATGTAAAATAAACTCTGCAAAAAAAGCCAGAAGATGCGCCAACATCCTCTGGCGGAAATTAACATTACTCGATCAATTAGTAACATTAAAAACACGAAATTATGAATAAAAAGATTAATGCCAATCGGTCTTTTAAGTTTTTTAACAGGTTGAATGGCTTATTAATAGAATGTATGAAGGTATTTGCTTTACTCATATGTTTAGGTTTATCTAGTTTGTATGCAAACAATTCTGATGCTCAAACCAAGATTAATATTGACCTCAAAAATGCAACGTTTGAAGAGTTTTTTAACGAAATTCAAAGTAAAAGCGATTTTGTGATTCTTTACAAGGATATTGTGATTAATAACAACAAGAGAATTACAATAAAAAAAGAAAATACGCTAGTTAAGAAAATATTAGATAAGGCGTTTAGAGGAACAGATTTATACTTTAAAATAATAGATAATCAAATTATAGTAGATAAAAAAGTAACTGTTTCAAAAGTTCCTGAAGCACCAGATAAAGCTTTGGATCAGCAAACTATAACGGGGTCAATAAAAGATAAAGATGGTGTCCCAATCATTGGTGCCACTGTACTTATTAAAGGAACCCAAAGAGGGGTCGCTACTGATTTTGATGGTAATTTTACTATTACAGCTGGCGAAACAGATGTTTTAGTGGTTTCATCTTTAGGGTTTTCTTCAAAAGAAATACCTGTTGGAAACCAAACAAACATTGATATAGTGCTTGAAGAAGACGTATCAAAATTGGATGAAATTGTGGTTGTGGCTTATGGAACAACCAAGCGAGAGGCCTTTACAGGTTCGGCGTCATTTATTGAAACCGAGCAGATTCAGGAGTCTGCAACTTCAAATTTAAGTCAAGCTTTACAGGGCTTAAGCCCTGGTGTTCAGGTAATTTCTCAAGCTGGTCGTCCCGGAGCTGATGCAGCTATTAACATCAGAGGTTTTACGTCATTTGGGAATACACAACCGTTAATTATTCTCAATGGAAGCCCGTTTGAGGGAAGCTTAAGTAGTATTGCGCCCTCTGAGATAGAAAGTATTTCGGTTTTGAAAGATGCATCGTCAACGTCACTTTATGGATCAAGGGCATCCGGAGGAGTCATTTTAATTACTACTAAAACCGGTAGGCCAGGTAAAACACAAATTAACTTTAGACAAACTTTAGGGACCTCAGATTTTGCGGTTAAATTACCGAATAAACTTGATGCAGGAGACCAGTATGAAGCTGTTTGGGAAGGGTTTTATTACGATAATATCAATAGAGGTCAGGACGACACTACTGCACGAACCAATGCTTCAGCTGCGGTTACCGATAGGTTTTATATTGCACGTCCACATACAAATTGGTTGGGTGTTACCAGACAATATAGAAGTAATTGGAACCTGGATGAGCCAGTGGGATTGGACGGTAAAATAAAACCGGAAGCAGAAGAAATTTATAGTTATGATTGGTATGATGTTTTTCAACCTAAATTAAGACAAGAGTATTCCCTTGATGTCAGTACCGGAACAGAAAAAACAAGTTTGTTTTTTGCAACCTCATATTTAAATGACAAAGGACAGTATTTTAATCAAAATTTTGAGCGTTGGTCTTCAAGACTTAACGCCACCACGAAGCTTGGTGACCGTTTTACTTTAGAAGCTAATATGTTTTACGTGCAAACCAATCAAGATAATCCCGGGGAATTTACAAGAGTAATAAGAACCATACCACAAGCTATTCATCCTTATGAGTTTAACCACGAAACAGGAGAGTTTTTTACAGATGTGTTTGGTAATTTGGCATTACAGAAAGGTGGGGGACAATCTTATTCAGGTCGTCGATTTTTTGGAGGAAATAATCCATTTGATTATGTGAATGCCCCCAAAGAGCCTGATGCGTACCGGTTTGACATCAATAGTGTTAACCAATTTATTAACAAATTAGCGCTAGGGGTTGACATTGTTGAAGGTTTAAACTTTAAAACCAGTTTTATAGCTGATTTCAGAATTTTTGAAAGACATCAGTATGGCGCACCGGTTTCCGGTATTTTAGAGGTGGATGGTTTTGCATTCAAATCAAGTAGCTCTCGTTTTGCATATACCCTGAATAATATTTTAAACTATGGAAAATCTTTCGGAGATCATAATTTTAATTTGCTTTTAGGGCATGAGGTTTTTAACAGAAATAATGCAAATTTATCTGGGCGAGGGACTGTTTTTGCGGTACCAGGATTATTTGAGATAGACGCTACTTCGGCTGAACCCACTTCGGGGTCTAATGAAAATGACTATAGGTTAGTAAGTGGTTTTTCCCGTCTTACTTATGATTATAAAAATAAAATATACTTAAATGGTAGTTTTAGAGCGGATGGTTCATCAAAGTTTGCTCCGCAAAATCGCTGGGGCTATTTCTGGTCAGCGGGAGGTGCATGGAGATTGTCTGAAGAAGATTTTTTAAATAACAGTAACTTTGTAAATAATTTAAAGCTTAAAGCCAGTTATGGTACTACAGGAAATGATGGGGATGCGCTTTATGCTTATCAGGCTTTGTACAATACAGGATTTAATTTTTATGAAAATTCCGGAGCTATAGAATCGAGATTACCAACTGAAGAGCTTATTTGGGAAAAGAATATACAATTAAACACAGGTATTGAATTCCAATTATTTGATCGTTTAAGAGGTAATATAGAATATTTTACTACGACCTCTGACGGATTAATATTTAACAGACCGTTACCACCATCGTTTGGAATAAGTAATGTTACCCAAAACATTGGAAAAATACAAAATAAAGGTTTTGAGATTGAACTTGGTTACAATATCATTAATAATAATGACTTTAAATGGGATATTAACGCCAATGCGACACACTTTAAAAATGAAATTAAAGAACTACCGGACGGTGATGTACTTACAGGCGTGTTTAAATGGTCTGAGGGACAATCGAGATTTGATTTTTGGCTACCCACCTGGGCTGGCGTAGATCCGGATACCGGTGATAATACCTGGTTTGTCAATGAATTTGATTCTGAAGGAAATATTACCGGACAAAGAATTTCAAATAACTGGGGAGAAGTTAATAGACAAGAAAACTTTGCCTATCAGGGGACCTCAATACCTGACGTATTTGGTAGTGTTACCAATATCTTTAAATACAGGGGGTTTGATTTATCAGTTATGTTTTACTATAGCTTTGGAGGTTTAATGTACGATAGCGCATGGCGTGAGAATACGGCCATGAGAAATGCATTTGGATTGATTGATTATTATAGAGATAATCACTGGACCCCGGAAAACAGGTTTACTGATATACCAAGACCGTCGGTTAATAATGTAAATAACAGAAGAGGCTCTTCTCAATGGTTGTTCAACAATGATTTTGTAAGGTTAAGAAACCTGAATATTGGCTATACATTTCCTAAATCTTTCAACAAGGCTTTAAATATTCAAAGTTTCAGATTATTCTTCCAAGGTGATAATTTAGTTACCTGGGGTAATGGAAATGACAGGGGAACAGATCCTGAAATAGCTGGATTTGATGGAACAAGTGATTATAACTGGGGTATCAGAAAAACTTTTTCCGCAGGAATTAACGTTCAATTTTAAAAAAAATTAAAGATGAAGAAATTTAAATATATAATAACAATTTTAGCAATAGCTTCTTTAAGTTATTCTTGCGAAGATTATCTTGATACGCAACCAACGGTTCAAGTGTCTGAAGAACAATTGTTTAAAAATCTTTCAGGGCTGCAAGTGGTTTTAAACGGCGTTTATAAATATATGCTTACGGCAACCAACGGTATTAATACAGGGATTACAGGAATGCAAGGGTATAATTTAACCGCCACCCCTGATTTATGGGTCAGAAATATTGGAAATGCTTTTTACACCGGCAGTATTTTTGAGACTGTAAGAACAGAATCCGGAAGTACTTTTTCAAGTCGTTTTTGGGAGCATTATTATACGTTAATAAACAACTGTAATATAATTCTATTAAATGTAGACAACTTTACCGAACAACCTGATTTAGCTTCCTCTATTAAAGGGCAGGCAATGGCTATTCGAGGGTATGCTTATTTTCATTTAGTCAGATATTACCAACAAACCTATAGTATTGCCGGAAATGAACCGGGTGTGCCAATATACCTGGACCGAGCTTCTGCCGAAAGGCCGCAAAAAGACAGAAATACAGTTGAAGAGGTATATACACAAATTTTGTCCGATTTAAATGGAGCGCTTTCAGAGCTTTCCGGTTACGACAGACCTAGCATGGAGTATATTAATACGGATGTTGTTAACGGTATACTCGCGCAGGTATATTTGACTATGGAGAACTGGAGTGAAGCGGTAGCTCATGCCAGTGCTGCTCGGGCTGGATACTCATTAAGTACTGCACATTATGCTAACGGTTTCTCAGTTTCCAATAATGAATGGATTTGGGGATTTCCACAAACAGAAAATGATAATATAAGAACTACAAATTTGTTTGCCAGATGGGGATTAAATAATCATAGGCCTGCAGGTACTTTCTTTGCAGATAATACGCTTAGGGTAAACGAAAGCTTTGTAAATATGTTCGATTCCAGTGATGTTAGAAACCAATTTTTTTATGTCGATGCCGGAGCAATTAATTCAGGTTGGGCTTCAGACAAATTCCGGGATGATGGAGTTGATTATTTAGGTGATATAATTGTTATGCGGGCAGCTGAAATGTATTTAATTGAAGCTGAAGCTTTAGCACAACAAGGAAGTACAGGGCCTGCTTTAGCCCTGCTGAATGACATTCAAAATTCAAGATTAGTAGAGGTTCCAACCACTACTACTGTTCAATCAGATTTACTGGAGGAGATTTGGATAGAAAAACGTAAGGAAATGTACTCTGAAGGTTTGATATTTTTCGATCTGTTAAGACAACAAAGAGATTTGGTTAAACTGGGTGTTGGTGAAGGTGGTGATGCAGCAGACCCTATCGTGATTCCTGCAAGATCGTACAGGTTTATAATTCAAATTCCGGACGATGAAATCAATTTTGGAGGTATTTCGGAACAGAATCCTATTGATGGTATTCTTTAAAGAATAAAATGTTAGTAGTTAGTTTTTAATTTAGTTTAAGTTTAATAATGCTCCAAAACTGCTTTTTTTGCGGTTTTGGGCATTATTTTAAGGTCGATAAAATGATGAGTAATGTCTTTCAACAATATTACTAGACTATAGGTCATTTGTGCTAGACTATCTATTAACTAAGATTTATTTTCAATTCAGATTATTACTTGATTAACATAATAAATTAATATTTATGAAATTTTTAAAGAGCTCCATATTTATATGCTTACTAATCATTTTGTCAGGCTGCAAGGAAAAGCAAGAGACTTTAAATAAAAAACCCAATGTTCTTTTTGTTTTGTTGGATGATCTTGGGTATTCAGACCTGGGGTGTTATGGAGGTGAGATAAATACTCCAAATATAGATAATCTGGGCATCAACGGGATACGATATGAGTCCATATACAATTCGGCACGCTGCTGTCCGAGTAGAGCGGCTTTAATGACGGGGCTCTATCCTCCACAAGCGGGTATTGCCAATTTCACTACCAATAAGCCAAGAAAAAATCAGGGACCGGCTTATTTAGGGCATTTAAGAGACGATTGTGTTACCCTGGGTGAAGTTTTAAAATCTCAAGGGTATGGAACTTATTATGTTGGTAAATGGCATATGCACGAAAAAACAGACCCGGTAAAACGTGGTTTTGATGAGTTTTACGGTTATGATATGGGATATGCACAAGATCAATGGGACCCCAATGCCTATATACGAAAACCGGAGGAGAAAGCTAAAGAAATAGATAAACCGGAAGGTGCGTTCTATGCCACCGATGTGTTTAACGAATACGCTCTGGAGTTTTTAAATCAAGCTCGGGATAAAAAAGAAGAACCATGGTTTTTATTCTTAAGCCATTCATCGCCACATTTTCCCGTACAGGCACCAAAAGAATCAGTTGATAAGTATTTTGATACCTACATGAAAGGTTGGGATAGATTAAGAGAAGAGCGCTATGAAAATTTAAAAAATGTTGGACTTATTGAACGTGAAAGTCGTTGGACATTAACAGGTCGTGCAACTGTACCTGTAGATAGAGACATTGTTGCTAATGGATTTTCCGGAGAGCAAAACCCTGCTTGGGAAACCTTGGATATAGATAGGCAACGTGATTTAGCCAGAAGAATGGCAACCTTTGCCGCTATGGTGGAACATGTGGATAAAGGCGTAGGGCAAATAGTAGATTATCTTAAAAAAACGGGGCAGTTTGAGAATACTATAATTATGATAACCAGCGACAATGGTGCCTGTTACGAATGGGGGCCCTTTGGGTTTGATGGTCCTTCAAGAAAAGGAATAACTACAGTTCACAAAGGTGATAGTTTAAATGTTGTGGGGCAAAGAGGTACCTATTCATCATACGGAAGTGCTTGGGCAAATATGTGTAACACCCCTTTAAAACTATACAAGCACTTTACCCATGAGGGTGGTGTTGCATCCCCTTTTATAGTGCACTGGCCCAATGAAATTGATGAAAAAGCCGGTAGTTGGGTGAGAGAACGTACACACCTTATAGATATCATGCCAACATTGTGTGATATTACCGGAGCTACGTACCCGGAAACTTTTAAAGATAATGCTATTCAGCCCATGGAAGGTGTAAGTCTTGTAAACACTTTTAAGCATGAACCTCTGGATAAAAGGCCCATTTATTTTTCGCATTTTGGAGCAAAAGCGGTTGTAGAAGGTGATTGGAAAGCTGTTTGGGGAAAGAATATGCCTTATGAGATAGAATGGGAGTTGTACAATTTAAAAGAAGACCGCTGTGAAACAAAAGACCTCGCAAAAGAATATCCTGAAAAAGTAGAAAAATTTGCTGCAATGTGGGATGATTATTCAGAGCGGGTAGGCTTGTAAACCATTAAACGAGACTTAATGAAAATAAATATAGACAATAAGTTTTGCTTATTATGCAGTCTGGTGTTTCTTGTCCTTCAATCTTGTAAAGAGAAAACAACGGAAAAAGCAAAAATATTTGAAAAGCCAAACATTGTTTTTATTACTACAGATTATACACGAGGAGTAGACTTGCCGGCCATGGGAGCCAGTTTTTTGAAAGCCCCCGCTATAGAAAAACTGGGAAAAGAAGGAGCAGTTTTTAGTAAACATAATTGCATTACGCCAGTATGCAGTCCGGCAAGAGCATCCATAGCTACAAGTTTATATGCTCATGACCATGGACTTTGGGATAATCAAGGGCTTTCCATAAAAAAACCGGAATGGCCCTTTTTAATGCGTGAATTACAAGCTGCTGGCTATACAACAGCAGGTATTGGTAAGATGCATTTTCATCCTTTTAAGGCAGATTACAATTTTGACATTCGTATTAGTTTAGAGGGAAAAGATCGTGATTACAGAGATGATGATTATGAGGCTTATTTGGTTAAAAACGGGACTAGCAGAAAAGCGATTAGAGAGAAAGATATTGGTACAGATTTACCCTCCGGGCAAGCATTTTACCCATGGCACGTTGATGAGATTTTACATCCCGATTACTTCGTTGGCGAAAAATCGGTTGAAACCATAAAAAACGGTGCTTTGACTCAGGATAAACCTTGGTTTATGTGGGTGTCTTTTACAGGACCACATAACCCGTGGAACCCCCCAAAACGTTATTTTGATTTGTATAAAGATGTGGAAGTGCCCACAGGCCATTTTGTTGAAGGCGAACTCAAAAACAAACCTATTGATTATACCAGACACCGGTATGGTTACGGAGGCAATTTGATGAATATTTATGATACAATTCAAAGCCCGGAAGCTAAAGAAGCCTTCAGAAGGGACTTGAGAATAGGGCATTATGCCAGTTTAAGTTTTGTTGATGAGCAAATTAACCGGGTTCTTCAGCAACTAAAAGAGCAGAATTTACTAAAGAACACTATTGTTATTTTTACTTCAGACCATGGTAGTGCACTTTTTGATAATGAGATGATGCACAAAGGTTCGCCTTTTCCAACACAATCTTTAGTGCCTATGGTAGTTTGGGCTCCGGAGTATATTGAAGCGGGAATCAGAGAAGGGTTTACATCTCATGTAGATATTTATCCAACGTTATTGGAACTTGCAGGAGGTGAAATTCACCCAAAGGCTGCCGGTAAAAGTTTTGTGAGTATGCTAAACTCCAAAAATGAAAAAATACATGATTTTACAGTGATTGAAAGTGCACTGGTTACGTCTTTAATGGCCGATGATTGGTTGATAGGCTTTAGTCATATTTCAAAACAAATTGAACTTTATGATTTAAATAAAGATCCTATGTGCCATTATAATGTGGCAAATATTGAAAGTAATAAAAGCGTTATTCAAAAATTGCAAAACATGTTAGTTAACTGGCGAAGGGAACAAAGTCCTGAACTGGAGGTTGGTGGTAACCCGTTGTATTGGACCATGGACGTGTTAGGTAATGAAGAAAGTACAACAAGACTTTGGAATAGTTATGTAAGAGCTTATAAACGTCTCACTAAAATTGACGAAAAGAAACCTGGGGTCGTTGGTCAATCGGCAATAGAAGTTTTAAAGAATATAGCTCAGGACGATCTGGAGGGAATAAATATGGGGACGAATATGAATGAGCTACATTAAGCAGGAAAAATGAGAAGCCTTCCTTATAAATATCTGCTATTCTTTGTTGTTGTTTCTGTTTTTTGTTGTAAAAATAACCAAGAACAGGACACTGTTAAGCCCTTCTTGTCTAAGCCCAATATTATGGTAATCGTAGGGGATGATTTAGGTTGGAACGATGTGAGTTTTCATGGAAGCGACATAAGTACCCCAAACATAGATGAGTTGGCTACAGATTCTTATGTGTTCAACCGTTTTTACGTAACTCCCAAATGTTCCCCAACAAGAGCTGGTTTCATGACGGGCAAATACCCAAACCGTTTCGGTATGCGTTATGGGGTGATTTCACCTCCAACAAAAAATGGGCTTCCTCCGGAAGAAATAACATTTCCAGAGTATTTGGCAAACTATGGTTACAATAATAGAGCTGCTTTTGGTAAATGGCATTTGGGGCATTCCAGCATAAAATTTCATCCGTTAAACCAGGGGTTCAATTATTTTTACGGCCATTACAATGGAGCTATAGATTATTTTACACATAAACGAAATGCCGAGCTCGATTGGCATAAAAACTTCAATACATCATATGATAAGGGGTATTCAACGGATTTGGTAGAAAAAGAAGTTATAAGGTATATAGACAGTGTAAAAACCAGGTCTCCTTTTTTCGCTTATGTAGCTTTTAATGCACCGCACTCACCAATGCAGGCAAAACAAGAAGAATTGCTTAAATACGGATACGATCCACAAGCAGATCATGAAGATTTTCCGGTTGGTGGAATGGCCGGACAGGAAAGGGAAAAGGAAATTTATGGAAAACAAGGTAGAGGGAACAATTTAAGGCAGACCTTTTCGGCTATGGTAAGTTCATTGGATTATTCCATTGGAAACATTGTTGATTATTTAAAAAAAGAAGGCTTGTATGATAATACCATAATCTGGTTTTTTAGCGATAATGGTGGTGTAGAATATTTTGGTGGCAACAACAAACCGTTACGTGGGCAGAAACATACCGAATGGGAAGGCGGCGTGCGCGTAGTGTCTATGTTAAAAGGTATTGGTGTTAAGAATAAGTTTCAAGAAGTAAACCAGGTTGTAAGCTATATTGATGTGTTCCCCACTTTGGCTGACATGGTTATCAAAAAGCCGGAACATGAAATGGATGGAATTTCAGTAAAATCAAGATTAGAAGGTGAAAAACTACCCAAGCGCAATTTATATTTAGGTAATAAAGCTGTGGTGAACGATACTTTTAAATTAGTAAGGGGTGAGTTATTCAAGATTAGTGAGGATATTAGTGAGACAAATAATGTAGAAGAAGAGTATCCGGAAGTATATCAGGATTTACTAGCAGTAGCAGATTCTTTTAAAACCATAGAAAAGGGTGAATATAAAAGAGAGCCAAAAGAATGGCTGCCCCCAAGAGAGTGGAAAATGCCCCGATAACGTTTAATTTCAAACCTTTGTTTTTAAGATAAACTAAAAAATAGATGAAAAGACAAGCTTCAATTACAATGTTACTTGTATTAACTTTTTTCTTGGGTTGTAAAGGTGGCTTTGAAATTAAAAAAGATAAAGAAGAAGAAATACCCAAACCAAATATTTTATTTGTCTTTATTGATGATATGGGCTATGGTGACTTGGGTATTTATGGAAACGAAGAAGTCATTACACCTAATATAGATAAGCTAGCCCGAGAAGGCCTGAGAGTTAAACAGTTTTATGTTAATTCACCTATTTGTTCACCATCAAGAGTAGCTGTAACTACAGGACAATTTCCTTCAAGGTGGGGAATAACATCTTATATTGCTGATAGCAAAAGAAACCGAAATAGGGGCATAAAGGATTATTTAGATACTAAGGCACCATCTGTTGCAAGGCAATTAAAACAGGCAGGGTATTACACCGCTCATATTGGTAAATGGCATATGGGGGGAGGAAGGGATATTGCCGATGCCCCGTTAATTACAGAATATGGTTTTGACGAATCAGTTACCCAATTTGAAGGACTTGGTGAAAGGTATTTAGCTACTTATGAAACTTTTGATTTTCCTGGAGGAACTAGAGGATTAGAAAAACAATCGGCTGCTTTGGGAAGAGGTGAAGTGCATTGGGAAAAAAGGGAAAACTTTACAAAAGTGTTTGTAGATAGAACGATAAAAGCCATGGATAATGCTGAAAATGAAGGAAAGCCTTTTTATATTAACCTTTGGCCAGATGATATCCATACCCCCTTAGAGCCACCCAAAGCATTAAGAGGCGATTTAAGTACCAAAGCAAGATTTTTAGGGGTTATTCAGGAAATGGATTCACAGATGGGACGTTTGTTTAGCTACATTAAAAACAACCCCAAATTGGCATCTAATACCTTGATTGTTTTGTCAAGTGATAATGGACCTGATGAAAAGGTTAATGATGCATTACCCCTGCGTGGTGCTAAGGTATGGACTTATGAAGGTGGCATTAAAGAACCTTTTATTGCCTGGTGGCCCGGAAAAATTCCACAAGGAAAAATCAACAACAAAACGGTTGTTGCTGCCGTAGATTTACCACTTGTTTTTATGGATATTGCCGGTGCAAATTTACAACCTGGAGTAGAATATGATGGTGTTAATATGACAGATGCCGTTTTAGGAATTAAAGAGCCAATAAGAGATAAATCGTTGTTTTGGATTCGTCCACCGGATAGGCCTGGCTATCATGGAATAGATAATCCGGATTTAGTAATTAGAAAAGGGGATTACAAATTATTAATGAATATTGATGGGAGTGATCTGCAATTGTTCAACGTGGTAGAGGATGAAGGTGAAAACAATAATTTGGTTGCCACCAATACTGAGAAAGTAGAAGAACTCAAAAAGGAATTGATTAATTGGTATGAGAACTATCCTCATCAAATTGAGAAAAGTATCTATAGTAAAAATCTACCGTAATTTCGATTGTCACAAAAAGTAATAACGTTCATTATAATGATTAAATATGTATTAAGGGTTGTAGTATGGGGTTTATGCTCATTTGTCTTTATGTTAAGTGCGTGTAAGCCTAAAACTGATGGAGAACTCTATCAAAATAAAATGAAACCAAACATTGTTCTTTTTTTAGGTGACGATATGACTTTTAGCGATTGCTCACCATATGGTAATAGAGATGTGTATACGCCACACATTCAAAAATTGGCTAACGAGGGCATATGTTTTGATAATATGTTTACCTCAACAGCAATGTGTGCTCCAACCAGGCAACAACTGATGACAGGACTTTATCCTGCAAGAAGTGGTGCATTTCCCAATCATTCCGGAGTTTATGACGGTGTAAAAAGTTTTGCACATTATTTTAAGGATTTAGGCTATCGAGTTGTGTTAATAGGGAAACAACATTATGGTCCTGATGAATCATTTCCTATTGAATATTTAGGAGGCAGACAGCACGATAGCGGAGAAAACGGAGCGGATATACAATTAGAGAAAGTAGAGCCTATTGTTAATTCAAATCAACCTTTCTTTTTAATAATTGCTCAAAATCAACCACATACACCTTGGAATAGAGGAGATAAATCCAGGTACAATCCAGATAAGTTAACCATTCCTGAATACATGATAGACCATTCTGAAACAAGAGAAGGATTAACGCAATACTACGCTGAAATTACTTATATGGACAGCCTTTTAGGTAAAACTTTAGATTATGTAAAACAAGCTGGTAAAGAAGAAAATACCATCTCTATTTTTACAAGTGAGCAGGGGTATTCTTATCCGTTTGGGAAATGGACGTGTTATGATATGGGTTTAAAAACGGCATTTATCGCAAAATGGCCAAAACATATCAAGCCGGCAACAAGAAATGGTGCCGCTACGCAGTATGTTGATATTATTCCAACTTTACTCGAAGCCGTTGGTAAAAATCCTGATAAAATTAATACGGGAATTACTGATGCTAACGGTAAAACAGAGTTTGACGGAAAAAGCTTTTTGTCAGCGTTATTGGGCAAATCAAACGATCACAGAAAATATACTTATGGTATTCAAACCACAAGAGGTATCTATAACGGTTCTGAAGCGTATCCAGTTCGTTCTGTTAGGTCTAAAAAATATTTGTACATCCGAAACTTGAAATATGAAGCCAATTTTTATAACATGGTTACTGTCAAGTATAAAATTTACAAAACATGGTTGGCAAATACGGCATCTGAAGAGGAATTAGATTGGGTTAAGAAATATAAAAAAAGACCTTTTGAAGAACTGTATGACATAGAGAAAGATCCCTACCAAAAACATAATTTAATAGGAGATCCGGAAATGACAAGCGTAAAAGAAAAACTATCTGATGAGTTGGATAACTGGATGAAACAACAAGGGGATAAAGGATTAGCTACTGAAATGGATGCCTTAAATAGGCAAATGGGAGAAAGAAATTGGAAATCTCATGACCAAGTACTAAAGGAGAAAAAAATCAAAGACAAAACTTAACATAAAAAAATATAAAGATGCCAAATAACATATTATTAGTTGCTCTAATTTTGAGCTTATTTTCTTGTGAACAAGAAAAAAAATCTGATACGATAATTAATGAGCGCCCTAATATCATTTTGATCATGTCTGACGATATGGGATATTCGGATATTGCGCCATACGGAGGCGAAATCAGTACACCTAACCTAACCGAATTAGCACAAGGTGGTTTAAAATTCACGCAGTTTTATAACACCGCAAGATGTTGCCCAACAAGAGCCTCATTAATGACTGGGTGTTACCCTCAGCAAGCAGGTATTGGACTTATGACCAACCCTCCAGGGGCCCCAACGGCAGAAGATTTGGGAGTTCCGGAATATACAGGAAAGCTTAACCATAATACTGTTACTATTGCAGAAGTACTAAAAAGGGCAGGTTATGCTACTTTAATGACAGGGAAGTGG
This sequence comes from Seonamhaeicola sp., assembly GCF_028281565.1. GTDB lineage: Bacteria > Bacteroidota > Bacteroidia > Flavobacteriales > Flavobacteriaceae > Seonamhaeicola. The sequence goes on from NZ_JANQJQ010000043.1 coordinate 249,845, forward strand.
CATTTAGGGTATAATGACAAAAACCAATGGCCCGTGCAGCGTGGTTTTGATCAATACTATGGATATATTGCCGGAGCAGGAAACTTTTTTAAACCCGAACACCCCAGGGGTATCACCGAAGGGAATGAAGGCATTACCATTACTGATGAAAATTATTATACAACGGATGCGTTTACAAATAAAGCTATTGAGTACATTGATAAGGCTCGAGCCAAAGATAAAACCCAACCGTTCTTTTTATATTTAGCCTATAATGCACCACATTGGCCTTTGCAAGCTCCCAAAGAGGATATTGATAAATACAGAGGCAAGTATATGGAAGGTTGGGAAAAGTTGCGCGCCAGGCGATATGAACGAATGAAAACTATGGGGCTAATAGATGCCTCCTGGGGTTTGTCTGAAGGAGATGGCATCGTTGCATGGGATTCACTTTCAGATGTAAAGAAAAAAGAAATGGATTTGCGTATGGCCATTTATGCAGCGATGATTGATAGGATGGATCAGAACATCGGGCGTTTAGTAGATCATTTAAAAGTGAAAGGACTTTACGATAATACGATTATCATGTTCTTAAACGATAACGGTGCTTGTGCAGAAGGAGGTATGCTGGGTTGGGGAAAACCGGAACTTTTAGAAACGAAAGAAGGGTATTATCTGTCTTATGGGAAAGCTTGGGCCAATGCTTCAAACACACCCTATAGAATGTATAAACATTGGGTTCACGAAGGGGGGATAGGTACACCGTTTATTGTGCATTGGCCCAATGGTATTCCAAAAAATAAAAAAGGTTCTGTTATTAATAAGTATGGTTTTTTACCTGATATAATGGCTACGTGTCTTGACATCGCTAATGCCGAATATCCAAAAGAATTTAATGGGAACAGGATTACTTCCCACGCCGGTAAAAGTCTTAAGCCTTTGTTTTTAGATGGATCAAAACAAATTCACACTGAACCAATTTTTTTTGAACATCAGGGTAATGCTGCTGTACGACTGGGAAATTTTAAGCTTGTAAAGGATTGGGAAAGAAACAGAGATGACAATTGGGAATTATTCGACCTCGAATCTGATAGAACCGAAACGAATAATCTTGCTGTTGAAATGCCTGAAAAGACAAATGAAATGATTGCTATGTACAATAATTGGGCTAGTACCATAAATGTACTGCCGTATCACGAAGTACTTAAAATAAAAGCGGAAAAAAGAAAATCAGCAAAAAAAAAGAAATAATTGATAAATGTGTTGTAATACGAGCCAATTTAGTCTTATCAATTTATAAAACCTACTAATGATGCCTTAAAGAGCTCCATTATTAATTTTCAGTTAAATGATTCTCTTTGCTTTCTAAATAATTTGTCGGTGATACGCTGTATTCCTTTTTGAAAACTCTACTAAAGTAATTGGGGTCGTTATAACCAACTTTAAAGGCTACTTCCGAAATTTGCTTCCCCTGATTCATTAGCTCAATGGCTTTGTTAAGTCGTACTTTCTTTATAAAATCCGAAGCGTTTGTTTTCATAATTTTTTTCATTTTAATATGAAGTAACGAACGGCTTATACCTGCTTTTTTTGCTAGATTTTGTATGTTAAAACTCGGGTCTTGATAGTTAGATTCTACTAACGTGGTTATTTTTTTGATAAACTCAATGTCACTATTGTTTGTTGGTATGTCTTGTTGGTTTCCAAAATTTAGATTAGAAAATCTACTTTTAAAACTTTTATTACTAGATAATAAATTATTGACTAAAAAGTCCAATTCATTCAAATTGAATGGCTTAGATATGTATGCGTCTGCCCCCACACTTAATCCTTCTATTTTTTGCGTTTCTTCAGTTCGCGCGGTTAAAAGTATAAATGGTATATGGGCGGTAGATGTGTTTGATTTTACTTTTTTGCACAAGACAATGCCATTCATATTAGGCATTTTAATATCCGATATTATTAAATCCGGATAATAACGCTCTAATTTGGATAGTGCATCTAAACCGTCTTTTGCAGAAATTACTTTAAATTTATTTGAAAAATGTTTGCTCAAAAATTTAATAAGTTCCTTATTATCCTCTACAATTAATAGGCTCAATTCTTTTATTGGACCTTGAATATCTTCGGAGTAGACAAATTGCTCATTATTCAATAGTAAATCTGGTTTAATGTCAATGTTTCGATTGCCGTTAATTTTTTCAATAGTCTCTTTTGAGTGATTCTTGAGGATAAGAGGTATTTGAACAATAAACTCAGATCCGTTATTGCTTTTAACCGCTATAGAACCTTCCAGAAAAGTTACCAGGCTTTTTACAAGTGCCAAACCTAGTCCGGATCCCTCTGTTCCGAAATCTTGTTTTTTGGCTTTATAAAAGGGAGTAAATACGTTCTCAATTTCTTTATCTGTCATGCCTTTTCCTGAGTCTTTTACCGTAATTTTTAATATGGCTCTTTGTTGAAGGTCCAGTTTGTTAGCAATTTCAATATGGACCTGAACCTTGCCATTCTCGTCAGTATATTTTATTGCATTAGACAGTATATTGGTAAAAATCATTTCCAGTTTATTTGGGTCAAAATAACACTTGTATTGCCTGAAGTTGTGTTTAAATTCGTGCTCAATGCTTTTGTTTTCAAAAAGAGGAATGAAGGCATTGAATGTGTCTTTTAAAAACAACATAATATCTCCGTTTTTCAACTCAAGTTTGGCATGGGAAGTTTCAGTTTTTCTGAACTCCATTAATTGCATGATAAGTTGGTGGAGTTTTCTGGCGTTTTTCTTAATGGAAATTAATTCTTCAGGAGGGTTTGGTGAAATACGTTGTTGAAAATAATTCTCTATTGAAGCTAATATAATTGTCAGAGGTGTTTTTAATTCGTGAGTTATGAAAGTGAAAAAATTTAGCTTGTGTAAGTTTACTTCTTTTATTTTTTCTTTTTCAACTATTTGTAGCTGAACTGCTAATTTTTGCTTGTGGACAAACTTTATAAACTTAGAATAAGCTATTACAGCCGATATTAAAAGAATAAAATAAATTAAAATGGCCCAATTACTTTGCCAAAAAGGAGGGTTGATATTTAACACAATTTGTTTTTCGTTTGATCCCTTTGCAACGGGATAGGTTCTTACTTTAAATGTATATTGGCCCGGAGATAAGTTTGTGTAGGTGGCACTTCTTTGGTTGCCTACACGGTTCCAATTGGTTTCAAAGCCTTCTAAAAGATACTCAAAATTAGTACTGATATTAGATTGATAATTTAAAGAAGTAAATCCAATGGTCATTACATTTTGGGAATAATCTAAAGTTATTTCCTTTGTTCGGTCAATGTTTTGTTTTAGAATACCGTTGTCTGAAACGGGGATTTCTTTGTTAAATAGTTTAAAATCTGTAAACATGATTTTTGGACTTTTAACGTGTATATTAAGACTATCCGGGTGAAAATAATTTAAACCATAAGTTGAGCCAAAATATAACCAGCCATCCGTATCCTGAAATAATGATTTGAAATTGAACTGATTGGTAGATAAGCCATTATTGCCGTTAAAATTCATTATTTCACCTGTGTTGTCATTATAGCGAGACAAACCCTTGTTTGAAGTTAGCCACATTATACCATTTTTATCTTCAATTGCTCCATATACGTTGTTGTTTGGTAGCCCATCTTTTTGGGTAATAAATGCAAAAACCTCGTTTTCGTAGTTGTATTTTAAAACGCCTCCTTCTAAAGAACCGAACCAAATATTGCTTTTTTTGTCCTGATAAGCACTTACAAATTGATTAGTGGCATCGAAAGTATAATGTTGTAAGGTGTCTTTTAAAGTGTTGTATTTAAAAATGCCATTATATCTGGTGCAGATCCATATATTGTTTTTGTGGTCTTCAATTAAATCATAAACAAATTTGTTAGTGAAAGTATTTGCTTTAAATCTGGAAAATGTGTTTTTACCGGGGTTATAAATATTTAGCCCATTTTGGGTGCCAATCCATAAATTTTGATTGCGATCCTCGAGTAAGGCATATACAAAATTATTGGATATTGATGTGCTATCTCCTTTGATATTTGTATAATTAGTGATGGTCTCGGTTTTTGTGTTGTACTTATTTAGTCCGCCTAAAAAAGTACCAATCCAAATATTATGGTTGGAATCCTGGAGCAATGAGTGTATATTATTACTGTTAAGACCGTCTAAATCTCTTAAGTATCCGAATGAAAAGTTTTTTTTGTCAAAAATTGTAATGCCGGAGTCTTCTGTTCCAATCCATATTCGTCCCGTGCTATCTTGAATAATATCACTTATGGCTTTCCCGGAAATAGTTCTTTGCCCTGGCAGTAATTTTTGAAAACCAATACCTTGTGGCTTAGTATAATTTATGCCGCCAAAATAGGTGCCAACCCACATAATGCCTTCATCATCAAAATATAAAGAGTAAATTGATTTATCTGATAACAAGTTTAAGCTTTTGTTAAAAGATTGCCGATGATGGGATATGGATTTAGTCTTTAAATTATAGGTGTAAATGCCCAATTCTGTTCCAAGCCATAAGTTTTTGTCTCCATCCTCCGCTATTTTTCTTATAACTTTTGATTCAATGGTGCTATTAAAACTCAGTGGTACTGAAATGAATGATTCTTTAGACTCATTGAAAAAAAATAGGCCGGAAGTTGTGCCTAACCAGGTTGTGCCATTGCTATCCTTAAAAATAGTTTGAAGAAAGGAGTTTTCATTTTCTGCATCGATTGTGTTTGGGTTAAATATTTTTACGGTTTCACCTACATTATTAATTAGTAATAAAGTATTATTCTTAATTAACCAATACACATTTGTTTTATAATTACAAATCGATCTAATATTACCATTGTTAATGAGCTTTGTTGCAATATTGTTTTGATCAATAATGTACAGGCCCCGCGTAGTTCCTACAAAAACAGAGCCGACATTATTTTTATAAAGTAAATTAATAAAAGGACTTTCTGAGGTGCTTAGTTTTATCGATTCAAAGCTGTCAGATTCTTTAATGTAATGATTTAAACCTTTTGACGTCCCTACATAAAGGCCTGTCTTCACAGGTAATAAACAGCTTATTTCGCTACTTGTTAGGCTGTTGCCTGTGGAGTCTTTTTCATTTGTTGAATAATAAGTTTTTAAATAGTGACTATCATATGAGTTTAATCCTTCCCGGGTTGCAAACCACATGAGTCCATCTTCATCTTTGGTAATGTCATAAACAGTATTATGGGATAATGGCACTTTTAAATGTTCAAACTGAACTTTTTGACTCCATAGTTTAGGTTGGAATAGTAACAAAGAAAAAAGGATAAAATACCTATACATCTAAATATTGTTTTTTAATTATTCAAGAGATAGTTGTCAATCTAAAATATATTTTCTCATAGATCATTGAAATTAAACATTTGTGCTGCATTGAAAGACAAAAGTCTAGATTGATGCTTTGCCAATATATTAATATTATTACGTATTTCGTAGTGTTATGCCTGTTTAAAAGATGAAATATATGTTTTTTTAAGAGATTATTGTGATTTTGTCAATAAATTCTTGTGATGATAAAAGTGGTGCTAAATTAATTAAAAGTATGTGGATGTTAATCCATTTCTTAAAATGGACATATTTACCAGGGTGTTTTAAACATATTTGTAGGGGATAAATTCTAAAACTAAATAATGTCAAACCAAACTAAAAATTATGAAAAAAAGTTTACTCAAACAATCAAGGGCTATTAGGGGCTGTATTCTAATACTATCCTTAACTTTCAGTACGTTGCTGGTGGCACAGAATATTAGCGTTTCTGGTGTGGTAACTTCTGAAAAAGAAAAGCTGCCTTTGCCGGGGGCAAATGTTGTGGTTAAGGGAACAACAAATGGTGCCCAAACGGATTTTGATGGTAATTTTACAATAAACAATGTTGAATCAAATGCCATTTTAGAAATTAGCTATATTGGATTTGTAACCCAGGAAATTAATGTCAATGGAAGAACAAGCATTAACGTTGTTTTAGCAGAAGACTCCCAATTACTTGATGAAGTTGTGGTTATTGGTTACGGTACGGTTAAGAAAAGTGATTTAACGGGTGCTGTGACCTCTGTTAAAGCCGAAGATTTTACTCCCGGAGCTAATGTGTCTGTAGAACAAGCCTTACAGGGGCGTGCCGCAGGTGTGCAGATTTATCAAAAGAGTGGGCAGCCTGGAAGTGCCATGGCTATTAACATTCGTGGAGCTAGTTCTATTACTGCTGGTAATGATCCGCTATATGTTATTGATGGTGTGCCATCAAATAATGTAGCGCCGGTAACAGGTACGGGTTCGGGTTTTGTTGGTAATCAAAATCCACGTAATCCACTAAACGCATTAAATCCATCTGATATTGAATCGATTGAAATTTTAAAAGATGCTTCCTCAACGGCTATTTATGGAGCAAGGGGTTCAAATGGTGTTGTATTAATTACTACAAAGAATGGTAGAGCGGGAAAAATGAAAGTGAATTATGACTCCTACATTGGGCTTCAAACGGTAGCTAATAGGCTTGAAGTATTAACACCAACTCAGTACAGGGATGTACTTAATGCCATAATCGATTTAGGCGGTGGAAGTCCAAGTCAGCGTGTTACGGAAATTCAAGGAGAAGGTACCGATTGGCAGGACTTACTATATAGAGATGCCTTTATGCAAAATCATAACATATCTGTTTCCGGAGGTGCAGGTAAAGCTACCTATTTTGGTTCTATAAACTATTTTGATCAGGACGGGGTTGTAAAAAACTCTGGAGTTAGACGATATAATGCCAGAATCAATATTGATGTTAGGGACGATAAAAAATATGCCTTTGGCTTTAATTTAAATACATCATACATCTATGATGATTATGCCTCAAACGGTACAGGATTAAACGAAGGCGCCGGCGCCGTTTATTCTGCACTTAATTATGACCCTACAGTATTACCATTTGATGAAAACGGTAATTATACGCAGTCTGCATTTGTTGGGCCTCAAATTGATAACCCATTAGCACTTTTAGATGGAGAAGAATCAACACAAAATTCGTTTAGAACATTCGGTAATATTTATGGCGAATATTTTTTTAAACCAACCTTATCCGTTAAAGGAAAGTTAGGGGCAGACGTAAATAATACCAGACGTGATACCTGGGTGGACCCAATTACCTTAACTGGAGCCGGGCAAGGTGGTATTGCCTCTATTTTAACGGGTAGGACAGACTATTATCTTGTAGAAGGGACAGTAAACTATAACGAAGATTTTGGAGACGATAACCTTAATGCGGTTTTTGGTGCGACTTATGAAAAATTTGTGTCTCAAACCTTTAATGGAAATGCTCAGGGGTTTGCACTGCCTGATTTAAGAACAAATGCTATCGGTAGTGGCGATCCGTTATTAAATGGATTGGGTAGTGGTAAACAACAAGCTACTTTCATCTCTTATTTGGGTAGAGTAAATTATTCGCTAAATGATAAATACTTAATTACAGCATCGATAAGAGCTGATGGCTCATCTCGTTTCGGACCAGACAACAAATGGGGGTATTTCCCTTCAGGAGCGGTAGCATGGAAAATGCAAAATGAAGACTTTTTAGCCGATAGTAATACCATTTCCGAGTTAAAATTGCGTGCTAGTTATGGTAGTATTGGTAATGCTAGTATTGCCAACTATTTATTTTTAAGTACGTTTAATACGGCTGCTACCGTTCAATTTGACGATGACAGGTTTGTTACATTAAATCCATCAAGAATTCCCAATCCCGCTTTAAAATGGGAAGCTGCAAATCAGTTGGATGTAGGTGTAGATTTTGGACTTTGGAACAACAAAATTACAGGGTCCCTGGATTATTATAATAGAAGAACTGAAGACTTGCTACTTGCCAGGCCAGTTCCATCAAATACTGGTTTTTCAACGGTAACCGAGAATATTGGTAGCATGGAAAATTATGGTTTTGAGTTTACTGTAAGCGCCAATATTATTGCCAACGATACGTTTAGTTGGGATACCAATTTTAACATCACCACGGTAAATAATAATGTTTTAGACATCGGCGAAGCAGAATCGATTATTCGCGGAGGTCTGGGGTTTGTTTCAAACGCTACTATTACAAGAGTTGGCGACCCCCTAAATTCATTTTACGGTTACATTGTGGATGGTGTATGGCAAACGGGAGATGATTTTTCAGTAGTATCTAACGCTAATGAACCGGGTGATTTAAAATTTAGGGATGTTAACGACGATGGTATAATTAATGGAGATGATAGAACCATTATTGGAAAACCATTCCCTGATTATAACTGGGGTTGGACTAACAATTTTAAATACGGAGATTTAGGATTGAGTATATTCATCGAAGGTGTTGAAGGCGTTAGTACCCTCAACAATAACGTAGTAGATTCGTATTACCCAATTAATTTTAGAAGAAATAAGGCAGCAGAGCCATATTTAAACAGATGGACACCAAATAACCCAACAAATGAATATCCTTCTTTTGTTAATGCGCAAGGTGGAACTGAGGTAAACACAAGAACCGTAGAAGATGCTTCTTTTATACGTTTGCAGTCGGTTCGGTTATCTTATAATGTACCCGTGCAGAAAATTAAAGGAATTAACAGTCTGATGGTGTATGTTACAGGACAAAATTTGGCGACAATTACAGACTATTCGGGAGTAGACCCGGCAGCTAATGCGCAAGGAGATAATAACATTAGGATAGATTATAATGGCTATCCTTTTGCCAGAACGTATTTATTCGGACTTAATCTTGAATTTTAATGAGAAGTTATAATTTAAATAAAATATAAAAAATGAGAAATAGAAAATTTATCAAATTTGTTTTTACAATAGCAGCAGTGCTAATCACATCTGCTGGTTGTAATAGTGAACTGGATTTGGTGCCACCTGCACAATTCGCTGCTGGTAATGTATTGCAAACTATTGAAGGAATGGAGGGCGTTTTGGGTAATGCATACAGAGAGGATAATCTTAATTTCCGGAAGAATTTAATAAACATGTCTGAGGTAAGTACTGATATGGGGTGGAATACCGGTGGTGGAGAGAATCGTACCCTACAATTATTTATGGAATATACATGGGACCCTTCTACTGGTTGGATTAACGGTAGTTTATGGTTGCCAAGATACAGAGCCATAAGAAATTGTAATGTAGTTTTAGATAATATTGAAAGTGCTAATATTGAAGCAGGACCAAAGGCATTACTTGCGGCAGAAGCGAGATATTTGAGGGCTGCATCCTATTATTGGTTGTATAATTATTTTGGAACGGTACCATTACGTACCACGGGAGATTTAAGTGTTCAAGAAGCGAATTTGCCAAGAGCCTCAGAAGAGGAGATGCTAACATTTATTGAGACCGAGTTAAATGCCGTTGTTTCAGATTTGCCAAATCCCGGACAGGAGTCTCAGTATGGTAGAGCAACAAAAGGACATGCTTTAGGTATTTTAACTAAGTTTTTATTGAATACCAAGCAGTGGGCAAAAGTAGTAACAGCTACACAACAATTAATGGCTTTAAACTATTATGAGTTATTTCCGGATTTTAGAGCGCAGTTTTTTATTGAAAATGAAGGCAATAAAGAATCTGTTATAGGCCTTCCAAGAATTAATGTTGGAGGCAATAATAGTGTATATCAAAATGGAGCATTTCCTCCCGGGTTTAGACGCGCTGATAATATTCCGGAATTCGAGTGGGTACCGGGTATGGCAAATTGGGCAACACAATATCGTTTACAAGATGCTTTTGTTGATTCTTATGATCCTAATGATGCAAGATTACAAGCCATCATTCAAAATTATTACAACGCTTCCGGGGCTTTTGTTGATTTAAGATCTCAGGCAAACAACAGTAGATGTCTTAAGTTTTTTGATAATGCTCAAGTTGCTAATAATGCAGGTGTTGATATGAGCCCCATAAGGTATGCTGATATTTTATTATCCAGAGCCGAAGCGTTAAATGAGTTAAACGGGCCAACCCAGGAAGCTTTAGATTTAATAAATATGGTGAGAAACAGGGCCAATTTAGGAGATTTAACTACTGCCGAGGCGACCAGTAAAGAGGTATTGCGAGACTTGATATTGCGAGAACGTGGTTGGGAATTTGTGGCTGAAGGTAAACGTTGGGAAGACTTAAAAAGACATGGCACACTTATTTCCAATGCAGTTGCCAGAGGACGTAATGCGCAATCACATCATGTTTTGTGGCCTATACCGGAAGGAGAAGTAAATGCCAATCCTAATCTCGAGCAAAACCCGGGATATTAAAATAAGTTTTAGTTGAATAGTTGATTTAGTTTTTAGGAAGGGGGCAAGTGTAAATTTGTTCCCTTCTTTAGTTTTATAAAATAACAATATGTATTACAGAAAGGTAATTAAAATCACCTGTCTTTTCTTTTTTTCCTGTATTGGGTTAAGTCAGGAAATAGGTGCAAATTTCAATCATAATGCTGAAATTATTGATTTCAGGTATTTAGAAAAAGCCGAAGTAGAGTGGGTTAGGACTACTCCAAGAATTTTGGATTATGTAGACGGGGTACTTAATATAGAAAACGACACGGCTTTAAAAAAAGTAATAGAAGCAGGAGAATATGGTTACAAAGTAGCTTTTGGCTACCGCTGGGATTTTAAAAAAAGAAACAAAAGGATTCCAGATCCAAACTCTGATGAAGAGAAATTGTACTTTAAGTATGCCGAAAAAATGCTGTCCAAGGTTGCTAGGTACATTAAAGTATTTAAATTAGGTAATGAGCCAAATTTAGAAACGCTTAAAGAAGACCTTTATGAAAATGAAGAAGGAGTTGTTCCCCTGATTAGATTTACTGAACGATTAATGACCCATGTTGTTGATCCTTACTTTAAAAAAGCTGGTTTAGAAAGGCCAGATATGTATGTAGGGTCGTTTCCAAGGCTTTTTATGAAAACAGAACAACAAATTCCCGGGGTAATACAAATGATTGAGTTTGCCCAAAAAAGTGATGAAATTACGGGTCTTGCCGTGCATTTGCATATATCTGACACAGCACAAATAGATGAGTCTTTTAAGTTTGTCAGGAACATTATGCCCGATAAACCTATCATTGTTCCTGAGTTTTCCTTATTTAGGTTGTACAATACCAAGTTAAATAACCTTATTGCAGCAAATAAATCTGGAAAAGCATTTTTGAAAAAATATAATTATGACCCAAATCTTAAAGTATACGAGTATTTTACACATACAAATACAAATGGTGTGTCTCAGCAGGAATGGGAAGATTTTTTTGGTACACAGGCGTGGTACCCGCAGCATAACTTAAAAATCTATTACGATAAATTTAAAAAGTATGGTGTTGTTCTGGCAACATATCCGCTTTTACAACAGAGTTGTCCTAAAACAATGACCCCTAATTCACCAACATGGTTTATAAATCCTATATTTTGTCAATTTACATTGAAATTGCAGCCAAATGGTGATATAGCGTCAAACCCATTGCATTTTCAGGATTTTTTAGACATCGTAAGAGAAGGGAAAACAAGAAAGCAAAAATAGAACGGGTTATTTAATTGTGCTGATTTGCTTATCGTCAATAGGTCTTTTCGGTATAAGGCTGACCGTATTATATATAGTTTATATATGTAAGAAAAGTTTTTATGTTGTTATTGCTAAGTGTATTAAAGATGACTAATTAAAGAATATTACTATATGTTGATACTATCTTAATCAAAAGAATAAAACGAATGAAAAATACCTGAACATTTCTGTAATTTAGATTTAAACGAGAGAATTTTGACTAGTTAAATAATAAATTTATTATGAAGAGAAGATTTGCACTTTCAAAAGTTAACTTATTGTTTCTTGTACTTATTGTAAGTTTAGGAAGAAGTTATTCCCAGGTAAAAGAATCCTTTTATCCAATAAAACCCATACCGTTTACAGAAGTAGAAGTTACAGACCGTTTTTGGAAAGAAAGAATGGAAACTAATAGAGAGGTTACCATCCCGATAGCATTTGAGAGAAGTGAAGAGACCGGGCGTATCAAGAATTTTAAAGTAGCCGGAGGTTTGGAAGAAGGAACTTTCAATACCAGGCGGGGGTATGATGACTCCGATGTATATAAAGTTATGGAAGGGGCTGCTTACTCCTTAAGTCAACACCCGGATTCGGAATTAGAAAAATATTTAGACACCTTAATTAGTTATGTAGGTGCTGCCCAGGAAGAGGACGGATATTTGTTTACAGTAAAAACCATTTTAGGGGTTTCCGATGAACATAGAGATGCTAAATTGCCAAGATGGGTTGGGGTTGAAAAAGACGGTTCTCATGAGTTGTACAATGTAGGGCACATGTACGAGGCTGCCGTGGCGCACTATAGGGCAACGGGAAAGCGTACGTTTTTGGATATAGCCATAAAAAATGCTGATTTGGTCGATAAGGTTTTTGGTTGGGGAAAACTGGAAGAGGTTCCGGGGCATCAGGAAATTGAAGTTGGATTGGTAAAGCTCTATGAAGTAACCGGTGAAAAGCGTTATCTGGATCTGGCCAAATTCTTTCTGGATAAGAGGGGAGAAAAACCGGGGTTAGGGACATACAATCAAACACACAAAAAGGTTGTTGACCAGGACAAAGCTGTAGGGCATTCTGTAAGAGCGGTTTATATGTATGCCGGCATGGCAGATATGGCTGCCCTTACAGATGATAAGGCTTATGTTGAAGCTATGGATAAACTATGGCATGACATTGTAGATACCAAATTGTACATTATAGGAGGTATTGGAGCGGCTGGAGGTCATGAAGGTTTTGGTGATCATTATGAGTTGCCAAATTTAAGAGCCTATAATGAAACATGCGCAGCAATTGCTAATGTGTTTTGGAATCAGAGATTATTCTTGACACATGGAGATGCTAAGTATGCAGATGTGCTTGAAAGGTCTATGTATAACAATGTACTTTCGGGGGTGTCACTTAGTGGAGATGAGTTCTTTTACCCAAACAGGTTGGAATCAAGAGGGAAAACTCAACGAAGCCAATGGTTCAATACATCTTGCTGTCCGTCAAATATTTCCCGTTTCTTACCAGATGTTCCCGGATATATTTATGCCCACGACAAAGGTGGTATATACGTGAATTTATTTGTTTCAAGCAAAACCAATATAATGCTGGGGGAAACCAATGTGGAAGTTTCTCAAATTAGTGGGTTGCCATGGTCTGGTAATGTTAAATTGAATGTGAAAACGGAAGAAAGCAAAGACTTTTCCTTAAAAATAAGGATACCGGGTTGGGCATCGGAACGGCCGGTTCCTTCAGACTTGTATGCATTTAAGAAACCTTTAGAAGAAAAGACAAAAATCAAAGTTAATGGTGAAAATGTTGATTATAAGGTAGATAGAGGCTATGCTGTGGTTAGTAGAGTGTGGCAAACTAATGATCAGGTAGAAGTCCAATTTCCTTATGAGTTGCGTATAGTGGAATCACATAAAAAAATTCTGGAAAACGAAGGAAGGGTGGCCATTCAGTTAGGACCGTTGGTTTATTGTGTAGAGGGAAAGGATTTAGGAAGTGAGGTAGCAAATAATATAATGATTGATGAAGACCAAAAGTTTAGCCTTAAGTATGAAAAGGATTTATTTGATGGGGTAATTACCGTGAACGGAAAAGCAACATATATAAAGAAAAACACTTCGGGAACTCTACATAGAGAAGTTATAGATTTTAAGGCTATACCTTACTATGCCTGGGCAAACAGAGGAGGTAGTGAAATGCAAGTTTGGATCCCGAACAAAGAAAGTGCTGTTTTTCCGGAGCCGGTACCAACAAAGGGAAATCAAGCTACCTTAACAACGTCCAAGCAAATGAGAGCAGGAGGACTGTACCTTGTGAATGACTCTTACAAACCAACAGCCTCGCCCTCTATTGAAGTGCCTCATTTTAATTTTTGGCCATTAAAGAACTCAACAGAGTGGATCGATATGAATTTTGATGAACCAACAACAATTTCAGAAAGTACCGTATATTGGAAAAATGAAGAAGTTGGAACTAAACTACCACTATCTTATAAACTGCACTATAAAAAGGGGAATAAATGGAAAGAGATCAGAGTTCGAAATTATCCTATAAATCCGGATGGTAAGCCAAGCACGATTAGCTTTAAAAGAATCACAACATCAGCATTACGTTTGGAAATAACCCAGGGTAGTCCTCAGGCTGGGCTTTATGAATGGGAGGTAATGTAATAATCAAAGAAGCATAAAAAATGAAAAGAGCTAGTTTACCAGTATTTTTATTGTTTCTGTTTTGTCTAACATTAGCTTATTCACAGAGAAATAGTCACTATATAACCAATCAAGAACCCCTTGTGGCCCAACCTTATACTGCATTGCCTTTGGACAACATAAAAGCCAAAGGTTGGTTGCAAAATATGTTAGAGATACAACGAGATGGTTTAACCGGCAGTTTAGATGATGTTTATGAAGTAGTAGCCGGCGACAATAACGGATGGCTTGGAGGTACGGGAGATAGCTGGGAAAGAGGGCCTTATTGGGTAGATGGTCTAACACCTTTAGCTTATTTATTGGAAGATGAAAGACTTATTGCCAAAGTAGAGAAATGGGTAAATTGGAGCATTGAAAACCAACGGGAAAATGGATATTTTGGCCCTATTCCAAACTCGGAAGGAACTCCAAAAATAAAAGGAACACAACAATCACTAAGCGAAGATTGGTGGCCCAAAATGGTCATGTTAAAAGTATTGCAGCAATATTATATGGCCACCGGGGATAAAAGGGTTTTAACCTTAATGGACAACTATTTTAAATACCAACTAAGAGAATTGCCAAATACGCCGTTAGACAAATATACCTATTGGGCCGGACGTAGAGGAGGCGACAATCTCCAAATTGTGTATTGGCTATATAACATCACCAGGGAAAAATATTTATTGGAATTGGGAGAACTAATCCATCAACAAACTTATAATTGGACAAAGGTTTTTTCGGGCGATATGTTGGTTCAGTCAAATCCTTATGCGCAATTACATTGCGTGAATGTGGCCCAGGGCCTGAAGGAGCCCGTAATTTACTATCAGCAAAGTAAAGATTCAATTCATTTAAATGCTCCCATTAATGGGCTGGAAGCCTTGAAAGCAGGTCATGGGTTTGCCAATGGCATGTATGGTGGGGATGAAGCTTTGCATGGCAATGATCCAACCCAGGGTTCTGAGTTTTGTTCAGCAGTTGAGATCATGTATTCTTTTGAAAGTATGTTACCTATTACGGGTGATACGTATTATGCAGATTATTTGGAGAAAATAGCATATAATGTATTGCCAACACAACATGATGATGCATTCATGCGCAAGCAATATTTTCAACAACCTAATCAAATAAAAGTTACACATGAGTATCGTAATTTTGATTGTGAATATCATGGAAGTAGCACATTATTTGGAACTACTACCGGTTATCCATGTTGTGTGTCCAATATGCATCAGGGATGGCCCAAATTAGTTCAGAATTTGTTTTATGCTACGGCTAACAATGGTATAGCTGCTTTGGTTTACGCACCCTCCAGTGCAACCATAACTGTTGCCAATGGGGTTAAGGTAGAAATTGAGGAGGATACCAACTATCCGTTTGATGACGTTGTAGAGTTCACTATTAAACCCAGGAGAAAAGTGGCTTTCGATTTTGAATTCAGAATCCCGGAATGGTGTTCAAGCCCAAAAATTTTGGTAAATGGAGAAATTGTAAATTTTGAAATTGATAATCAAATTGTAACTATAAAAAGAACCTGGAAAAAAGGTGATAAAGTGAGTTTGCAATTTCCCATGAAAATTAGAATATCCCGCTGGTACGAACGTTCAATTGCCGTTGAGCGGGGCCCACTTTTATTTGCCTTAAAAATAGAAGAAGAATGGGCAGAAATAAAAAAGGATGAATGGAAAGATACTTTTTATGAAGTGTATCCAAAATCAGCTTGGAATTATGGTATTCCAAAAAGAACATTGCAACAGAATGATTTTAAAGTAGAAATAAAGCAAGGTAAACTTGCCGATATGCCTTGGAATTTAGAAAATGCGCCAATTTCAATTTATACTAAAGCCAAGTTGATCCCATACTGGAAAGAATATAATGGTAATACTGGAAAATTACCGGAATCACCATGGCCACATCGAGAATTGGGGACAAAGGAGGTTAAAATAGAATTGATACCCTATGGTTGCACAACGCTAAGAATATCTCAATTTCCGGAGGTTGATATTCACAAAAAATATAATTGAAATAATTGATGAAAAGTTTTTACCATTTTGTTTTATTTACCATTTTCTTTTTCGGTTGTAACAATAGCCAAAAGCAAACGCCCAAACAGGAAGATGAAAGGCCAAACATCGTTTTAATTCTTGCAGATGATTTAGGGTACTCGGATTTAGGAAGTTACGGTGGAGAGATTAACACACCAAACCTGGATAGTTTAGCTTACGGAGGTCTTCGCCTTACTAATTTTTATAACTCAGGAAGGTGCTGTCCAACTAGAGCTAGTTTATTAACAGGGGTTTATGCCCACCAGGCAGGCATAGGCAATATGGTATATGGCAAAAATCTTGGAGGAGGTTACCAAGGGTATTTGAACAATACAACGGTTACATTGGCGGAGGTCCTGAAAGAAGCAGGCTATAAAACCATGATGTCCGGAAAATGGCACGTAGGGCATAAAGAAGAAGCGCAATGGCCTACAAGCAGGGGTTTTGATAGATTTTATGGTATAAATATTCATATAGATAGCTATTGGAAAGTATTGGAAGGCTGTGATGTGTATTTAGATGGTAAACTTCATATTCCGGCTACTGCGGATCCCAAGAATGATTTGCATCCAGAGCAAGATTGGTATACTACCGATGTGTTTACCGATTATGGTATTCATTTTTTGAATGAAGAAGTGAAAAATGGGAAAGATAATAAACCTTTTTTCTTATACATGGCTTACAATGCGCCACACTTTCCTTTAGAGGCTCCTGATGAGGATATAGCGAAATACAGGGGTAAATATATGGAAGGTTGGGACAAACTGAGAGAAGAAAAACACGTGCGTATGAAAAAGTTGGGTGTGATTCCACAAAATGCAGTGTTATCTCCACCAGATAACGTTAATTGGGATTCGTTACCTCAAATAGATAAAGAAAACCTGGATTTTAGAAGAGCAATGTATGCGGCCCAAATTGACAGAATGGATCAAAATATTGGACGTTTGATACAACATTTAAAGGAGATTGGAAAATACGATAATACGCTAATTATCTTTTTGTCAGATAACGGATGCTCAGCTGAAAGAGGCATGTTTGGTTTAAAATGGGAAGAAAATAAAATGGCCAATTATAATGAATGGAAAGAAGAAAGTGGTTGGTCTGTAAGCCAGGGGCAAGCTTGGGCAAATGTTAGTAATGTACCTTTCAGGCTATACAAGCGTTACGTGCACCAGGGAGGAACGGCAACACCCTTTATAGCACATTGGCCCAATAAAATTAAGGAAGGCCAAATAAACGACTATCGCGGACATATTGTGGATATTATGGCAACACTTCAGGACTTGGGAGAAGCTACTTATCCGGAAACGTTTAATGGTAATAAAATTATACCAAAGGAAGGAATAACATTAACACCTTTGTTTGAGGGAAATCGAGTAGAAGAACATGATTATATCTTTTGGGAACATATAGGTAATAGAGCAGTAAGAAAAGGCGATTGGAAACTGGTAGCAGTAAGTCAAAAGCCTTGGGAACTCTATAATCTCAAAGAAGACCCTACCGAGCTTAATAATCTAATTGAAGAAAAACCCGAATTAGTTTCGGAGTTAAAAGACGCCTATTTTAATTGGGCAAAAAAAGCTGATGTTAGAGAGTGGCCGCTTGAATATAATTAGTCTAAAGATTAATTATTTTGCTCCGATTCCTTCAAATGCAATCAATACGAGTATAATGATACACCACCCAGCAGGATTCAAAATTCAATAGCTTTAGTTTAATAGTTGTTTGTTTTAGTTATTTCAAGGGTCACATATTCAAAAGTGACCCTTGAATAAAACAGGCATCATATGGGAGGTCAAAAGATGAAGAAGAATACAAAGGATATCACTATTCCGTTTGGGTTTTGTATCCTATTTGTAGTTGTTTTCTTTTTGACTACGGAACCTTCGATTGGCTAAGCTGGACTTCAAGTGCAAAAGCAAATCATTCAATTAAATGCGATAAAATAGGCTCAGGTAAGAAGTTTGACTTTGAAAAATAGGTGCCTGAAGCTTGGTTTAACTCTGATAAACGGCGGGTAACAATTTCTTTCTGGATGGAAAACTCCGGAAAGGAGTCACAAGCGGTCATCAAATTATATGGGAAAGAATAATTTTTTGTTTCTGAACAGAAATGCTATAATCATGAACAGAAATACTAAACAAACTTAATTAAACAGTATACTTTTACTAAATAAAATATAAGCAATTGAAATCAATAAGAATAAAACTATCCGTTCTGCTAATAGGTATTGGCATGACGGTTTCAGCACAAAGCTGGAAACCAGTCGGTGATAAAATAATGACTACTTGGGCCGAAAAAGTCACACCTGAAAATGTTTGGCAAGAATATCCCAGACCACAGATGGTACGTCAACAATGGAAAAACTTGAACGGACTTTGGGAATATGCAATTACTTCTAACCGGGCAGCAAAACCGGAACAATGGGAGCAAAATATTCTTGTGCCTTTTGCCTTGGAAACGCCATTGTCTGGCGTTGGCCGTCGGATTGATTCCAACGAGGTCATATGGTATCGCCGTACATTTCAATTGACACCTAAAGACCATGAACGTCAACTACTCAATTTTGAAGGTGTTGATTATAAATGCATGGTATGGGTCAACGGGCAGTTAGTGGGTTCTCACATTGGTGGCAATCTTCCTTTTTCATTCGATGTTACGGACCTTGTTAAAGACGGAAAAAATGAAGTTAAGCTACGTGTTATTGATGGGACCGATGATCCGGACCTTTATCAACTTCGTGGTAAACAGAAAAGAAAAAATGGCGGGATTTGGTATACGCCATCTTCTGGCATCTGGGCAACAGTTTGGATGGAAAGTGTTCCGGAAACATATATAGAATCCGTGAAGATCCTGGCCGATATGTACGGCAAATTAAAAGCTGAAGCTAAAATTGAAGGGGTAGGTCAGGAAACCCAATTAAAAGTAACCGTGTTGGAAAATGATAAAGTTGTTGCTGTAAAAAGAGGTAACAGTGACTATGTTCAGTTAAGCGTAAAAAATGTCAAACTCTGGTCGCCGGCAAATCCGGTGCTATATGACCTTAAAATTGAGCTTATTGGGGAAGCAGGAAAAGTTTTGGACAAAGTAAGTTCATACGCCGGATTTAGAACCGTAGGCAAAGCGTATGATGCGGCTGGCAATTGGCAGTTTACCTTAAACGGAGAAAAAATCTTCCACCTGGGTCCGCTTGACCAGGGATGGTGGCCTGAAAGTTTTCTATTGCCTCCGGCAGATGAAGCCATTGTTTGGGAAATGGATTTCTTGAAAAAGGCAGGCTTTAATATGATTCGAAAACATAAAAAGGCTGAAATTCGTCGCTATTATTATCATGCCGACCGTATGGGATTTCTTATTTGGCAAGACCAAACCTCTGGAGGGGCAGGAGGTAGGGAATGGCCTAAATGGAAGCGACTGGAAACACTTTCTAACAACTATAAACCTAAAAATAAAAATTGGTGGCAAGAAGAAGCTGATCTTGTTGAAGCGGATTGGCCGGATTGGGCACACAATCAATATATGGATGAGTTGAAAACAATGATCGACTTGCTTTATAATCATCCTTCAGTAGTAATATGGACGACTTTTAATGAACGTTGGGGGCAGCACCGAAGTGTGAAAATTGGCAATTGGGTGCAATCCTATGACCCATCGCGCTTGCTCAATATTGCCAGTGGAGGTAATTTCTTTGAGGTAGGCGATATAGCCGATCAACACAAATATCCACATCCCGATTTTCCACTAGACGTGCCACTTTATAACGATTATGTAAAGGTTGTGGGCGAGTTTGGTGGCCATGGATGGGCGGTCAAAAACCACCTGTGGGACGTCAATAAAAGAAATTGGGGTTATGGCGGCTTACCAAAAACGAAAGAAGAATATATAGAGCGTTACATAAAGAGTTGCAATATTCTGGGAGAACTGAAGAAAAAAGGGATCAGTGCAGGCGTTTATACCCAAACAACAGATGTTGAGGGCGAAATTAATGGTTTGATTACCTATGATAGAAAAGTAATGAAAATTTCACCGGATAGGCTTTATGAAATTCATAAAAATGCAGGGTTGTTAGATTAACAGTATATCCCTTAATCAACATGGGTGAAATAGTCTACAATAGAAGAGCAACATTTATATGGAATGCGAGAGTGAAATCTATCAACTAAAAGCAATAATAAGTCAATAATGAAAAGAGACCACTTTGTGAAAATAACTGGGGCCGCATTCGCAGGAATGACAGTTTTACCTGGTTTGTGGGCGCGTTCTGATACACGCTCGAAACAAATTCAGGAACTTGATAAACATATAATTGACAAATGTGAGTTGGTTGAGCTAAATTTCCATTGGCCTCGATTTGTAGGCAAAAACGGTAGAATAGATTTTCACGGGCAGCAAAAAAAATCTACCGCACTTCGCTTGTATACTAACAAGGGAGCAATTGGGTGGGGGCTTTCTCATCCCAAGGCCACCGACCTGTTCCCGCTTCTAAAAAACAAAAAAGTTACTGATTTAATTTTGCCTGAGATAGGAATTGTTGACGGACTTGATAACCGTGTTGATTTTGCTTTGCACGATTTAATGGGGGTGATTCTAAACCAGCCTGTTTATAAACTTATTGGAGGTAATGGAACTAATGAAACACCTATTTACAGCGGTATGATTTATCTGGATGAACTCAATCCCGGAAACGAAACAAAGGGAATTGATGCTATCTTGGAGAATTGCCAGTGGGATGTCGATTATGGTTACCAACAATTAAAGGTTAAAATAGGTCGTAGCGGAAGATGGTATGAACACGATAAAGGTCTTGCTAAGGATATTGAAGTAGTAAAACTTATTTACCATTCCTTTAAAGACAAGGGAGTAGAAGTACTGGTCGATTCCAATGATATGTATACACTGGATGGCACCATTAAATTTCTTGAAGGTATTGGAGATATGCCTTTATATTGGGTTGAAGAACCATTCAGGGAGGAAGTCGAAGCCGGTAAAAAACTGAAACAGTGGATGCTGCAAAATGGTTTTGAAAACACATTTTATGCAGATGGAGAATCCCGTCCGGATTTTGAGGTCTGCTTAGGGCTGGGTAAGCAACAATTGATGGATGTGTTCCTACCCGATACCTATGGTTATGGTTTTTCAAAATGGCTAAAACTAATGCCTGAACTCAAAAGAATAAAGATGCTTTCAAGTCCTCATGCATGGGGCAATCGCTTGAAAACCAATTACACCGCTCAAATTGCTGCAGGATTAGGAAATGTTTGCACGGTTGAAGGAGTAACCTGCCTATCCGAAGATATTGATTATGGTAATTATCCCATGATAAATGGTAAAATTAAAGTTTCCGATGCACCAGGTTTTGGAATGAAGATCTTGAAGAAATAATAATGAAGGAGAATAATATTTTTACAATAATCTTAGCAATTTTTATAACAGGCTGCACTTTGGGACAAAAACCTTTAAACTCGAACCTGCGTCCAAACATAGTTTTTATACTTGCAGATGACTGTACCCATTGGGATATTGGATGCTATGGAAGTAAAGATTCTAAAACACCCAACATAGACAAATTGGCGTCTGAAGGCATGCAATTTGAGCGTTGTTATCAAGCTGCTCCCATGTGTTCACCAACAAGGCATAATATTTTTACGGGTATATATCCGGTAAAAACAGAGGCGTATCCCAACCACACCAATGCAAACCCGGGAACCGAAAGTATAGTTCAATATTTAAAACCATTGGGCTACAGGGTAGCGCTTTCAGGTAAAACACATATAGGTCCCAAAAAAGTATTTCCGTTTGAGTATTTAGGGAATGATAGGAACCCGGATTTTGAACTGGTGGAGGCCTTTTTGAAAGAGGTAAAGGAAAACAAGCAACCATTTGCATTGGTGCTTACCTCTAATGAACCCCATACACCTTGGGATAAAGGCGATGCCTCTTTGTTTAACCCGGATGAAATCACACTGCCGCCACATTATGTAGACACCAAAGAAACCCGCAAGGCCTACTGCAGGTATTTGGCTGAAATAAATTATTTGGATGGTCAGGTTGGAGAAGTCATGGATTTATTGGATAAATATGGTTTTTCAGAAAATACCCTGGTGGTTTTTGCCAGTGAGCAGGGTAATAATTTTCCTTTTGCAAAATGGACATTATATGAAGCTGGTGTGAAGTCGGCTCTTATAGCTCGTATGCCCGGAGTCATTCAGCAAGGGACAGAATCCAGTGCCATTGTTGAATACTGCGATTTATTACCAACTTTTATCGATGTAGCCGGTGGAAAAATTCCTGAAAAGTTGGATGGAGAAAGTTTACTTCCGATTTTTAAAAATGAAAAGGAAGAAGTGAAACCGTATTCGTTCAGCCTGCAAACTACACGTGGTATATTTTCTGGGTCAGATTATTATGGAATAAGGGCGGTGGTTGATGAGAATTATCGCTATATCTGGAATCTTACTCCGGAAGTTAAATTTAAGAATACAGTAAATAACAAGAAAGACAAAGCTACAGCATGGTATAGATCATGGGAAGCCAGGGCAGAAACGGATGAACGGGCCAGGGCATTGATTCATAAATACGCTTTCCGTCCCGAAGAAGAACTGTACGATGTTAAAAACGATAAATGGTGCATGTCCAATTTAGCAGGCAAACCAGAGTTTGAATCCATAAAAAAGAAACTTAGGAAGGAACTTCTAAAATGGATGGCAGCATGTGGAGATAAAGGGCAACAAACAGAATTGGAGGCCTTTCAATACATGCCCAAATTCAAGAGGAAAAAAGAAATAGAAAAAATTAAAGGATAACATGAATAAAAGAAAAGTATCAAGTGGCTTTATAATTTTGCTCTTTTTATATGGATTAGTGGCCTGTAAAAATGGTAAAAGTCAAAAATCTATAACTGAAAACCCATCCTCAGCTAGCCAATGGACAATAGAACAGGCGAATGATTGGTACGATCAGTATCCCTTCCTTGCGGGAGGGAACTATGTGCCTGCTTCGGCAATCAATCAACTGGAAATGTGGCAGGAAGAGACTTTTGATCCTCAACAAATAGATTTTGAACTGCGTCATGCCTCAGAAATTGGCATGAACACCATGCGTGTGTTTTTACACGATTTAGCCTGGAAACAGGATAAAGAAGGTTTCTTGACCAGAGTAGATAGATTTCTCGAAATAGCCGATAAACATGGTATAAAACCAATGATAGTTTTCTTTGATGGGGTTTGGAATCCCTATCCCAAAGTGGGTAAGCAACCGGAGCCAACACCAAGAGTTCATAATTCAGGTTGGGTGCAATCCCCAGGACGTGAAATTTTGGAAGATTCAGCAAAACAGGATGAATTAAAGACATATGTTCAGTCGGTAATTTCACGTTACAAAAATGATGAGCGAATTCTGATTTGGGATATGTTTAATGAACCCGACAATGCTAATGGCGGAAATTTTGGTGGCGGAAGTAAAGCACCGGATTTACCACGAAAGGAAAAGCTAGATCGTGCTCTGGAATTATTGAAAAAATCTTTTGTCTGGGCACGTGAAATTGGGCCGTCACAACCACTAACGGTAGGAGTTTGGGGTAAAGCAACCTGGCTGGAGGAGCCCGATGCCATTGAAAAATTCAGTCTGGAAAATTCAGATATTATTTCGTTTCATAGTTATCAGGGACCTGAAGAAACTGAGAGAATGGTTGAGGGATTGAAAAGATACAATCGTCCTATAATGTGTACCGAATATATGGCACGTTCTGCCGGTTCCACTTTTCAGGGGATATTACCAATGTTCCATAAAAACAGGGTGGCAGCTTATAATTGGGGACTGTTTGATGGCAAGTCCCAAACCATTTATCCGTGGAAATCGTGGAAAGAAAAGTTCATAGCAGAACCCGAACCTTGGTTTCATGATGTCTTTAGAAAAGACGGGACGCCCTATGATAAAGAAGAAACACGTTTAATTAAAAAGTTAACCGCAGTTCCATATACTACTTTGTCTAAAGTACCTGAGGTAGCAGAAGTGGATAGCCGTGAAACCATTGAGATGGGGCTTAAGTCCCATGACAAAGCTTTATTTATAAAGACCGGATGGATTCGGGACCCCTTTATAAATATTGGCCCTGACGGTGATTTTTACTTAACCGGTACAACACCATTAAATGAAAAAGAACTGGTCAGGACGGATCCCTATAATATCGGGTTAAACAATATTTCATGCGTAGGCTGGAAAGCGTATGTTTGGAAGAGTAAGGACTTAATTGATTGGGAGCCGGTTGAAAATGCCTATAGCTTAAAAGATGGCATTTGGGACGACATAAAACCGGAACGTTTTGCTGAAGTTGAAGAACGGCAATGGCGTTTATGGGCACCGGAGTTACACTGGTTGGGAGACCGTTGGGCTATAACACATACAAGCCCCACTCCCGTTCGTGCATCAAATCTATCACTTTCAAATGGTTTAGAACCTGTCGGACCTTGGGAGAACCCTATGGGAGAAAATCTGGGACACAAGCACGACCCTTCGTTGTTTAAAGACTATGACGGAAGCTGGTGGTTGGTTTGGGGAGCTACTCAAATTGCCAGGCTAAAATCAGGTTTTTCAGGTTTTGAAGGTAAGCCTATAAAAATTGGCCCAAGCGGACAAATGAAAAGAATGGGACACGAGGGATGTCTTATTAAGAAAATTAATGGAAAATATGTATTGTTTGGAACCGGGTGGTCTACCGGAATTGGTAGACGAGGGACTTATAACTTGTACTATGCCGTAGCCGATAAAATTACAGGACCA
Organism: Seonamhaeicola sp.; assembly: GCF_028281565.1. GTDB lineage: Bacteria > Bacteroidota > Bacteroidia > Flavobacteriales > Flavobacteriaceae > Seonamhaeicola. The sequence goes on from NZ_JANQJQ010000043.1 coordinate 274,903, forward strand.
TACGGCGAACGCAAGTTTGTCGGCCGTTTCCTTGGGCACGGAACACCATTTAAAAACAAAGATGGAAAATGGTGGTGTACAGCATTTTACAATGCCAACGTTCCTCCGTTTGAAGCAGAAGGCATTGAAACCAAAAATTTGATATTCACGGCAGCCTCCATCAACCAACGAGGAACCACGATTGTACCGCTGGACGTTTATACTACGGATAGCGGAGAATTAATTATACGTGCCAAAGATCCGGCTTATGGAACACCGGGGCCGGATGAAGCGCAAAAATTTGAATTGTAAAAAAGACTTGATTTCAATTGAAAAAATATTGCCGGGATTTGTAATTGCAAATAGGTATGTTAAGATCTAAGAAAGCAGCATGAAGTACATATTTTTAATACCGATATTATTACTGTTTGTGTCCTGTAAAAATGAGGGGAGAATGGAGAATGCTATTCCCGCACCACTCTTTATTGACCCAAATTACCATGGCTCCTGCGACCCGGAAATAGTCTGGAACGAGCATGAGGAGTTATGGTATATCTATTATACCTCCCGCCGATCCATGTTAGAAAATACTTGGTTGCAAACCCCAATTGGAGTGGCAACTTCAAAAGATATGATCAACTGGGAATTTAAAGGTTACTGTAAATTTAATGGCGCTGGAGGTAAAAAGGACGCTACCTCAACCTACTGGGCACCAGCGATAATTTCGGCACATGATACCCTACACATGTTTGTTACTTGGAAACCGGATACCGTCCCTGAAAAAGGAGCCTGGGGCGGTCAGGGTTGGATTATTCATTATAAAACACCTTTAACCAACCCAATTAACGGTTGGCAAAAAGTAGGAGCCTTACACAGCGATAATTTAAATACCATTGATGCCACGGTTTACAAAAATAATGACGGGTTTCATGTTTGGTTTAAAGGAAAAGAATTGTCGGCCAAAAAGAATGAGCTATACCATTTGTCAACGAACGATTTCACCACGTGGCAAAAACTAGGCTTCTCGAAAAGCGACGTTTTTAATGCGGAAGCAACGGGTTCAAATTTCGAGGAAGCACCATATATTTTTCAATGGAAAAATAAGTATTGGTTGATAACCGATCCTCACGATGGGTTTTTTGTGTATAGCTCTGAGGACTCTGAAAACTGGAAATTCCAGGGAACAATTTTAAAAGAGGGCGGTACGAGAAACCTCGATTCTTCAATGGCCCGTCATTGCAGTGTGGCAGTAAAAGACGACCGTGCTTTTATTTTTTATCATGTTGAGCCATGGCGCCGTTACGATTTGGAAAAGGCAAAAGGGGGGACTAAACAACGCATTTTCGAGCAGCCCTTAGAAAATCGTAAAAGTGTTTTACAGATGGCTGAACTTGAAGTTGTAGATGGTAAACTTGTATGTAACAGGAATGAAACAATAATTTTAAATTGAAGGTGAAACAATTAAAGTGGATAAAAACATGAGAAGGTTTATAACTATTTCTTTGTTGTTGCTGTTTTTATTTGGCTATACCCAGGAGCAAAATCCCCCTAACATTATAATCTATCTAGCCGATGATCTAGGATGGAAAGACGTAGGTTTTAATGGAACCAAAGTGGTAAAAACGCCTAACCTTGATCAATTGGCAAGGGACGGTATGGTATTCGATAATGCTTTTATAGCTTCACCTGCATGCGCCCCCAGTCGTGCAGCCCTGTTAACTGGATTAATGCCCGCCAGAAACGGGGCCGAAGCAAATCATACCTATCCGAAACCAAACATCGAAGTGCTGACCAGGCCACTCCAAAAAAATGGTTATAAAATATACGCTTTCGGAAAGGTGGCCCATGGAAAAATGAATAACCAATGCGGTTGGGATTTCTACAATAAACAACCCGTTAACCTGGATAAAAATGTTAAGGAGTTTTTTGCTGAAACTAATGTAGATGGACCTGTTTGTGTCATGATTGGTGATCGCAGGCCTCATGTGGCCTGGACCAATGAAAATATTTACAATCCTGATAAAGTAGACCTCCCAGATTATTTTATAGACACTAAGGAAACAAGAGAACATCGCGCCCGTTATTATTCCGATATAACTGGTTTTGACGAAACTATGGGCAAGAACCTCACATTTCTGGAAGAAATTTTGGGAGAAAACACCATCACTTTAATAACGAGTGACCACGGTGGACAATGGCCTTTTGGGAAATGGAACTTGTATGATGATGGCATCCGAACACCCTTAGTGGTAAAATGGAAAGGGAAAATCCCGGAGGGAAAACGAACCAAAGCTATGGTTAGCTGGATCGATATACTTCCTACTTTACTTGATTTAACCAATTCTGAAATTCCGGGCTTATTAGACGGAGAATCCTTTTCAAAAGCGCTCATAGGTAAAAGTGACGCATTTAGAAATGAGATTTTTACGACACATAGCGGGGATGGTGTATTTAATGTATATCCCATCCGAAGTGTCCGTACAAAACGCTACAAGTATATAAAAAACCTGTTGCCAGATTACTATCATACCAATCATTCAGATTTATTACGGAAAGATGGGGCAGGAGCTTATTGGGATTCTTGGGATGAGGCTGCCAAATCGGATAAGCAAGCAGTAGGCATCATTTCTAAGTACTATCAGCGGCCGGCTGAAGAATTTTACGACTTAAAAAATGATCCAAATGAGCAGCGAAACCTAATTGACGATAAGCGTTTTCAAACTGAAATTAACAATATGAAAAAAATGCTTACCGAATGGATGCTTAAGCAAGGCGATCGAGAAACTGTTTTTAAGACGCCATACCCCTTATCGGAACCAAAACCAGACAGAATAAGAATTGAAGAATTAAAAAATAAAAAATAGAATACAATAATGAAAATTGAACTAAATCAAAAGAAGGCCAGAGTATTTACATTATTGATAATTGCAATTTGTTTGGTGGGTAATTTATGTTCACAGAACCAAAAGCCTAATGTGCTATTACTTTTGGTTGATGACTTAAAACCAACCCTTGGCGTTTATGGAGATCCCGTTGCTAAAAGTCCGAATATAGACCGATTGGCAGATAGGGGTATGACCTTTACCAATGCCTATTGCAATCAGGCCGTTTGTATGGCTTCGCGTTATAATTTAATGCTGGGAGCGAGATCAACCAGTACGGGGTTTTATCATTTTGGAAAAGAATTCCGTGATGTTTATCCGGATGCAGTTACGCTTCCACAGTATTTTAAGAATTCGGGCTATCATGTGGAGTCCATGGGTAAAGTCTACCATATCGGACACGGAAATATGAATGATGAAGCCTCATGGAGCATACCCCACCATAAAGAAAAGGTTATTGAATATCTCCTTCCTGAGAGTACCAATGGGCAGCTAACCCGGGAAGAAGCTTTTTTTCAGAATTCCAGAAAGTATATAAAGGGCTTGCCAAAAAATAAGGAAATGCCAAGAGGTGCAGCATGGGAAAGTCCTGATGTGTTAGATGACGCTTATGCTGATGGACGCGTGGCATCGCATGCTATTTATCGTTTAAGGCAATTGGTGAAACAACCCGATCAACCGTTTTTTATGGCCGTTGGATTTGCACGTCCGCATCTGCCATTTTGTGCCCCTAAAAAATATTGGGATTTATACAATCCGGAGGCACTTCCAATGCCCGTTAACGAGGCACATCCCAAAGATGCACCGTCATGCGCTTTAAAGCGTAAAGGGGAAATTACCCAGTTTTTTCCGGTGCCTGAGGATGAGAACGGACTTTATGATGAAGATTTAAAACGAAAACTGATCCACGGTTACTATGCCAGTATGAGTTACATGGATGCCCAACTGGGAAGGGTGATTGATGAGCTGGAACGTTTGGGATTGGATGAAAATACCATAGTTGTACTTTGGGGAGATCACGGTTGGCATTTGGGAGATCATGGGACATGGACTAAACATACTAATTTTGAACAGGCCACAAGAATACCGATTGTATTTGTGGCTCCCGGAGTAGCTAAAAAAGGTGCAAAATCTGAGCAGCTAGCAGAAACCGTTGATATTTACCCCACCCTGGCCGAATTAGCGGGGTTGGATAGACCTGAAGGGCCTCAACCCATCGATGGGGCCAGCCTTGTGCCCGTACTCAGGAATGGCGAAGAACGAGTAAGGGACCATGCCTATCATGCCTATATCAAGCAAGGTTACTTGGGAGAGGCTATACGAACAAGTCAATATCGAATGGTACGTTGGACACATACCAAAGATACGGATAAAGAGGTTTTATATGAATTGTATGATTATATTAGCGACCCACACGAAACCCGAAACTGGGCTGTTGAAAATCCTGATAAAGTTGCAACATTGGAAAAAATGCTTAAAAGCCATCCAAAAGCAAAAATAAAACCAGAGAAATAAAATAAGTTTTGGTTCTTTTTAATAGTTTTAAACAAAAGTACTAATTATTTGTTCATTTGAAATACTCAAAGAACCAACCAATAAATATTTTTAAAGAGTTCGAATACAAAATACTTTTCACAATGAAAAAAACAGTCTTCACCGGTGTTACCATTTTGTTACTGTTAGTAGTAGCATGCAAAAATAAAACTGAAAGTTCAACAAATCATATTGTTCAAAAAGAGCAAATTTCAAAACTAAATGAAGAGACATTTAGTGGAGGCGACGAGCGTATTAAACTTTTTCAATTAAAGAATGACCATGGTGTCCAAATTACGTTCACAAATTATGGGCAACGGCTCATTGAGTTGTTGGTGCCGGATAGAAACGGAACCCCCGATGATATTGTTCTAGGATTTTACACGCTGGACGAATACAAAAATGCCAACGAAAATTATTTTGGTAGTTCCGTGGGGCGTTATGGTAATAGAATTGCTAAAGGTAAATTTAGCATAGGCGAAAACAACTATACACTCGTCACTAACAATGGTGTGAATCATTTACATGGTGGGGCCAAAGGGTTTAATGATGAAATATGGGATGGAAAGCAGGTATCTGAAAATAAAATTGAGTTTAGCAGGTTATCCCCGGATATGGAAGAAGGGTATCCCGGAAACTTAAATGTAACCGTAATATACACATTGTCTGATGAAAATGAATTGATAATTGAATACAAGGCCACTACCGATAAACCAACAGTGGTAAATCTAACTCATCATTCGTTTTTTAATTTAAAAGGAGAAGGAAACGGCACCATAAACGACCATATTTTGACAGTAAATGCCGATGCTTATACGCCTATAGACAGTACATTGATTCCAACCGGAGAAATAGCAACGGTATTAGGAACACCATTTGATTTTACAAAACCTAAAACTATTGGTGCAGATGTTAACACAGCGGATGATGAACAGTTAAAAAATGGGGCAGGTTATGATCATAATTTTGTGTTAAATGCAGCGCCTAAAAACGATGCAGGTTTGGTTTTCGCAGCAAAGGTTGAAGAACCATCCACCGGACGTATCATGGAAATATATACTAATGAACCCGGGCTGCAATTTTACGGGGGCAATTTTTTGGATGGCAAGACCAGGGGGAAGAGTGGCAGACCCTATATCTATAGAGGCGCTTTTTGTTTGGAGACGCAACACTTTCCGGATTCGCCAAATCAACCTAATTTCCCTTCAACATTATTAGAACCTGGTCAAGAGTACTATTCTATTTGTATTTATAAATTTGGGTTAGAAAAAAATTAGAGGCTTTCAATTTCAAATTTTTAAGCTATTTTATTTAACTATACACATGCAGATTCTATGATTAACAATATAAAAGGTATAAGTATATTATTGGAAAAAGTGTTTTGCTGAACAATATTTTCTTATTTTTTTGGTCCCCATATTCTTTCTGTTCTAATCGTCATATTTCACTAAAATTTGAATGAGTAATTAAATTTACTTTGGTTATATTTAAATGGTAATGAAAATTTGATATTTCACTATTGCTTCACCTAATTTACTTTATAGCTCAATAGGCTAATATATATAAGAGGTTCCTGATTACATTCAAATCCCGCCGCTATGATTAACGAGCCAATTAAATTATTTGAATATCCAAAAAGGTGTATTATGATATATTGGTCATATTAAGATTGAGTCCTATATTTTGTTGGTTTAACACTGTATTTTTTTTTGAAACAAGTACTGAAATATTTCGGATTTCATTAATATTTTTTGAAAGTCCTAAGCGTTTAAAAGGTAAAAGAACAGGTCCTATAATGTTTTCACTGGTTTATATACAAAGGCTTTGATTAAAGAATAGCTCTATTTTAAGTTTTGTTTTTTTTCTATACTTAATGTGTAATAAAAAATAGATGTTTCGTGTAAGATTCTTACAGATTGTATACCTTAAGCAGATTTTCCAACCTGGCTGCACTATCAGAAAGGCCTCCAATACGGTTTCGTTTCAGCCAGATCCGTTTATGCTCCTTAATAATGTTTTCAAGCTCAACTGCCAATGCTTCACGTTTAGATTTGGAAATATCTTTTGTCAGTTTGCTTTCTGTTTGTAGTTGTGCAATTGCCAAATTACAGGAATGACGCAACAATGCTGCGGCTTGTTTTACTTCATCAATATAAAGTTGTTTGTCACGGCAGCCCATTTTAGATTTTTCAATTCGTGAAACAACGTCATCAATAAAACCAATTGTATTTTCGAAATAACCGGTATCATGATACTTATATCTTTTGGATGTAAGGTTATGGTCGTGCAATAGCCAATTTAAAAATGAATTATTGTGTATATTGGGTGTGCCAGTTAGCTTATATACATTGCCCAGGTCATATATTACTTTTCCCATTATACCTGTTTTGTCATCAAATACAAATAGGTCCAATGCCTTAGTGATGTTTGTGTTTTTGTTTGTTTTAACAGCCCAGTTGACCGCTGCTCCATAAGCATATGCAGGCAAACATGAAGTAAAAGGTTGCCAATGGCCGCCATCTCCCCAGTTGGTATTTAGATATCCGATTGCTCCATGCTTTATTCCATTTTCAGCAGCATTCAAAAGGTTTGTCATAGCGTTATCTGTTCTCCCTGATATGGAATTCCAGGATGAAGTTCCTGGGCAAACATAAAATGGCACACCTGATTCCTTAAATTTTTGACACTGGTCATCAAATGGATGATTCGCCTCATATCCCCAGACCATGGCCGTGATGTTGTCTGGTAATTCCTGAATCAGTTCGGGCTTATGAAGGATGATATCACCCCAGAATTGCATTATCTTATCATGTTTTCTTACCAGATTGTGTATGTCGTGTAAAAAATCGAGATATACCCTGCTATTTCCTTTTTGTTCGCAAGCCTGTTTACTTTTACCATTACCAATTTGAGTCTCATCACATCCAACATTGACCTGTTTACTGCTAAAATGGGGAAGGAGTTCATCATACATTTCTTCCAGCAATTTAATCGAACGGGGTTCAACCGGACAGATTGTTCCTCCTCCGGATACCTCAGCAAGGTGTTTGTATTCCGGATGTTTCAGCCACCTTTCCATATGTCCGAAAGAATTTTGATTGGGAACCAGCTCAATATATCGCTTTCTGCAGTATTCATCCAGTTCCAAAATTTGCTGGGCGGTCATCGGACTTGCATCTTGCCATACTGTTTTATGATTTCGATAAGCAAAGGTGTGTTCAGTATAAAGCTGTAATTGATTAAGTTTCCAACTGGCCATCATATCAACAAGTTCATATAACGATTCCATAGTTGGGACTTTGTCGCGGGCCACATCTGTCATAATCCCACGGTTAGGAAAATCCGGCCAGTCATTTACGGTCAGGCATTTTAGTTTCCTGGGTTCAGCTTGCTGGCAGATTTGCTTCAAAGTTTGGACAGCATAAAATGCACCGGCAGGAGAATTGGCAACTATTTCAATTTGATTTGGTTTGATGGAAAGTTTATAACCATCCGGCTTTTCAACCTGTTCCTTATCAATAAGAATCGAACCTGCTATTTGAGTTCCCTTTGCTGCAGTGATTTCAATTGAATAATTAGCAGATTGCAATGAACTAACTGCAATTTTAGCTGTCTTTAACAATTCAGGATAAGATTTTGAATCAATCCATAGAAATTTAGCATCCTTTGGTTTAAATATCCCGCTGGAATAAGAGACTTGTTGTGGTGCTGGTAAGAAAAAATATTCACCATATCCTTTTGTGGAAAAGGCAAAGGAAAAAGTTGAAAAAAGAATTATGAAAATAAAACGCTTTTCTAATCTAAGTTTTGGTTGATTATTCATAGTCTTCTTTTTTGAATTAAGTGGTTATTTGTTGGTTTAGGTCATATACCTGATTAAAGAGTCTATCAAAACATTTCATTTTCATTGTGTAAAATTGATAAAGTTTGTTGAAATCTTATTCGCTAAAAAAATCAGTAATTTCGCAAAAAGTTTCAAATAATGACAGATGTTAATGTTTTTACTGGAATTACTTAGCAAATATGAGCAAGGTTAATTATGAGTTTGAGATATACAGGATTTCGGTACCTGTTGAAAGTATTACCGGTGTTTGGGAATTTCACAGACCCTCTAATTTTAAGTATCTGTGCTATTCATTGCCAGGTCACTTATTACACCTAGTCACAAAAGGTTCTTATACCGTCCGAATAAATAGCCGGGTGTACGAGGTTAATGAGGGTGATGTTATCTATTATTATGAGTCCGAAGAAGTTGAATCAATTGGAAATGAAACGGAGGTTACTTTTTATTCTGTAGGGTTTCAGGCTTCAAAACTATCTCCGTTATCTATTGAAAACAGGGTTTTTCAATCTACAAGTGGTATGCAGCTATCTTTTAAAAGATTATTTGAAGGATATTCTTCATACGAAGCCAAGCCAAGACCATATAAGACTTTTGCTGCCTTAATGGATATTTTAAGCGGTATTAATGAACTTTATAGGATGTCACAGGATAAGGATGAAGAAAATGAAGAATTATGGTGGGCATTGGAAAGACGTATTCGGGAGCAAAAGATGTTTAGACCATCGTTGAGTGATCTTTCTGAGATTGCCGGATATAGCAGGGCCACAGTTATTCGATCCTGTAAAAAAGTAACGGGGTTAACACCTCAGAGTCGCATGCAGATAATTAGAATGGAAGAAGCTAAAGGACTTTTAAGTTTTGCAAACCTTAATGTATCACAAGTTGCGGAATATCTTGGTTACCCCCGCATGCATGAGTTTTCAAGGGAGTTCTCAAGATATTTCGGAAAACCTCCCAGTAAATTTCTGAAAAAATGAATTGTAAAGCTGGTTAACGAATAAAAATCATTAAACAAAAAACTTTTAGTATAATATTTCTTCAAGTGTTAAAATAATTGTACTCATCCCTATTAGGTTCATTCCAAAATTCCATATCGTTATTGGTGCTGGGAATAAGTGTGGCTATGACATACTTTTATTGATCTTTTTGAAAGTAAGGGGCCTTGCCAAAGCATTACTTTCAAAACCATATTTGGCCAGTAATTTTTGAATTTTCTCCTTGGTTTTGGGAGAAACTCCGGGTCTGTTATACAAAACCCTGTCAACGGTTTCTGGATAAACATTGGCCTCTTCAGCTATATCTTTAATTGTTTTCAATTGTTCTTAAATATTCAAGTCTAAATTGAATCAACTTTTTTCTGAAAAATTTAAATTTTATAATGTGTGAAGTGTGCGCACTCGTATTTTTCACAAGTTATTAATTTTAGTCAAAACTAAATACTTTTTTAAGGTCTAAGTATCTACTGAATATCACACGCAAATTTTGAACTTTTACCTCTCGGGGTCACGAATAAGTCAACGAAAAGTTGAAATGAAGCAAGTTCAAAATAAACGAGCTTGCTTTTTTATTTTGAGTGCAGTCCTTGTTTCTTTTGTGGGGATTTACTTTAACTACTTTGGTTTTTTTATATTTGGATGGAATTAAAAACAACTTCAATATTTGATCTCAACTCATTTTTTTTGTGTAAGATGGCTAAGAAGCCTTTGCAGGTTTAAGCTTTGTACGTTTATTACTTTATTTTGTATTGTTACAGCTAATTCACAACAGGATAGTCTTGAAGTAGAAAAACTTTATAAATTAGGTTTAGATAGTCTGAGGATAAAACCTCAAGCCTCTATTCGCAGCTTTGAGGATGCTATGAAAATAATTGATTATAGTATTCTTACAAAGGAGAAGCATAACAAGTATTTTTTATTAAAAAAAGCGCTGATATTAGATAAACTGAGCGACTATTATAGAAAGGATACAGAATATGTGGAAAGTCTGAAAGCTATTCAAAGAAGCTTAAAAATAAAAGAGGATATAGGTGAGACTTACACATTACCCATTACTTATCGTGCTTTTGGAAGGCTCTACCTCCATAATAGGGATAGCATTAAGGCACTTCAGTATTATAGTGATGGGTTAGAACTGTCTAAGCAATATAATAATGCTGAAGAGCAAGTTTATGCTTTAAATTCTTTTAGTTCATTTTATCGTGTCTATGACGACTTTGAAAAAAGTGAACAATATGCAAAAAAGGCGTTGAATTTTGCAGACTCTATAGATTTCGATATGGGTAAATCTCGTTCATTACTTCAATTAGTCACATGTGAATTAAGAAAAAAAAGCTACTCCTCTGCTGTTTCTTATTCTGAAAAGAACATAGAATTATGTGAAAAGAATAATGATAAAATTGGTCTTGAAATGAGCTTTAAAGATCTAGGTTACATTTACAGAAAGATGAAACTACCTAAAAAAGCCATTTTATATTATAAGAAATCTCTTGATTTGGTAATTGAATTAGGGCTTGAAGGCTATATAGCCAATCGTTGTTTGTCTTTAAGTAATGCTTATAATGATCTTGGAGATTATAAGCTGGCTTTTTCTTATTATAGGGGTTACAAACGACAGCAAATAAAAGATATGAATGTAAAGAGTATCAAAGAATTTGCTCAATTGGAAGCCAAATATAATTATCAAAGGCAAAAAGCAATTGACAGTGTTCAGTTGATGGAGAAACAAAGGGTGAAAGAATCGCATCTTTTGCAGGAAGCATCAATTAAGTTTTGGAAAATTGTATCAATTATTACCGGCGTTTTTGGTATAATGTTGGCATTGACCATCTTTCTTTTACGAAGAAGAAAGGAACAAATTAAAATAAGTAAGCTTGAAAATGAAATACTGCAAAAAGAAATAAATTATAAACAAAAGGATATTTCAGATTTTGCATTAAATCTTTCCAGGATTCATAAGTGGAGAGAAGAGCTATTACTTTATATTGAAAAGTTGAAAAAATCTGAAATTATAAAAGAGGATGCAGATTTTAAAGCTTTAGAAAGAGTGGCTTTAGAAAAAGAACTTATGGATACTAATATGGTGAATCTTCAAGATAAGGCAGATGTCATTAATACTACTTTTTATGAAAAACTGCACAATAGATTTCCGACACTAACCAAAACAGAAGCAAAGCTTTGTTCTCTAATTCGTCTAAATATAGATAATAATGAGATCGCAATGTTACAGAATGTAGCAATAGAATCGGTATATAAAAGTAGATCTCGACTTAGAAAAAAGCTTAACCTTTCTCCCAAAGACGATTTAAATACATTTTTAATCCGATTATAGCTTTTTAATTTATTTAATTGAAAATCAATATTGTAAAGAAATCATTTTGGGATTTGTACATGATCTGTACATGATTTATACATATTTTGTACATGTCTTTTTTTTAATTCCGCTATATCTTATAAGTAGTTTTGCTCTGTCAAAGCTAAATGTAGTAAATGTCAGTATGTGTTCTTTTTAGTAATAATCAAAATAAGAAGATCAAAGGAAACTTAATCGAAAAAACAAATCCTACTTTAATTTATGACAAACTTCCGTATAAGACATAAAAAATGGAAAGATTATAAACTAAGAACGAGATAACAACTTAAATGACAAACTAAAACTTAGTAGTAGATATCTAGACAGGTTATGCCAAATGGGCACGGCGAAGTTTAATATGAGGGATTAATAGCAAGATATGACTGATAAATAAGGCTGTGCCATTTGGATAACCGATAATTTTAAGATTAAATACTGTGCCTTAGCAACTAAAGAGTATCAGCCTTGATAAGCTCCTGAACTTAAAAACAAAATGAAAATCAGAAATATTGCCCTAATTTTATTGCTGATTTTGATGGATCAGCCATTAATGTCCCAAACACCTTCTTTTTGATATTACTGATGGGTTTGATACCGGACTCTACTTTATCAATGTTCTAACAAAAACAGGAACAGAAGCCTTGAAAATAGTGAATTATTAATATATTTAGATTAAATACTTGATAATATCGCTAAAGTAAAGCGGGTTAGCCCACCATTCAATGAATAGATATTTAAAAATGAGGAAACTACTAACTATATTATTATTACTCACTGTAATTTCTGTTTATTCTCAAAAACAATATGATATTGGGATCCTTTTAGATAGGAGAACAGAAGGGTTAACGCCTTTATTGCTCCAATTACAAGACCAGATCAAAGCTGTTGTTGGTGAAGATGCGGACATTAACTTCCCGGATAAAAATATATTAACAAATGATTTCAACCTGCAAAAAGCAGAGCAAAATTATAATGTATTGCTCAATAATGAGGTGGATATTATTTTGGCATTTGGTGTAGTAAATAGCGAGATTATAAGTAGTCAAAAAGAGCATGTTAAGCCAACCATCCTGTTTGGGGCAGTAAATAAAGACTTTAATGCCATTGACCTTTCTAAAGAAACCTCTGGAATCAAGAACTTCACCTATCTTATTGAATCAGAATCTTTTTCAGACGATTTTAAGACGTTTAATGAGCTAACTGATTTTTCTACACTTGGTATTATCATTGAGCAGCCTTTAACTGACTTTCTTCCGCTTAAGAACGTGTTTGATGAAGCGTTTAAAACCTTGCAGGCAAATTATAAACTCATTCCTTTTGATACAGTTACCGATATCACTTCCAATCTTGATGGCGTAGATGCCGTTTATATGGCCGGAGGTTTTTTTCTCACAGAGAATGAGGTTAAACAGCTCGCTTCAACCTTTATAGAGAAAAAGTTGCCTTCATTCACAAGCCTCAGTGTAGATCAGGTTAAAAATGGGATTATGGCAACACATCATTCCGATGAGAATTTTGATCAATTTATGCGCCGAATAGCACTCTCAATTGAAGGCTATATCAATGGTACACCTTTAGCGGATATGCCGGTTTTTATTGATTACAATCAGAGGTTGACAATAAATTTCAATGTTGCGGAACAAGTCAATGTTCCAATAAAATACAGTCTTATAAATGACACGGATTTTGTTGGGAATATGGAAAACACTATCGCAAAACAGAAGTATGATCTTTTGCAGGTTATTGATGAGGTTATTAATAGGAACCTGACGTTAAAATCAAATCAAATGACTGTGACATTAAGCGAACAGGATGTAAAATCGGCCAAAAGCAATTACCTGCCAAACTTAAGTGCCAATACCACCGGAACTTATATCGATCCTGATATTGCAGAATTCGGCCAGGGCCAAAACCCGGAGTTTTCAACTGATGGTAACATTACCCTGCAACAAACCATTTTCTCAGAAGCTGCAAACGCCAATATTGCCATCCAAAAAGCATTATTAAAAGCCCAGGAAGCTAATTTTAACGCCTCCCAGCTTGACGCCATATTCGATATATCCAATGCTTATTTTAATGCCTTGATACTCAAAGCCAATGTCCAGATCCAAATGCGAAATCTAAACCTAACGAAGAGGAATTTGCAAATAGCCGAGCAGAATTATGAAGCCGGAGAGTCTGGTAAATCAGACATGTTGCGTTTTCAAAGTGAAATGGCTCAGAATACCCAAGCCATGATTGAAGCCATCAATGGTTTGGAACAAAGCTTTTTAGTAATTAATCAATTGCTGAACAATCCTCTGGATACCGAAATAGATATTGAAGACACTGAACTGGGTAAAGGCATTTTTGAACAATATAACTATGATGAGCTTACCAGTTTATTGGATGATCCAAAATTACGAGAGCCCTTTATAGCCTTTTTGGTTGAAGAAGCAAAACAGAATGCACCGGAGCTAAAAGTCTTGGATTATAATCTCAATGCTACAAACAGACAAGTAAAGCTCTATGGGACAGGGCGTTTTTTACCATCTGTGGCTTTACAGGGGCAGTATAATCGCAATTTTAGCAGAAGCGGTAAAGGCAGTACATTGCCTTTTCCCGGATATCCAAATGACAATTATAATGTAGTAGCTAGCTTATCGATTCCTGTTTTCAACCAGAACACCAATAATATCAACAAGCAAATTGCACTCATTCAAAAAGATCAATTGCAAATCAATAAAGAGAATACACGATTGGCTATAGACGCCAATATAAGAAACGGTGTTTTGAACCTTATTAACCAGATATCCAATATAGAGCTATCAAGAGTGTCAGAAGCTTCGGCCAAAGAAGCATTGGAGCTAACGCAAACCTCTTACAGCACAGGTGCGGTTACAGTTATTCAGCTCATAGATGCCCAAAACAATTACCTCAACGCACAGTTGGCCAGCATGAATGCTACCTACAATTATTTGATTAATGCATTACAGTTAGAACGCTATTTGGGTTATTACTTTGTGCTGAACTCAGAAGCAGACAATGCCACGTTCAGACAGCGTTTTTTAGAATTTATAAATCGTAGAAATTAAGCTATAATATATACACTTTAAGAACAATGAAACAGTTAAAAACCATCAGCATTGTATTAATGAGTTTAATCCTGGCCTCATGTTCTGAGAAAAAGGAAGAAACAAAAAAGAGTATTCGTCCGGTAAAATATCATGAAGTCGGTTACTTAGATGCGGAAAAAATCAGGACTTTTAGTGGAACAGCTCAAACCGAAAGGGTCATTAATCTGAGCTTTAGAAGTAGTGGGGTTATTACCGACTTCAACATAAAGTTAGGACAAGAAGTAAAGAAAGGAGACCTGTTGGCCAAGCTGGATAATGTACAGGCCCGATTGAATTACCAGAGTGCTGTATCGTCAATGAACAGTGCAGAGTCACAGATGAATACAGCTAAGCTTAGTTTAGGCAGAGTCCGTTCTTTGTTTGAGAAGGGGAGTGCATCACTCAGTGATTTTGAGTCAGCAAAAAACGCATACAAGACAGCAAAAGAGAGTTTTGAATCTTCAAAAAGAAGTGCTGCCATCCAACAGGAGCAAGTAAGGTATGGCTACCTCTATGCCCCGGAAGATGGTATTATTGCTGCGGTATATTCCGAAATCGATGAAAATGTAAGCCCGGGACAAAACATTGCCACTCTTAATGCCGGCACCGATATTGAAATTCTATTGGGTATTCCCGAAAGTGCTATAAATGGTGTAAAGGTAGGAATGGATGTGAAAGTAGATTTCACTTCAATTGCCAACGCCACTTTTAATGGGAAGGTCACGGAAGTTGCGCCTGCTGTAGATGCCAATATAGCTACTTATCCGGTTCGAATAACCGTTAGCGATCCTTCGGATGATGTAAAAAGTGGTATGGCGGCAAACGTGTCTTTTGATTTTGGGAGTGAAATCGTAAACACCGAAAAAAGATTAGTAGTGCCCGCACATGCCGTTGGAGAAGACAGTAAAGGCCATTTTGTGTTTTTAATTGAAGGTAGCGGAGACATTGCTAAAGTGAAAAAACAACGGGTAACTATTGGCAGTTTAACTACAAATGGGTTTGAAATAACATCCGGATTAACTGCCGGGCAAAAAATTGCTACGGCAGGACTACAGACATTACTTGACGGGCAAGAAGTGAAACTTTAATAAATCTAATAACCACCAGATGAATTTGGCAAAGTTTTCAATAGAAAAGAATCGAATTACCTTTATGGTGCTCATCACTATCGTACTGATGGGATTGGTGATGTATACAAGTTTGTCTAGAGACAGTATGCCGCCATACACAGTTAGAGTTGCCGGTGTGGTATCCCAATTTCCGGGAGCAGGACCAGAGCGCGTAGAGCAATTGGTAACAGATAAAATAGAAAAAGTAGCGCAAGAGCTTCCTGAACTTAAAGAAGTAAGCAGTACTTCAAGATCAGGATTGTCTGTGGTCAATGTCACGCTCAAAGATGAGGTGCCCCCGGAAAAAATGCAAGCTGTTTGGGACCGATTGAGAAGAAAACTGAATGCGCTGGATGGCCTCCCTCAAGGGGTGCATCCCTCTTTAAATGATGATGGTGTTGGGGATGTTTATGGCATTGCAATTGGCTTAATATCAGATGGGTATTCTTACGCTGAAATGAAAGTTTACGCCGATGCTATTAAAGATGATCTCATAAAATTACCTGAAGCCGCTAAAGTAGAATTAGGAGGCGTACAGGATGAATACGTGTTTATTGAGTTTGATAATACACGATTAAAGGAATATGGTCTATCCGCTTCCATGCTCCAACAAGCCATTTCGTCTACGAATATCCTGAATTCCGGAGGACAGATCAACTTAGGAGATGAGCGTATTATATTGGAACCAACGGGGAATTTCAACTCTGTTGAAGACATTAAGAATATGCTTATTTCCGTTGGCTCTAATAATACAAGTCAACTGGTAAAGCTTGGAGACATTACAAATGTTATCAAAGATTACATAGATCCTCCAACCCAAAAGGTACGTATCAATGGCAAGGATGCCATTTCGCTTCATGTCAATCTCAAGGAGAATTCAAATGTTATTGTTCTGGGCGAGGATGTCAACAAATTGGTGGAAATTTGGCAAGAGCGTCTGCCCATTGGTTTGGAACTGGCCAGGGTCTCCTCAATGGATACCTATATCAATCTAAAAGTAAATGATTTTATTGTCAATCTGCTTCAGGCAGTGGGCATTGTTTTATTGGTCATGCTCATCTTTTTGGGGACCAGGACAGGCTTGGTCATTGCAAGTTTAATCCCAATAGTGACCATTATGACCTTGATGATTATGGGTTTTATTGACATGGGACTTAACCAGGTAACTTTGGCAGCCTTAATTATGGCTTTGGGAATGCTTGTGGATAATGCCATAGTGGTTGCAGAAACCATAATGGTAAAGATGGAACAAGGTATAGGAAAAAAGCAAGCAGCTATAGAAGCATTTTCAGAACTTTGGATGCCTTTGTTAATTTCTACATTGACTACATCAGCTGCATTCCTGGCCTTTTATTTGTCTCCGACCACAATGGGAGATATTGTAGGGCCAATATTTGTGGTTATTACAATAGCCTTATTGTCCTCATGGATTATTGCCCTTACCGTAGTGACTATGTTTTGTTATTTGTTTTTGAAAGTTCAACCAAAAGGAGAAACCAAGGAGCGTTTTATTGATAGAATCATCAATACGCTTAAGGGCTATTACAAAGACTTAATCTTAATAGCATTGTCCAATAAATGGAAGGTGATCATTGGTATTTTTCTGGTGTTCTTTGCCTCTCTGTATGGCTTTACTAAAGTTCCTTTTGTGTTTTTCCCGGACAGTGATCGCAACATGATCACTATTGATATTAACCTCCCTGAAGGAAACAGAATAGAACGTACCGAAGAGGTGGTAAAGCTTGTGGAGCAATACATGGCAGATTCACTTCAAGTGAACGACACAAGAACTGCAGGGATTACAGATTGGTCATCCTATATAGGGGAAGGCCCGGAATCCTATGACCTGGGTTATAGCCCGGACGAGGCAAACTCTAATTATGCGCACATTTTAGTGAACACATCTTCTTTTACGGAAAATAATAGATTAATTTCTGAAATTGATCATTTTACATTCAATAATTTTCCAAATGCAGATATTAAAGTGGGTTCTTTAGCCTCGGGTGGAGGAGGTACGCCGATTGAAATTAAAATTTCAGGAAGTAGTCCGGACGAATTATCTCAAATTTCAGAGGAGATTAAGCTAAAGCTGTCATCTATAGCAGGAACAAAAAATGTAAAAGATGATTGGGGCCCAAAGAGTAAGAAGTTTTTAGTAGAAATCGATCAAAACAGGGCCCAAACCGCAGGTGTTACCAGTCAGGATATTGCCACATCCTTACAGACGGTTTTAGATGGTTTCCAGACCGGTGAATACAGAGAAAATGACAAATCAATTCCAATCTTGATGCGAGGTGATCACAATCAGCAGCAGTCATTAGCTTCGCTCGAAACCTTAAACGTCTATTCGCAAAATACGGGAAAAAGTATTCCATTATTGCAAGTGGCCAGCATTGTACCGCAATGGCAATATGCAAAGATCAAGCGATTGGATTTACGCAGGACCATTAATGTTACCAGCGAGCTTAGAGCGGACGGTAACGCTTCAGCCATTACCAATGAAATTACCCCCTGGTTAGAAGCGCAAAAACTGAATTGGCCCACTGGTTATCGCTACGAATTTGGTGGAGATGCCAAGCAATCTGCTGAAAGTATGGGATCTGTGGTTGGGTTTTTGCCAATTTCGGCTTTTGTGATTGTACTGTTGTTAATCATACAATTCAATTCATTTAGGAAAATGAGCATGGTGGTATTAACCATTCCTTTAGGAATTATAGGAGTGGTTATAGGTTTATTGGTGTTCAATGAAGCTTTTGGGTTCATGCCATTTTTAGGGCTAATATCATTGGCCGGCATTGTGATCAATAATGCGATCGTACTCATTGATCGCATGGAAATTGAACAACGTGATATGGGGCGGAAAGAACAGGATGCTGTAATTGCAGCTTGCTTACAACGATTCAGGCCCATACTCTTGGCAACATTTACAACCGTTTTAGGGTTAATACCATTATACCTCTCCGGAGGAGAAATGTGGGAGGGTATGGCCATAGGTATCATGGTTGGCTTGTTATTTGGCACTATAATCACACTGTTGTTTATACCCGCACTGTATAGTGCTTTGTTTAAAGTAAGTTACAGGGATTACGTTTTTAACGATGCGTTGTTGGAGGGCTGGTGATCAAAAATATTTACAAGGGACGCTTTGATTTTTTTTGTGCCCCAGCTCACGATACTTGCTAAGCTTTAAGGGATCAACGTAGTTAATCCCTCCATTATCCTAGGTTGAATCCGCAACCTTTATGTCGTGCCTTTCATGAAAATTTGTTCTCAAAAAAACTCAAAAAGAAATTCAAAGGTTTGGTATTGAGTATTTTTTCTCTTAAAACCTTAAAAGCCTTTCCAATTTGATTTTCAACCGTATTGACCGAAATCCCTAATATTTCGGCTATTTCTTTGTATTTATAGCCCTCAAATTTGCTTAAAACAAAAATGTTTTTGCATTTGGGAGGCAGTTCTTCAATAGCTTTTCTCAGCGCAACCAATCGTTCTTCTTTCAGGGAGCTATGCTCTTCTATAATCTCGTTCAGGGCATGGTGCCTGATGGTTTCCAGTTTTTCGTTTATTTTTTTCTTTTTCCTGTAATTATCAATAAACGTATGGTATGCAGATCTAAAAAGATAATTTTTAAAAGAGGTATGGATTTTAAGGTCCGTTCGTTTCTCCCAGAGTTTTAAAAGCACATTTTGTACAATGTCTTCCGCAGCCTGCGGACTGTTTGTATAACTACTAATATATTTACATAAATCATTGTAATACGTCAGATAAATATATTTGTAAGCAGCTCTGTCGCCTTCATTTAAGGCGGATACAAGTTCTTTATCTGAATAAGAATTACTGCTCAAATTTGCTGGTTGGTTTAGGAAATATTAATACAAAAGAAATAAATTATAATAAAAACATGGTGGTTTTTTAAAATTATTGCGTCACAATAACAGAAAGCCCGGAAATTACCAATTGAAATTATAAGACATATGTCACAAAAAAGAATGAAACATATTATTTCAAAGTATATTAACAACGAAGCTACTGAAGCTGAGATTAATATGCTGGAAATATGGTTGGAAAGCAAGAAGAATAGAAAAGTATTCAAAGAGTACTTAAATATTGATTATTTAGTAAAGCAGGATTTAGAGTTTGACGCTTTAAAAGCTTACGAAGAAGTTGTACAAAACCTTTCAGCACCAAAAGTTATTCCGTTATATAAGCGAAACATCTTTAAGTATGCTGTGGCAGCATCCGTGGTGTTGCTTTTGTCACTGCCTTTTGTTTTGAATAACATAAAGGGTACGGATAACACATCGGTTATTGTAAATAATCAAATTGATTCCGGAACAGATAAAGCGGTTTTAACTTTGGAAAACGGTACGGTCGTAAATCTGGAAAAAGGGAAAGCGTTTAAAGTTGAAGGCCTTGTAAGTAATGGCGAAAAAATTGTATATGATGCTAAGAAGACGTCTAAAGCGATTGCCTATAACTACCTGGAAATCCCTAGGGGCGGTCAGTTTAACATGGAGCTTTCTGACGGGACAAGAGTGTGGTTAAACTCAGAGTCTAAAATTAAATATCCAAAAGAGTTTATTGAAGGGCAAACGCGTGAGGTAGAGCTTATTTACGGAGAAGCCTATTTTGACGTTTCGCCTAGTACAAAACATGGCGGTGCAAGGTTTAAAGTGTCGACAGCGCTGCAGGAGGTTGAGGTTTTGGGAACTGAGTTTAATGTGAAAGCTTATAAGAACGAAGCTATTGTTTATACCACACTGGTTGAAGGAAAAGTGGCTGTGGAAAACGAATCGGCAAGTGCTTTTTTAGAACCGAACCAGCAATCCATAGTGTCAGGCAACACCTCTGAAATAAAGGTGAATGACGTGGACGTTTTTGATGAAGTATCATGGAAAAATGGTGTATTCAGTTTTAACAATAAGCCTTTAAAGGACATTGTTGCCGTATTGGCAAGGTGGTATGATGCCGATATTAGTATTGAAAATCCGGATATTGAAAATTTAGAATTTAACGGTGTTTTAAGGAAAAACAAATCACTGGAAGATATATTGAATAGTATTATAAACACAAACGATTTTGCCTATGAGATAACAGACAAGAAAGTCATTTTAAAATAAAAAAAGAAAAGGGAATAGGGCCTGTACCTCTCACAATGCAAACCTTTCCTCCCTTTTAGTGAATAATTAATTAAAACAATGTTTAACTAACTAACACACAAATTTATGGAAATTAAGTTAACCAAAACACTTTTCTGTAAACGAAAAGTGGTACTGAACTTCATTATGAGAACATTTATATTTTTGTTTTGTGCTGCAGTTTTCGGATTCACTCCTAAGAATTCATTCTCTCAAAATGTCAAGATTGTAGTAGACAAAAATAAAACCGTTACGGTTGATGAAGTTTTTAACCTCATTAAAAAACAGACGGAATACACCTTCTTTTACAGAGCCGATTTATTTAAAGACCATCCAAAGGTGGAGTTAAGAAAAGGTGTAATATCTGCTACGGAATTACTACAAAAAAGCATCAGGATTAAAGACTTTAATTTTGATTTCGCAGATGATAATACCATTACCATTTCAAAAAAAGAAAAAACCGATGAACCGGCTCAGGATACTTTTACCATTACAGGTACGGTAACAGATGAGTTAGGCGGGCCACTGGCGGGAGCTACTGTATATGTAACGTCTAATAACATAGAGGAAAGTAATCCAGATAATATATCTCCCGATTTTTTAATTAGAGGAACACATACGGATTTTGATGGTAATTTTACTTTAGAAGTATCATTAAACTACTACCTGGTTGTGTCTTTTATTGGTTTTGAGTTTACCTCTCAACAAATAACCACTAAGCAGGAGTCTTATAAAATTGTTTTAAAAGAAAGCGTCAATACACTTGATGAAGTGGTGATTTCGGGTATTACCAGAACTCAAAAAGCACGCTCATCCGCGGCAGCTTCAAAAATTACAAAAGAGAATATCTCAAGACAGGTTACGACCAATTTAGATGATAAGTTAGAAGGATTATCGCCCGGGCTTACACTTAATACTGTAACCAGTGATGGCGGGCAAGCCAGGTTAGAATTAGTGCTTAGGGGTATAAGTACGTTTAATGAACCGGGGCAGGAATTCGATCCCATTCTTGGAGAGATAAATAGAATTAACAGACAGCCTCTTATTATTTTAGACGGATTCCCCTATGAAGGCCCGTTCAATGATATTGATGCCGAAACTATTGAAACCATAGACATTTTAAGAGATGCCGCAGCAACAGCTATTTGGGGTGTGCGGGCAGCTAACGGAGTTTTGGTAATCACTACTAAAAGAGGACGCATTGGTAAGCCACGCATTAGTTTTAAATCTAATTTAACCTTTGGTACCAAACAGGACTTAGACAAGTTTGGTTTGGCTTCGGCATCAGAAACCATTAAGATTTTAAACGCTTTTCAGGAGTTAGAGCCTACCAGTTTTAGTAATAGAGCCAACTCAGCTGTTAACGGTTTCACCCTTTCAAGTCAATATACTCAGTTAAGTGTATTTGAAGAAATATGGGCACAGTTTTATGCAGGAAGTATAGATGAAACCCAAAGAGACGCACAATTGGCTATGTTAGGGCAAAGAAATGTGTTGCCGCAATTTGAAGATGCGTTTATTAGAGGAGGAACTGTCTATCAAAATTCCCTAAATATAAACGGCGGTGGTTTTGGTACGCGCTATAACTTTACCGCCACGCATACAAAAGAGGAGCGACCTGCTGTTGGTGATAATTTTGAAAGGCTAAACTTAGCGCTTACAACAGATATGATCGTTAATGAGAAACTAAAAGCCGTATTGGATGTTAGTTTGGCAAATACAGTTACCAGAGATAACGGAATAGGTGTTTCAGACTTGTATTCCAATGGTACCGGTCCAGGTATTAATATGTTTGATAATTTAGTTGATAGCAACGGAAATGCTTTGCCTATTTTAGACGTTTTTTCCGATAATTTAGATGGGTTTTTAACCAATGGATTTGAAGACATATCTTATAGTCCGATTACTGACAGGCGTTTAAGAAATAACGAAACAAGAGGGTTTAATTTGCGCTTGGCAGCCGGTATTAACTATAAATTCTTCGATTGGTTATCGGCCGATTTAAAATATCAATATAACCGTATCTCTGAAACAGTCAACAATGTAAGAGTTGCCGACCTGTACAGAGTTAGAAGAGCCAACAATAGTTATATTACAGGTTTAGATACCGGTAACGGCGTGACCAGAGGGGTGCCTTATGGTGGTACTTTAGAAAGAAGAGAGCAATTAATTGCCAACGATGTCTTTAGAGGTACACTAAATTTTAATAAAACCTATGGGGGAGAGCATTTTGTAACTGCTTTGGCTGGTATGGAAGTGTCCCAAAATAGCTTGACTGTAGATCAACAACAGTTTTTTGGGTATGATGATACTACCGGCTTATACGATGTGAATTTCCACCCGGGTGGATTTGGTCAATTTGGTTCGGTACCCGGAGCTATTTTATTTGGTTCTGTTTCTAATAGTAACTTATATACACCGGAAATAATCAGCAGGGTAATTTCATCATTTGCCAATGTGGGGTATACTTATAAAGACCGATATAACTTTGAAGCTTCGGGTAAAATAGATCAGTCGTCCACATTTGGTTTAGGAAAGCGATTAAGTAAGCCATTACTTTGGGCAACCGGTGCGAGCTGGAACATTCATAATGAAGATTTCTTTAATTCGGCATGGGTTAATCAGTTAAAATTAAGACTATCCTATGGTAAAAACGGGAACCTGAGAAGAGGATTAACAGCAATAACTACCATCAGATATAGCGTTGACAGATTAAATAATGAACCGGATGCGCTTATAGATAATCCCGGTAACCCGGATATCACTTTTGAGCAAACCACTACCAAGAATTTAGGATTGGATTTCCGTATTTTCAATAATCTGGCGGGAAGCATTGATGTTTATGATAAATCTTCAACAGATCTTCTAACCTTAAAAAATATAAATTCAACGCTGGGTCAGACTGACCGTTTTGGAGAAGCCGTATTTACTAATAATGGCGAAATCTCTAATAAGGGGTTTGAACTTGCTTTGGCATCAGATATTATCCAAACAGATAATTTTAACTGGAACGCTAATTTTAATATCAGCCACAATAGAAATAAAGTGGTGTCCTACGGATTTATTCCGGAAACAGATGCCAGTGGCTATATGTTTGATGTAGATGGAGACAGAACACAAATTGTTGGGCATCCGGTTAGTTCAGCAGCCCGATATCGTTGGGCAGGGTTAGATAGTGAAGGAAACCCACAGGTCTTTAATGACAATAATGAGCCTATTGGCTATTTGGCTACTCCTGATGAGCTACCTACAATTGCAGGATTAGAGGTTACCAAACCTTTTATCGCGCCAACATTTGGAGGATTAACCAATAGATTGACCTATAAGAATTTAACATTGTCATTTTTAATGACCTTTAAATTTGGTCATGTGTTCCAGGAATCTCTTAGAAATAAATACCCTTACACCGGAGCTAATTTTTCACACGCGTTCCACAGGGATATTGCCAATGCCTGGGAAAATCCCGGAGATGAGGCATTTACGGATATTCCGGCAATACCAAGAACAGCAAGCACATTTTTCAGTGAAGGTGAGACAGGATTTGATAGAAGGGATTTATTTGAAAGAGCTAATATAGGCATTTTAGACGCCAGCCATATTCGTCTTAGAGATATAACCCTAAATTACAATATGGGAAGTGAAGGTGTGAAAAAGTTAGGGTTTGAAGCCATTAACTTTACATTTCAGGCTAGAAACCTAGGATTATTATGGACAGCAAATGATAAGGATATAGATCCCGAATCTGTACCTTTTTCAGGACGGGCTATTACTTTTGCAGGAAGTTTTCCGTCAGCCTACAGGCCGGGAATCAGAGTTCCGGTATCATTTGTGTTCAGCGCACAGTTTAACTTCTAAAATCAAAGACCATGAAAATATTAAAATATATAGTGATCATATTAGTTGCAGGCGGACTACATTCCTGTGATGATTATGTAGATATAACTCCCAGGGGTAATGCCATTGCGCAGTCACTTGATGATATTGATCTGTTACTAAACAATGCCACTTCTTTTGGGGGCGATGGTTTGGCTCAGGCATTCAGATATGAAATACCGATAGTTGTGAATGATAACATTGAAATGAGGGCTCAGGATATCAGTAGCATTGAGAGCGGTTTTAGTGCGGCACTGGCCAGAATTTACAGATTAGAACCGGTATTTTATTCAACCCAGGAAAATGATGAGTTGTGGAGAGAGACCTATAAAAAAATAGGTACTATGAATTACGTGTTGCAACTTCTCGAAGATCTTAATGAAGATTCGGAAGATAAGGATCATTTTAAAGGTGAGGCATTGACCAGAAGGGCCTTTTACTATTTCTTACTGGTAAATGTGTACGGGCAGCATTATGGACTTCCTAATGCCTCAGAATCTGGATCTGGCGTCCCTATAGTTACTGTTTATGGAGATGAAAATGTAGCTATTGACAGAAAATCTGTAGATGAGGTTTATATCTTTATTTTAAATGATTTACAAGAGGCCTTGTCTCTGCTAAGAGATAATAGACGAAATGGATCCAGAATTAATAAACCGGCTGCACACGGTTTGTTAGCAAGGGTGCACTTACATATGGGAGATTATGATGAGGCATTGGATAATGCTGATTTGGCCTTAACTTTTAATTCGAACCTGATGAATTACGCGACGTTTCCGGCAGATTTTTTCGGAAACATAGCTCCGCCTAATGGCCTGGATAATCCAGAACATATTCTATTGGGAGAAGCTCGGGTTACCTCTGCATTTACTGAAAGTTTTTCACGTGTAGTTTTTGGGAGGTTTTCCCCAGAACTTGCGGCATTATACGATCAAGCGAATGATTTGAGAATAAAGGTGCCGGGAACTGACTTCGTTGACGGAAGTTATGTTTACGGACTTTTTAACAGCTTTTCTTTACAACATGCTGTGGGTATAACGGTTCCGGAACTAATGCTTATCAGAGCCGAGGTCTTTGCACGTTCAGGAGATATTACGGGAGCATTAGATGAACTTAATGCCTTAAGAGCAAATAGATTTGATGCTGATTTTGTTGTAACAGACGGGCATTTATTAACGGCATCAGATCAAGCTGAGGCTTTGGCTCATGTCATTGATGAACGCAGACGAGAATTTCATGTTAACGGTATGAGATTCTTCGATATAAAACGCCTGAACGCTCTGGATAATGCAGGTATTAGCCTTACAAGAGGTTCTGTAACCTATTCGCCAAATGGAGCAAATTGGGCAGTACCGTTAAGCCCTAATGTTATCAATAACAGCAACGGGCAAATATCTCAAAATCCAAGAGAATAATTAATAAATAAAAGAGTTGCTCATTTTTTGAGTAACTCTTTTATTATTGGTTTACAAACTAACTAACCCATTTTTAACTCAGGCTTATATAACTAACCAAATCAAGTAAACCTTGCATTGTGGTACAGGAAAATCTATATCTAAACTTTAAATATTTTAAGATGAACAAAACAGCCTTTTTAACCTTTTCTGGAGTAATAATGCTTTTACTCATGTCTTTTACTTCAGTTCAAGCTCAAACCAAAGTAGAAATCGGTAAAGCAGCCCCAGGTTTTGAATTACAAGCTTCAGATGGTAAAACCTATAAACTTTCAGATTTTAAAGGAAACCTGGTAGTACTGGATTTTTGGGCTATGTGGTGTGGACCCTGTAAAAAGAAAATGCCAAAAATTCAGGAATTGAAAGATAAGTACGGAGACAAAGGCGTGGAAGTTATAAGCCTTTTAACCATGAATGCCGGTGCCGAAGAACGTGCTGAAAATTACTTTAAAGAAAAAGGATATTCTTTGAAATTACTTTTCGGAGATAACGAACTGGTGAAAAATTATGATTTAAAATTTTTGCCAACCGTAACAGTGATTGATAAAAAAGGTGTGGTGTTGTACCATTCCACAACATTCAATCCAAACGAATACGAAGATATTGTTAAACTAATTCATGCTAATAAATAATATACAGATGAAACTTTATTGCACATTAATTAGCCTTTTATTAGCTTCTGCGGTTTTTGCGCAAAACCCTGATGAAGACAAGATAAAGACGACCAATTTTATAAAGTTCAAGGAATTGGTAAGTACTAAAATTCCCGGAGCGGTTACGTTCTCGCAACCGGAATTAATTACGGGAACCAAACAGGAAATAAGAACCGAAAAACACGGTTTGATCTATCCGGTATTTTTTGATTGGAATAAGGACGGCAAAAAAGACCTGATGCTCGGAGAGTTTGAAACCGGTGAAACCGGTTCAAATATTAAGGTTTATTTAAACCGGGGATCTAACAAAAACCCTAAATATACCGGCGAGTATTTTTATGCCACTGATGTAAAAGGCGATACCATTACCAATTACCAATGGTGTTGTATCGGGATCCATCCGCGTATTGTAGATTTAGACCAGGATGGTTATGAAGATATTCTGTCAGGGCAATATAATCCGGGAGCTATCTCATGGTGGCGTGGGTCAAAAGACGGCTTTTTACCACGTCAGTTTGTGGAGCAGGAAGGTTATGTTGAAGGCGCTCGCCTGTCTCAAAGTGATTCCCCATGGTTAACAACGTCAAACTCCTATTGGAACTATACCACCTCTGATTTTGCAGATTTTAACGGAGACGGACTACTGGATCTTTTTGTAGGAGGTTCAGGTGATATGCGCGTGGCCCTAAATGAAGGCACTAAAGAAAAGCCCAAGTTTGGATATAGAAACTATTTACATCATGTAGATGGCGGCATTCTTGAAGTAAAACGCCCGTCTCAGGAGACTATTAATGAACAAGCAAAATATGGAAGATACTTGGGGTTAGCAGGTGTTTGGAAAACCTATATAAAACCTGTTGACTGGGATAAAGATGGTGTATTAGACTTATTGGTGACTTACGAGTATAAAAAGAAATATCACAACGCTATAGAGTTTTACCGTGGTGTACAAACCGATAAGGGCTTGCGCTTTGAAAGAAGACAACCTTTGGTTACAGCTAAAGGCGGTTCCAAAGCGTTTCCCGGAGTCCAGCCTATGATCACGTTGATAGATTATAATGACGATGGTGTTGAGGATATTGTTTTCGGATTATCAATCCCAACAATCAACGGTTTTGAAGTAGCTGATGAAATAGCCTGGGCATGGGCAGGTGACTTGGAAATTGAAATGCCAGGGAAAGATGCCGGTAGGCAACTAAAATATTCTGGCGGTTTAGAAGGTGTTAAGAAAAAATTAGAAGATCCTGTTCAAGGTCCTATGTTCAGAAGAATGATGCTCGGTAAATTGGATGACCTGAAATATTTGACCATGCGTCACAGAGGCTATGTGTTTGTTATGTATGGCAAAAAAGCTACAGATAAGGCGGTTGCCAAGAAGGATGTGGTTGCGGCAGAAGCGGAGAAAAGAAAAATTATTCCCAATGAAACGGTTAAAACCGGTAATGTTGACGGACCGGTAGGTTATAAAGTAAAAGGGCCGGAACGCATGACCTGGCGTGGCGAGTACACCTTGGAAGCATCTGTTAGTTTTGATAAGGGATGGCACGGGTATGTAGATAATGTAAAAAATAAAAAAGACGGATTTATCCCAACAACCGTAAAGTTTGAATTACCGCAATGGTTAGAACCTGTAGGAGAGGTGGAAGCACCGGCCGTTTCGTATAAAGGGCTGGCAGAGGTATATAAAGAGACAGTTACTTTTAAGCAGAAAGTTAAAATGAAACGTTTTATGCCGAATGTGCCCAGACCGGAAAGGATTGACCTGGATTCGGCTACTGAGGAAGAAAAAGCTGCATATGAAAAGCAAATGGATGTTTTTCGTGAAGCATTTGCAAAGTTACCACGTACACCAAATGAATTTGATGTCAATGTGAAAGTGAAATGGCAAACCTGTGATGACAACATTTGCCTGCCACCAAAAGAAGTCAATGAAGCCATCACGGTAAGCGTACAAGGATTTTAAAAAGATTAAAACAATGAAAAATATAGTAACAATAATTAGTTTAATACTCCTTTTAGCCAGTTGCAACAAACCTATTGCGTTAGACGACCCCAACGTTGAAGGAACCGGACCAGGCGCTCTGGCGGTCATAGAAAAGGCAGAAGCTGCTTTAGCAGGAATCACGTCAATTTCAGCCGAGATTGAAGCAACCAAAGATTCCGATATGTATGGTTTTGAAAAGACTTATGAAGGTACTCTAAAAGCTGAATTTTCAGGAGAACCGGGAGGTTTGGGAAATCGTTGGTTTGAAACAAAACAATCGGCTAAGGGAAGAGATAAACACATTCGTGGTGTGGTGACAAAAGAAGGCTTAAAAGAATTACACTTATTAAAAAAGAAAGTAATTAAAGGTGATGAAAATGCCTCTTCTGCAGCGTGGATAGCTACTGCTTTTTATTCAGTTTATGGAGATGAAACTTTTTTTACTGGATTAAAGGATTATACAAAAAGACATTTTTATAAACAACACCCACAAAAACAAAATGTGTTTTTAGAAACCATTGAAACCGTACATGGAAAAGAGTGTTATGTAATTCAGGCTTATAATCCGGATTATGACCAACTAAAATTTAGATATTACTTTGGAGTAAAAGATGGATTGTATTATGGAAACTCTACTGAAGTTGATGGTGAAGATGGGAACCAGATTTCAAAAACATTCATTAAAGAATTGATCCTTAATGAAGCATTACCAGAGTTTGATGTAAAGGTTCCTGAGGATTTCGCTGTAGAGATGTGGGTAGCACCCTGGGACCAAAAAAGTATGGAAGTTGGTATGCAGGCTCATGACTGGACTTTAGAAAATGCCAATGGAGGTAAGCAAACCCTATCAAAAGAATATGCTGAAAATGTAGTGTTGCTTGATTTTTGGGCCACCTGGTGCGGGCCTTGTAAAGCTAAAATGCCGTTCATTCAAAAAATGCATGAAACCTATAAAGACCAGGGATTAAAAGTGATTAGCGTATTGTCGGGCGATGTTGGTCATGAAAAAGAAGCGGCAGCTTATGTCAAAAAGTACAAGTATACTTTCGATTTGGTATTTGGCAATAATGAGCTTTCCGAAAAATACAAAATTCGTTTCCTTCCAACGGTCATGATGGTTGATCATACCGGAAAGATCATTCATTTCAGGGACACACCCGGAGTAAATGATAACATTGACGAAAAAGTAGAGCTGGAAGACGCGATAAAAAAAGCCCTGAAACTTTAGCATTTTTTTAAGATTTGGGCAGTAGTGTATTTTCATAAAAGTACTGTCTTAGTAATAGAACAAGTAATTAACTAACTAATAAATCCTCTCACAGTATGAAAAAGTTAGCATTAAGTGCAGTACTCTGTCTTGCACTATTCTCAACGAACGCGCAAGGGATCAAGTGGCAAAAAAATGTAGATGGTGCCACGTTCCAGCAAGTTAAAACCTTAGCCAAAGCAGAGAACAAAAAGATCTTTTTAGACTTCTATACCAAATGGTGCGGACCTTGCCGTTCCATGGATATGAACGTCTTTAACCAAAAAGAAATAGGTGATTATTACAATGACAGGTTCATCAATTTTAAAGTGGATGCTGAGGTAGGCGAAGGCATTGAACTGGCTAAACAATACGAGGTTAGGGGCTATCCTACTTACATTTTTGTGGATACCGAAGGCAAGCCATTAATAGATGCCGGCAGCAGTATTGGCAGGGCTGATGTTGAAAGTATGATAGCGTTTGCCAAAGAAGCTTTAGGAGGAAAAGTAAAGACCTGGGAAGCATATCAGGCAGAATACAATGCTCCGGGTAAAAAAGACCCTGTGTTTTTACAACAATATATGAAGGCCCGATTAAAGTTTAAAAGAATGCCGCCTTCAAAAGCATTGTTATGGGAATGGGTTCAGGCCTTACCACAAGAAACTTTGTTTAAGAATGAGCAGGCTAAAAATACCATTAAATGGCAGGCGTCCCCCGGCAATGAATTTTACAAACTCCTTATTGTTAACACTGATAAATACCCTGAATTAAGTAATAAGCAAAATGCTGTTAAATTCATAAGCAATATACTGCTTATGGCTTCATTTGGCCGTGATGCATCTGTAAGCTTTGAAGACGTTAAAGCTACATTAAAAAAGGACTTCCCAAAGTACTTCGATATGGCCTTAGAGTACACTGAAATTGATAAAATGCGATTCGATCCAAATACAAGAGCAGATTATGCCAATACTTATTTCGAATTTATTGACAGGGAAGATCTGGGAATCGATTTAGCGGGTATGTTATCGGTTAACGATACGCCGCATCTTAAACCGGAATATGCTTTAAGAGCGATTGCCAGATTTGAAGAAGGCGTGAATACGGATCCGCCACATTTCTACTCGGTGGCCAATGTTGCTTACTTACTTTCTAAAGGAGGCAAACAGGAAGAAGCAAAAAAGTTTGCTAATAAGTTCAAAGGGCTGACAGATACCTTTGAAGGCAACAAAAAAATGAAATGGGCTTATGAAACCATGAGGACCATTGAGCAGGGAGAAGTGCCTACGCATCTAACCAGATAATAACTAATCTTAATACAATATTATGAGCAACAGTATAGTAAGCATTCAAAACTTATCACATCGTTATACAACTGATTGGGCTGTAAAAGATGTCAGTTTTGATATCAGTGACCATGGTGTTTTGGGACTTTTAGGGGCAAATGGAGCCGGGAAATCTACCATCATGAATGTGATGTGCGGGGTTTTAAATCAAACCGAAGGTGATGTTTTAATAGATGGGATCAACATACGTAAAGACCCCGTTGAAGCCAAAAAACACATGGGCTTCTTACCGCAAAAAGCACCGCTGTATTTAGACAGTACCGTTGATGAATACTTGGAGCATTGTGCTTATTTACGTCAAATGGGACCGGATGAAATTCCAGCAGCTATGGAGCGCGTAAAGGAAAAATGTGGTTTAGGGCACTTTAGTAAGCGTCTGATTAAAAACCTATCAGGTGGTTACAGGCAGCGAACGGGCATTGCAGGCGCCATTATTCACAATCCGAAATTGGTGGTGTTAGACGAACCGACTGTTGGGTTAGACCCGGTTCAAATTGTTGAGGTTAGAAAGATCATTGAGGAAATAGGGAAGGACCGGGCCGTGATCTTCTCAACACATATCATGTCCGAAGTACAGGCGGTTTGCAATGATATTAAAATGATAGATCATGGGAAATTAGTGTTTTCCGGTTCGGTGGAGACATTCAATGATTATATAAAACCGGACACCATTATTGTGGTAGCTGAAGCATTGCCGGAACTGGCAGCGTTTACCAAAATAGATGGTATTACTAATGCAGAACAACTTAATGAGAAGAAAGTAAGAGTGACATTCAATGCATCTCAAGAAGTAGCAGAACGTATTGTTGAAGCCAGCGTTACAGGAAAATGGAAACTCAGAGAAATCATCATTGAACGCAGCACACTGGATGATGTATTTGCGAAAATGACCAAAGATCTGGAAGAAAAAAATACTAACCAATAAAAAAGGAGTTTAGGATGAAAACAATTTTAAGAATAGCAAGATTTGAAATAAGTATCTTATTCTACTCACCAATAGCATGGTTAGTTTTGGTAGCTTTTATGGTGCATACTGCCATGGGGTATACAGACGCCTTTGATTTGATAACGAGGTATTTTAAAATGAATATTCCATTAACTAACGGCGTCACATACAATATCCTGGCACACCCAATATTCGGAATGTTTAAAGGGGTTTTGGATAATGCTTTTTTCTTTATTCCATTATTGACCATGGGGCTGATAAGCAAAGAAATTGCCAGTGGGTCTATAAAACTGGTTATGTCTTCGCCGGTAACCGCTAAACAATTAGTATTTGGTAAATACCTGGCTATGTTGGGATACATAGGTTTAATGGTAGTGGTCTTAATAATATTTATGATAGCTTCCGGTATTTCAATTCAATCGGCAGATTTTGGATTGATTATGGCCGGGATCATAGGATTCATTTTACTTACGGCAACATATGCCGCCATAGGGTTGTTTATTTCCAGTTTAACGTCGTACCAGGTGGTAGCGGCTATCGGAACGTTAGCCCTGTTATTTGGGTTAGGTTATATGGGTAATGTTGGTCAGGGTGTTCCTATTATTGAAGATCTAACCTATTGGTTGTCTATGTCCGGAAGGGCCAATGGTATGGTAAACGGTTTAATTAGCACTGAAGATGTTATATACTTTCTGATAATTATAGCCATGTTCCTGGCATTTACGGTGATCAAAATTTCTTCCGGTAGGGAAGTCGCGTCTTTTTGGGTGAAATCAAGGCGATACATTGCTTTGTTCGGGATGGCATTTGCATTAGCCTATGTAAGCTCAAGACCGGCTTTAGTGGGGTATTTTGATGCTTCAAGAACCGATTTCAATACGTTAACGCCCGTTAGCGAAGCTATTGTTGACAAAATTGATGGCCCCGTAAAGATTAAGACCTATGCTAATATTTTAGACTTTAGTTCATGGTCTGCAACACCTTCAAGAAAAAAGCGGGACATGTCGCGTTTCGATAACTATAAACGCCATATACCGCAATTAGAATTCGAATATGTGTATTTCTATGACACTATTGTTGGGAGAAGTTATATTATTCAGGATAATCCGGGGAAGACCATTCATGAGATAGCAGCTAAACAACTGGATGTTTTTGACGATTTGGACAGAAGCATGGTCTTGGGACCGGATCAAATCAAAGAAGTGATCGATCTGTCAAAAGAGGACAATCAATTTATCAGACAAATAGAGTACAACGGTAAAAGCAGTTTTGTCAGACAGTTTGACGATCAACGCCAATATCCTTCGGAATATGAAACATCATCATCCATAAAACAATTGGTGGATGGTTCTGCAAAAATGGTATTTGTTTCCGGTCATGATGAACGTCATTTTGAAGGAGGTGCCGATAAACACTTTACACGGGCTTTAACCGAAAGAACCTATCGCGAGTCCATGATTCAAAAGGGATTTGAGTTTGAAAGTGTTGATTTAACTTCGACAAATATTCCGGAACACACTGATATCTTGGTCATTGCTGATCCAACATCGCCTTATTCAGAAACAGAATTAGCAAAAATAAAAAGCTATTTAGATAATGGCGGTAATGCCTTAATTCTGGCAGAACCTTCCAGGCGTGCATTTGTACAACCTATTGTAGATCATTTGGGAATGGGCTTTGTTAATGGCGAGTTACAACAACAAAATGAAGGTTTCGATGCTGATTTTGTTTTAGCTGAATTCTCTAACGATGCTAAATCGCTTTCAGATCAAATTGAAACGTATATTGAAAAACTAAAACGTGTTTCGGTCCCGTCATCCATGGGTGTAACCGTTAAAGATGCCAATGGGTTTAAA
The DNA here is from genome assembly GCF_028281565.1 of Seonamhaeicola sp. Taxonomy (GTDB): domain Bacteria; phylum Bacteroidota; class Bacteroidia; order Flavobacteriales; family Flavobacteriaceae; genus Seonamhaeicola. The sequence continues at coordinate 309,186 of NZ_JANQJQ010000043.1, forward strand.
GTGACTAATCTTTTAGAGGTGAATGAAACAGACACGACTTTGAAACAGGATTCTTTACAGGCAACACCTATTCAAACGCCGGTGGCACTTATGTTGAGTCAGTCAAAAGATGCTAAGGAACAACGTATTGTAATTGCAGGTGATGCCGACTTTTTAAATAATGTGGAAAATGCCCGCCAATTAAACGACAGAACCAGAAATGCCGGTTTGGTACGCTATTTATTCAGTTGGCTAACCTATGATAATTATCCTGTGAATGCTGATAAAGCCCCAACACTTGATAATGAAATTACTTTAAGTGATACAGGCAGGACAGTGGCCAAATATACCTTAATAGGCGTTATTCCATTCTTAATTTTAGCATTCGGTTTATCGGTGTTAATAAGACGTAGAAAACATTAATCAAAAAATTATAAAAAAATGAAACTATTAAAAACAGTATTACTTTCAGCTTCAGTTTTAGTAAGTTCCGTTGTTCTGGCACAACGTGGACCGGAAGACTTTCCAATATTAAAGTTTGCCGATATTCCGGGAGCACCAAAGCTTCAAAAACCATTTTTGGTAATGGGAGAAACCAAACCTGTTATGGCAGAGAAACACGGATTAGCAGGACCTGCGTTCTGGGATTGGAACAAAGACGGATTAAAAGACCTATTAATTGGTGAATTTGAAACTACCAGTGAAAAACATCATGGAGATGAAGGTTCTACAATACGTGTATACTTGAACGTTGGGACTAAAGAAGCACCAAAGTTTACAGATGAGTGGTTCTATGCACGAGATTCTTACGGTGTTGCTTTAGAAGTTAACCAATGGTGTTGCATTGGGTTCACACCACAGTTTGTTGATTTAGATGATGATGGGAATATGGATATCATCACGGGACAATACCACCCGGGGGATGTGTATTGGTTTAGAGGAACCAGATACGGTTATGCAAAAGGAATTCCGGTAAAGCAAAAGGGAAATCCCTGGGCTTCAATAAATGAAATGTATCCGGGCTACAAAGATGCTGAGCATATTAACACGTTTGATTATTGGGTGTATTCTTCGGCTAATATGGGGGACTTTGATGGTGATGGCGACTTAGACCTGTTAACCGGTGGAAAATACATTCGTATCAGTGAAAATATCGGTACCAAAAAATCACCTGAGTTTGGCTACAGAAAGCCGGCATTGGATATAAATGGTAAACTTTTAAGAGTTCGTACGCCTAATGAAAAAAGTAAAGCGCTTCCGTATTACAATGAAGATTATTATAAAAAATCCTCAGGCGCCGGAAAGACACAGCAGCATGTGGTTGATTGGGATAATGATGGTATTCTGGATATTTTGTCAACGGATGAATATGTAGCCGACGATTATCATGCGGTGACCTTTTTTAAAGGGGTGGCTCCTGAAAATGGAGACATGCAGCGGTTTCAACCGGGTGTTCCATTGTTTGAAGCAGCAGACGGAAGTAAAGCGTTTCCCGGATCCGGTCAACGTGTATATGTAGAGGATTGGAACAATGATGGGGTAAAAGATCTAATTGTTGGCGCTTCCATAGTTACCGTTGATGGTAAATTCCACAGTAAAATGTCATGGGAATGGGAACGTGATTTGGGTATTCCCGCTGCGGGAAAAGATTATGGCAGAACTCCGGAACAGTTTGAGATACCTACTTTTGAAGAATTTCAAAACGGGTTTATGAAGGATTTTCTAAAAGGAAAAACCGAAGAACAAAAGAAGGCGTCCTATAACCAACAAGTATCGTTCAAAAAGCAAGGTTTGGAAAAATTGAAAAAAGCAGGTGTTCCTGAGGCAGTTAACATGTTACACAAGGGGTACATTTATGTGTTTTTAGGTAAAAAATAAAATGATGAAACGAGTTGTTGTCATATTACTGAATTTTGCTATGCTTCAAACGGCTTTAGCACAAGATTTTAAACCTGTTACCTATGAAGTTATATTTCCCGAAAAAGTTTTAAGATCTGAAGGTTTTACCATTACGGCCATGTTTCAAACTAATGGTGAATGGTATATCTATGCGCCAACGGGATTAAATGAAAAGCACGGTATGATTGAAACTAAATTACAGTTTGACCTTCCGGAGGGTATTACGCCCGGTGATCCTGATTTACCAATGCCGAGGCCATATGGAATGTATCAGATCTACCAGGGAAATGATATTAAGATCGGTCAGCGTTTCAATATCAATCCTGATGTAAGGCCAGGTGATTATGAGATATCTTGTACTGTGACTTATCAAACCTGCAATAAATCGGTTTGTTTACCGCCGGACACACAGGTTTATAAAAAGACCATTCGTATAAATTAAATTATTAACTAAAACCTCTCACAATGAAAAATATAATATTATCAGCGGTATTTACACTAACTGCGGTTATGGTAAATGCACAAGGCATTACCTTTGAAAAGGGCTCGTTTGCCGATGTCATTGCTAAGGCCAAAGCAGAAAACAAATTAGTATTCATCGATTTTTATACCACCTGGTGCGGCCCCTGCAAAGCTATGGATGCTAATATTTTTCCCGATGCAAAAGTTGGAGCATTCTTTAATGAGCGTTTTGTATCTATAAAGATTGATGCCGAAAAAGGAGAAGGCATTACACTTGCCAAAAAGTATGAAGTAAAAGGCTATCCGACACTATTGTTCTTAAATGCTGATGAAACCGAAAAAGACCGTTTGGTTGGAGCAGCTCCTAACCCGGAGTTCTTTGTGAATTATGCTAAAAATGCCCTGGGCGAAGGCATTGACTTTGTAGCGTTCTTTGAAGCTTATGAAGGCGGGAACAGAGATCTCAATTATATAAGAGAGATCATGTTAAAAGGGCCCGTATATGCACAAAGTTTAAAAGATAAAGAAGCACAAATAAAATGGTACAAGAAGGTCTATGAAATAGCGCGCTGGTATTTTGTATTAAAACAACCTGAAGATATGCTCAATGCTGAAGATTTTCCTTTAATAGCGCAGTATTTGGACGGCGCTAATAATGGGCATCCGGTTGTGGAATTTGTATATGATCATTACGAAGACTATAAAAAGTTAGTTCCTGTTAAAGATTTGACCATGTTTATTTTGAGAACTAACAATCAATCCATTCACGAGTATTCCGGAAAAGGAGATACAACGTTTAGAGACTTTGTTGAGCAGATTAACGGTCGTTTAAAGCAAGCACATTTGGATGCTTCTGCAGAAGACCCAAATGAAAAAGGAGACAGCTATAAAATCATGAAATATGTTAGCGAAGCCAACTATGAGAAGTCTCAAAACAACTATGATAAATACCTGGACTGGAGTGAAAAATATAGATTATATCTGGCTACATATAAGGAACCTGAGGCTATGGATTATTCTGTAACCGTAGGTAATCTATTATACCATGTCAATAATGGAGGAGGTGTTGCATTAAACCCCATGCAGGCTAAACGTTGTATGGCATTAGTGGAAGCAGGTTTAAAATTAAATGAGAAAGATACCAGGCTATTAGATAACCAGGGGGATTTATTAAACATATTAGGAAAGAAAGCTAAAGCTAAAGCTTGTTATGAAAAAGTGAAAGAATATGTTAAAGGAACGAGGGGGGAAGCCTATTTTACCGAAGCTATGGATAAAAAGATTAAAGCTTTGGCTATTTAAACCTATGTTCTAAATTTTAAAAGATGACTGATATTGTTCCTGGTCAGAACAACAAAAAAGCAAGCTAATTTTAGCTTGCTTTTTTTTAATTAAACAGTTTTATGGTTTTTATGGAACCATTTTTAAGGTTTTTAGGTGCCTTGAAGTGTTTTGGGTTTTTACAGTTACTATGTATAATCCATCTTTCAGAAAATCTGAATTTAACTCAATTTTACCGTTTTTCGGGTGATGTGTTTGACCATAAACTAAAGTTCCTAATGGATCATAAAGTTGAATAGTAACCCGTTTACTGTTGTCTAACCCCAGATCAATAGTTAATTTATCTTTGAACGGATTAGGGTAACCCATAATGGTATTGAAGAATAAGTTGTCTTCATAGATACCCTGACAATTTTTGTCCGTTTTTATAACAATTTTATTATTACCCGTTTGAAGAGGCAGTTCTATTGAAGAAGCCGATGTGGTAAACGTTCTATCATTAAAAGTTATATTATAATTATTGCCGCCACTTAAGTTATAAGAGACACTTTGTTTTTCAACATCTATTTTATTAGTAACGGATAATGGATCAGGCTCTGAAATAGTTGCTTCATATTCGGTTTTTAGATCGGGATTTGTTTTTGAAGTAATAATTATGGTATAAGTACCTGATGCTAATCCCGTTATTTCAAGTTTGTTATTTAAGTCATAAGTGTCATTTAAACCGTTTCCCGTGATATTTACTGCTAAATCATCCGCAACCATTGGGGAGACAGTAATCATACCCTCTGTACTTCCGGGACAAGGATTCCCTGTGGATAATACGGATCCCAGTATACTACTATCGTCAGCATTGTCAAGCAAATCCACCGATAGAATTAAAGAACTGACACGCCCACCTGTATCTGGAAACTCTAAGGTTACTTCATTGTTTTCTTTTAGTAAGCTGGCCTGAAACGGAATTTCGATCATTCCAAAAAAGTCATCTCTATTAGCCTGGTCATACCCTTTCCAATTATCTGGCACATCTACCGTAATGCCATTTATTTTAACAACGGGTGCTTTAGAAACGTTGTGCTTTCTTCCAATAGCCATTCTTAAAGTTCCAAAACCATTACCTATGGTAACATTATTGAAATTATAGGTAATGACACTATTAGCAGTAATAGGCTGTAAATAATTCTGGGTATAATAATGTTTTGTTCTTAAAGCATTGTCAAATGTAATGGAGTTATTGAAAGTGTATTCCAGAACTACTGTTTCGTCTTTGATCAAATCAATACTGTCAGGGGCATCATTTACCATTGTTTCAGACATATCAGGTAAGGCCTGAGGGTATATTTTTAAGGCTTTGATCTTGACTTCAGATATATCGGCCATAGAAGATAAGTATGTTAGATTTACAGTTTGGGTAGCATCATCTAAATTGCTTAAACAAACATACAGTTTATTAGAATTTGTATCTAAAAACGCATGTGTTTGAACATCTGGGTTATCACTTCTGATAAAGGTGCGTTTTCCCTTAACGTCTTTCCACAATTCGTAAAAATGAATTCTTGGAGTGTATTCCCAACCGTCAGGAACAGGTTCTCCAATATTAGTTGGTTTCCAAAGTACGGCCTGATAAGGTTGCCAATTATTAGCTTCTGTAATATGCCATGTAGCTTTCCCTGTAATAAAAGGAATGGAGTTAACTAACCTGTCTTCTCTATCCAGTAAATTAAATAAAATATGATTAATAGAGGCCATAGTCTGAGCACTTGCTATATCACTATAATCATCACCATAACCCTCTTCAATAGCACCGTACTCTGTAATAGCATGAGGTTTGATAGTTCCCCATTTTATGTAGCTGTAGTTTTCAATTAAATCTAAGATGGCTTCAGAGTTACTTCCGGAACGTTTCGTATCCTGGCCGGTAACGTTGATGCCGTCATATAGATGCGTAGAAAAAGCATACATATTGTCTCCGGCAATATCCATGAATAGTTTCATGTTGTCTTCCCAATGGCCAAAATCCCAGAGTTCCATGGATGGCCATGCGCTGGAATAACCAATAACCTTAACGTCGGCTAATGCCGGTGTTTCGTGAATGCGTTGAGCCACTTTGTTGTAAAACGCTGCCATATGACGCTTGATACGGGTGTTTTCATCGGCATTCCAACCATCATAAAACTCATGGGCATGCACAAAGGGTTCGTTCATGACCTCAAAGAACTCTTGCCTATACGTGTCATTTTCGTAATCCTTAAAATATTCGACGGCCCAGTCGGCAGCTGCGTCAATATCCAAATTGTCAATAAAAGCTGTTCTGGGGTGACTGGTAACCACGTATCCTTTATTAACAAATCTAAGGGCGTCATTACCGGAACGGTCTCCCGGGTAAACACCGGCTTTTCTTTCCGAGGCTGTGCCGGAAGAAGCTTGATAGGCATAGCCGTAGGGCCCCCAAAACTGACGGCCACCGGTGACATTATAATCGTTTCTGAAGGCACTTTGCTCGGTATCGTTACCACTATCGTGAACAGAAAAGTATTTTGTTCGGTCCAGTTCGGAAACATCACCTATATATCGTTGGCAATGCACGTCAATTTTGACGTTAGACGTATTCTGTGCTGTTGTCCAAAAGCATGTAAATAGAAAAATAAAAGTAAGTAAGTTTGTCTGATTCATGTGATCTCTCAAGTTTTTAACCAGGGTAGTTAGTAAAAAAGAATTATGTTGTTAAAAAAGGCAGTAGTATAAGAAAAAGTATACTACTACCTTTTAAAAGATTGTTCATTTAATAGAACAAATTGCTATATACTATTAATCATTAATTTTTAACAAATTTGGAAGTGGCTCCGGTATTTGTTTTCAGAATATAGACACCACTTGTGAGGTCTGAAACATCAATGTTTCTTTCAGAGTTCACTTTTTTAACTTCCTGACCTATTAAGTTGTAAATAGATACAGATTTAAAGTTTTGATAGTCTGAAAAAATTAATTCATTACTGACCGGGTTTGGAAAAACTCTTAGATTTTTAATTTCAAAGTTTGCATTAGATAATGAAGCATTAGCACTTTTATATGCAGGTGATGCAGGAGAATTTGTAGGAGCAAATCCACCAGACGCACTTTTTGGGAAAGATAACCTTATCTCGTAATAATAATTTGTTATACCGGCACCTGCTCCATTTGGATCAGCGGCTAATAATTCAGCTTTGGTCATAATGTTTCCATCCCCATTTAAAACAGCTGCATTTATTGTAGAAATAGTAATAGAACCTGTCAAATCAGTTCCTGCAGGAAGAGCTGACCAATTTTGACTCCAGCCTCTCCAATTAGCACTCCACACACCTCCGGAAACAGACCACATGTCCATTTTGATGTCTCCAACAGCTATTTCACTGGCTGCTGTATACGTAAATTCAATTGTAACTGAAGGGGCTTGGGGGAAGTCACCATCCTTATCTACCCAGTTCCAAACATCTTGTCCGTAAAAACTGGTTGTTGCTGCTAAAGCAATTAGTAAAAGTAATTTTTTCATCATATTTTATATTTAATTAGTTACTCAAATATAAAATTAGTGTGAGGTTGAAGCTACAACAAGAGTCCAATTATGCGTAAGAAATGTCTAAAACCATATGGTGTAACTTATTGTTTTACAATAAGTTTTGATTCGCTGTTTACTTTAAGGACATAAACACCGGATGCTAAGCTGTAGGGTAGCTTTATTTCCGTAATTTCGGTTTCCTCATTATATAGTTTTGACAAGATTGAGATGACACTTCCTTTTAGGTCAGAGAGCTGAAGTTCATCTGTTGAAGCCGTATTGGCAATAAATACTTTAAATTCGTCATTCAATGGATTAGGATATACTTTATAACCGGCAGTTAAAGGGATGTCGGTTTCTTTACCCGTGAAATATTCAACACCAAAACTATAGGCATCTTTACCAATTTTTTCACCAATCAATCTACCGGGAATATCATCGGCAGGCGGATGAATTCCACCCCATATTCTGGATAAACTACATTGGTCTGAAGCATCCCTGTAGGTGGCCCATTGTAATATAACATCAACGCTGGGGCCTTCTTCAAACACCAGGAATTCATTCTTTCTTGCAATAAATTCACCCATGCCACCGGGGAAAAAGGCGTCTCCGGTCAATAAGGTCATAAGTTCGGCAGCAGCTCTTGAATAGGTGGAATGTCCGGAAACATAACCCGCAAACGGCGGTGTTACAAAACTGGGACGTTGATAAGGCCACCAGTTTTCGGCTAAAATCCAGTCAACACCTGCCATATCTGTTTCCGTGTCTTCTATATATACATGCCCTTTCCACGTATAGAGCTTAATCTTACCTATATGTTCACCTAAATCACCTTCTAAGGGATCTCCGGCTTCAACAACTTCAATATAGCCCGGTTTGAGAGGGATTCCTGCCACATTGTAATTAGGAAGAGAGTTATCTGTACTTTGGCCTAATTGCGCCATATATCGTATGGCCGAAATAGGTCTGATATAGTCATACCAGCCTTTAATACCCCAGGCTGAAATAGCTGCATCATGCATAGTACCACCTAAAAGAAAATAAGCTTTTACATCCCATTCTAAAGGGGGAAGTATTTCACCCGTTCCGTTGAGTTTTTTTTCTAAATGCTGATGGTCACTTACATAGTTTAGTATGGTGAACCAATGTCCCGGAGGTGTTTCAGAGTCAGGTCCGTCTGCCCAAAATTCGGCTAAAACCCTTGCATAATCACCTCTTGGAACCATTTGCTCCTGATAAGGTGCGTTTGTATGTGGATTGATAGAATGACCAAAACCAGGATCACCACCGTTTAACTCATCATAAAAATTGGGATGGTCTTCAAAAGATTGTGGGAAGTTGTTGATATCTAAATTTCCTATTGATTTAGGTGAAATGTCCCATAGTACACCATCATTTGGGTCTAAATGAGACCCCCAAACAGATACCAGTGAAAATCCCCATTTATAGGCTTCGCTACCTGTATCTTCCTGATCTAAATTTAAATAAGGTGGTCCAGAAGGGTCATGATAAACATGGTAATCGTAGTCATCTCTGTTAAATATGGTTTTATCTTCTTCTTTTAAAGAAAAAGGAAAGACCTCTCCCCATTCAGGGCTTAAGAAGTCGGGGGTGGTTCCCGGAATTAAGTTTCCGCTTTGATCAATGAATTCGAATAAACTTAAAGGCTGCCATCTGTTGGGGTCAAATATTAAACCACTACCGGGGATAGTAGGTGCCAATGGTAGGTTTAACGGTTTATAAAAAGCATTCGAATAGGCTTCTGCTTCTCTTGAGCCATCACTAAGCCCATAATCAATAATAGCTTGAGCAATATAGTTGCCTAAGGCAGCTGAGTTTCCGGATGAATAATCATTAGAGTAAAAGTTTAGATCATACCCAAACTCTTCCATTAGCAAATCAAAAATTTGTTTAGTTTCAGAAAAATCCGGAGAATCTTTAAATCTATAATTTAGTAGACGATATGCTGCATAACACATGGCTGTTTGCCTGGCCTCTTCAAGGGGTTCTTCCGTTTTAAAACCCATAAAAGGAATGTTGATACCATGTACAGTATTACCTAAGAGATAAGTTTGAGCATTTTTGTCAAAAATTGCCCAGGTATCGTATAATGCTACGCTTGTGTGGAACAAATTCCTGGCATGTACTGTAGGGCGTGCATAGTCATTTCTAATAGCGTGGAGTAAGGCTTCGTTCCATAATCGGGCTACTGAATGGTTATTTGAAAGTTTGGACGCCGATAAGGATACCTGTAATTCAACAGGCATTGTTGAGCAACTGGCATCTGATTCAGTAACAGAAACAATTCCGGAGTCCTGTAATCCCCATTTAACTGTTATCTCATTAGTATTTGTATCTCCAATTATTTCTCCTCCTTCAACACTCCAGTTAAGTGTTGAACCTTGTTTTTCAGGATATGAGTAAGTTTCTGTATTTAAAAAACCGGATGAGTTACTACCAGATATTTGACGGGATTCCAGATAAGTACAGGAACTATCATCAACTAAAGCATCGGGATCATAACTACATGAAGTTGGGTCTGTACACCCTTTTTTCTTTGTGACCGGAGGTGTTGCATAGTCTTCAATACCATTATTTTCTATGGCCAGTAAACTTGAATTTATATCTAAATTTTGATAGGTTTCTACGATTCCTGATGGCCATTTAATTTTTAGTTCAGTTATTTCAGTAGCATCTCCTAAACCAAAATGTACCGGTTGAATGCTTTGGGATAGATAACGAACACCTGTATGAAAACGATGTTGTGTGTCAATATCGGTAGTTATAGAAACAGTTGTCCCAACTGCTTGCTTGTTTGAAACTGTTCCTTGAAGTGTAAGCTTAAACCAATTTAAATTATTGGTGTTTGTTTCATCAATTATTTTGTTTTCGTAGAGATGGGAAGGGCTGTTATTATTTGTTACATACATATCCAAATCGCCATCACTATCATAGTCAAAAGGAGTAGAGCCAATGCTCACCGAGAGTTTGTCCAGATTTGTTTCTGCAGATTTATCAATGAAGGTGATAGAACCATTTGAATTTGAGTTTTCAAAATAGTAATTTCTTTGTTTTTCATTGGGAGCCATTTCTTTAAAACCATTGGTAACAAAAAAATCTTCATCTCCATCTAAATCAAAATCTGAAAATACCAAATCCCAGGCCCAACCGGTATCTCTTAAATTGTCATATTCTTGATTTTTGTTAAAAGTATTATCGCCATTATTTTTGAAAAAGACATTTAAGTTGATAGTAGTTACAAAGAAATCAAACCACCCGTTTTTATCATAATCAAAAATGGCCACTCCCATATTGTTAAATGCTGTATCTAATCCGTATATAGTAGCTTCTTCACTGAAACCTGTACCACCTTGATTGATAAAAAGGTCGTTATCTCCACCGGTATCCTGGTTTACATACAAATCCATCCACCCGTCATTATTAAAATCAAAGGGGATGCTCATGTATGAAAATTTACGTGTGGGAATACCAAATTGTTCGGTAGCATCGGTGAATGTACCATCACCATTATTAATATAGAATAAGTTATTAGGGCATACACCCCATTCAGAAATGTAAAGATCTAAAAAACCATCATTATTAACATCAAACCAGGTGGAACTGGTATTTCGGCAATCATTCCTTTTAAGTATTCCGGCTTGTTCTGTTGTTTCAATAAAAGTACCATCGCCTTCATTATGGAACAGTTGCACCTTAAAACTATGCGTAAAGAAAAGATCGGGATATCCGTCATTATCATAATCTCCCCAGGAAACACCATGTTTTATCCCATCAATGCCGGAATATTCGGATGATTGTTCTTCGTCTGGGAATAAATTTATAAGACCAGATTCTACAGTTACATCTTCAAAAGTTCCGTTGTTGTTATTTCTAAAAAGTCTGGTAATACTGTTGCGGTTGTCATTGTCCTTAGCTTTCGCAACTACAATTAAATCTAAGTCCCTATCACCATCATAATCGGCAACAGCAACTCCATTATTCTGTCTTAATACATCTATTCTAGCTAATTGTTCAACATTTTCAAATGTTTGACTAAAAATCAAATTATTGAAAGTAAGGACAACACAAGTAACTATTAAGAGTTTTAGGTTTAACTTAAATACCATAATTTATTCAAAAGGACAAGCGGAATTTGAACTTCAAAATTTAATAAAAAAGACCCATCCGAATTAACAAATAGGCCTCATTTTTATTTTAGTAATTAACCTATGTAGGTTTAAGGTCTTTCATCTCTTACTACAAGTTTTAAATCATCAAAGTAGTAAGTTCCGGCACCATTAGCACGTAAAAATAAGCCATGGACGTCTGCATTATCTACAGTGAAGAGTTTATTATCAATTTGTGCCCAAGCACCTATAGCTCCCGGAGCAGGTCCACCTTGCCAATGTGCAGCACCAGGGTTTAAACTTTGCCACATATTGAATCGGTGCCATCCACCAACTTCCCAATCTGCACGAATTGACCCTGCAGAACCAGGTACGGCGTAAACCTTGTAGCTAAATTTATATTCTACACCAGGAACAAAACCTTCACCAGTAAGTTCAAGTATTGCAACACCTTGACCACCACCAGTGGTAACAATTTTTGCCATGTAGTCTCCATGTGGTACGTCTGGATCACCACCACCACCGGTAACAAATTCTAAAGATGTTGGATCACCTTTAGCTTCCCAACCATCACCTGTATTTTCAAAACTAGCTTGAATTGCAGGAATTAGATTTAATTCATACGGGGTCACGGGTAAATCTGTAAAAGCAACAGGATCTCTGGTATCTGTAGATTGGAAAGTACCATTACCATCATATGATACTGTTATTACATCATCACTATAAATAGTTTCATTAAGTTGTATGAGTAATAGCGTAGCATCATTAGGATCAATATTAATATTATTAATTGTAACAGGAACGGCACCTCCATTTACAGTAACAGTGAAGTATTGCTCGTGATTAATGAATGGCGCAAACTCTCCGTTAAAAGGTACCACAATAGTCTGATCTTCCCTTTCATAAGGAGTTCCTGCAACAAAAGGTTGACTGGAAGGAATTACTTTAAAAGGAACTGGAATTCTGTATGTTTCCCAATCTCCTGGAATGTTCTGACCTGTTCTACTTAAGTTTAAAGTACCAAACCAAACACCTAGTTTCTTTAACACCAAACTCACATTTTGCTGGTTACTGCTAGAACCACCAAGGTTCCAACTCCAAGTATCAGGTCTACCAATTGCTGTTTCATCAAAAAGATCTATAGCATCTCCAGCTTCAACATAAACAGTGTCTGTTTCACTTTCATGATTAATTACAACACCTTTTTGTTCTACTCTAATTGTTGGTACTATGGTATCGTACACATCCACTACAAAAGTCTTATCTATAACCCATGCATCTCCTACTTGTTGGGCTTCTATATTGTCATCAGAATCCGGAGCTCTGAATGTTACCTTTTCAGGGAAAATATTAAAGAGCCTAACATGGTTATAACCGGAGTTTTTAAACCAAACACTTATTGTTTTGTCAGTTGTAGAACCGGATCCAATTATTTTATCATCAAATATAGAGTCCAGACGCTCAATGGGGTGCGCTAAGAAAAAATTCCCACTTTCAATTTCCCATTTATGACTTATTGTATTTTGTGATAAGTCTGAGAAAGTAAGATAGTCATTTTTATTTGTTAATAAAGTATCCGGCCAAGGACTTTGAGGGTAAGCTATATACCAACCAACATCAGAAAAAGAGTTTGGCTGCTCATACTCATCATCCTTATTACAAGCTGTAAACATAACAGCAAGTATGGCGATGGCCATTAGTATATTTATTTTTATATTGTGTTTTTTCATGTTTCTTGTGTTTTTAAAAATTAAAACTCTGCCTAACTTATGGAGTATCATAAAGTACTGGGTTAGAAGTTTCTTCACTATTTGGTACTGGCCAATAAGCATGAAGTTCCTCAACGTAGTTTGCCGCAGCTTGCTCAAACTCTGTCCACTTCCCGTTTGGGTCTCCAGTTCCTACATCTGATAGTATTCCTGCCCATCTTGTACCACTAGTTCCATCTTCTGTTTCAAAAGGATAATTAGTTGACCAATATTGTTTTTGAGATAGTTCTTCAAAGCGTTGCTTTGTAATTCCCCAACGTCTTAAGTCAATGGTACGAATAGCGTTGCCTTCAGCCGATAATTCTAATGGTCTTTCAACATACATCAAATGATCCATTAAAGAACTGGCATCGTATGTAATTTCATCGTGATCATTAACAGGATATTCTCCAGTACCAGTTAAACCAAGTAGCCTTACACCAGAGCGTCTTCTAACTCTATTTATATAAACCAAAGCCTCTTCAACACCGGCATTATTTGTTCCTCCGCCAATTAAGGCTTCTGCATACATAAGGTAAATATCTGCTAATCTTATTACACGAATATTAATACCAGATCTGGGAATAGTTGCAGCTATATCTCTTTCGCTTGCCGCAATATCCCAATTAGTGAATTTTCTCCAATAACTATGTTCGGCATTATTGTATGGTGCTCCTTGAGCAGATGTAAGTAAATAATAATCTGTATCCTCATCATCACAGAAAGCAATCGAAGCTGATGTTCTTAAAGAAAAGATTCTTGGTACGTCCACATCCATAACAGGATTCCCATCACCATCCAATACAGGCAGGCCATTAGCTTGTCTCTGGATTCTGCTTACCGTATTTCTTGGGTCGGTCATATCTAAAACTTCATTTCTATATAAGTTGTTTAACCAGCAAGCAGGATATACACTTCGCCAACCGCCAGGAGTACCGGCAGGAGCAAAAGAAAAATTAAGTGTACTGGAGTTTTGTTCTTGCCCCCATACTGAAAATTCTTCTTTATAGTTTACAGAATATCCTATTTCTAATATAGACTCTTCATTAAACTCGTCTCTTGTAGTGAAGTTACTACCAATGTCTGGAGTTAACGCATATGGATGATCATCAATAATTGTTTTAAAATATTGAGCTGCCATGGTATAATCTCCATCGTAAAGATAGCTTTTACCTAAAAGCGCTATGGCCGTTCCGGATGTTAGTCTACCTTTAGGGCCATCATAAGTCATAGGCAAATTTTCAGCACCATATTCTAAATCTGAAAGGTAAAACGCCTGAACCGTTTCTGCCGGACTTATTGGTTGGTAATAGTTTGATATATCCGTTGGAACGTAATCTATTATAGGAACCGCCCCATTATTGAAACCGGTATAAAGGTAGAAATAGAAAAGCCCTCTAAAAGTTCTTGCCTGAGCAATAACAAGATCTGCACGGTCTTTAGTTTCGCCTTCAAAAGTAGGATATAAACGCTCTGCAGCTTCTAAAACCTGGTTGGCCCTAAAAATTCCTTTATAAAGGGCTGCCCATTTAGTATTTGGTGCTCCTGAACTATTGTTAAAGGTTTGCAACCAATAAACATTACTGGTATTAGGACGCCCCCAACCGGGAAATGTCATGTCTGATCTGTTTAATTCATTTGTCTTGTTTAAAACATTACCGTCTTTAAACGCATTGTACACGGATATTAAGCCTGTTTCTAAATCATTAATGTTGAGCCAAAAACTACTGGTAGAAAGCTCAACCGGGTTAGCCTCCTCTAAGAAATTTTCATCACAACTAAAAATGCATAGAGAAGTCACTAACAAAAAAACCAATTTTTTTAATGTTTTCTTTTCCATAATTGTGTATTTGTTAGAACTATTATTATATGTTTTTTTCATAAGATACTGATTTTAAGATTAAAAGGCAAGTTGAAGACCTAGTCTAAAACTAGAACTAATAGGGTAACTACCTCTGTCTAAGCCTCTGGTACTGAATCCATTATTCCCTACTTCCGGATCAAAACCAGTATAATCTGTAATTGTTAATGCATTTTGAGCAGAAAGGTAAATTCTTATGTTTGAGATGCCATGTTTTTCTATAGCATCTTTGGGTATGGTATACCCTAAAGCAATGTTTCTTAACCTTACAAAAGTACCGTCTTCCATCCAGTAATCTGTATAACCTCTAAAGTTTTCATGGTCTCTGCCACGGTCTGTTGGTATCAAAGAAGTTGTATTTTGTGGTGTCCATTGGTGAACTAAATCCTGATGACGACCAAACTTATAAGCATAAGCTTTACTACCGTTCATTACTTCGCCTCCAAATGCACCATACCATTGCATTGACAGATCAAAATTCTTGTAATTTGCTCCAAGATTTAATCCCATTTCGAAATCAGGTAAGCCGCCACCTGCAAATTGTCTGTCATCCAGGTCAATAATACCATCTCCGGCATCAGCAATACCATCACCATCGGTATCGACCGTAAGGGCGTCTACATATCTTAAATCCCCTAAGTTAGCATTTCCACCAACCAAAGGGTTATAAGCGTCTAACTCTTCCTGGGTACTGATGATACCATCGGTTTTAATTAAGAAAAATGATGCTGCCGGATAACCTTCGGCTATAACAGACACTAAATCTTCATTAGGTACCCCTTGTACTACTTGACTATTGTCTAAGAATACCTGAGAATTACCTCCGGACATACGGGTTATTAAATTGTTATTTTTTGTATATGTTGCCGCTACATTCCAGGAGAATTTCCCTTTGTGCCTGTATCTAAGAGACCATTCCATACCTTTGTTTTCCATGTCACCAACATTAATAATTACGGTAGAATTTCCAGTACCCGATATAGATGGAGGTAATAATAATGGGAGTAATAAGTCTCTCTTATTTTCTTCATAGAAATCTGCTGAGATATTTAATCTGTTTTTAAACAGCCCCAGCTCAAAACCAGCATTCTTTGAAATAGAAGTTTCCCACTTAACTTTATCATTAGCGTATGATTCTCTAATGGCTCCGGAAATTAACACATCATTTTCTTCTGATCCAAAAACAGCATCTCTTAAGGTGGTTATTGTTGCCTGGTTACTATAAGGAAGAAAACCTTCGTTTCCTACCTCACCATAACCAGCTCTTAATTTAAGACTTGTAAAGGTACGTTTAAGAGGTACCCAGAAACTTTCATCCGATACATTCCAACCTACAGATGCCGACGGGAAATTACCCCATCTAAAGTCCGGACTAAATTGAGAAGAACCGTCACGTCTAATAGCTGCACTTAATAAGTATTTACCTTTATAGTTATACTGAAGCCTTGTCATCATACCAATTAGGTTTATGGTACGGTTGTTCCATCTACTGTTAGGGAAACTGCCATTGGTTCCTACCTGATGAATACTTTCACTTGTACCAGCGCCTAATTCTTGTGTTTCGTTGCTGTTTAAAATCCTTAAATCTGCAAAGGTACTTCTTGCAAAAGATGTTTCAGCAGAAAATAACCCGGTCCAGTTAATATTGTGATGACCAAAGCTTTTTTTGAAGTTTAAGAAATTTTCAAAAGTTTGTTTAGTTCTTCTGGTATAAATTTCTCTAACACCGGAAAGTGTTTGAGGGTTTACAATTGCACCGTCCTCATTTCTTTGAACAAATAGTGGGTTTATAACACGTCTGGTACTATTAGAGATATTAAAACCAGCTCTGGCCGTGTAGGATAAATTTTTGTTGAAATTGAATCTGGCAGTAATATTACCATCAAAATTGTCAACATTATCTCGGTCTGTTTGAATTAAGCGTTGTTGGTTATGAGATAGGTTAATAGCATCATTACTGGTATTCGATCCGGGATTAACAATTTCGGTGGCCTCCGGATCTAACTGTTGAGAATAAGGATTGTACCTATAGGCCATAAGTAATAACTGCCATGGTTCTCTGTCTCTTTCTTCAATTCTAAAGCCCATACCCGTAGAAATACTCCATTTTCCTTTTCTGTACTGCGTGTTGGCACGAATATTAAATCTGTCGTATCCAGAGTTTATTAACATACCATCTTGATTAAAGAAAGAAGCATTAATATTATACGCCAAACCATCTTTACCTCCGGAAATACTAAGGTTGTGGTTTTGAATTGGTGCACTATTATTTTCAATTATCTCTACAAGGTTAGAATTATTTGTTAACTGATGTACGCCTTGAACAATAGGTGTCCAGGTATTCCCAAACGTTGTTCCATTTAAGGCGTTTGTTCTCAAATGCGTAGCATAAAGATGATCTTCAAGTTCCATTAAAGGAACACCAGATGTAATAGACTGCAATCCATAATAGGTATGAATGTTCACTTTCATAATACCTTCTTTACCTTTTTTAGTAGTAATTAAGATTACACCATTTGCACCTCTTGTTCCGTAGATTGCAGTTGAAGCCGCATCTTTTAAAATATCAATAGTTTCAATTTCATCAATACTTAATTTGGGGTCCCCGTCAAAAGGAATACCATCCACAACATAAAGCGGTGTGTTAACACCATTAATGGATCCAACTCCACGAATAAGTACATTAGATTCAGCTCCCGGTTGCCCACTTGACGCTGTTACATTAACTCCGGCAACAGATCCTTGCAGCGCAGTTCCTAAATCGGCCGTGGCGTTTAATACAAGGTCTTCATGTTTAACTTGACCAACAGCACCCGTAATTTCCTTACGCTTTTGGGTACCGTAACCAACTACAACTACTTCATCCAGAGAAGCCCTGTCTTCTTCCATAGAAACATTAATTGTAGTGTTGCTACCAACTGTTACGGTTTCGTCAACATATCCCAAGTAGCTAAATTGTAATTTGCTACCTGTAGTTGCTTTAATCTCGTAATTTCCGTCAAAGTCTGTAACAGCACCCGTTGAAGTTCCAACTACTATTACCGTAGCACCTGCCAATGGCTCTCCATCACCTGTCACTTGCCCTTTAATAGTTACTGATTGAGCATAAGCTGCATTCACCCCTATTAAACAAATACATGCAACAAGAAAAGCCTTGAATTGCCATTCTTTGAATAGCGATCTTTCAAGTAATTTGATTTTCATATTTTGTTAGTTTTAAATGTTTTGATCCACAAATTTGTGTAAAAAAGCCAATTTGTTGTGAAACAGAAGTCTAATTTGCTAACACATAAGTATGAAGTATTAAATTTATGTTAATATTTTTCGTAGTTAATTTGTTGGTTATTAGTTGTTTAGTATGTATTTGCTTGGATTTTGTTGGGTTTTAAATGTTTTATCAGGAAAAATGATTTTCACCAATAAATGACTGACAAAAAGAATGAAAACTTAGCTCATGCTTGTGTAAAAAGGATAATTTATAATAAGTTAAGGATGAATCAGCTACCATATTATTATTTGTTTTAAATATTTCTGTCCAAACAGCCCGTGCCTTAATATCATAGTGATTTTAGCAGATGCCCCGGGGTTTGGTAATGTAGGGTTCAATCGTGATGGAAGCTTTCCTTCAGATTTAAGGGAGATGCCTACACCAAATTTGGATGTTTTGGCTGGTAATGATACCATTTTCAAACATAAAATTAGTATGGGATTGAAGTTAGAACAAGAGTCCAATTATGAGCAAGAAATGTCCAAAAACCAAATGATGTATCTTATTGTTTTACAACAAGTTTTGATTCACTGTTTATTTTAAGAACGTAGACACCGGATGCTAAACTGTGGGGTAGCTTTATTTCTGTAATTCCGGTTTCCTCATTATATAGTTTTGACAAGATTGAGATGACACTTCCTTTTAGGTCAGAAAGCTGGAGTTCATCAGTTGAAGCCGTATTGGTAATAAATACTTTAAATTCGTCATTCAACGGATTAGGATATACTTTATAAGCGGCAGTTGAAGGGATGTCAGTTTCTTTACCCGTGAAATATTCAACACCAAAACTATAGGCATCTTTACCAATTTTTTCACCAATCAATCTACCGGGAATATCATCGGCAGGTGGGTGGATACCACCCCAGATCCTGGATAGACTACATTGGTCTGAAGCATCCCTGTAGGTGGCCCATTGTAAGATAACATCAACGCTGGGGCCTTCTTCAAACACGAGGAATTCGTTCTTTCTTGCAATAAATTCACCCATACCACCAGGGAAAAAGGCGTCTCCGGTTAATAAGGTCATAAGTTCGGCAGCCGCTCTTGAATAGGTGGAATGTCCGGAAACATAACCCGCAAACGGCGGTGTTACAAAACTAGGTCGTTGATACGGCCACCAGTTTTCGGCTAAAATCCAGTCAACACCTGCCATATCAGTATCTGGGTCACCAATATAGTCATGGCCTCGCCAGGAGTATAGTTTTATTTTGCCTATGTGTTCGTCCATAATCCCGGCTAACGGATCCCCGGCTTCTACAAGTTCAACATATCCGGATTTAAGCGGAATGCCTCCAACATGGTAATTGGGAAGTGAGTTGTCCGAACTTTGTCCTAATTCTGCCATATATCGTATGGCTGAAATAGGCCTGACATAATCATACCATCCTTTAATGCCCCAGGCAGATATAGCGGCATCATGCATGGTGCCCGCTAATAGGAAATAAGCCTTTACATCCCATTCTAAAGGAGCTAGTGTTTCTCCCGTTCCGTTTAATTTTTTAACTAAATCGGGATGATCGCTAACATAGTTTAGAATGGTAAACCAGTGACCGGGCGGTGTTTCAGAGTCCGGTCCGTCTGCCCAAAATTCGGCCAGCACTCGCGCATAATCTCCTCTGGGAACCACTTGTTCCTGATAAGGTGCATTAGTATGGGGATTGAGGGCATGACCGGTACCGGGATCGCCACCATCAAACTCATCGTAAAAATTGGGATAGTTGTCAAACGATTTTGGGAAATTATCGATATCTAAATTTCCAATGGATTTAGGAGAAATATCCCAAAGGACCTCATCAAATGGATCTAAATGAGATCCCCAAACAGATACTAAAGAAAACCCCCATTTATATGCTTGGCTATTATCATCTTCAGCATTTAAATTAAGATAGGGGGGAGCGGAGGGATCATGAAAAACCTGGTAGTTATGACCGTCTCTTGAAAATATTGATTTATCTTCTTCTTTTAGAGCAAAAGGTGAAACTTGCCCCCATTCCGGGCTTAAGAAATCAGGGGTGTTTTCATTAATTAGGTTTCCGCTTTGGTCTATAAATTGATAGAGGCTCAATTGTTGCCATCTGTTCGGGTCCGTCATAGTCTCATTTCCTGGAAGTTGAGGCGTTAACGGATTATTTACAGTCCTGTAAAAAATGTTTTCATAGGCATTGGCTTCATTGGCACCATCTTTAAAACCATAATCTATGACAGATTGTGCAATATAATTCCCTAAAGCAGCAGGGTTGCCGGAGCTATAATCTGTTCCGGTGAACTGGGTATCATACCCCAGATCAGACATAATCAGATCGAACTTGTCTTTGGTTTCTTCAGCTCCGGGAGAATTTTTAAATCGATGTACCAGTAAACCATAGGCCGCATAACTCATGGCTTTTATTTGGGCCTCATTATTAGGTTCATCAGTTTCAAAACCATTAAAGGGTATGTTAACACCGTGGACTTCATTGCCTAACAGGTATGGTTTTGCGTTTTCATCAAAAACGGTCCAGGCATCGTATAAGGCAATACTCGTGTGGAAAAGGTTTCTGGCATGAACTGTTGGGCGTGCATAATCATTTCGGATGGCGTGAAGTAAGGCTTCATTCCAAATTCTGGCAACCGATAGATTAGCTGATATTTCAGAAATGTTCAGGTCCACCTGTAAAGTCACTTTTTCAGTGCTGCACTCAAGACCGGTTTCAATAACAGATACTTCACCAATATCTTCAAGATGCCATAAAACGGTTACGGTTTCAGTATTTTGTCCTTCCACTATTTCACCACCGGTAACTCGCCAGGAAATTGATGAATCAGTAGCCTTGTTATATGTGTATGTTTCAGTATTAAAATAACCGGAAGTGCTTTTTCCTGCTATTTGAGAGGCACTTAAATAAGAACAAGAGTCATCATCAAAAAAGGCGTCCGGATTATAATTACACGAACTAATATCCGTACAGCCGGAAATTTTGACGGCTTCAGGAATATCAAGAATTTGAAATCCATTATTCTCTATAGCCAGTATGGTAGTATCTATAGGTAGGTTTGTATGCAATTCTTCAATCCCGGAGGGCCATTTAATTTTAATTTCTAAGATGTCGGTTGCACTTCCTAAACCAAAATGAACAGGTTGAATACTTTGGGACAGAAAGCCTAAACCCGTATAATATCTGTGAATTGTCCCTAAATTAGTGGTAATAGAAAGCTCTGTGCCAACGGCGTTCCTATTGGAGATTGTTCCCTCTAAAATAACTTTAAACCAGTTATTAGAATCTGTGGTGCTTTCAATGATAGTGGTATTTTCGTAAAAGAAGGAAGGAGCGTCACTATTGGTGACGAATAAATCTAGGTCACCATCATTATCAAAGTCGAAAGGGGTAGATCCCACACTTATGGTTTCTTCGTCAAATAAAATGTCTTGTGTAACATCTTCGAAGGTAGAACCACCTTCAATGAACGTGTTTTTAAAATATACGTTTTTTTGTTTATTGGGAATGCTTATTTTAAAACCATTGGCAATAAAAAGATCTTCATCGCCGTCTAAGTCAAAATCTGAAAACGTAACGTCCCAGGCCCAACCGGTATCGAGTACGTTATTCTGAACAGCTAGATCTTCAAAAGTATTGTCACCATTATTAGTTAACAGAAGATTGGTATCAATATCTGTGACAAACATATCAAAGCTACCATCATTATTATAATCACCAATAGCTATTCCCATTTCATTCCCGGAGGTGTTTAAGCCGGGATAGCTACTACTCTCTAAAAAGCCTGTGCCATTTTGGTTGATAAATACTTGATTGGGGATAAAGAAATCGTTAGTGACAAACAGATCCATCCAGCCATCATCGTTTAAATCAAAAGGAACGCTCATATAAGATAGCTCAAAGCTATTTACTCCATAAGATTCTGAAACATTTGTGAAAGTATTGTTTCCATTATTTAAATAGAAAATGTTGCCTTCACATCTGTCCCAAACAGAAATGTAAATGTCAAGATAGCCATCGTTATTGGCATCAAACCATGTAGCTCCTGTATTAATGCAATTGTTTATGCTTTGAATGCCCGCTTCATCGGTTGTATTTTGAAAGGTGCCGTCACCCTGGTTTCTAAAGAGTTGCACTTTGCGACTATGTGTAAAAAAAATATCAGGGAAGCCGTCATTATCATAGTCACCCCAGAATGCGCCGTATTTAATGCCATCGAGTGCTTCATTAATTAAGATTTCCTCATTCTCCGGAAATAAATTAGCCAGCCCTGAATTTGTGGTGACATCTGTAAAAGTACCATTACCGTTGTTCCTAAATAACTTACTTTGGGTTTGTTCTATATTAGGTTTGTCTTTTGCTTTTGCAACAATAAAAATGTCCAAATCATAGTCGCCATCATAATCAGCCACGGCCACCCCATTGTTATTTTCTAAAGTGCTTAATTTAGACGCCCCTTGAATTTTTTTAAAGGTTTGCGCATTACTTTGGTAAAATATTGCAAAGCAAACCAAAAGAACAGTCTTTAAAAAAAAATTATTTAGAAAGCTCATTTTTTATAAATGAATAGTTACTTATAATATAAGGTAGATTTTATAAAAAGTAAAGGCCAATTTAGTTAAAAATTGACCTTTACTATAAACTAACTATACTTATATTTTAAGGTCTTTCTTCGTATACAACAATGTGAAAATCGTCATAATAAATAACAGCATCGCTAGTGGCAAGAGCATCCGATCTAAACAGGACGCCTGTTATGTTTGCACTAGAATGTGGAGGAAGGATTATTTGCACATCTATCCATTCACCTTTAGGTTCTGAACCTGTAAAATTGTAAGAAGAAGCAGACCATCTTGGGATGTCAAAAATAGCCACTCTTTGAGGCATTACTGTAGATGCCGGATCTATGTACATTTTAAACGAAACAAGTAAGGACTCACCTGACGCTCTTGGAATTGCAGGGCTTGGATTAGCTCTCATACCTGCTCTTGCTCCTGGTCCTATTGTGGCTTTAACACTTGTAGGGCCGGATACAAACTGCTCCGTTGAAAATTCAAAACGACCAGACGACTGTGCCTCAAACCATGTACCATCCATTCCTGCCATAGCAGTGTTTTCAATCGATTCCGGTAATATGCTTACATTATGCATTATTACTGGTACATCAGTAAAGGCCTCAGGAGATCTTTCATCTGTTGATTTAAAGTCTCCGTTACCATCGTATGATACCGTTATTACATCTGGTCTGTAAATTGGATCAGTAAGTACTATATCAAGGAAAGTCCCGTTTGTTGTAACCGAAGCTATATTAAATGATACGCCATTTACCAAAACTGTGAAGTATTGCTCTTGATTAGTGGCGTTTTGAAATTCACCGGTGAAATTCAACCTTATAGTTTCGTCTTCCAATTCAACAACATCTCCTAATAATTCAAAAGGTTTTGAAGAAGGAATAACATTGAAACGATAAGGAAGGACCACAGAAGTAAAACCATTAGGAATATTTTCTGAATCCCTGGAAGCACGAATTCCAACATAATAATCTCCAAGCGATGAAAAGGTGTAATTTAAGGTATTGCCACCACCCAATGACGGGCCATTATTATTGTAGCTAAGTGAATCTCCTTGCACGTTGGCAGCATTTATTAATTTCCAGGCCACAGTTTCGGGTCTACCAATCTCTGTAATATTTGTGAAGTCAACTGCGTCACCGGCTTCAACAGTAATAACATTATTATCAATAGTCGATCTATTGGTCCAAACCCGATTGATATTAGAGCCAAAAGCATCTATTTCTGACATTTCCCAAATTTCAGTACCATTAGCATGGTCTATCTGTACCTTAGGTCTTATTTTGGCATAAACATCAACCATAAAGGTGGTATCTATCACCCATTGATCTGCAACTGGTTTAGCTTCATATCTAAAATTATCACTTCCCCTAAATGTAACTTTCTCAGGGAAAATATTAAATAATCGTACCGGTTGCAAGCCTGATCTATCAAAAAATACGCTTACCGTTTTATCCGTGGTTGAACCTGAACCTATAATTTTAGTTCTTAATAATGAATCGCCACGATCATTTCTTCCTAAAGGATGCTCTAAATAAAAGTTTCCTTCTCCAATCTCCCATTCATGATGGCTATAACCCTGTGAGGCATCGGTAAATGTAATGTAATCCCCAATATTTGCGTCTAAAGGACCATCAACATCACTAAAAATCCAACCCACATCAGAGAATGAATTAGGCGCATCATAACTATCGTCTCTTTCACAGCTGGCAAATACCAAAGCCACCATAAGACATATTAATATTATATTATTTTTCATATTTTTTATCTTTTAAATGTTATAAGTGAAAGGACTCTTAATTTCCACCTCCATCAATAAATGGATTTGTAACTCGCTCATCATTAGGAAGTGGCCAATATGCGTTATCAGCTTCCGTATAATTAATAGCAGCATCCTCATATTCATTCCAAACTTCATATGGATCTACATAATTTGCGTTTTGAGGAAATAATACACTGGTTGCAATACGAGAACTCCATCTGGTTGCTCTGTTACCGGATGTATTTTCATATTCATAATGTCCTCTCCAATATCTTCTTGTGGCAAGGTCTTCAAAGCGTTGTTTTGTGATGCCCCATCTACGTAAGTCTATAGTTCGAATGGCATGACCTTCAACACATAACTCTAATGGTCTTTCAACATACATTAAATGTTCCATTAAATTTTGTGCGTTGTATGTTACGTTATCATGATCGTTGTCCGGATATTCCCCGGTTCCCGGTAACCCTAATAAAACAACACCTGAACGTCTTCTTACTTTGTTAATGTATATCATAGCTTCTTCAACACCAGACTCATCTGTTCCGCCTTGAATTAAGGCCTCCGCATACATTAAGAATACATCGGCTAATCGTACTATACGAACATTAACACCGGATCTTTGAACCGATGTGGCAACAAGGGCCTCACTGGTAGCAATATCCCAATTGGTATATTTTCTAAACCATGAGTATCTGGCACCAGAACCAAAATTGGCGGCCTGAGCCGGAATCATACGTAAGTAATAAGGTGTAATGTTATCATCTACTATAGCAATGGAAGCAGAAGCACGCATGGAGTAATCTCTCAGGCCTTCTTCATATACAATGTCATCATTACTATCGCGTTCAAAATTACCACCTTTTATAAAGATGTTACCGTTATTTTGCACAACAGGTTTCATTACTGTATTTCTGGGATCCTGGGTATCCACTTGTTCGTCCTGGTATAAAACCGTTAACCAACAAGATGGGTAAATAGAACTCCAACCTCCAACGGGGCTAAAACTATAATTTAAACGTGTAGAAACTTGTTCTTGCGAAGCTGGATGAATTTCATCTTTGAACTGTGTAGAGTAGGAGATTTCAAGAATGGACTCTTCATTAAACTCATCTCTGGTAGTAAAATTGCTTCCAATATCGGGCGTTAGCGCATAGTCAAAATCATCTATTACCGATTTAAAGTATTGGGCAGCCATAGCGTAGTCTTCATCATATAAATAGCTCTTACCTAATAAAGCCGTGGCAGCACCCTTGGTAATTCTACCAATACCTTGTTCAGCGGTATATGACGCAGGTAAATTATTCATACCATATTCTAAATCCGCAAGATAAAATTGCTGAACCACATCTTCCGGTTGTGCTTCCTGGTAAAAATCAGCTTCACTTACGGGAACGAAATCATAGATTGGCACAGACCCTCCATTGTAGCTTGAATGCAGCCAAAAGTAAAACAAACCTCTAAGTGTTCTGGCCTGGGCTAAAACAAGTTCCGCTGCTTCTTGTGCATCGCCCGTAAATTCCGGAATTAAACGTTCACAATTAACGATTACCTGGTTCGCTCTAAATATCCCGGTGTAAAGTGCAGCCCATTTCTGATTGGTTGTTGTTGATGATTCGTCAAAATTCTGGAAATAAAAAACTGAACCAGAGTTTTGAGGGTTTGGTCTTCCAAATCCGGGATAAGTCATATCACTACGGTGATATTCATTTACTATTGATAGTGTATTGTCATTTTTTAATGCATTGTAAACACTAATAAGACCGGTTTCCAAATCTGAAACTGTATTAAAATAGGTTTCACTGGATAAGGATATGGGATTGCTTTCATCGAGGAAGCTTTCCTCGCACGATGTCACTGCAATGGCTATAACCAATACAAGGGCAAGTTTTTTAAATATCAAATTTTTCATTTTCCTTTTTTTTGTATTAGTACTTAATTTTATTTTTTTCATCTTAAGTTACGAATTTTTGTTAAAATGATAATTGTACTCCTAATCTAAAGGCAGAGGTAAACGGGTAAGCACCTCTGTCTAAACCACTAGTAGAAATACCAGTACCACCTACTTCAGGATCATAACCTGTATAATCAGTCAAAGTAATAAGATTCTGCCCGGAAAGATAAACCCTGATTTTCGTAATATTGTGAGGCTCAAGGTATTTCTTGGGAATAGAGTATCCAAATGTGATGTTTTTTAATCTCGCAAATGATCCATCTTCAAGCCAGGTATCATTTCTACCCCTCACATTGTTGTGGTTAGAACCCTGGTATAAAGGTATGTTTGACGTTGGGTTTTGAGGTGACCATTGATATACTCTGTCTCTATGTACACCCTGACTGTAAGTGAAGGCTTTGTTACCGTTTATAATTTCGGCACCATAAGTACCATACCATT
This sequence comes from Seonamhaeicola sp., assembly GCF_028281565.1. GTDB lineage: Bacteria > Bacteroidota > Bacteroidia > Flavobacteriales > Flavobacteriaceae > Seonamhaeicola. Next base: position 336,046 of record NZ_JANQJQ010000043.1, read on the forward strand.
GCATTGCAAAATCAAATCCTTTGTAGTTAGCATTGAAATTTAAGCCTGCTTCAAAATCCGGCACGGCACTTCCGGCGTATACCTGATCATCTACATTAATAACACCATCACCATTGGCATCAACTAATCTGGTATCACCTAATTGAGGTGTACTACCCGTGGTAAGTTGACTATACTCATCTAATTCCTCTTGCGTTCTAATAATACCATCTGTCTTGATTAAGAAGAAAGACCCTGCTTCATAACCCTCTGCAATAACTTTAACTTCATCTGTAGTTGGCCCAAATCTATATGGCTGACTGTTGGCCAGATATAACAATTTATTGGTTCCACTCATTTTAGTAACCTTGTTCCTGTTTTGTGTATAAGTGGCTGCAACATTCCAGGATAATTTACCTCTGTGCTTGTAATTTACGGCCCACTCCATACCTTTATTGGTCATATCTCCAACATTCAGGATTACTTGTCCGTTACCACCGGCTCCGGTTGATGGTGGAATTAGTAATGGTAATAACAAATCTTCTTTATCCGTTTGATAAAAATCACCGGTAATGGTTAATTTATTCTTAAATAGTCCTAAATCAAAACCAATATTTTTAGAAACAGTTGTTTCCCATTTCACATTTTGATTTGCAAATCCGGTTTGAATAGCTCCCAAGACCAATCTGTTCGCTTCTGTAGGGCCAAAAGTATAATCTAATTCCGGTACAATTACGGCTTCGTCACTGTAAGGCTGGAATCTATCATTACCTACAGTTCCTATACTAGCTCTTGTTTTAAACGAGGTGACGGTTCGCTTAAGGGGCGCCCAAAAAGCTTCGTCGGAAACATTCCATCCAATGGTTGCAGACGGGAAGTTACCATATACATTGTTTATACCAAACTGTGAAGAACCGTCACGACGAATACTGGCACTAAATAAATATTTCCCTTTATAGTTATACTGTAGCCTACCTAATATACCGGTTAACGATTGGGTGTTGTTAAGCCAAATACTGCCATTACCGGCATCCGGATCTGCGGTCGTATTATCTAAAGTAAGCAGGTCGTTATTTCTTAAATCAAGTCTGGTGGCGAAAAAATTTGTTCTTTTTGTAGATTGCGCAGAGTATACTGCGGTTAAAACAAAATTATGACTTCCAAAACTTTTCTTATAATTTAAGATATTCTCAACAGTCCATCTGCTGATTCTACCACTTGTGTTTGTGATGCCCGAACGTTGAAAACGTGGAACAATGTTCCCGTCTTGATCGGTTACATCGAATTGCGGCGTTACTTGTTTTCTTGTATTATTAGTCAGGCTGATTCCGCCACGCAAGGAGTACGATAAGTTTTTAGTGATGTCGTATCGCGCTGTCATATTGGCCTGAAAGTTATCAATCTGATCCGTATCTGTTTGTCTCAAACGTGTTAACTGTTGCGAAACTTGATTTGCTTCAGTATCGTTGATGTTTCCGGCTTGTTCAACTGTATCTGCATCTAAATCTACCTGGTCTTGATAAGGTAGATTTCTAAAAGCTTGGTAAAGTAACTGATAAGCCGGACGGTTTCTTTCCTCTAATCTAAATGCCAAGCCGGTTTGAACATTCCATTTACCGCTTTTAAACTGAGAATTCGCACGTAAATTAAACCGCTCATGCCCGGTATTTATTATAGCACCATCCTGGCTGAAAAATGCGGCAGTCAAGTTATAAGTTAACCCCTCTTTACCACCGGCTATATTTAAACTGTGATTTTGTATGGGTTGTTGGTCTTGCTCAACCAAGTCCACCTGACTGGAGTTATTAGTCGCACGTCCTACACCATTACGTAAACGGGTCCATGTATTGTCCCACCATGTAGGTGTAGGGTTATTTTGTTCTGAAATATTTCTGGCGTAAATCCATTGTTCTGTATCAAGAAGAGGTGTACCAGAAGTGATTCTCTGTATACCATACCAGCTATTCAGGCTAATTTTCATAACGCCCGGTTTGGTTTTTTTAGTAGTGATCAAGATGACACCACCGGCACCACGTGTACCATAAATTGCTGCAGACGCCGCATCTTTTAGAACATCTATAGATTCTATTTCTTCAATACTTAACCTTGGGTCTTCGTCAAAAGGAATGCCATCTACAACATAAAGTGGCGAGGTTGTTCCTGTTAAAGAACTTACACCACGAATTACAATATTGGACTCTGCACCCGGCTCTCCATCCTGGGCTGTAACGCTAACACCGGCAATTTGTCCTTGAAGTGCGTTACCTAAATCTGCAGTAGCATTTTGTACTAATGTTTCTGCCTTAATTTGTCCTACAGCACCGGTTACTTCTTTTTTCTTTTGTGTACCGTACCCTACAACCACTACTTCATCCAAAGTTGCCAGATCTTCATCTAAGGTAACATTAATTGTAGTGTTACTGCCCACTGTAATAACTTTGTCAATGTATCCCAGATAGCTGAATTGTAATTTACTACCCGCAGTTGCCTTGATCTCATAATTCCCGTCGAAATCTGTAACAGCTCCCGTAGAGGTGCCTGTTACTATTACAGTTGCTCCGACTAAAGGCTCTCCATCAATATCGGATACCTGTCCTTTAATAGTTTGGGTTTGGCCAAAAGCCGTATTCATACTAATAGAACAAATAAATGCAATAAGAAAAGCCTTGAATTGCCATTCTTTGAATAGCGTTCTTTCAAGTAAGTTGATTTTCATATTTTGTTAGTTTTAAATGTTTGAATAGACAAAATTGTGTAAAAAAGCCAATTTACAGGGAAACAAATGGTCTATTCATGAGAACAAAAGTTCTAAATGTTACTTATTGTTAAAAATTATATTATTTTAAATATCTGATAATTAGATGTTTATGATTTTTTGTTGGTTTTATAGTTGAATGCTTGTTCATATATGAAAAACTATTTGGAATTTGTTTAAATGCGTTGCAATGTTTCTCAGTGCACCATAAGGAGATGGTTTTTAATGGTGTTGGGATCTTAAAAATTAATACTATTTTTCTGCTTTTGTATAGAGTTTCTGTTTGAAAACTGGAAGCCGTTTTTTGAAAAGTTTAGATGAAAATAGTATAAATCATTAGGAGGTTTTTAACCTTTCGCTTTCATGCCATAATATGTTACAAAGGGTAAATTATGATAAGATTAAGGTAAATCTTTAGGAGCTTATGTTTCAGGTTCAAAGTAATTTTACAACCTGAAATTTTGTCAAATGATGAAACTAGATTCCTTAAAGATTAGTATGGTGAGTGTCATGCTCCTGTTTACAATAAACATGTTTACTCAGACTGCAGGTACGCGTCCCAATATTATCGTTATTCTGGCAGATGATTTAGGATATGGCGATGTTGGTTTTAACAGGGATGCTTACAATAGTACGCATCCGTTTCCAGCTGAACGAGGCATCATACCAACACCTAATATAGATGCATTAGCCAACAATGGTATTATTTGTAGAAATGCGCATGTAGCCCATCCGTTTTGTGGCCCTAGTAGGGTTGGATTGTTAACGGGGATGATGCCCCACCGAATCGGTGCACAATACAATTTGCCTAATGATATAACCACAACATTGGGAGTGCCGACTGAGGAAACTTATTTTTCTAAAGTACTTCAGGATTCTGACTATAACACAGCTGCCATTGGTAAATGGCATTTGGGTTTCGAGCATGGATCTTATCAACCTTTGGATAGAGGTTTTGACTATTTCTTTGGCATGTTAGGAGGCGGAAAAAACTATTTTGAAAGTATCTATGAAGACAATTTTTACAACCGGCTTGGAGGAAGTAACCCAGTAACAAATGAGTATCAGGATCCTTTATGGAGAGATAGGGGGTATGTTCCAGAAAGCGAATTTAGCGATGCGCCTGAAGAAGATTATCTAACAGATGTCCTTACAGATGAGGCTATAGCCTATATTGCAACAAATGCACCTTTGTCTGATCCATTTTTTATGTATTTATCTTATAATGCACCACATACACCCTTACAGGCTCCGGCAGCTGAAATTGCACAGTTCAAATTGGATAACCCTAATTTTGAAAGTTTAGTTAATAATAGTGATTATATTAAAAATTCTAACCCAGTTACAAAATTGCCCGCTGAAGATCAGCAAGCAAAAATAGATGAATTAACAGAGGCCCGGGTTACCTACGCTACCATGGTGGCCAATATGGATAAAAACATAGGTAGGGTTATTGCCGAGTTGCAAAAGGATATGACGGAGTTTAATAATACCTTAATCATATTTTTAAGCGACAACGGTGGTTATACTTTTAGTAAAGGTGCAGTGAATTGGCCGCTTGACGCTTTAAAAGGAAGCGTGAAAGAAGGCGGGCATAAAGTGCCTATGTTTGTACACTGGCCGGCTCAAATTACCACCCCGGCTACTTACGATCATCAATTGAGTTCTTTAGATCTATACCCTACTCTGGTGAATTTAGCCGGTAATAACCTTATGCCTGTTGATAAAACCTTAGATGGTGTAGACTTTATGGATGATTTAATTGCGGGTAGTGATGCCAGGCCTGATGAAACGGTAATTATTATGAGGCCGCAAAATGGGTTTCACAATGGAGGGCTTTCCAACGGGAAATGGAAAATAGTTAAAACGGCCGGTGGTGCCTGGAAATTGTATGATATTTTGACTGATCCTGGAGAAACTACTGATGTAAGAGCAACCGAGACCAATGCCGAACAGATTATTCAGGATATGTTAGACGATGCTATAGGCATCGTGAAAGATTTTAAAGATGTAAAGCCGGCCTGGTATGATAATGACGGTGATGGCAGTGGGCACCCCCATAGTTTCTTGTGGGATGACGGCACCTTACCGGCATATGATGCCTTATTTGAAAGTCCATTGCTGTTACTTGAGAGTCAAATAAGTGAAATAAGCATTACCGGTGAAACGGATGCCATTGAGGGAGAAACTAACGGTGTGTTTACCGTAAGTTTACCCGAAGGTATCCATGCTGGAGAAGATATTGATGTTACCTATAGCATAAGTGGGAATACCACCAATGGTACCGACTATCCAACCTTGCCCGGAACAGTTACTATTGCTAATGGTACAAACAGCACGGATATAACTATTGTAGCAGCAGCAGATGGTTTAGATGAGACCAGTGAAACGCTTACACTTACCCTACAATCAACAAGTGTAGGAACGGTAAACAATACCCCGGCAAGTATTTTTGTGTTGGATGCTATTGTTCCAACTACATTAACGGCCGGTGATATTGCAATAGTTGGTTTTAAAGCAGAGGGTACCAATAATGGAGCTGTTGCCTTTATGCTTTTAAAGGATATAACCGCAACCACTAAAATTTCAATTTCCAACAGATCATGGAAAGGGACTCAGGATGGCTGGACTGGAGACTATAGTGTGGATGATGTTTGGACCTGGACTGCCGGAGCGGCGTTTAACACAGGCGATATTTTTAAATTAGATTCCGATGGCCAGGTAAAACATGTCATTGGTGATTCTGAAGTTGTTGTTGGAACCATGTCTCATGACCATACAGGAAAATCCTCTGAAAGTAGCGATGGTGATTTTGATATGGCAACCGGAGGTGATGGGATCTTAATTTACCAGGCAGATCCGTTTGTTTTGCCAACAGATCCTAATTCCAGCCAATGGATCACCGGGTTGAATACCAATGGTGGTTGGGGCACCGGTGGTGGCAATACGTTTTGTGCATTACCCACTGCTTTGACCAATGGTGTGAATGCCAATGCAGTTGGTACCGATCAGGATAATGGTATTTACACCGGAGCACTTTCCGGTTCACCGTCACAATTAAGGGCCAGTATTAATAACCCCGCAAATTGGTCAACGTCTGAATCGACTAATTATAACTTATGGCCTTTTGATCAGACAGTGAGTTCTGTTTCCGGACAAATTGGTTCTTCGGGAACTTTGAATGTTGAAGATGTGTCAATTTCTAACCTTCGTGTTTATCCAAACCCTGCACAAGATTATATTAATTTGAGCTTTAAAAGGTCAGCCCAAAAGTTAGCCATAGAATTAATTTCCGTAACAGGGCAATTAATTAAAAAAGTTGAAAGAACGAATATACACAGATCCAAAATTGATGTGTCTGATTTACCAAAAGGGACATACATTTTAAAGGTATTTGCGGATAACAAATTGTCAATCAAAAAAGTTGTCAAAATATAAATCGAATTCAAGTTAATAGTGCTAAAAAGAGGCTGTCTAAAAAGTACTAAAACTGTCATTCTGAATTAGTTTCAGAATCTTATCTTGATGGTTATCAGTTGCTATGAGAACCTGAAATAAATTCAGGTTGACAAAACCTCCACTGTTTAGTCAGCCTCTTTTTTCTTCAAATAATTTTGTCTGCCTTCCCTCAGGTTTAATAGCATGGTAATATAGGCTATGTTAAGGGTAAATAATGATATTTAAAGTCCTTTTTCAATATCTAATTTTACTGCAGTAAATCAAGAAAAACCTTTGTGTTTATTGAGTTGTTGGATGTTTTGGTTCAAAATGTCCAACCGGATAATTCTATAATAAAAACAAGCTAATTAAACTTAAGCAAATGAAAGTTAAAAGCGTTTTATTTACGAGAAATTTACTGAGCAAATCCATGCTTTTTATGTTTCTGTTTTTCACTTGTATTATGCAGGCGCAAACCGGAACCTTAACAGTAAAAGGTGTTGTTTCAGGTGAAGACGGCATGCCAATTCCTGGGGCATCCGTTATTCTTGTAAAAGAAGGAAAAACAACAGGAGCAGTTACAGATTTTGACGGTGTCTATACTATTGAAGCCAGTATTGGAGATACTCTGACTTTTAGCTATTTGGGTATGACTACGCAGTCGTTAAAAGTAATAGGGGATCAATTAAATGTAGTCCTGATCGCGGAAGTAGATGAGTTGGAAGAAGTAGTTGTAATTGGTTATGGTGCAGTTAAGAAAAAAGAGTTAACAGGTGCCGTAACTCAGGTAAAAGCCGAGGCTTTGGAGAAAATCGTAAGCGCGGATCTGGGATCGGCATTACAGGGACAGGCTGCAGGTGTTAATGTAGTGGCTTCATCCACACCGGGAGGTGATTCGGAAATTTTGATCAGAGGTATTACGTCTTTAGATAACAACACACCATTATACGTAGTTGATGGGATTGTTCAGGAAGGTGACCCAAGGATTCCTCCAACAGATATTGAGACCATTGATATTTTAAAAGATGCGGCTTCTACAGCTATCTATGGAGCTCGGGGAGCAACAGGAGTCATCATTATTACTACCAAACAAGGTAAGCCGGGGTCATTACAGGTAAGATATAACGGGAATTATGCTATTCAAAGAAGACAAGCAGCCGTGCCGTTAATGAACTCTGTTGAGCAGACTTACTTTGATGTTGTAACCCAAAGAAATACAGGCGGAGCATTTGATGATGAAGTAAGACTACAGTTATTACAAAATCCTATTCAATTTCAAAATGAAACCAATCTGAATGATATTTTATTCAGACAGGATGTGCCGACACAAACCCATAATTTAAATATTTCCGGAGGCACAGAAGATATTACATATAACGTCGCACTGGGATTTTTCGATCAGGAGGGCATACAGGTAAATTCTGCATACAAGCGCTTTAATACACGTTTTAACACCGTATATCAAAAGAATAAGGTTAGAATTCAATCAAGCCTTGCCTTTATTCAGGATGACAGAGATATTCCCCAGGGAAATTTACTATCACAGGCTATTGTATACAGACCAACACAAAATGGTTTGGATCTGGACAGTTTTGATGAGCTGGAACAAGGTGGTGATGATGTAAATCGTTTAGGCTGGGTCTTAGAAAGCCTGAGAACCGAGCAAAACCAAAAAAGTGTCAGAACCAATGCTTCTTTTCGTTTGGATTATGACATTACTAAAGACCTTAAGTTTACAAGTAATATTGGTCTTACCACTTTTAATACATTCAGAAAGGATTACAGGCCTTATCAGGAAATTTTCAATACGCAGGGTATCCTGCAATCGCAACCTATAAATAGCTATATAGATAACAGAACCAATTATAACAGGTCCTTAAATATTAATGCCGGTTTAACCTATCAAAAAGTAGTTGCTGATGATCATAAATTCACGTTTACATTTTTTGCAGATCGCGAAAGGTATCAAAATGAAGCCTTTAGAGCGAGACGTTTGGAGGCTACGAATCCTGATGCCCGCGTATTAAATTTGGCCACCGGAGACCAAAGCGTGACATCTGGGTTTGATTATACAACAACCAGAATTGGTACCATTGGTCGTGTGCTTTATGGTTATAAAGGGCGTTACTTATTAAGTGCCAGTGTACGTAGGGACGGATCTTCCCTGGTTTCATATCTGGTGTCTCCAAAAAAGCAATGGGGTACGTTTCCGGGGGTGTCTTTCGCATGGAATGCTTCTGATGAACCTTTTTGGGCTAAATATGCAGGCACTATAAATAATTTCAAAGTAAGGTTGTCTCATGGTACCATAGGAAATGATCGTGTGAGGCCCTATTCATTTATTCCGGGGATAGAACAAAATATCAATTATATAGGAAATACCGGTACTGATGACGGTGTTAGTTTAGGAGCAACGCAACTTGATTTTGCAAATAAAACATTAAAGTGGGAGTCCACTACAACATCCAATATTGGAATAGATCTTGGGTTTCTAAGGAATAAGCTAACACTTACCGCTGAATATTATTATGCGGATAAGGAAGACATGCTTTTCCCGGTATTCCTGCCATTATCAGCAGGAGGAGGAAATAATGCAACAGTGACCCTTAATGTTGGTAATATGGTTAATAAAGGATTGGAGTTAACGGCGGCGTACAGAGGTAATGTTGGCAAGGTAAGATTTAGAATGAATGGTACTTTTTCCACTAACGAAAATGAAATAACCAAAATAAACGGGAATACGGATTTTCAGTTAACCAATGATTTCGGCTTGGTAGGCAGAGCGCCTCAGCAGTCCAGGGTGACAGCTTTGGCACTGGGCCATGAAGCCGGAGCCTTTTTTCTCTGGAGAACAGACGGTATTATTGATACGGAAGAAAAATTAGCTGAATACCAGTTAATAGATAACAATGCACGAATGGGAGATACCAGATTTATTGATCAGAACAATGATGGTGTTTTGGATGATAATGACCGGGTTTATAGTGGCAGTGGATTACCAAAGTATGAACTAGGGTATACTTTAAATCTAAATTATAAAAGTTGGGATTTCTCTATGAATTGGTATGCCGCTTTGGGTCAGGAAATCATGAATGGTTTTGATGCCTGGGCCTATGGTTTCGGTAGGCATAAGGATTTAATTTATCAATGGTCTGAGGTGAACAGGGATTCTCCAATACCGGCCTATAGAAATGATGTGCGAAGACATCCAAACTATTTGGGATATAGTGATCTGTGGCTGGAAGATGGGTCTTATTTGAGATTAAGACAGGTGTCTTTGGGATATGCCATTCCTAAAAGAACAGTGGAGAAATGGGGTCTGAAATATTTAAGGTTTTATGTAAGAACCCAAAACCCTTTGACCATTACCAAATATTCCGGCTATAACCCGGAAATTGGGGGAGGGATTGTGTCCAGAGGATTGGATAAAGACACAGGACCTATTTCAATCCAATATCTGTTTGGAATGAATTTGAACTTTTAATGAAAAATATAACTAGATAGTTGTTATGAAATGCGCATAATTAATCATTTCAATATCTGACATCTAAAACAATAAATATAAACAGATGAAACATATCATTTTAAAATCTATAATGTTAATCTTCACCATAGCCACCATGTGCTCTTGTGCGGATAATGAGTTTCTTCAGGAACAAAATCCAAATATAATTGGCGTTGACCGGTTTTGGAGGAATTTAACAGAAACGGGTGCAGGGTTAAATACGGTGTACCAGACATTACACCACCCGGCCGTATTGAATGTTATAGCGGAAGCGCTCCGCTCTGATATGGGGTATCCGGGATATGGACGTCCAATTCCACAAAACACCGAGGATTTTTACCTGCATACCTATAATGGAGGTACTAACGAAATCATTGATAAATGGCAAACTTGCTATCAGGGGATTTTCAGGGCTAACCAGGTGATTGAAGCGCTTGATAATATCAAAGATACGATTGAAGACGAGGCTGAATGGACCTCTCAAATGGCACAAGCCAGGTTTTTTAGAGGTTTGTTCCATTACTATTTATATACTACCTATAATGAGGGAAGCATAATTATCAGGGATTTTGTACCGATAACCAATGAAGACTATGCTAAAGCACTTTCTCCGGCAGAGGATGTCATTGCCTTTGTTCGTCAGGATTTGGAGTATGCCTATGCCAACTTATATAAAAAAGGAGGGTACCCAAGTGGAGACATTACCAGAGTCACTTCCGGTGCTGCGGCCACAATTTTAGGGCATACTTATTTACAGCATTTAGAATATAATAAGGCCATGCCATACTTTGAGGATGTCATCAACAATCATGACTATGAGCTTGAAAGTGATCTGGATAAAATGTTTACAAATGCCGGAGAATTTAATAGTGAATCCATTTTTGAGATTAATTTCAGCGCCATTGATGCAGATCTGACAAATGAAAGTAGGTGGACCGGAGAAACAGGAACGAATTGGTTAAATCAACAAACTTCCAATACCCGGGGAGCCGTAGGGCCTGCCTGGATAGCATATGCCTATAAAACGGAACCTATGGATCCTTTGGACTCCAGAAACTACTATATCGATCCGGATACCGGTCTTACGCTAAGAAATGTGCCGTTAAGAGCGTCATCCATGATGGCATTGGTAGATGACGCACAAACTATATATTACGAAGTGCAAACCAGTGCATACCCAAGATTTCATGGCACCGCCTGGGGCTTTGCATGGTGGAAAAAATATACAAATCATGATATAGTTGCCACTGAAGGTCAATTACCTACAGGCGCTTCCACGTTATCAGAGAAAAATGTGGTTGTTAACAGGTTAGCAGAAGTGATTTTAATGCAAGCGGAATGTAAAATTAAAACAGGCGATGTCACAGGTGCTTTGGAATTGATTAATGAGGTTAGAAAACGTTGGGGCCTGGTGTTACTTGGTGCCCAGGGTGGCGATTTTAACCGGACTTATGATGATGTGGTATATGATGAAGGTTCTTTAATGAGGCATTTAATGTACGTAGAGAAACCTTTGGAAATGTCAATTGAGGGCCATGCTATTCGTTGGCTGGATTTTATCAGATGGGAAAAATCAGAAGGATACAGTTTTACTGATAGATTACAAGAATTGTCTGATGTTGTACTATACGGTGTTAACTTCACTTATATAAATGAAGAAGGAATTACCAGAACCCGATTCAATTTTCCTTCTTTGGAAGGAGCCCAGCCAGCCGGTGCCCATATAGTTGTCGATTATGAGTATGATACTTCCGCTTTAAATTATAACGAAAGCACACAGCGATATTACCCCATTCCATTTGCAGAGGCTAATGCAAACCCTAATATAAATTAAGAGACTATGAAAAATATAAAAATATATATTATTCTTTGCGGCATTTTATTTGCCTTAAGTTCTTGTGAAGAAAAGGAGTATGCCGATTATACTCCGGTTGATGAGTTGTCGGATGTGTCCTGGTTAATAGGGACACAACCTTTTGTTAATGATCCGTTTAGTATCAATGTTGATACACAAGTACCTTTTCTGGATTTGTCACAAGGTGCTGTGAGTCATGAGTGGATTATTGAAGAAGGGAATAAGTTTTTAAATACAGGTTTTAATTCCAGAGACTCCATTTTTGACGATTATATTAAAGAAGATGCTGGCTTATCTATTACGGATCCTAAAGCATTTGTCCTTTTTAGGAATAGCGGAATAAATAAAGTTAGGTTACTCAACAAGTTTAATGAAAAAGTAACATATAGGTCAAGTGAAGGAAGTTTAGAGGCTCATAAAGAAGGCGATTTATGGGTGATTGATACGACATTTACTTTTGATGTGTACGCTAAAATACTTCCTGCCTTTACCATTATGAAAGATGGAGCCCCTGTTTTAAATGTAACGAGAGAAGAAGAAACTTCTATTGAAGATGAAGCCAGTTGGCCAACCGTTGAAATAGAAGCGGCAACAAGTTTAACTTATATTGATAATACCACAATTGGCAGACCAAATGCAACCACCTGGATTATTCCGGATGGGGTGCCGAACCAAATAGGTGGGACCGAGAGAGAAATAAACTTCTATAAGTTAGGGACGTTCAATGCCGGAACCCTTAGGTCTTTAAGAATTAACGAGTTGCCCAGATACGTGGCAGAGAAAGTGATACCGCTTAAGGTCAGAGTAATTCAATCCAGTCAGCCCTTTCAGTTTGCCGGTGCCTTAACCGAAGATGAAAACGAAGTTATCCGTTTTAGAGTAAATGGAGAGGTTGTGCCATTTTCAGGAGAGGAAGGGAATTTTACGGTACATGTTACTAACTCGGCAACAGGTTTTGATCAGGATATTCCGGTAGCTTCGGCCAGGGTAAGTGAGGACAATGCCATTTTTATTGAGTTGATGCTATCGGAACCAATTTATAATAGTGACGTGGTAACTGTTTCGTATAACGGGAACGGAAGTATTCAATCGGCTGACGAAAGACCTTTAGAGGCTTTTGGCCCGGAGAACGTTGCTATGAATTTTGGAGGTAATATTATTCCGGAAAAAGCGCATGCCAGTTTTGAAGAACCAAGTGGCGCGGCTAACAGGGCATTTGCTTTAAATTATTTTACCGGTAACAATAATATTCTCGGTGGTGGTAATTTTGCTTTTGAAAGAGTTACCACAAGGTCTTCAGACGGTGATGCCAGTATGAAATGGAGCACTTTGGCTTCTAATCCGCTGCCTAATGTTAATCTCTGGAGTTTTGGTATTGCCCGTATTGCGCCTATTCCTGCCGGAACCTATCGTATAGAGTATGATTTGTTCATAGAACCGGGAACTACTTTGAAAACATTCAGGACAGAGTTTAATAAACCTGTGTTTAGCAGGCAATTGTGGAATATTGAAAATGAACCCAGGGGAGAATGGATAACTGTAACTAACACAGTAACAACAGATGAAATTACCCCTGCTATGAATTTAAGATTTACCTTCAGACCTCATGCAGCTGAGAACCCTAGTGTTACGGGAGCGCAGGTAATGTATATAGATAACCTGAAATTCATTGAAATTGAGGTGAGACCATAAGTTTTAAAAGTAAAACAAAGTAATTATGAAATGAGCCATAATAACTAAACGGTAATACCCACTGAAATGAGTTGCATTGAGCTTGTCGAAATGTTTAATGGCGAAATCATAGATTCACGAATTCATTAATTTGAAATAAAAACCAAATGAGTAATTACATTCCTGTGCTGAGCCTAGTCGAAGCATGACAAATAAAAAACAATAAAAATAAACAGATGAAACGAATATTAATAAATTTTAAACATTTTTTACAAAAGGGAATGTTTAAAAATTTTAATATGAGAACGGAGTGGTTACATACGTTCTCAGTTTTATAATTAATTTATTAACAGATAATTACTAAAATTTAAACGTATGAAAAGTATAAAAACATATTTTGGAGTCTTCGTGTTGGTTTTAACACTGATTAGTTGTGAAGAGGAAAGCAATTTTAAAGCGTTTGAAGCGGCTTTAACTCCGGTATATAGTCTTACGGATATTAGTAACAATGGACCGTTTAAAATAAATATTTATAGAGAAAAGAGTTTAATTATTGAGTATCGTTCGGAGGTAAATGCTGAAAGTTTTGTGTCTTCGGGATTTACGGATGCGTCGACCGATACAAACTATGAAATAACAGTAAGCAAGCAAACTGAAACAGGAATGCAATCTTATGTTGTTTCTGCGGATAAGGCTTCGGGAGCCGGAACCTTAACGGTGGATGGAACTGCGGTTCATGACATCGTGCTAAACGAAGAAGAAGTTTATAATTAATACTGTATGTAAGAAGTATTGTAGATTATTTAGTTAGTTAAAAGGATGGAACGAAAGTTTCATCCTTTTTTAATAAATACATCTTATTGTATCGAAAAGGATTAGTCAATTTAAATTGGATTGATTAAGGGATGGCAAATACTGTCAATAATATATTTAATTGTCTGGTTGAGCCTGTTGTCATCGCTCAAGATAAGCTAAGGTTGAGACCTGTTACTACATATTTATCATGTCTGTAAAACGATGCATGAGAGATAGACTTTCCCGGCAAGATAGATTAAGGACCTTAAATATGCTCATTCTGGTTTTTGAAACTAGCAACCATAAAAGACTTTTGTTGCTTCGATCAAATAAATAAATAAAGCATTAAATTTAAACGCAAAAAAAACGCCTCTAAGTAGAGGCGTTTTGCAATCAAAAACTATTAACCAAAAACTTATTCTTTTATGAATTTTTTGGTCGAAACTCCATTGTCTGAAGTTAATTTTACTATATATAAAGCTTTATTTAATGAGGACACATCAACCTGATCTAATACATTGTATTGGGTAAGAACAGATTTGCCTAATAAATCATATACTTCTACTTTTTTAATTGGTTCCAAAGTATTGATGTGTAAAATGTCTCTTACCGGGTTTGGATACATTGCAAACTCAAAGGCATCTTTATTATTTGTTGATAATAGAGGAGCGTTTTTAGTTATAGTTAAACTCCTTAGATGTAAGTGGCTAAGATTACTATCGCCAGTTCCAAAGGCTAATGCCCAGTTAAAGAAATAAGCTCCGGAACCGGTAAGCGCGTTATAAACGTTTGCTGCAAGTTCTGTTGCAACCGATGATGTTGAAGACCCGTTGGTACCGTTAATATCATTTATATACGCCTTTTTTGATGATGTGGCAGCAGAGTTTCCAATGGTATATTCAACAATAACTTCAAAAAGATGGCTGCCTGACTCTGAAGTAGGCAATGATGGCTCAGTTGAGAAGCTGCTCCCCCCATTATTACTTGATAATGCTATTTCATTTATAGATGCTCTGTTAACAACCATGACACCATCTCTGTTTGGTACATTTCCTTCTGATCCTGATGCAGGATTGTTTCTGTCTAAAAGACCTGTAAAAATAAGGTTTTCACCAGCCGTTGTCCCAAATGATTGACCGGCAAAACCATAGTCCATAACAGTTCTAATAGTGATGATGTCTCCATCTGACCCTGTTATAGCTTTGTCTGCAATTGTATACGTGAAATAAGCACCAGTACGAACTACAGATATACCTGTGCCCCCTCCTGTTGTAAAGGCTACCCAGGTGTTAGCATTTCCAAAATGACCTGCAATCCAATCCGCATGGGCATCTAAATCTGTTTCTACAGCACCAACACCGGTATAAGTACCGTCTTCAAAATCGGGGTCAAAAATAGTTTCTTGTGCGTTTAGGGAAATGGCTAGTAATCCACAGCAAATAAAAAAGTAAAGTTTTTTCATAATATATATTTTAATTAGTAAAGTTTATATGCCAGCAAGTTAATTTAGAATGACTGTTTTGTATTCTTGTAAATTACCTCATACCTAATCTAATTTATCTTGTTAGTAATTAGAGTATTATGAATTGTATTGAAGAAGTGTAACAATTCATTGGATTAAAAAATCACGCTATTTATTGTTTTAAAGGTAAAAATGACACGTGTTAATCTATTTTACCCTTAAAAAGGTTAATTTATGCTTATTTAGGGGTAAATTTGAATAATAAATTCGTAATTTTTATGCGTTTCTTGTGGTAATCAAAAACTATAGTCATGAAATGAGCCATAATAGCTTTGTGGAATTATCCGTGAAAATGTTAAATGGCGAATTACATCCGACCGTTGAAAAACAATAAAATTAAAAGAGATGAAATTAGTCTTAAAAAACACTGAGAGTTTTATAAATAAGCGCATCAATATCGTTAAGAAAGAGGTACCTTGTTTGGATTCTGCATGGCATTATCATCCGGAGTATGAACTGTTGTATATTTCCAGGAGCAGTGGTATCAGATTTGTAGGGGATAATGTATCACATTTTTCGCCCGGAGAATTGGTTTTGGTAGGGTCCTATTTACCGCATTTGTACCGCAATGATCCTGCTTATTATGAAGAAGGCGGGAACTTGAAGGTTAAAACCATTGTCATGAAGTTTACAAAGGACTTTATGGGGGAAGGTACGTTTGATAATCCTGAGTTTGCAGATGTAAATAAACTTTTGGATGAGTCCAAGTATGGTGTGCTATTCGGAAAAAATGTTAGCAGGGAAATGCACGATGAGATTCTTGAGATTACAGACCTTTCCAAAGGGGAACAATCCATACGGCTTTTAAGTTTTCTTTACAAGTTGTCACAAGTAGATGATAAGACACAGTTGTCATCAACCGATATGCGTCAGTTTTCTACGGAAACACCGGACAGGTTGGATAATGTTATCAAGTATATTTCAGATAATTATATGAACACGATTTCGTTAGGAGACATCGCAGATATAGCATGTATGACCACTAATTCGTTTTGTAGATTCTTTAAAAAGATGACCAATAAATCGTTTACGGAATTTTTGAATGAGATCCGTGTCAGAAATGCAGCCCGTATGTTGGTTCAGGAAAATTATCCCATATCAGAAATATGCTATTTAGTTGGTTATAAGTCTATTCCAAACTTTAATAAACAGTTCAAACATATCATGGGAGAAACTCCAAAATCTTATAGATATAAGCTTTAATGCTTTAGTATGTCATTCAAAATAGTACTGTTCAGGTAAATGAATATAACTAAGGGGTAACTTTTGTTATGACTTAATAGTGATTTCATGTTTATTTTGTGAATATGCTTTTAAACCTTTCCATCTTAATATTTTTTCTCCTCTTTTTAATTTTTGCCATTTCAAAATGGAAAGTACATCCGTTTATAGCATTAATACTTACTGCGATTGCCCTGGCTTTATCTTTTGGCCTGGGAGGGAAAGAAGCCGTTGATGTTGTTTTAAGCGGCTTTAGCGGTACGCTTAAAGGCATAGCCATCATCATAATTATTGGAGCTTTTATTGGAGAGGTTTTACAGGATACAGGCGGTGCCTTTAGAATTGCAAACACCATTGTTAAAGGAGTGGGCAAAAAGAAGTTACCCTGGGCCATGGGGTTTACGGGTTATATTGTCTCCATTCCTGTATTTGTTGACGTGGCCTATATATTGTTGCAACCGGTTACGGAATCATTATCAGTAAAAAGTAAAAGGCCTGTATTATATATTGGTTTGGCTTTGGTAGCGGGTTTAATGGTGTCTCATACATTAATTCCGCCAACGCCCGGGCCACTGGCTGTGGCAGAATTACTCAATTTAAACCTGGGAAGAATGCTTCTGATAAATATCATTGTAGGTGTTTTTGCCATGATTGGAGGTGTACTCTGGGTTATTTTCTACTGTAAAAAGTCATGGCTTAAATATGATGAGAAATTAAAGAATGAGTTATCCGGGATAGATGAACCGGGTGTTTCAAAAGATACAACGGTTTCCGGCAATGTGCTTTTAGATTTGTTGCCCATTGTGGTTCCCATAGTTTTAATTGGGGTGGGGTCATTTCTTAATTTAGAAGGGAATAACCTGTTTGCTACCGTATTTAACTTTATAACAATTCCGTTAATAGCGGTTTTGATCGGAGCTGTGATAGCACTTTTTCAATTGGAAAAACCACGATCCGGAAAATTAAATACTTTGGTGGAGCAAGCTGTAGTAAAATCGGCATTGGTGATCATGATCACAGGAGCCGGCGGCGCATTAGGGTTTGTAATTAAAGAAACCGGTATTCAAAACCAAATTGTCGATGTTTTTGCAAACTTTCCGTTTTTAGGGATTCTATTGCCTTTTGTGGTGGCAGCCATTTTAACTGTTTCAACAGGTTCAATCACAGTGTCTTTGGTGGGAAGTGGTTCTATGTTAGCCCCTATGGTTGATAGCCTACCTGTATCACCGGAAATGGTAGCAGCTTTAATTGGATGTGGCTCTTTTTGTGTGGTTCATGCTAATTCCAGTTTGTTTTGGTTGTTAAACAGGTTGCATGAAGTGCCTCCAAAAGCCCTGTATAAAACACTTACAATGCAATCTTTGGTTATGGGCTTTGCCGGATTGATTGGTGTGCTTTTACTTCATTTTTTCGGGTTTTAAGATAAAATAGCCAGAGCTTTTTTATTAGGTATTTACTCTTGGTAAAATAATGTATGTTATGGGTAAGTTTGGTAAATAATTTACTGTCTTTTTTCTATTGTTTTGTAGTAAAGATTATAACACTTCAAATGATTGAATTAAGAAAAATAGGTGCCTGGGTTATTTATGCATGTTTTACATTAGTCATGATAGGTTGTTCAGGTAGTAATGCTTCTTCAGATGATGAAGTAGAACAGGAAACAGAACAACCGGATCCGGTTGATAATACACCAACTGCTGATTATCCGTTGTCTGACCAAACCAATATTGGGAAATGGGTATTGAATACCGATTTAAGCGACGAGTTTGAAGGCACTGCTTTAGACGAAACCAAGTGGCTTATTCAGGGAAGAAATGGTGAGTACAAATCCAACTTTAGAGGCAGGCCGCCTTCGCAGTTTTCAACGGACAATGTCCGCTTGGAAGATGGAAAGTTAAAGTTGGAAACACGTTGGGACCCGGATTATAATTTTTCACCAACCACACACCCGAACACAGGTGAAACTTATGAGAACATTACAACGGCAGCTGTAATTACCAAAAAAGAGTTTCTGTATGGTTATATGGAAGTAAAATGTAAAGCGGCTGATGCTGAAGTGACCAGTTCGTTTTGGGCCACGGGAAATAATACCGAATTTGATTTCTTTGAAATGTTTGGCGACCACAGACAATCTAATAAAGCCTGGAGAGACCGCGAGCTATGGTGGTCTATTCATGACTGGACATCTGCCGGGCAAGGCAGGACAACCTACACAGAGCACCATGACTTAGGGTATAGAGTAGCAGATGATTTTCATGTGTATGGCTTTGAGTGGGATGCAAACGGACTCAAAATATTTATAGACGGTGAGTTGTTTAGATACGCATCAAAAGCCACCATAAATGCCTATGACGATGTTGCTAACAGTAATGGAGGTAATGGCGCCAATGAAAACTTTGTGGTGACTAAACCCATTGCGCTTTGGTTTGATCAGGAAACCTTTCCCTGGCATGGGGTACCGGACAGTAAAGCCGATTTGGAGTTAAATAGTCCGGCAGATAAAAAAGACGATGGTATTGTTGATTTCGAAATTGAATACCTTAGAGTTTGGCAAAAATCTTAATGGCGACAAGAATGAATAATACAACTAAAAAGAAATGTGTTTTGATGTTACTGGTGATAGTATCTATTACCTTAAACTGTAAAAGTCAAAATGTTTCCCTAAAACAGGTGTTTCCACATACCGATCCGGAAAACAAAGGTGGTTGGGTTTTAAATACTGAAGTGAGTGATGAGTTTGATACTGATGAAATTGATGAGAACAGATGGTATATCGTAGGTAAGTTTAAAGATGGGAAACCATTTTATAAACACCCGGATAAACCCTACAAAAAGGTTTGGAAAGGTAGGGCACCATCCCAGTTTTCAGGAAGAAACTATCGTTTGGAAGACGGTAAACTAATTTTAGAAACAAAATGGGAACCGGACTTCCCTTTTAGTGATGAAATAAGAAAGCCGGTTTTTGGAGAGGCCATGCCCTATGAAAACATCACCACAGCCTGTTTTATAGGACGTAAATACTTTAAATACGGCTACATTGAAATTAAAAGTAAAGCAGCTGACGCGCCCGTAACCAGTGGGTTTTGGTCCATGGGAGAAAAATTAGAATTCGACTTTTTTGAAACTTACGGCGGAACGATAAACCCTAAAAAAAAGCACCTTGATAACCAGTTGTGGTGGTCTATAAGAGATTGGGAAAAACCCATGACGGGAAAACCATCTTATACTGAGAAAAGAGATGTGGGTTTCAGAATTTCGGACGATTGGCATGTCTGGGGCATAGAGTGGAGTGAACATGGTGTTAAGTACTATATTGACGGTAAGTTGTTCTCAGAAGTAACAGCTGAAGAAGTAACAGCCTGGGTCAAAGAAAACAGAAAGAATCTTAATTTACCGGAGGAGTACAATGGCTATGTAGCTACAAGACCCATAAGCATTTGGTTAGATATGGAAATTTTTCCCTGGCATGATATACCGAAAAGCAAAGCGGAATTGGAAACGCATAGCCCTGAAGGCGAAAAAGAAGATGGTGTTGTTGGTTTTGAAATAGAATACGTTCGTGTTTGGCAAAAGCGATAACTAAAATTAAAACTTGAACTAAAATAAATTTTAACCTTAAAAATTAGAGTATGAAACGTATCATTTTAGGAGTATTATTCTTGTTTACTGCATTGGTTACTTTTGGTCAGAACCAATGGCAACAAAAAAAGATTGACTATTTTGTAGAGGCCGCAGCAAAAGAGTTTAAATTAGATAAAAAACGGACCAAAACGCTTTCAAAAGTTAGAACCACTTATTTTCTGGAATATATGGAAATAGTAAAAAAAGCAAAAAGTGGTGCCATAACAGAAGAGGAAAAGAAAACTCAAATAAATGCACATAACCAAAAGTTTAATGCAGATCTAAAAGAGGTTACCGGAAGCGATAATATTCAACCATTCTTAGCAAGAATGCGTGAGGAGCTAAAGAACGTCAAATAGGCTTTTAAAAGGAATTAAAGGTGTGATCTGATTGAAACCAAATCGCATGTTTTGACTAAATTAATTATTGATTTTTATAAAAAGATGCAAGCTATGTCAAGTTTAATAAAGCTATTTGTCCTTAGTATATCGGTATTTTCAATAGCGAGTTGTAAAGGGCAACCAAAGGTGTCTGATGAAAAAGCTGAAACGCTTGAACGCCCAAATATCTTATTGATCTTATGTGATGATCTGGGGTATGCCGATGTTGGTTTTAACGGTTCAAGAGATATCACGACACCTAATTTGGATGCTTTGGCTAACAGCGGGACTATCTTTAACGAAGCCTATGTAGCGCATCCGTTTTGTGGACCAAGTCGTGCCAGTTTATTGACCGGGAGATACGCCCATAAAATTGGTTCGCAATTCAATTTGCCTACGGAGGGTGACGAATCAAAAGGCATTGATGTTAATGAAACCTTTATTAGCAAAGTATTGCAACAATCCGGTTATTATACTGGTGTTATGGGTAAATGGCATTTAGGGTACCAAACAGAATACCATCCCAACTTCAGGGGTTTTGACGATTTTTACGGATTCCTTGGAGGTGGCCATAGTTATTTCCCTGAGCAGTTTAAAGCCGCCTATAAAAGACAAAAGGAAAGCGGCAGGGAGTTCATTTGGGAATACCTGCGCCCTTTGGAACACAATGGTAAAGAGGTTGATGAAACTGAATACGTTACCGATGGTTTATCAAGAGAAGCCATTCGTTTTATTGGGGAAGCAGGAGCAAAAGAGAAGCCATTTTTTATGTATTTGTCATACAATGCCCCGCATACACCAATGGAAGCCAAAGCAGAAGATTTAAAACTGTTTGAGCATATTCAAGACAAAAAACGAAGAACTTATGCAGCTATGGTGTATGCTGTGGATAGAGGTGTTGGCCAAATAGTGGAGACCCTAAAAGCAACCGGGCAGTATGATAATACCTTGATTATTTTCTTCAGCGATAACGGCGGAAAGGTTGTAACCGGAGCCAATAATTACCCGCTTAAAGAAGGAAAGGGAAGTGCCTATGAAGGCGGTTTCCGTGTGCCTATGTTCTTTCATTGGCCCCATGTAGTGCCAGGAGGGAAAGTATTTGAACATCCGGTATCGGCTTTGGATATGTATCCAACGTTGGCCGGTTTGGCAAATGCTAAAATTCCGGAAGGAAAACAATTGGACGGAAAAGATATTTGGAGCGATTTTTTAAAAGGGAAAAACCCTAGAAAAGATGAAACATTATTTATAATGCGCCACAGAAAAGGTTTTAGTGATGTAGCGGTTAGAAAGAATGAATGGAAAGCCTTAAAAGTAAAACAACAGAAATGGAAACTCTTCCAAATTGAAAAAGATCTGGGTGAGCAAAATGACGTGAGTAGCAGGCATCCTGAAATTTTAAAAGAACTGGTCTCTGAAGCTAAAGTTTGGAGTGAAAGCCATATACAACCCTATTGGTTTCACATTGAAAAGGAAGGCGAACAGTGGCGAACCGATAACATGCCCAGGTTTGACAAAACCTTTAAATTACCGTAAAACCTTATGTTTTAAGGGCATAATACTGAAAAAAGTACTGGCGTAGAGATAAGCTAGTACTTTTTTATTTATCTTCAACAATTGTTATGTCCAGATACCTTCAAACATGGTAATATTGGTTATTTCTGGGGTAATTTATGAGATTGTTAAAGCGTGTTTATCGCTTAATTTAGTATCTGAATTAAAGAGGTGTTTGTAGACTTTAAATACCTGGAACATAAATAATTATTAAAATGGTTATTAAAAAAATAGAAACTTTCATTTTAAAGGATAAACTGTCCAAGAGTTTTTTCTTTTCACAATGGGAATACTCAGAACGTTGTATATGTGTTGTAAAAGTTACCGCGGAAGATGGTACTTATGGTTGGGGAGAAGGTTATGGGCCTGCGCCGGTTTTGGAGGCAGGGATCAAACTTTTAGAACCTTTTGTAGTTGGTGAGAATCCGTTGGAGAATGAAGTTATTTGGAACAAAATGTACCGTAAAACCCTCGACTTTGCAAGAAGAGGTATCCTGGTGGCATCCATGAGTGCCATTGATATTGCTATTTGGGATTTAAAAGGAAAAATTTTAAGCTTGCCCGTTTCTACCCTGCTTGGTGGAGCGCATAGAAATAAAGTACAGCCATACGCTACCGGATTATATTTTACAGATCATAAGAATCCTTCAAGGGACTTTGAAGAAGAAGCCAGATTATACATATCTCAAGGCTTTAAAGCCATGAAAATGAAAGTTGGATTAGGTATTAAGGCCGATGTGGAAAATGTAAAGAAAATGCGAAGTGTTATTGGGCCCGATATCAAATTAATGGTCGATTCCAATCACGCTTATACTTTAAGGGAAGCTACGGAATTAGCCAGAAAAATAGAACAATACGATATTGGTTGGTTTGAAGAGCCATTGTCTCCGGAGTTTTATGAGCAATACAGTGAATTAAGACAAAAAACAACCATTCCCATTTCCGGTGGCGAATGTGAATATTTAAGATTCGGTTTCCAGCAGCTTATTAAAAATAAATCGGTGGATATTATTCAACCGGATATTTGTGCCAGTGGCGGTTTAACAGAGGCTAAACGTATTTCGGCATTAGCCAGCGCTAATGGTGTGGATATTATTCCACATACTTGGGGAACATCTATTGGAATTCATGTGGCACTGCATTTTATTTCGAATATAGAATCAGTCCCCGGTAGAATGTATCAACCGGATTTCCTAATGGAATATGACCAAACTGAAAATGGACTAAGAGAGAAACTAACATTTCCGTCAATTGAAATGAAAGATGGCTACATAGCCGTACCGGACAGGCCCGGTTTAGGTATTGATGTTGATGAAGAGGTCCTGGAAAGTTTCGCGGAAAAGAAAACAAAAAAAATTATTATCTAAAAAGATAACTTAAAATGAATACTCAAAATTTCGGGTACAAAAAGCTATATATAGACGGGCAATTAATTGATTCCGTCAGTGGAGAAAGAGACGATGTTATTTGTCCTGCAACTGGTGAGGTCATTGCTCAGGTTGCCAGAGCAGGAAAAGAAGATGCGTTGAAAGCATTAGAATCGGCCCAAAAAGGCTTTAAATATTGGTCTAAATTATCGTTAGCCGAGCGCACCGATTGGATGCTGAAACTACGTGATGCCATTCTTGAAAAAGAGCATGAATTAAGAACCGCTATGGTGCATGAAATGGGTAAGACCTATGCCGGATCTCAGGAAGATATTGATAGACTTACAGAGGCATTAGAGTGGTACCCCAATGCGATGAAAAACCTGCGCGAGGAACAAATTCCGGATTATGAGAATACCTACACCCATAAAATGATCTCTAAGCCGGCAGGTGTTGCCGTGGCTTATTTGGCATGGAACTTTCCCTTGTTAAATGTAGGCTATAAAATAGGGCCGGCTTTAGCGGCCGGGTGCTCTTTAATAATAAAACCATCCGCCTTATCACCCTTATCGTCATATATGGTTGGTGAGATTATGCATAGTATTAACTTTCCGGCGGGTGTTGTAAACATATTATCGGGGCCAAGTAGTGAAGTGGCTACCACTATGACAACAAGTAACATTCCTGCTGTATTAACTATGATAGGCTCTACTACTACAGGATTAAGAGTAATAGCTGATAGTACCACTTCTATTAAGAAATTCGGCATGGAATTAGGAGGCAATGCACCATTCATTGTATTTGAAGATGCCGATTTTGATAAGGCGTTAGACCTAGCTATTGCTTTGAAATTTGGAAATTCAGGTCAAATTTGTGTCGCAGCTAATAGAATTTTTGTTCATAAGAATATCTATGATAAATTCGTAAAAGCTTATGCGAAGCGCGCTTCAGAATTAAAATTAGGATTTGGCACAAAAGAAAATCCTGAGGTGTTTATGGGGCCGGTAGTGAGCAGAAAAGATAGAGACAGAATGTTTGATTTGGTAGAAGATGCTATTAGTAAGGGAGGTACTTTGGAATACGGAGGGAACATACCGGAAGGATTTCCTGAGGCAGGAAATTGGATAGAGCCAACAGTGGTTTCCGGTATTACTACCGAGATGAAACTGTTCACCCAGGAAACCTTTGGGCCGGTGGCAGGCATTATGCCTTTTGAAAGCGATGATGAAGTGTTGGAATTGGCAAATGATACCGAATTTGGATTGGCATCTTACATCTTTACTAATAATCACAAGAGAATTGAACGATTTACCGAAGAATTAGAATTTGGTGAAATTCAAATCAATGGTGTGAAATATGCTATTTATCTGCCCCATGGTGGTTACAAAAATAGTGGTATTGGTCATGACTGCTCACATTTGGCTTTAGAAGATTATTTAGTTAAAAAACGAGTATCAACAGCAATTTAAAAAATGACAAAAAATTTATTGCAAGAAAGTCTTAAAAAGGGTCAAACGGTTTTTGGCCCTTTTTGTAAACTTCAGGATCCGGCCATTGCCGAGATAGCGGCATTTAGCGGTTTCGATTTTGTAATTATTGATATGGAGCATGGACCTTTCAGTGTAGAATCTGCCCAAAATATGGTTAGAGCTGCAGAGTCCAAAGGGATTACGCCGGTAGTAAGAGTTACTGAAAATTCAGAAACCTTAATATTAAGAGTTCTGGATATTGGCGTTAAATGTATTCAGGTGCCTCAAATATGTACCAGGGCAGATGCCGACAAATTGGTAAAAGCATTAAAGTTTTATCCAAAAGGAGAACGAGGTATGTGTCGTTATGTCCGTGCTGCAGAGTATACAAATATTGGACCTCAGGATCACTTTGGTAAAGCTAACGATTCGGTCATTTCCATCATTCACATTGAAGGCATGGAAGGCATCCGAAACCTTGAAGAGATTGTAAAGGTTGATGGAATCGATGTGATTTTCTTAGGGCCTTATGATCTGTCGCAATCTTGCGGTGTTCCCGGTGAAGTGGATAACCCTAAAGTGGTAAATGCTATGAAAGATGCTGTTGAGATAGCCAAAAAATATGGTAAGTATGTCGGTACTTTTACAGAATCACCCGAGAAAGCAAAAATGTGGCGGGATATTGGGGTTCAATACATTTCCTATGCCGTTGATGTGGGGATCGTGATGAATGCTTTTAAGGCTATTACATCACAATTGAATGACTAGTGGCAGCAACTTAAAAAACTAACTAAACTTTCTAAACTATATTATTATGAGTGCATACACAAGAAAAGCGTATTTCTATTCAACCATTGTAGCCATGGGAGGCTTTGTCTTTGGATTGGATGCAGCGTTAATTTCCGGAACGGTCGACTTTATTTCCCAGGAATTTGGATTAAATGATATTCAACTGGGTATGGTAGTTGGCGCACCCGCAGCAGGCGTACTTTTGGCATTGCTTTTTGCCGGTTTTTCTTGTGATATATTGGGTAGAAAGAGAACCTTGCAAATAGTGGCAGCACTTTACGTGGTATCTGCAGTAGGCTCTACTCTGGCACCTGACTATTGGAGTTTGTTATCCTTTAGGTTTTTAGGTGGTTTGGCATTTACCTCAATTTCATTGGCATCAATGTATATCGGTGAAATTGCCCCGCCAAGATTAAGAGGAAAGTTAGTTACCATGATTCAAATTAATATAGTCATTGGTTTATCGGGCGCTTATTTTATTAACTATCTCATATTGCAATGGGGCACAACAACACCCGATTGGGCATCTGGTTTAGGGTTTGATAAATACACATGGCGATGGATGTTAGGCTCTGAAATTATTCCGGCATTAATTTGGTTGGCATTGCTATTCATGGTACCTAAAAGTCCTTCCTGGTTGTTTTTCAAAGGAAGGATAGAGGAGGCTAAAAAGACCTTGTTAAAGTTGATGCCTGCAGAAAAAATTGAGGCGCATATTGAAGAGATGAAAGAAAGTATGGAAGATACTGAAAGCCGTTCTATTTGGGCTCAATTTAAAGGGATCTTTAGTAGAGAATTCAGAGTTGTTTTTATAATCGCCCTTACACTGGCTATTGCCCAGCAAACAACGGGTATCAATGCTATTTTATTTTACGCGCCTACAGTTTTTGAACAAATCGGTTTAGGGAAAGATGCGGCGTTTTTACAGGCTATCTGGACAGGATTGACCGGTTTGATTTTTACAGTTTTAGGATTGATTTGTGTTGATAGACTCGGACGCAGACCTATGATTTTAGGAGGTATGCTTTGGGTGGTTTTAAGTTTGGGTATTGCTTTTTACGGTTTTAAGTCGGCTACTTATACACTTACTAAAGAAGCAGTTGCCGAAATGACGGAGTTTAAAAACCCGGAACGATTGAACAGCATGATTGATGTGGAGTATGGCAGTGATATTGAACTAAAGAGGGCGTTAATAGAATCTATAGGTAAAGAAGAAGCCAGAGAGTATTCAAGCTTATTAATTCAAAAATCGGCAAAAATTAATGCTATTTTGATTTTAATAGGGATCCTTAGTTTTATTGCGGCATTCCATTTCTCGGTCGGTCCGGTTATGTGGGTCCTATTCTCAGAAATATTTCCAAATTCCATTCGCGGTATTGCCATTCCGTTTTTTACCTTAATAACAAGTACTACAAGTTGGCTGATTCAAACCTTCTTCCCAACACAGTTATCTAGTTTTGGTATTAGTAATACCTTACTCTTTTATGCCGTTACCGTATTTGTTGGTATGATCATTTTGTCCAAGTATTTGGTTGAAACCAAAGGCTTAAGTATTGAAGAGATTCAGTTAAAACTTCAAAAGAAATAAATTCCAGGGCTCCAAAAGACGCTCAAAATAGATAGGTTTAAGTACAGGATTATCTTTTCCGGGTGCAAAACTTGTCTAATAAGGGTAAATATGTTTTGGAACAGGATATTTCACGTTTGTTTTTTCCATTCAATAGCATGTATCTTTATCACTGAATTGAAGTGGTACTTTTGGTAAAAGACCATTTAGAACTTTTATAGATAAATTCATGAAAAAACTAAGTTACCTTTTCGTTTTATTGTTGTTTATGTCTTGTCAGTCTAAAACCCAGGCACAAGATAAGCCAAACATTATATTCTTATTTTCTGATGATGCCGGATATGCCGATTTTGGGTTTCACGGAAGCAAAGTGATGAAAACACCTAATTTGGATAAACTTTCAGATCAGGGCGTTCGGTTTACGCAAGGCTATGTAACCGATGCTACTTGTGGGCCTTCGAGAGCCGGGTTAATGACTGGGAAATATCAGCAACGGTTCGGCTATCAGGAAATTAATGTGCCCGGTTATATGAGTGAAAACTCCAAGTTTTTGGGGGATGACATGGGGCTTCCGTTAGATCAGGTCACCATAGCAGATTATTTGAAAGCATTGGGGTATACCAATGCCATGTATGGTAAGTGGCATTTGGGTAATGCCGATCGTTTTCATCCTTTAAATAGAGGTTTTGACGAGTTTTATGGTTTTAGAGGCGGCGGGAGAAGTTATTTCCCGTATAAATATTTCAAAGGAATTCATCATGATAACAAAATGGAACGGAATTTTGGAAATTTTGAAGAACCAAATGGCTATGCGACTGATGTTTTTGCAGATGAAGCGGTATCATTTATTGAAAGGAATAAGGACAAACCATTCTTCATTTATTTAGCTTTTAATGCGGTACATACCCCAATGGAAGCTACTGAGGAAGATTTAAAAAAGTTCCCCAGTTTAAAAGGGAAGCGCAAGGAAGTAGCCGCAATGACATGGGCACTTGACAGGGCCTGTGGCAAAGTTATGGATAAGCTAAAAGAATTGGGATTAGATGACAATACTATTGTTGTCTTTTCTAATGATAATGGCGGGCCTACAGATAAAAATGCCTCATTGAATTTACCGTTAAGCGGGACAAAATCCAATCACCTGGAAGGGGGTTTTAGAGTGCCTTATTTAATCAAATGGCCTCGTAAATTTAAAGCAGGTACCGTATACAATTACCCGGTTAGTACGTTTGATTTATTGCCCACATTTCATGCTGCTGCCGGTGGAGATATGGCAGACCTTAAAGATATAGATGGTGTTAATCTGATTCCCTTTATTACCGGAGACAATAAAGCAAGGCCACACGAAGATTTATTTTGGAAAAAGGATGTGCGTGCCGTATACAGACATAACGATTGGAAGCTCATTCGTTTTGCAGATAGACCGGCGGAATTATATGATTTATCTAAAGATTTAACAGAACAAAATGATCTGGCATCAAAACATCCGGAGCGTTTAAAAAGCATGTTTAAAAAGCTATTTGAATGGGAGCTGACTTTGGAACGTCCCTTATGGACGCTTAAACAGCAATTTGAAAAATATGACACAGACCGGATGGATTGGTTCAGGAACCCTGAATTAGTTAAAGAATATATGAAGAAGTACGATTAGTATCAGAAAAAAATATATACAATTAAAAAGCGTAAAAAGATAAATAAGAAAATATGAGTACAGCAAAAAAGCATACAAGAGCAATTACTAATACGGTAGACAGTCCTTACGTAAAACTAAAAAGTATCGATTTTGGAGACTGTAGATGGAGCACGGGTTTTTGGGCAGATAAAGAAAATGCTGCTGCACAAATCATGTTGCCTTATATGGGAGATGTTTTATGTGGAGATGTTGGACATGGTTTAAACAACTTTAAAATTGCAGCAGGAGAAAAAGAAGGAGAGCACAAAGGTTTTTATTGGCATGATGGCGACTTCTTTAAGTATATGGAAGCCTGTATGTATATCTATTCTTTAACCAAAAATAAAACTTTATTAAAGAAGTTAGATGAGTACATTGGGTGGATTGGAAAAGCTCAAGAAGAAGATGGATACATACATACTCATATTCAAATTACTGAAGGTGCTGAGCGTTTCTCTAACAGGAAATACCACGAAATGTATAATTACGGCCACTTGTTTATTGCTGCAAGTGTGCATTACCGTTTAACGGGCCAACGTAACTTTTTAGACATTGCGATTAAGCAAGCCGATCTGTTGTGTGTTTACTTTATGCCAGACACAAAACACTATCAGCGTTTTGGATTTAACCAGACGCAGATCATGGGATTGGTTGAATTATATAGAACTGTTAGAGATGAAAAGTATTTAAAATTAGCTGAAAAATTCATTAACCGTAGAGGTACATACAAAATTGAGCACGACTCAACTACAGAAGGTTACCCTATTGGAGATATGGTACAAGAGCGTACGCCTTTAAAAGAAGCCAAGGAAGCTGTAGGACACGCTGTATTAGCATTATATTACTACGCAGGAGCTGCTGATGTATATGCTGAGACCGGAGAAAAAGCATTAATTGAGGCTTTAGATAGATTATGGGAAAATGTAACAGGTAAAAAAATGTATGTTACAGGTGCTGTAGGACAGGCACACTATGGAGCATCTACTAGTTTGGATATGATTGAAGAAGGGTTTATTGACGCTTATATGATGCCTAACATGACTGCTTACAACGAAACGTGTGCTAACCTTTGTAATGCCATGTTCAGCAATAGAATGATGGCATTAAAAGAAGAATCTCGCTATGCAGACATTATTGAGTTGGTATTATTCAATAGTGGTTTGTCCGGAATAAGTATTGATGGGACGGAATACTTCTACTCTAATCCATTAAGAATGGTAAATAATTCCAGGGATTATGAAGCGCATGCTGACGTAACGGAAAGCCCGGTCAGACAACCTTACCTGGAGTGTTTCTGCTGTCCTCCTAACTTAGTAAGAACTATTTGTAAAAGTTCCGGGTGGGCTTATACATTATCTGAAAACGGAGTTGCAGTAGTATTATTTGGAGGAAACAATTTAGACACTAACTTATTAGATGGTTCAGCAATAAAATTAACTCAAGATACTGATTATCCTTGGAAAGGTGTTGTGAAAATTACAGTAGATGAGTGTAAAGCAGAAGCGTTTGATATTAAAGTAAGAATTCCTAAATGGGCCGTTGGTAGTACTTTGAAGGTAAATGGAGAAGATGCCGGCGTTGATGTTGTTCCAGGAACATTTGCAGTTATTAACAGAACATGGAAAGCAGGCGATACTATAGTTTTAGATATGCCAATGGAAATAACGCGACTTGAAGGGCATAACCGAATTGAAGAGGTAAGAAACCAAATTGCTGTTAAGAGAGGCCCTATAGTATATTGCGTGGAATCACCGGATTTACCAGAAGATGTTTCAATTCTGGATGTATATATCAATGGAGGCGCTCCTCTGGAAGCAGAACATAAAAAAGATTTTTTAGGGGGTGTTACCGTTGTAAATACTGAATTACTTTTGAGAGATGATAAAAATGATGACATGTACCAGGTGGTTACAAAGCCAGTTTTAAAATCTTATAAGACACAATTGGTACCTTACTTTGCGTGGAGTAACCGGGGACAGGCAGAAATGACTGTGTTCTTGCCGGTGGTTTGGAATTAGTGGAACTCCACTGATTTTTTATAAGAAAGCTAGAAAGATAATATTAAGCAAGTTAAGGGTAAATTTCTTTATTTATCCAAGAGTATATTTCTGTTATTTTGTAATAGATGACTTGCTAAATTATCTTTTTAAAGACTTGTGGACTTCTGTCTTTAAAAAATAGGAAGACGATTTTATGTATTAACAACTAAACATAACAACATTAACTAAACTTATTCCTTTATGACATAAACCTTAAAAAAACTCTAAGCAAACTAATTAAACATAAAAAAACCGGAAAATGTTGGAGCATTTCCCGGTCAGGTTTAATGATTAAATAAAAATTTAACCAATAATTCAAAACAAAAGTATGAAAAATCACTTTTATGTAAGGCAACTGATGTCTTATTTAGGGCAACTAATGTCCTTAAAGTTTGATTTAAAGTTCAAACTTCTAATAAGTGTATTTGCGATGACTGTTCTACAAACAAATGCAAATACTTTTAATGATGACACAAAAACTATTTTGGCACAACAAACTACGGTTTCAGGGACGGTTTCTGATGCTTCAGGACCTTTGCCCGGGGTGAATATTGTTGTAAAAGGTACTACTCAGGGTACACAAACTGATTTCGACGGAAATTATACACTCGCCGTAGATGGTAACGCTACATTAGTGTTCTCTTTTTTAGGCTATAAAACTAAAGAAGTAGCAGTAGCTGGTAACACCAAAATAGATGTAACCCTGGAGGAGGATATAGCGGGACTTGATGAAGTAGTAGTAGTAGGTTACTCAACTAAGAAACGTGGCGAACTTACTGGTTCTGTTAGTACTATAAGTAGTGAAGCTATAGAACAAACCTCAAGTAAGGATGTTGCTAAATCTTTAGCCGGTAGAGCTTCCGGTTTAATCATTAGTGACAGGGGTGGTTATCCGGGGCAAGGCAATGGCGCCGGAGCCAATACTAATGATGATGCTACCACTATATTAATCAGGGGTAAAGCAACTACCGGAAACAACTCGCCGTTAATTTTAATAGACGGGATTCCACAGGGGTCTTTTTCTCAATTAAACCCTCAGGATATAGCCTCTTTAACAGTACTAAAAGACGGTGCCGCGGCAATATATGGATCACGTGCGGCAAATGGAGTAATTTTAATTACCACTAAAAGAGGTAAGTCCGGGAAGCCAAAGATTAATTTAACAACAACCTATAATGTTTCCAGTTTTACCAGGCTGCCAAATTTAATGTCTTCCGCGCAGTGGGCAACATACCAAAATGAAATTGCCGGTTATGATCCTAATATAACCGATTTGCCTTTTACGCAACAGGAAATTGATTTATATGCTTCAGGCTCAGATCCATTGAATTACCCAAATACAGACTGGGCAGCTTTAACACTGGCAGATTCATCTCCGGAATCCAGAACCTCTTTATCAATTTCAGGAGGAACTGATAATGTGAAGTATTTTGTTAGTGGCGACTTCATGGATCAAACAGGGATGTATAGATCCAAAGATTTAAAGTTTAAACAACACCAACTGCGTTCAAACATTGATATTAACATTACCGAGGATATAAAACTTGGGGTTGATGTCTCCGGAAGATTTGGAAACAATCAACAGCCAGGGGTGGATCGTAATAACATCTATAAGTTAATTTTTAATACAGTGCCAATTCAGGTTGGTAGATATCCTAATGGGCTACCGGCCAGGGGGTCTGATGAAGGAAATCCGGTATTGACGTCAAGTAATGCCTCTGGTTTTGTTAATGCAAAAAGTACTAACCTACAGGGGAGATTCACCTTAGATGTGAACTTAAATAAGTTGGTTGAAGGTTTAAGTATTAAAGGGTTTGCAGGTATTAGAAAGTTAAACACTGATACTAAGAGCTGGTATACACCGTGGACCTATTATGTGTTTAATGGAACGGATTACGATGAGGCTATTGGTTCAAATCAAAGAGGAACCGATAGAATATTACGTGAAAGTTTCTGGAAATTTGATGAACAGTTGTTTAACATTCGCTTACACTATTCAAATACATTTGGTGATCATAGTGTAAGCGCCTTTGTAGGAAACGAAAGGCTAAATTCAAATACACGTGAATTCTTTGCTGAAAAAATTGGAGGATTCCCTGATCCAAAGACGGGAGAGTTGTTTCAAGGTAGTAGTGAAAGACAATTAGCTCTTGGTGAAAGCTCTGAGTTTGCGAGAATAGATTATTTTGGATCGCTGTCTTATGATTACCAGAAGAAGTACTTTGTAGATTTTACTATCCGTCGTGATGGTTCCAGTAATTTTGGACTTGGTCACCAATATGGTACGTTTCCAAGTGTAGCCGTGTCCTGGGCCTTGAATAAGGAGTCTTTTATGGAGAATATTGACTGGATCACCGCTTTAAAATTAAGAGCATCCTGGTCTCAAATGGGTAATGACCGTATTAGGCCTAATCAATACCTGTCACAATTTGATTATGGTAGTACTAACTTAAATACGCCGTTCCCTAATTACTATACTTTGGGTACAGGGGGTGTTACTTTTAACACCTACAGGCTTGCATTAATTGAAAACCCACTTGTGACCTGGGAAACAGCCGACATGAAAAATCTGGGTTTAAATTTCTCTTTATTTGACGGTAAACTAAATGGTGATGTCAACTATTTCTATCAAAAAAGAGATGATATTTTAATTCAGGTAACCGGAGCTACGCCTGCTTTTATTGGATTACAGCCATCTCAAATTCCTGATGAAAATATTGGGGCTACTAAAAACTGGGGATGGGAATTTGAACTATCTTGGGCAGATCAGCTTAATGAAAACTTCAGTTACAATATTGGAGCAAACTTTTCTCAGGCTAAAAATGAGGTCATCTCATTACCAGAAGGAAGCAATATTTCAGACCTTGTTAAGCAAGAAGGACTTCCAATAGATTCTTATGTAATGTACAGAACCAATGGAGCGTTTAGAGATCAGGCTCAAATAGATGCAACCCCTGTGAAATGGGGAGATCCACAACCTGGAGATATTAATTATGTTGATAGTGATGGTAGTGGAGCTATAGATGCCGGAGATCTGATTAGAGTAGGGTCTTCAAATATTCCTCAAATTCAGTATGGTATCTACGGCGGATTTAACTATAAAGCCTTCAATTTCAATTTCTTGTTACAGGGGCAGGCTG
The DNA here is from genome assembly GCF_028281565.1 of Seonamhaeicola sp. GTDB lineage: Bacteria > Bacteroidota > Bacteroidia > Flavobacteriales > Flavobacteriaceae > Seonamhaeicola. The sequence continues at coordinate 370,385 of NZ_JANQJQ010000043.1, forward strand.
AGGCAGAAACTTTAGTTTATTTTCCCGAATCTCCGGGAGCCATTCCGGAATTTATGTTTAATAACAGATGGACACCAAATAATACTAATACAGGGTTTCCCAGACCTTTTGGCCCTGGAGATGCTCAAAATGCACCCATAAGCCAGCAGACGATTGCACCGGCATCACAAAATGCAGGTTTTGAGGGTGCTGATCTTTGGTATCAGGATGCGTCTTTTTTAAGATTGAAAGAAGTAGAAATAGGGTATACCTTATCAAAAGATGTTATTGGTATAGGCGATCTTAAATTGTTTGCAAGAGGCTTTAACTTATTAACCATGTTCTCTGATATCTATGATTTAGGTCTGGATCCGGAAGCTACCGGTTATAGGGATTTCAGGAGTGCAACCTATACACCTTTAAAAACGTATACGGTAGGTTTAAATTTTAGTTTCTAAAAATTATGAAAAACATGAAAAATTTAAAAAATTTAAAATTAGAATATCTGTTTGCGTTATTATTGTTCTTTACAGTGAACAGTTGTGATGAAGATATTGAAATTGAAGTAACCAGTGCTTTTGCAAGTGACCTGGTGCTTAGTACGCCTGAACAGTTAGAGTTATTATTACTTTCCACATATAACAGTACGGATAGCTGGGGAATGAATAAACAGAACTGGTGGGGAAGACGTTTCAACATAGAGATTGCGTCATTTGAAGCTAAGTTTAACTTTAATAATTTGGACTTAGCCCGAGAAAGAGCTGGCTGGACAGCTGGTAATGCCGGTCTTTTTAACAATAAATGGGGCCAATTATGGACCTATGTAAGAGAAGCCAATTTGTTTTTGGAGTTAGCACAAGATAGTCAGGCTATGGAACAAGATCCGGATGCTGTTAACCAATTAATAGCAGAAATGCGCTTTTTACGTGCTAACCTGTACACAAAATTATTAAAGTATTATGGAGGAGTGCCTATATTGACCAGAACCTATGCACTGGATGATGACTTCGACATTCCAAGAAATACCTATGAAGAGTGTGTAGATTTTATTGTTAGTGAGTTAGATGCTGCGGCAGCACTTTTACCCGAAACGAGGCCAGATGCAGAATTGGGCAGAGCTACCAGTATGGCTGCCCTGGCGGTAAAGTCTCGAACCTTGTTATATGCGGCCAGTGATTTACATGATCCGGCATTGGCACCACAAACATCTAATAAGGAATTATATACCTATTCTAATGCCAATAAATGGCAGGACGCTGCCAATGCGGCAAAAGCGGTTATCGATATGGTAGGAGGACGTGATTTAATAACAACACCCAGTGCGACGGCATATCAGAGTTTGTTCTTAACACCTAACCAGGATATGATATTTGTAAGGCCTTATGGAGGATCCCTTTTTGATTATGGTACAGATGCCAATACCTTGTGGGATAAAACACAATCACCAAGAGGTTTTGATGGCTGGGGATTGTCTACTCCAACGCACAATTACGTTCTGGAGTATAATATGGCCGATGGAACTACTACCTCCGATGCAGGCTATGATCCGTTAGACCCTTATACCGGAAGAGAAATGCGATTTTATGCCAATATTAATTACCAGGGAGCTGAGTTTAGAGGGCGTGCTATAGACTATTCACTAGCAGCTGATACGCCAAATGCTGCTCTTGATGGAGCGGATTCGGAATCTTTAGCATTGGATTTTGGTAATTTTAGGCATTGGTCCAGAACCGGGTACCACATTCGTAAATTTCAGGATGAAGGTATTCCAATTACTGGTATATCTGCAAAACGTCCTTATATATTATATCGTTTAGCTGAGATCTATCTAAATTATGCGGAAGCTCAGGCTGAATTAGGAAATGATGCCGAAGCACGTATTTACTTGAATAAAGTATCTTCCAGAGCGTTACAACCGGATATTACAGCTGGTGGAACTGAGTTGTTAGAAGCTATTAAAAGAGAAAGACGTGTGGAACTGGCATTTGAAGGACATAACTTCTTTGATGAAAGACGCTGGATGAACGAACCGCACTTGGGAATGGATATAATAGGCCTTTTATGGACTAAGCATCCGGATTTATCAGTGACTTCTACCGAATATACAGTTGCTACAAGGCCATGGACGGACAGCAGAATGTATTATTTGCCAATTCCGCAATCTGAAATAGACAGGTCTACTCTTGTACAAAATGACGGGTATTAAAATATGGACATGGATTCATGTAGATCATAGATCATATTGTTTAGTTTAGTTTGAAAACTGGGGGCATAGTCTCCAGTTTTTTTATGTGATATTATTGAGGTATCTTAAATTAGGTAAAATAGCACATATAATAGGTAATTTTTAAAAATATAAAATCAAAAAAAACCATTTGCTTTGAATACGTTCTAAACAGAGATAAACAAAATTCATTGATCATGAAAAACATACTTATAACTGCTTGTACCATGCTTTTAATGGTATCCTGTAAGCATGGACAACCAGATGATCAGTCGATAAAGATATCAAAAGAGCTTATAAACACTTTAAAGGATATCAAATTAGATGGTCATGCCATTATTAACAATATTAATAGTCCAAATGTTAAACTTAAAAGTATTGATATTGGGGATTGTAAATGGACTGAAGGATTTTGGGCCGAAAAATGGAAACAGGCCGAAGAAGTTATGATCCCTTATATGGGAACCTTACTTAAAGGCGATATCGGTCATGGATACAATAACTTTAAAATAGCAGCAGGTTTAAAAAAAGGAGTCCATAAAGGGCATTGGTGGCATGATGGCGATTTCTATAAATGGATGGAAGCCTGTACATATCTTTATGGAGTTAATAAAGATCAAGAGATTATTAATGATTTGGATGAGATTATTGCAGTAATAGCAAAAGCACAACAACCGGATGGCTACTTGTCTACTCCAATTATTATTAATGGCAATTTAAAACCTTTTCAAAACAGAAAACACCATGAACTCTACAACAGTGGGCATTTGTTAACGGCAGCATGTATTCATCACAGAGTAACGGGAAAAATTAATTTTTTAGAAATAGCTATTAAACATGCTGATATGCTTTATAAGCTTTTTCACCCGAAGCCGGAGCATTTAAAGCGTTTTGGATTTAACCAAACTCAGATTATGGGGTTGGTAGAACTCTACAGAACCACTAGAGATGAACGCTATTTAGAATTGGCGGAGTTATTTATAAACATGAGAGGGCAGAGCGAAATTGATGAAAATAAGAGTACAAGGGGATATCCGGTTGGAGATATGGTACAGGAGCGGGTACCGCTACGTAAAGAAACAGAAGCTGTAGGCCATGCTGTCTTGGCCCTTTACTATTATGCCGGGGCCGCCGATGTATATGCTGAAACCGGGGAGCGGGCCCTTATCGATGCTTTAGACAGGCTATGGGATAACGTTGTTAACAGAAAAATGTACCTTACAGGTGCCCTGGGGCAATCGCATTATGGCAGATCATCAAGAAAGGACAAAATAGAAGAAGGCTTTATTAATGAATACATGATGCCCAATCTTACCGCCTATAATGAAACCTGTGCCAATATCTGTAATTCTATGTTCAACCATCGTATGTTAGGAATTCACGGAGAAGCGAAATATGCAGATATTATGGAGTTAGTACTCTACAATTCGGCATTATCAGGTATTAGTTTAGAAGGTAAGCACTACTACTATTCAAACCCATTGCGTAAAATTAAAGGTGCCCTGGATTATAGTAAAATGAACACAGAATTTCCTCAAAGGCAACCCTATTTAAAGTGCTTTTGCTGCCCTCCTAATTTGGTCAGAACCATTTTAAAATCTCCGGCCTGGGCATATAGTAAATCTGAAAATGGGATTTCTGTGAATCTTTATGGCGGAAATGTTTTGGAAACTACTCTATTAGATGGGACTGAATTGCGATTGAAGCAGGAGACTGATTATCCCTGGGACGGACAGGTGAACATTACTATTGAAGCGTGTAAAGAGAAGCCGTTTGAAGTATTGTTAAGGATTCCGGATTGGGCTACAAATACAACTATTAAGGTTAACAATGAAAATATAGAAGGTGTTGGAGAAGGCAGTTTTTTAATAATGGAACGCCGTTGGAAAGCAGGAGATGTCATTTCAATTGATATGCCTATGGCCATTAAATTCATTGAAGGCCATCATAGAATAGAAGAGATTCGGAATCAGGTGGCAATAAAACGTGGCCCCATAGTTTATTGTTTGGAATCGCCTGATCTTCCCGAAAATTCAAAAATAACGGACGCCTATATTTCTGTAAAGAACACGCTTAAACCTGCTTATAAACCTGATTTACTGGGAGGTGTGGTTGCTATTGAAGGAGAACTTATGATTCGGAAAGATGAACTTTCTAAAATGTACAATGAAATTACTAAACTTGAAATGACACCGTATAAAACGCAATTAATACCATACTATGCCTGGAGCAATAGAGGGGAAAGTGAAATGTCGGTATTTATGCCGGTCATTTGGGATTAATTAAAATTTATGAAAAGAACAGATATCAATTTTTTAAGTATAGGGCTAACGTTAGTTGTCTTATTAAGCAGTGTTTTTATAGTTGAGATCAGCGCCCAGCAGGACAATGGTGCTTTCATTGAAGTTTTTAAGGAATTCCCGCGTCAGGAGAAAAACCTAAGGAAATGGGATGCCCCGGTGGTAGCCGATCTGGATCAGGATGGTTACCAGGATTTATTGATTAATGATCATGGTTTCGGGATTCAGGTGCAATGGAATAACAAAGGTAAATTTGCGAAGCCCTACGATATTATCATGGGAGATTTGCACGGGGTTTCCGTTGGGGATTTTGATAACGATGGAAATCTTGAAGTGATCATGTCTCGTGGTGGTGGTTCCGGAAGTAATGCCAGAAACTCCAAAATGTATCGCGTTGTGGGTCGTGATTTTATACCCCTGCCTGATTTTAAAGAACCACTGGCCTTGATGAGAGGGCGCACAGTAAAATTTATTGATGGCGATAATGATGGCGATCTGGATTTACTAAACTTTGCTTTCCCTGATAGTGCTAAAAAAGGAGCCAGTGAAAATTATGTGTATGGGAATAATGGAAGTGGAGAGCTTATTCTACACGCAACATTACCGGCCATTAAAGTAAACGGTCAAAAGACTGCTGTAACAGACTTTAATGGAGATACTATTTTGGATTTAATTTTATATGGTCATGGAAAAACTCGAGCTTTCAAAGGAAATGGCGATTTAACTTATACAGAAGTGACAGACAAGGTCTTTCCATATGCTATTGAAGAAACAACAAGTATTTGTGAAATTGATTATGACAACGACGGTGATTTAGATTTGTTTATCACACGTGGAAAGGACTATAAGAGCGGACAAAATTTTTATAACCCGGAAACCAAAGATTGGGGGTTCTTCACAACCAGAGGCGAATTTCAATTTGATGACTTAGAAACCGGGGATATCTTGAATCTCGAGAACTTCCAGTCCCAATGGCCTAATAATGATACCTACTTTATCGGTGAGGCTTCTTATGATTACGAGTTTGAAGGTGAAACACACTCAGGAAAGGATATTAGATTAGTGAACAGTGATGCGTTGGGATTCCCGGATAATGCCAATTATAAAGAAAAGAGAGGCTGGTATATTGGTTATGTGGGGAACAGGAAATGGCGCATAGCCGGATTCCTTTGGGCGCCGGCCACAGGCGTAGTTCATGGCGTGAAAAATTATAAGCCTTATGATCATCCGGAAGGGTTTAATGATATTCTATTGGAAAACTCCAATGGAACATTTAAGGATGTCACAGAAAAACTTTGGTTGCTCAATAAAGAGCATACTATGGCAAGTACTGTGGCGGATTTCAATAATGATGGCTTAAAAGACATATTAGTTATCCGAAGGGGAAAATTGGTATTTGACAATGAATCCATTTTATACTTAAATCAAGGGAAAGCTGGTTTTAAAGCTGTAGAAAACCATGGCATAGTTTCCAAAGAACTAGGGGCTATAGGAATGGCCGTTGAGGTTATCGATTATAATCAGGATGGTAAAGTGGATGTGGTCGTTGGCAATGAACGCGGTAAGTGGCACTTGTTTAAAAACGATTTAAAAGACGCCGAAAATAATAAGTATATCACTATTGAGGTAGGTAAATCTCCAAAGAGCAACGTATCCGGATTAGGAGCTATGGTTGAGGTTGTTTCTTGTTCAGGGAAACAGATATACCGTATCGGCTCTACAGGATCCCAATATTCGCAGGGATTTAACAATTTTGTGCACTTTGGATTAGGTAGTTGTAAAAAGGCTACTAAAGTGAAAATTACCTGGTCTAATGGTGAAGTATTAAATAAAACTATTAAAGACTATAACAAACGGGTTTTTATAGGCAACAAATAGAAATTTTTTTAATGAACTGAATTCATTGTCTGATCTGTTAAGACTATACTTTAACTAGACATTTCAATTTTTACGCGGTTTTAATAATAACTAAATGCCAATTGTTAAGTAACTTGCGTTCTAAACTAAACTTAGAATGAACAAGCACATTTTTACCTCACTATTACTTGTTATTTGTTTGTTTTCTTGTGGAGAAAAAACAACTACAACTAAAACGGCATTTAACCGCGAAACGGATTTTAATTTCGATTGGAAATTTCAATTACAAAAGGATACCACTAAACTAACAAACGTCCCTTTAGCTGATGCTGACTGGAGGGATATCAGACTACCACATGATTGGAGTGTTGAATTATCTTTTGATGAAAGCTTGGAAGGTTGTACGGGATACTTACCGGGAGGTGTAGGTGTGTATCAAAAGCACTTTGAGTCACCGGAAGATTTTGAAAATAAAAGTGTTTACATATTGTTTGATGGTGTCTATAACAACGCCACATTTTGGTTGAACGGTAAAAAGCTGGGAGAGAATCCATATGGTTATTCACCTACTTATTTTGATTTAGGCCCGTTTTTAAATAAAGGCAAAGAAAATGTGCTTACCGTTCACGTAGACCATTCCAGATATGCTGACGGGCGTTGGTACACAGGCAGTGGTATTTATAGAAATGTGAAGCTGATCACGTTAAATAAATTGCATATTCCTATTTGGGGAACCTTTATTACTACACCCGTTGCAACCAAGGCAGAAGCTTCTATACATTTGGAAACAACGGTTGAAAATCAGATAGCAGAAAACAGTTCGTTTACATTAACTACTAAAATTTTGGATGCCGATGGAAACGAAGTTGTTTCAAAAGCAGATAGTTTAAGTCTAACAGCTAATAATAAGGACGTCTTTAAACAGGACTTTTCGGTTTCAAATCCGAAGCTTTGGGATACGGAACATCCCAATATGTATAAGGCGGTGACATCCATCACGCAGAACGGAAAAGTGGTTGATGAATACACCACCCCTTTCGGAATTAGGAGCCTTCGTTTTGATAATAAATCAGGGTTCTATTTAAACGAAAAGAAAACAGATATTAAAGGGGTTTGTCTGCACCATGCCGCTGGTTTAGTAGGTGCTGCTGTTCCTGAAGGGGTTTGGAGAAGACGTTTTGAAGCATTAAAAGCTTGTGGCGTAAACGCTATTAGAACAGCGCACAATCCGTATTCCGAAGAGTTTATGAATTTGTGTGATGAAATGGGTATCCTGGTACAGGACGAGTTTTTTGATGAGTGGGATTATGCAAAAGATAAAAGAAAGAATTACCACGACCGCAGTTTCGATTATATCACACGAGGTTACGTAGAGCATTTCCAGGAATGGGCTAAAAGCGATTTAACACGTACGATGCTACGTGACAGAAATCATCCGTCGGTGTTCCAATGGAGTATTGGTAATGAAATAGAGTGGACTTACCTGCACTACAGATATGCAACTGGTTTTTGGAAAGATCCTAATGACCCTCAAAAATCAGGAAAGTATTGGGGGAGTGCCCCAATTTTAACGCCTGAAGAAATTAAAGCTAACTATGATGCCGCTGAAAAGGGTGAATATATTTTAGCTGAAACAGCTCATAAACTGGCAAAATGGACTAGAGAGTTAGACCCCACAAGAGTGGTTACAACTAACATGGTGGTACCACAAACCAGTATGGTGACCGGTTATGCAGATGCTGTTGATATTTCGGGATTTAGTTACCGTAATTTAGATATTGCCTGGGCAAATGAGCATTGGCCGGACAGACATATCACTATCAACGAAAATCCGGGAACCTGGGATGATTGGAAGCAAGTAATAGAAAATCCAGGTGTATTCAGTATTTTCATGTGGACTGGTATTGATTATATGGGGGAGCGTGATGGCGACTGGCCGGAAAAAAGTGGTTGGGGAGATCTGTTGGATTTGGCAGGATTTAAATACCAGGGTTGGAACTACTTTAAAAGTATTTGGGTAGATGAACCTCATATCTCTATAGGTACCTTGCCAATAGCTAAATCAGGATTTAAACAAACAGGTATTTCAGGGCAGCAATTGCCGGAGAATAGTAGTGCTTATAAGTGGAGAGATTCTAATATGCATTGGAATTATAAGGATGGCGAAACGGTTGTGGTTGAGGTTTGTTCTAACTATGACTCTGTGGAATTATTCTTAAATGGGAAATCATTGGGAAGCAGAAAAGGAGCAGATAGTCCGGATAAATTATGCCGTTGGACGATTCCTTATGAAGCTGGAACTTTAACCGCAAAAGCAAGTTCCGGGGATGCTGAAATTTCAACCGAGTTAAAAACAACATCCGAACCGGTAGGCTTTACATTAACAGCAGATAAAACCGAATTAAAAGCTGACGCTTATGATGTGTCTCACTTTATAGTCCAGTTAGTTGATAAAGATGGACTGTCTGTGAAAACAGAGAATGCTACAATTGAGTTTGAAGTTGAAGGAGATGCTAAAATACTTGGTGTTGATAACGGCGCCAGAAGTAATATTCAGGATTTTCAATCGAATAGTTTAACAACAGCCAAAGGAAGATGTTTAATGATTCTGCAATCCACTAAGCAAGCAGGGACTGTAAAGGTTAAGGCAAAATCTGAAGGCTTTGAAAGCCAGGAAGTAACACTTCAGATAAAATAAGTGTTTATTCCTTTTTTTGTTCCGAAGGAGAAGTTATAAAATGTTTTCTTTGTTAGGAGACCGAAGACCGAAGACGGGAGTGGACAGTTTCAATAAGCCCGTCCTATTGGAATTTGGAATTTAGTATTTGGGATTTGGTTTTTAGAACTTGCTGCCTTTGCGCCTTTGCGTCTTAGCGAGAAACTCTAAGGGCAGTTTTAACAAGGTTAAAATAATATAAGTATAAGGTAAGTCAAGCACTGTTTTTAGCATGTATTTTTTCGTAATTTGAAGAAGTTTATTTTAATAAATTTCTGTGATTATGAGATTCCTGAAAATAGTGCTTTTGCTTACGGTACTTGTAGGTTGTAAAACCAAAGAAGAATCTAAAGAAGCACAACCTGCTAAAAAACCCAACATCTTATTCTTAGCTATTGATGACTTAAGGCCGGAAATTGGGGCTTATGGGTCTGATATAGCCATCACCCCTAATTTTGATAAGTTTGCGGCAGATGGTTTATTGTTTAATAAAGCCTATTGCCAGGAGCCTATTTGTAGTCCGTCCAGAGCAAGTTTAATGACCGGGGCCAGACCTGAAACTATCAATGTAATTGAGAATTTCACCTATTTTAGAGAAGCCAATCCGGATATTGTAACCTTAGCACAGCACTTCAGAAACAGCGGTTACGAAACAGTTCATACCGGTAAAATTTTTCATAAACCCGCATGGGCCGATAATGAGAAATCTTGGAGCAGAGAACCTGCCTATGATAAAATGACCATTAAAAAAAGTAAAGCTCCGGGAGGCTATGCTTTACCGGAAAACCAGGAATTCTCTAAAAAAGCAACAGCTGAGGTCATTGCTAAATATGGTGAAAATGCACCTAGAAATGGTTTGGGAAAAGGACCAGCTTATGAAAAGGCAGATGTTGAAGATACCTTTTATGAAGACGGTTATAACGCGGAATTAGCCATTGCTACCATGAAAGATATGCTGGAAAAGAATCCCGATAAACCGTTTTTCCTGGGAATGGGAATGAAGAAGCCGCACTTAAACTGGATGGCTCCATCAAAATATTGGGATTTATATGACCCCGAGAAAATTAAATTGGCAACACTTACCGAAGCTCCTGAAAATGGAGCTACTATGGGATTACACCCTTCGTTTGAATTACGTGCTAGGTACGGTATTCCAAAGAAAGGGCCAATTGATGATGAGATGGCAAGAACTTTAAAACATGCCTATTTAGCTTGTGTAAGTTATATAGATGCTCAAATAGGTAAGATGATTGATGCCTTAGATGAAGCAGGTTTAAGAGACAACACCATCATTATGATATGGAGTGACCACGGTTTTCATTTAGGCGATATGGGTATTTGGTGTAAGGCTACTAATTATGAAATAGCAACCAGGGTACCTTTAATGGTTTGGACACCGGATATGCCAAAAGATACACGTGGTAAAAAATCGGATGCTTTAGTGGAATTGGTAGACATGTATCCAACCTTGTGTGAACTGGCAGGATTAGAAAAACCTGAGCATTTGGAAGGGCATAGTTTTGTACCGTTGTTAGAAGATCCGGGTCAGTCCTGGAAAAAAGCGGCCTTTAGTCAGTTCCCTACACCGGCATTAAGAGAATGGGCTGCTAACCCTCTATCTCAGGGTATGAGAGAAACTTATTTTGGTCCGTTGATTGAAGAAGTAGAAGGAGAAATAAAAGCTCAAATGGGTGATAAATGGGATCGGGAGTTGTTTGAAAACAATTTAATGGGATATGCCATGCGAACCGATAATTACAGGTTCATTGTTTGGAAGGACTACACCAAAAAGGATAGCGAACCCTTATTCTATGAATTATACGATCATCAAACAGATCCCGGTGAGACCAAAAATATTGCTGATGATAACCCGGAGTTGGTGAAGCAATTATTAGAACAATTCAATAAAAGCTGGAAAGGCAATTTACCAGGTTAAGATCATTTCAGGATGCCGATTACAAAAGTTTTATTAAAGTCTAAGTCATGGTTTGTGTTGAGTTTCTGCTTAGTGTTTTCAATTAACGGAATAGCACAGGAGCAAAGCAAACTGTCTTTTACCGAAGACTTAGATGTGATTCCGTTAGAACAACGCTCAAGAAGAAAATTTGATAATGCCGTCATTGCAGATTTGGATCAAGACGGGTTTTTGGATTTGTTGCTTATAGAGCACTCAAGGCGGGTAGAGTTATTCTGGAACAATCAAGGCAAATATGAAATAGGGAAGCCGTTCATATTTGGCGACACCCATGGTATGACCGTAGGTGATTTTAATCGTGATGGTTTACTAGAGGTTTTGGTACAACCAGGAGGCGGAGATGGTAAGAACCCTAGAAAATTGAGGGCTTATACTATCAATCTGGACAGGACCGTATCAGAAGAAAAGGAATTCAAGCATTTTGAAGCCAGCAGGGGACGCGCCGTTAAATTCTTTGATGCAGATAACAATAGTGACTTAGATTTGATTTTATCGGCCTTTCCTCCAAATGATAAAATTGAAAGAGCCCATTTTTTATATCAAAGTGATGAAAGTCAGTATTTTTCATTTGCAGATTTCCTGCCGCATGCAGATCGCTTTAACATGCGTACAACAATAACAGATTTTAACAACGATAATGTCAAGGATTTTCTGTTTTACGGTGGGAGCAAAATAATTGCCGTACAGGGAAGTGAGAAATTAGGCTTTGCGAATGTTTCAAAAGAAGTTCTGGGAAGCTTAACAAACACCAATTTAGTAAACAGTGTTTCAGAAATTGATTTTGATAATGATGGCGATTTCGATTTGTTCTTAACACGTTCAAAGCATCCCTTCGATTCAGAGGCTGATTATAATCAAGAGGACAAGACCTTTTATTTTTTAGCCAGAAGGCGACCTTTTCAACACGATAGTATTAAGATTGAAGGCGACTTTAAAATTGAAAACCTTCAAATGGCTTATCCACATTTTGATGTATTCATTGGTACAAAAAAGAAATTGTTTAAACGGAAGTTGGATAGGCACGGGCATCATGATTTAACCATAACCAAAGAAGAAGGTGAAGGATGGCCAGAAGATACCTCTAAAAAAGGGTTATACATAGGGTATTTGGGTAATGGTTATTGGCGTATTGGCGGATTTACAAATGCGCCTACCACAGGAGTTGTTCATAATGTAGTTGAAAAACCTAAGACCATTAAATTAAAAGATTTACCTGCCAAACTATTGGAAAATGTAGATGGCAAATTTGTAGATGTTAGCAATGAATATGGAATCGATATTCCTGAGCAAACTACTAGTACAGCGGTAGGTGACTTTAATAACGATGGCTGGTCCGATATCTTTGTAGTGCGCTATGGAAAGTCAGCGTCTGTTATCGAGCAATTTCTGTATTTAAATCAAAAGGGAAAAAAGTTCCAACCTGTAAAAAATCATGGTATCATAAGAAAGGAACGCGGTAGTACGGGTATGGGAGCAGAAGCTTTCGATTATGATAAAGACGGTGATTTGGATATTATTTATGCCAATGAACGTGGCAGATGGCACCTGCTTACCAATAACCTAAAATCAAATAATAATTATGTTGTTGTTAATATTGGTAATTCACCATCAGGGAAAGCCTCACCAATTGGAGCCTTACTAAAACTGGAGGTTGATGGTAAAATTTATAAGCGCATTGTGGGGGCTACCTCCTCTTCGTATTCACAAGGATTAGACACTAATTTACATGTTGGGCTAGGTGACATTAAAAACATAAAAGAAGCTACTGTTACTTGGGGTAACGGTGAAGTTGAAAAATTAAATATCAAAAATATCAATACCATTTACCAGGCAGGTAAAGCAATAAATTAACTATAATTAAGACATGAAAAACGTATTTGTAAAATATTTTGTAATCGTTTCAATAATGACAGCTTTAATAAGTTGTGAGGATAATAAGTCGCCTTTGGAAAAGGAAGCGCTTGACAAAATAGACAGATTGGAATCCTTAATGAAAGAAGCCAAAGGTAAATCTATAGATGTTACAAGGGAAGAAACTGTCCTTTGGTTCTCTAAGGAGTTTATCAAATTCGCTAATTGGGATGAAGCTAATAAAGAGGCTATTGAAAAATTATTTGGTTATGAGCGCTATTACGCACCAAATAAAGATTCTCTGGCAGAAATGCTCCCGGATTTTGAACGCAGAAAAGTTATTGAAATACTGGATAACGGAATAGCGGAATTAAAGAAAGAACTTAGTGGTGAGATAAAACGTCGTCCGGTTAATAAAGTAGATTGGCAAAATACCAAAGCAGCAGATAACATGTTTGTAAACAGCAATGGTAAACCATCGTTCCCTTATGATTACTTCTCCAAAACCGTAGGTCAACCTTTAACAAATACTGATGTTTACAATGATCATTTGGGTGCTTTGTATCATGGAGGAGAAAACTTATATGAAGTAGATCATGACCGTGCTATCAACTCGTTTTTATTGAATGAAGATGGTACGTTTGATGATGAAGGCATCAAGAAACTTACTGATATTCCAGATACAAACATTGGGTTTTTATATTATTGGGATATGGGTATACCAGAATGGGTAGAAAAAAGAGAGCCAGAGGTGAGAAAAGGGCGTTCTTTATTTACAGGTTTTGATATTGACAATCCTTTGGCTAGAGAAGTATGGGGAAAAATTATTCGTCATACAGGCGAACTTACTAAAGGAAAAAAAGTAACAGAGTTAGGCTATGTTTTTGCCAATGAGCCACACTGGTATTCTGAAAAGGATCACTGGACGTACAGGTACAAAGAAATGAATGGCATTTCATCTTATACCTTGAACAAATTCAGAACTTGGTTAAAGAACACTTATAAAGGAAATATAAATGAGTTAAACTCAAATTGGGGTACATCATTTACTGATTTTGATGCTGTTGCTATTGAAATTCCGATGGAAATATCTTTAAGAGGAACTCCAAAATGGTACGACTGGAATCGCTACCACATGGGGAGAACTACGGAATGGTTCAAGTTTAATCAAGACAATTTACATGCTGTAAATCCTGGTGCAAATACACACATCAAATTATTCCCCAGGACATTCTATGAAGATTCACGTTCTCATGGAATGGACTTTGAAGCTTTAACCGAATTAACTACTATGATTGGTCATGATGCAAAAACTTTAGGTGACCCAAGTATTAGACCACATATTAACTCGGATTGGCATAAAAAATATGCATATAAGTGGGATGGAATGGCAATCTTACATGACTTTTTAGAGTCTGTAGCTCCGGATAAAATCAATGTAAACTCTGAATCACACTTCCTTTCTTCGGGTCAATATAGAAAATTGGATATGCGTACAAGTTATATTCGTAACGTGTATTGGTTAGCAACCCTAATGGGTATGGATGCTAATATGGGATGGTTTTGGGCACGAGACCCAGACGGTTCACCTGAAGACCGCTTAGAAGGAGACTTAAATTTCTTCGACCCTGGTTTAGGTGGTGCCTATGCAGGTTCAAACAATATGCAACCTCATATTACCAACGAAGTAACCCAAGTGATGTTCGATTTGAATTCGTTTTCAGAAGAAATTATCGCTTTGAGAAAACAACCACGTCCCTTACGCTTGTTCTACTCTGAAACTTCGGCGATCAATACACCTGATTACATGACTCAAACAGGAAAACTATACAAGTCCTTATTTTTTGAAGGGCTTCCTTTAGGGTTTGTGACAAAAAACATTATAGAGAAGCAAGACAATGCTTTGTGGAATACTGTTGTAGTTTATAAAACCAATTATGTTACAGATGCCGAATTTGAATCGCTACAAGCCTATTTAAATAATGGAGGCACTGTATTATTGGATTCTGATAAAAGCTTATCCATGAATGAATATGGCAAAGAGCGCTCTAAAAAGCTAAAGGCTGGCAATGGTAAATTGATTACTTTAAAAGGTGCAGATATTAGCAAAATAAAGGAATTAGCTTTGGCAGAAGTTGCTGACCAAATGCCGGAAGTAGTTATTGAATCTAACAGCGGTGAAGACTTCAAAACAATAATTTCACGAGTTGTGAAGCAAGAGAATGGTTCTTACTTGGTCAATTTATTGAATGTAGGCCATAACACAGCTAAGATTAAATTATCCTTAAAATCAGGAACACCTATGACCATTCAAAATCTGATGACATCTGTTCCTGTTTCATCCGAGTTTGATTTGGCATCAGAAGAAGTGTTATTGCTTGAAGTGAAAGTTAAAAATTAGTCATGTGCCTAAAGCAAATGGTATGATTAAAAATAAATTCTTTCCGGATAAAGTTACAATCGGCTTGTTGTTGATTTTGAGTTTAATTGGATGTGATCAAGAGGTGTCGCTGGAACAAGAGGCACTTAAAAAGATTAGTACTCTGGAATCCTTAATGAAAGAAGCGAGCTCTGAATCTTTAGATGTGGCCAGGGAAGAAACTATCCTTTGGTTTTCTAAGGAGTTTTTAAAATTTGCCAATTGGGACGAATCACATAAAGACGAAATAGAAAAGCTTTTTGGGTATTACGATCCGTATGCTTCGGAAAAAACAAAATATGCCGAAGAACTTCCGGATTTTGAAAGAAAAAAAGTCATTGAAATTCTGGATGTTGGTATAGGGAATTTAAAGAAGGTTCTTGATGGAAGTATTAAAAGAAGACCTGTGAACAAGATAGATTGGGCAAATATTGAGGTTGGGGATAATATGCTTTTAAGCCATGGAAAACCTGTTTTCTTGTTTGACTATTTTTCTAAATCCGTGGGAGTTCCGTTAACTGATAAAAACGTGTATAATGATCATTTGGGCGCTATTTTTCACGGAGGTAGTACCTTGTATGAAGCGAATGAAGACCGTGCTATTAATCCTTATATCTTAAAAGAAGATGGAACTTTTGATGAGGAGAAGTTAAAACTCATCACAGATATTCCTGATACAAGTGTTGGGTTCATGATTCTTTGGAATATGGGAATGCCTGACTGGATTTTAAAACAAGAGCCTGAAGCTGCAATGAGCAGGTCTTTATTCACGGGTTTTGATGTAGATAACCCTTTAATGCGCGAGGTTTGGAGCAAGGTTATTAAAAAGTCAGGTGAATTGACGAAAGATAAAAAGGTAACACAGCTAGGTTATATTTTATCAAATGAACCGCATTGGTTTTCAGAAAAAGGCAACTGGAGGCATGAATTCAAAGAAATGAATGCCATCTCATCCTATACGCTTAACAAATTCAGAGATTGGTTATCTATTAAATATAACGGGGATATAAATGATTTAAATGAAAATTGGAAAATGTCTTTTAATGATTTTTCAGCTGTTGAAATAGAGATTCCCATAGATTCTTCAACAAGAGGAACTCCGATTTGGTACGACTGGTGCAGATATAATATGGACAGAGGTACAGATTGGTTTACCTTTTTACAAAGGGAGTTGTTATCTTCAAATCCTGATGCCGATACCCATATAAAGGTGATGCCTAAGATAATTACGGAGCACCAGCGTTCTCATGGCATAGACTTAGAAGCCCTTATAGATTTAACTACCATGATTGGCGATGATGCTAAAACAAAAGCACGCAGGGATCTGATAAAAAATGAACGGGAAAAATGGGAGGATAAGTATATTTACTATTGGGAAGAGTTGGCATTTTCCTATGATTTTATGGAATCCGTTGCACCGGGTAAAATACATGTGAATTCAGAAGCCCACTTTTTATCAACATGGACATGGCGGGATTTGGATACCGCTCCGGAATATGTAAGAAGCTGTTATTGGCTGGCTACCTTACATGGAATGGATACAAGTATATCATGGTTTTGGGCCAGAGATCCGGACGGTTCTCCGGAAGATAGGCTGGAGGGTGATCTGAATTTCTTTGACCCGGCCCTGGCCGGTTCTTACGCGGCTTCTGCTAATATGCAACCTCAGGTTGTTAATGAGGTAGCCCAGGTTTACATGGACATGAATAGTGTATCTGAAGAAATTATTGCACTTAGAAAACAACGAAGGCCTGTTAGATTCTTCTATTCTGAAACGTCATACATAAATAGAGAAGAACAGATTGCAGAACAATCAGAATTATTTGAATCCATGTATTTTGAGGGAATTCCGTTAGGTTTTGCCACTGAAAAAATTATTAAAAAACAAGATCATAACAATTGGGACGCTATTCTGGTTTATAAAACCGAGTACGTTACAGATTCCGAGTTTAGTACGCTTCAGAAGTATTTGGACGATGGTGGAACTATAATTCTGGATAATGAAAATAGTTTGTCTAAAAATGAATATGGACAGTTGCGTAATAAGAGCTTGCAAGAAACTGAGGGAACACTTGTTATTATGGATGATGATGCAAGTATTTCAGAGGTCAAAACAAAAGTATTAGGCGTAGTGTCCAATAGTCTTCCTGAAATTGTTTTAAAAGAATCCAATGGAACGCCGTACAAAGGTTGTACATGGCGAGTGGTTGAGAATGAAAACGGAGGGTATATAGTTAATATCTTAAATGTTGGTAAGAATGATGCCAAATTGAATATTGGTCTTAAGAATGGCAAAATTATAAATGTAACTAATATAATGACTGGAGAATCTCTTGGTCCGGATTTTGAACTAAAACCAAATGGTATTTTACTTCTTGAAATTATATAATTATATGAAACGAATTAGTAGCTTGATAGTATTGTGTTTGCTTACAGGTCAGATGGATGCCCAAACACCGGCTAAAACTTCTAACGACAATGATACATGGGAGTTGGTTGAAAGTTTATCGGATGAGTTTGATAAGGCGGAAGTAAATTGGGAAAAATGGTACAGAAAAAACAGTTTGCCAAATACGACAGGTTGGAAATGGAATAATACGGATAATGTTAAAATTGTTGATGGCATTGCCGAATTAACCATGAGACATAATGAGGATAATACTTCTGATGGTGGGACTTATTTTAAATCGGGAATTTTAAAATCTAAAGGAACCTTTACAACAGGTTATGTTGAAGCCAGAATAAAAGGGGCCGTGATTGATGTTTCCGGTCCTAAAAACGGTTGGGGTGTCTGTCCGTCATTTTGGCTTTACAGTGATTTTGATAGAAGTGCTTCAGACGGTAAAACGGTGTATTGCGAAATTGATGTGGTGGAGCTTCAGCAGTTTGATTGGTTCAAAGGGCATCAGGACGATATTCAGGATTCAGACCATAATCTGCACCTGGTTAAAAAAGTTGATGGTAAAAGTGTGTGGTTTCGTCCTAAGCAACATATTGATACGCAAATGAACAAATACAGAATCAGTGATGACCCCAGCAGAAATTACCATGTTTACGGTTGTGAGGTGAATGAGACTGAAATTATTTGGTATGTTGATGGTGTGAAAATTGCCAGTAAACCCAATACGTATTGGTACAGACCCATGAATGTGACAGCATCTTTAGGTTTACGTAGACCTTTTGTGAAATTTTCCAACAATGCTAACAGAGCTGTAAATCCTTTGATAGATGAAGAGGCAAAAAAACAATTAGAAGGTATGCCTACAACCATGAGTGTAGACTATATACGGGTGTGGGTTAAAAAATAATATCAAGATGAAGCATTTGTTCTTACTTTTTCTTTTGGTTAATGTACTCTGTTGTCAGGAACAAAATAAGGAATCTCAAAAGAAACCGAACATTCTATTCATAGGGATTGATGATTTACGCCCTGAGCTGGGATGTTATGGGTCGGATATTGCCATTAGCCCTAACCTGGATAAGCTGTCAAGTCAGGGACTGCAATTCAATAAGGCCTATTGTCAACAAGCTATTTGCGGGCCGTCACGGGCCAGTTTGTTAACGGGAATAAGACCTGAAACCAGTGGTGTTTTTCATAATTATATAAAGTTTAGAGAGGCGAATCCTGATGTGATTACATTACCGCAGCATTTTATGAACAATGGGTACGAAACTGTTTATACAGGAAAGATTTTCCATCACGGCGATAAAGATGACGAAAAGTCTTGGAGCCGATTGCCTTCCAGGGACAGTATGAAAATAAAAGGTATTAAACCGCCGGTTGGTTTTGCCTTAGAAAAGAACAGAAAAGAGCGTGCTGAAACGCGTAAAGCTATGCTGGAGAAATATGGGGAAGCCGCCAGGTATGGACTTTCAATGGGAAATGCCTATGAAGCAGCCGATGTTCCAGATAATACCTTCGGAGATGGTTATAACACGGAACTTGCTATTGCAACTATGAAAGATATGGTTGCTAAGGGCAATAAACCGTTTTTCTTAGGGCTGGGCTTTAATAAACCACATTTAAACTGGGTAGCTCCAAAGAAGTACTGGGATTTATATAACCCTGAAGACATAAAATTGTCGGCACAAACTTCAAGCCCTGAGCATGGTGCAGAAGTAGGCTTACATCCTTCATTTGAATTACGGGTTAGAAGTGGTATTCCTAAAAAGGGGAGGATTGATGATGAATTAGCAGTTACATTAAAGCATGCCTATTTAGCTTGTGTGAGTTATATAGATGCGCAAATTGGGAAGATGATTGCAGCTTTAGAAGAAGTAGGAGTAAGAGATAATACAATAATAATAGTTTGGAGTGACCATGGTTGGCATTTGGGTGATATGGGTATTTGGGGAAAAGCTACCAACTACGAGATAGCCACCAGGGTGCCTATGATGATCTGGACACCCGATATGATGAAATCTAAACAAGGCACCAAAACAGATGCTTTGGTAGAACTGATAGATATGTATCCAACCTTATGCGATCTGGCGGGCATACCTATGCCGGATCACATTGAAGGGACAAGTTTCAGGCCATTATTGGAAAATCCTGATAAAGAATGGAAGACAGCTGCCTTTAGTCAATTCCCATCTCCGGCATTGCGGGAATGGGGAGCATTCCCAATTCGTCCGGCAATGTGCGAAACGTATTTTGGTCCATTACTTGAAGAAGTGGAAGCAAGAATCAAGGATCAGCAAAAAGAAACATGGGATAGGGATTTATTTGAAAATAATTTAATGGGGTATGCCATGCGTACGGACAGGTATCGATTCATTGTTTGGAAAGATAGAGAACATCCAGAAAAAGAACCGGTTTATGTGGAACTGTACGATCATAAAACAGATCCTAACGAAACAAAAAATAGGGCAGGGGAAATGCCAGAATTAGTTTCAGAATTAATGATTCAATTTGAAAAAGGTTGGAGAGGGAATCGACCTGAAGCCAAAAAAAAATAAACAATGAAACGAAGAGATTTTTTTAAGAAAGGTACCAAGGCAGCAGTAGCTGCGGGCGTAGTTCCGATTATAGCATCATCTTGTGCTACGGCAAAAGATATTGTAGATGACAGAAAAAAGGATAAATGGTATCATCTGGGTTCCGGTAAAAAGGGAATCCCTGAAAGGAAGAAAACGGAAACCTATGATGTAGCTGTTATTGGTGGCGGTGCGGCCGGTATTTGCGCAGCGGTAGCATCAGCCAGAAATGGTTCATTAACCGTATTGGTTCAGGACAGACCGGTATTAGGCGGTAACGCCTCCAGTGAGATGCGCGTGCACTTAAACGGCGTAAATAATATTAACGGAAAGGCAGAAAGAGAAACCGGAATTATAGAAGAATTATTATTACATAACCGATTTGAAAATGAACAGGAATCGTTTCCGGTTTTTGATCATGTGATGTACGATTTTGTAGTGAGAGAACCTAACTTAACCTTAATGGTGAATACCCAGGCGGTTGAAGCGGTGATGGAAGGAAATAAGATAAAATCTGCCAAATGCTGGCAGGCGACTACAGAGACATTATTTACTATTAATGCGTCTATTTTTATTGATTGTTCAGGGGATGGATTGTTGGGAGCCTCGGCAGGGGCAGCGTACAGAACCGGAAGAGAAGGAAAGGCTGAGTTTAATGAAACCTATGCGCCGGATGAACCGGACGGGTGGCAAATGGGAGCCACGCTTTTAATGTCTTCAAAAGATATGGGTAGGCCTATGACTTATAATCCGCCGTCTTATGCCATAAAATATACACATGAAGGCGCACACCCGAGAAGGCATTTTAAGTGGTTTAAAGATGGTATCTGGTGGATTGAAGTAGGAAGTAAAGGCGATATTATTGCTGATGCAGAAAAGAACAGACATAAATTAATGGGCTATTTACATGGCGTATGGGATTATATTAAAAATTCAGGGAATTTTCCCGAGGCCGAAAATCTGGCCCTGGATTGGGTTGGATCGTTACCATCAAGACGGGAATCACGTCGCTTTATTGGTGACTACATTGTTTCGGAAAAAGATATGACAGGGTACAAACACTTTGAAGATGCAGTGGCTTTTGGTGGATGGTCTTTAGATGAGCACAACCCGGGAGGTATTGAAAATATTTCAGAGCCACCCAGTTATTTTCATTATCATTTCAAGAAAATATATGAATTCCCATTTAGAAGTTTATACTCTAAAAATGTATCCAATTTAATGTTTGCAGGCCGTAACGTTAGTCAGACACATATTGCGTTGTCCTCTTCAAGAATTATGGCTACTTGTGCATTAATGGGACAGGCAGTTGGTACGGCAGCTACCATATGCAATAAAAGGAATATATTGCCAAGGGAGGTCGCTAATAATCACATTAAAGAATTACAGGAGCAATTATTAAGAGATGACGCTTTTATTCCGAAAAGACCGGCTATGGATCCCAAAGACCTGGCAAGAAAGGCAAGTTTGATCTTTGGGTCAACCACATTATTAGGAGATGCAAAAAACCTTTTAAACGGTATGTCCAGGGATATTGACGGAGCCATTAATCATTGGCAATCAGACGGCCTGAATGCAGAACTTCAATTGGAATGGGAGACCCCTGTTCAATTGTCCACCGTAGAGCTTAAATGTGATACTAACGTAAAGCGTAATATCATGATGCGTAAAGACAGTAAAAACGATGACCTTTACGGAAATCATGTTCCAAAGGAATTATTAAAGTCGTTAAGCCTTGAAGCACGTGTTAATGGTAAATGGAAAGATTTAGGAGCCATTGAAAATAATAGGACCAGATTAATAAAATTTAAGTTCAATCAGTTAAAAACAACTGCTGTTAGAGTGAATTTGAAAGAAACTTACGGGGCCGAAAATGTTAAATTGTTTGAGATTCGTTGTTATGCCTAATCTGTATAAATTAAAGTTCATATCGTTTTTCTTTTTCCCTTTTTGGATCCTTTTTTCCAATGAACCAGCTATGGTTTCAAGCGAACGTATTGAAATAGATCATAAGGTCATTGTAAAACATCCCGGAGAAGAAGTACCGGTCGAGACCATTTTAACCGAAATTCAGAATAAGGATAGCACTACTATTGGATACGCTATGGAGGTGGAATCGGTCATTTGTTTGGATGAGGTATGCAAGGAGATTCCTGTCAGGCTTTTTTGGAACGATATTGGGGTTTACCAAAAATATGTACTGGCAAAAGATGCTACTTTGGAAAAATATGAGGCCGATTTATTTGAACCTGAAGATTACAAGAAGTTACATACTGTTTTGGCTAATGAAAACTCCCCGTTTAAAGACGTGGCGATACATCAGGTTTTAACTGCTGTTGAAGATGATAGTGTTGATGCTGTTGCCGGTGCCACAGCACTTGAGTTGGATGAAAAAGACACCGTGCCCGGAGCAGCGTTAACCTGTTATACGTTGTGGCATTGGGCCAACGGTGACATTATAAAGACCATAAAAAAGAAAACCGGTGAGTCGTCGACAAACCAACAACTTTTAGAGTTTTTAGTTAATGATAATAAAAGCTACTATCCGATTGCCTTAGAAGCATTGGTCAGCAGAAACCATTATGCTTCGGAATTTATAGAAACGGTCATTGAAAGAGCAGCGAATCATGATGATTTAATAAAAGCATCCATAAAGTATTTGGAGGCAGCTCCTTTAGAAGTCTATACAGCTTCATTAAAAAAGATTTTTATTGCAAGCGAAAAACTTCAGAGAATCGCTGTGATCCGATCATTACAGTACAGTAAAAAGGAGTTGCCTAAGGACTATTTAGATTCCTTTAGCAATGAAATCGGTTATTTAAAATCCTTTCAGGAAGTTTCCGTTTTTCTGGGGTTAATGGAAGTTAAAAATCCGAATTCGATTCAAATTAATAAAGCATTGATAGCGTTGATGGAGGGTGACTTTTTAATAGCTCGCAGAGTTTATTGGTTTTTGGGTGAACAAAGTAATCTTGATGACGGTCAGCAAAAAAAACTAAAAACTTTTTCTGAGGCGCATTCCGATAAGTTATAACAAACTTAAATAATGCTTATATTTAAGTTCTAAATTAGAATAAATGACACATGAATTACAGCAAATAATTCAGGCTGCTATTCAAAACCAGGAATCAGGAAAAAAGAGTGTTCTGGCTACAGTTGTGGATTTGGAAGGCTCGTCCTATAGAAAACCCGGTGTTAGAATGTTATTAACTGATGATGGTACCATGATCGGGGCCGTAAGTGGTGGTTGTGTTGAAAAGGAAGTGCTTAGAAGAGCACAATCCGTTTTTGATACAGGCATATCTAAAGTGATGGTTTATGACGGACGCTACCGGTTGGGCTGTGAAGGGTCACTTTATATTTTGATAGAACCGTTTGTTGTCTCGGAAGTATTGAAAGAGACTTTCTTCCGGAATATTGAGGATAGAAATGCCTTCGAGATGGCATCGTTTTTTAAGAAAGAGGATGATAGTGTGGGCAATTTTGGGTCCGTTGTTAAGTTTAGCAACGGGAAGTCTTATAACTTTTCAGATGCTTTTAATTCTGGAGCATTGGAAAAAGATATTAAAGTATTTTCTCAAACACTGCCACCCTGTTTTAAACTATTGATTGTTGGTGGTGAGCATGATGCGGTTAAACTTTGCAAGATGGCTGCTTTACTAGGTTGGGAGGTTGATGTGGTAACATCCATGAGCGATCCGAAAGCGTTAAGCGATTTTCCCGGAGCAAAGTCGGTAATAGCCAACACTCCGGAAGGCTTTGTTACAGATAAGATAGACTCGGAATGTTCGGTGGTTTTAATGACGCATAATTATGCTCAGGATCTCAGGTATTTGTTAAAACTGAAAGATTGTAACCTGTCTTATATTGGCATTTTAGGGTCTGTAAAACGAAGACAGCAACTTCAAAATGAATTATTTGAATACATAGAAGATCTTGACGAAAGTTTGTTAGATAGTATTCACAGTCCGGCAGGGTTAAACATTGGAGCCGTAACCCCGGAAGAAATAGCATTATCTATTCTTTCGGAAATATTAACGGTTACCAGGGATAGAGAGCCTTTTTCTTTGAAAACACTTAATGGGAAACTACACTGTTAAATGTGAAGCACCTTACTGTTCTAATATTAGCTGCGGGTAATGCTTCCAGAATGGGGACATCAAAGCAGTTGTTGCCTTTTAAGAACACCACACTTTTGGAACATGCTGTTAAGAATGCTCAGGCCACAAAAGCAAGAAAGGTGTATTGCGTGTTAGGAGCTCATTCCAAAGAAATCAAAGACCGGGTTAAAACGGGTGAAGTCACTTTTATTGAGAACCGATATTGGCAAGAAGGCTTGAGTGCCAGTATTGTGGCAGGCATTACGTATATACAATCTGTGGAAAATGTACCGGATGCTGTTTTAATTATGCTCGCTGATCAGCCTTTTGTGGATTCCAATTATATGGATTCACTAATAGAGGCTTACCATGAAAATCAGGACAGTATTATAGCTTCTGCTTACGACGAAAAAAATGGCGTCCCTGCTATTTTTTCGAAAAGACATTTTGAAAGCCTTTTAAAATTAAAAGGAGATAAAGGTGCTAAGCAGCTTTTAAATAGTGAGGGTGTGGATGTTATTTCGATAGCACCCAAACGCAGAAATACCTTATTGGATATTGATACACCGGATGATTATAATACACTTTTGGATAATTGAATCTAATCTAAAGCATTTTTAGTAACGTACCATCGCCACCCAATAATGGCTAATTGAAGTTTTGTTGCTTTCGAAATATCCAATCCTTTTTTAGTATAACTCGGCAATACTGCTTTATTAATCTTCGCTAAAACCTTAAATACTTGCTTTTGCATTTTTTATACCGCTTTGGAGGTAAAAATAGTAAAACTTATTCTAGAACTAAGTTTTACATTTTCGGGGTTTAAAGAATTGATATGATAATAAGTATTATATCAACTACAATTTTCGCAAGTGTCATCATATTTTTTAAAGGTTTTAAGAGTTAGTAAACAGTTTTTATATCAATGTTTTTTTAAGATATATATTTTGGAATATGATTGTCAAGTGTTTTTGAAAAAATCGATGAAATTGAATGCGAATTTGTAAGTAAAAAAATCAAATTGATTTCGGTATTTTAGTGACTCTCTTCATTGAAGTTTATAAATGTAAGGTTGATTGTGTTTTAATGTTTCATTTTATAATAATTGTAGGCGGTTTTTTGGCTGTGTTTTTAAAACCAAGGGACATTTTGCCCAAAAAAATCGACTTTTTAATAAAATCGTCTTTTGGTTTGGAGACGTGACATAAAAAAAGCACTTCAAAAGAAGTGCTTTAAAACATATTGATTTTTATAGTTTATTATTCTTTTTTAGTGGTAATATTTATAACACCGTTTTTTCCTTTACCACCATATTTTTTTATTGCAGACTCCCCTTTTATAACATCAATGGATTCAATCGTATCCTTGTCAAGTTTATCCATGTCTTCCTGGGTGATTTCTTTACCATTTAAATAGATCAGCGGGGATTTGTCATTGGAACTATGAATTTTTATTCGTTTGTCATTTTTCGTGTTGATTAGGACTACACCATTTTTTCCTTTATCACCATATTTGTTAGTTGCTTGCTCTCCTTTTAAAACCATAACAGTTTTTATATCATCAGGATTTAAGTCTTCAGTCAGGTCTTTTTCTACTTCTTTTCCATCAATAATAAACAATGGCTGATTGTCATCGTCATTCATAAATAGGACTTTGTTTTTGCTTTTTCCACTGGCAAGCGTTCTTACTTTAAAGGATTTTTTATCATCATCATTCTTTCTTATGATGACTATATCTTCTTCTTCGTTAATGACGTCATCATCATTTTCAACAATAACCTCTACATGGGTTTCACCATCATCATCAGTGATAACTTCAACATTTTTGTGTTTTCTAACAACAACATGCTTGCCGTCTTTACCGGTTGAGTGCCATTTTAAAGTATCACCATGGACAATATGAATATCTTCATGAACTATCTGTACATCATCATCGTCATCAGAAAAGAAGAATACATTTTTACCTTTTCCTGATTTATGGACTTTATGTTTACCGTCTTTTGATATAAAATAAGCACCTTTATGATGAGAAGCATTTCCTATGGATAGGTTTTTGCCGTTGTTTTCAAAGGAGATCTTAATAGATTTAATAGCCTTATCGGAGCTAACACTATAATTGGCGTTTGAGTGCTTGGAGCTTAGTTCAATTTTAATGGCAATGATCTCATCGTCACTATTGCGCTTAATACCTTTGAATTTTGCAGTAATACCTTTCTCCTTTAAGGTTTCAGCCAGTTTGTCGAAATCAGCATCACTAAAGTGTTTGCTGATCAAAAACATTTCCACGTCTTTCCCGGTTGGAGCAACCGTTGCAGTTTTCTTTTTTATTGGTGTTACCGGTTTCGAAGCAGTAGTTTCACTTTTGATGGCTTCCTCAATTTTATGGTCTTCAACAGAAGGCGTTTCTTCATTATAAAATGAGTTTAGGAGATAATCCTCTTCCGGGATCACGTCGGTATCAACAAACACTTCTTTGGTGTTAAAGCTCATGAGGAAAACAGCTAAAACCGGAATAACCAAAGCATATTTAAGCAGGTTTGTCTTTTTAGATTTTGATTTGTGTAACATAACTATTCGTTTTTTGATTAATGAATTGTAAAAATTATTGGTTAAAGCCAATTGATGAGTTGGCATACTTGTTTTTAATAAAGTGTACTGATAACTTTTTTTACAGTCTGATTTTTGTTGGGCATTTTGGTCTGCAATAAACTCTAAATTCTGTTTTAGGTCTTTGTTGTAAAGCCATATAAACGGGTTGAACCAAAGCACAACACCGGCTAATTGGGTTAACAGAATGTCGATAGAGTGATGCTGACGTGCATGTACTTTTTCGTGAGTCAATATTTGATCCAATTCCGTTTTATTAAATAAAGCGGGATTGTAAACGATCCAGTTAAAAAATGAAAAAGGAGATGTGCTATTCGAGGTTTTTACATACCTGTAACGACCAAATTTTGTGCTTTTGTTTTGTACTAGAAGAAGTGCTAAAGAAACCAACTGAACCAAAAATTTGCCTAAAAAGAAAACTGCCCCTATGAAATATACGTAAGCGGCAATATCAATTAAGTTAACAGATGATTCAATAGGCTGGGCAACAACAGCATTATCAAAAATAAGATTATCCAATACTACGGGCGTTCTTTCAATATAAACAGGAATAACTATTAAAGGAATCAAAAATGCCGAAACCAATCCTGTTAATAAAAACCCTCGATTTGATTCAAAAAAAGTATCACGCTGTAAAAACAATTTGTAGCACGCGTAAAAAATGACAACAACTGCACTGGCCTTCAATAAATATTCCATAATTAGTTGTTTTTTTCAATAAGTTCAATAATCTCCTTTAGCTCTTCAACGCTAATTTTTTCCTCCTTTGCAAAAAACGACACCACATTTTTATAAGAGTCGTTAAAATAATTACTAATGGCCATATTCATAAAACGTTTCCTGTAAGCCTCTTTAGTAACAATAGGGAAGTACTGATGTGTCTTACCATAAGCTGTATAGCCTACATAACCTTTATCTTCCAAATTTCTAATGATGGTAGAAAGTGTATTGTAATGGGGTTTATCCTCTTTAATTTCGTTAAGTACATCCTTCACAAAAGCCTTTTCCAGCTTCCATAAAATATGCATGATTTCCTCTTCCTTATTTGTTAATTTTTCCATCAATTATAGTTTTTTCATTTCCTCTTTTGAGGAAATCTAATATTTTGAGCGATTCAATACTATCAGGTTATTCACTGTAGCTCATGTGTTAAATTTAATTTAGCATCATAATAATACATCATTATCTTTAACATGAAACAAACCTATAACTATTTTTATAGTTACACAACTATTTTAATAGTTATTTAACGAAATTTTTAGTTTTTATTAAGTCAGAAAATAAAAAAACCCGATGCTTTTTATAAACACCGGATTTTTTCTAAAAAACCAAAATTAAAAGTCTAATCAATAATGAGTTTACATTTAAAATCTTCTTTACCAACATCATAACCACATTCCCAACCGGACTCCGGAGGGTAGGTGCCATCTTTCTCAATTTTGTAATAGTACACATTCCCACGTATGAGTATCCACATATCTTTGTTGTCTATAAATGCCGTTTTCAAACGCAATGTTTCATCAGTGACACTTACATATTGAGTGCCTTTAGTGTAGGTCTTGTCTAACATGTATTTGCCATTGAGGCTATAAGTGCCGCTAATTTCCACACCTACCACTTCAATGTCGTCTTTAGAGCAGGAAGTAAGGGTAAAAACAAGGCAAAACATAACAAAAGCTAATCGTTTCATAGTTATTTGATTTAATAGATTTGGTATATCAAATTTTGGAAATATTATTCAGAAGTGCCTGCCGTTGGTCGATTTTTCGATGAATGAACTGAAATAGATACAGTTAATCGATAATAAACGTTTAATGGATTGAGGACTTCTTTGAAGTAAGGGCGAATAAACTTGGGTCTGCAAGCTTTTAACTTCCAACTTTATAATATCTTCGCAAAAAATATTTTTTATGAGCGTACTTTGGGTCATCCTTGGGTTTACATTGTTGGTTGTTGGTGGTGAATATTTGGTAAGATCATCTGTAGCATTATCATTTAAATTCAATATTTCTAAAATGGTCATTGGTATGACAGTAGTATCGTTTGCAACTTCTGCACCGGAACTTCTGGTGAGTTTAAATGCTGCTTTATCTGGATCCCCGGCCATAGCCATAAATAATGTAGTAGGCTCAAATATTGCCAATATAGGCCTGGTTTTGGGGGTTACCGCTTTAGTGGGAACCATCACGGTTGACAAGTCTTTTTATAAACTCAATTGGCCGGTCATGATGGTTTTTTCCCTGGTACTTTATATCTTTTTAAAGAATGACAGTAAATTATCAACACTTGAAGGGGCTTCACTATTTCTTGGGCTCATACTGTTTTTATATATATTGATAAAGCATGCCAAAAAAGATAAAGTTGTTGAAGCGGTTGACGACGCCCTGGCTACCGTGTCTAATTTTAAGATCACACTTTGGTTGTTAATTGGAGCCGTAGCGCTTTATTTTGGAAGTGAGTGGTTGGTAAAAGGAGCTGAGGAAGTAGCCCTGGCGGTGGGTGTGAGTAAGGGCGTAATAGGATTGTCTTTGATTGCTATTGGGACCAGTGTTCCGGAATTAGCGGCATCGGTAATAGCAGCGGCAAAACAGGAAAAAGCTATCTCTTTAGGTAACCTTATTGGATCTAATATTTTTAATATAGCATCGGTTTTAGGCATAACCTCCATTGTTAAGCCTATACCGGTCACAGAGCCCACTATTTTAACAAATGACATTTTTTGGATGCTGGGTTTCGCAGCGATCCTGTTGCCATTAATTTTCTTGCCCAAAAGACTCCGAATTAGCAGGTTAAAGGGGATGGTTTTAGTGGCGGCTTATGGTTTGTTGATGTTCTTTATTTTTACTAGGGGCTAGCTTTAAGATATATCACTTAATTTTTAGCAAGAAAATGTTTGCAAATTTGATGAGTGCTGTAAAGCATTTGATTAATCTTTTATGTTTTCTTTCAGTGTATTGTTATAATTAATGTCAATGTTTATTGTAGGCTTTTGGTTTTAGCTAGTTTGAAAGGCATTAGAAAAACTGGAGGCTGGCTGTTAGTGATAATAGTATTAATAGTACTCCAAAGTTGTTATGATCATGAAGATGATTTAATTAGTCAAGGCTGTGAAACAGGTTGTGCAGAAGTAATTGGAAAACTTATGACCGATAATGGTACTGTTCCAATTAAAAAAAAGAAGTATGAAAAAAGCGCCTACAATTGGTAAGCGCTTTTTTTATGAACAAAATCTGTTGCTAAATTATATTTTAGCAGATTTAACAGTTTTAATAATTCTACCCGCAATTTTGTATGGGTCACCGTTAGAAGCAGGTCTTCTGTCTTCTAACCAACCTTTCCAGCCTCTTTCTACAGTTGCAACCGGAATACGGATTGAAGCACCTCTATCAGAAATACCATATGAGAATTGATCTATAGATTGCGTTTCATGAGCTCCAGTTAAACGTTGGTCATTATAAGCACCATACACTTCAATATGCTCTTTAGTTACAGGTCTGAAAGCCTCACAAATTGCTTCATAAGTAGCCTGGTCTCCACAAGTTCTTAACGTAGAGTTAGAGAAGTTTGCGTGCATACCGGAACCATTCCAGTCACCTTTAATTGGTTTTGGGTGGTACTCAATGTAGTATCCATACTTTTCAGTTAAACGGTCCAGTAAGTATCTGGCAACCCAGATCTCATCACCAGCTTTCTTGGCACCTTTTGCGAATAATTGAAATTCCCACTGTCCGGCAGCAACCTCCTGGTTGATACCTTCAAAGTTAAGACCAGCATCGATACAAGCATCAGCATGCTCTTCTACCAAGTCTCTTCCCCAAGTGTTTTTTCCACCTACAGAACAGTAGTATAATCCTTGAGGTCCTGGGTAACCACCAATAGGGAATCCTAAAGGAAGTTGAGTTTCAGTATCCATTATAAAGTATTCTTGCTCAAAACCAAACCAGAAATCGTTATCATCATCATCAATAGTAGCTCTACCGTTAGACTCATGTGGAGTTCCATCAGCATTTAAAACTTCAGTCATTACCAAATAACCATTTCTTCTGTGTGGATCTGGATAAATAGCAACAGGTTTTAAGATACAGTCAGAAGAACCACCTTCTGCTTGTAACGTTGATGATCCATCAAAAGACCAGTTACCTAATTCCTCAAGAGTTCCTTGAAAATTCTCATGCTCTTCTACCTTAGTTTTACTTCTCAAATTTTGAGTGGGCTTATAACCATCTAACCAAAGGTATTCTAATTTAATTTTTGCCATAATGAATATTTAATTTTGTGATCTAAAATGTTATCAGCACAAATATATATTTTTATATAAATACTTTAAATAATTAAGGGGTATTTTAGTAAAATGCTTAGTTATTTTTATTTATCCCCCATTTTTTTAGGGTTTACATTAAAAAAAGTATAGTTTTTTATATAAATATTGAAAAATTGTTAATGCGATATTTTGTGGTTTGACCACTATGGTTAATTTTGTAATTCTAAATAAATCAAATTAATAAGTCAATGCCTACATTACGATTTCATGCCGTAAAGGAATCACTCACCCGCAAGCCAGTTGTTGTAGAGGAATCTCAAAAAAGATCTGAAATTTTTGGTGAAAATGTGTTTAATGAAAATGCCATGAGGCAGTACTTAACCAGGGATGCCTTCTTAGGTGTTATGAGTGCTGTTCAGGATGGAACAAAAATTAAAAGAACCATTGCAGATCAGGTAGCAGCTTCCATGAAAGATTGGGCGTTATCAAAAGGGGTCACCCATTATACCCATTGGTTTCAGCCTCTAACCGGAGCTACGGCTGAAAAGCATGATGCCTTTTTTGAAACCGTAAGTGAAGGCATGGCCATCGAGAAGTTTGACGGTGGCCAATTAGTGCAACAGGAACCGGATGCCTCAAGTTTTCCAAGTGGTGGTATTAGAAATACATTTGAAGCACGGGGGTATACGGCCTGGGATCCAACATCACCTGCTTTTATTTATGGGACAACACTTTGTATTCCAACTATTTTTGTTGCTTATACGGGTGAAGCTTTAGACTACAAAACACCGCTTTTAAGGGCACTTCATGCGGTTGATGATGCCGCTACGGATGTTTGCAGATATTTTGATAAAAATGTAAAAAAAGTATCCTCATCTTTGGGATGGGAACAAGAGTACTTTTTAATTGATAAAATGTTGGCTGCGAGTAGGCCGGATCTAACCTTAACCGGCAGAACATTGTTAGGGCATTCTTCGGCAAAGGGACAGCAACTGGATGATCATTATTTTGGGGCCATACCAAACAGAGCCTTTAATTTTATGCGTGATTTGGAAACAGAATGTATGCTTTTGGGCATTCCTGTTAAGACCAGGCATAATGAAGTAGCACCCAATCAGTTTGAATTAGCACCTATTTACGAAGAGGCAAATTTAGCGGTGGATCACAATGCTTTATTAATGGATGTCATGGGGCGTGTGGCCTCACGTCATAACTTCAAAGTGCTGCTGCATGAAAAACCGTTTGCCGGTATGAATGGTTCGGGGAAGCATAATAACTGGTCGTTATCTACAGATACCGGAGTAAACCTTTTGGCACCAGGAAAAACCCCCATGAGCAATCTTCAGTTTTTGACCTTTTTTATAAATACCATTAAAGCGGTACATACTTATGAAGAGTTGTTAAGAGCTTCCATAGCATCCGCTGGTAATGACCATAGGTTAGGAGCAAATGAAGCACCGCCGGCCATCATTTCCGTATTTATTGGGGAACAATTGACTAAAGTGCTGAATGAGTTGGAAGGAGTTACCAAAGGGAAATTATCACCCCAGGAAAAAACAGAACTCAAACTAAATGTTGTTGGTAAAATACCGGATGTATTATTAGATAATACCGATAGAAACAGAACGTCGCCTTTTGCTTTCACTGGAAATAAGTTTGAGTTCAGAGCGGTTGGTTCTACTGCTAATTGTAGTAATCCCATGACGATTTTAAATACCATTGTGGCCAAACAATTAATAGATTTTAAAGTAGAAGTTGATAAACTTATTGATGGCAAAGGCTTAAAAAAGGATGAAGCGGTTTTTAATGTATTAAGAGAATATATTAAATCTTGCAAACCCATTTTGTTTGAAGGTAATGGTTATGACGAAGCCTGGCAAAAAGAAGCCAAAAAACGCGGATTGAGTAATAATAAAACCACGCCGGAGGCTTTAAAAGTAAAGATATCGAAACAAGTTATAAAACTGTTTGAGGAAATGAATGTTATGAGTGAAATTGAAACCAGGGCACGTTACGAAATAGAAGTGGAGGCTTATATTATGCATATTCAGATTGAAGGCCGTGTTTTGGGGGATATTGCCAGGAATCATATTGTACCGACGGCTGTTAAGTATCAAAACATTTTGATTGAAAATGTGAAAGGCCTAAAGGAAATTTTCGATAAGGATTTTGAAAGGGTTTCCAAAGAACAGATCAATTTGATCGAACAGATTTCAAGTCATATTGAGTCTATCAATACCAATGTTACCAAAATGATTGATGCCCGTAAAAAGGCGAATGGCCTGGATGATATAGAAAAGAAAGCCACAGCCTATTGTAATAACGTAAAACCGCTATTTGACGATATTCGCTATCATTGTGATAAGCTGGAGTTGCTGGTTGATGATGAAATCTGGCCGCTTACCAAATACAGAGAGATGTTATTCACAAGATAGATTAAAAGTGTTTGTAAAATCCCGATTTAAACCGGGATTTTTTGATTCAAAAAATTACCTTTGCAGCACATTATATTATTATGAGTCAAGAAGTTTCCAAACGCTACGCACAACGTGGAGTTTCCGCATCTAAAGAAGATGTTCACAATGCCATCAAGAATATTGATAAAGGCTTGTTTCCTAAAGCATTTTGTAAAATAGTTCCGGATTATTTAACAAATGATGATGATTATTGCCTGATCATGCATGCTGATGGTGCCGGAACAAAATCATCTTTAGCATACATGTACTGGAAAGAGACCGGGGATACGTCCGTTTGGAAAGGGATTGCGCAAGATGCCCTGATCATGAACATTGACGATCTGTTGTGTGTGGGTGCTACCGATAATATCATGCTCTCTTCAACCATTGGAAGAAATAAAAATCTAATTCCGGGGGAAGTCATTTCAGCCATTATTAACGGAACGGAAGAATTACTTGAAGATTTAAAGTCTTTCGGAGTGACTATTCATTCCACGGGAGGAGAAACTGCTGACGTTGGTGATTTGGTCAGAACCATTATAGTAGATTCTACGGTAACTGCCAGAATGAAGCGTGAGGATGTTATTGATAATGCTAACATTCAACCGGGTGACGTTATCGTAGGTTTAGCTTCGTTCGGACAAGCCACTTATGAAAAGGAATATAACGGCGGCATGGGAAGTAATGGGTTAACGTCTGCGCGTCATGATGTATTCAATAAGTACTTAGCTGAGAAGTTTCCTGAAAGTTTTGATGCTTCCGTACCCGAAGATTTAGTGTATTCCGGTAATGTGAAATTAACCGATGTTGTTGAAGATTCCCCTATTGATGCCGGTAAATTGGTATTGTCTCCTACCAGAACCTATGCTCCGATTATAAAGCGAGTTTTGTCTAAATACAATTGTGAAACTATTCACGGTATGGTACACTGCTCCGGGGGTGCTCAGACTAAGATCCTTCATTTTATTGATGAAAATCATGTTGTGAAAGATAATTTGTTTCCAATTCCACCGCTTTTTAAATTAATTCAGGAGCAATCGAAAACTGATTGGAAGGAAATGTACCAGGTGTTCAATTGTGGTCACAGAATGGAGTTATATGTGACTCCTGAAATTGCTGATGATATTATTGAAATCTCAAGATCATTTAATGTGGATGCACAAATTATTGGTAGGGTTGAAGCATCAAAAGAGAAGAAGCTCACAATAAAAAGTGTGTTCGGAGAGTTTAGCTATTAGAATTTTTCCATTTCTTGTTAAAATGGAATGATTGTTGATAAGAAATGAATTTAAAATAATCTAACAAAAAATCATGCGATACATTCTATTGGCACTAGTTTGCTTCTCATTTCAATTTTCAAATGCACAGCCCGATTCACTTTATTTAAAAGAAAAACCCAAAAAATATGATGGCCCGCAATGGGTTAAAAAGAACAAAGCTTCAATAGATCTGAGTGAAGTGGCGTTTGTCAACTGGAATGCCGGTGGGGTTAACTCCATTTCAGGACTTATTGGCTTACAGTCATCCAGGAATTATTCAGATAAATATTTTTCATGGCGTAATAACTTGGTCATGCGTTATGGGGTTAATAAACAGCAATCCAGAGAGCTTAGAAAAACAGATGATCTGCTTGAGATAAACTCAAATATGGGTTATAAGCCGGATGTTATGTCTAATTGGTATTACTCGGCAAGACTTAATTTTAGAACACAATTTGCAAACGGTTATAAATATCCCAATACGGATGATCCTATTTCCAGGTTTATGGCCCCTGGTTATTTGTTCTTCGGAGGTGGTATGGAGTACGGCAAGCGTATTGATAAATTATCGGTTTATTTCTCTCCTTTAACTTTAAAAGCAACGTTTGTTTTAGATGAAGATCTGGCAAATGCCGGTGCTTTTGGTGTTGATCCGGCGGAATTTGATGATGAAGGTAATGTTGTCATACCTGGTGAAAGGCTTAGAAGAGAGCTGGGGATTTTGGTTACTAACAGTTATGAAATGGAAGTGGCCGAAAATATAAATATGCAGCATCAGGTGAGCCTCTATACGGATTACATTAATAATTTTGGTAATGTAGATTTGGATTGGAGGTTGGATTTTGACTTTAAGGTGAATAATTATGTGCGTGCCAGGTTTGGATCACATATTCGATATGATGATGATGTAAAAACAACCAAAGAAACTGATGTTGAAGGCGAGTTTGATGAAGCCGGTGCCAAGATTCAGTGGAAGCAGTTTTTAGGAGTTGGATTCGCAGTGGACTTTTAAAAATTACGTTTAAATTCTTTTTGAAAAATTTGTTAACTTTTTTATGTTGATAAATTTTTAATTTGCTGATATTCAGATTTTTAACTTGTTTTTCTTGTAAACTTTATGATTTTTGTCATGTTTTGAATTATAAAGTTTGAGTATATTCACGTTCGAATTTTTTTAATCTATTCCGAACAAATTTTATACTCACTTATGAAACCACTATGGTTAAGGCAATCTTTAAATACACAACTAAAAATTGCATTAATCGTAAAAGGTTGCATGTGCCGACTAACAACTTTAAAAATTAACACATGAAACAAAATCTAACCAAAACGCTACCAAAAACTTACACCCAGGACCAAGCTTTTAACGCCTCACTAGAGTATTTTAAAAATGATGATTTAGCGGCCCGTGTATGGCTTAATAAATATGCCTTGAAAGATTCCGATGGTAATATTTATGAGCTTACCCCTAATGATATGCATCGCAGAATTGCAAGGGAGATTGCAAGAGTGGAACTCAAATATGCAAATCCTTTGAGTGAAGACGCTGTTTTCGATTTAATCAAGAACTTTAAGTATATAGTCCCCCAGGGAAGTCCCATGGCCGGTATAGGTAATCCGTATCAAATAGCATCACTTTCAAATTGTTTTGTTATTGGCAACTCGGGCGATTCCGATTCTTACGGAGGTATCATGAAAATTGACCAGGAACAAGTACAACTTATGAAACGTCGGGGTGGTGTAGGGCATGACCTATCACACATACGCCCAAAGGGCTCAGGAGTTAAAAATTCGGCGTTAACCTCTACCGGAATTGTGCCGTTTATGGAGCGTTATTCGAATTCTACCAGGGAAGTGGCTCAGGATGGAAGACGAGGTGCACTTATGTTATCTGTTTCAATTAACCATCCTGATTCTGAAGATTTTATTAATGCCAAGTTGGAGCAGGGAAAAGTAACAGGGGCCAATGTGTCTGTCAGGATTGATGACAACTTTATGAAAGCCGTTAAAAACGAAACAGAGTACACACAAAAATATCCTGTGTTTAGTAGTGATCCTAAGGTGTCTAAAACGATCCAGGCCAAAGATCTATGGGCAAAAATTGTGCATAATGCCTGGAAATCTGCAGAACCGGGCATTTTGTTTTGGGACACCATTACTAATGAATCCGTACCGGATTGTTATGCCGATTTAGGGTACAAGACGGTTTCTACAAATCCTTGTGGAGAGATTCCTTTGTGTCCGTACGATTCATGCCGTTTGTTAGCCATCAACTTATTTTCATATGTAGAAAACCCATTTACTGATCAGGCGTCGTTTAATTTCGATTTATTCAAAAAGCATGTTGCTTTTGCTCAAAGAATTATGGATGATATTATCGATTTAGAGCTTGAAAAAATCGATGCTATTCTTCAAAAAATAGATTCAGACCCTGAATCCGATGAGGTTAAAGGGGTTGAACGTAACCTGTGGATAAACATAAAAAGAAAAGCTGAAGAGGGGAGAAGAACCGGTATTGGGATTACTGCCGAGGGTGATATGCTAGCCGCTTTAGGTATTCAGTATGGTAGCGAAGCCGGAAATGCTTTTTCTTTGGAAGTGCATAAAACTATTGCTGTTGAGGCTTACAGAGCCTCGGTACATTTGGCAAAAGAACGTGGTGCATTTACCATTTTTGATGCGGACCGTGAAAAGGAAAACCCGTTTATCAATCGTCTTAAGGAAGCAGACAGTAAACTGTATTATGAAATGCTGGAATATGGCAGACGTAATATTGCGCTGTTAACGATTGCACCAACGGGAACCACCAGTTTAATGACACAAACTACTTCAGGGATTGAACCTGTGTTCTTACCGGTTTATAAACGTAGAAGAAAAGTAAATCCGGGTGATAAAGATGTCAGAGTTGATTTTGTTGATGAAGTGGGGGACTCATGGGAAGAGTATGTGGTATTCCATCACAGATTTAAACAGTGGATGGAGGTAAACGGTATTGATACTACTCAAAATTTTTCTCAGGAAGAATTAGATGAACTGGTTAAAAAGTCACCTTATTATAAAGCTACCTCCAATGATGTGGATTGGTTAAGTAAAGTGAGTATGCAAGGCGCCATTCAAAAATGGGTGGACCATTCTATAAGTGTAACAATTAATTTACCGAACGATGTTTCTGAAGATCTTGTAGGCGAGTTGTATCTTAAAGCCTGGGAAGTTGGATGTAAAGGAGTCACAGTTTACAGAGATGGATCGCGTTCAGGCGTATTAATTTCCAATGATGATAAAAAAGAAGAAGAGGCTAACAATACATTAACACCATTCCCGATTAAACGGCCGCAAGTTTTGGAAGCTGATGTAGTGCGTTTTCAAAACAATAAAGAAAAGTGGATTGCTTTTATTGGTTTAATAGACGATAAGCCCTATGAGATTTTTACAGGATTGATTGATGATGAAGATGGTATCTTAATTCCACGTTGGGTAAACAACGGGCTCATCATAAAGAATAGAAATGAGGACGGGACGTCCCGATATGATTTTCAGTTCAAAGACAAGCGCGGTTATAAAATCACCATTGAAGGACTGTCGTATAAATTCAATCCGGAATTCTGGAATTATGCCAAACTGATCTCCAGTACGTTGCGTCACGGTATGCCAATTGATAAAATTGTTGATTTAATTAATAGCTTGCAGTTAGATACGGAGTCTATTAACACCTGGAAAAATGGTGTGGGCAGAGCCTTAAAGCGTTATGTCGCCGATGGTACAAAGGCTAAAGGGCAAACGTGCACAAACTGTAAATCGGATAATTTAATCTACCAAGAGGGTTGTTTAACTTGTAAGGACTGTGGTTCTTCCAAGTGTGGTTAGCAATCAATAACCTGATGTGAAAGGAAGCTGAAAAGGCTTCCTTTTTTCGTTTTAACCCAAAGCACCCGAGCTTAAATATTTATAATCTTCAAGTTCTTTTAAATCAGCAATGTGTTTGGTACATCCATTTTTTAAAAGGTAAATATTATCTGAAGTGTCAATAATGTGTTTGTACATGTGATCGGTAACCACAATAACCTTTTCTAGCTTTTCAGTTTCAATCAAGGTCTTTATTTTTTCAATATGAAGTGGTTCAATATGAGAAAAGGGTTCATCTAAAAGCACAATGTCTCCCGGTTTTTTAAGTGTAATGTATAATTCAATAATTCTTCGTTCACCACCTGAAAGTTTACTGAATTTTGTGTTTTTGTAAATTGAGAGCGCTTTAAAATGTATAACAAATTCATTCCAATCCACCTTAAAAAGTGTAAATGCGGTTTTTAGCTTAAAAGATTTAGGTATGAAATTATGTTGCGGCAAATAACTAACCTTTTTGGTTTTATACAATGGTTTTAGGACCGGAGTGCCATCAATTCTGATAAGTTTATATTTTGATTTTAGATTTCCGAAAGCTATATTGAGCAAACAACTTTTTCCACACCCGTTGCTTCCTAAAATCCCTGTTACTTTTCCGGTTTCGGCTTTTAAATAAATACCGTTTAAAATACGCTTGTTGCCAAAATAAAGTTCAATACTATCAATCTCTAAAATCATACAAACTCTCTAAGAATTAAAAGGAAAGGAATGCTTAGTATTAAGTCTATAATATAAAGAAATGAAAATAGTTTTAAGTTGGAAATACCTAAGTTTTTGTAAAATGTTAGTTTGCGTTTAGCAGTTGTTTCGTTAGTAAAATACCATAAGAATCCCACTAAAAAAAGTTTGGTGATGAGAATAATGACCGGTTCAACTTTAAAGAACAGCAATAATGTATTAATTGCGAACGACCATAAAATTAATGGCCTGTAAAAAATCAATATGGACGATAATTGCTGCATGGTAATCATTGAAACGTAAAATAGCCTAAAATATTCTGTAAATATTGATAATAGGCTTTATCAGACTAACTTAAAATTCATAAATTATCGTATTTTTGGTGACCAAATAAAAGAATTTCTTAAAACGAATCTTGCCTGTCGGCAAGCAGGTGTCCTTAAGGCAAAACCATAGAGGTATACTTCAGTAAGTTTAGCACAGGTTGTGTTCGTTCCTTTTTTGACCATTTTGGTCAAAACCGAAATTCTGTTATTTAGATCCCGAAAC
Organism: Seonamhaeicola sp.; assembly: GCF_028281565.1. Classification (GTDB taxonomy): domain Bacteria; phylum Bacteroidota; class Bacteroidia; order Flavobacteriales; family Flavobacteriaceae; genus Seonamhaeicola. The sequence continues at coordinate 410,492 of NZ_JANQJQ010000043.1, forward strand.
CAATTCGGGATGACAATGTCAACGGAAACCCCGAGGCCTGGCCTCGAGGCATTTTTTTAGATTAAATGAGGCAGATGCTAGAGAAATTACAAATTGTAAAACAGCGTTTTGATGAGGTTAGTGATTTAATTATTCAACCGGATATTATTTCAGATCAGAAACGTTATGTGGAGCTAAACAGAGAGTATAAAGATTTAAGGGTTTTAATGGATAAGCGTGAAGCTTACATTGAATTGACCAATAATTTGGAAGAAGCGGAAGACATTATAGCTGACGGAAGTGATGCTGAGATGGTTGAAATGGCCAAAATGCAATACGATGAGGCTAAAGAAGGCATTCCAAAACTGGAGGAAGAAATAAGGCTCTTATTAATTCCAAAAGATCCTGAAGATGCTAAAAATGCGGTAGTGGAATTGCGTGCCGGAACCGGAGGTGATGAAGCCAGTATTTTTGCCGGTGACCTGTTCAGAATGTACACCAAATATTGCGAAGGCAAAGGTTGGAATGTAAGTACGGTGGATTTTAGCGAAGGCACCAATGGTGGTTTTAAAGAAATTCAGTTTGAGGTTTCCGGTGAAGATGTGTATGGGACTTTAAAGTTTGAAGCCGGTGTACACCGCGTGCAACGGGTACCGCAAACTGAAACACAAGGACGTGTGCATACCAGTGCCGCAACGGTCATGGTATTTCCGGAGGCAGAAGAATTTGACGTGGAAATTGATCCGAAAGAGGTTCGTATAGATTATTTCTGTTCGTCCGGCCCGGGAGGACAATCGGTAAATACAACCTATTCTGCAGTGCGTTTAACGCACATCCCTACAGGTTTGGTAGCGCAATGCCAGGATCAAAAATCACAACACAAAAACAAGGAAAAAGCTTTTAAAGTACTACGTTCGCGTTTATATGATTTAGAGCTTGCTAAAAAGCAGGAAGAAGATGCTGCTAAACGTGGAAGTATGGTGTCGTCCGGGGATAGAAGTGCTAAGATCAGAACTTATAACTATCCGCAAGGGCGTGTGACCGATCATAGAATTGGCTTAACACTTTATGATTTGCAAAATATTGTAAATGGCGATATCCAAAAAATAATTGACGAACTCATGCTGGCTGAAAATACTGAAAAGTTAAAGGCTGGTGATGACACTATATAGTTCTATTCGTGACAACAAACTGGCTTATTTCAGAAATTAAAAAAAAACAATCCTTTCTGTGTATTGGATTGGATGTAGATTTAAATAAAATCCCGGAACATCTTTTAAAAGAAGAGGATCCCATTTTTGCCTTTAATAAGGCTATTATAGATGCAACACATCATTTGTGTGTGGCTTATAAACCCAATACGGCCTTTTATGAAGCTTACGGCCTAAAAGGTTGGAAGGCGCTGGAGAAAACTATCAATTATTTAAACGAAAACCATCCGGGGATTTTTACAATTGCCGATGCTAAACGCGGTGATATTGGTAACACGAGTACCATGTATGCCAAAGCGTTTTTTGAAGATTTAGCTTTTGATTCGGTTACCGTAGCACCTTATATGGGTAAAGATTCAGTTGAGCCTTTTTTAGCTTTTAATGACAAGCACACTATTCTATTGGCTTTAACATCTAATCAGGGAGCATTTGACTTTCAGACTAAAACAGTTGAGGGTAAAGAATTATATAAGCAGGTGCTGGAAACTTCTAAAAACTGGAATAATTCTGAAAACCTGATGTATGTAGTTGGAGCCACAAAAGCGGAATACTTAGCAGAAATACGCCAAATAATTCCGGAAAGCTTTTTGTTGGTTCCCGGAGTAGGTGCCCAGGGTGGGAATTTGCAAGCCGTATGTAAATATGGGATGAATGATTCTGTTGGATTGTTAATTAATTCATCCAGAGGGATTATTTATGCCTCTAAAGGCCATGATTTTGCACAAGCTGCAGCGGCAAAGGCGGAAGCGCTACAAAAAGAAATGCATTTAGAATTGCAACGTCATTCTGAAGAGTGATAACAAGTTTACGTCGAGCTCGTCGAAATATGGGAATCTTCTTGTTTAAACGGATTGCCCGAAAAATCATTAATTTTCTTCGCAATGACAATTTCTTTTAAAGATCAACTTAACCGAAACATTTATTTAAAAGGCATACCTAAGCGTATTGTTTCTCTAGTTCCCAGTCAAACCGAGTTGCTTTGCGATCTGGGTTTGGAATCTTCAATTGTTGGCTTGACCAAATTTTGTGTGCACCCGGGGCATATCAAATCTAAATCCACTATTGCAGGAGGCACAAAACAAATTCATATTGATAGAGTAAGGGCATTAGAACCGGATATTATTCTGTGTAACAAAGAAGAAAACACTAAAGAAATTGTTGAACTATGTGAAACTATTTGTCCTGTTCATGTTTCAGATATTTATACGCTATCGGATAGCTTAGAGCTTATAACGCAGTATGGGGTTATTTTTAATGCAGTACAGAAGGCCCTGGCAATTTGTGAAGAAATAAAAAATGAAAGCGAAAGTTTTAAGGCTTTTGTAGCTAATAAGCCTGAGTTAAAAGCGGTCTATTTTATTTGGAAAAACCCCGCTATGGTAGCGGCAAATCATACATTTATCAATCACTTACTTCAACTGAACAAGTTTGATAATTTTTACAATGACAGGAGTCGTTATCCGGAAATTTCACTTGAAGTAAATAATGAAGCGGAACTGGTGTTGTTATCAAGTGAACCGTTTCCTTTTAAAGAGAAGCATAAAAAAGAGTTGAAAGATTTCTACCCAAATGCTAAAATTATTTTAGCAGACGGTGAAATGTTTTCCTGGTTTGGTTCCAGGTTAACAAAAGCGTTTCAATATTTTAAAGCGCTTCGTTCCAGTCTTTAGAATATTCAACCTTACTGATATCATCTACAAAGTTGTTGATTCTTCTTTCTATTTCCTTAAAGCTCAAAACTTTACTTAAGTTGGGCTTGATTTTACCCACTTTACAAAATTGGTTGTTCATAACGTTTCTTTTATACTATAAAATACGAAAAATAACGTAATTTGGATGTAAGAAAAAAGTTAAAGAATTACTAAAGTTTAGGACGCTGTTTGCACCATGTCCCTGGACAGGTAATTTAACCTGTTAATTTTGTCGAGAAGTTTAATAGCTTTGAATTCAGAAATATCACTTAACGCAGAATCCGTTTGTCTAAAATTGTAGGCCTGCTCAACAAGTTCTTTGTAACGTTTGTTGAGGGCATTTTTACGACTCATTATGAAATCTGATCGGCTCATTGACCTGCTAATAACAACTATTTAAATATACATTTTTTATCTGAATTTAAAAAATGGACTTTTAATGTTTTGTTAATGCCAAGGGTATTCCTGTTGTTTTTTGATACATTTAAGAAAACTACTTAAAACCGGAAACTATGAGACCTTTAATTTTTACGTTGATTTTCGCTTTAGCCGCTTTAGGAAATGCTCAAAACAGTGACTGCAAATGTTGCACGGAAAATCATGATGCGTTTGATTTTTGGGTTGGTACATGGGAAGTATTCAATAAAAATGAAACAGTAGCGGGTTACAATAATATTACACAAATTCAGGACAATTGTATCATTCAGGAGCATTGGAAAAGTGCTAAAGGAAAGTATACGGGAACCAGTAATAGTTTTTATAATGCAAAAAAGAAACGGTGGGAACAGATTTGGGTGGACAATCAAGGCGGTGTTTTACACTTAAAAGGAAATAGGGAAGGGAATCAAATGATTTTAAGTACTGATGAAGAAACCAATGAAAAAGGACAAGTGGTGAAGCATCGGGTTACCTGGACGAAAAATGAGGATGGCACCGTACGCCAATATTGGGAAGTTATTACGGATGGGAAAGATATAGCCGTTGCTTTTGATGGTTTATACAAAAAAGCCGAATGAAAAATCATTCAGCTTTAGGTATACTATAAAGATCAATCCTGTAAAGCAAAAACTTTTTTCAAAAGATCAGTTGTTCTGGAAGATAGTTTGGTTCTAATGTCTTTTTCTTCAACAGCAATCATGGTATAAACACCTTCAAGAGCTTCTTTGGTAACATAATCGGTTAGATCGGGGTTGACATCTTTGGTAAGTGGTAAATTATTGTACTTGGTAATTAAGTTATTCCAAATAGTGTCTGCACCAACTTTAGAAAACGAATTTTTAATTACCGGGTTGAACTTGGCATACAATGCCGATTCCGTTTTGCTGCTTAAATACCGGGTGGCAGCATTATCATTTCCAAGTAGAATATTTTTGGCTTCGGCAAACGTAATGCCTTTTACAGCATCAACAAAAATAGGTGTGGCTTCTTTAACGGCGTCTTCGGCCGCTCTGTTAAGAACCTTTAAACCTTCGTCGGCTAATTTGCTTAAGCCTATATCCCGTAAGGTTTTATCAACTTTCTGTAATTCTTCAGGTAAAAGAATTTTTACCAATTCATTTTTAAAAAATCCGTCTTTTTGAGTGAGTTTGGTTACTTGTTTGTCAATTCCAAAATTTAAAGCTTGCCTTAATCCTGAAGCAATTTCGGCATTGCTAATACCACCGCCCTGCGGTAACTCATTAATGACTTGTTGTAATTCGGCACAAGCCGTAAGATTGAAAATAAGTAGTAAGGTTAATAGTTTACGGGCCATAATTTTTTGTTTTAAAAGTACATGATTTTTTAGAAACATTATTTAGTTTTTTACGGAAGAGATATATTAAAAATAAAAAGACACCTGGAGAGACAGGTGCCTTTTCTTCAATTTTAAACTAAAGAATCCCTCGTCATTTTTTCAAACGTTTTTAGTTTCTCTATTACATAAGACACAAATAAAAAGATAAAGTCACAGATAGCTTAAAAATGTTGAATTCTAGAGGAAACTCTGGTTATGAGAAAATAACAGTCTTGTTATTGTAAACCATCACTTTTCTTTCGGCATGAAGTTTCACGGCGTTTGCCAATACTATTTTTTCAAGATCACGACCTTTGGCAATAAGATCCGGAATAGAATGCGCGTGTGTCACACGAGTGACATCCTGTTCTATAATAGGGCCGGCATCCAATTCTTCAGTAACGTAATGACTGGTTGCTCCAATAATTTTTACACCGCGCTTATAAGCTGAATGATAGGGTTTTGCCCCAACAAAAGCCGGTAAGAATGAATGATGTATATTGATGATCTTGTTGGTATACTTATTAATAAGTTTAGGAGATACAATTTGCATGTAACGCGCTAAAACAATAAAATCAATGCCGTATTCTTCTAATAGCTTTAGCTGCTGATCTTCAGCTTCATTTTTACGGTCTTTAGTTACCGGAATATGATAAAACGGAATATTAAAACTATCGGCAATAGATTTTAAATCGTTATGATTACTAATGATAAAGGGAATGTCTAAATTGAGCTCTCCGGAATTATAACGCCCTAAAAGATCATATAAGCAGTGATCGTATTTAGAGATGAACAGCGCCATTTTTGGTTTTACCTCAGAGGAATAAATACGCCATTTCATATCGAATTTATCAGCCAGCACAGCTTCAAAAGCCTCTTTAAACGCATTGGTAGAAAAGCTTTTAGAAGCGAATTCGCTTTCCAAACGCATAAAAAAGATATTTTGCTCTCTATCAACATGTTGGTCTATATAAACAATATTGCCATTTTGCTGAGCAATAAAATTGGTAACCGATGCAATGATACTGGGTTGATCGTTACAATTAATTAAAATAGTAATCTTATTCATATAGCTTTTACGTATTTTCAGTTGGTAAAATTAGCTTAAAAAAGTAGTTATGCTAATCATATTTTTAATTTTTGAAAATATTCGATAATTCTTAATTTTTTTTGAATATTTCGTAAATTGCGTGTGTAAAATCGTTGTTTTTTTATTAATGAAACAAACAAAGCCATATAAACCGAAACATAATATAAGAATTGTAACCGCAGCATCGTTGTTTGACGGTCATGATGCATCCATAAATATCATGCGCAGAATTATACAGGCAACAGGTGTGGAAGTCATTCATTTAGGGCATGACAGAAGTGTTGATGAAGTGGTTAATACTGCTATTCAGGAGGATGTAAATGCCATTTGTTTAACCTCCTACCAGGGTGGCCATAACGAATATTTTAAATATATGTATGATTTGCTTCAGGAAAAAGGTGCAGATCATATTAAAATTTTTGGAGGCGGGGGAGGTGTGATCTTGCCTGAAGAAATAAAGGCATTAATGAATTATGGTATTTCCAGAATTTATTCTCCTGATGACGGAAGGGAAATGGGGCTGCAAGGCATGATTAATGATTTAGTTGAGCAATCTGATTTTCCAATAGGGGATTTACTAAAAGATGACATTGATTTGATAACATCTCAGAACCACGGTTCAATTGCAAGACTGATTTCATCGGCAGAAAATTTTCCGGAGGTTTATAAAAATATATTGAAATTAATTCGTGATAAGGTTGAAAATTCAAACACACCGGTTTTAGGAATTACGGGAACGGGAGGTGCAGGAAAATCATCATTGGTTGATGAAATGGTGAGACGGTTTTTAGCAGACTTCAGTGGAAAGACTGTAGGAATTATTTCCGTTGATCCGTCAAAACGAAAAACAGGCGGAGCACTTTTGGGCGATCGTATCAGAATGAACGCTATCAACAATTCAAGAGTTTATATGCGAAGTCTTGCTACACGACAATCTAATTTATCACTGTCAAAACATATAGATGAGGCCATAGACATTTTAAAAGCATCTGGCTTCGATTTGATTATTTTGGAAACGTCGGGCATAGGGCAATCAGGTTCTGAAATTATTGAACACTGTGATGTTTCCACCTATGTAATGACCCCTGAATTTGGTGCTGCCACGCAATTAGAGAAGATCGATATGCTGGACTTTGCCGATGTGGTTGCAATCAATAAGTTTGATAAGCGTGGCGCATTAGACGCTTTACGTGATGTGAAAAAGCAATATATGCGAAACAATCATCTGTGGGATGTCCCGCAAGAAGATTTGCCCGTTTTCGGAACCATTGCTTCTCAGTTTAATGACCCGGGAATGAATACGCTTTATAAAGCGGTTATGGATGTTTTGGTTGAAAAAACAGGAGCGGATTTAAAATCTACATTTGAGGTTTCGCAGGAGATGAGTGAAAAGGTTTTTATAATTCCACCGTCCAGAAACAGATACCTTTCTGAAATAGCCGATAATAATCGCAGTTATGATAAAAGTGTGGATGAGCAAGTTGAAATTGCCCAAAAACTTTTCGGAATATATAAAACCATTGAATCTGTAGTTGAGAAAGAAGTTAGGCAAGTGCTCCTTAGTGATAAAGGCCTTAAAGCGGATGAGATCCTGAATCAGGCTCAGAATGACAAAAAGGAATTTATAAATTTATTGATAAAGGAGTTTGACAGAGAATGGTTAAACTTAGAGTTCCGGAATTGGGAAACAATTATTGGTTGGGAACAAAAAGTAAATCGATATAGAGAGGCTGTTTATAGCTTTAAAGTACGGGGCAAAGAAATAAAAATTGAAACACATACGGAATCGTTGTCCCACATTCAAATTCCTAAAGTAGCTTTACCAAAATATGAAGCCTGGGGAGGTATTTTGCGTTGGGTACTGCAGGAGAATGTACCCGGAGAATTTCCATATACTTCTGGCTTGTTTCCGTTTAAGAGAGAAGGTGAAGATCCGGCAAGGATGTTTGCCGGTGAAGGTGGCCCGGAACGTACTAACAGAAGGTTTCACTACTTAAGTCAAGGCATGCCGGCCAAACGGTTGTCTACAGCTTTTGATAGTGTTACGTTATATGGACATGACCCTGATAGCAGGCCTGATATTTACGGGAAAATTGGGAATGCCGGGGTAAGTATTTGTTGTTTGGATGATGCTAAAAAGTTGTACTCCGGTTTCAATTTAGCTGATGAAAAAACTTCGGTGAGCATGACCATCAATGGGCCTGCCCCCATGTTGTTAGGCTTTTTTATGAATGCAGCTATAGATCAGCAATGTGAAATTTACATAAAAGAAAATGGTCTGGAATCGGAAGTTGAAGATAAGATCAGTTTAATTTATAAAGGCAAAGAACGTCCAAAATATCATGGAGAATTACCTGAAGGAAATGACGGTTTAGGCCTTATGTTGTTAGGAGTTACAGGAGACCAGGTGTTGCCTGAACCTGTATATAATGCTATTAGATCAAGAACCGTATCTCAGGTTCGAGGTACGGTGCAGGCCGATATTTTAAAAGAAGACCAGGCACAAAACACCTGCATATTTTCAACTGAGTTTGCCCTTAGATTGATGGGGGATGTGCAGGAATATTTTATTCAAAATAATGTGCGTAATTTTTATTCGGTGTCTATTTCCGGGTATCACATTGCTGAAGCAGGAGCTAATCCCATCACACAATTGGCGCTTACTTTGTCAAATGGGTTTACTTACGTAGAATATTATCTGAGCAGAGGTATGGACATTAATAAGTTTGGTCCTAATCTGTCCTTTTTCTTTTCCAACGGAATAGATCCTGAGTATGCCGTTATTGGCAGAGTAGCAAGAAAGATTTGGTCTAAAGCTATGAAGTATAAGTACGGAGCCGATGAACGTGCTCAAAAATTAAAGTACCATATTCAAACATCGGGAAGGAGCCTGCATGCTCAGGAAATTGATTTTAATGATATTCGCACGACCCTTCAGGCACTTTATGCCATTTATGATAATTGTAACTCACTTCATACCAATGCTTATGACGAGGCAATTACCACGCCAACGGAGGAATCGGTGCGCAGGGCCATGGCCATTCAACTCATTATCAACAAAGAATTAGGCTTGGCAAAAAATGAAAACCCTACGCAGGGGGCGTTTATTATTGAGGAATTAACCGATTTGGTTGAAGAAGCCGTATTGTTAGAGTTTGACAGACTAACAGAGCGCGGTGGGGTTTTAGGAGCTATGGAAACCATGTATCAGCGTAGTAAGATACAAGAAGAGAGTTTATATTATGAAACTTTAAAACACAGCGGTGCATTCCCTATCATTGGTGTAAATACCTTTTTAAGTAGTAAGGGCTCTCCAACTATTTTACCTGCTGAAGTTATTCGCGCCACTGAGGAAGAAAAACAATTGCAGATACAAACACTTAAAGATCTGCATAAAAATAACGATACGGATAGTCTATTGAAAGCGCTTCAAAATGTGGCCGTAAATAATGAGAATATTTTTGAAGTACTTATGGAAGTTTGTAAAGTAAGTTCGCTTGGACAAATTACCAAAACACTCTTTGAAGTTGGCGGGCAATACAGGAGGAATATGTAGAGTTCATAATTTATTCTTTTCTCAGGCATATTTTATTTTGTTCAAAATAAAAATTAAAATATATTTACCCTTTGTGATTTTTTTCAATGGACTTAGTTAAATACAACAATATTTATAGCATCACGGTTTTAAACTCCATTACACCTTTGTCTAAGTCCCTGAATAATTTTTTGTCTCAAAAGATGAAAGCCACAAAATATAAAAAAGGTGATTTCATTGTAAAAAGTGGAGATATCTGTGATAGAATACATTTGGTAAGAAAGGGACTGGTAAGAGGTTATTTTGATTATAAAGATAATGAAGTAACTACCTGGGTTGGTGTTGATAGTGATTTGGTAACTTCAATTTCGGGTTATGTCAATAAAAGTCCTTCTTTAGAAAATGTAAGTTGCCTGGAAGATACGGTCACTGAAAGTTTAGGAGTTGATGATTTAGAGTATGCTTTAAAGAATTATCCTGAAATGACTACACTATACAGAACCATCATGGAACGCTATTATCTTTTTGCAGAATACAGGGTTTTTTTAAGTAGAATTCCTATTGCCAAAGATAGATATGATTATTTTTTAGAAATATACAGTGATGAAGTGATAAAACGCTTACCTAAGAAATATTTAGCATCCTTACTCAACATACGCCCGGAAACATTATCCAGAATGGTATTGAACTAAATTAGTTTTAGTAATAATTGACATATGTCAATTTGTAGGTGCTTTTTTTCAAATAATTGTTTGCCAATACATTTAAATTCGTATAATCAATTTATAGAATATTAAGCCCGACCAGGTATTATATACTAAACAAAAGCGCTGACTTATAAATTGAGGTCTCTCACAAAAAGCACATCATTTTTGGTGTGTTTTTTTTCGGTTTTTATCTTCAACATCATTCTTAATTATATGGGCCTTTCATGTAAACTATCTTGTTTATATAGAGACAAGGTCATTAAACAGGTGTCTTATTAAAGCCTAAAACATTAAAGACAAGATAGGTTGTTAAACTGGCTATCAGACCGGGAAAAAAACTGGCGATACCATGTTTATCCAATCCGTTTTGTTGCCATAGTATGGTTGTAGTTACACCACAAAGCACCATTATGAGTGCTGTGGTTTTAGCTGTTTTTTGTTTCAGTAGGCCTAATAGAAGAAAAGGCGTAAAGGCAACGGCTAGTACGCTCCATGAAGTCACTACAACAGTAAATACACTTTTAGAACCGTATAAGGCTATTAAGGCAATAAAGATGGCTATGGCAAAAGTAGCTGCCTTATTCCAAAACAGTGCATGCTTATCAGATACAAATTTTGAGAATAAATCCCTTATCAGGGTAGATGAACAAACTAAAACCTGGGAGTCGGCTGTAGAAATAGTAGAAGAAAACAACCCTGCCAATATTAAACCCAGAAAAAAATCTGAAAACATATCTTTTGAGAAACGAAGTAATGCCAGTTCCTGATCGAATGACGCATTTGAATAATGTACGCGTATAGCTAATGATACTATAACAAGTAATGTGGTAAAAAGTATTGAAAATATAATAAAATACCAGGAGGCTTTTTTAGAATTGTTTCGGGCGTCTTTAAGGGCCATGTATCTATTCATAACATGAGGTTGCCCCAATAAGCCCATGCCATGAAAAAACCAACCTAAGGCAAAAGCAAAAATTCCGAATTTTAAATTCTTAGGATATATAGCCACCAGATCCGGATCAACAATTTTTAATTCATTGTATAAACTCGAAAAGCCTCCAATGTTTTGTATTGAAAAGTAGCCCAAAACAGAAATGGCTATAAGCATAATTATGGCCTGTGCCACATCGGTCCAGATAGATGCGCGAATACCTCCTGACAGTGAATAAGCTAATATAATCACGGTAGCTACTACAACACTTAGATAGGTATTCCAGTTTAATATCTCATGGAGTGCTTTTGTACTGGACAATATTTGAGAGGACGCATAGGTACCTAAAAAGATAACTACGATTACGGCAAAAAGTTTTCTTAAAAAATCATACCCTCCGGCAAGGTTTGTAATGAGCTCTATATAAGTTAATGCTTTTGTCTTTTTTGTATAAAGCTTTATGTACTTATTGAAATTAGTAGATAAAAATTCTCCCAAAAACATGAAGAAGATAAACCAGATAGCCGATAGTCCATTTACAAAAATGTAACCCACAAAACCGGTGAACATAAAACCGCTGAAAGTGGAAGCAGCCGCGGAAATTCCGGAAAAAAAAGGTGAAACACTGGAACTGGCCAGTAAATAATCTGCGGAATTATTTTTTTTCTTTCTAAAAGAGTATATACCGATCCCGGTAAAAAGAAGCAGGAATAAAATAAAGTAGAATGATACCAAAACCCTGGGCTTATAGGGTCAACATCCAACTGCGTTGCAACTTTTTAAACTTTCTTAATTCGTTTCTCAGAATAGGGAGGAAGTCTTTGCCGTTACTGTTGGAACGTTCCAACCTATAGGAGTTTTTATAAAGCAAATTGGTGAGTTGTTTCAAAGAAGCAATGTGCTTGTGTTTTCTCTCAGAATAACGTTCTAATTCTGCGTTTGCAATTTCGGGGGCCAAAGACACCGATTGCTGAATAATATCACCTGAAAAATAAATATTAGAGTCTTCAGTACCATCTTCTTTAAGTGGTGCCAGGTCATCTTGCAAGTAGGACGAAATGCTTTGCGAAAGCGCAAAAATCTCTAAGGCTTTTCTATAAATCGGTAAATCCGATAGGTTTGGTGGGGTATTATGTAACATCATTCGCTTTTTCACTACAATTTTATCAAAATTACTCACAAGAAATCACATTCAACTTTAATATTTAAAGTAAATTTGTATTTTTGCTTTAAATTATATGTTTTTAGATTTAATTTTCTTTAAATGAAGATTGATCAGCTTAATTGGAAGATTTTAAGGTGTTTACAACAAAATGCCAGGCTATCTAATGCTGAAATCGGACGCCAGGTTGGAATAAGTTCGCCGGCTGTTTCCGAACGCATCAAAAAGATGGAAGATTTAGGTGTTATTGAAGGTTATAAAACAGCTGTATCACCGTTTGAAATAGGGTATCAGCTTAAGGCCATTATCACATTAAGGGCATTTATGGGAAAACTAAAGCCTTTTTTAGAAAAGGTTAAAACGTTTGATGAGGTAGTGAATTGTTACAGAATCACCGGTGATGAAAATATCGTTATGGAGGTGGTTCTGAAAAATCAAAGACACCTGGAAGCCTTTATTGATCAGTTAATAATTTATGGTGAAAGTAAAACGCAAATTGTCCTGTCCGATGTGGTAAAACAGAATGAGTTAAAACCACTTAAATAATTAAAGATCATCTAAATCGGGATTAAACGGAATATCATCATCCGGATCAATATCATCGTAATTAACTCCCGGCGGATTAAATAATCCCCACCTGTCAATAACATAGTTCCAACAATCAAATGTTTTTACCCATTCAGCAAAAAGAACTCGGAATTCATCTATTTCCGTTCGTAATAAATCCAGGTACTCCACATCTTTAAACCCATGCATTTGAATACCGCGGGCGTCCGTGATCAATTCCCTGGCGGCTTTTCTAATGATGGCAGCGTTTTCCATTCTAATGTCGTACAACATATCCTCATCTGCTGCTCCCGCAATTTTAGCCGGTATAATCAACGAATTTTCCTTGAGATAATCCAGATTATGATTGATCATTTCTGCTTGAATATCTTTTTCAAAATCTATTTCTGTTTTTTCCACGGCTTCTATAATATGGTCTACCAACTTTTGTATGGCCATAGCTTTTTTAAATACCGGTAATTTCTCCCATTTTTTAATCATAAATGTAAATGTTATGGATTTGGTTTAAGATTTGTCAATCCTCCAGGGTGGATTTTTCCTGTTTTTTCCGGCATGAAATAAAATGAGGCGATTTCCATCCGGATCATTTAAATGCGCTTCACGCCATAACCAGGTTTTGTTTTCAGGTAATTGTGTGAATTCAATACCCTTTTGCTGAAGGCTTTTGACAAGTCCATCTAAATGGTCATCCTCAAAATAAATGGTAATGCCTTCCCCTTTTGGTAATGCATCTACTTCATGAATTGAGAAGGTACTGTTTCCGTCAGGACATTCAAATCTTACATATCCCGGGAGCGCATCTACAATGAGACGCAATCCCAGGATTTTGTAAAATTCGGTTGCTTTTGCAACATCTAAAGATGGTATGGTAATTTGGTTTAAATCCATAACATTTCTTCTTCCATGTCAGCTTCCAGTTGTTTCTGCTCCTGTTTCTTTTTAACATTCAGGTAGTGTCTTAAAAAGAATAGTAAAAATACACAAAGCGCAGCTAATCCGGTAATGACAAACCATGTATTATCAAAACCTAATTTATCAGTCATTTGCAGCCCCATGTTATGCCCAAAGATATGGGCTATGGAGAATGCAATGGAATACAAAGCCATATACTCACCCTGGTTCCCCTTTTTAGCTCTGTCCATGGCAAAAGCATTAGAGAACGGGAAGGCAATCATTTCCCCAAAGGTCATTAATAGCATTCCTATAACCAGCACGCCTGTCCAGGAAGTTAAGTTTAATATGATGAAACTTAACCCCGTTAAAACAGCTCCAAAAAGCATAAGTCCTGCTTTTGTGAACGACGTATTCTCTAACCATTTTATAAGTGGCATTTCAAACA
>NZ_JANQJQ010000044.1 GCF_028281565.1 Seonamhaeicola sp.
TCAGGCAGTAGAACCCATTCTTCAAGAAAACAAAGATCGTTTTGTTATTTTTCCAATTCAACATCATGATATTTGGGAATGGTATAAAAAATCTGAGGCGAGTTTCTGGACTGCAGAAGAAATTGACCTTCATCAGGACTTAACAGATTGGTCGACCAAACTTACAGACGATGAGCGTTACTTCATCAAACACATTTTAGCCTTTTTTGCTGCCAGCGACGGTATTGTAAACGAGAATTTGGCGGAAAACTTTGTAAATGAAGTACAATATAGTGAGGCAAAATTCTTTTACGGTTTCCAAATTATGATGGAAAACATCCACAGTGAAACTTATTCGCTTTTAATTGATACTTATGTAAAAGACGAAAAGGAAAAAGATATTTTATTCAAGGCCATAGAAAATTTCCCGGCGATTAAAAAGAAAGCAGACTGGGCATTAAAATGGATTGAATCCCCAAGTTTTGCGGAGCGTTTAATTGCTTTTGCAGCAGTAGAAGGGATATTTTTCTCAGGTGCTTTCTGCTCTATTTTCTGGTTAAAGAAACGTGGTTTAATGCCGGGGTTAACATTTTCAAATGAGTTGATCTCCAGAGATGAAGGGGTACATTGTGATTTTGCAGTACACTTACATCAAAATCATTTGGTAAATAAGGTGCCTAAAACCAGAATAACTGAAATATTGATAGATGCGCTTGATATAGAGCGTGAATTTATAACAGAGTCTTTACCGGTTAGTTTAATTGGTATGAATGCCAAACTAATGACTCAGTATTTAGAGTTTGTAACAGACAGGCTATTAAGTGAATTAGGCTGTGACAAAGTATACAACACTACCAATCCGTTTGATTTTATGGACATGATCTCTCTTCAGGGAAAAACCAATTTCTTTGAAAAACGTGTGTCCGAATATCAAAAAGCAGGTGTTTTAAATAAAGAAGAAGAACAGGACAAATTTAGTTTTGATGCAGACTTTTAGTTTGCTGTAAATCCTAAAAAAGGGTTCTTCCGGATCCATATTATTTTCCGTCATCGGGAAATAAGCTAAACTATTTTTTATCAAACCCAACTAAACTTTTTCTAACTAACCCTTAGAAAATTTTTTTAGAATAACTAGCTAACCATTTTTCTGAAGCCATTCAGAAAGCCTAAAAAACAGTAAAACAAATGTATGTAATCAAAAGAGACGGTAGAAAAGAACAGGTCATGTTCGACAAGATCACCGCAAGAGTGAGAAAATTATGTTACGGACTAAACGAATTGGTAGATCCGTTAAAAGTTACCATGCGTGTCATTGAAGGTTTATATGACGGTGTAACCACCAGTGAACTGGATAATTTGGCAGCGGAAATTGCAGCGACTATGACTACGGCACACCCGGACTATGCACGTTTGGCAGCGAGAATTTCCGTGTCTAATTTGCATAAAAACACTAAAAAGACATTTAGTGAAGTGATGCAGGATCTGTATACATACGTTAACCCAAGAACCGATAAAGATGCGCCTTTATTATCCGATGAGGTCTATAATGTAATTATGGAGCACAAAGACCGTCTCGACTCCACCATTATATACAACCGGGATTTTGGATATGATTACTTCGGTTTTAAAACCTTAGAGCGTTCTTACCTGTTGAAGCTTAACGGTAAAATAGCTGAGCGTCCGCAACACATGCTAATGCGTGTTTCCGTAGGGATCCATTTAGATGATATTGACGCTGCTATTGAAACCTATGAGTTGATGTCTAAAAAGTACTTTACACATGCAACCCCAACGTTGTTCAATTCCGGAACGCCAAAACCACAGATGTCGTCTTGTTTCCTGTTAACTATGAAAGAAGACAGTATTGACGGTATTTACGATACGTTAAAGCAAACTGCTAAAATATCGCAGTCTGCCGGGGGTATTGGTTTGGCTATGCATAATATTCGTGCGACAGGCAGTTATATTGCCGGGACTAACGGAACCAGTAATGGTATTGTGCCCATGTTACGTGTATTTAATGATACGGCGCGTTACGTAGATCAGGGAGGCGGTAAGCGTAAAGGTAGTTTTGCGGTGTATCTAGAGCCCTGGCATGCTGATATTTTTGAATTTTTAGACCTGAAAAAGAATCACGGTAAAGAAGAAATGCGGGCCCGCGATTTATTCTACGCTATGTGGATCCCGGATTTATTCATGAAACGCGTTCAGGAAGATGGAGAATGGACGTTAATGTGTCCAAATGAGTGCCCCGGATTACCTGAAACACACAGTGAGGAATTTGAAAAATTATATTCAAAGTACGAAGCAGAAGGGCAGGGACGCAAAACCATTAAAGCACGTGAACTCTGGGAGAAAATATTAGAATCTCAAATTGAAACCGGTACACCGTATATGTTGTATAAAGATTCGGCTAACCGTAAATCGAATCAACAGAATTTAGGAACGATCCGTTCTTCAAACTTGTGTACTGAGATCTTAGAATATACTTCACCAGATGAGGTGGCAGTTTGTAATTTAGCATCTATTGCTTTACCAATGTTCGTGAAGAACGGTCAGTTTGATCATAAAGAACTGTTCCGTATCACAAAACGTGTCACCAAAAACTTAAATAGGGTCATTGATAGAAATTACTATCCGGTGCCGGAGGCTGAAAATTCTAACATGCGCCATCGTCCTATTGGATTGGGCGTTCAGGGATTAGCAGATACGTTCATTCAATTGCGTTTACCGTTTACAAGTGATGAAGCTAAACAATTAAACCAGGATATTTTTGAAACACTTTACTATGCTGCGGTTACGGCCAGTATGGAAGAAGCTAAAACAGATGGTCCTTACCAAACCTATAAAGGGTCTCCAATAAGTAAAGGCGAATTCCAACATAACCTATGGGGATTAAAAGACAGTGATTTAAGTGGTAATTGGGATTGGGAAAAACTTCGTAAGCAGGTGTTGAAAAACGGTGTGCGTAATTCGTTGTTAGTGGCACCTATGCCAACAGCATCTACCTCTCAAATTTTAGGTAATAATGAGTGTTTTGAGCCTTATACATCTAACATTTATACGCGTCGTGTCTTATCGGGTGAGTTTATAGTGGTGAACAAGCATTTATTGGAAGATTTAGTAGAATTAGGTCTTTGGAACGAAGGGCTTAAGCAAGATATAATGCGGGCCAATGGTTCTATTCAAAATATCGATATCATTCCACAGGATATTAAAGACCTTTATAAAACGGTTTGGGAGTTAAGTATGAAGGACATCATCGATATGTCCCGTCAACGCGGCTATTTTATAGATCAATCGCAATCGCTTAACTTATTTATGGAAGGTGCCACGATGGCGAAATTAACCTCCATGCATTTCTATGCCTGGAAAAGTGGTCTGAAAACAGGAATGTATTACTTACGTACCAAGAGTGCTGTTGATGCTATCAAGTTTACACTTCAGACTACCAAAAAAGAAGAACCGGTAGCCGAAACCGTTGAAGTTGACGATGTTGCCGTACAACAGGAAGAAGCAAAGAAAAAGAAATTAGCCGCACAAAATGCTGCTAAATTTGCTAAACAAAATACGCCTACACCTGAGGTAGATGTAGAGCCTATGTCTGCCGAAGAAATGAAAGCACTTATTGCTCAGGCAAAAGCCGGTGAAGGTGATGACTGCCTGATGTGTGGCTCTTAAGAAATCGGGTTTGCTTCCCCTTTTACGGGGGAGCCCCAAATTTAAACGAAAAAAGCATCTCCTCAGAGATGCTTTTTTTTATAAAGTCAATCTTGTTTTAATCTAATATCTTATTCTCGGCAACGGCTGTATCTTTTTCAGCCATTAAAGCGAAAAACTTGTCAATATTTGGAAGGATGACAATACGTGTTCTTCTGTTTCTGGCCCTGTTTTGCCATGTTTCATTATCGGTAAGCGGCTGGTAGCTACTTCTACCGGATGCTATTAACTTTTCAGGTGCTACGTCAAATTTATGTTGTAACCTTCTAACTACAGAAGTGGCTCTTAGAACACTTAGGTCCCAGTTATCAGCAATCTTATCAGTGTTTATACCTCTGGAATCCGTATGGCCCTCTACCATGACATCTAAACTTGGTTCGGAATTTATAACATCCGCCAATTTGGTTAAAATTTTATCTGCTTTAGAGCTTACTATGTGGCTTCCGCTGTTAAATAACATTTTGTCTGAAATAGAGATCATTACAACCGTTTCATTAATGTCTACGGCAATATCTTCGTCTTCATCAATATCATTGGTGTTAATAGCTTTCTCTAAGTTATATGCTACGGCCAGGTTCATAGAGTCTTTAAGTGTTTTTGCCTGACTTAACCTGGAAGGATCTACATTTGCCAATGTAGCGCGCATTTTAATCTTGGCATTATTAGAGATTACAGCCCCATTTTTAAGTGTTTCGAATTTAGAATTACTTTTTTCGGTTAGCACGTCAACATCTTCTTTTAAAGACGAAATTTTAGTGTTGTACTCTGTAACTCTGGCTTGGATCTTAGCAAATTTAGCTTCTAAATCTTCTTTTTCTACTCTGGTTTTAGTCAATTCACTTTTAATCTGACCATTTTCATGTTCTAAAGCCAGATATTTCTTCTTTGAAACGCAAGAAAAAGTGAGAGCAACTAATAATAAAATTGAAATTTTCTTCATAATATTAATTTAGGTTTACATCATTTACGTAATGAAGTAGATTATAGATTACGAAGCATGTGAATTCTTTTTAACAGAGAAAGCTATTTACGCTTTCTATAACGAGAATTTCAAATTTAAATTAAAGGAGGTCATTTTGAAGACGTCTTTTTGTAAATAAAATACTATATTTAGTGAACTTAATAAATAGAATAAAAATGAACCCACAAAACTTCATTGTAACCCCGGACATTTACGCCAGCAAGGAAAAGAGATTTGTAAACATGATTATTGATGTTATAGCTTATTATGTATTGTCATTTATAGTTGGTATACTTTTCGGGATTTTGGAATTGATTGGTATAACAGGCATTTTAGATTATATAGCTACTATGGGGCCTCTTGGGAACTTAATTTTCGGGATAATAATAGTAGGGTCCTATTTTACTGTTTTTGAAGTTTTAACTCAGAAAACATTGGGAAAACTAATTAGCAAAACAATGGTAGTTTTAGAAGATGGAAGTAAACCAACTACTAAGGATGTTTTAATAAGAACCTTTAGTAGATTTATACCATTTGAGGCCTTTTCCTTTTTAGGTTCTGAAGGGCGTGGTTGGCATGATTCCATATCAGACACTTATGTTGTTGACACTGCCAAGTTTAAGGCCAAGGTAAAGGCTGAAAATGAATTAGACCTGATAGGTGTTTCTCAGGAAGATTAATTCAGAATGGACAAATTTTTAAAAGAAGCTATTATTGAAGCCAAAAAAGGATTGCGTGAAGGAGGGATTCCCATAGGTTCCGTCATAGTACATAACGATAAGATTATTGGAAGGGGCCATAATAGGAGAATCCAGAACGGAAGTGTGGTTTTACATGGTGAAATGGATGCCTTTGAAAATGCCGGCCGACAGTCCGCTTCGGTTTATAAAGCCTGTACTTTATATACTACCTTATCCCCTTGTTCTATGTGTTCCGGGGCTATTTTATTGTATGGAATACCCAAAGTGATTATTGGCGAAAACCAAACATTTCTGGGAGAAGAAGCCTTATTGAAATCAAGAGGTGTACAAGTTGAAGTAGTTAATAATCAGGATTGTATTGATCTAATGACTTCTTTTATAGCCTCCAATCCGGAACTTTGGAACGAAGATATTGGCGAGTAGTTAGTTTAAAACATCTGTTCCTAAGAGGGTATTGTCTTTATTGTAATACCAGGCCCTGTTTTTAGGCATTTTAATTCCATTAATTACTTTTTCTTCGGTTAAAAGAATATACTCGCCGGAATCATTTTTTTGATGGCCGTTTTCATCTGTTCTAAAGAACTGATACACTTCCATAGCATAGGTTTCGGGATTAAAATAGAAATACCAGATATCGCTTCCTACACTGTCATCATAAGTTACTTTTAAGATCAAATAGTCTTTTCCCTTGAAGGTTTTCTTTTCAACTTTGGGGTCAATGACCGTTCCGGGGTCCTTTAACTTCATGGGTAAGCCGTAAAGGTAGGTGTAGTAGTCTTTATAAAGATTAGCACTTTCACAATTAAGGCCATGCTTTTTGATGTCTTCTTCTGAAATATCTTCAGAATTATTTAAGGCAAATGAACAATTACCCTTATCCACAATGAGAGTTGTTGTAATCGTATCTCTTGTGGCGGTTACCTGAAAAAACTCATTAGGGAGATCTATTCGAATATCACTATGCCTGGACAATTTATCAGGGGTTTCCATGGTAACTTTCAGGGTACCCTTAAATGTGGCCCAATGACCATCAGGGTCATGGTATGTAACAGCCTTATCGAGAAGCTGAGGGCCTGTCAAATTTTGAGAAAACAATTGCCCGGTGATGAATAAAACAGCTAATATTAAATGTAAAGTTTTCAAAATGTTTCTTTTTGTCTAAGATACAAAACAAAAAGAGGCTGTCTAAAAAGTCACATCTTTGTCAATCTGAACTAGTTTCAGATTCTAAACGTGTGTTAAAAATCAGTGCTTTAAGATTCTGAAATAAATTCAGAATGACAGATTTTCATACTTTTAGACAGCCTCTTTAATTATATGTTTTTGTAATTACTCTTCTTCTTCTATTGTCGAAACAACAGTTGCCGGCTCAATAGAGTCGTCATGAGAATTATAATATTCTTCCAACAGATTCATGGTGGCCGTTAACAGGTCTTTTGTTTCCAATAAGATACCAAAGTATAAGGTTGTGTTTTTAGGACTGGATTCTTCCGTTCTGGTACGTTCAACCTGTTTCTGTATTTTTTCAGTTAAAAGATTGAAAACATCATGTTTTTTATGCAATACAGCACCAATTTCATTAAAAGAACCCGAATTGAAAGCATTTTTGGTATCGCTGAACAATACCTCAAAAGCATCATCAATGTCTTTAAGCTCTTTTATCTGGCTGAATTTTAGCTTTTTATGATTGTTGTTTACATGTTTGTAACTTGAGTTTGATATATAAGCCAGTGATTGTGCCATATCTTGCAGGTACCTTAAAATACTCAGATAGAAATTACTGGCTTCAACACTTGGTTCGTCCAGGTTCTTAATGAAATAGAAAATATTGTCTTTTAATTCTTCAATCTCATCTGTGAGTCTTTCTACCTGGCTTTTATTTTTCTTAAGCATTTTAAGATTGTGGGTGGCCAGACCATTTACGGCATTGGTATAAATTCTGTTACCCCGTTTTACAACGTTGGCTATGTTACTGGCACTTTCAACAATAACGCCTTGGGTAGAGCTGCTTTCAGCTTTTTGTAAAGTGTCTTCGGCCTTAAGTTCTTTTGTCTTTTTTCTGTGGCTCAAATAGTTTCTGACTAAAACAAGTAAAGCAAAAGCAATGAGTGCCACTAAGGCATAGCCTCTGCCACTGTATAAAATTAATGCCATGATAGCAGCAGCCACAAAAGCACTTATAGCGGTAAAAAACCATCCGCCAATAACGTTAAGTACTCCGGCAACCCTGTATACAGCACTTTCGCTTCCCCAGGCTCTGTCAGCTAAAGACGTACCCATAGCTACCATAAAGGTTACATACGTGGTAGATAAAGGTAATTTCATGGAGGTGGCTAATGATATAAGAACACTTGCAACCATAAGGTTTACCGCGGCTCTAACCATATCGAAAGCAGGCATATCTTCCTTTTTAATGGCTGCAGACATAACAGGCTCTTTAAATTGCCTGGCAATGACACGCTTTGCCGAACCGGGTAATAAGTTGTTTACGCTTTCTGACGCGGCAATGGTCATTCTAACGATGCTTCTGGATAAAAAGTTGGGTTCAAAACGCTCTTTAACTTCATCCTGACGTGATAAGTCTACCGATGTTTTTACTACCGCTTTAGCTTTACTGGAGAACCATAAGGTTAAAACCATTATCAAACCGGCAGCTAATAAAATGTAAGTAGGCGTCTGAATTTTATTTCCAAGACTTTCCATCGTAAACTGAGAGGCCGTTATACCGAGGGTGTCATGGGCCTGATTGAAATCCAGATAAGCCTGGTAAGCTCCGGTTGTAGGACCGATAAAGTTTACCAGATCATTGCCTGCAAAAGCGACAGCCAGGGCAAACGTTCCAATAACAATAATAATCTTATATATGTTGGTCTTCAGTAAAGTCATTAACATTAAAGAGGCCATGGTAAAAACTGCAAATCCGGCAGCCAGAACCATTTCGGTATTGCCTGATATTAAACTTTTTATGTCATCACTCATAAAAGTGGCATTCTTTATCCCTTTTATAAGAATGAAGTACATGATGGATGTTACCGCAAAACCACTGAAAATGGCACCATAAAGCTTAGGTTTATCATTAAAATTGAATGATAGTAAAAGACGCGAAATATATTGAATAATAGCGCCTACAGAAAAGGCGACTACAACCGAGAGCAATATACCCAGTATAATTTCTATCGCTTTCTCATTATTAATATAATTACCGATGTCTAATAAAGACAGGTCATTACTCATAGTAATTTTGATAACAGCCATACATACTGAAGCTCCTAAAAGTTCAAAAACTATAGACACCGTGGTAGAGGTTGGCAACCCTAAGGTATTAAAGAAATCAAGTAGCAGGATATCGGTGATCATAACTGCCATGAAAATGATCATGATCTCATCAAATACAAATTCGCCCGGGACAAAGATGCCTTTCCTGGCAATTTCCATCATACCGCTGGATGACATAGCTCCAAAAGCAACACCTATACTTGCAACAATCATTAAGGTTCTAAACGAAACTGCTTTAGAGCCGATAGCTGAGTTAAGGAAGTTTACGGCATCATTACTCACACCGACAACCAGATCTGCAATAGCCAGAACGGCCAGAGCAATAATCATAAAAGTATAAAGATTGTCCATCTAAAAGAAAAGGTAAATTTTAAAGAGCAAATGTCTTATTTTTAATTAAACCTAATGTTACGAAAATGTTATGTTCTTTCATGTTTTTAATAATGGATATACAACTATGAGTTGCGTTATTCAATTATTGCTTATGTTATTCGAATATTAATCATTTGTTAAATCATAAACAAATGAAAATCAATTATTTATAAATTTAATGTTAAATTAATGTTATGTAAATGTTGCTTGAATGTAAAATATTATTTATATTTGTTATAGAATTATTAATTAAAAACCCCCACATATTATGAAAAAATATATCCTCATTTTAGCAGTTCTATTTATTGGAACATCAGTTTTTGCTCAAGATAATAATACAGTAAAACATGAAAAAAAGGGCGATCTGATTGAGACCACCTACTTTTATGCTAATGGCACCGTACAACAGCAAGGAACTTTTAACCAGGAAGGCAAATTACATGGTGTCTGGACCAGTTATGACGCCGAAGGTAACAGAATAGCTGTAGGGAATTACGAAAACGGAAAAAAGGTAGGTAAATGGACATTTTGGGTGAATGGCGAAGCAAATGAAGTGGACTACGTAGATTCCAAAATTACCAAAGTCGTTAAAGCAAATAATGAAGGATCATAATCAAGTTTGATTAATTGAATAGTAAAAAAGCTCCCAAATCGGGAGCTTTTTTTTATCTAAAATTTAAATGCTATTAGAATTTATAAGAGTATCCTAGAGAGAATTCTGTTCCAGGTTGTCTTAAAGAAAATACTCTGTCCTGAGTTCTGAACGACTCAAAAACACTTTCTCTTTCAGCACCTAAAATGTTACTGACTTTAATATCTATTGAAGATCTTTTGTTTTCTCCAAGCGCTTTATTTAAAGTAAAGTTCAAGCTTTCAAATGGCTTGGTGAATACATCGGGAATACCTCCTAAACCTACAACTTCTAAAGTTCTTCCCTGCATATTGAAGAATAAACCGGTTTGTAAACCTATTTCAGGGTTCGTATAATTTAAACTTGTATTGATCAGGAAAGGTGCCTGTCCCTGCATGTCTCTTGTTCTTTCAATGGTTTCTCCATCCCTGGCGTTTGCAACCCTGGAATCAAACTCACCGTCAGACATAGTTAATTCAGATTTAGTATACGAAGCATTAAGTGAGAATTTTAAGTTTCTCAAGCCTTCAGTTAAAAAGCCTAAGTTTTGTCTGAATTCAATTTCAGCTCCATAAACATCAGCGTCTCCTAAATTGTCAACCGTTAACTGTGTAGAAGCCTGAGCAAAGAATGCCTTTTCAATAGGGTCTTTAAATTGCTTATAAAAACCACTTATGGCAAACATTTGTCCTGCTTCACCAAAACGCTCAAACCTCAAGTCAAAGTTATTGACGTAAGTAGGCACTAAATTTATGTTACCAATAAATAATCTGTCGGTAATTGGATCATAAATTCTGGAGAAAGAAGCCTCCTTAAATGACGGACGTGCTGTGGTTCTATAGTATGACGTTCTGATATTGGACTCATCTGTTACAGCATAAATTAAATTTGCCGATGGGAATAAATCGAGCTCGTTTATTACTTCGTTACGTAAGTAATCCGTATTAGTACTATTATTTCTTCCGGTATAATATGATGTAAATGATTCTGCTCTTAAACCTAAAATGGTTTTAAGTTTTTCAGTTACATTAAATTCATTGGAAACATAAGTAGCACCAATATTTTGTTCACCTTCATAGGCATCGCCGGCATTGAATTGATCGGTTGAAACTAAGTTAGTACCATTAGCGTTATCTCTACTCCAAAGATTTTCGGGAGCTAAGAAATTATTCGGATTTCCGTCAGCAACGGTTTCATTGTTTTGAAAGGTCCAATCGTCAATACTAAAATCTCTGAACTTATAAGTATAGCCACCACCAAATTTTACTTTAGCCGGTCTGCCACCTAATTCATATTTCTTACTGAAATCGAATTTTGAAGCCCAGTTTTCTTCCTGTAAGAACCTCCAAATACGGATTGGGAAGGTTGCAAAAGAAGGACTGATATCAAACTCACCCTCATCTGTTTCCTGTAAAGGCGTGATCTTATGGTCTTTATCATGCACTTTAGAGAATGTAGGGGATAATTTCCAGTCGAAACTCCATTCATTATCAGCTCCAAATTTATGATTACCGTTAATTAAAAGGTTAGATACAGAACGTTCTGTGTATGTAATGGCGTCTTTAGTAATGGGCTCTAAACCGGCACCGGAACCGGAACCACCACCGGCAACTACCTGATCAAAGAAACCACCGGCAGACTCACCATTTTGAATGTGCAAAAAGTTAACTTTGTATTTAGATTTTTGCGTTTTAAACGTTAATCCCGCTAAACCGTTTACCAACACATTATTAATACCTTCTCTACCTTCAGAAATTCTATCGGCTAATAAGTTATTGTTTGATTTGTCAAGTGCGTCAATTGAGAAGGCACCGTCTACACGGTTTTCATAGAACGTCGTACTGTTTTTATATGAAAACAAGGCCATATAACCAAGTTTGTTATCACCAACTTCAAATTGATCTCCCATTGTAAAACCAAAGTCGAAATTGGGGTTACTGGTTTCTTCCTGCGCCCTTAATTCCGGATCAAATCTTCCTGTAAGTGAGTTTAAAAGGTTTCTGTTATCAAAGGTTCCGGGAATAGGTTGATATCTGTTAATCGGCACATTTCTGGTGCCATCGTCATACCCCCAGAAATCCGTATCACTACCCGATCCAATAAGGAAGTTATCTTTACCGTGCATATCCGGATTATATCCGGTACCTATTGAAACTGAAGCCTCAAATTTTGTTGGGAAATCTTTAGTTACAATATCAACCACACCCCCTGTAAAGTCAGCAGGGTATTCTGCAGCAGCAGATTTAACTACTATAATGTTATCCAATATATTAGTAGGGAAGATATCCATTTGAATAGTGTTTCTGTCCGGATCTAAACCGGGAATATCAACACCATTTAAAGTTGATTTGGTATAACGGTCACCTAAACCTCTAACATAGACATATTTTCCTCCTTCTACAGAAACACCAGGCACACTTTTTACAGCACTTGCCAAGTTCCCTGCTCCACTGGATTTAATACTTTGAGCCGATAACCCATCTAAAAGGGTAACAGACTTCTTTTGAATGTCTAATACTGCACTCTCAGTGTTCCTCTTAATACTGGTAGTAATTACAACCTCATCTAATGAGTTTGAAGACAATGTAACGTCTAAATCCGTAACCTGTCCGGCTTTAATTACTACGTCACTGATTTCTTTGGTTTCGTAACCAACAAAAGAGAAGACTACAGTGTAAGTACCCGCATCTAACTCTAATTGATACTTACCGTCAAAATCAGACGTGGTACCGCTAGTAGTTCTTTTAATTAATATATTGGCAAACGCCATGGGTTCATTGTTGTATTCACCATCAAGAACATTTCCGGCCAAAATACCGGTTTGAGCATTGACGGTGCTAAAAAAAGAACCTAAAACAAATAGTATAAAAACTATATAAATATTTTTCATCAATTTTGAAATTTTTATTTTTCAATATCAAACAAATAAAAATTTAATGCTTTGATCAACCGCTTCGCTTTCGCACAAAAACTTTAATTATTTAGGTTGTAATTCAAAAAATTAAACTTGTTTGTTCTCATTTCATAATATAATTTGAAAACTACTGCTCACATATTAGCGAACAGTAGTATTTTACATTTATTACAAAGTGTTTTTAGAATCCTAAACCACCTGCTTCATTGGCATAGGTCCAGCTTAAGTTAGCCGTATTAGCTCCAACAGTTTGAGAACCTTCTGTAACTTGAGTCGTCCAGTCGGCAGCTCTTTCAGTAAAAGATGGGTTAAGGATAATTTTATCCTCATCTACATCGTTACTCTCATCAGAATCATCGCAATTTTGAACGCAACCTACTTTTTCAACAAATATATTATTGTCAAACCCAACTACTTGCCAGTTAGAAAAAACAATGTTACCATCTAAGAAGTTTTGAGATACGCCGTTGTTATCTAACTCAACATCAGAACTGGCTTTAAAGCCTTTAGCGAACACATTAGAAGTGGTACCTGTAGCTTTACTTCTATAATCAGCATACTCCCCTTTAGAAGTATTTTCATTACCAATTAAAGTGACGTTAGTTAAAGTAAAAGATCCGGTAGCAGTTCCTTCTCTACCATCAATTTCCAAGGCGTGGTCAGAAACATCACCTAACACTACTACAGCATTGTCAATAGTTCCGGAGTAAGCCTGGTCGATATCTAATCCGTCATCACCTTGCGCCCATACTAATAGGTTAGAAGCGTTTACAGTACCACCGAAGAACTCGATACCATCATCAACATTGGCAACAACTTCAACATTGTCAATAACAGTTTTGTTACCTACACCTCCTAAAGTTAGTCCGTTAATTTCGTTTCCTTCTCCAATTAGAGCACCTCCGTGACGGATAGAAACATATTTTAAAACACCAGAATCATCATCAGCAACAGTTCCGCCATACAGGCCAAACGTATCATCTGCAGGAATGCCTTCAATTTGAATTTCAGTTAAATCCCCTTTTAAAGAACAAGGGGCATTACCAAGAATGATTAAACCACCCCAAAGCCCTCTGTTATTTTCATCTAAGTTTGTACCGGCAGTTTCACCTACGTCAATGTTGTCATCTTCAGACGTAAAGATAATAGGGCTTTCGGCAGTACCTACTGCGTTTATTTTTCCACCTCTTGCTATGATTAAAGCAGAAGCCAAAGAACCTGTACCTCTGGTACCTTTAATAATAGTACCCGGGTTGATGGTTAATGTAACACCGCTTTCTACAACAACCTTTTGGTTTAATTCATATATTTTATCGTTTGTCCACGTTACATCAGTGGTAAGAGCACCAGTAACCGGAACAATTTGCGTTCCTCCAGGAGTATTAGTTCCTCCTCCTTCATTAATTATAGTTACTTCTTCTATAATTATAGGTGTGTCATCATCTTTAAAACATCCTGTAAATACTAAAGTAGATGCTATTAAAAGAGTTAAAAATATTTTTTTCATCGTGTTTAAATTTTAGATAATTTTTTTAATCAGTTTTATGCTGCAAAGAAATGCACATAATGTAAATACCGTGTTACCTATAGATTAAAGAACGGTAATAAAAGAGTTATGCTAATGTTATGAAAAGAAGGGCTTTTCGGGGCTTTAGAAACAATTTGTTAACATTTAAAGTATTTGTATTTCAAGACTTACAACTTTAACTTTTAACGCCAAATCATAACATATCATATTAAGGCCCTAAAAGTTTCATTTAGGGTTTTAGAAAGTAAAAATTAGCTAATACTAATTAAGTGAAGTCGTTTGTTTAAGCACTTTCTCTTCAGACGGACTTTCAACAGAGGCGGTTTCGATCTGAGCCAGGGTAAATGCGTTTAATGACAATTTAATTTCCGTAGGATTTACAGAATCAACCTTTACATTAATCTCTTTAGTTTCATAACCCGGAAAATTACAAACCAACGTGTAACTGCCGTCTTTTAGGTTTTCAAAAAGAAACATGCCTGAGACATCGGAAGTAGCATTAATAGATGTTCCTTTAACTGAAACATTAGCAAATGCTAAAGGCGTATTGCCTAGTTCTTTATCTAGTACTTTACCAACAATTAAGCCTGTGTTTTGAGCAAAGGAAACCGAGACAAATAAAAGAAAAAATAAAGCTAAAAAGTGTTTCATTAGTTCAATGGAAATCAAGTGCTGCAAATTACCGACTTTATTCAGTTTTTAGTGTTACGTAATTGTTAATGGTATTTCATTTTTACGTTACCTTAATGTTAAGAGATTTTGGGTTTTATTTTTATTGAATTTGGTTATCTTGCCGAGGCTTTAAATGAATACTATGAACTGGGAGCAATTACTTTCCTTAAAACGCTTTGGCGATACTAATAAAAGATTACGTAAAGAACAAGATGAAACCCGTGTTGGGTTTGAGGTTGACTATGACAGGATCATCTTTTCATCACAGTTTAGAAGCCTGCAAGATAAAACGCAGGTGATTCCTTTGTCGCAAACCGATTTTGTTCATACCCGCCTGACACACAGTTTAGAGGTGAGCGTTGTAGGACGTTCTTTAGGACGTAAGGTCGGACAAAAAATTTTAGAAAAATATCCGCATCTTAGAGAAGTTCACGGGTATCAGGTAAATGATTTTGGAGCTATAGTAGCTGCGGCAGCTTTGGCGCATGACATTGGAAACCCACCGTTTGGACACTCAGGGGAAAAAGCCATTGGTGAGTTTTTTAAAACGGGTGATGGTTTAACATATAAAGAGCACCTAACAGATAAAGAATACCAGGATCTATGTGATTTTGAAGGAAATGCCAACGGGTTTAGGATTATTACTGAAAACAAACTCCGATTAAGCTATGCTACTTTGGGAACTTTTATGAAATACCCAAAGGAATCATTGCCCAAAAAACCTACCAGCCATATTGCCGATAAAAAATATGGGTTTTTTCAATCGGACAAAGAGACGTTTGAAAACGTGGCGCAAGATTTAGGTTTGTTAAAGCGAAGTGAAAGTTACCTTAGTTTTTCAAGACATCCATTGGCTTTTTTAGTAGAGGCCGCTGATGATATTTGTTACACGATTATCGACTTTGAAGATGGGATTAATCTGGGGCTTATACAAGAAGAGTTTGCATTAGAGTATTTATCTAAAATAATCAGGGATAAAATTATACCTGAAAATTATTATGCGTTGTCTAATAAACAGGATAGGATTGGCTATTTACGCGCTTTGGCTATTGGAACACTTATTGACGAAGCGGTAGATATCTTCATGAAGTATGAAGAAGCCATTTTAGATGGTACTTTTGATTGTGCCCTGTTGGATAAAAGTAAATATGAAGCCCAAATAAAGGATATTATAAAGATCAGTGTTGAGAATATTTATCAGTCTGAAGAGGTCATTGATAAAGAGATTTCAGGATATCAGATCATCAATAAATTGCTGGGTATATATACTGGTGCCGTAAATAATAATTTTAACGGAACCGCTTCAAATTATGATAGACTTATTTTAAAACGATTACCCAAGACCATTAATTTTTCAAGCGACCATTTATATGACCGGTTATTAGCCGTTTGTCATTATGTATCATTGTTGTCTGACAGCAAGGCTATTTTAAACTTTAAAACTATTGAAGGTGTGACTTTTTAGGATGTTGACAGGATGGTCGTTTTGATACTTTCTGAATCTAAGCCAACCAGTTTTTGGAGCTCTCCAACTTTACCGTGTTCTACGAAATGATCCGGTACACCAAGTACTTTAATAGTGTTTTTATAATGATGTTCTGAAGCAAATTCTAAAACAGCACTTCCAAACCCTCCTTTAACAGTGCCATCTTCAACAGTAACAACAGTATTATATGTTTTGAATATTTTGTGAAGTAAGCTTTCATCCAAAGGTTTTATAAAGCGCATATCGTAATGAGAAACGGCTATATCTTTAATAGCTTCAGTGACATTTTTTGCAATAGCCCCAATGCTAAGTACGGCTGTGTTTTCGCCTTGTTTTAACTGAATGCCTTGACCTGTTTCAATAGTTTCAAACGGCTGTTTCCAATCCAATGTAATACCTCTGCCTCTGGGGTAACGAATAGCTATAGGGTGCTCCAAACCTAGCTGAGCGGTGTACATGATGTTACGCAACTCCATTTCGTTTCGAGGAGCAAAAATAATAAGGTTGGGGATACACCGTAAATAAGCCAAATCAAAAACACCGTGATGTGTAGCGCCATCTTCTCCTACCAACCCGGACCGGTCCAAACAAAAAATAACCGGTAGTTTTTGTAACGCCACATCGTGGATCACCTGGTCATAAGCTCGCTGCAAAAAGGTAGAGTAGATGTTACAAAAAGGGATCAACCCCCGGGTGGCCATACCGGCAGCTAAAGTAACGGCATGTTGTTCGGCTATACCAACATCGAAGGCGCGTTCGGGAATTTCTTCCATCATAAATTTTAAAGAACTTCCGGTAGGCATAGCGGGTGTAATACCCACAATCTTTTTATTTTGTTTAGCCAGCTCAACAATGGTGTGTCCAAAAACATCCTGGTATTTGGGTGGTTCACTGGAAGTAGTTTTTGGTAATAAGTCCCCAGTTTCAGCATTGAACTTTCCCGGAGCATGGTATTTAACCTGGTCTTTTTCGGCCTGTTTTAATCCTTTGCCTTTGGTGGTTATAACATGCAACAGTTTTGGACCCTTAACAGTTTTCAATCGTTCCAATTCCGAAATGATGGTATTAATATCATGACCATCAATAGGGCCTGAATAGTCAAAATTCAGAGCCTCAATAATATTATTGCGTTTTTGAGTGCCTTTTTTGACGTTGGTTAAATATTGCTTCAAAGCCCCAACACTTGGGTCGATACCAATGGCGTTGTCGTTTAAAATGACCAATAGGTTTACTTCAGTGACTCCAGCATGGTTCAACCCCTCAAAGGCCATCCCGCTGGCTATGGAGGCATCTCCAATGACGGCTATGTGATGCTTGTTTTCACCCTTTAGTTTTGAAGCAATGGCCATTCCCAAGGTTGCTGAAATAGACGTTGAAGAATGGCCGACACCAAACGTATCATAATCACTTTCTTCCCGCTTCGGGAAGCCGCTAATACCGCCTAATTGCCTGTTGGTGTCAAATATATTTTTTCGCCCGGTTAAAATTTTATGCCCGTACGCCTGATGGCCAACATCCCAAACCAATAGATCTTCAGGGGTGTTAAATACATAATGTAATGCAATGGTCAATTCAACCACGCCCAAACTGGCCCCTAAATGCCCTTCTTTAGTAGCTACGATGTTGATTATAAAATGGCGAAGTTCTTTGGCAAGCTCAGGGAGTTCTTCCTGCTTTAAAAGACGCAGATCTTTTGGTGAATTAATATGTGTTAATAATTGTTTTTGCACTTGGCAAAAGTACAAGTTTTATTATTCTTCTGCTTGAAAAACAATTGGTAAACTATAAACCATTTTTGTTGGTTTACCTCTTTGTTTAGCAGGAATAAACAGTGGCAAAAGATTAATGACCCTTTTTGCTTCTTTTTCCAGGGCGGGATGCGGTGCTCTGGCTTTAATCTCAACAACTTGACCAGTTGTGTCAATTTTGAATTGTGTGATTATTTTTTGTTTCCCATCTAATTCCAGACAGACGTTTTTATTAAAGTTTTCAGAAACAAACTTAGAAACACGCTCCTGAAAATAGTCTTTCTTCTTCTGAACAGATAAATTTTTAGGAGTGTCTTTAAACTCAGGAGGATCAGCTACAATAAACCCTATAACTACTTCACCTTCAACTGTGGGTGGTTCTATAGTTGTGATTGAGTCAATTTTACTGGTAGGGTTTTCTTTATAATCAATATCTCCAACAGTTTCAATAACTAATTCACCATCAATTGGAACTTCAATAATTTCATCCTTTTTAGAAATAGGGTTGCAATCTTTTTTCAGCAAGGAATCTATTTGTTCAACCTTAGGTAAATTTCCTAAAACGTCAATGGTTTTTTTATCAATGGAGTCTATTACTTCAATACTATCTATTTTTTGTTTGTTGCCATTTTTGCCAGAACAGTTCATCAAACTTGTCCCCATGGCAATTAACAAAACGAGTAAAAACAGTTTGTGAAAGCTATGTTGTTTTTCCAGAACCTGTGAAGGGATGTGAATATTAACACTATCTAATTGCGTTTGTTTAAAATGACCACAAATACGAGTTCCTTTATTTTGATGAATGAAATCCTGGATTTCAAATGTGCTCATTTTGGTGAAGTCAATAACTGTTTTGGCACAGGAATCACAATAGCGCCCTTTTTCTTTTGGTGTCATAGTTCGCCAATCTTCATGACAGGGCTCCGGAATTTTAATAGAATAGTATTTTTTCATGATGGTAGTGATTTCTAATTTTTCATCAAACTTCTTGCCGAAACATTTGGAATCATTTGAAATCGTGTACTTTTGCTTCTATGGACAACATTTTTGACGATGCTTATTTTATGCGGAAGGCTTTACAGGAAGCAGAAATAGCTTTTGATAAAGGCGAAATTCCTGTAGGGGCGGTTATAGTCATTGATGATAAGATCATTGCCCGCGGACATAATTTAACCGAAACCTTAAATGATGTCACAGCGCATGCCGAAATGCAGGCCATTACCGCAGCCGCTAATTTTTTAGGCGGGAAGTATCTTCAAAAATGCACGCTGTATGTGACTTTAGAACCTTGCCAGATGTGTGCCGGCGCCTTGTACTGGAGCCAAATCTCAAAAATTGTTTATGGAGCCAGAGACTTAGAACGCGGTTGTATTAATTTAAAAACCAAGCTGCATCCTAAAACCGTCATGGAGGGCGGTGTTCTAGCTGATGAAGCCAGCGATTTATTAAAACGCTTTTTTATAATAAAGCGAAACTTGAATTGACACTATGAAGTGTCACCCTGAGTTTATTTCAGGGTCTCTAATTATTAAGGTGTCACACTGAGCGCAGTCGAAGTGCTCTCAAATTGTGTTTCAGGGGGTAAGATATTAGAACATGTAATATTAGTGCTTTTTCTCCTTCTGAGACTCCCGCATCTTATCCAAATTCTCTTTGGTCAGCATGTAATCTTTTAAGTTTTTGTCCTTCCAACGGTAATAAGAAAACAAAGGAAAAACCACCACGAACAAACCGACTACCCCAAAGCCAATAAGTTTTTGCGCATTTTCTGCATTGGAAGCAAATCCGGCAATAATTAAGCCTGCAGATGCTAAAAATAATATGAGGATGATGTACTTCATAGCTTACTGTGTTACATTAATTAATTGTCGACGATAAGCCGTAAGCAGTTTTGATTTCGATATGTAACCGTAATATTTGCCATTTTTAATAACGGGCAAATTCCATGCACCACTGGTTTTGAATGTCATCATAATATCATTCATGGAGTCCTCTTCATAATTAATGATACCGGCATCGGCATGCATTAAACTATCGGCATACACTTTGTCATAGAGATCCGTATTGAACATCATATGTCTGATATCATCTAAACGGATCACACCTAAGAATTCGTGTGCTTCATTCACCACGGGGAAGTGATTTCTGGAAGATTTTGCTACGGCATTTTTTAAAATATCACCTAAGGTCATATCCGGAGTAAGAATTACAAAGTTGGTTTCAATCACTTTGTCAATTTCCAGCATCATCAGTACATTTTGATCTTTATTATGGGTGATTAATTCGCCACGTTTTGCCAGTTTCAAAGTATACACGGAATGGGAAACATAGTATTTGGTAATAGCAAACGAAATAGCAGACACCAACATTAGAGGCACAAACAATTCATAACCGCCTGTTATTTCCGCAATTAAGAAAATGGCTGTTAACGGTGCATGTAAAACACCTGCCATCAAACCGGTCATTCCAATAAGGGTGAAGTTAGATTCTGAAACCTGGAAACCAAATCCAATATTGTTTATCACTTTAGCAAAGGCATTACCCAGGGCACTACCCATAACCAATGTTGGGATAAAAACACCACCAACCCCACCGGCTCCAAACGTAGTTGTCATGGCAATAGCTTTGAATAGCGTAATACCGAAAAGAAGTGCGATAACGATCCAGATATTGTCCAGATCAAAATTGAAAGGTGTATTTCCAATGGCAGCTATATGGTCTCCTTTTAGCAGGTTATTCATAATACCATAACCCTCACCGTAAAGTGGCGGAATCATATAAAGCATAGTGCCTATGGCTAAGCCACCTATTAAAAGCCGTTTAGCCCTACTTTCAAAAGATTTGAAAAAGTTAGTAATGCTGAAAAATACTTTTGAAAAGTAAACAGACATATGGCCTGTAACCAAACCTAAAACAACGTAAAAGGCAATATCATTAATTTCAAATTTGTCTATTAATTCAAAACGAAGTAAAACGTCAGTCCCTAAAAAGAAATAAGAAGTAACAACGGCTGAAACCGATGCTAAAAGTAACGGTACTAATGAAGCGAAAGCAATATCCAAACTAAAGATCTCAATGGCAAATACAATAGCAGCAATGGGTGCTTTAAACATGGAGGCCATGGCTCCTGCAGCAGCACAACCTATTAAAAGCATACGTGTTTTTGTATTCATATGAAAGAGACGTGCTGCGTTAGATCCTAAAGCAGACCCTACACTTACTGCCGGTCCTTGCAATCCAACAGATCCACCAAAACCGGC
Organism: Seonamhaeicola sp.; assembly: GCF_028281565.1. Lineage (GTDB taxonomy): Bacteria > Bacteroidota > Bacteroidia > Flavobacteriales > Flavobacteriaceae > Seonamhaeicola. The sequence continues at coordinate 21,249 of NZ_JANQJQ010000044.1, forward strand.
TGTTAAAGGTGCCGTAATTAGTGCCGCGTAAATATTATATCTTGGAATGATCCCGTTAAGTTTTGAGATGGCATGTAAGGTGGTTGAAATACCGTGGCCAATATGCTTTTTGAGCCAGGTTTGTTTAATAATATAAACCAGTAAAAGCCCAATAATCGGTAGCACAAAGTACAGGGTACTTTGGAAATCTTTAAAAATATATAAGTTGAATAAATGCCCAATATAATAAGTAAGGTTTTTAAGGACAACAGTGCCGATTCCTGCCAGAAAACCAACCAGAATGCTAAGCATGTAAATAAATTGACGTTGAGAAATATGCTTGTATTTCCAGATTAAAAATTTACGTAAAAGACTTTTAGCTTTTAAAGGCATTTTTAAAATTTTGATTGTCCACAATTTACCATAAACAAGGTTTATTTGTCAACCTGAACTTGTTTCAGGTTCTTTTTTTAAAACTTTGGCTATTCGAATTATGAGATTCCGAAATAAATTCGGAATGACAAAATACATACTTATAGTACAAATCGGATCTTCAATTAAAATTAATAAAAAATCCCGCACAGGGCAGGATTTTAAAGATTATGATTTTAAGTTAAGTTTCAAACTTAATTCTTCTAATTGTTCATCATCAATTGGCGCTGGTGCATCAATCATGACATCGCGTCCTGAGTTATTTTTTGGGAACGCAATAAAATCTCTTATAGTTTCCTGTCCTCCTAAAATGGCTACCAATCTGTCCAATCCAAAGGCTAATCCTCCATGTGGTGGCGCACCGTATTGGAACGCATCCATTAGGAACCCGAATTGGGCCTTCGCTTCTTCTTCGGTAAATCCTAAATAATCAAACATTAAGGCTTGTGTTTGCTTATCGTGAATTCTTATGGAACCACCGCCAATTTCATTACCATTCAATACCAGGTCGTAAGCATTGGCCTTAACGGCACCCGGATCGGTTTTTAATAAATCAATTTGTCCCGGTTTTGGCGAAGTGAACGGATGGTGCATCGCATGATAACGTTCTGTTTCTTCGTCCCATTCCAACAATGGAAAATCCAATATCCAAAGAGGGGCAAATTCATCCGGTTTACGTAAGCCTAAACGTTCTGCCAATTCCATACGTAAGGCGCTTAATTGTGTTCTTACTTTATCGGTATCTCCGGAAAGTACACAGATTAAATCACCCGCTTTAGCACCAGTCACTTTCGCCCATTGAGCTAAATCGTCCTGATCGTAAAATTTATCTACCGAGGATTTAAACGAACCATCGTCGTTACAACGGCAGTATACCATTCCCAAAGCACCTATTTGCGGACGCTTCACCCAATCGATCAATTTGTCAATTTCTTTACGAGTATAGCTGTTTCCTCCCGGAACCGCAATACCAACAACCAATTCAGCCTTGTTAAAGACGTTAAAATCTTTATGTTGAGCCACGTCGTTTAACTCGCCAAACGCCATTCCGAAACGAATGTCAGGTTTGTCATTTCCGTACAAACGAATCGCGTCGTCATAAAGTAATCTTGGGAATTTATCAACTTCAACACCGTTCACTTCTTTTAATAAATGACGTGTTAATCCTTCAAAAGCATTTAAAATATCTTCCTGTTCAATAAACGCCATTTCACAGTCTATCTGCGTAAACTCCGGTTGTCTGTCAGCACGTAAATCCTCGTCTCTAAAACATTTTACGATCTGAAAATATTTGTCCATTCCGCCTACCATAAGCAATTGCTTAAAGGTTTGTGGGGATTGGGGTAGGGCATAAAACTCCCCTTTATTCATCCTGGAAGGCACAACAAAATCACGGGCGCCTTCAGGTGTTGATTTAATTAAATAAGGCGTTTCAACTTCAATGAACCCTTCGCCTGACAGATAGTTTCGGACTTCCTGGGTTACCTTATGCCTGAAGATCAGACTTTCTCTTACGGGATTACGGCGAATATCCAAATAACGATACTTCATGCGCAATTCTTCGCCACCATCGGTGTCATCTTCTATAGTGAAGGGTGGTAAAATGGCTTCATTAAGAAGGTTCAATTCAGATACCAAAAGCTCAATATCACCGGTTGGAATGTTCGGGTTTTTAGAAGCACGTTCTATAACAGTTCCTTTAACCTGAATTACAAACTCGCGCCCAAGGTTTTGAGCCTGGATCATCATATCTTTTGAGGTGCGTTCTTCATCAAAAACCAATTGGGTAATGCCGTAACGATCTCGTAAATCTACCCAAACAATAAATCCTTTATCACGAGATTTTTGTACCCATCCGGCCAGGGTAACTTCTTCATTTATATTTGCAGCCCTTAATTCACCACAATTATGACTTCTGTACATGTTTGTAAAAATTGAAGTGCAAATTTAGTGATTAAGTTACTATTTTACGATTGAATTTGTTAGAATATTATGGTGTTATTTGTATGAGATTCTGAATCCCGATAGCTATCGGGACAGAATGACTTTGTCAAAATAAAAAGAGCCACATTTTGTGGCTCTTTTCTATTAATTAAATTAGTCACTAAAATTAAACCTCTTCCAATCTTTTATCCATACTAAACACTTGTTGTTCAACCACGACTTCAGATTGAACGGTTCTGTCTTTAAATAATCGCATTTTCAGCTTAGTCACCAAATAGAATAGTATGGGTACCACAATTAGGGTTAAGAAGGTCGCTATAATAAGCCCGTAAATAACGGTCCATGCCAATGGCCCCCAGAAAATTACGTTATCACCACCCACATAAACGTTCGGATTAAAATCGCTAAAGAGCGTAAAGAAGTTGATATTTAAACCGGTTGCCAGTGGGATCAAACCTAAAATAGTGGTTATGGCCGTTAACAATACCGGACGTAAACGTGCTTTACCACCTTTAACAATGGCTTCTATGAGATCATCTGTTTGCAAATATGTGTCGTCTTCCAGGTTTAATTTTACTTTTCTCCTGTCAATTAACAGTTGCGTGTAATCCAGAAGTACCACACCGTTGTTTACCACAATACCGGCAAGGGAAATAATACCCATCATGGTCATCATAATTACGAAAGGTTTTCCGGTGATGATTAATCCGCCAAACACACCAATTAAACTCAGGAAGATCGCTAACATAATGATAGCAGGTTTTGACACCGAATTGAACTGGAATATTAACAGGAAGAATATAAGCCCTAATCCTGCAAAAAACGCTCCCATTAAAAAGCTCATTTGTTTTGCCTGCTCTTCAATTTGGCCTGTATAATCTACTTTAACTGTCGCCGGTTTTTCATCGAAGGTTTCCATTTCATTCTGAATTTGAGACACAATGGCCGCAGCGTCAGTAAATCCGGGAGCTAATGCTGAATATAATGTAACAACCCGTTTAACATCCCTGTGTTTGATAGCACTGTATCCGGATGTATTGCTTTGGTTCGCAACAGCAGAAACAGGGATCTCTTTAATTTGGCCGGATGCCATATCCCTGAACGTGATCTTTTGGTTAAAAAGCGCACTGGTATTGTATCTGTTGGCTTCATTGAAACGAACATAAATATCGTAATCTTCACCGTCTTCTTTATAGATCCCGGCTTTAGCCCCGAAAATAGAATTACGTAATTGTTGACCAACCTGACCGGCATTCACACCAAGTTCACCTGCTTTTTTCCTGTCAACAATGACCTGCATGGAGGGTTTCGATTTGTTTACATCTATCTTTAACTCATCAATACCCTGAATGTTTTTGGAGTTGATAAAGTCGCGCATCTTTTCGGCAGTGGCAATTAATTCACCATAATCATCGCCTTCTAACTCAATATTAATAGGATAGCCAACCGGAGGTCCAATAGGGTCTTTTTCCACGGAAATAGCCACACCAGGATAAATGTCCTTTAAATTTTCCTGAACTTGTTTAAGAAGGTCATTACTATCGGCACCTTCGCGAAATTTATATTCTCGCATGGTAGCCGTAATTTTGCTTCTATGCGGCATTTCGGCCTGCGAACCACCATCGGTTTGCGGATTTCCGGCACCTTCACCAACTTGGGAAACAGCACTTTCGGTTAAGAAATTAAAATCACCATCCATATATTCAGAACCGTTTATGATATCATAAACCTGCTTTTCAATTTCTTTGGTGATGACATTGGTTTTCTTAATATCTGTTCCTTCAGGATATTCTACATATACAATGATTTGGTTTGGTGTATTATCGGGGAAGAACTCCACCTTGGTTCGTTGACTTCCAACCGACATTCCAAATCCCATAAAGGCTAAAATAAGTAGAGCAAACGTACCTACTGAAATTACGATTGGCCAGCGTCCTTTAAAAGCACCGCGAAGCATTCTTTCATAAAAAGCTTCCCATTTTGGAAGGATATGATTTTGAAACCCGTTAGCCCAATTTCTAAGGAATAACCTGTATATCCATAGTAATACTACGGTAAACATCATCACAGAACCTAAACCACGGGTACTTCCTCCGGCCAATAATATCAATAAGCCTATACCGCCTACAATAATAGATAGTCTGATAATGTTTTTTAGTGGCATTTCTTTGTCTTCGGTAGTCATATAGCGGGATACCAGTACCGAATTAAAAAAGATAGCAACAAATAAAGACGAACCAAGAACGACTCCTAAGGTTTTTGGAAAGTATATCATAAACTCACCCATAACGCCCGGCCACATGCCTAAAGGAATAAACGCCGCTACCGTAGTTGCAGTAGAAATAATAATTGGGAAGGCAATTTCACCAATGCCTTTTTTGGCAGCCTGAATTCGGGTCAGGCCTTCTTCACTCATGAGACGGTACACGTTCTCCACCAGCACAATACCATTATCTACCAGCATTCCAAGTCCCATAATGAGTCCGAATAAGATCATGGTATTCATTGTGAAGCCCATAAAACTCAATATCATAAGAGACATGAACATAGACATCGGGATGGCAAACCCAACAAATAAGGCATTCTTAAACCCTAAAAAGAACATTAATACAGTTACTACCAGTATGATACCAAAGATGATATTGTTTACTAAATCGTCAACCTGCCCAATGGTTTTTGAAGACTGGTCGTTTGAGATACTAATCTGTAAATCAGGAGGAAAAACATCCTCAACGGCTTTATCAACAATATCCTGTACCTGTTCTGCTGCCGCTACCATATTTTTACCGGCCCGTTTTTTAACATCCAGCATTACTACCGGGTGTCCAAATTCACGTGCATAAGTGGTTTTGTCTTCTTCTTTAAAATATACTTTGGCAATGTCTTTCAGGTAAATAGAATTGTCATTTTCAGATTTAACAACAAAATTTTCCAGTTCGGCGGGTGTTTCAATTTCGCCTATAACTCTAATGGTTCTACGTTGCCCGCTGGCAATCAAATTCCCGGCAGACATGGTCATATTCTCCCTGCTAATGGTGTTTATAACATCATCAAAGCTTACCTGGGCAGCCATCATTTTATAAATGTCTACAGCCACTTCCACTTCTTTATCCTGAGCTCCTCGGATATCAACTTGTTTGATTTCTAAAAGACCCTCAATTTCATCTTCAAGGTACTCGCCGTATTCTTTTAATTTGTCAACAGGATAGTCTCCGGAGATGTTGATATTCAGAATTGGCATTTCTTCAGACATACTTAAATCGAACACATTGGGTTCTACTTTCGCCCCGTTAAATGTTGGCCAGTCCTCACTGGCAGTTTCAGAATCAACTTCGTCTTTTACTTTTTGTTTTGCGGATTCTACCGTGATATTTTCATCAAATTCAACCACAACAATGGAGTAATCTTCCTGTGAAGTTGAGGTAATTTCAACTACATTACTCACTGTTTTAAGACGGTCCTCAATAGGGTCGGTGATAAGTTTCTCAATATCTTCGGCCGTGTTTCCCGGATACACCGAACTTATATAGATTTTAGTTTCCTTAATTTCAGGGAAGTTCTCTCTGGGCATTCCAAAATACGCACTGGCACCCAGCATAAGGATAACGGCAATTAAAACATACATGGTTGTTTTGTTGCCAATGGCCCATGACGACAGGCCAAATTCCTTATCTACTTTTTTATTGTTTTTCTTTTTGCTCATTAGATTTTAGTCTTTTTAATTACGCAGCATCTAAATCAAGAATCTTAACTTCCTGTCCGTCCTTTACGCTTCTGGCGCCTTCTTCAATGATCTCCATGTTGTTGCTTAAACCGGATAACACTTCAATGTGGTCGCCCTGGGTTTTTCCAGGGGTGATAATAACACGTTTTACTTTGGCCTTATCGCCATTTTTATCGGCAATGGTGTACACATATTGATCCCCATCGGCATTTTCTGAAATGATGCTTAGCGGAATTAAAATCGCGTTGTTACTTGTGTAATCGTTTATCTTAAGTTTAGCTGTCAAATTAGGCTTAATATCTCCATTCTGATTTGAAATAGGTACCTGAATTTTGAAGGTTCTGTTGGCCGGATTTATAAAGTTTCCTGCCTGACGAATTTTAGTGTCTATTGATTTTCCAAGAATAGGAAACTCCACCTTCACATCCTTGCCCGATGTGATACTTGAGATATAGCGTTCCGGAACATCGGTTTCTATATACATGTCTTTTAAGTTCACTATTCTGAAAAGCGCCGATTGCCCCGGGGCAACAACCGTACCCTGGTCTGTAATGATATCATCTATGGTTCCCGTAAAAGGTGCCGTAACGGCCGTCTTCGCAATTTGCTGTTTCAATTGTTTGGTAGCCTGAAGCTGGGCTTCATAAGTGGCTTTGGCTTGTAAATACTGTAGCTCACTGCCAATTTTTTGATCCCATAAGCGCTCCTGACGTTCATAGGTAGTTTTAGCTAATCCGGTTTGTATTTCTAGCTGGGTTAACTGTTGACTTAATCCACCATCATCAATTCTAGCTAATAATTGCCCTTTTCTTACCAGTTGTCCTTCTTTAACATAAACTTTGGTTAAGATGCCTCCATATTCGGCATTAATAACTACGTTTTGTTTGGTGCTTACGTTCCCTTGCAATTCAACAAAGTGAGAGAACACCTGCTCTTCGGCTTTAAATGTTGTAACCAGTGGAATTTTTTGCTGAGGGTCTAACTCCTTGATCTTATCTTCCAATTGCTTGATCTCAGAACCCAGTTCCTTATGTGTTATTTCCAGTTCCGATTTCTTTTTTCTGATCGCTGAGATATCATTAGAAGAAATGATATCTTCAACAGATTTATTCTTATCTCCACCACAAGATGTTAGTATTATGGCGCTTATTACGGTTAAATAAATATATTTCATAATGACGGTGTTTATTGTTTTTTCAAAGGACCTATGTAACATCCAAATAATTTTACATTTGTTTTAATAAAATTTGAGTTGGGATGTTTCATGATGGGTTAATTTTTAATATTTAATAAGTTTTTTAGTGCTGCTTTTTTGTTGATCACATCAATAATAGACTGCAGGTATTCTTGTTGACTACTGTATAATTGGGTTTGCGCTTGTCTTAAGTCAAAACTACTGGCTATACCTTCTTTATATTTAATTGTGTTTTTCCTTTCTATTTTTTCGGCCAGTGCCAAATTCTTTTGTTTGTTATCATAGGTATCAATAGCCAATTGATATTCGTTTTTAGCGTTTTTAAACTCAATGGATAACTGATTTTCGGTATCTATTAAATTGTTCTTCGCCTTATCCCATTCTATCTTAGCCCTTTGTCTTTTAGCTTTTTTTCCAAAAGAGCTAAAAATTGGAAAGGTAATTTTAAGCCCTGTGGCGGTTGAGAAAAACCAGGGTTGTTCCGGCTTTGTAAACGTGGCAAACGATTCTGAAATGCCCAGGTAATTAGAACTAACAAAAGCGTTAATTTTTGGTAGTTGTTCCGACTTTTCCAATTTATATTCCAGTCTTTTACTTTCGGCATCATTGGCAGCAATTTTGTAGTCAATATTGTTGCTTACAGGATGGCTGTTGCTTATCAAATTCAAGGAAATGTTCTCAACTATGAGAGATTCCAGTGAGTCCGTTAATTCAATAGTTTCATTTTGGTCTATACCTAATAAAATCTTTAAATAACCTTTAGAAATATCAGAAAGTGTTTCTAAGCTTCTGAGGTTGTTTTGCAGACCGGAAAGTGTTAATTGCAATTGCTCCACATCTTCTTCTTCGGTCAATCCATTTTCAAATATCTTTTTGGTTTCTTCCAGATTATCAGATAATACCCTGATGTTATTTTTGGTAATTTCAATACTTTCTTTAGTTAACAAGGCATTGTTATAGGCATTTATAACATTGGTTTCAATAGTGTTTACGGTTTTGTCTTTGGCATTCTGCGAAATTTCTAAGAATACCTTATTAGATTGTAAACCTACTATATAGCCACCATCAAAAATTAATTGATTGAGCGTAACGCTTGGGGTAAGCTGATGTTTTGGGAAAAAGAACGAAAAAGGATCATCCGGTTCCGGTTCAATGGGCCTTACCACATTAAAAGTGTAATCTACATTACCGCTAATTTGAGGCAAACCTCTTGCTGTGGTTTCCCAAACTTGTTGTTTAGCCGCAAGAATACTTAAATCGGCATTCTTGATATTTCTGTTGTTTTCCAGAGCATATTCTATGGCTTTTTGTAAAGAAAAGCTATGGCTTATTTCTTGTGAAAAAAGCGTAAGACCGCTTAGTAAACTAAAAAATAAAATTAGTTTGTTCTTCATTTTTATGATTGATTTGATTTTATGAATTTGTTCAATATTTCAAGGCCTTTATCGGTAACAATGGCTCTCAGGTGATATTCTAAATAACTTTCAATTAAGTACTCCATGTCATAAATTTCCAAAGGGAAAATAGTTTGATCCTTAATACCGGTCATACCGTTAAAATACATCCTGGATATGAAATCTACGTCAATAGCCTTTCTAAATAATCCGGTGTCAACACCATTTTGTAGACTGTCTTTTACCGAACCGTACATTTTGTCAAACTGTTTAACCCGTAATTGACTATAGATATTAGGATAGTATTTTTTTAATTGAAATTGTGGTGATGTTTTTTCGTTTTTCAAATAGTGCAGCACAAACATTTTGATATCGTATAACTCTTCAATGGGGTTGGCCGAAGTATTACAAATGCCATCTATACCTTCACAGACGTTTTCAAAAATTGTAAAAGTTACTGCCTCAACCAATTTGGTTTTGTTGGCAAAATGCACATAAATGGTTTTTTTTGATATGGCCATTTCATTAGCTATATCATCCATTGTTACACTTTTAAACCCAAAGTTTAAAAATAATTCTGCTGCTTTATTTATAATTTGTTTTCTCATTTTCAGGCTGCAAATATACTTTGGAAACTTTAAAAACAAAAAAAGTTTCCAAAGTTTTACGTTTTTTTAACACTTAGTTTACTTTATTGCTTTTTTATAAATTGAATTGATTTATTTTTGTTTGATGCTTTCTATAGAAAAATACCAGCAAGAATTTTTAACTTTTTTAAAGGCGTATTCCATAGTAAAAGAACCTAAGGGTTTGTATGATCCTATTCAGTATATTTTGAATTTGGGGGGGAAACGTTTACGACCGGTTTTAACGCTAATGACTGCTGATGTTTTTGGAGGTCATTACAGAGATGCGCTTAATGCAGCTCTGGGTGTAGAGGTATTTCACAACTTTACTTTGGTGCATGATGATATTATGGATGACGCGCCTTTACGTCGGGGGAAGGAAACGGTGCATGAGAAATGGGATACCAATACGGGGATTTTATCGGGGGATGCTATGCTGATCATGGCATATCAGGTATTCGAAAATTATGAGCCCGAAACTTTTAAAGCATTAACAGCGTTATTCAGTAAAACGGCACTTGAAGTTTGTGAAGGGCAGCAATACGATGTTGATTTTGAAACCCGTAATGATGTTACTATCCCCGAGTATTTAAAGATGATTGAATATAAAACCTCGGTTTTGGTGGGTGCTGCTATGAAAATGGGTGCTATAGTTGCCAAAGCTTCAGAAAAAGACCAAAATGCCATTTATGAATTTGGTAGAAACCTGGGCATTGCATTCCAATTGCAAGATGATTATCTGGATGCTTTTGGTGATCCTGAGACCTTTGGTAAACAAGTAGGCGGTGATATTATTGAGAACAAAAAAACCTATTTGTACCTAAAAGCCTTAGAGTTTTCTTCTGAAAAAGAGCAGGAACGCTTAATACATCTTTTTAATATTGATACTGATAAAACAGACGAAAAAGTATTTGTGGTTAAAGAATTGTTTAAGTCATCCGGTGCAGCGAAAGCCACTAAGCAAGCTGTTGAGGATTATACCAATAAAGCGTTTTCGATTTTAGAGACCTTACATATTTCTGAAGACAGAAAGCAACTTTTAAAAGATTTTGGTCGTACCTTAATGCGTAGAACCGTATAATGCAACTTCCAGTAACTTTTGACGATTTAATTATTGAAGCCAATCAGTTGGATCTATATAAAAAGCTGATCCGCCAACTTAATAAAGATTTTTTGTTGGCTAATATAGATCTGGATTTTCATGAAGATATTTTGCCTTCAAGCCTAAAACTTTTGCTTCATGAAACTATTTATAAACTTATTCAGGAAAAGTTCACAGATTATTTAAACCTGCTTTATATAGTTGATGTTTCAGAAAAAGAAGTAAAATCACTTGATGGTGATGATCTGGTAAAACTAGCCGATGAGGTGTCATTTTTAATCTTAAGGCGCGAATGGCAGAAAGTCTGGTTTCGCAATTGCTATTAACCGGGTTAAAACAACACCTCTGTATAGCTAGGTTTTTATAGGAAACTTAGTTCCAGTTGTTTGGCTTTCTGGTGTAAAATATTATTCTCTAAATGTATATGCTGATGTAAGTCCTGTTCAAATTCTTCTAATTTGGCATAAAGTGCCCTAAAGGTATTACAGGCCCCTTCAGGAGGTGTGTAATTATTGGTAAGCTGCGCAATGGTTTTGAAAACATCCCCTGCAGATTCATGCTCTTCTTCCATCATTTGAATAGGATTATTGACGCTTCCAAAAGGAGGTGTTTTAAGATTAGCACCTTCAGCTTTTAGCTTCAGCAATTTTTTAATGTACGGAAATAACACAAGTTCTTCTTTCTTCAAATGCGCTGCCAGTTCATTAGCTACTTCTGTAAATAGTTGATTGATTTTAATCACCTCAGTGTAATGGTGCCCATGTACCTCAGCCACTCTGTTTGCGTATTGAAGAATTAAAGGGATAGATGCTTCAACATACGTGTGATGCACATTGATAATATGATCTATTAAAAAGTCAAGCTTCCAGGAGTTATAATCATAGGCTTTGGGAGCCTTATCAACTTGTAAAAGTTCGTTTTTAAGCGTTTCATAATCCAATTGCTTTTTTTCACAGGCCTTTTCTATGGTTATGCCGCCACCACAGCAAAAATCTATACCATATTTTTTAAATACATGAGCGGTTTTAATGTTTTCGGCAACCACTTCGGCAACCGTTTTATTTTCTATTGAGTTCATAGTAAAATTTTAATAAAGGATATTTTTGTCTTTTTTATAATAATTCAAAAGTATGGATTGAAAAAGCCATAAAACATGACATTTGTTAGGGTTTGGTTGTAATATAAAGGTGGAATTTAGAAAATCACAAAAGAGGTGTTTATATAAAAATTTCTTCCCTGACGGTAAATATTGTTCCAATCGGCATAGGTTGAATATTTAGTGTCCAGTATATTTTCAATACCATATTTAACCACCAATTTATTGGAGTTTATGTAAAAAATGTTTCCTAAGTTGAGATTCAAAATAGCATATGCCGGTGTTTCGTTTTCACCATAAAAGCTACTGTATTTACTTTGATTTCCATTGCCCTCTAGTTGTAAAGCAGCATTAAATTTTTGAGCGTTATAGCTAACTTCAGCTAAATAGGAAAAAGGGCTAATTAGTGGTAAATTTTGGTCATTACTGCCTTTGCCATAATTATATCCAATAGAACTGTTGAATACTACTTTATCTGAGAATTCAAATCCGGTGTTTAAATAAATATCGAAAATGGAAGCATTATCTAAAGCAGTGTACAATCTTACACCATTGGCGCCAATAGTCATGGAACTTACCGAGGCGTCAATTTCACCAATAATATAGTTTGATAAGTAAAAGAAAGAAGACTCCAAACCAAGTTTTAGTTTTTTAAATTTAAAGTTAGTTTTTGCGTTTAGTTCAATAGCTTTTTCATTTTTCAAGTTTGGATTTCCTATATAGTCATAATTATCAAAACTATTGAATAAAAAGAAACCATAACCCTCACTAACAGATGGCGCTCGTTCTCCATAACCTATGCCAAAAGAGGCGTTGTAACTTTCTTTAGCGAATGTGTAATTCCCGGAAAAACTCATTAAAACTCTGCTTTTTGTATCCTTAATGTCCGGATGAAAAATTTGTAAGCTTTCCAATCCCGTTTGCTTAGCTATTTTGTTTTGATGGTATCCTAGTCTTACTGAGGCACTAACAGATTCTCTTTTATTTAATTCGATGTTATCTTTAACGTAGAGGCCGGTATAAAGGGTTCTAATATCTGGCCATGTGTACATGAACATATCTGGCTGATTGGGGTCGTTAGGGTACATGGTCATTTCAGCTAATGACCTGTTATAATATCCATTAAGATTTAGTAGTAGATTATGTTTGTTTTCTCTTAATGTGGCTTTGCTGTAAAAACCATAAGTGTCACTCCACCCTGGCATGTCCATTCGTATAGGTACATCAGGACGTTTGCTATCATCCATAATATGGGTTATGGTGTTGAAGTAAAGCTTTGATTCTAATGATTTAATCGTTGTAGAATCGCTTTTATAGCTATGGGTAATGGAAGTTATTAGGGCTTCGGCCAAAGAAACATCCATAGGTAATGCAGGGTAACCAACATCTGTGGCTTTATCATAAATAATGTTGGTTTCTAAGGTTTGACCGCTAGATAGTTTGTAGCCTGTTTGTAACGATAGGTTGTACTTTTGAAATTGGGAATACAATATTTCATTTGCGCCTCCTGCGTCGTAATTATCAGATTTACGGAAAATAGCATCGGAATCGAAATAGAATTTCTTTCCGGAATATTCAAAGTCTAAACCGGTAATTCTGTAGTTCCCATTGGTTTCGTAACCAGCATCTAAACTTGTTTTTAAACCGTTGTCGTTAAATTTTGACGGCGAAACCTGTAAATCAATGCTGCCACCAACACAATGGCCATTTTCAACGCCTTCTTGTCCAGATTGAATGCTTACTTGCTCTAAATTGGACACATCAACATATGAAGTTATAGGGTCCATTTTATCTGTACAAGCTCCAAAGATTTGCATACCATCTATGGTTACATTCAGCCTGTCTGTCACCATATTATTTAATGATGGTTCCCAAGCGTAGTTACCACGTTTGATCATGGTAATTTTATTGGATTTTTCTAAGTATGCATCAATGCTGGATAGGGTTTTTTCTTGACGATAATTACTAAGTTTACGTTGAGCAACAACAATAACCTCCTTTAATTTGGTAGTGTCTTTTTTTACTTTAGGGAGCCCATCTTGCGAAAAACCAATGCCATAAAACAACAGACTAAAACAAAACAAAATAAACCTTTTCATAGCTTATATGAAATATGAAGCTGTTTTAGAGCTTAAAAACAGCTTCATATTTTTAAAGTTTAATTAAAACTCCAGCTCTAAATATAAGGAGCTCCTTTCGTTTTGTTCAGTTACATCTTCGCCTTTAAGAAGGGTATCTGTGTTATTCATGAGTTTTAAGTTTAGAACCCAGTATCCGGTCATGGTCAAAGATAAATCTGCATGATACATCTTATCTGAATTGTCATAACTTAAATCTGTATTATTTGGTGAGCTATGATTTCCCATCCCGGGCATTCTTGGGTCCAGCATAATAGAATAATCTATCACTTCGGGGAAAGACATCATGTTCTCCATTTTGTATAGGCCAACCATTAAATCGTTAATGCCAATAATGGGTTCTTTAGGCGCTATAAGAGCAACAATGTACCTAACATTATCACTACCCATAAAACTTGTAATGTTTTGATGTTCGCTTTGAGTAACGGTAATGGTATCTGTTACATTATAATCTGTTCCGTTAATGTTATATTCAAATGTTATGGACCAACCAGATCCATCTTGATTGGTCATTTGGTATAACACATTAGCTTCATATAATGTGCTCTTTCCGGATATTTTTGTAATAGCAGACTTTGGGCAGGAATGCTGCATTGAGGGCATTTGCATCACGGGCATCCATGAGATATTAGCGTTCTCTATAAACTCACCATCTGCATTGTTTTTTACTCTTAAAGTAACTTTATTGTAGCCGGTTTTAAACGTACCTGTTTCATTGTATAACTCAATGGTGTGGTTGTTGTTGACAAAATCTTGAATTTTTACAAGATTTTCAATTTCATTTATTGGTGCATCTTCGTCATCCGTAGAACAAGACAAGGTTAATACTGAGATAAACAGTATTTGAAAAATATATTTTAGTTTCATTTTGTTATTAGTTAATCTTAATTAATAATGCGTATAAGCCTTCCTTTCTCATATTTTTTAAGAAAGTAGACATAAATAACCTATGAAGGTTTTAAGAAGAAAAATTAACTAAATATTGGGGGAGGCGTTTCTACTTCAAATGAAGTTTTCGTGATTTTCGAAGGATTATGTATTTGAATAATTCGAGGTAGCTCAAATTCTGTACAATTTAGGATTAAGTGTTCAACGGCTAAAATATAAAAGATATCCAGTGAGGTCCTCTCGCTGTTTTGAAGTGGAAGCTTCTCTTTTGAATCTGAACTGTTTTCGGCCAATTGTTTTTTTAAATGACACTTACCATGGCATCCCTGTTGGTCATCTTTTTGAATACATAGGGTTTTGGCAATAAAATCTTGATTTATAATAAAGTTTCCTATAGTTACTATACAGTTAATATTGTTTGCCATTAACAATAGTATTAAAGCGAAAGCCGTGATTTTATATGTCAAAGCCTTAATCATGGCGCAAATTAATGCATTTTTTATTTAAAAAAATATGATGTTAGTCACATTTTTAAACACGAATTAAAAATCTTTTTTCTTCGACTTAAATACAATTCTGGTTACCGGTAAAATTACCCAAAGTGATAGCGTAAAAAATGAAATGATGAGTCCCAGGTTGGTACCAAAGAATTTCTTGAAAATAGCACCGGTATAGCCTAGCAGTGCAGAAATATCCAACTTTAAAAGAATCAATGTCCTGGACAGGTCTATGGGGTTTAACATGGTGCCCGCTAATGATAATTTATCGAGCGGATAATCTTCAAAAATGATTAGTGACATTAAGAACATACCATCATAAATAATGGCTAAGAATAACCATAACAGAATGGCATAGCCAAACCCTTTAATCTTATTTTCATTAGACAGGGCAATGTTAAAGGCCAGGGCTGTAAATATAAAAGTGAGAAAAGTGCCTGTTATTAATAACAATGAAAAATCCCAAATAACGGATGATTTAAATAAACCGTAGAGGATGAAAGGAATCCCTAATCCCAAAATTAAGCTCATAGAAAGCGATAAAGACACACCCAGATATTGCCCAAGAAAAATAGAAGAACGTTTTAAGGGTTGTGCCAGTAATAATTCTGTAAACTCTTTAGAATTGTAATAATACATGACCCCGAAAATGGTACCTATCAAGGGGACTAAAACAATGATCACATTCATTAGAGTTATGACGGCTTTAGAAAGGTCGTGGTTGAGAAAGAGCAGGACTATACCCAATAATAAATAGAATGCAAAGTAAACATAACTCCAACGGCTACGCATTAAATCGAAAAAGCTATATTTTAAAATCTTAAGCATGGTTATTAGTTAATATGGACGCAATGGCATGTTCAAAATCCGGTTGATCGGTCTTGGTTTTTAGTTCTGAAATGCTACCTTTAAAATAGATCTTACCTTCCAATAAAAACACAATTTCATCCGCAACTTCCTCAACAAAACTCATAATGTGAGAGGTGATGATTATGGTTTTTCCGTTAACCTTTTCTTTCGCAATAAGCTCCTTTAAATGTAAAAGCGAAATAGGATCCAGGCCTGTGGTCGGTTCATCTAAAATGATTAAGGGGCTGTCAAACATAAAGGTTAAAACGATATTTACTTTTTGCTTAGTGCCTCCTGAAAGTGTCCCCAATTTTTTGTTTAAAAAAGGGTCTAATCCAAAAAGGTCTATTAAGCGTTTATCTTCATTAGTCTTTCCTCTTAAATCTTTGATCATTTTGATTAACTCCTTTACTCTTAGGTTGTTTGGAAAGTTGGCTATTTGAGGTAAATAATCGATTTTATGTCGGTAGTCGGCACTTTTTTTAATGTTTTCTCCAAGCACAGTGATGTCGCCTTCATTGGGTATAACCATACCCAGAATGGCCTTGATAAGCGTTGTTTTTCCGGATCCGTTAGGTCCCAAAATGGCAAAAATACCGCCTTCGTTAATAGTTAAATCAACACCACCAAGCACCACATTTTTGTTAAACTTTTTATGTAGATTTTGAACGTTTACCATGTCACTCTTTTGGTTAAAGGGTTATGGTCTAAAAGATTATCCGGTGTGAAAACCGGGGATACCTTTTCAGAAAAATCGATAATATCAATAAACAAACTTCGCAATAAAATAATAGTTTCCGGAGTGCGGTTTACTACATACGAAAACAACTTTACCGGCCTGTAGGGGACATCGCCAATACCATCTTTATTTAAATCGTACCCTGTGTAACTGCTCCAATAGTTTTTGTCAAAAACATTGTCGTTTACTTTGCTATTATAAGCAATATCAAATGAATTGTATAAAAAATTATTTTCTAAAAAGCTATTGGTATAGCAAGCGCCTCTTACTTTAATGGCCCAGCCATTATTGATAAAGTCGTTGTTTTTATAAAGGATCCGGTTAGAGCCTTCAATATTAATACCGATGGTATTTTCATTAAAGGTATTCCCAATAATTTCGGCATCATTGATTTCTTTTAACAACATGCCGTAGGATGCCGTACCCCAGTTTTCTCTGAAAATATTATTGAACATTTTTATTTTTTTTGAAAACATGACCGCCACACCGGCGCCGTTATTTTCAAAGGTATTATCTTCATAAATATCGTCATTTGAAAACATAAAATGCAGTCCATAGCGTAAGTTATTGGAGCTGACGTTATTTTTTATCAAACAATGATCCGCAAATTCCAGATAGATACCGTCTCTAACATCCTGCACATAATTATGTTCAACATCAACATGATTACTGTACCACAGTTGAATACCATTTCCTGAGTTGTATTCCGCAACAGCGTCGCCAATGATCTTGTTATGGAACACTTTTCCGTAATTGGATTTTTCTATGTAAATGCCAAAGAACAACTTTTCCAGCACAAGGTTTTTAATGATGAAGTGTTTGCTCTTTCTAACTCTGATGGCCGCATAATCTTCGGTATAACTTGTTCCAACATTTATTATAAAAAGACCATCCACTGTAACGTTATCTGAGGTAATGGTAATAATTTCGCCTTTTAGTTCGCCATCAATAACAGGATAGTTTTCACCAACTATAGTCAGGGGTTTATTTATTAAAACATCGTGTTCTTTATAAGTGCCTTTTCTTACGGTAATGGTATCAAAATCATTTGCCAGATTAATAGCCGCTTTTAGTGTACTAATAGGGCACGTGTTACATACCTCAATATTTTGAGCATAATTCAGGTATGCCATGAACATGGCTAATAAAAAAACAAACGTTTTTTTCATTTTTGTTAGTTATTAAAATGCGCTAGTAATTCTTCCCAATTATAGAGTTTGCCGTCTTTTTCTGCCTGAATCTTAGAGGCCTCAGCTTTTGTTTTAAAAGCTGATAAAAAAGCACCCATAGGGCTCGGGATATTTTTACTGATTAAGAAGGTTGCTCTGGTAGCATCTATTAAAGCTTCCGGTTCCAGATAGTTATTAGATAAGTAGAGCTCGATTTCCGAGGTTTCAAATTCCTCCATAAAATTAATCATGCATTCGGTAGCGTCAAACTTGTATACTTTTCCCTTTTTGGTAACAATTTCTGCAGCGTGAATTTTATCCACAATGGTCATTTTACAGAAGTGACAACCATCATTTCCATAGTCAATGGGTTTGGGAGATACATTACAACTGACCAGAATCAGTAGCAATAATAGTATTGGATAGTGTTTTAGTGTTTGCATGATTTTAGTGTTTTGAGTTGGAAGGCGTGTTTACATAGAAGCTGCTTTTTTATGGTTTTTCTTTCCTTTTAAATAGGCTATGAATGAGGCTGCAATACCCAGTGCTAAAAACAGGGCACCGGTTTGGGGGTAAGAGTGTGCGGTAAAATTCAGGATGTCTTTACTACCGAATAATGGCGGTTGAAAGCCCATGATAGAACCATCGGGGTTGGTAAACTTCATAATGGCTTTAGGGTCCAGGTCATGACCGTAATCGTGTTCCCAGAGATAAAAATCATAGAGTCCGGCAGCACTCAAAACAATCATTAAAATAAACCAGAATAAGAACCATTTGTAGTTACCTCTAAATGCTATAATTAATCCTAAGAGGGTTGTGATGATGATGCCGGCCGGAAAAATTTTAAATTCGGGGATGGCTTCCGGAATATATTTCATGCCTACATAATGATTCATGATATTAATGTTCTTGATGTCGTGCGGATTCGCATCAGAGAAATCATTGATATGAATATACATACCCAGTGGTGTAGGGTATTGAGGTGCTTCTAACGTTATTTTCCAAAGGGGGAATAAAAACAAACCTAAGGGTAGTATAGAAGCAATAAGCATTATGATATTTGACCGTTTCATCGCTGTAACTGATTATCTAATTGAATCCAGTGTTTTAAAAAGAAAGGCGAGAGCGAAATGAATAACCCTCGCCTTATTTTAGGAAAATAAACACTAAAACAAAATTTTCCTAAGTCATATCATTCGATATCTTCACCAAGTGACCATCGTAATGGTGTGTTTGAGTTAGCCGGTGATACACGAACGTAACCTTGCATTTCCTGGTGTAATGCCGAACAGAAATCCGTACAATAGAAAGGCCATACACCAACTTGTTTTGGTTCCCAAACAAAGGTTTCGGTTTGTCCGGGCATGATAAGTAATTCAGATGTGTTAGCCCCAATCATACTTACACCATGAGGCACATCATAATCTTGCTCCAGGTTTGTAATATGGAAGTATACTTTGTCGCCAACTTTAATACCTTCAATATTATCCGGAGCGAAGTGACTACGTATAGTTGTCATGTAAACATGAACTGTTTTTCCGTCACGAACCACTTTAGCATCTGCCTCTGTTTTAGTTGCGTATGGATGATTATTGTCTTCTAATTTGAATAATTTTTTAGAACGGGGCTTTATTAAATCAGCTGGACATCCGGCAGCGTAGTGAGGTTCACCTACCGTAGGGAAGTCTAATAACAATTCCATCTTATCTCCTGAAATGTCATATAGTTGAGCCGATTGCGTCACCTCAGGACCTGTTGGTAAATAACGGTCTTTGGTAATTTTATTCATGGCCACTACATATTTGCCAAATGGTTTTTGAGAATTCCCGCCGGGAATCATTAAGTGACCAACCGAGTAGAAACAAGGTTGTCTGTCCACCACTTCCCAGGTTCCTAATTTCCATTTAACCACTTCGGAAGAAATAAAGAAAGTGGTATAGGCATTACCTTTACCATCAAACTCGGTATGTAATGGGCCTAAACCGGGTTGTTCAACAACGCCCGCAAGCGATGATTCAAAATTTATAATTGGAATGCCATAGGCGTCCCCTGCAAATTCTTTATTTTCAATAGCGCTTAACATTTTTGTAAAGGAGTGCACGGTCAAATTAGCTGATAATTTACCGCTTCCAACAATGTACTCTCCGGAAGGATCTACGTCACAACCATGAGGTGATTTTGGTGTTGGCATTAGAAATACAGCACCCGGAACATCTAATGGGTTTACTGTAAGCACTTCTTTCTTCATGGTAGAAGTAGCAGAATGTGTGGACTCATCATAAACGTTGTGTGCATAATTGGCAGGCATCATGGTACCACCGCCATTATTAACGTATTCTTCTATTTTCTTCCAGTTTACCGCCGCGATAAAGTCTTTATCGTTTTGTGATGCGTTAACCTCCATGAGCGTACTCGCTTCTTCTGTGTTATAGGTGCTAAAGAAGAACCAGCCATGTGATTTTCCTCTACCGGGATGTGACAGGTCATAATCAAAACCGGGCATGATCAATTGGAACTTAATATCCATATGGCCATGCTCAGGCTCTACAGCAATAAAAGTTAAAGCGCCTTTAAAGTTTCCTTTGTAATCTTTAATGGGCATATCCTTTTGAGGAACGGGAACAGAAAAACGCGTTCCGGCTACTACATATTCTGTGTTTTCCGTAACGAAAGCAGAACTGTGGTTACCGGCACTATTGGGTATTTCAATAATCTCAGTAGTTTCAAAAACAGAAAGGTCTATTTTAGCAATTCTGGGAGTATTATTACCATTAATAAACACATAACGTCCATCAATTACACCATTGGTTTGTGAAATATCCGGGTGATGTGAATCATCCCAGGGAATAAACCCGTGAGACGTATTTAACATAGGTTTTGTTTCTTCATTATAACCCCAGGCTTTTTCAGCATCTTGTGAGAATACCGGGATTACTTTGAATAAACGACCGGATGGTAATCCGTAAACAGAAAGCTGTCCGCTAAACCCTCCGGAAATGAAAGCGTAAAACTCGTCATGTTCACCGGGATTTACATATACTTTTTCCGCAGCACTACCGGATAATGCCCCGGCATTCTTTTTTGAGGTATCATTACAACTTGTAAATGCAACAAGAACACTTAAAAGTGCAACAAAAGATTTCAATATATTTTTCATTGTTTTATAGTTTTTAGTTAGTGTTATTCGCTGGGAGGCAATAAAACCTTATCAATTACATGTACTATACCGTTACCGGCTTTTACGCTGGCAATAATGTTAGCGCCACCAATAACAGGTTTGCCATCAATTACTTCAACCTGAACATATTTATTATTCGCTTGTCCAAGTTTTGGGAGTTTGGTTAAAATAGAAGTATTCAGATTACCCGGAGTTACATGATATTTTAAAATATCGGCAAGTGTGGCTTTGTTTTCGGGTTTCACCAGGTTTTCCACAGTGCCTTCCGGCAGGGCATCAAAAGCGGCATCGGTTGGAGCAAAAACTGTCAAAGGGCCAACATTAACCAAGGCATTTTCTACCTGGGCGGCCTGAACAGCTGCAACAAGGGTTTTATGGTCCGGAGATCCAATAGCTATTTGCAAGCAGTTGGGGGTAGCTTCATCATCTTGAATAAAAGCTTGACCGGTTTTGGCGTTAGTTGCTTCAGTATCGGAAACTGTAGAGGTCGTTGAGGCTTCTTTGTTTTCATTCTTACAGGCTGCAAAAGCAAGTAGACACAGTGCAGATATAAGAATATGCTTGATAGTTTTCATTGTTTTGGAGTTATTTTAAGGTTCTAAAGTATTCAAGAATGGCTCTGGAATCTTCTTCAGACAGATTTTGATTTGCCATTGGAGCACCATTAAATTCAATTAAAAGGGCTTTAGCCAGGGGGTCTTTTTGAGTCATTTCCACCGGATTTAGAATCATGTTCATTACCCATTCCGGAGTACGGCGTTCCATGATACCCGCAGGAGAAGGGCCAATGAATTTTTTATCTACTCTATGACAGGCCGTACATAATTTTTTAAATACCTCGGCACCATGAGCAACCATTTCCTGGTCTATCTTGTCATCCAGCTTTAGGGATTTTATGGGGCCAATGCCCTTATTGCTTAAGTCTATTTGTTTGGAAGGCGGAAGGGACTCATCTTTCTTTACTTCTGTTTTAGTTGTGGTTTCTTTTTTCTCGTAGCTGAAACCTTCTTTCTTTTTTTCTTCTTTACCACCACAATTCATTAATATTGCAGCAAATAAGATGGTCATTAGTTTTAGTGTTGTTTTCATATGTGCGGATTTTGTAGGATAACAAAACTATGTAGTAAAAGCACCAAATAATATGATAAAAATCATATTTAAGATACGATAGTCTTTTTTATATTTGTTATTTCATTCATTCTTAGAATATGCTCTCACACTCTTCTAAATATGCTATTAAGGCCGTGCTATTTTTAGCTATACATTCTGATAGTGAAAAGAAGGTTATGGTTAAGGATATTTCAGATCCGATAAACGTTCCCCAGGCCTATTTAGCCAAATTACTTCAACAGTTAGTTAAAGAGCACTTGGTATCTTCAGTTAGAGGCCCTAAAGGAGGCTTTTATTTAGATGATCAAAACATGAATAATTCTGTAATAGATATTATTTATGCCATAGATGGAGAAGAAAAACTAAATGCTTGTATGTTGAGTTTAGAGAAATGCAATGAAGAAAAACCTTGTCCGCTCCATCATATATTAAATACTTCGCGAAATGACATTTTGAGTAATCTAAAGGACCGGACCATTAAAGAACTTGCTCAGGATGTTGAAGCGGGTCATGCCTTTCTTCCGCTTTAATCAAATCATGTCTTTTTGAAATTTTGGTATACCAAAGTTATTTCAAATGTTAAAATTTGATAAAATTGCTAATTATAGAACTTTCAGTATTCAATGATTAAGAAAAATAGCTTCAAATATTTAAAAATCATTAAAAAATTAACATTTAAAAAAAAGTATTTACTAAAAGTGGAGAGACGGGCTATAATTCTTTGATGAGAAACATCTAATTTTTATAAAAGTTGTATTTTTGAAGAATGTTTTTTCAAGAAGTGATAGGATAAAAAAATAATGGATAAATTTTCCTTTTTAAATGCAGCGCACACAGCGTATTTTGCTGATCTATACGAGCAATATTTGCAAAATCCGGATAGTGTAGAGCCTAGTTGGAGAGCCTTTTTCCAGGGATATGATTTTGGTAGTGAAAGCTATGGGCTGGATGGTGAAATTGTGGAAGGCGTTTCAACGCAAATGCCGGAGCATCTTCAAAAAGAGTTTCAGGTTGTAAAACTGATTGACGGGTATAGAATGCGAGGGCATCTATTTACAAAAACCAACCCTGTGAGA
Organism: Seonamhaeicola sp.; assembly: GCF_028281565.1. GTDB lineage: Bacteria > Bacteroidota > Bacteroidia > Flavobacteriales > Flavobacteriaceae > Seonamhaeicola. Next base: position 44,385 of record NZ_JANQJQ010000044.1, read on the forward strand.
GAGAGGCGTACTTATACGCCAACGTTAGAGTTAAAAAATTTCGGTCTTTCCGAAAACGATTTAGATACCGTTTTTAATGCAGGAGAAATTTTAGGTTTAGAAACGCAAACTTTGCGTGAAATTATAAAACACCTTGAGTTAATTTATTGTGATTCTATAGGTGTGGAATATATGTACCTGCGGAATCCGGAAGTTATTAAATGGTGGCAGGATAAATTGAACGTCAATGATAATCATCCATCATATTCTACAGATACTAAAAAGTACATTCTTTCAAAATTAAATCAGGCCGTAAATTTTGAAAACTTTTTACAGACCAAATATGTTGGACAAAAACGTTTCTCGTTAGAAGGTGGCGAATCTTTAATTCCAGCCATAAGTAATGTGCTTTATAATGCCGTTGAAAAATATGATGTAAAAGAATGTGTTTTAGGCATGGCACACCGGGGGCGTTTAAGTACTTTGGTGAATATTTTCAGAAAGCCACTGCATGAATTGTTCAGTGAGTTTGAAGGGAAAGATTTTGAAGACCAGGATATTGACGGTGATGTTAAATATCATTTAGGGTTGACTTTAGATAAAACTTACCAAAACGGTAAGACCATTAAGATGAATTTGGTGCCAAATCCATCACACCTGGAAACTGTAGGGCCTGTTGTAGAAGGCATTACCAGGGCAAAAATTGATGATGACTATGATGGGGATGATTCTAAAATTCTACCAATTATAGTACATGGCGATGCTGCTATTGCCGGTCAGGGAATTGCCTATGAAGTAGCTCAAATGAGTACGTTGAATGGTTATAAAACCGGCGGAACGGTTCATATTGTTGTAAACAATCAAATTGGATTTACAACAAACTATTTAGATGCCCGATCCAGTACTTACAGTACGGATGTGGCAAAGGTTACTTTGTCACCGGTTATGCATGTTAATGCAGATGACGCCGAAGCGGTTGTGCATGCTATAGAAATGGCCTTAGATTATAGAATGCGTTTCAAAAAAGACGTGTACATTGATTTGTTGGGATATAGAAAATATGGTCATAACGAAGGGGATGAACCCAGGTTTACACAACCTAAACTTTATAAGTATATTTCCAAACACCCAAACCCTTTTAAAATATATTCCGATAAGCTAATAGCTGAAGGTGCGATAGATAAAACCTATTCTGATGGTATAGTGAGTGAGTTCAGGAATACGCTAGAAAGGGAGTATGAAAAGGCCAAAGAAGCAGATGCTTCTAAAGTAAGGGAGTTTATGCAGGAACGTTGGACGAATTTTGAACGCAAGGGCCTGGATGCTATGCTTGAGAGTATAGATACGCAATACCCGGAAGCTAATTTAAAGGCTATTTCAAAGATCATTTCGACAGTCCCTGATGGTGTTAAGTTTTTGAGAAAAGCAGAACGTATTTTACAAGGTCGTGAGAAAATGGTTTTTGAGACCGACACTTTAGATTGGGGAATGGCTGAAACCCTGGCTTACGGCAGTTTACTGGAAGAAGGGTTTAATGTAAGGATTTCAGGTCAGGATGTAGAGCGTGGGACATTTAGTCATCGTCATGCCATTCTACGAGATGAGATATCCGAGGAGCGCATCAACCTGTTAAATACCAATCCGAATAACAAGGGCGAAATGTATATATACAATTCGTTTTTATCAGAATATGGTGTTTTGGGGTTTGATTACGGTTATGCCATGGCAAATCCAAATACCTTAACTATTTGGGAAGCACAGTTTGGAGATTTTAGTAATGGCGCTCAAATTATATTTGATCAATATTTATCAGCGGCAGAGGATAAATGGAAAGCCCAAAATGGTGTGGTAGTATTGTTGCCCCATGGGTATGAAGGCCAGGGATCTGAGCATTCGTCGGCAAGAATGGAGCGTTATTTACAGTTGTGTGCAAACGATAATATGATCGTTGCAGATTGCACCACACCGGCTAACTTCTTCCATTTATTGCGTAGACAGATGAAGCGCGATTTCAGAAAGCCGTTAATCGTATTTACTCCAAAAAGCCTGTTAAGACATCCAAAGGCGGTGTCTTCAATTAAGGAGTTGGCCAATGGAAAATTCCAGGAAGTAATAGATGATACTGCCAAACCTGATAACGTTAAAAAGTTAGTGTTCTGTACGGGTAAATTCTACTATGATCTATTAGCTGAAAAAGAAGCGCTTGATAGAGATGATATTGCACTGGTAAGAATAGAGCAGTTGTTCCCGTTGCATTTAGATAAGATTCAGGATGTTATTAACCGTTATCCAAATGTTGAAAGCTATGTTTGGGCACAGGAAGAACCAATGAATATGGGTGCCTGGGGTTATATGGCGCAACGTATGAATTTAGTGAAACTGGAAGTTTGTGCAAGACCTTACAATTCGGTGCCTGCTCCGGGGTCAAGTGCAAGGGATAAAGCAAGACAACGTCGGGTTATTAATGACGTTTTCAATATTAAAGATTAAATAAGAACAAATTTAGAATACAATTAAAATTATTCAGAGATGATTTTAGAAATGAAAGTACCATCACCGGGAGAGTCTATTACCGAAGTGGAAATAGCTACATGGTTAGTTGAAGATGGCGATTATGTTGAAAAAGACCAGGCTATAGCAGAGGTTGATAGTGATAAAGCAACGCTTGAGCTTCCAGCCGAAACCAGTGGTACTATTACCTTAAAAGCTGAAGAAGGGGATGCTGTTGCAGTTGGAGCGGTAGTATGTCTTATAGATACCAGCGCTGAAAAACCGGAAGGTGATGCTCCTGCTAAGGAAGCTGTTAAAGAAGAAGCGCCAAAAGCTGAGGTTGTTGCCAGTGCACCAACGCCACAAGCGGCAACTTATGCCACGGGTACAGCAAGCCCTGCTGCTAAAAAGATTTTAGCAGAGAAGGGTATTGAAGCAGCTTCAATTAACGGTACCGGTAAAGATGGCAGGGTTACTAAAGAAGATGCTATAAAAGCTGTGCCTTCAATGGGAACACCAACCGGAGGTAACAGAGGCTCATCCAGAAGTAAAATGTCTATGTTACGCCGTAAAGTAGCTGAACGTTTGGTGGAGGCTAAAAATACTACGGCTATGTTAACCACTTTTAATGAGGTTGATATGTCGCCAATTTTTGCTTTAAGAAGTGAATATAAAGAAACCTTTAAGTCCAAACACGGTGTTGGTTTAGGGTTTATGAGCTTCTTTACTCTGGCTGTGGTACGTGCATTAAAAATGTATCCTGCTGTAAATTCCATGATTGATGGTAAAGACATGATCAGCTACGACTTCTGTGATATCAGTATTGCGGTTTCGGGACCAAAAGGATTAATGGTGCCTGTAATGCGTAATGCTGAAAATTTAAGTTTTAGAGGGGTCGAGTCTGAAGTAAAACGTCTGGCCATAAGAGCTCGTGACGGACAAATCACGGTTGATGAAATGACAGGCGGTACTTTTACTATTTCCAACGGAGGTGTGTTTGGAAGTATGTTATCTACGCCAATTATTAACCCTCCTCAAAGCGGAATTTTAGGAATGCATAACATTGTAGAACGTCCTGTGGCCATTGATGGTAAAGTAGAAATTCGTCCTATTATGTACGTGGCATTATCCTATGACCACAGAATTATCGACGGTAAGGAAAGCGTTGGATTTTTAGTAGCCGTTAAAGAAGCGCTGGAAAATCCGATAGAGCTTTTGATGAATAATGATGTTAAAAAAGCACTTGAGTTATAGATTCAATAATTTTAATAAATAAATAGAAAAAGGGATGCTATTACGGCATCCCTTTTTTCTACCATTTTTAATCTAAACTAAAAACAAATTAATAAGGTTCATAGAAATTATGATAATAACCAGTATAGTTAATCCAACTATGCAGCATTTATCCAGAATACTATTTTCTCTTTCCATGGTATATATCGTATTATTAAGGTAAGATTTGAAGGGGAACTCTGCACCGGAACGGTGCAGAGTTTGTTAAATAATTCTATCTCTCAAAAAGAATTATAATAGCTTATGTAAAATTAGGTTACCTGGGTTTAAAAAAAAATAAGCACTTCTACGTAATTTTTGATTGAGAACAGTGTTATAAAAAGCGAAAGCTCCGGATCACAATGATGCCAGAGCTTTCTTAATTCTCCCTAAGAACTAATTAATAGCACTGTAAAGATATAGGATAAGCACGATATAAAAAATACGCACTTCTACGTATTTTTATAAATGAGCTTTGTTAAGATTTGCCCAAATAGAAAGTGATGTAGGCTTGTTGTCCAACCCTAATTTAGCAACAATATTACTCCTGTGTTTATCAACGGTTCTTACCGATATTGATAGTTCTTCGGCTATATCATTGCTGGTCTTATTTTCAGAAATTAGCTTAACTATTTTTAATTCAGATTTCGTTAAAAGCTCAATAGCGTCTAAATGACTGTCAATAGGACTGGAGTTCAAAAATGAAGCTATTTCTTCACTAAAATAAGGTTTGTTATTTACTACATTCTCAATGCAGGTTTCAATTTCTTCAACAGCAAACTCCTTTAATATGTAACCGAATACATTGAATGCTTTTGCTTTTTCAAATAACTCTTCTTCTTTATCAAATGTGATGAGGATAATCTTTGTAGATAAATTGTTTTTTTTGCATTCTTCGGCAATTTCCAACCCTGTTTTGTGGGGCATTCTAATATCAAGAATGGCTATCTCAGGCTTTAATTTTACAATTAGATTGTACGCAGCATTTCCATCTGTAGCGCTTCCAACAATATTGAAATTTTTAGAAGTTAAAAAATCAGTCAAGCCTCTGAGCATCAATGGATGATCATCGGCAATAACAATAGAAGTATTCATTTATTTTAGGGAGATAGAATAGTTTAGCTATTGGTTTATATTTTTAAATATAGATATTTCTTTTGATAATCTATAATAGCTTTACCTTTTTTTAGTATGTCCGCACCAATTATACCGTCAACAGGTTTTGAGTTATGATTGATCAAAGCGGTGTTTACATGTGTTAAATTAAACAGTACCAAAACCACTTTATCATGACGCCATTTCCCTATTTTCACTTTGTTTTTTTTAGACATTTTAGTTTCCATATCAATGGCTCCGGCACCCGCTGCTTTTATAACAGAATCCTCAGCTTTTAGTTTAAAGGTTTCAACCGCTTCAAAACCAACACAGGAGCTTGATGCCCCGGTGTCTAAAATGAATAATCCCCGTTTTCCATTTATGGTAGCCTTAATTTCAAAATGATTGGTTTTGGTAAGGTGTAATTTTATTTTTGTGTAACCTTTTTCCAGTAAATATTCTTGAAGCGTCTCCATCAAACTTAATTTTAAACAAAAGTATATTAATTTTTTCATTTGGAAATTCACAAAACCGAATGAAACTAAATTATAAACTAACAAAGTAAAACCAAATTTTATAACTTTTTGAAAATAAAATTTAGTTTTTACAAAGGAAATATAATCATGTAAAAACGATTACTTTTACAAAAAATTATTAAGGCCTTAACTTTTGATTATTACAGATACCCATACACATCTATATAGTGAAGCTTTTGATGATGACAGGAACCATATGATAGAGCGGGCTATTCAGCAAAATGTATCCAGATTTTTTATACCGGCCATAGACTCAACCTATACAGAGTCTATGTTTCAATTAGAAAAAGATTTTCCGGATAATGTGTTCTTAATGATGGGACTTCACCCAACACACGTAAAAGATAATTATAAAGATGAACTTCAGCATGTTGAGGACATGTTGGCAAAACGCCATTTTTATGCGGTGGGAGAAATCGGTATAGATTTGTATTGGGATAAAACCACTTTAGGAATTCAGCAAGAAGCCTTTAAATATCAAATAGAGTTAGCTAAACAATACCAATTGCCCATTGTGATTCATTGCAGAGAATCATTTAACGAAATTTTTGAAGTTTTAGAAGCGGTTAAACATGATGATTTATTTGGGATTTTCCATTGTTTTACCGGAACTTTAGAGCAGGCGCATCAAGCTATATCCTATAACATGAAATTAGGGATTGGCGGTGTGGCAACTTTTAAAAATGGTAAAATTGACAAGTTTTTAAATGAGATTGACCTTAAGCATATAGTATTGGAAACAGATTCACCATATTTAGCTCCGGTTCCATATCGAGGGAAGCGAAACGAAAGTGTTTATATTTTGAAGGTATTAGAAAAACTATCGGAAATTTATGGAATATCAATTCAGGAAATTGCGAGTATTACCACTCAAAACTCCAAAGATGTATTTAGTATTTAAGTTATGAGTCGTACAAAGCCTAGCATATTACTTATTTATACCGGCGGAACCATTGGTATGATTAGAGACTTTAAAACAGGTGCTTTAAAAGCATTTGATTTTAAAACCCTTCTGGATAAGATACCGGAATTACAATTATTGGATTGTAACATAGATACGGTGTCTAATAAGCCAATAGATTCGAGCAATATGAACCCTGATTATTGGGTTGAAATAGCTGAATTAATAGAAGCCAGTTATGATGATTTCGATGGTTTTGTTGTACTTCATGGCAGCGATACCATGAGTTATACTGCGTCGGCTTTAAGCTTTATGTTGGAGAATTTAGCAAAACCCGTGGTGTTTACGGGGTCGCAATTACCCATAGGAGATTTAAGAACAGATGCCAAAGAAAACTTAATTACTTCAATTCAGGTGGCTTCCTTACAAAAAGACAAGGAACCGGTCATAAAAGAAGTGTGCCTGTATTTTGAGTATAAATTGTATAGAGGAAACAGGACCACCAAGATCAATGCTGAACATTTCCAGGCATTTGCATCACCTAATTACACAGATTTAGCAGAGTCCGGAGTCCATTTAAAGGTTAACAAAAGGTATTTGTTTAAGCCAGATCCAAATAAACCGTTAAAAGTCCATAAAAACCTGGACCATAATATTGCGCTTATCAAATTGTTTCCCGGAATAACAAAAACGGTTATTGAAAGCATTTTTAATAACCCAAGTTTAAAAGCCGTTATTTTGGAAACTTACGGAGCAGGTAATTGTACAACGGAAGCTTGGTTTATTGAACTGCTGGAAGAAAAAATTTCAAAAGGGATACACATCATCAATATAACGCAATGCTCCGGCGGAAGTGTTATGATGGGGCAATATGAAACCAGTAGCAGCTTAAAAAGGATTGGTGTCATTTCAGGAAAAGATATTACTACCGAAGCAGCAGTAAGCAAATTAATGTACTTATTGGGTCAGAATATTTCTAAAGAAATGTTCAAATCAGCATACGAAATGCCTTTAAGAGGAGAAATGACCTAAATTTAACCCTATAAAATTTTAAGGTTTGAAGATTTTTTTGTTATTTCATCGCCCGTAATTAATACGACTGAAATAAAAACTAGAGAGGTGGCCGAGTGGTCGAAGGCGCACGCCTGGAAAGTGTGTATACCTCAAAAGGGTATCGAGGGTTCGAATCCCTTCCTCTCTGCTGTTATTTTTACAATTAATTGCTTTTTTTTTTTATCTTTAACACTTTAACTAATAAAATTAAGATCGAGACATGAAAAGATTATTTTCTATCCTTGCCATTACAGGAATGATGGTATTTGGAACTGCTAACGCAACTACAATTGCAACCACAACTACGGCAACTACTGTAGCAACAACAATTCAAGACGATGGAGCAGAAGCACCTGCTGAAGAAACACTTGGATTTCATCAGGAATTGAAAAAGAGATTTATTGAAGGAGGCCCAGGCTTTATGGGAATTGTTTTGTTATGTTTAATTCTAGGTTTAGCAATTGCTATTGAGAGAATTATCTTTTTAAACCTTTCTACTACAAATACTAAAAAATTAACTCAAAATGTAGAAGATGCATTATCATCCGGAGGCGTTGAAGCAGCTAAAGAAGTTTGTAGAAACACTAAAGGGCCTATCGCATCCATTTTCTATCAAGGATTAGACAGAACTGACGAAGGTATTGAAGCTGCCGAAAAAGCTGTTGTAGCTTATGGAGGTGTTCAAATGGGTCAGTTAGAGAAAAACGTTTCCTGGATTTCATTATTTATCGCATTGGCACCTATGTTAGGATTCATGGGTACGGTAATTGGTATGATTAATGCATTTGATAAAATTGAAGCGGCCGGAGACATGCAACCATCGCTTGTAGCCGGTGGTATTAAGATCGCACTTTTAACAACGGTATTTGGTCTTATTGTGGCTATCATACTTCAGATTTTTTATAATTACATTATTGCTAAGATTGACAGTATAGTTAATGATATGGAGGATGCTTCTATTACATTAATGGACTTATTAATTAGAAGTAAGAAGTAATTATAAAAAAGATTTAGGTTATGAACTCACAAAAAATATTAACTATCATTATGGGAATTATTGGAGCTGTATCCACTATATTTCTGTTTATGATATTAAGCGCAGGTGATGAGGCCATTAAGGCAGGTGAAGCCGATGGAACTGTAAATACATTTATATATTTAGCATATGTGGTACTATTTTTGATAGTAGCTATAGTGTTATTATTTGTTATTAAAGGATTGTTTTCTGGGAATGTTAAAAAAACATTAATGTCGGTAGGGATCTTTTTAGCAATTGCATTTATATCGTATGCTATGTCGTCCGGAACGGATTTGGATTTACAGCCATTTGTAGATAAAGGACAGGATATAACAGAAGGAACATCAAAGAAAGTAGGAGCTGGGTTATATACATTTTATGTGTTAGCAATTTTAGCGATAGCTTCCATGGCTTTCTCAGGAGTTAAGAAAATATTTAATAAATAATATTATGGCAAAAAGAGCAGCACCAGAAGTAAATGCGGGCTCCATGGCCGACATCGCGTTCTTACTATTAATATTTTTCTTAGTAACAACAACCATTGAGGTAGATTCGGGAATCAACCGTAAGTTACCACCAATGGAAGAATCTGAGGAAGACGTTGTTATTAAGCAAAAAAACATCTTTACAGTGTTATTAAATGGTAAAGACCAGTTATTGGTAGAGGACGAATTAATGGAACTGAAAGATTTAAGAGCAGCAGCCATTGAGTTTTTAGATAATGGTGGTGATGGATCTTGCAGTTATTGCAACGGAAGGAAAGATCCAAAATCATCTGATAATCCGGATAAGGCTATTATTTCTTTAAAAAATGAAAGAGAGACAAGTTATAAGCAGTATATAGCTGTGCAAAATGAGTTAGTGGCGGCTTATAATGTGTTGAGAGATAAGAGATCTATGGCTCAATATGGGGTTCCATTCACAGAAATGCAAGCTAATTATAAGGATGTTAATTGGCCCGGGAACAAGGACAGGCTAAAGGAGAAGATAGACCAGATTAAATTAGACTATCCTCAAAAGCTTTCAGAAGTACAGTAATTTAACATTAATAGAAGATTTATGTCTAAATTTAAAAAGAAAAAGAGCGGTGCTTTACCGGCTATATCAACAGCATCTTTACCGGATATTGTATTCATGTTATTATTCTTTTTTATGGTAGCCACAGTAATGAGGGAAAATACCTTGATGATAGAGAATAATTTACCATTTGCAGATCAGGTTGAAAAGCTTGATAAAAAAGATTTGGTTATGTACATATATGCAGGAAAACCAAGTCAAAACTTTAAGCAGTATGGTACGGAAGCAAGAATTCAATTAAATGATAAACTTGCAGATGTGAAGGACATCGCTTCATTTATAGCTGCGGAAAGAGCCTCTAAAAGAGAAGAATTAATTCCGTTTTTAACTACAGCCTTAAAGGTTGATAGCGACGCTAATATGGGATTAATTGGAGATATTAAGCAAGAATTACGAAAAGTAAATGCGCTTAAGATAAATTACACTACAAAGAAGGGTAGTGTGTTTGGAAGAAATTAGTTTTTTACTCTTAATTTTATATAAAGGCGTTTTGACATTTCAAAACGCCTTTTTTTATTATCACATCCGAACAATTTTAACTAACATTGTGTGTTAGTAAGTTAGCTAAAGAACAGATTCATGAGATATTTATTTATTATTGTATGTCTTCTGCTAGGGTTTTTAGAGGGAAGCGCCCAGGAACAAAACATAAAAGAAATAGATTCGCTTTATAAGGAAGATCAAATATATGCCGGGGTTACATATAATTTATTAGGGAATAAGCCAGACGACATATCGCAAAGTGGGTTTTCATTAGGTTTTCATTTGGGCTTTATCAAAGACATGCCTATTAATAAAAGAAGAAATGTAGCTATTGGATTAGGGCTTGGGTATTCAGCTAATTCGTTTAATCAAAATTTACTGATCAACAAGGAAAATAATGTTATCACTTATGATATTCTGGCTGATTCGGGTACTTATAGTAAGAATAAGTTTTCCAGTCATTTGGTTGAAATCCCTTTTGAATTCAGGTGGCGTACTTCTACAGCAACAGAATATAGTTTTTGGCGTATTTATACCGGATTTAAGGTTGGATATATGATTACGCACACCACTAAGTACAAAGGAGACTTAGGGACTGTTAAGTTCAGTGATATTGAAGGTTTCAATAAGTTTCAATACGGTTTAACCTTAAGTGTTGGTTATAATACATGGAATTTATATTTGTATTATGGGTTGAATCCTATTTTTAATGAAAATGTAGTTATAGCCAATGAAAAGTTAGATATGAACTCCGTAAAAATTGGGCTCGTGTTTTACATATTATAACCAATTGGGAACCAATATTATTTGAGGTATTACGCCAACAAAAACACCCATTACCAGTTCCTTGTAAGTATGTGCATTTACATGAAGCCTTGAGGTTGCAACAGCGCCTGTTATTATGGCCATTAAAGCTAAAGTCCCGTTAATATTTATACTAAAATGAATACTTAGAGCAATAAAAAACATAAATACTCCGGAAACAGCAATCATATGGATACTTGCCTTAAATTTAAAAATAGCCAGTATTAAACAAGCCATTGTAGAGATTAAAATACCAATAAAGAAATAATATAACTCAATGATTTGTGTAGGTGTTAAAATGCGTTGAATCACAATTAAAACAACTACACAGTTAAGCAATAGCGGCAATATACGTTCCGAAGTGGTTTGAAGATAAATAGATTTTACTTTTCCCAGGGTTTTTAAAAGGAAATAGAGCAGGATAGGAAGTACGACAGTAAGTATAAAGAGAGACACCAGTTTTGCCCAAATAATTTCCCTTGGAATGTACCTTGGTGATTTTGAAAAGTAAAAGATCACCCCCAATAATGGCATCAATAACGGATGAAAAATAAATGAGATACTTCTTAAAATATGATCCATTATATCTTTTTACGTAGTCTGGCAACCGGAATGTCTAGCTGTTCTCTGTATTTGGCAACAGTTCTCCGGGCTATAGGATACCCTTTTTCTTTTAAAATACCGGCAAGGGTTTCGTCTGTTAAAGGTTTTTTCTTATCCTCTTCTTCAATGACGGTCTCTAAAATTTTCTTGATTTCCCTGGTAGATACATCTTCGCCCTGATCATTTTTCATCGACTCCGAAAAGAATTCCTTTATCAATTTGGTTCCGTAAGGGGTGTCAACATACTTGCTGTTTGCAACCCGGGACACTGTAGATACATCCATGGAAATTTCATCGGCAATATCTTTAAGGATCATAGGTTTTAAGTTGCGTTCATCACCGGTCAAAAAATACTCTTTTTGGTAATGCATAATAGCACTCATAGTCACAAAAAGCGTTTGTTGGCGTTGCTTTATAGCCTCAATAAACCATTTGGCAGCATCTAATTTTTGCTTGATGAATATAACAGCATCTTTTTGAGATTTCGATTTGTCTTTCGAGTCTTTATATCCTTTAAGCATATTGTTATACTCTCTAGAGACATGAAGCTCCGGGGCATTTCGGCCGTTAAGGGTCAATTCTAATTCACCATCAACAATTTTAATAGCAAAGTCCGGGACAATATGTTCTACAATCCTGTTATTGCCGGAATAAGAACCACCGGGTTTTGGATTAAGATGTTCAATTTCAGAAATGGCATCTTTTAATTGAATTTCAGAAATATCAAATTTTTGGATTAACTTCTGATAGTGTTTCTTGGTAAATTGCTCAAAGGCTTTATCAATGATACCTATGGCTAATTCAGTATCAGGTGTTTTTTCTTTCCTGTGCAATTGAATGCTAAGGCATTCTTGTAAATTTCTGGCTCCAACACCTGCAGGGTCTAACTGATGAACAATTTTTAGTACGTCTTCAATTTTGTTCTCTTCGGTATAGACATTTTGAGTAAAGGCCAGGTCATCCATAATGTCTGATAATGATCTGCGTATATACCCGCTTTCATCAACACTACCAACTAAAAATTCGGCAATATCCCGCTCTTCATCACTTAGTCTATAAGTATTCAGTTGATTTATAAGATACTGTGTAAACGAAGTCCCTGCTGCATAGGGCATGGTTTTTTCTTCGTCATCACTACTGTAATTATTGGTCTGGGTACGATAATCAGGGATTTCGTCATCACTTAAATACTCATCAACATTAATGTCTTCGGCATTTATGGATTCATTATCGTTATAATCGTCATTATTGTCAAACTCCGAATCAAATTCGTCTTTATTTTCTTTACCGCCTTCAAGAGCAGGGTTTTCCTCAAGTTCTTGCTTCAGTCGTTGCTCAAAAGCCTGTGTTGGCAACTGAATCAATTTCATTAATTGAATCTGCTGCGGCGATAGTTTTTGCGATAGTTTAAACTGTAAATGTTGTTTGAGCATGATTTGGTTGCTAGTTGTTAATCAAAGATAAAAAAAGCAATGAGCTTGCCAAAGTCATACCAAACTAAAGAAATTTCAATTTTTATGTTAAAATTCGGCGTTTTGAGGGGTTCTAGGATAGGGAATAACATCCCTGATATTACTCATGCCGGTAACAAACATGACCAAACGTTCAAAACCTAAACCAAAACCGGAATGTACGGCGGTACCAAACTTACGAAGATCCAAATACCACCAAAGCTCTTCTTCAGGAATATTTATAGCGGCCATTCTATCTTTTAAAACTTCCAAACGCTCTTCACGTTGGGCACCACCAACAATTTCTCCTATGCCTGGAAATAAGATGTCCATTGCACGTACTGTTTTTCCATCGTCATTTAAACGCATGTAAAACGCTTTAATATTAGCCGGATAATCAAACAGAATTACCGGACACTTAAAGTGTTTTTCAACAAGAAAACGTTCGTGTTCACTTTGTAAATCAGACCCCCATTCATTGATAAGATATTTGAATTTCTTTTTCTTGTTAGGCTTACAATTTCGTAGAATATCTACAGCTTCGGTGTAACTAACACGTTTAAAATGATTATCGGTTACAAATTTAAGTTTCTCAATAAGTGTCATGGTACTTCTTTCGGCCTGAGGTTTTCTTTTGTCCTCATCCTGTAAGCGCTTATCTAAAAACTCTAAATCTTCACTATTGTTTTCAAGGATATATTTTATAACATATTTGAGAAAATCTTCGGCTAGATCCATATTGCCGGCCAGATCCATAAAGGCTACTTCGGGCTCAATCATCCAAAACTCAGCTAAATGCCGCGATGTATTTGAGTTTTCAGCCCTAAATGTCGGGCCAAATGTGTAAACTTTACCCAATGACATAGCATAAGTCTCAGCTTCCAACTGACCGGATACTGTCAGATTGGTTTCTTTTCCGAAGAAATCCTGAGAATAATCTATTTTGCCATTGCCATTGGTAGGTAAATTATTGACATCTAAACTGGTTACTTTAAACATTTCACCGGCACCTTCGGCATCACTGCCGGTAATGATCGGTGCATGCATATAATAAAAACCATGTTCATTGAAATACTTATGAATGGCGAATGATAATGCCGAACGTAAGCGCATAACGGCACTGAACGTATTGGTTCTGGTGCGTAAATGGGCATGTTCCCTTAAAAATTCAAACGTATGCTTTTTAGGTTGAATAGGGTAGGTCTCAGGATCTGAATCCCCTAAAACCTCTAAAGTTTTTACCTGAATTTCAACCTTTTGGCCTTTACCCTGACTTTCAACAAGTTCACCGGTGACGTGAATGGCAGCTCCGGTTGTAATTCGTTTTAGCAGCGCTTCATCAAAATTCTCAAAATCTACTACGCACTGGATATTGTTTAATGTGGAACCATCATTTAAAGCAATAAACCTGTTAGCCCTAAAGGTTCTAACCCAACCTTTTATTTCTACTTCAGGAAAGGTAATATCTTGTGATAATAATTCTGAAACGGTATATGACTGCATCAATATCTGAATTTAGATGTAAATATAAAAAAAGCCTTTCGGCTTCCAAGTCTAAAATACTAAAAAACCAAATTCTATAAGCAAAAATTAAAAAAAACCTATTTATTGAAATCTTATTCCGTATCGTCTTCCTCCGGAATAATATTTATAGCTGGTTCCCTCAATACTTCCTTATTGGCAATACTGCGTTCTAAAGATAGCAATAATGATGGCAATAATAACAAATTTGATAGCATTGCAAATAGGAGGGTTGCAGAAACTAAAGCTCCTAATGCTACAGTACCGCCAAAACTGGAAATGGTAAACACTGAAAAACCAAAAAACAGAACGATTGACGTATAAAACATACTCACTCCGGTTTCTCGTAAAGCCCCGTAAACGGACACTTTAATTTTCCATTGATTGGCTTGTAATTCCTGCCTGTATTTTGCTAAAAAATGAATGGTGTCATCAACCGATATACCAAACGCGATACTAAACACTAATATGGTTGAAGGCTTGATGGGGACGCCCAAATACCCCATTAATCCGGCGGTAACTAACAGCGGCAACAGGTTTGGGATCAATGATACGATGATCATTCTACCGGACCTGAACATATAGGCCATGAATAACGAGATTAAGAAGATGGCTAATGACAGGGATATAGCTAAATTTTTGACCAAATATTTTGTTCCCTTTTGAAACACAAGGGCTTTTCCGGTCATAGTTACGTCGTACCGCTCTTCCGGGAAAACTTTATCAATTTTACTTTGAAGATTTTCTTCAATGCGTTCCATTTTATCAGTTCCAATGTCTTTCATAAACGTAGTGATCCTGGCATATTGCCCGGTACTGTCTACAAAATTTTTGAGCAAATCTACGTTAGATGATGAGTTTTTAGCATAAGATAGAATGAAACTATTCTCTTGTGATGTTGGTAACTGATAGTATTTTGGGTTACCGTTATAATAAGCCTGTTTAGAATATTTTACCAAACTTACTACCGAAACGGGTTTAGATAATTCAGGTGTTTCAATAATCAGATTTTCCAGCTCATTCATGCGTTTGAGGGTAGCTAATTTCATAACCCCTTTCTTGCGTTTGGTATCCACCATAAACTCTAAAGGCATAATACCGTTAAACTCTTCTTCAAAAAACCGGATGTCATTAAAAAAATCGGTTTCCTTTGGCATGTCTTCAATCAAGCTTCCTGAGATCTTTATTTGGTAAATACCAATAATACTGGCTACAAGAAGTATCACGGAAGTAGCATAAATAGCAATGCGTTTTTGCTTTACCATCCATTCCATCCAGTTAACAAAACCACCGATCCAACGTTTGTTTAAATGCTCTAAATGGCGGTCTTTCGGGTGTGGTAAAAAGGTGTAAATAATAGGAATGATGAGTAAACACAGGATGAATATAGCCAGAATACTTAATGAGGCTACCACACCAAATTCTTTTAAAAGTTTACTTTCGGTAAGAATAAAGGTTGCAAATCCAGACGCTGTGGTAACATTGGTCATTAACGTGGCATTACCAATTTTTGTAATAACACGTTGTAGTGATCTTACTTTATTCCCATGAAGTTTTACTTCGTGCTGGTATTTGTTGATCAAAAAGATACAATTAGGGATACCAATAACGATAATTAATGGTGGAATTAATGCTGTTAAAACGGTGATCTCGTAGTTGAATAAACCAATAATTCCAAGGGTCCACATCACTCCAATACAAACTACAATGAGTGAAATAAAAGTAGCTCTGAACGATCTGAAAAAGAAAAAGAAAATAATGGAAGTAACCAGTAAAGCGGCAATTACAAACCAATTAATTTCATTTATAATAACCTGTGAGTTTAGGGTGCGAATGTATGGCATCCCGGAAACCCTGACGTCTAAATTGTTCGCTGCTTCAAACAGTTCAATTTTACTGGCTAAAACATCAATAACAAAGTCTTTCCTGGCAGAGGTATTTACAATATCTTTTTTTAGATAAATGGCTGTTCTGACCGTTTTGGTCTCTTTATTGAACAAGAAATTATCATAAAACGGATACTTATGAAACAACTCTTTTTGAAGGGTTTCAATTTGTTCTACAGATGTAATGGAATCTTTTATAAAAGGTTCTAAATTGAACTTTTCATTTTTAGTATCCTTCACCAGTTTTTGAAGGTCTTTAATAGAAACTACGGTTTCAACTTCATCGTATTTTTTAAAATCTTCAGATAGCTTGTTCCAGGTATTAAGTTTTTCAACGGTGAATAATGAGCTGTCTTTAACCCCTAGAACAATAAGATTTCCTTCTTCCCCAAAGGTTTTTAAAAAATTATTATAGGTAATATTTACGGCGTGGTCGTCTGGTAAAAGGTTGGCTTCAGTATAGGTAAAACGCATGTTGTCCCACTGCCTGCTAAAAAAATAAGTGGCAATAATAATACCTGCAAGAATGATGATTTTATTACGTAAAATCAATCTTGCGGTAACATCCCAAAAGTCTTTGCTAAACAGTTTAAACATACCTTTTTATGAAAGCTGCGCAAAGGTAGAAAAAACGCTTGTATTACCTCATAAAGTCACGTTAAATGTAAATGTTAAAGCCATATTATCTGTAAATTCTGGTAAATGGGATGTTTCTTAACGATGTAGGTAGTTCAAACCAAAACCAAAACGGAATTCATTAAGCTCAAAACCTGACCCCGTGCAGCTTTTTAATGATCCTGGGGTATATGAGACCTTAATGTAAATATAACCTAACGGCCGCAGGCACTAAATTGAACCTTAATTTTGAGCCTGGAGTTCGTGATGATAGTTTATCATGATTTTGTGCCCTTCATCAGTGCCATAATATCCCACAGCAACACCTCTGCTTTTTTCTCCCATCATACCTCGGTAGTGCCCACCTTCAGGACCTTCTCTATAAATGTTATAAGGAAGCCAAAATACCTTATCCCTGACACTACTGTTGGAACCTTCTTCACCGTAGTATCCACCGCCGGCAGCCTGCGCTCTCCATCCGCAACCGTCATTCCAATGTGCAGCACCATTTTCTAATGCGAGCCTTGCTTCCCGTGCAGCGCATGGTTCATATTCAATAGCGCGAACATGTGGTGGTAAATTATGTCGGGCCCTATATAAGTTAATTAAATTCACAACATATTCACCAACATCAACATAGCCACAGGGCGGATCATCATCCATCAGTTGCATAGCACCACCCGCACACAGGTTTTCGGGGTTTCCGGGACCGTCAGGGAACTGCCCTACAACAGAGGATTCTAAGCGTTCATAGAATTCGGATTCACCAACCCCTAAATCTATATAGGGGCCATGTTTTTCGGAGGCATCCTGATAATCACAGGAGACATTGAAAAACAAGAAAAACAAACAACTAAAACATGCCAGTTTTTGGCGCCATACTGCATTGGTTTTCATAGGCATAGGTTTATTTCGACTTGGGTGATCTGATACTAAACTATATTATAATCGCGGTATTTTAAAATAAAAATCACATAATTCGATGAACGCCACTTACCATTTAACTATTTATTCGATAAACGGCAATTGCTTTATTTTTTAAGGATATCATAAGCAAATCCTAATGGACGGTAGCCTTTATATTCTTTTACAAAGTCACATTAAATGTAAACTTCAAGGCGATGTTATCTGTGAATTCAGGTAAATGGTAGGCACCATAACGATATGTAAAGCTTAAACCAAAACCAAAAAACAACTTATTAAGCTCAAAACCGGATTCCGTATAACCTTTTTTTAACGATTTAAAAGTCACATTTTCATGCTTTTCCGGTTGTTTCATGTCGCCAATGGCATATCTGGTAATTAGCACTAATTGTGGCTTGTAGCGTTCTGTTATATTAAATGGTTTAAAAAAGCGCTTCAACTGAATGGTTGCAAACTTATCAGAAAAAAACTCATTGAAATACATGGTTTCAAAACTGTTTAAACCGGCCACCGAAAAACGCTGCATAATGGTTTCTTTAGTAATATTGTTAGGGTATGCGTGATACATATGCGTTAATGGTGTATCGCCGTTTGCAAGACCGGAGACCAGAGTTATCTCTGAATAATTATCTTTTTCACTAATGAACTTATGAATGGTCCTAAAATCTATTTTTGAAAAATTGAAGTCACCTTTAAAAGCATTTTTAATACTTTTTGAATATTGAAGTGTGAACTTTGGGTACCCGTATTTAGTTTCTTTTAAACCTTTTTCGGTTTGATTAAAATTGCTAAACGGACTCCATTGAAAAGCTACTTTTGCCATACTTAAACGGAAATCACTCAATGTGGTATTGTTTGAGTTGAATTCGTATTCGTAAGTCGGACTAATTTTACTTACTGAAAACTCAGCTTTAGAACTTACTTTATTAAAGAGTTGATGTTCTACTGCCACCGATTTTGTAACATGCTTATGAAACAGATCAATATTTAATAATCGGGGTTCAAAAAACTGAAAAAACCTACCGTCTGTTAAAAACGTGGTACTTCCGGTTTCCTGTAAGTCGTCAGTGTACGAGACATTTATCCAGGTATTTGTTTTGGGAGCCACTCTAAAACCGCCCCCAACACTAAACTTAAACCTGCCATCTCTAAATCCGTAAACTGTATATCCGTTAATTCTGAATTTTTTTGAAAAGGCATCATTCGTAGTACCGCCAAGCCCCGTTCTAATACCTTCGTATTGGTTGAATTTGATCAAATACCGTAAGTCAAAGTTGAAATATTTGGTAGGTAGATAACCGTTACCAAGGTGTCTTACGAATGCTTTTTTTTTGATGGAATCCTGTGCAGATTCTTTATTTTTTTCCGAAGAAAGTTGAGCGTTAGTAATATTAAAACAAAGAATGAAAACGAATAAAAAGTATTGTTTTAACATAAACGGAACAGAAAGTGACTGTCTAAAAAGTAATTGAAAATGTCATATTTAGCTTGTCGAAATATATTAACTTATCTAAAATCAAGATCGTTTTCGACAGGCTCAAACTGACAATATAATTTAGGTTGACTTTTTAGACAGCCTTATATTTTAGACGGTCATGATTTCTTTTTCTTTGACATGGAAAATATCATCTGCTCTTTTAACGTACGAATCTGTCATTTCTTGTATGTCTATTTCAGCATTACCTTTAACGTCTTCAGAAGCATCGTCTAATTTTTTGATTTCATGCATGGCGTCTCTTCGGGCATTTCTAATACCAATTTTGGCATCTTCGCCTTCTGCTTTAGCCTGTTTAGACAGTTCCCGTCTACGTTCTTCGGTTAATGGTGGTACGTTAATAATGATACTTTCGCCATTATTCATCGGGTTAAACCCAAGGTTGGCAATCATGATACCACGTTCAATTTCCTGAAGCATGGTTTTTTCCCATGGCTGAACCGTAATGGTTCTTCCATCAGGGGTATTTACATTGGCCACTTGATTTAATGGTGTTTGAGAACCATAATAATCTACCATAACACTGCCAAGCATGGCAGGGCTTGCTTTTCCTGCCCTGATATTAGAAAGTTGCTTTTCCAAATGCTTAATGGCATTGTCCATAGCTTCTTTTGCGGTGTCTAATATAAATTGAATGTCTTCGTTCATGGTATTTAAATTTTCGTGACTGTAATTGTTCAAAAATTACGCCAATTTTATACGTTAACTACGGTGCCAATTTTTTCTCCGGATACTACTTTTAGTAAATTCCCTTTTTTGTTCATATCAAAAACAATAATTGGCAATTTATTTTCCTGGCTTAATGTGAAAGCCGTAGTGTCCATAACTTTAAGTCCTTTACTTAATACTTCATCAAAAGATATATTGTTAAACTTAATGGCTTTCTCATCTTTTTCGGGATCAGCGGTATAAATACCATCCACACGTGTTCCTTTCAAAATAACATCAGCTTCAACCTCAATGGCTCTTAAAACGGCTGCCGAATCTGTTGTAAAATACGGATTTCCTGTACCACCGCCAAAAATAACCACACGTCCTTTTTCCAAATGCCTCATGGCTCTTCTTCTTATAAAAGGTTCTGCCACTTCGTTGATCTTAATAGCCGTTTGTAGCCTGGTTTCAATACCTGCATCTTCCAAAGCGCCCTGTAGAGCTAAGCCATTGATAACAGTAGCAAGCATACCCATGTGGTCTCCCTGAACCCTGTCCATGCCTTTGCTGGCCCCAGCCACGCCTCTGAAAATATTACCGCCACCTATAACAATAGCTACTTCAACACCTTTTTCGGTAATGTCTTTTATGTCTTTTGCGTATTCAGCTAAACGTTCCGGGTCAATACCATATTGACGGTTTCCCATTAAAGCTTCCCCTGATAATTTGAGGAGTATTCTTTTGTATTTCATCAGTTAAAATCTATTCGTTTTTGTTGTCAGATGTAATTCGCCGATGAACATTTAAATCCATACTTAAATCAAAACTGTTCAGGCTCATTTCATAATGTTTTTTGAGGTTTAGCAAATATACAAATAGATTTAACACATAGATATTGAAAAATTATTTTAAGTAATTTAAATTAGAACATCAAACATAATGGTTATTTTTATAGATAAATAATGAAACATGAAACGTTTATCAAAATTAGTTTCCCTTTTTGTTACTGTTCTTATAATAATTTCTTGTGCTGAAGAAAAGCTTGATACCAAACTTATAGCCGATAAATATTATAAAGGCATTGTCAAGGTTTTGATTTTTGATCCGGATTTGGAAAAGAAAAAACCCGGTTCCGGTTATTTAAGCAGAGGTTCCGGCTTTTTTGTAACTGATGATGGTTATCTTTTTACAAATAAACATGTGGTTGAATACTGTGTTAAAGGCTATATAGACTATGACTATTATGATAAAAATAAAATTAAAAAATCGTCAGTAGGGGTATATTCAGAAGACATAGTTAACGATAAGAATCTTATTAAGGTTTACAATGTGGGATATACCATTCCCGTAATTCAGGTATTTAATAGTCATAATGAAGAAGACTATAAACTCTATAAGGCCGAAGTTGTGGCCATAGGTTCAGGAAATTATGACGGTGCTTTATTAAAAATTGTAAGTGATTTTGATGATAATCCTGTTAAAAATAAATTCACCACCATTCCTATTGGGAATTCAGACAAGGTAGCGCAAGGCGAACAACTATGCGTTTTTGGCTTTCCACAACAGGTTAAAGGCTCTGCCAGTTTAACACTTAAAGATATGAGTACCTTAAGCACCGGTATCATGAGCGGTTTGGATTTTAATTTTAATCCGGATTACGGGTATTTAAAAACCGATGCGGAAATACATCCCGGAAATAGTGGCGGTCCTGTTTTCAGTGAAAAAAACAAAGCTATTGGTATTGCTACAGCAAAAGGGCATGTTACCGGGATTGGTTTAGTGAGCGGCATTAACGGGATGTATTATATATCAGCCATTGACAGTAAAGCCCATAAACGAATTATTGATAACGGATTGTCAATGCCGGAACGATTGGCCTCCATAAATACCATAACTGGAGATAAGCAACAGATTAAAACGGTTAGTGAAATAAATTCCTTAATAGAATCCAGAAAGCCAAAGAAGAAATCCTCAATTTTTTCCAATTATACCACCACAACCAAGAAAGATCTTTATACAAAATCTAAGGTGTATTTCTCTAACGTGTCCGTGAAGGATAACGACAATAAAATACCCGGAAAGTCTAAACAGTATACCAGTTTTTCTATGGACCCGAAAAATAAGGGCGGTAAGATATGGGTTTATGTAGACAACTATCCTAATAAAATGCATACGGAGCAGATAAAAGTTTACATTGATAAATACTCCAGTATTACAGGGAAATATAAAGTATTTAAAACGCTAACTTTTGACGTTAGTAAAACATCGGATTTCAAACATTTTTCATGTGATTTTTTTGAGGAAGGAAAATTTAAGTTCTATGTGTATTCCAAAGAAGGAAAGTATATTAATTCCGGTACGGTTGAATTGTATTTTAAAAAGTAGTTTATAATAAGAGAATAAAAAAAGCGGAATCAATTGACGATTCCGCTTTTTTTATAAAGATAAATTATGTTTTCTATCCTAAAGTCACACGTTTGAAACCTGTAATGGCAACGTCACCATAAGAAGACACATATTTTTCAACCGTAACTTTTTCGTCTTTGATAAAGTTTTGGTTTAATAAACATTGCTCCTGGTCTAAAGTCGTGTTATCAGAAATGAAACGTTGCATTTTTCCAGGTAAAATCCTGTCCCAGATTTGTTCCGGTTTACCTTCGGCTTTAAGTTCAGCTTTAGCATCTTCTTCAGCCTGGGCTAAAACTTCAGGTGTTAATTGAGCCATAGAAATGTATTTAGGAACATTTTTAAGTGTTTTACCTAAACGCGCTAATTCTTCATTGTCTTTTTCAATGACAGCAATTCTGGCTTCAGTTTCAGAAGCCACATAAGCCGGGTCAAAATCGTTGTATGATAATGTAGTAGCGCCCATAGAAGCAATTTGCATGGCTACGTCTTTAGCTAATACTTCAACGTTATCAACTACACTTGAAAACCCTACAATGGCAGCAATTTTATTAATATGAACGTAAGAACCAACGTAAGCAGCTTCTACTTTTTCAAAAGCTTTGATGTCTAACTTCTCACCAATAACACCGGTTTGCTCAACTAATTTTTCAGCAACAGAAATACCTCCAAAATCAGCGGCTAAAAAATCGTCTTTTGTAGCACAGTTCAAAGCAATTTCACCTAATTGGCTCGCAAGTGCTAAAAAGTTTTCGTTTTTACCAACAAAGTCAGTTTCACAACCTAATACGATAGCAACACCAGCTGTATTGTCTGCATTTACTTTTGCAACTGCAGCTCCTTCGCTAGACTCACGGTCAGCTCTTTTTGCTGCAACTTTTTGTCCTTTTTTACGTAAAATCTCGATCGCTTTGTCAAAATCACCTTCAGCTTCAACTAAAGCTTTTTTGCAGTCCATCATGCCTGCACCGGTAGCCTGTCTTAGTTTGTTAACTTCAGCGGCTGTAATTTTTACTGTAGATTCCATATCTATTTTTAAATATTAAAAAAAGTCGTTCATTTTTGTTGAGGTTCCCGCCTTCGCGGGAATGACATTTAAAAAGGAAACCTTGATGCCTAAACATCAAGGAGTGTTTTTTCAAAAAAGAACTAAACGACTTATTTGTGTTGTGTTAATGTTATTTATTCTTCTTCTTCGGCAACTACTGCTTTAGCTGGAGCAGCTTCGGCTTTTGGAGCGTCTTCTGCAGCAGATGCTGCTTCTTTCTCTGCTTTACGCTCTGCTAAACCACCGGCAATAGCATTTGTTACATATGATAAAATTTTGTCTATTGATTTAGAAGCATCATCATTTGCAGGGATTACATAGTCAACCTGACGTGGGTCTGAGTTGGTATCTACCATTGCAAAGATTGGAATGTTTAATTTTTGAGCTTCTTTAATAGCAATATGCTCACGCTTGATATCAACTACAAATAATGCACCCGGTAAACGTGTCATGTCACTAATAGAACCTAGGTTCTTCTCTAACTTAGCTCTTAAACGGTCTACTTGTAAACGCTCTTTCTTAGAAAGTGTGTTAAAAGTGCCGTCTTTCTTCATTCTATCAATAGAAGCCATTTTTTTAACAGCTTTTCTAATAGTAACAAAATTAGTTAACATACCACCCGGCCATCTTTCAGTGATGTAAGGCATGTTAATAGAGCCTGCTTTTTCAGCAACAATATCCTTTGCTTGTTTTTTGGTTGCAACGAATAAAATCTTTCTGCCTGAAGCTGCAATTTTTGCTAATGCTGCTCCGGCTTCATCAATTTTAGCCGCTGTTTTGTAAAGGTTAATAATATGGATACCGTTACGCTCCATATAAACGTAAGGAGCCATGTTTGGATCCCACTTACGTGTTAGGTGTCCGAAGTGTACACCTGCTTCAAGTAATTCTTTTACTTCTACTGCCATTTTTGTAATAGTTTACGTTCTGTTGAATTAGCAATGATTAAGTGGTCATTTTT
>NZ_JANQJQ010000011.1 GCF_028281565.1 Seonamhaeicola sp.
TTAAATGTAGTAACAATATCGCTTGCTTTTTCAAAACGATCAAACTTACCCACGGTTGCCTTGATGTTTCCGCTTACTTCCAGTTTTTCCGTGGGATTATTAGTACCAATACCCACTTCTCCGTCACTGGTAATGTGCATGCTGTTTTGGTGGGTACCCGAATTATTGGTAATAAATTTAAGCGCACCACCGGCGGTCCAATTTCCTAAAATAAGGTCCTTGTTATGAGCAGCATCAGAACTAAAAAGTCCAGCCCCATCTGCTCCGAAGATAGCCCGGGTATCAAAAGTGTTATTGATTACAATATAAGCACCGCCACCATTCCCATTTGATTTATTTCTTCGAAAATGTGTTATGTCAGGATAGTTTTCGGTTACCATATTTCTTATAGTCGACTGACCATTTACCTCAAGGCCTCGGGTATATACCCCCCCCAAAGCTCTCAGTTTGAAATTCATATCAATACGATTATTCGGGACAATGGAAATATCCGGTGTTTTCCAACCACGATCGTGAAACACAAAATCTACGATAGGCCCAACATTTCGCCTGGACAATGCAATTTTATAAGTTTGGGTATCATTACCAAGGTAAAGATCTGCAGCATTGTCACTTGCATCGCTGTTTACTACCAATATATCTTCCCTAAATTCTTTCCTTGCTTGTCCATAAAGGCTCAAGGTCATGCCCGTCACAAAAAGGACCGTAAGTAGATAAGAAAAATTCACTTGTCTTTTTTTTGTTTTCATAATGATGTATATTTTTAATAATTAGTTCATTTTATCCTATTAAATGTCACAGCGATACCAGCTTCCAATAATTCGTTAAGCATTGATAAAAAGGCATTTCAAAATTCTTTAAAACCCTGATACCAAAACGGAAGAAGCCTTGCCCAAAACAGAAAAAAAACATCGCAAAACGGCAACCTTTGTTCTTGCACTGCAGGAGTCCCTTAACTTAACAACACATTCCTGCCTTTCCCGGTAACTATTAGTACCTAATGACCGGTTGCAGGAATAACCCGTACCCGTACCGGCACACCCCATGCCATGATGCCGCCATTGCAAATTCTAAAAATTAACCGGGGTCTCGGGTGTACTGAATTAAGGTGAGTACGATATAAAAATTATTGATTTTTAGATGGTTAGATCAAAAACACCCCTAAAGTCCGCTCAAGGGGACAATCCTGTCAAGAGGGATTGCTCACTTGAAATTAGCGAAATCAAAGTACATCTTGGATTGAAGTTAGAAAGCGAAGCTTTTGTTACGGAGGGTGTTTAAAAACTAAACTCTTTTAATTTTCTTATAATCCCTATTTTGATATGCATTTTCATCTGTTTAAATTTTATTGTTCCACACAGGCCAGACTAGCCTGCCTGCAGGCAGGCGTAATTACTCATATGGTTTTTACTTCAAATTAATGAATTCGTGAATCTATGATTTCGCCATTAAACATTTCGACAAGCTCAATGCAAGGCATTTTGGTGGGTATCCCGTTTGGTTATTATGGCTTATTTCTTAACTTAAAGTTATATCGAACTCAGGTTAAATGATCCCCTAAGAATACACCATGCCTTATTTTAAAATGCTGCAATATCGGTTTTGATGAACCATGGTCTATAAACCTTAGAAGTGTCATTTATGTACCATGTAGTTCCGTTCGGTAAGGCTCGCTCCAGTTTGTCTGCTCCCTCACAAACCGTAAGGGCAATAAAAACAACTTACTCTTTTAGTACTTTATATTGCTTTGTACCTCCTAAATATTGGAGCTCCAGAATATACATCCCCGCAGTCAGATTTTTATATTCATGGAGCTCTATGGTCTGTTTTCCCTTATCCAGTAAAAACTTCTCAACATATAATTGTATGCCACTTAGGTTGTATAAAACCACTTTTACCTCGGCCTTTCCGGGCATCTCTAGGGCCATGTTCAACACGTCTTTGAAAGGGTTGGGAAAAATGGCAACATCGCCATCTCCCTTAGTGGATAAATTGTCCTTCCCGGTTACCGTTTCGTCGGGAAGATTCTTTCCACAATTCTCAATACATTGAAGGTTGCAGGATGCATAAGTGTTTGGAGCAAATAGATCAACAGCCGAACGCAAACTTAGCTCTGCCGGCAATTTAACCTTACTACAGGACGCATTGGTTAACTTTAGTACCGCAACAACCTCGAGAACCTTACCGTCATAATCCCATAAATGAGGCCACTGTTTACTACCTTTGTACTTATAGCGGGCATAGGACAGGGCAGCAATGGGAAATTCGCTGGTCCGCGCCCCATAATCAATAGGCATCCATTGCCTTACAAAGGATGAACTTTTAAACGCAGCGTCCTTAACATGAAAGTAATCCGGCACGCCCCTGACCGTTTTATGTGAAGTACTGCGATCAATAAACGCATAATAAAGCAGTTTGTCCCCTTTATTATGAGCTTTGGTAGCATCATAGTTGTATATCCGCAGATCTGCCTTACCTCCGGGATTTACATTACCCAAAATACCGCCATGCGCTATGATATATCTTAAATTGTGGATGTTATCATAGAGCAGGTTTAATTTTTGTGAATAAAACTTTTTGGCTTTAGCTCCTGCCTGCACCACCATACAATTTAAACTGGCTCCGTCCAGCTGTGTATGTTTGCCATCTGGGTCCAGGTAAGGCCGAAGCTCAAGCCAAACATCTTTTAGTTTGGTATATGCTTGGTAAGAAGCTACTTTTCCCTGAAAACCTCCAGCCATCGAGAGTATGCCCACAACATTTCCCTGTTGATCAAATAATGGAGAACCACTACTTCCTTCGCCAACACACCCGGTAGCATAAATAGCTTCCCACATGACAACTTTTTCTTTACCAGGTATCGTAATTTCAAGATC
Organism: Seonamhaeicola sp.; assembly: GCF_028281565.1. Lineage (GTDB taxonomy): Bacteria > Bacteroidota > Bacteroidia > Flavobacteriales > Flavobacteriaceae > Seonamhaeicola. Next base: position 2,877 of record NZ_JANQJQ010000011.1, read on the forward strand.
TTTAACGTGATCAATTTTTAAAAATTGAGGCCTTGGAATTTGAGGTCTTGGGGGCGTATAAGTATCTCCAAAGTGAATCCCGTTATCAGGGGTCACATTTTGGGAGACATCCCAGCCAGCCAAGTAAGCATCCAAGTTATCACCTGCCACTTTAAATTTAAGCAGGGCAATGTCTGTTTTCCTGGAATTATAAACAACTTCAGCCTCCACAAAATCATTAAACAATCCACATGAACCTGGATCACTACAGTTTACTAAAAATCCAGCTTTCAAAACATTTTTTTGAAAGTCAAATGCGTCAATAATATGGCTGGCTGTTAAAACATACAAGGTACCGTCCTGTTGGGAATTATTGACCAATACGCCGGAACCTGTAATTTGGGTATAATTACTGGTTTTACTAAAACCTACTAGTATTACAGCACTTTTAAGATATTCTTCCAGGTTTGCCGGGGTAATGGACTTGTACTTGGCATCATTTACTACTTTGTGCAAAAAAAGTGGGCATTCTTTTGGTAATGCTTGTGCCTGAAGTGCCATGGTACTTAATAAAAGTGATACGCATACGCCAAGTATAAAAACAAACTTCCTGCTTCTATAATGTTTAGTACTTGCAATAATATAACTTAAAAAACTATGGCTAAGTTCGTTAAAAGGTAGTGTTGAAAAAGTTGGTTTCATATTTTTAACTTTTAATATATCTTTTTTTAATAAAAACAGTGGTTCATTCCAAAGTACCGGTTAATTTTTTATTGTGGCTATCTCCATATTCTTAAAACCACCAAATATTTCCACTCAAAATTCTGTCAAATTTTAATAATGAAACGGAAAGAAAACTGTACAAAACAGAAAAAAAGCGTTGTAAAATGGCAAGAGCTATTCTTATCATGGGCAAACCTAACCGGCCCTTAATATGCCTGGTATTGGTTAGCTGTATATAAATTAAAGGGGCCATAAATTAAAGACTTCATGTATGCCTTAAACAAACCATGATACCCCAATCAAAGATTGTAATTTGATAAACTAGACAGACACATGGGTATAGGCATTTTAGCCATCCGGAAACGTTACGGACGCCTTGTTTTAAAAACCGATTAAACGGAAGTTAAACCACATGAAAATATTAGGCTTTGAAATGCTATAAGGTTGTCCCTTCCTTTATTTCACGAAATCAGTTTTCAAGAAACCTTATGGGTAATTTTAAGTAATTTGACGGGCGTATTCCAAAATGTTTTTCAAAAAGTCGGGTAAAATGCCCTGTGCTTTTATATCCCACCTGATAAGCCACTTCAGAAACACAATTGCAACTACCCGAATCTAAAAGTTCAAAGGCCATATCAAGCCTGATTTCCCGAAAATATTGAATGGGTGATAACCCGGTTATCTTTCTAATTTTGTAACGAAGGCTGCGGTCACAAATGGCCATTTCGTAGGCCAAATCGGTAATTTTATAATCTGTACCACTACGTATGTTTTCCTTCAGTTTTTGCTTAATTTCATTAATCCAAACCAAATCGTGTGGTGTTATACCGTCTATGTTTTTCTCATTTGGATGATGTCTGGATATGTTTTCATTTGTATTCATAATGAAAACATTGCTGCTACTTAGTTCTTCCATAATTCTTTTTTTGTCAAACTATGAGAGATTTCTAAAATATCAACAAGATGTAAAATATAACATCTATAGCAATCAGAATTTTTAGTAAAAATATATATTATTTTACATAATTAATAAATAAAAATGGTATACAATAAAGTAGACAAAATGCCTTATGCTTTATTTGACTATAGTAATAGTGCGCATATCAAATTGAAATTGCAATTATGCTATTGTATTCGGAGATCAAATCTTAATAAGGCATCAAGGTAGCGAAACAAATGGTAATTGTGAGGGTAACCAAAATAGGTCTCCTTTCATTTGACATGAAAGCGAATCTTTTGGTTTCAACAAAATAAAAAATTATTGATTTTCTTAAAATTAGTCATTCCTGATATCGCTGGGTACCTTTTTATCAGGGTGGCAGGATTACCACCCTTTACTGATAATCCTTTAATACTAAAAGCAATCCTGAAGATTTCTACCTGTAATGGATTTTTGTTTCTAAACCTTATGACGTCGAAGTGATGAGGCAGGATTACCTCCCTGCGGTCCGTAATCCTGTTTGATTTTGGAGAAACGCGTCAATAGTTCAAAACAATGCTTCCTAAATTTGTAATTTCCCCATCTTTGGTATTTTCATTCTTAAAAACCAAAAACAAATCAATGTGCTCACCTGTAGGACTCACTTTAATCAATTGTTTTTTAAACATCTCTTCTTCACCGTAAAATTTAATTTTGCTAGACCCAATGATTTTTCCCGTAGGATTATTTTCCCTAACTTCCAATACACCTTCATAAAAAATCTCAGCTTCATAATAGGCTGAAATGGTAATACTTTTTAGCCCTTTAGCATTGACATTTTCAAAGCCTACATAACCATCGTGCACTATTGGACCTAATATTTCCAAATCGTCCATATCCCAGATTTCAATGCCCTCACTAATATGCTCTGCGTCTTCTACTGATACTGTGGCGGGCTCAAATCTTACTTGATTACTATTGGATAATGCAGCGTTGGGCAATTTATCAATGCCTTCATCTATGTAAGAGGCCATCAAAATATAAGTGCCGTCATTTAAATTGTTCAAATGATCCTTAAACTCCAGCGTTCCAGATAAAGGGAGAAGCAATGGTTTCTTTTGCGCATCCATATCCAAAGAAAGGATATAATCTACGATCATTCCGGTTTGATCAATTTCCAATTGCGGGTGTGCAGACATTAAGGATGCTCCCCAGACCCCTGATCCGCCCTTTTGAATCCTGCTAATGAGATAGTCCCGGTCTTCTTTAGAATATTTTTTGGCTATCTCCTCATAGCTGGGACCGTTAATTTTTTTACTAAGGGCATGACAAGCCCTGCAATCAGAACCATCCATTATTACTTTACCTTCGGGCACCGTGTTTTGCTGATGCCCTACCGAAGCGGCTATCAAATCTTCCCCTTCCGGAATGTAACTAAATGTGACCTTAACCTTATCGGCACTAATAGTTCCATCTTCCGTACTCCCATCCTGTGCGTCGCTAACCTTTACCCTATAATCCACTTTTTTTGTGCTACCGTAAATATAATCTTCAGGTTGGATTTCTATGGCTATTTGTGGCTGATCGTTCCCTGCTAAAATTTTAGTCTTTGCCACCGAAGTATTGCCCACCGCATCGGTCACTTCCAATTGCACCTGATAGATACCCGGCTCTGAAAATGTTAAAACAGCTTCTTTTTCATGCGATTTAATTTCTGGGTCATTTAAAACGGACCACTTGTATTGCAATTTGTCACCATCATAATCTATTGAAGTGGCTCCCGAGAAATTAACCGTTAGGGGAACCGCACCAATTTCCTTATCGGACACAATTCTGGCAACAGGTTCTAAATTACCTGATATATAAGATATTTTACTAAGGCGTGCATCTAGATTTCTTGCATACCATATTTGCCCATACTCCAGCATATAAAGGTTGCCATCCGAACCAAATATCATATCCATGGGATGTGAAAATTTGGTATTGGGCATAAAGGCATAGGCTTTTTCGTAATTTTGATTTTCATCCAAGGATACCACATACACCCAATCGCGCATCCATTCGTATACAAAAAGTTTATTTTCAAAAAATTCAGGGAAAACACCCGAATCTGCATTTTGAAAATCCGATTTATGAAATACCGGGCCAGCCATAGGGTTTACCCCGCCTTCTCCAACCCATGGGAATTTTTGTGAACGCTCATACCCGTACCAAATCATGGATTCCTGGACTTCAGGAAGATTCTGAATACCAGAGTTGTTAGGCGAATCGTTTATAATCCCATTTGGATCAAATTTGTTAAGATATCCCTGCTTGGCAAAATCATAATCGTTATAGGCCTGATTGTTTCCGCGTGTATAGGGCCAGCCCCAAAAACCTGCCTTTCTCGCTTGATTGAACTCCCCCATCCCCTTTGGGCCCCTAGTGGGATCATCTTCGCCGGCATCCGGTCCAATATCGCCCCAGTATAGATATCCGGTCTGAGCGTCTAAGGAGAACCTAAAAGGGTTTCTACACCCCATTATATAAATCTCAGGCCGTGTTCTTGGCGTTCCAGGCGGAAAAAGATTGCCCTCAGGAATGGAATAAGTACCATCATCTTCCGGTTTTATCCGAAGTATTTTTCCTCTGAGGTCATTCGTATTTGCCGCAGATTTTTGAGCATCCCATAATGCCCTACCGGTACGTTCATCAATGGGTGCGTATCCATCAGACTCAAACGGGTTCGTATTATCTCCTGTAGCAATATAGAGGTTCCCTTGGCGATCAAAATCCAGAGAGCCTCCGCTATGACAGCATTCGCGGATGGTTGGTATTTCAAGTAGTATTTTTTCGGAAGCCAAATCCAAAATTCCCGCTTTCAAGCTAAACCTGGAAATATGCTGCTTACTTTGGTCTCCCAAGGGAGAATAGAATAAGTATATCCAATTATTGGAGTCATAATCTGGATCAAGGGCCAATCCCAACAACCCATCCTCATGGCCCGCAAATACCGGTAGTTCTCCAATTATTTTTGTAGTCTCTGATTGGAAATCGAATAATTTTAAAATCCCCTTTCTTTCAATGAACAAAATTCCCTTACCAGGAATTTCTGCCATTTCCATGGGTTCATCCAGATTAAAGTCCAGAACCTTCTTAACGAATCTATTCTCTGAAGGTACGCTTTCAGATTTGGCCAACCTATAGTCAAGTTTACCATTACTCATGGCGTATTGTAAACCAGCCAATACATGCTTTAAAAAGCGATCATCTTTAAAAGTTTCTTCTGTGTGGCCCATTGCCGTATAAAATGACCTCCCGCCATCGTAATCATGGAACCAGGATATGGGGTGGTAGGCCCCATTTTCTCCCCCTTCATAAGAACTTTCATCAATTTCAATCAAAACGTTGATGTCCTTGTTGATATTTCTAAAATTATACCATTCATCTTCCCTGGACCAGGGATTATCCAAATGGGCTGTAGCAGGATGACTTTGATCCACAATCGGAAGTTTTGCCATTTGAATCTCAGGGTGATTCTTAAATTGGGCACCAACCAATTTCGTAAACCACGGCCAATCATGTTCTGTATCTGTAGCTGCATGAATACCAACAAACCCACCGCCTGCTTGAATATAGCGTTCAAAATCAGCCTGTTGTACATCATCTAATACATCTCCTGAAGTATTTAAAAACACGACAACATCGTATGTCTTCAAGGAATCTTCAATGATAACGGCGGCATCTTCGGAAGTAACCACTTTGAAACCATTTTCCAGTCCCATCTTATGTATGGCAGCTATGCCAGCTTCAATAGATCCATGTCTAAAACCTGCCGTTTTACTAAAGACTAATACTTTCTTTTGATTGGTATCACATGAACACATGATAACACCTATACAAAAAACCAAAACATACTTTAAATTATCCAATATCCTCATATACGTATTTCTTTTAATAGCTTTCTTTTTTATTAGTTTAATAAAATTACAGCCTTTGCTTATCCAAAGGTTTAAGCAATATTAAGACTGAAGGAATCTGCTTTGATGCTCTTGAGGATTCATTCGTATTAAACAGTAATCCACACTTCATCGCTTTATTGCCACCTTAACAACAGCCTTGATGCCAATTTGCCATGCACAAATCCCGGCCTTCTTTTTGAGAATGTAATTACCAAAATAATAGATTTATCAACCTTTTATAGGGGCCTTCCATGCTTACAATAATCCTTAAATGAACAAAGATAAATATCTTTTGCAACTTTCTTACTAAATATTAGAAACTAATGATTAAATGTTATAACTTTGACTTCTATGGAAGCGCAATATGTTATAGGCTTAGATTTTGGTACGGATTCGGTTAGGTCCCTACTTGTTGACACGAACTCCGGAAAAAGTTTGGGTAGCGCCGTTCACTGGTACCAAAGATGGAAACAAGGACTTTACTGTAACCCTTCCAAAAATCAATACAGACAACATACCCTTGATCATATGGAGGGCATGGAAAAGGTAATCAAGCAAGTTATTGAGGACACTGGGGTTAGCCCAGGAGCCATTAAGGGTATCTGCGTAGATACCACGGGCTCATCGCCACAGGCCATTGATAATCACGGCACACCACTTTGCCTAAAAGCGGAATTTGCGGAAAACCCCAATGCCATGATGGTTTTATGGAAGGACCATACAGCCATAAAGGAAGCCGAAGAAATTAATCGGGTAGTTAAATCCCTCAATTGTAACTATTTAAAATTCGTAGGCGGCATCTATAGTTCTGAATGGTTTTGGGCAAAAATTCTGCATATTTCCAGAATTGACGAAAGCATTAAGAAGGCAGCCTTTACTTGGATGGAACATTGTGATCTGATGACCTATTTACTGGTTGGAAGTCCACCACTTTCAAAATTTAAATATAGCCGTTGTGCTGCCGGTCATAAGGCCTTATGGCATTTGGACTGGGGCGGACTGCCCCAAAATGTCTTTCTCAATACTTTGGACCCATATCTGGCAGAAATAAAGAATAATCTGTATAACCATACCTTTACTTCCGATGAAGTTGCCGGTAATCTATGTGAGGGATGGGCTGATAAATTGGGATTGAGCACAGATACTATAGTTGCTGTTGGAACCTTTGATGCCCATGCAGGAGCTGTAGGTGCTGCGGTAAAAGAAAACTGTTTGGTTCGGGTTATGGGCACCTCAACCTGCGATATTGCCGTGTGCAAAAAAGAAGTTATTGGTAAAAAAGCTATAAGAGGAATTTGTGGCCAGGTAGATGGATCCGTTATCCCAGGAATGATCGGACTTGAGGCCGGCCAATCTGCCTTTGGCGATTTACTGGCATGGTTTAAGAATATGTTGGTAGCCCCAACAAAAGCGATTATTGAAACAAGCGATGTTCTTAATAGCTCCCAGAAAGAAAATTTGCTCATCGCACTAGAGAAGGATCTTATAGGAACACTTTCTCAGCATGCAGCACTGCTACCAGTAAAGGAGACGGCGGTAGTTGCGTTAGACTGGATTAATGGACGTAGGACGCCAGATGCTAATCAGGGATTAAAGTCAGCGATAATGAATTTGAGTCTGGGAAGCGAGGCATCTCATATTTTTAAAGCACTGGTTGAAGCCATATGCTTTGGTGCTAAGAAAATTATTGAACGGTTTCAGGAGGAAGGCATCGAAATCCATACCATTATTGGTATTGGAGGCGTTGCCGATAAATCGCCTTTCGTAATGCAAACCTTGGCCAATGTTTTGAACATGCCCATTAAGGTATCGGCTTCAAATCAAACACCAGCATTGGGTGCAGCCATGTATGCTTCCGTTGCAGCAGGCATTCACGAGACGGTGGAAAAAGCTATTGCGAATATGGGGCAGGGATTTAAGACTTCCTATATGCCGGAAAATGAAAAGGTCAAGGTTTATGAAAAATTATATAAGGACTATGAAATCTTGGCCGGTTTTGTAGAATCACACGTTTAAATTAAACACATGTTTAAGGAACTAAAAAAACAATGTCTCGAAGCCAACTTAATGTTGCCAAATCTTGGATTGGTCATTCAAACCTTTGGGAATGTTAGTATAGTAGACAGAAAAAAAAGGTGTTTTGCTATAAAGCCCAGTGGTGTGCCCTATGCTGATTTAAAAAAACAGGATATCGTCATTGTAGATTTTGATAATAGGGTTGTTGACGGCGCAATGAACCCATCCTCAGACACCAAGACCCATGCCTACCTTTATAAGCAATGGAAAAATATAGGGTCTATTGTCCATACACATTCTACTTATGCCGTAGCTTGGTCCCAGGCCCAAATGCCTATTCCAATACTTGGTACCACACATGCCGACCATCTTGTTACGGATATACCCTGTATTCCCCCTATGGACAATGAACTGATTAAGGGAGATTATGAATATAACACGGGGGTTCAGATCAAAGATTACTTTTCCTCAGAAAAACTTAACCCAAAAGAGGTACAAATGGTTCTAGTAGGGAACCACGGCCCATTTTCATGGGGCGAAAACTCAAAAAAAGCGGTTTACAATAGCCAAATTCTTGAAGAACTTGCTAAAATGGCCTACTTAACTTTACAAATAAACCCCATAGCTCCAAAATTAAAATCCACATTGATAGAAAAACATTATCAAAGAAAACATGGAGCCAACCCTTATTACGGGCAAAAAAAATAATTGCGGCCTCTGACTTAACGCATATTAAAATAACAACTATACCCCCGCCCCGCCATCAACAGGTATAGCGGCTCCGGTAATAAAATCAGCATCAGAAGAAGCTAGCCACATAATGGCCCCAACCACTTCGTTTACCCTGCCAAAGCGGCCTACCGGATGCATATTAATGGCATCCTTCATTCTAACAGGATCGCTAAAGGCCCTTTCGGCCATTGGCGTTTCTATAACAGCCGGACAAATGGCATTTACCCTTATATTTTTATCGGCGTACTCAAGCGCAATGGTTTTAGTCAATCCTATCACCCCAAATTTACTGGCATGATAGGCCACCCCTGCATCGCCGCCCCTTAGACCAGCTAATGATGAAATATTTATTATCCTTCCGCCTCCGTTTTGCATCATGGTCTGTAATTGATACTTTATACACAACCACACACCCTTCAAGTTAACATCCATTAACCGATCCCATACTTCTATGTCATAATCGGCCGCCTTTACCCTTGGCGTACCTTCTATGCCGGCATTATTTATTGCAATATCCAGACGTCCGTATCTGTTCAGTGTTTCGGCTATGGCGTGCTTTACGTTCCCTAAATCCGAAACATCAGTGGGTATAAAAATTGAGGTCCCTCCAGAGGCATGTATTTCCCCCATTAACTGGTTATTCTTTTCTTTATTTCTGGAAACCAGGGCCAATTTTGCACCCTTTTTGGCAAATGCCAAGGCAGCAGCCCTGCCAATTCCGGTACTGGTTCCAGTTATTAGTACAACCTTATTTTTTAAGTCCATATATTCTAAAAATTTGAATAATTATTCTTCTGGTTTTAATGGGGCCTGCACCATTTTAGGAATTATCAAAATCGATACTGGCGCAAAACCCACATATTAGACAACATGTAAAAAAACTAGCCTCTTGAAATTACAGCTACCTTAATCAATTTTGTATGCCTAACTTTAAGTTTAGCACATAATATATTAATTCGTTAATCCATTAGATTCCAAGGCTGTCCAAATGCTATTTATTTCATTGACGATATACTTCTGTTTAATTTTTCCCAATGATCATTGTCTAAAAATTCAAAAGCGGTTGGTTTATAATCACCAATGATACTAACATCTGCCTTTTCCGGAACTTCCATTTCCAAACTCCAAAATACCGCATTGACCAGCAGCCTTCTTGTACCTTCTGAAAGTAAATCTGTTGAGGCTCCAATAGTAGTTGCGAAAGCTTTCCCTTCAATACCCTCGGGGAGTTTGTAACTTTTTGTCCATGCTATTGGCATTAAAGGTTCGTTGGGGTTATAGGCTATTTCTTCATCTTCATCTTCATCTTCATCCTCTTCATCATCTTCTGCACTACTTTCACCAGCTGAGGCCAGTATTTCAAAATGCGTAGCAACGCCGTCAGTGATTTCCGCAAAAACCTCAGTCCCAACAGTCAATTCAGATAGGTCTCCTTCCACCACGGTATTATCATCCAACTTAAATTCCTTTTCACCGACCTTAAGAACACCAGAGACCTTGTTATAGCTAATAACCAAACCATCGGCCACATTTTCTTCTTCCTCTTCTTCTATCTCAATTAAGTTGGTTGTGGCTAGTCTGTAATCTGAACTACGCATCCCGAACAAGGGATCTTTAGGATCATAGGCACCTTCGCGCGTAATGGCCTGACCTAATACAATAGGTTTTGAGTCACCTGGAAGTGGTAATCTTACGCCATACACATCTGAAGGCCCCCAAATCTCACCATCTGCTATACCATTAAGAATAGGATGATTTTGTGCCTCCGGTGCTGCAATTCCTTTGGTACTTTGATGGCGGTGTACCCCATGATGGGAAATCCATTTCTCCCCAAGAACCAATCTTCCAAATCCACCTTTCCATGCCCCTTCTGTTTCGTAAAAATTCCCATAGTGTTTATAACTTGATGGGATTCCGCCGTCTTCAAAATTGAAGGCATGCGTTGCCGTTCTGATTCCAATAACTGGTTTCCCTGCCTTTAGATAGGAATCTATATGTCTCATTTGATCATCGGGTAAGGCACGAAATCGGGTAAATAAGACCATTAAATCCGCCGATTCCAGCTGACTCAATCCAGGTATATTATTTACATTATTGGGGTTCAGAATGCCAGGTTTTTGTGGATCTTGAGCAAAAAGCACTGTGCAATTAAAACCATGCTTCTCGGTCAATATCTTGGCCATCATTGGCAAAGCCTCTTCGGATCGGTATTCCTCATCCCCTGATACCAATACAATCTTAGGTTTGTTTTCCTCTCCCTCATAAGAAATCCATTGCTGCACACCTTCAATGGGCACATTACTATCAGTTTTGGCATTCGATGATTTTTCCTTGCAGCTACATACAAATACAAGGGCTATTAAAAAATAATTAGGCAATTTCATTTTAGTAATATTTAAGTTTTATATCTCATATTAAAGGTAATAGTTGTGATTTTACAAACTTCCCATCCAGCAGCGTTACGGCATCCGGCTCATGAATAGCGCGGTCACATTCATCTTCTAAAATAATCCATCCATTGTAATCGGTACGCACCAAATATTGTGTTATCGTTTTAAAATCAATGATTCCTTTTCCAGTTGGCGCCCAGCGACCATCTTGGTACATATCCTTAAAATGAACCAGATTTACCAAATCCCTGTATTTTTTAATAATGCTAAGAGGATCCATTCCGCCTTTGGCAATATGACCAACATCCGGGCAAAATCCAATATGATCACGGTTTAAGGCATTGATTATAATGTTATAATCCTGTTCTTCTCTACAAATGGATCCAGATGGTGAATTAGGATGAAATGAGCTATTTATTCCTCTATCATATGCACGTTGGGCAATAGCATTTAAACAAGAAATTAAATTATGTTGCCTATTTGCCAAATCGTTTCTATTTACTCCCGGCATTTGAACCAAAAGATAGATGGTGTCCGGAAAATGGCTAAGAAAGTCCATCCATTTTTCTGCTCTGCTCCACTCTTCTTTAGATTCTGTACTATAGCGCCAATCTTCAACATGGCAAAGCACTGACAACTCAAGATCATGCTTATCCAGAACGTCCTTCATTGCCAATGGGTCTTCCAAGCTACCAAAAAAACTGGTTTCGGGCTCTATACCCTGAAACCCTGCTTTAGAAGCTACCCCCATAATATGTTCCAATTTCCCTTTGTAAGACTCACCCGCCATTTGCCATGTATAGGTCTCACAGCCTATCTTTATTTTACCCATATGTTAGTCCTTAATTAAGAATTGTGTTGTAAGTTCATTAAATCTGTCCAAGTCTTCCCAATGGTGAACATGGCCTCCAGTGGGAAACGATTCGTAAATAGAATTTTCTATTCCCTTGTGAAGGATTCTAGAAAACTCCGGCGGCGTAAAAATATCCCGTTCTCCCACGGTAATTAACGTAGGAACCGCTATATGCTTTAGACGTGAAATCGTATCGTGATTAATACAAGCATCTAGCTGTCCTTCAAAACCCATCTGCGATTGGGCCTTAGGATTTTTTTCTGCAAAGTCCTGGCCTTGTTTTAGTGTTTCCAATGCCGTTTCATAAAAAGGCGGTGCAAAGATCCATAGTTGCAATAATTCCATGAAATCTCCAGGCTTACTTGTTACCCTTATCTTTTTTAAATTTTCATAGACCACCTTTGTATAGTTATTAAATCTTGGCCAAGTACTGATCAAAACCAGTTTCAGTACTCTTTCCGGGTAATGAAGTGCCAATTCTTGTGCAATGGCGCCCCCCATAGAAATCCCTGCCACTTTTGCATTAAATATGCCGGCATGATCCATTACGGCAATGGCATCATCTGCCATTGTTTTGGTGGAATAGGGTCCTTTAGGCTGATCTGATTCCCCTACGCCCCTATTATCGATTAAGATACACTTGAAATGCTTTTGATAGACCGCCACATGTTTTTCCCATGTATTGCCATCGGCGCCAAAACCCATTAACAGAACCAATGGTTCACCTGTTCCTCTAATCTGATAACAAATTTTTATTCCATTGGAATCGGCAAAATATTTCATCTGATAGTATTTATAACATTTTCAACAAATGGAATTGCTTTTCTGGCATCTTCCTCTGTAGTGGGGCAAAAACAGAAATCAAAACACCACCATTCTAAGGGTTCCACTTCTGCCTTCATGGCTTTGATAACTTTTGTAAAATCTATATTACCTGTACCAAAAGGCGCATGGGTACTCGTTTCTTCGTCATGTAGTGTACCATCGCTATCAATCAAGTGGAAATGACCAATATGATTTTTCACATTATTTGCAAGCGCAACCAAACCGTTCGGCAGAATTTCCTTAGAGCCACTTTGCCTTGCCCCAACCACGCTGCACATATAGGCATGGCTGGTATCAAAAAGTAGTTTGAAGTTGGGATGGTCTATAGCCTCAGTGATTTCTTTTATTTCGCTAGGTTTGTTCAACCAAAAACCTGGTTCGAATTCCCAAACTAATAAAACGCCCATTTTTTGACATAATTCTGCTGCAAGTCTCCAGGTATTTGCAAGCCTGTTAAATCGTTCCTGGTATGCATCCAAAGCCAAATACCCTGGCGCACTTACCGTATCAACCCGCAAGATTCTGATTCCCATATGGTTGCAGAACTTCAAGGATTTTTCTATTTCATGTAAGTACTGCGCAGCACTAACTTCCCTTGGAGGTACCGAGGTAAAATCTGGTGCATAACCGGAAATTCCTAGTCCATATCCCTCTATTTGCTTCAAAAGTTCTGTACATTTTGATTTTGTATCAAAGTCATCGGGATGTGGGTGTGGACGGAATCCGTTAATTTCAATACCATCGTACTGGGCCTTTGCAGCATATGATAAAAACTCTTTGAAGGACCAAGGGTTATTCTCGAATGGTCCAAATGAAAATGCCCAACTGCCTAATGAGAATTTTGGTTGCTTCATCTCCTAATTATTTTATGTCGTTCCATTTGGATCGAATTAATTTTAAGCCTTCTTTATAGATTTCCTCAGTTGGCGAATAATTCCGCCAAACGTTAATGGCGTTAGCAAAACGCGGGATTACAGTGCTAAAAGCCTCAATGGTGAGCCAACCTTGATAATTGACTTTCTTTAATCCTAGAAATACATCATCCCAATCTATCTGACCCTTACCTGGTGTACCGCGATCGCTTCCACTGATATGCACATGCTTCAAATCTTTTCCCAAAAGCGTTATAGCATCAGCGTGGCTTTTCTCTTCTATATTGCCATGATGCGTATCGTAAATTCCCCCTACAAACGGGTGGTTTATAGTTGCTAGTAGTTGTTTTAAATCGGATGCGGTATTGATCAAATAGCATTCAAAACGATTTAGTGCCTCCGGAGCAAGTATGACTTTAGCTTTTTGGGCATAGTCACCGGCCAAATACAACATTTCAGCACTCCACTTTTTTTCTTCTTCCAAAGGCGGCCTACCCTCAAAATGGGCAAAGGCAGAATGTATTGGACCACAAAGAACCTCCGCATTTAGGGCGTAAGCTCTATCGATTGCCCACTTGAGCCGATCCAACCCCTTTTGTCTTACCTCGGGATTTAAACTGGCTATATTGGCCTGAGCAGTCAGTGATGTAACACAGGTAACTCCTAATTGTAATTGCGCCAATTGATTTCCAATGGCCTTATAATGCGTCTCTGTACCTTCTCCTATGGGAATTTCAACACCATCAAAACCAGAATCTTTCAATGTTTCAAAAATTGAAACCTGATCCAAAGTCACATAATCTGTCCATAATAACATGTTCATTCCAATCTTCATGTATCTATTTGTTTTAGTTGTTTAACAAGGTTTTATTATAAACGGACATTAAATAACTTCTTCCGAATGTGATTTTATCTTCTTAACCCAAAAGAATAATATTAGGAACAGTATAATTAGGATACCTGGGAAGGAAATCATTTTTTGCAAGGTTGCCTGACCTGCAGCCAATTCCAACGCATCGCCACTTAACCCCATAGAGGCCGCCTTTTCACTAGCTTTATCGATCCAATTTCCTATGATAGGCTGAAAAATGGACGTAGAAAACATGCCAAAGGCTCCTACAATAGACATTCCAAATGCACCACTTAAAGGCACTTTTTCTGCTACAAGCCCTATCATATTAGGCCAAAAATAACAGACTCCAAGCGCAAAGAATATTGCCGCTACATAGGCCATTGGCCCAATAGAAATACTAAATAAAAATATACCGATAGTAGCCAAAACTGAAGATCCTAAAAGAACTCCCGTTTGGTCTAATTTGTGCACAAAATCACCGCCAAAATACCTGCCAATGGCCATCACACCAGTAATCAAGGCAAGAATAACCATGGGTTCGGCGCCACTTTTAGACAAAATCAACTGCGCCCATTGGGTTGGTCCAAATTCAGAAATGGCCGTCAATGTCATGCATAGACATATAAAAAGAAAAAGTGGCGACCTTATTGCCTTAAAATTTGTCTTCAAGGAACTAGTTTCTATATTTTTTGGCGAAGGAAAATTTTGACCATAAAAAAGATATGCATAAATAATGGTTGGTACCATTATAATCCAAATCTGTGCCTCCCAACCCAATTCCAGTTTGGCCATGAATAATGAAATTAAGCTCCCTAGTACAATACCGCCAGGAAACCACATATGAAACCTGTTCAGTAATGTATTCATTAATTTTCCTGAATAACTATCTGCAATCATTGGATTACAGGCGGCTTCAGTACAACCATTACCTATTCCAATAAACAGTGTTGATATCAGAAGACCAACATAGCCGCCAGAATAAATTGTTAAGAGCACACCCAGTGCGTGCGCGAAAAAGGCAAATATCATAATCTTTTTTGGGCCAATAGCGTTATAAAAAACACCTCCCAATACCATAGAAATTGGAAACCCCAAGAACCACATCTGATTTATGAAGCCCAATTGTCTGGCTGTTAAATCAAACGTTTCTCCTAATTGTGGGAGCACACCAGCTCTAATGCTGAATGAAAAGGCCGTAGTGATTAGTGCAAAACAACTTCCATAAAATAGCCTTTTATTATTATTATTTTCTTTCATATTACCTAAGTTATTGTTAGTTGTTATGCTTTGAATGGGTATTTAAAAAATACGTATACAAACTTACTATTTAATGTTTAGAAAGTATCTTCAAATATAGAAAAACTATACTATATTGCCAAACCCTAATCTGGCAGGGTATGTATGGTATTTTGGATCGTTCCCTCAAGTGCAAACCCTGCCTCAGTTTTTAACTTATATTTTATGGTCATTGCATCAACAGGCTTTATGTTATCTATAATCAATTCCACAGATTTATTATCGGGTAAAACCTTTGCACCCACCACCTTTAATTCTTTTTCGTTGTAACGGTCCGAACCATAGTCGCTAGTTCTTAAGAAATTCCAAGAGTTTACAGTGTAGTTGCTAATGTCTGCTGCTGATTTCAGGTCTAAGACTTCAGCAAAGACCAATCTCATTCCATCTTTAGTTGCATTAAGCTTAATAGGCATGGGAATCGGATTACCGGTATATCTTATGCGATAGAGATCCCCAGGGCGTTCATTACTGGAAGTGCTCCATGCCGACATACCACAGAGGTATAAATTTTCGTCATCAGGATGGAACCTACCGCGCATTACCCCGGTATAAAATCGGATACCTGGGATGTCTATCACACCTCCTTGCATTTGCCCTTTTACGTTTTCATGAAGCACCAACTGAATCTTTCCATAACCATACGAAAAACTTAATAGCCCACCATTCATTCCTTTCCACTTTTTACTATCCACCCATAATAGTTCTGAAGGCGAACGGTCAAATTCCATATCAACCCAAACCATTGGTTTCACCATGGCGGTTCTAGTGGTATCCTTAGGAGGGTTGTAACTCCACAAATTGCCATAAAAAGTATTACTGCCATTGGGATCGACCCAATTTATGCGGTTTGCAGGGTTCCAATACCCTTCTTGGTCCGTAACCAGAAAACTTCCATCCGGATTAATGCATACGCCATTAGCAGCTCTAAAACCATTGGCTATAATTTCAGACTTTTGACCATCTTTGCTAACCTTTATGAGTGTTCCATGTTGTGGAATCAAGGCCTCTCTGGCATGCCTTCCGCTTTTAGCATAATACAAATTACCGGCTTTATCAGATTGCAATCCCATGGCGAATTCATGGAAGTGATCAGTGACTTGGTGGTCATGATTGAAGCTTTCATAGAAATCTGTTTCCCCGTCCCCATTCAAATCTTGTAGTCGTACAATTTGATCTCTGCAACTAACATAAATGCTATCATTTATTACCTTGACTCCCAGCGGCTGAAACAATCCGGCAGCGATGCGCCTCCATTTAAGCAAGCTACCTTTGGTCAGCCCTTCCACGCTCAAAACATCCCCGTCTGTTGTGCATAATACGGCCTTATTACTGTCATTCATAAAATCTATTCCACTAAATTTCATTCTGCAATTCCATGGATTATCGAAAGGTGGTGTTAATTGATCAATTGCAAATAATTTATCCTCGGCTCCCTTGGTTATTGAGGTAGATAGTACCTCCGGGTAGTGGGCATTGCCCCCTTTGGTAAAGGGCACTAGATTTCTTGGCGGCCCGAATGCACTGACAACCTCATCAATTGCACCATTCTTGACATTCGCTATAAACAAGGTTAGTTTTTTAGTTCCGGACTTTGCCACTTTCAATACAACAAAACCATTCTCATTGACCAACGAGGCTCCCTTTCCGGTAACACGTACTTGTTTTGAATCTGAAGCCACACGTAACTTTAGAATGTCTTTTGAATCACTAATATTGAAGGTTCGAATAAATATGGTCTGACCACCCTTCTTAAGCATATCAAATTCTTCCAATATCTCGGTATCTCCAACGGAATAGGAAAAAACAATATGATCATTATAATGATACAATCCCTTGTAATTGGCCCATGATTTGGGTAATGGCCCAAATCTCCGTCCATCCCTAGCTTTATATCGGTTATCGTTGAATGAACCCGTTTTAGGATTTGCCCATCCAGGCCCCACCGGCGTTTCAAAATGAAGCTCACCCACGGTACGCGGGTAGGTCTCATGTTTGGCATTTAGCAATATGCCATTCCAATCTATGAAACCTTGACCTGTCCACCCGCCTGCGACCCGCATTAAATCATGATCAAAAATCATCCAAGTATTGCCCTTTGCCACGCCCCCATCGCCCTTGTCCAAACGTACGGCAATACCTTTGTATGCAAAATTGTTTTTAGTGTAATCCTCATCCTCATAGGGCACAGGTCCTGGGGAATGAAATCTTTCAGGACCATTTTTCTCATCAACTACCTCAATGGTATTCATAAAAAAGTTACCGTAATCCTGTTCCGCCCAAGGGCTACTTTCCACTTCTTCCGGACCGGTTGACGTTCCCATTGGCACCGATCGCAAGTAACCTTCAGTTACTTTAAAATATTCCCGTGGATTTAGTTTTTTTACATATTGCTCCCTAATATACGCGAGTACACCATATTTCTGTTTAGGCGTTAAACTTAACTGCGGCGGCATGGCACCATATCCTCTAGAAATTGTCTCATACATGGAATAGGGGTCGTTACCAGCCTTCAAAGCTTGTTGCCAGAACTTTGTTGCCGTAGGCAAGGAGCCTTCCATTTCGGGGGTTCCATGACAATTGATACAATTTGAATTGTATATTTTGGCTCCTGTAAAAAGCGCATCACCGTCCAAATTCCCTATGATACCTTGATGGTCTATACCTTGCTCTGTTTCGCTTAAATCCTTTGCTGAAAGGGTATAATTAATATTAGACCTATCTATATCAATGGGGGCATTGGATTGGCGTATAGCAGATATCGGAAGGGATTCTCCTTCCCAAAGTAAAGCCCCATTAAAATTTTCACCGCTAAATGCTCCATGCAATTCAATTCTATCATCTTCATCTTCTTCAGAAGACGCGTCACCTTCTTCAATAAATGTCGCATCTAATTGGTTGTCAACAAGTGATACTTCATTAAATTCGATAGTTTCCATTTCAAAAGAAACCAGCGAAACATGATACTGCGAATTGCGCTCCTTGATTTTTAGAACCCCCTCAAATTGACCACCTTCTTCCTCTTCAGGCAACTGAACCTGAAAGTCCCATGAACCTAACCGTTCATTGCGCTCACATCCCACTAATAACATTGAAAAAAATACAGCCAGCAAGGATTTATTCATTAAAATCAGCCCATAACGTTCCAGCTTCTTTAATCCGAATTTTTGTTTCAATTTTATGTCCATATCTATATAATCAAATCAGGAAAAAACAACAAGATATTGTTATTTAAGTTACTTTCTTATCGTATAAAAGTAAGTTAAACTTTTTGAAAAGCATAATATTTGTTATCAAATAAAATGCACAAAACCAAAAAGCACTGATACTCATACAATTAACAGCGTTTTGTTTTTACCGATTTCTCAGTTCGTCTGGATTGTAGGGGTACTTCCCTTAGAATAATCTTGGTTTGGAAATGTCGCTCAACAAAAGCGAACCCAACTATTGTCTACAATAAATCATTTGCTACAAGACCGTGTTACATGATGACGAAATCAGGATTACCTCCCTCCGGTCGGTGATCCTGGTCTGGGGATGTTGCTCAACAAAAGCGAACCAAGTTATACTTGGTTAATTTTTTATTTGCCAAACTATCCAAAAGCAAGCTTTAACGTTGAAGGAACGGTCAGGAGTACCTCCCTACGGTCGGTGATCCTGATGAAAGGGTGTTGCTCAACAAAAGCAAACCAAGTTATACTTGGTTAATTTTTTATTTGCCAAACTATCCAAAAGCAAGCTTTTGATATTGGCAAATAAAAAAGCCAAACACTAATGTGTTTGGCTTTTGTTGGTCGGGGTGGCAGGATTCGAACCTGCGACCTCCTGCTCCCAAAGCAGGCGCGATGACCGGGCTACGCTACACCCCGTAAACAGTTTTATCAAACTGTAAAACTACAATAAATAAAAACTCCAAATAACATACCACTTTAAGTAGCCCGCCCGGGTGGAGTTTATGCCGAGCTTAGTCGAGGTATTACACCCCGGACTGAGCATTAAGAAAATGTCCTGTGGACATTTTTAGTGAAAGGGCCAGCTGGCGGGCAGGCCTTATATTCACTTTGCTCAAAAAATTCAATAAAAAAATGCGGAGAGACCGGGATTCGAACCCGGGCAACACTTACGCGTTGACAGATTAGCAATCTGCTCCATTACCACTCTGGCACCTCTCCTATTTTCTTTAAGAACCTTAGCAATTAAAATTGCGGTTGCAAATGTAATTCATCCTTTGAAAGAACGCAACTATTTTAATTAATTTTTTACAAATTTTATTCGGGGTACTCTATACGTAAATGGTAAATATTTGCCAGTTTATGCTTGAGCACTTTTTTTATGGATTGAATCTCCTTAAAGGTAATATTAGCGTTCAGGAATTGACCTTCTTCAACTTGTTTATTAATGATGTTTTCAACAAAAGCATCTATTTTTGTTGACGTGGGTTCTTTCAAACTTTTTGAAGCAGCTTCTATACTGTCACACATCATTAAAATAGCGGTTTCCTTACTAAACGGTTTTGGTCCCGGATAACTAAAATCTTCCTTATCAACATCCTCAAAATCTTCCTTCTCCTTCATATAAAAATAATACACCACACTGGTTCCGTGATGCGTTCTGATAAAATCTATAACCCGGTCCGGAAGGTTATTTTTCCTCGCAATTTCAATACCATCAATAACATGGCTGACAATTATTTTTGCGCTTTCCTTTGAAGACAACTCATCATGCGGATTAATCCCGGTAGACTGATTCTCTGTAAAATAGGTAGGGTTCTTCATTTTACCAATATCGTGATATAAGGCGCCTACCCTAACCAACATGGCATTGGCTCCAATCTCGTTTGCAGAGGCCTCAGCCAAATTAGCCACATTCAATGAATGGTGAAAGGTTCCCGGAGCTTTATTCGATAATTCTTTAAGCAATTTGGAATTAGTATCCGATAACTCCAAAAGCGATACATCCGAAACCAGACCAAACAGCTTTTCATAGGCATAGATCAGTGGCTGAACAAACAATGTTGCCAACCCGCATAAAATAAACCAGATAAACGTTTCCCACTCCAAAGTTTTAATACTGCCTTCATGAATTACGAAAAAGGCAAAATAGGCGATGATATAAATAAGGGTGATCTGGCCTACCGAAATAAATAAATTGGCCCGTTTATATAATTCCGAAACCGTTAAAATAGTGACGATACCGGCAATGATCTGAAGAAACATATACTCGTAACTATTAGGCACAATAAACCCTAAAAGCAATACGGTTAAAACATGTGTAAAGAGTCCCAATCTGGCATCAAAAAAAGCTTTTAAAACCAAGGGTAACACACATATAGGAACTATATAAATGTATTTTGAATTATAGTTAACAACCAGCGTTGTTATAAAGATCAATAACAGGACATTAAAGAAAATAAAAGTAACCTTCGTATTATTTTCATAAACCTCACTCCTGTATTTTCTCAAAAACAACAGTAACATTAACATGGCTAATGCCACTAACAGTGCATAGGCAAATAATACCCAATTATAATTGGATTCATTCCAAACCTGGGATTCGTATTCTGATTGTAGCGACTTTAATTTTTGGTACTTATCACCCTCAACAACTTCGCCTTTTGAAACTATTAGCGTGCCCTTTGCCACACTACCGCGAGTATACGATATCTTGTCCAATTCCTCCTGAACCGCTTTATCGGTAAACGATTTATCAAAGGTTAAATTAGGTTCTACCAGGTCAAAAAACAGCGAAGTAAAATCAGCTTTATAACTAATTAAACCCTCCTTATTCAAAATCCTGTCAATAATGGACGATACCTCATTTTGTTCCACCAAATTTGAAAAGAAAGCATCCTGCTTTTTAGTTCGGTCTTCAAGAATAGCTACGGCTCGCTTTTCAGAAAAGCTGTAGGCTTCATTTAAAATTCCAAAAGCATATAATTCCTCTAAAACAGAATGTCCCGAGTTTTTTAACTTTTGTAATAGTTCTTTTTGGATAGAATCCGAAAATACTTTGTCAAACTGTACTTCAAACCCGGACGTTACTTTAGGCAGAACAGTTTTATCCACATTAAAATAAAGCACCGCATTTTCAGTTATTTCCTGCTTTTCGGTATTGATCTCATCCTCGGTCTTCTTAATGGCGAAATCAAAAGGGGCTAACAAGTTTTCAGATTGCCAGGGCTTTCCTTTTTCAAAATTGTATTTAAACTTTCCACTCTTTGGAAACAGATATACAATTAAAAATGTGGTGGTTATAAATAACAGGGCTTTATAAATCAGCGAGTGGTTTCTGTATAATTTATTTATAAAGTCTTTCAATCGTTCAAATTTTATTTATTAATGTCTGTTTCAAATGTAGTAAATTCTCGGGTTTTTAGTTTTTTATAATAATAGAATCGTTCTAAAATCTGTTAAAAATTGATTATTTTCGTTGCAAGTATTTCAAACGTTTAAAAAATGGGTAAAGACGTAGTTATTGTTTCTGCTGTAAGAACGCCTATAGGCAGTTTTTTAGGCGCTTTATCAACTATTCCTGCTCCTAGATTAGGAGCCGTTGCTATTAAAGCTGCACTAAGTAACATAAACTTAAAATCGGACATGGTTGAAGAAGTTTTAATGGGTAATGTGGTACAGGCAGGAACGGGCCAGGCCCCTGCAAGACAGGCTGCTATTTATGCAGGAATTCCCGATACGGTGCCTTGTACAACTGTTAATAAAGTTTGTGCCTCAGGAATGAAAACCGTTATGCAGGCAGCTCAGGCCATAGCTTTGGGTGATGCTGATATTATAGTTGCCGGAGGTATGGAAAACATGAGTTTGATCCCGCATTATTTATACGCCAGAACAGGAACAAAATTTGGCCCCGATACCTTAATTGATGGTATGCAAAAGGATGGTTTGGTAGATGCGTACGACCAAAATGCCATGGGGGTTTGTGCTGATGCCTGTGCCACTGAATATAATTTTTCAAGAGAGGACCAGGATGCATTTGCCATACAATCCTATAAAAGATCCGCTGATGCCTGGGCGCACGGAAAATTTGAAAATGAAGTAGTTCCTGTTGAAGTACCCCAGCGAAGAGGCGAACCCGTTATTGTGGATCAGGATGAAGAATTCAAAAACGTAAAAATAGAGAAGGTTCCAAACCTGCGTCCGGCTTTCACCAAAGACGGGACTGTGACTGCTGCCAATGCATCCACCATAAACGACGGTGCTGCCGCCATGGTTTTAATGAGTAAGGAAAAAGCAAAGGCATTGGGCCTAAAACCTTTAGCAACTATAAAAAGTTATGCCGACGCTGCTCATGAACCGGAATGGTTTACTACGGCACCGGCAAAAGCACTACCAAAAGCGTTGGATAAAGCAGGAATAACACTTGATGATGTAGATTTCTTTGAGTTCAACGAAGCTTTTTCCGTGGTGGGCTTAGCTAATATGAAACTTTTAGGGTTAAACGATTCTAATGTAAACGTCAATGGTGGTGCTGTATCTTTGGGGCACCCGCTGGGATGTTCCGGTGCCAGAATTATAGTCACGCTTTTAAATGTTTTAGAACAAAACGATGCCAAAATTGGGGCAGCGGCTATATGTAATGGCGGAGGTGGCGCTTCAGCAATAGTTTTAGAACGCAATTAAATCTAGTTAATGCAGTACGGAATTTGTAGTTTAAGTGTTGTCCCTTTAAGAAATGAACCTGCTGATACTAGTGAACTTGTTACTCAAGTGTTATACGGTGACTTTTTCAAAGTATTGGAGCAACGAAAGCACTGGAGTAGAATTCGAATAGCTTTTGATTCTTATGAAGGGTGGATTGACAATAAACAATATCTTGAAATTACTGAAGATAACTACAACACTTTACATAAAGAACCTCTTAAACTTTCATTTGATCTGGTTGAATTTATCCAGGATTCAAACGGGCAATTACATCCTATTTTAATAGGCTCTTCTCTTAATGGCCTGTCGCTTTTAAATCATTCTCACGACGGCAATATTATTGAAGGAACCATTGAAAAAGAACATATTGTTCAAACAGCATTTCTGTACTTAAATGCGCCCTATTTATGGGGAGGCAAAACACCTTTCGGAATTGATTGCTCGGGTTTTACGCAAATGGTTTATAAGTTAAATGGTCATAAATTACTTAGAGATGCTTCACAACAGGCCACACAGGGTGAAGCTTTAAGTTTTATTGAAGAAAGTGAACCAGGGGATCTGGCGTTTTTTGATAATAGCGAAGGGATCATTACACATGTAGGTATTATCATGAAGGACAATTACATCATTCATGCGCATGGCAAGGTTAGGATTGACAGGTTAGACCACTCCGGAATTTATAATGTTGATAAACGCATGCACACACATAAACTAAGGGTCATAAAAAAGATCATATAAACAAGAAAGCCGTTGCAAATTGCAACGGCTTTTTTGTACAATGTTTGAATAAATGATTTAGTTGGCTCCTGCTTCAATCGCATCAACCATTTCTTTCATTTCTTTATATTTATCAGTCTCACCTAAAATACTGTAGATATTCATTAGCGTTTTGGCCGCATTAATACTTTCCGGGTCAATCTCAAGTGCCTTGGTTAAGAACGGTACCGCTTCCCTGTAAAGGTCCTGCCTTTTATTTCTTAATTCTTCGTAACGCTTATCATCAGCAGCAGAACTTCCTAATCCATTCATTTCTTCAATAATAGATTCTTCTTTACCTAAGATTAAAGCTGATAAATTGATATACGCATTTATGTACTCAGGATCTAACTCTATAGCTTTTTCATAATACGCTTTTGCCTCGTCGCTCTCTCCTGAATCTGCAGAGATCACACCTAAATTATATTGTAATTCAGGGTTTTTAGGATCCATTTTTGTGGCCTCCTGCAGAAGCTCTTTAAACTTCTCAGTGTTACCCATTTTAAAATGAACATTAGCCTCAGACAACAATAAATTTACATCATCAGGAGTTTCAGCTCTTGCATCTTTCATGGCTTCAAGCGCCTTTTCATTATTCCCCTGACTCACATAGATCAACGCAATATTCTTTACAATTTCAGGTTTTTTAGATTCTGTTGTTTTCTCAAATGGCTTAATATGTGTTTTCGTTTTAACCGAAATATCACGCATTTGTTTATTCGGGAAAGCCTCTTCCTTTTGAGTCTTTTTATCAATAGCAAAGTACTGCTTGGCAATACCTGTATACCCCAGCGCTTTCAGTTTTTCATATAAAACCAAGGCTCTGTCATATTCTTTTACATTAACCGCCGTGGCCGCAGCGTAATATAAGAAGACCGTATCCTTTTCCGTAACATTATAGGACTTCTCAAAATACTGTGAAGCCGTTGAATAATCTTTTGCTTCATAAGCCTTGTTCCCCTTAGTCAACAACGAGTTGGCTATATCTTGTTTTAGTTTGGCTATTTCTGCAGGATAAGACGTTTTAACTTGTGCTAAATTTTCAATAGCCTTATCATAATCTTCCATGGTGCCTCCACCGTTTGCATAAAAGGCCTGCCCTTTCAGGTAATAGAACTTATCTTTTGTTTTGGCATCCATGGCAGACAGTAAAGATTCCGCCTGGTTTAATGCTGCTTTTGCTTCAGCAAAATTATTACCTTTAATAGCTTTATCTGCACTCTTCAATTCCTTTTTTTGAGCAAATGAAAAGCTTGTTATTGCTAATGCTAAAGCTATAATAATTTGTTTCTTCATTTTTAAATATTATTAAATTAATTATCAGTGTTATCTTCGTTTACATTAGTATCAAGAGTTGTGCCATCCTCAGAATCACCAGTGTTTTCAACACCTTCGACCACATCAACATCGTCTTCGTCATGCATCACTTTAGCAACGGCTGCAATAGAATCCGAGTTTTTAAGGTTGATCAGCTTAACGCCTTGCGTGGCTCTGCCCATAGTCCTCAAATTTACAACTTCTAATCTAATGGCAATCCCGGATTTATTTATAATCATTAAATCATCAGTATCCGTCACACTTTTAATGGCAACAAGGCTTCCGGTTTTTTCGGTGATGGATATGGTTTTAACACCTTTTCCGCCTCTGTTAGTTATTCTGTATACCGGTTCTCCATCTTCAGGATCGTCAATATAAGTTCGCTTACCATAACCATTTTCAGAAACAACCAATACCGTTTCTTCCTGCGGATTTTCTATGGTTACCATTCCAATGACCTCATCATTAGGTCCGGCCAGGGTTATACCTCTAACTCCGGATGCGCCACGGCCCATAGGTCTTGTTTTAGCTTCTTCAAAACGAATGGCTTTTCCGGATTTAAGTGCCAGCATAACCTGACTGTCACCGGTAGTTAGTTTAGCTTCTAACAGCTCATCGCCCTCTTTAATGGTAATGGCGTTGATACCATTAGTTCTTGGACGCGAATATTGTTCCAGAGACGTTTTCTTAACCTGACCGTTCTTTGTGGCCATAATAACATAATGGCTGTTTATATAGTCTGAATCCTTTAAATCCTGAGTACAGATGAACGCTTTCACTTTATCATCCTGTTCAATATTTATTAGATTTTGAATGGCACGTCCTTTAGAGGTTTTACTTCCTTCCGGGATTTCATAAACACGCATCCAGAAACATTTTCCTTTTTGAGTAAAGAATAACATATACTGGTGGTTGGTACCCACAAATAAATGCTCTAAGAAATCCTCATTTCTGGTAGTGGATGCTTTTTGACCAACACCGCCTCTGTTCTGTGTTTTGTATTCCGTTAAAGAAGTACGCTTGATATAACCCGCATGTGAAATAGTAATAACCACTTTTTCATCCGGAATCATATCTTCAATACTTAAATCACCTCCGGCATATTCAATAGTGGAACGACGCTCATCACCGTACTTATCTCTCACCACTTCCAACTCTTCTTTTATGATATCCATGCGGCGTTCTTTCTTCTCCAGGATATCTTTTAAGTCTTCTATGGTTTTAATCAGCTCCTCATATTCTGTACGCAACTTATCTTGCTCTAATCCAGTAAGTTGCCTTAGTCTCATTTCAACTATTGCTTTAGCTTGGATTTCGGTTAGCTTAAAGCGTTCCATCAACTTCTCTCTGGCTTCATCTGCATTAGCTGAAGCTCTGATTAAAGCAATAACTTCGTCAATATTATCGGAAGCAATAATTAAACCTTCAAGTATGTGAGCGCGCTCTTCCGCCTTTCTCAATTCATACTTGGTCCTTCTTACAACAACCTCATGCCTGTGCTCAACAAAATGATGTATTAGATCTTTTAAGTTTAAAAGCTGCGGACGCCCGTTAACAAGTGCAATATTATTGACACTAAAAGAGGACTGCAATGCCGTATATTTGTACAGTTTGTTCAACACAATGTTAGGAATGGCATCGCGCTTTAAAACGTATACAATACGCATGCCCTTTCTGTCAGACTCGTCTCTGATGGTAGAAATACCATCCAATTTCTTATCATTGACCAGATCCGCAGTCTTCTTGATCATATCCGCCTTATTGACCTGGTAAGGAATTTCGGTTACCACAATGGATTCCCGCCCCTGAACTTCTTCAATATTGGCTTTAGCCCGGATTACAATGCGGCCACGCCCCGTTTGAAAGGCTTCTTTTACGCCGTCATAGCCATAGATGGTTCCTCCCGTTGGAAAATCCGGTGCTTTTATATGCTTGATCAATTCATCTACTTCAATGTTATTATCATCAATATAAGCGATGGTTCCGTTAACCACTTCGGTTAAATTATGAGGTGGCATATTGGTGGCCATACCTACGGCAATACCCGAAGCCCCATTTACTAAAAGGTTTGGGATTCTGGTTGGTAAAACGGTGGGCTCCTGAAGCGTATCGTCAAAATTTAATTTATGATCAACGGTTTCCTTTTCAATATCTGCCAACATGTCTTCAGATATCTTCTGCATACGTGCTTCAGTATAACGCATCGCTGCCGGGCTGTCACCGTCAATTGAACCAAAGTTCCCCTGTCCGTCAACTAACAAATAACGCAGACTCCATTCCTGAGCCATTCGCACCATGGTGTCATAAACCGATGTATCGCCATGCGGATGATATTTACCTAAAACCTCACCTACTATTCTTGCAGATTTCTTATGCGCCGAATTTGCTCTAACACCAAGTTCATGCATACCATAAAGGACACGTCTGTGAACCGGTTTTAAACCGTCTCTTACGTCAGGTAACGCACGTGACACAATGACCGACATTGAATAATCAATGTAAGCCGATTTCATTTCATCTTCAATGTTAATAGGAATCAATTTTTCTCCTTCTGCCATATATAAATCTATTAATTTTTAAGAGTTTTTCAAAACATGCTAATATAAGTATTTCATTAGTGCCAAGAGCTGATTTGCGTTAGTTTTTTGACATGATTTATTAACAATTTCGCCCCCTTTTTTAGTTAATAAGTATCTACCCAAATATTTTGATTTTATAAAGTTTTTTTCGTCAATTAGCAACTGACACATAAAATAGGGTATAGTTTTTGCCTTTAGTCAACTATTATTAGTATTTTTAATGCAGAAAGGATTTTAATTATGGATGATAATTTTTCACCAAGAGTAAAAGATGTCATTGCTTACAGCAAGGAAGAAGCATTGCGTTTGGGTCATGATTTTATTGGCACTGAACACCTAATGCTCGGGCTTTTACGAGATGGTAATGGGAAAGCCATTAATATATTAAACGCCTTAGATATTGATTTAAACCATTTAAGACGAAAAGTAGAAATATTAAGTCCTGCCAACCCGAATATTACCGTTTCTTCAAACCAAAAAAAGAATTTGCATCTGACTAGGCAAGCAGAACGTGCCTTAAAGACCACATTCTTAGAAGCAAAATTATTTCAAAGTACATCAATAAACACAGCACATTTGCTATTGTGTATTTTAAGAAATGAAAACGACCCCACTACCAAGCTTTTAAATAAGCTTAAAGTTGACTACGATAATGTTAAAGAACAGTTTAAACTTATGATTACAAACGATAACGATTATATAGAACCTAAAGCAGAATCTTATCAGGATGACACGCCAAATCCTGAAGATGAATCGTCTAAGGATATTTTTAACCCGCCGGCGGGTAAATCAAACAAGAAGTCTAAAACACCTGTTTTGGATAATTTTGGACGTGATTTAACAGCTTTAGCCGAAGAAGGCAAGTTAGACCCTGTTGTGGGTAGAGAAAAAGAAATACAGCGCGTCTCTCAAATTTTGAGTAGAAGAAAGAAAAACAATCCGCTTTTAATTGGGGAACCCGGTGTTGGTAAATCTGCCATTGCCGAAGGACTGGCCCTTAGAATTGTAAAACGAAAAGTATCCAGGATCCTTTTCAACAAACGGGTGGTTACCCTTGACCTGGCAAGCCTGGTGGCGGGAACCAAATACAGAGGACAATTTGAAGAGCGCATGAAAGCGGTGATGAACGAGCTGGAAAAGAATGACGATGTTATT
Organism: Seonamhaeicola sp.; assembly: GCF_028281565.1. Taxonomy (GTDB): domain Bacteria; phylum Bacteroidota; class Bacteroidia; order Flavobacteriales; family Flavobacteriaceae; genus Seonamhaeicola. The sequence goes on from NZ_JANQJQ010000011.1 coordinate 31,735, forward strand.
TTATTCATCGATGAAATTCATACCATTGTTGGTGCCGGTGGTGCCACAGGTAGTTTAGACGCTTCCAATATGTTCAAGCCTGCTTTGGCGCGCGGTGAAATTCAATGCATTGGAGCCACTACACTTGATGAGTACAGACAATACATAGAAAAAGACGGTGCTTTGGAACGTCGTTTCCAAAAGGTCATTGTGGAGCCTACAAGCGTTGAAGAGACCATTGAGATCCTTAATAATATAAAAGGCAAATACGAAGAACATCATAATGTTGATTACACGACGGAAGCTATTGAAGCCTGTGTGAAATTAACCAACAGGTATATGACCGAGCGTTTCTTACCGGACAAAGCCATTGATGCTCTGGACGAAGCCGGTTCGCGTGTCCATATCACCAATATTGATGTTCCCAAACAGATCCTGGAGCTTGAAAAACAGCTTGAAGAGATCAAGGAAACAAAGAACGCGGTCGTACGCAAACAGAAATACGAAGAAGCAGCCAAGCTTAGGGATGATGAAAAACGTCTTGAGAAAGAATTAGCCATAGCCCAGGAAAAATGGGAAGAAGACACCAAACAACATCGTGAAATTGTAACCGAAGATAATGTGGCTGATGTCATTTCCATGATGACCGGTGTTCCCGTAAATCGAATTGCACAGACCGAGATCAATAAATTAGCACAGTTACCCGAGCTTATTAAAGGCAAGGTTATTGGTCAGGACGAAGCGGTTGGCAAAGTGGTTAAAGCTATTCAGCGTAACCGTGCCGGGCTAAAAGATCCTAACAAACCCATAGGGTCCTTTATCTTCTTAGGTCAGACCGGTGTGGGTAAAACACAATTGGCTAAAGTACTTTCCAGGGAGTTATTTGACAGTGAAGATTCGCTGGTTAGAATAGACATGAGTGAATACATGGAGAAGTTTGCCATTTCAAGATTAATTGGTGCACCTCCGGGGTATGTTGGTTATGAAGAAGGTGGTCAGTTAACTGAAAAAGTAAGGCGTAAACCTTACGCGGTGATACTGTTGGATGAAATTGAAAAAGCCCATCCGGATGTATTTAATATGTTGTTACAGGTACTTGATGACGGATATTTAACAGATAGTTTAGGTAGAAAAATAGACTTCAGAAATACCATTATCATCATGACATCCAATATTGGAGCCAGAAAACTAAAAGATTTTGGTACCGGTGTTGGTTTCGGAACTGCCGCCCAAAAAGCCCAGGAAGATACTAATGCCAGAAGGGTTATCGAAAATGCTTTGAAAAAATCTTTCGCTCCGGAGTTCTTAAATAGAATTGATGATGTAGTGGTCTTTAACCCACTGGAAAAAGAAGACATCAACAAGATCATTGATATTGAATTGGAAAAACTTCTAGCGCGTATTAAAGGCTTGGGTTATGTTTTAAAACTGACGAATACCGCCAAAGATTATATTGCTGAAAAAGGGTTTGACAAACAGTACGGTGCCAGGCCTTTAAAAAGAGCCATTCAAAAGTATATTGAGGATGCTTTGGCCGAAGAGATCGTTGCCTCTAATATTCAGGATGGCGATAAAATTAAAATCGATTTAGATAAAAAATCCGATGAGTTAAAAATATCGATAGAAAAAGCTGAAAAGCCTGCAGAATCTTAGGTTACATTTAACTCAAACCATAATAAAATCCTACTTTCTTTCAGATTGTGGGATTTTTTTTTTGGAACAACTGTAACAAAACAAAACAACTTTAATCTATACTATAAACATTTGTTTTTTTGACGCCAGCTAAAATCAATATTGAACAACTAATAGCTTTATGCTTATCGGGCAACCAATCTGCACAATTGGAAGTTTACAACCGCTATTATAAAGCTATGTATAATACCGCTTTCAGAATTGTAAAAAACAGTTATGAAGCGGAGGATATTATGCAAGACTCGTTTTTGATGGCTTTTACAAAATTGAACAGTCTTAAAGACACCTCAATATTTGGATCCTGGCTAAAACGAATCGTGATAAACAATAGCATTTATCATTATAGAAAGAACACAAAAAACAAGGAAGTTCCTCTGGATGATATGCTATATAAAGTTGAGGACCATAGCAGTGGTTTTGACAGTGATTATGAGTTTACAAACTTAAAAGCAAAACAGGTTTTAGAGACTCTTAAAACACTAAAGGACAATTACAGAATTGCTTTAACACTCAACTTAATTGAAGGTTATGATTATGAAGAAATTGGCAAGATATTGAACATATCACAAGCTAATTGCAGAACGACCATATCAAGGGCTAAAGAAAGTTTAAGGCAAAAATTAATGGCAACCGCCGAAGCTTAAAACAAAAAGATTATGAAGGATCCTATAGAAAAACTATTTAGCAGACTGGAAAACGAGTTTGATCTGGAACATCCGGAAGCGGATCATACACAACGCTTTTTAGATAAACTAAATAACCAAGGCGAGCTACCACTGATTAAAGCGGATAAACAATGGCGTCGTTTATGGAAACCTTTGGTTGGTGTAGCCGCCACTATAGTCCTTTTGTTAACTTTTGTGTTTAATACTTCACAAGAGACCAGTAGAGACCTGGCCAGTGTTTCACCAAAAATGGCCGAAACCCAGGACTTTTTCCTGATTTCTATTAATGAAGAATTAAGTAAACTTCAGGAAGAGAAATCACCTGAAACACAACAATTAATTCAGGATGCCATGGATAGAATTAAAGTTTTGGAAGACGAATACGAATTGTTAAAGACCGATTTAACTGAAAGCGGTGATGACAGTCGTGTTATATACGCCATGATATCAAACTTTCAGAACAGAATAGACGTCTTAAAGTATACCTTAGAGCAAATAAATATTACAAAACAATTTAAAAATCAATCAAATGCAACGAGCAATACAATTTAAAACACTTTTAATACTTCTGATGCTGCCGCTATTTGCAGTAGCAACTGTAAAGCACGAGGGGAAGTACACCAAAAAGAAAACCATTAATAAGGAGTATTCCGTCAATAAAAATGCCACGTTAAAGGTAGATAACAGCTACGGGAATATTGATGTGGTTACCTGGAATGAAGACCGTATAGTTTTTGAGATTACTATCACCACCTCCGGTAACGATGAGGAAAAAGTACAGGAAAAGTTAGATGGTATTTCGGTTGAATTTAACGCCTCTCCCAGCCTGGTTTCAGCTGAAACCAAATTCGGCAAAAAAGGATCCGGTTCATGGTGGAACTGGGGCAAAAAAAGTAAAATAAGTATCAATGTACATTACATTGTAAAAATTCCAATTACCAATAATGTTAATTTGAATAACGATTACGGAAGCATCAATTTAGATAAGCTTGAAGGGGTTGCTAACATTAATTGTGATTACGGAAAGATCACCACTAAAGAGTTAATGGCAGATAATAACAGTTTTAACTTTGATTACACCAAAAACTGTCACTTTGAATATATCAAAAGTGGTAAAATTAATGCTGATTATAGTGGTTTTACAGTTTCTAAAACTAATAATTTAAACATTAATGCAGATTATACTAACTGTAAAATTGAAATAGCTGAGAATATTAACTACAACTGTGATTATGGCAATTTAAGTGTAGACAATGTCAACAACATTAAAGGAAACGGAGACTATGTTACCACAGTAATTGGAGATGTTTACAAAAGCGTTTCGTTACGAGGGGATTACGGCACTATTAAAATTGGGCAGTTAAACGAAAATACCAATAGTGTAACTGTAACAGGTGACTATATGGGCATTAAAATAGGGTACGCTCCAAATTACAATTTCAGCTTCAACATCAATTTAGATTATGCGGCTTTTAGCAGCAGTGGTTTGGAATTTACTAAAAAGAACTCACAATCTCACTCTAAACAATATGAAGGGTATCATGGCAGCGCTTCTACGGGAAATTTTGTCAAAATTAGCTCAGATTACGGAGGGGTATCATTAAAGAAAAATTAATTCATCAAACAAACTATAAAATTTAAACGTATGCAATCAACAATCAAAAAACGAACAGTTCTATTTTTATTCAGCTTATTTGTTGCAGGGGCATCCTATGCGCAATGGAATTCGGTAAAAGGCAATGGTAACATGACAACCGTCACCAGAACCACCGGAGATTACGACGGTATTAAATGTGCAGGCAATATGGACTTTGTCCTGGTTAGCGGCAATGAAGGCCAAATTAAAATTGAAGGTGAAGAAAATTTGATGGAATACATTGTTACTGAAGTAAAAGGCAGCAACTTAATCGTCAAGGTAAAAAATGGTAAAACCTTAAAATCCAGCAAAGGAAAAACTATAAAAGTAACCATTCCCTTTGAAGCTATTAGTAAAGTGTCATTAGCCGGTTCCGGTGACCTGTGGAATGAAAGTCCCATTAGCGCATCAGATCTGGATGTATCACTTGCCGGTTCGGGAGACATTGTTTTGGATGTTAAAGCTACTTCTGCCAAAGGTGCTGTTGCCGGTTCCGGCGACTTAACTTTAAAAGGAAGTACCAATAATCTGGAAGTCAAAGTTGCCGGTTCGGGTGATTTTCATGGCTTCAGTTTAGAGTCAAACAATACCGAAGTTTCCATTGCCGGTTCGGGAGATGCTAAAGTAGTAAGCAACGAAAGTATAAAAGGGCGTGTGGCCGGTTCCGGTGATATTGTCTACAGAGGAAACCCTGAAAAAGAAGATAATAAAGTGGCTGGTTCTGGCACTATAAAAGCTAATTAATAATCATCTATTATAATTTAAAAGGGCTGTCTAAAAAGTACCAAAAACTGTCATTCTGAACTTGTTTCAGAATCTCACTCAATTGGTTATCAGGTGGTGTTATGAGAACCTGAAACTAGTTCAGGTTGACAAAAATCTTACTTTTTAGATAGCCCCTTTGTTTTAAATCTTAGAGACCTTTTTAGTTCTGAACAGCAAAATTACCCCGATAACAAAAAAAGTAATTAAAAACAGAATGGAATAGCGCATACTACCGGTCAGTTCAGCCACAAAGCCATACATAAACATGCCTATGACAATACCTATTTTTTCAGAAACATCATAAAAACTAAAATAAGATGCTGTATCCTCAGAATCTAAAGGAATAAGCTTACTATAAGTTGATCTGGATAAGGCCTGAACCCCTCCCATCACTAAACCAACACAAGCTGCAGTTATATAAAACTGAAGTGGGTTTACTACAAAATAGGCATAAGCACAAATGGCAATCCACAGGAATATAATAACGATCAGGGTTTTTATATTGCCATGCTTCTCAGAAAGTTTCGCAGTGTAATTAGCACCCAGAACTGCTATCAATTGTATCAATAAAATACTTATTATTAACCCGGTGGTCGAGTCTTGCTTTCCCCAATCTAATTCTTCAACCGCAAAATATGTGGCGGCAATCATAATGGTTTGTACAGCCATGCTGTAAACAAAAAAGGCACTGAGATACCGTCTAAGTACTTTATTGGTTTTTAAGGCTTTCCATATTTTTTTCAACTCTTTATACCCATGAACTATCACAGAACGCGTTACTTTTTGACCTTCATGGGTTCCCGTAGGCAAATGTTTAAAAGTATATTGCGCAAATCCCATCCACCAAACGCCTACCATAATAAAGGCTATTCTTGTTGGTACGCCGGCATCGGTAAAACCGAACGTATCATAAAAAAGGATCATAACTAAATTTACCACCAGTAAAATAACACTTCCTATATAACCTAATGAAAACCCTTTAGCACTTACTTTATCCTGCTGTTCAGGATATGCGATATCCGGTAAATACGAATTGTAAAATACCAGGCTTCCCCAAAAACCTACTAAAGCCAACAGATAACACAACAATCCAAAAAACAGATTATCAAGCGAAAACCAGTACAGACCAATACAAGACAAGGATCCCATATAACAAAAAAACTTCATAAAGTTTTCTTTGTTGCCAACGTAGTCTGAAATGCCGGATAGTATTGGGGAAATTATTGAGACTATTAAAAAGCTCAAGGCTGTAACATAACTTATAAGCGAATCGTTATTGAAATCATACCCGAAAAATGTTACGGTGTCACTTATTTTATTGCCCTCAGCATCTTTAATGATGGTTAAAGCTCCATAAAAAATGGGGAAAACTGCTGAAGATATGACTAGCGGATAAACCGAATTTGCCCAATCATAAAAGGCCCAGGCATTAAGTAATTTTTTACTTCCTTTTTCTAATACTGCCATAATTAAAAAGCTGCCCTTTTATGAGCAGCTTCTAAAGTAATCAAATATTTTTATTAGTGAAACTCAATTTTAAGAAGTTGTTGAAGCGCACTTAAAATTGCTAGTTGAACTAACCCCACTACAGAGCGGGGTCCCTGTCTTAAATCATCATCTATATGAAGTCACCCCAAACTTGGCGGCTTCAGTTTTAGCTTTAGGAGCTAAAGCTTTCAGATTAGCTATACGGGTATCATTAGACGGATGGGTACTTAGAATTTCAGGAGGAGCCTGCCCGCTGCTTTTAGCTTTCATACGTTCCCAAAGCCTTGACGCTTCATCCGGATTATACCCGGCAATAGCCATTAAATAAACCCCTATTCTATCTGCTTCATTTTCATGGGCCCTGCTAAATGGTAACATAACACCAACGGTAGAGCCTATACCGTAATATTGATTAAACGCATTCCTGTCTTTTTCATCTTTAATAGCAACATTTCCTGCAATGGCAACGCCCGCCTGTAAATAAGCGGCACTCATTCGTTGTTGCCCGTGATTTGCTAATGCATGCGCTACTTCGTGGCCCATGATAGCTGCTACACCGGTCTCGCTTTTCGCTATCGGTAAAATACCCGTGTAGAAAACTATTTTCCCTCCGGGCATACACCAGGCATTTACAGTCTTATCATCAACTAAATTATATTCCCACCTGTAATCTTTTAAATAACCCTGATGTCCATTGGCATTTAACCAGCGTTCAGCAGCCACGGCAATGCGTTGCCCTACTCGTTTTATCATTTCCGCATCTTTTGTCCCGGTTACCACCTTATTTTCAGACAAAAACTGATTATATTGGGAAAAAGCTGTTGGGAATAACTGGGAATTTGGGACCAAAGCCATGGTTTTTTTCCCAGTGAACGGATTCGTAGCGCATGCTATGCATATAGCAACAACACCTAATATTATAAGTGATCTTTTCAGTTTCATTCTAAGTAAGTTTATTTATTTATAAAAATACAAAAATTGTACCTCGATACTTTTTTGACACACTATTTTTTTATTGGTCACCTGAATTTTAAGATTTATCTTTAATGGGATGCGTTAAGTTTTAAAGTAATGACCGACCTATTTTAAAAATTAAACTCTTAAACAATGAAAAAATTGCTTATTCTATTGATATGTTGTGCTTTTTTAAGTTGCAACAGTACTGCTCAAAAAAACAATAAAAGCACTGAAGTATTTAAAATCACCAAAACTGATGAAGAATGGAAATCCCAGTTAACCGATATGGAGTATTATGTACTTAGAAAAGCGGGTACTGAGCGAAGTTTTTCCAGTCCGCTAAATAAAAATTATAAAAAAGGGACTTATGTCTGTAAAGCCTGCGAAACACCTTTATTTAAAAGTGAACACAAATATGATTCCGGAAGCGGATGGCCCAGTTTTGACAGAGAAATAAAAGGGAATGTAGCTTATTCCACCGATTATAATATCGGCTATGCCAGAACCGAAGAACATTGTGCTACCTGTGGTGGCCATTTGGGACATGTATTTAATGACGGTCCAAAAGACACGACCGGCAAACGACATTGTATCAATGGTGTAGCTCTAAAATTTGTTCCTGAATAATTTCAAATTCCAAAAATGCTAAATGTTCACCAAATCGATTTGGAATTTGGTATTTTTAAAATTGAATTTATTTTTAAAGTATGGAAAGCTACCTGAGCAGTGTCATTAAACAATTTAAATACTACAAATCTTTAGGCGATAAAACCATTGAACAATTTAGCTTTAGGGAATTGCAAAAAGAATTTGCCCCGGATTCTAATGCTATCTCCATAATTGTTAAACACCTTGCCGGGAATATGCGAAGCCGATGGACCAACTTTCTAACCGAAGATGGTGAAAAAGAATGGCGACATCGTGACACCGAGTTTGAAGACACCTATACATCCAAAGAAGAATTAATCGAACATTGGAATAAAGGCTGGCAGTGTTTGTTTAGTGCTATCGAACCCTTAGGGGAAAACGATTTAGAGCGCATTATCTTTATTCGCAATCAAGGCCATACCGTTACTGAAGCCATTAACAGACAATTGGCCCATTACTCCTATCACGTAGGCCAAATCGTGTTTTTAGGAAAACTACTTAAAGGTGGCGATTGGGAATCTTTATCTATCCCTAAAGGTAAATCGACAAGTTATAATAAAGAGAAATTCAGCAAAGAAAAAGGCAGACGTCATTTTACGGATGACCTATAATTAACCATTGCTTCTTCTTTTAAACGGCCTTATAATCAATCGCGCTTCCCTGTCAAACCGCACATAATTGTAGACCCAGTTTATAAAAACTACCATACGGTTTCTAAAGCCTATTAAGAAGAACAAGTGGACAAACATCCAGACATACCAGGCAAACACCCCTTGAAATTTCCATTTCTTCAAATCCACTACCGCTTTATTGCGTCCAATAGTAGCCATGGAGCCTTTGTCTTTATAAGTGAATGGCTTTAATGGTTTTTCTTCTATTAACTTTAATAAATTATGCCCTAATTGCTCGCCTTGTTGAATAGCGGGTTGCGCCATCATAGGCAGGCCATTAGGAAAATCCTCAGTTTCCATACAAGCCACATCACCAGCAGCAAAAATATGCTCAAAACCTTTAACCTGACTGTATTCATTCACTATAAGGCGATTTCCCCTGGTGATAAAATCACCTGCGTCCAACCCCTTTATAGTGGCGCCTTTTACCCCTGCCGCCCAAATCAGGGTGGCTGTCTCAAAAGTCAGATCAGTATCCGTAGTAGCAGTTTTGCCGTCATAATTGGTGACACGGACGTTCTTCCAAATATTTACACCTAACTTTTCTAAAAAATCTTCAGCTTTTTGAGACGCCTTGTCGCTCATGCCCGGTAAAATACGCTCCCCTCCCTGTACCACATGTATCTGTGCCAAACGTGTATCTAAGTCGGGGTAATCCTTAGGCAAAATACCCTTTTTAATTTCGGCCAGAGCCCCGGCAAGCTCCACCCCTGTCGGGCCTCCGCCAACAATCACAAAGTTCATTAAGGCATTGCGTTCATTCAAATCGGAAGTCAACAAAGCATCTTCAAAATTCTCTAGAATCAGGCTCCGCAGGTTAAGTGATTGTGGTATGGTTTTCATGGCCATACTATGCGTTTCTATTTCGCTATTCCCAAAATAATTGGTTTTGGAGCCCGAAGCAATTACCAGGTAATCAAACTTTAAATCACCTATACTGGTTTTAACCTTATTTTTTTTGGTATCAACCGCTTTTACATTTGCCAACCGGAAATAAAAGTTTGGAAAATCCTTTAATATTTTTCGAATGGGATATGCTATGGAATCGGGCTCTAATCCACCTGTAGATACTTGATATAATAAGGGTTGGAATGTGTGGTAATTATGCTTATCCAATAAAACAACCTGAACCTCTTGCTTTGATAATTTTTTTGCTAAAGCTACACCTGCAAAACCGCCGCCAATAATAACAATTCTGGGGTAACTTGTCCTGGGAATATTCATATAATAATGCTTGCACTACAAAGGTACTAAAAGATACAAATTTTATAGGGTTCTAAATTCTTTATTCTAAATCGATTTTGTAAATTTGCTGCTTAAATTCTAACACATGAGTAAATACGATATTATAGTTTTAGGAAGCGGTCCAGGCGGGTATGTTACGGCAATTAGAGCCTCTCAATTAGGTTTTAAAACAGCTGTAGTTGAGAAAGAAAACTTAGGTGGTGTATGTCTGAACTGGGGATGTATTCCAACAAAAGCCCTTTTAAAATCGGCTCAAGTATTTGAATATCTGAAACATGCGGAAGATTACGGTTTAAAAGTTAAAGATGCCGAACACGATTTTGGTGCTGTGATAAAACGAAGTCGCGGTGTTGCTGAAGGCATGAGTAAAGGAGTTCAGTTCTTAATGAAAAAGAATAAAATCGATGTCATTGAAGGGTATGGAACACTTAAACCTGGTAAAAAAGTGGATGTTGACGGAACTATTTATAGCGCTGACCATATTATTATAGCAACCGGGGCACGCTCTCGCGAGCTGCCAAGTTTACCGCAAGACGGTAAAAAAGTTATTGGTTATCGTGAAGCTATGAGCTTGCCAAAACAACCCAAGAAAATGATTGTAGTTGGATCCGGAGCCATTGGTGTTGAATTTGCTTATTTCTATAACTCTATTGGAACAGAAGTGACGGTTGTGGAGTTTTTACCAAATATTGTTCCCGTTGAAGATGAAGAGGTTTCCAAACAATTGGAGCGTTCATTCAAAAAGAGCGGGATCAAAGTCATGACTTCTGCCGAGGTTACCAGTGTTGATACTTCAGGAAATGGCGTTAAAGCAACGGTTAAAACTAAAAAAGGTGAAGAAATCCTTGAAGCTGATATCATTTTATCGGCTGTCGGGATTAAAACAAATATTGAAAATATTGGATTGGAAGATGTCGGTATTGTGGTTGACAGAGATAAGATCATTGTAAACGATTTCTACCAAACTAATATTCCGGGTTACTATGCCATTGGTGATGTAACACCGGGACAAGCATTGGCCCACGTAGCCTCTGCAGAGGGTATTTTATGTGTTGAAAAAATTGCCGGTATGCACGTAGAACCAATTGATTATGGTAACATCCCGGGATGTACTTATTGTTCTCCGGAGGTGGCAAGTGTTGGTTTAACCGAGAAACAAGCTAAAGAAAAAGGATTGGAGATTAAAGTGGGGAAATTCCCGTTCTCTGCTTCGGGTAAAGCGAAAGCCGGTGGCGCTTCCGACGGTTTTGTAAAGGTTATTTTTGATGCCAAATATGGCGAGTGGTTAGGCTGTCATATGATTGGTGCCGGTGTTACCGATATGATTGCCGAAGCAGTTTTAGGCAGAAAATTGGAAACTACAGGGCATGAAGTTTTAAAAGCCGTACATCCACACCCTACCATGAGTGAAGCGGTTATGGAAGCTGTGGCTGATGCTTATGATGAAGTCATTCATTTATAAACAACAAGTCTAACAAATAATATTAAAAAAATGCGATTCTTTTAATAAGGTCGCATTTTTTTATATCCTGAAGCCAACCCCTAGAAACAGGCTATTAGGTGTTAGTTCTTCAAAACCTATAGCATATTTTACATGAATATCTATGCGGGAAGTCACATTATATGAGGAACTCAGATCTGCCCGGATCTTCAACTTGTTGGAAAAGAAATCGAAAAAATAATTAATGCTTGGGCCTACAAGGAGATGTAATTTATTGGCAACCTCATATTTTAAATAAACAGGTACATTCAAAAATTTAAAATCTTTGAGAGAAATGAATAATAACTCAGGTTGCAGGGCATAATCCTCATCAATTTCAAAATCTAAGAATGCGCCCCCATAATATCCGGAAGCGGTATCCTGAGTGAACCCGAAACCGGACGCTTCCACTTTGAAAAAGGTAAAGTTTAGCCCGCCCTTAATACCAAAATCAACATTTGATTGCGCCTGTACCGAAACGCATATCAGGCAAAGTATTAAAACAACGTGTACAGCCGTTCGCATTTAATGAAAGGTTATGATCTTAGTTCAGAAAGCTTTGAATGGCTAATTCATAACTCTGCAAACCAAATCCGAGAATAACGCCCTTGGCTGCCGGTGAAATATAAGATTGGTGCCTGAACTCTTCTCTGCCAAAGGTATTGGAAATATGGACTTCAATCACAGAGGTTTCAATAGCTTTTACGGCATCTCCCAATCCGACTGATGTGTGCGTATAAGCAGCTGCATTTAGAACTATACCATCATAGCTAAAGCCTACTTCATGAAGTTTATCAATGAGTTCACCTTCAATATTAGATTGATAATAATCTATACTAACATTAGGATACTTGTCTTTTATTTCCTCTAAAAACTCCGTAAATGTTAAACTACCGTAAATATTAGGTTCACGCTTTCCAAGTAAATTTAAGTTGGGGCCGTTAATGATGATCAGTTTTTTCATCTGTAATTTTTTATTCATAATTATAGGTCATGCTTCGACGGAGCCTGTCTTGAGCGCTAGTCGAAAGGCTCAGCACAGGCATGTAATTCGCCATTGTAATAACAACATCGTATTGCGCATTCATCATGGCCCATTTCATAGCGGTAAAGATATTTAAAATTTGAGCATAAAAAAAGGAAGCCCTTGGTGCTTCCTTTTTAAATATGATTCGTTTTATTTTAATTAGAAATTAAACCCTAGAGACAATCCCAATCTGGGTCCTATGCCGTCAAATCCAAAATCAAATGTCGGATCATCAGCATCAATACTGTAATATGCCGGCCCTCCGTATAAATCCAAAGTGACTGGTTCCCAGTTCCATTGGTATCCAATAACACCACCGGCCACAAATGCCGAAACATTTAAATCGTTACCACTTGCAGAAGAGTAACTGGCAACCGGGCCTGCAAACCATCCTTCCAAAACATCTTTAGAGTTTTGAAAATAAAACCTGTATTGCAATCCGCCGGCAAAACCGGTATAGTCTACAATACCGGAATTAAATGACGCATAGGCTAAATCTACCTGAAAGGATTGGCTATCATTTAAAGCACGTTCATAACCTACCTCAAAGGACCCTACAATTAAGGCTAACGGATTAAACTTAACTATGTTTTCCTGGGCATTCATTTTTGAAAGACCAAATACTGCCAATGCAGCGACTAATAAAATTTTCTTCATTTTTTAATATAGTTTTTAAAGATTAGCTGGGATAAAAGTAAGATAAACATTAAATAACAGGTATGGATTTTACTTATATTTTTAAGGGAAAAATATTTCCGTAATTCGAAATTTATGTGTATAACACAGGGGCAATATATTACAATAATATTCACAAGGCCGAAGAGGAAAAAACTTTAAGTTTATTACATTTACAGTTATGAAATGGGAACATGCGCTTAAAGATTATAAACTATACCTGAAAATAGAACGTGGCTTATCCGATAATTCTATTGATAATTATTCCCGGGACGTCAAAAAACTAATCGGTTATCTGGAAGCCCATGCGATAGGTACCTCTCCTATTTCGATTTCAGCTGACATCATTAAACAATTTATTTACGAGGTGGCTAAAGATGTAAATGCACGTTCTCAATCCAGGATTATTTCGGGCTTACGTAGTTTTTTTAATTATTTGGTTTTTGAAGATTACAGAAAAGAGAATCCGTTAGAACTCATTGAGTCTCCTAAAATTGGTAGAAAGCTCCCTGACACCTTATCTGAAGAAGAAATAAATAGTATCATAGATTGTATTGATTTAACCAAGGAATTTAACAACATTAGAATCGGTGAACGTGACCGGGCGATGCTTGAAACACTTTATGGTTGTGGGTTACGGGTCAGTGAACTTGTGAATTTAAAAATTTCGGATCTGTTTTTTGATGAAGGCTTTATAAAGGTAACAGGTAAAGGAGATAAACAACGGTTTGTTCCTATTGTAAACAGCACTAAAAAATTCATAAATATCTACAAAAATGAGGTAAGAAATAAAATTAACGTTCAACCTGGCTTTGAGGACACGCTTTTTTTAAATAACAGAGGCAAACAACTTACGAGGGCTATGATATTTACCATTATAAAACAATTAGCCAAAAAAGCCGGTATTAAAAAGAAGATATCGCCTCATACATTCAGGCATTCCTTTGCCACGCATTTATTGCAAAATGATGCCGATTTGCGTTCCATTCAACTCATGTTAGGACACGAAAGTATTACCACTACGGAAATTTATGTTCACGTAGATAAAAACCATTTAACCAAAGTGGTTGAAACCTATCATCCCAGGAAATAGGTTATTATAACTGTGACCGAAGACAGAAGACAAAAGACCAAAGACAGAAGACCGAAGACCGAAGACCGAAGACCGAAGACCGAAGACCGAAGACCGAAGATTAAATATACTCATTTTGAACAATTAAGCTCTAAAATAATCCACTTCTAACTTCTAACTTCTAACTTCGTGCTTCCAGCTACTTCGCTATGTTAACCGCTCTGGTTTCCCTGATCACCGTTACTTTAACCTGACCGGGATACGTCATATCGGTTTGTATTTTCTGAGAAATATTGAATGACAGATCCGCAGCCATATCATCATTGACCTTTTCACTCTCAACAATCACACGCAACTCTCTACCAGCTTGTATGGCATAGGCTTTCTTTACACCGTTAAATCCAAAAGCAATGTCTTCCAGATCCTTTAAACGTTGTATATAACTATCTAATACCTGACGACGTGCTCCGGGACGCGCTCCGGAAATGGCATCACAAACCTGAATAATAGGTGCTAATAACGACTTCATTTCGATCTCATCATGGTGCGCTCCAATAGCATTACAAACATCTTTCTTCTCCCCGTATTTTTCAGCCCACTGCATTCCTAAAATAGCATGAGGTGTTTCCATGTCAGCTTCAGCATCCGGCACTTTCCCTATGTCATGCAACAATCCTGCGCGTTTGGCTAATTTAGGATTTAACCCTAATTCTGCCGCCATGACGCCACAAAGCTTAGCCACTTCACGTGAGTGCTGTAACAGGTTTTGCCCGTAAGACGAGCGGTACTTCATACGCCCCACCATTTTAATAAGTTCGGGATTCAAATTATGAATACCTAAATCAATTACGGTACGCTTACCAACCTCAATGATCTCCTGCTCTATTTGTTTCTTGGTTTTCTTAACAACTTCCTCAATACGTGCCGGGTGAATTCTTCCATCCGTTACTAATTTATGAAGTGATAAACGGGCAATCTCCCTGCGAACAGAATCAAAACAAGACAGGATAATAGCTTCCGGTGTATCATCAACAATAATTTCCACACCAGTAGCAGCCTCGATGGCTCGAATATTTCGGCCTTCACGACCAATGATCCTACCTTTTACGTCATCAGATTCAATATTGAAAACAGATACACAGTTGTCAACAGCTTCTTCTGTTCCAATGCGTTGAATGGTATTTATAATGACTTTTTTAGCTTCTTGCTCCGCAGTTAGTTTGGCTTCTTCCAAAGAGCTTTGAATATAGGCCATAGCATCATTTCTGGCTTCGCCCTTTAACGATTCTACCAGCTGTTCTTTGGCCTCTTCAGCAGAAAGGCTAGAAATAACTTCAAGCTGCTGTACCTGACTTTTATGTAACTTATCGAGTTCTTCCTGCTTCTTTTCCAGTACATCAAGCCTGTGATTATAGCCTTTTATCTTATCTTCCAGGCTTTGATTTAGCTTCTTTCCTTTTGAAAGTTCATTAGAGATCTGAGATTCTTTATCCCTGGTTCTCTTCTCGGCTTCAGCCATTTTCTTGTCTCTGGACAAGATCACTTTTTCGTGCTCCGCCTTAAGTTCAATAAACTTTTCTTTAGCCTGAAGAATCTTATCCTTCTTAATATTTTCACCGTCGCTTTTAGCTTCTTTTAATACTAATGAAGCATTCTTTTTGGCTTCTTTTAAAAGTTTAGATGCTTTATTTTTTTCTAACGTTTTTGCAATTATAAAGCCTATTATCAAGCCTAATACTGCACCCCCTACTGCAAATATGATTGAGTTATCCATCCTTAATTTAGTTGATTTATATATAAAAAAAGCCTACACCAGTATAAAGTTTTGTATAAACTCCTTAAAAACAAGTTTAGGGCTAACAAGCTGATCAAGGATCCTCTACTTGGGAGGCCTGCTTTTACAACTTAAACTCACCCTTTTTAAAGAATTAACGTTGAGTTTATCAAAAAAAATAACTAATGTAGGCAGTAACTTTAGTTTATTTTAAAGAACGTTTAAGAGTTTAAATGTGTCTGTAACAAGTCATTAAGCTCCTTTAACTTAACTTCCACATGTTCATTCACATGCTCTTTATCAATAGTTTTCTGTTCAACCTGAGACGCAAACTGTAAAGCACACATGGCCAATACATCTTGTTTATCTCTAACAGAATAACTTTGCTCAAACTGTTTAATCATATATTCAATGTTTTTAGCCGCTTTACGTAACCCTTCTTCCTGATTTGCTTCAATAGTTAAAGGATACACCCTATTAGCTATGGACAGCTTTATTTTAAGCTTTTCTAACATTGAATTTATGTTACATTAATCTGAGAGTTGTGCTATACAATGATCTATATCCCTAATTAATGCGTTTATTTTAAGCTTAGTCTCTCTTTTATTATCGTCACTACCAAGTATGGAATTTGCCATTTTAAGAGCATCGTATTTTTCTTCCCATTGTGCAATGTGCAACTTTTGGTTCTGAATTTCTTTTTTTGAAGCTTCCAATTCCTGCGATAATTTCAAATTAGCCTGCTTTAAAAGCTCTAGTTTGTGTAATACTTTGCTAATTTTGTTTTCTAAAGAATCTACAATATCTTCAATATTACTCATTTACAAAATTCAATACTTATCTCACAAAGTTAACATACCTGTGTATAAATAACAATTGTTTTTAAATAAAATTTTTAAATGCCTCTTGATTGTCTGTTGAAAAAACAATGGCTTGATTTTTGTTTTGACCTTGGCATATTCATGTCAAATTAATATTTTAGCCGTAATACATTTCTATGAGATCAATCCTGCTGTTTCTTTTAGTTTTCCCTTGTCTGTCTAATGCACAAAGTCAGTATCCCCAAGACTATTTCAGTAGCCCCTTAGATATTCCGTTAATACTTTCAGGCACGTTTGCTGAATTGCGTTCCAACCATTTCCACTCCGGATTGGATATTAAAACGCAACAACGTGTGGGCTTAAAAGTTAAAGCCTCTGCCGGGGGTTATGTAAGCAGGATCAAGGTGTCTCACTACGGCTATGGCAAAGCATTGTACATAACACATCCCAACGGATACACTACGGTTTATGCGCATTTACAAAAGTTTGCCCCGGATATTGAAGCTTATGTTAAAAAGCAACAGTATAAAAAGGAATCCTATGAAGTAGAAATGTTCCCAGGTGCGGAAACATTACCTATCTTAAAAGATAGTTTAATTGCTTATAGCGGAAATTCCGGTGGTTCGGGCGGGCCCCATTTGCATTTTGAAATTAGAGACAACGCGGAACGCCCAATAAACCCCATGCTCTTTGGAATTGATATTAAAGACTCTAAAGCCCCCTATATAAAGTCTGTTTATGCCTATCCTTTGGATGAAGATTCTTTTGTTAACAAGTCTAATAAGAAACAAAAACTGCGCTTAATTCCTTTGCAAAACGGGGATTACACGATTGAAAATATCGAAGCTTTTGGCAATATTGGTTTTGGTATTGAAACAAATGACCGGCAAGATTTAGCCGCTAATTCAAATGGTGTTTATAACATAAGGACCTTTGTTAACGGCAATAAGAATTTTGAACTGGATTTTAAACGATTTTCGTTCAGTGAAACCAAACACATCAACCAACTTATTGATTACGAGCATTATGCTACCAAAAAACAGCGTATACAAAAGTTGTTTAAAAAAAATAATCCCTTAAGCATTTTTAAATCGGTTTTAAATGATGGTGCTTTATCTATAGAAGATAGTACCTATTTGGTTTATAAAATTCGGGTAGCTGATTATAAGAATAACGATTCCTGGGTAACATTAAATATAAAAGGTACAAAAAACAGCGTGTCTACACCTTCAAAAATTAATACCACACCTTATTACATTAAAGCAGACCAAACTATCAACTTAAAAGAAAATAAGGTCTCAGTCGATTTTTATAAAGACACGTTTTACGAAGATTTTTATCTCAATTTTGAAGTAGACAATGATACTTTAACACTACATAAAAACGTTAAAGCTGCCAAAAAGAACTTTAGCATCACCTATGATATCAGTAACTACAGCGATAAAGATAAAAGTAAATTATACATCGCGCGTTTGGTGGGTTACAAAAAATACCCTGCTTATACGTCTACTAAAAGAAAAGGTAATTTATTAACGGCTTACACCAAGAGTTTAGGGACGTTTGCCCTTGCAACCGATACTTTAAAACCTACTATTTCCCCCAGAAATTTTAAAAACGGACAGTGGTTAAGTAAATACAGGTACTTAAAAGTTAAAATTGATGATGAGCCTTCAGGTGTTTCAAATTACAGGGCTACGGTAAACGGAAAATGGATCTTAATGGAGTACGATTACAAAACCAAAACCCTGACGCACGATTTTAACGATGGTGTAGTTACCGATACAAAAAACAATTTAAAAGTGATTGTTACGGATAATGTTGGAAATAATTCTACTTTTGAAGCGTTGTTTTATCGAAAATAAACTGTAACCACTTTTGAGACCAAATTTTTTACTCGATCATCGAGATTTAAATATTCCAATGTTTTTGTTAAAACTAAAAACTATTTTTTATAAATACTCTCTAACCTTAACTCAAAGCAGTTTATTCTTCGTTTTGTTTTTTTTAATCGCTTTTACAGGCGTTTCACAAACTGCAACCATTAGAGGGGTTATTTTAAGTGAAAACAATCAACCCGTTGGAAGTGTTAACATTAAAGCAGGTAGTTTAGGCACCCAAACAAACGAAAACGGATTTTACATTTTAGAAATTCCTTCAAACACTGATATTACTATTGAATTCTCACATCTTTCATTTAAAAAAGTGGTGGTTACTTTCAACCTGAAGAATGGTGAAGAACTGGAGTTCAATCCGGTCATGAAAACGTCGGTTGAACAAATTGTTCCCGTTGTTGTAACCTCCAAAAGACGTAAAGAAATTGAAGGGATCGTAACCCTACAGCCGGAAGTCATAAGGAAGATTCCCGGTGCTAATGCCGGCGTTGAAAACTTATTGTTAACACTTCCCGGAGTCAGTAATAATAATGAACTGAGTACACAATATTCAGTTCGGGGTGGCAACTATGATGAAAACCTGGTGTATGTTAATGATATTGAGGTTTACAGGCCTTTTTTAATTCGCTCGGGACAACAGGAAGGGTTAAGTTTTGTAAATACCAACCTGGTTCAGAACGTGGATTTTTCAGCCGGTGGTTTTCAGGCCAAATACGGTGATAAATTATCATCCGTATTGGATATCACTTATAAAACACCTTATCAGTTTGAAGTAAATGCTGATTTGAGCCTTTTAGGCGGCAGCGTTTCAATGGAAAACATTAGTAAAGATTCAAAATTCACAAGTATTGTCGGAGCTCGGTATCGCGATAACAGTTTATTGGTGAATGCTAAAGAAACCGAAACGAACTTTAATCCGACATTTGCTGATATTCAGGCCTTCTTCACTTATAAATTCACTAATAAATTTCATTTGAGTTTTTTAGGAAATGCATCCATAAACAAATACAATTACGAGCCGCAAACACGTCAAACCAATTTTGGTACCCTGAGTGACCCTATTGCGCTTTTAGTATTTTATAATGGTGAAGAAAAAGATCAATACCAAACTTATTTTGGCGCTTTTAAAGGTACTTATTTTGCCAGCGATGACTTAACGTTGAAATTGATCGCTTCTACCTATCACACCACAGAGGAGGAGTATTTTGATATTTTGGCACAATACCGCTTAGGTGAAGTAAATACTAACATTGGTGACGAAGACATAGGTGAAGTGGAGTTTAGCGAAGGTATTGGAAGCCAGCTAAATCATGGAAGAAATGACCTGGACGCCTTAATTACCAATATTGAGCATAAAGGTGATTTTAAAATTGACGACAACCGTATTGAATGGTCCGTTAAATATACCAATGAAGATATCAGAGACCGTTTAGTGGAGTGGGAAGTAATTGATTCCGCCGGTTTTTCAATAAGGCCGCCAAGAACGGTTCCTGTAAATGAGCAACCTTACATTCCCTACAGTGGTCCTCTGGAGCCTTTCCAAAATGTGAGAGCCACTAACAGTACACAGATCAACAGGTTGCAAGCCTATGCCCAATGGAGCAAACGATCTACATTAGGCTCCAGTGATGTCTGGTACAATGCCGGAGTACGTGTTCATAACTGGTCGGTATCCGGTGACGGTATCTCTTCCTCAAATCAGACCGTGTTTAGCCCCAGGGCACAGTTTGCCATAAAACCGGATTGGGAGAAGGATATGCTCTTCAGAGCTGCTGCCGGATTGTATTATCAACCGCCTTTTTACAGGGAATTACGAGATGCTAACGGAACTGTCCAACCTGATGTTAAAGCACAAAAATCGTTTCATTTGGTTTTGGGAAATGACTATAGTTTTGAAATGTGGGACCGCCCTTTTAAGCTCACTTCCGAAGTATATTATAAAAACCTGACCGATGTGAATCCCTATACTATTGAGAATGTTCGTATTCGCTACAGGGCCAATAACAGCGCCAAAGCTTATGCTTACGGCCTCGATATGCGATTGCATGGCGAGTTTGTTCCCGGAACCGAATCGTGGTTTAGCTTCGGGTACTTAAAAACCGAAGAAAATATAGAGGACCGGGGTTATATTGCCAGGCCTACAGATCAACGCTTAAAATTCGCTGCTTTGTTTCAAGATTACGTGCCAAACGTACCAAATTTAAAAATGTATTTGAATTTGGTCTATAATACAGGGGTTCCCGGTGGTACTCCCAGTTATGTGGATCCTTATTTGTATCAAAACCGGTTACCGGATTACAAAAGAGCAGATTTTGGTTTACAATTGGTTTTAGTTGATGACAAAAAACAATTCAAACACGGTTGGAAAAAACCATTTAAAGAACTCTCATTAGGGTTCGAAATATTCAATATTTTTGATGTACAGAACTCCATTACAAATACCTGGGTGAGAGATGTGTATAGCAAACGGCAGTTTGCCATTCCAAATTACCTGACACCACGCGTATTTAATGTGAGAACGACTATGAAATTCTAATTTTCAACTTTTTCAAATGGGCAGAATAATCTTAGGTATCTTTTTTTATTTAAGCTTAACATCTGTATGCCACGCCCAAAAATCGTATTTCAAAACCGGCAAACCTTCTTCAAAACATTATTATACGGAGATCACCTATGAAGAAGTCAGGGGCAAAATTATTATTCCGGTTTCTATTGATGGGAAAGTCTATCGTTTTCTGTTTGATACCGGAGCTCCAAACCTGATTACCTCCGATCTTTGGAAGACCATAAAGTCTAAAAAAACCCGAAGTCTTTCCGTGACCGATATAAACCAGAAAAAACAGCGTATGGACCTGATTACCATACAAAAATTATCTTTAGGCAATATTTCTTTTAAAAACACCGGTGCCCTGATGTTTAACGGCAAAAACAATTTAGTAATAGATTGTTTTAAAGTAGATGGTTTTATCGGTAGCAATCTTCTGAGGAAATCGATTATTCAGATTAAACCTAAAGAAAAACGCCTTATTCTAACCAATGATCCTAAAAAATTAGACCTTAACGAAGAACATGCTTCACCACTCATATTGGTTGGCAATCAAAGTAGCCCTTATATCAATATAAAACTAAAGGGCGACCATTCCGGTAATGAAAACCTTTTATTTGACACCGGAGCCAGTGGATTTTACGATCTATGCAAAAAAAATTACAAGACCTTAGAAGAAAAAAATATTGCCACAGTCCTTTCCAAAGGAAAGGGGGCTTCCAGTGTGGGAATGTTTGGAGTGGCAGAGAAAAGTGTTCAATACCGCTTAAAGATCCCGGAATTAACAATTAATAATCAAATATTTACAAATGTCATTACGACCACCGGTGATGATGATAACTCAAGAATTGGATCCGATATCCTTAAATATGGCAATGTAACCTTAGATTTTATTAAAAGAAAGTTCTATTTTACGCCTTTTGAAGCTAACAATGATCTGGACGAAAAACTTTTTGGCTTCTCTCCTACTATTATTGACAAAAAACTTGTTGTTGGTTTTGTTTGGGATGAGGCTTTAAAAGATCACATTCAATTTGGTGATGAAATTATTGAAATTAACAGTATCAATTATCAGGATAAAGAGATATGTGATTTTATAACTAAAAGGTCTATATTTAAACAAAATAACACCTTAAATGTTGTCATTAAAAGGCAAAATGGTGAAAAGAAAACTTTAACAATTCAAAGAAAGTAATATGTCTGCACCACCCAATATCATCAAAAAAGCGGCGTTTAATCCTAAGATTAAAACCTATATTCTCCTGGTGGTGGCTTTTTTACTTTTCATTTCGGTTGCCGGTATTCCTATTCTGATCATTTGGTTTTTAGGCCTTGGGCAGTATATGAGCAATCGTTACTATCAAAATTTAAAGTGCCAATTAACCGAAAAGCATTTGGAGTTTAAAAAAGGGGTGCTTTTTAAAGTTGAAAAAACCATTCCGTTGGAAAATATTCAGGATCTGACCTTTATTGAAAATCCTATTTTAAAAGCATTGGACCTAAGGATCCTTAAAATTGAAACGGCGGGACAAAGCAATCCTAAGGGCAGCGATATGAAACTTATAGGGATCATGGATTCTGCTACTTTTAAGGAAGACGTTTTAAAACAACGTGAAGTGATCCAAACTAAAAACTATGCGGTAAATCAAACCGATAATGTTTCAATAGAAAAAACACATCAGTTGTTAGAAGAAATAAGAGATCTTTTAAACGCTATTAAGAATAAGTAGTTAAGCTTCAACCAAATCTTTTAAAACCCCAACTACATAATCTATCTCGTCTTTGGTGTTATATATGCTAAAAGAAAATCTGACAGACGGCTTTTGCATGTCTTCTTCACTTAAAATTTCAGCCAGTACGTGAGACCCCTCGGAACTTCCGCTTTGGCAGGCGCTGCCTTTAGAGCAGGCAATGCCTTTTAGATCCAATTGAAATAACAGCATGGTAGCCTTTTCCGGTGCAACCGGTAAACACACATTAACAAGGGTGTAGGTACTGGCCTCCAAATCTGCCGAAAGGCCGTTAAAAGTCACTTTAGGAATGGCTTTTGACAGTTTATCAATAAAATACTGCTTTAAGCCTTTAATATATGCGGTTTCTTTTTCCAAATTGTCATAAGCATACTGCAATGCGGTTTTTAAACCTACAATATTGTGTACACTTTCGGTACCGGCTCTAAGGCCACGCTCCTGCTCTCCTCCATGAATTAACGGTTTTAAACCTGTATGCTTTCTAATAAAAGCAAACCCAACCCCTTTCGGCCCATGGAATTTATGAGCCGAAGCCGCCAGAAAATCTATTGGTACTTCCTGTAAATCCAGATTATAATGTCCAATGGTCTGTACCGCATCCGTATGAAACAAGGCATTATAAGTTTTACACATATCCGCTACGCCCTTTACATTTAGAATATTGCCTATTTCATTATTAACTTGCATTAAGCTTACCAATTGCTTTTTTGATGAATTAGCCAACAAACTTTCTAAATGCAGCGGATTAATGCTCCCATCCGGTTCCGTTTTTACATATTTTATACTGATCCTGTGTTCTGCTTTAAGTTGGTCAACTGTGTGCAAAACAGCATGGTGTTCAATTTTAGACGTAATAATTTCCTTGATTCCTAAATCTCTAACAGCACTTCTTAATACCAAATTATCAGCTTCAGTGCCGCCAGATGTAAAAATAATTTCACTGGCCGATACATTAAAAAAACCGGCTATGGCTTTTCTTGATTTTTCCACCAGCGACTTTGAAGACCTTCCAAAACTGTGTGAGGACGAAGGGTTACCGTAATTATTTTGCATAACCCCGGTTATAGAAGCAATGACTTCTTCCCGAATTTGCGTGGTAGCAGCATTATCAAAATAAACGGTCTTCATCATAAATAATTTTAAAGGTATAATGCCTTTCAGGGCTCAAAAATACTTGAAATAAAATTATTTTCAATATGATACGTTATAAATAACAATTCTATTATTTTTGCCTTAAAATCAGTACCCAATGCGCAAGTTGTTTTTTGTTCTAATTTCTATCAGCTTAATCAGTATTTCTTCATGTGATGACGGTGATATTATCGATTTTAGTTTTGATTTTGATGATGAATTTCTTGCCTGTGAAGGCGTTTCCGATCTGGTACTCTACAAAACCAAAAATGATCCCTCAGAATCATTATCCGTACTTATTTCCAGTTTTACAATAGCCGAATTACTCGCCGTGGGAGACAATGATCAATTGGAGATTAACGACAAACCGGCCACCTTTTATTACAGGACTTATAGTGATGAAAGTATCTCGGGATTATTTTGTGAGGACATACCGGTAGATGTAAATATTACTTTGGATGAGCAAAGTAATTGTGATCTGGACATATCTACGATTTTAACAGAAGATGATAACGACGGTGTGCCAACTGCACTGGAAAGTACAAATGGTCTTAACCCCATAGGAGATGAAGACAATGACGGTGTATTAAATTATTTAGATGACAACTCTAATGACGAAAGCATCGGCAATGTAAACGGAAGTATTGAAGATGGGTTTG
Source organism: Seonamhaeicola sp. (assembly GCF_028281565.1). Lineage (GTDB taxonomy): Bacteria > Bacteroidota > Bacteroidia > Flavobacteriales > Flavobacteriaceae > Seonamhaeicola. Next base: position 56,308 of record NZ_JANQJQ010000011.1, read on the forward strand.
ATACTGATAATGATGGTATCCCTAACTATAAAGATCTGGATGACGATGGTGATAACGTCCCTACTAAAGATGAAGCCCCGGATCCGAATGACGATGGTGATTTAAGTGATGCCCAGGATACCGATGGTAATGGCGTACCCGATTATTTAGATAAAGATGATGATGGTGACGGTGTTGATACCCGTGATGAAGAAAATGCAAGCCAGGACAAAAACCCGACAAACGATGTTACTTTTGAAGCAGATGGCCCGGATTATTTAAACCCAAATGTTGCCACAAGTGTTCCGGCTACCGAATACAGAACACATACCGTCTCAAAAACCTATCTGGTAACCGTTATTGTTAAAGATTTTAAAATTGAAGGATTACAACAAACAAGTCTGGATTTTGGAATCTTAGATAATAGTGCTACAAGTGAATCGGAAACCTTAGAAACTATTTTTAATTAGGTTTTACATTCCGATAGATATAAACCTCGGTGGCTCCCAAACCATATTTCTGGTAATTGGCGTCATAGAATTTTACATTGTTATAGCGCCCGAATAAATATTCCAGCTCCAATTTTAAAACACCTTCTCCAACACCGTGGATAAATACCACCTTCTGAATACGTTTATTAATAGCAAAATCCAATTGTCTTTTGGCAGTATCTAGTTGAAGCGTCAGCATGTCATAATTGGTCATCCCTTTTGTAGATGTCGTTAACTGATTGATATGCAAATCAACCTCCATGGTCGGCTGGTAACGCTCTTTAGCTTTGACCTTAGGTTGTTTGCGCTTTTTTGATTGTTCTTTTTCCGAGACCACTGCACTTAGATCAGAATGTGAGAAGATCTCTCTTTTAAAAGATCCAGGCTTACTTATGATCAAAGCGTCTGCCTTAAAATCAAGTAAAAAACCGTCTTCAGTTTCAATAGAAACCATATTCCCCATAATGCCTTTTACAATACCGGACAGATCTTCGTCTAAAACCGAAACAATATCGCCTTTTCTAAATTTCAATCTAATCTTCTTTATTTAATTCATCGTTATTATGTCGTTTACTGGGAATTGTCTTCGAAATTCGGTAAATACCGGCCATAAGCAAAACAATACCGCCAATAAGTATAAATTGGTTCTGTTCCTTACTGCTATTAGCATACAAAGCCACAATGGCACCAATAATTACTAATATATAATTCAAATATTTCATAGAAACGTCATCTATAATTAACGTTACAAATTACGGTAAAAATTATGTTTATAACTTGTTTCTAAACCAATAAATACACATACAAACATCGTTTAAAAACATTTTTTATCGATTAAATGCATTATTTGACAAAAAAATTATATATTTGTCCTGTAAATTGAATATTCTCAACAAAAGAATGAACTTAAAGCTATCTCTCCTCCTACTATTTATTAGCCATGTTTTGTATGCCCAGCTCTCGGTGCGAAATGATAATTTCATTTTTGCTGATGATGCGCTAATTTTTGTTGAAGACGATATAAATCTTAACGAAACCAACAGTCGTATTTACTTAAGAAATGAGGCCCAGGTAATTCAGGGAACCGGTACCACGGGAAATTCGGGAATTGGTGAATTAAGTGTATACCAGGAAGCCAATGTTGATGCATATGAGTACAACTATTGGTGCGCTCCTATCGGTGATAAAACAAGTAACAATAGTAATAACCTTTTTGGTATTTCACTTTTAAATGATGCTACAGGATTGATTACCTCAACACCAGCCACTTATAACAGTTCATCAAATTATAACGGTACCTCAAGCCCATTAAATATTGAACCCTATTGGATTTGGAAATTTGTAGCCTCTGATAATTATTCCCATTGGGTACATGTGCGGTCCTTAACAACTATTAATCCGGGGGAAGGGTTTACCATGAAAGGGACAAACGGTTCGGGCAGTGCCCAACAATATGATTTCAGAGGCAAACCAAATAATGGTACTATTAGTACGGATGTGCTTAATAATCAATATACATTAACAGGAAATCCCTATCCTTCTGCCATGGACGCCGTTTCATACATTCATGATACTGAAAATGCAGCTGTAATTACCGGTGTTCTATATTATTGGGAACAGGACCCTAATATTAACTCTCATAATATAACCGATTTTCAAGGGGGCTACGCCACTTATACCATATCATCGGATGGGTTAACAGAAACCTTTATATCGGCTGTTTTTAACACTTATAATAGTGATGGCTCTATTAATACGAGTAATACGGGAACAGGTTCAAAAACAGCCAGAAGATATATCCCTATCGGACAAGGGTTTATGGTTGAAGGTACCGCAACAGGTACTGTAAAGGCAAAAAACAGCCATAGAGTATATATTAAAGAAAGTGATGCCAACAGTGAATTTTTTAAAATAAAAAACACTAAAAAAAGCTCAAAATCTTATACGGAAGATAGGTTCTCTATAATTCCTAACGATTATAAGCGCTTTAGGTTGAATATTGATTTTAACAACACCTATACAAGGCAATTGGTTCAAACATTTAATAGAGAGGCTACCAGCGGTTTTGATTACGGGCTGGAAATAAATGTGAACCCGGATGAATTATTAAATTCGGATGCCTATTTCAAATCCGGTGAGAACCTTTATTTAGGGGAAGCTTTATCGTTTGATGAAAACTTAAAGATTCCTTTATACCTGGATGTTCAGAATAAAATGTCAGTTAGAATTAGAATTGCCGATATACAGAATTTTGACGCCAGTCAACCCATATTTGTTTTAGATACTGAAAACAATACGTTTACCAATTTAAGAAGCGGGGATTTTGAAATTGAATTAAGGCCCGGCAACTATGATAATCGATTTGAAATTGTATTTAGTCAGCAATCATTAAGTACCATTGAAAATGAACACGTTGCCTTGAAAGTATTTCAGGATAACCAACGCTCCCTGTTACGCATTTCAAACCCCGGACAACAAGATATTAAATCTGTTTGTATCTATGATATTTCAGGGAAGAAGATTTTTAAACGCAGAAAATGGCCAAAATCCAAAGAGCATAAGGTTTCAACAAACTCATATAGCAACGGCGTGTACATTGTAAAAATTGTTCTCAAGGACAGGCAGCTTTTTACAAAAAAGGTAGTGGTTACTAATTAAGAAACTTTTTCTCTCATTTTAATTGGTCTTTTTACTATATTTAGTCAATCAATAAACCAATTAAAATTATCATTCATGGAAGAAAACAAACCAGCAAGACCCAGTAGTTACTTAGCCTTAGCCATTATAAGTACCATATTGTGCTGCCTGCCAACCGGTATAGTCAGCATTATTTATGCAACAAAAGTTAATAGTGCTTACGAAGATGGAAAATATGAAGAGGCCAATAAAGCTTCTAAAAATGCTAAACTTTGGGGTTTAATCGGAGTTGGAATAGCTGCTTTGGGGTGGATTATCTATCTTATTTTTGGAGCCGCCATGTTTGCTACCGCGCTGTCTGATGTATAAAAAACTCAATGTAAGTTTAATAATATTTATAGTGATAGGATTCTCATTAATTCTATCACTATTTTTCTTATATAACCCTTTACAACACAACTTTTTTCCAAAATGCCCTATTTATGCTTCTACTGGCATATATTGTCCCGGTTGCGGTAGTCAGCGTGCTATTCATCAAATACTAAACGGAAACATCATCGAGGGTTTTAAACATAATTTTTTAATTTTACTTTTGTTACTGGTAATAGTGTACGATGTTATAATTAGAGGTTCCAATACTTTTTTTAAAAAAAACTTTAGTAACCTGTTACATAAACCAATAACAACAATAGGCATATTAATAGTTGTAATTACCTATTGGATATTAAGAAATATAGAGCACTACCCTTTTACCATTTTAGCACCATAAAACTTTAGAATGCAGGCATTAGAAGATTATATGTTACCATGTTTGAACAAAAAACTTTTCGGGGTTGAATGTTTGGGCTGTGGGTTACAGCGTTCTGTATCGTTAATTTTTAAAGGAGAATTCACTGAGGCATTTTATATGTATCCTGCCATCTATAACATCATGGTATTAGTGATTTTTATTATATTTAATCAGTTTATAAAATTCAGGCATGACTACAAAGTAAAAATGGGGTTAATAATCCTGACCGTACTGGTAGTTGTGGTTAGTTACTTAATAAAAATAACTCATTAAAACCAATCAAATGGAACAACAAAAATTACCAAATTCAACACTTATTCTAGTTTTCGGGATCTTATCAATAGTATGTTGCTGCTGCTACGGGATCATCGGTCTAATTCTGGGTATCATTGCCATAGTATTAGCTAACAAGGCAACAAAAGTATATGCGGAAAATCCGGAAGCCTATACAGGTTACTCCAATGTCAAAACCGGTAAGATACTGGCTATAATCGGTGTCATTTTAAGTGCTATTTATATGATTTATGTTATTTATATGTTTGCCACGATTGGTTACTCAGGTATTATGGAACAATACCAGGAAGCCTTAGAACAAATGGGACAATAGATTAGATTCAATATAAATGAAAAGCGACCCGGTCACTGAGGTTCTCGAAGTGCGGTCGCTTTTTTATATCCACTATCCTGCCCTTTGTTAAAAAAGTGCAGCACCGGCAATAGCCGCCATAAAAATTAAAATATAAATAGAGATAATCACTATTGAAAATATGCCAACAAATTTATAATGTGATTTTAAATTCGAAAAAGCCGTTATAAAATCTTTGTTATTACTTAGTTTTAAGGCACTTTTCATGTGTTTTGAAAAATTGAACAAATACAGTATCGGGAAAAAATAGACGGCCGCTATAACAATATAGACCAACCCGACACCTATGGAATACCCCACACCATAAAGCGCATCAACACCACTCCCTGCCAAGCCTTGAAAAAAGGCCATAAAAATTCCAAGTAGGACCATTAAACCAATACCCACAAAACCAAGAATAGCCAAATAATAGGCCCACTTGGAGGTTTCACTTAAATACCCCTTAATTTCCTGGTTTATATCAAGTTCGAAGTTCTCAAAAACTGATTTTTCTTCCATAAATTACTTTTCAAATTGTTTAAACGTTCTTATAATTATGTCAACGCAGTCTAATAATTGTTCTTCATTCATAACCAAAGGTGGTGCAAACCGAATGATATTACCATGCGTAGGCTTTGCTATTAAACCATTATCACGCAGCGCTAAACAAATATTCCAGGCAATATTACCGTCGCCTTCATCATTTATAACTACAGCATTTAGCAATCCTTTCCCTCTTACCAGGGTCACGACATTGCTGGTCTCAATGTATTTGTTTAATTCACTTCTGAAAATGTCGCCCAGAACGGCAGCGTTCTCTGCTAAATCTTCTTCTTTAACAACCTCTAACGCAGCCATGGCAACAGCTGCTGCCAACGGATTACCTCCAAAAGTACTGCCATGTGTTCCCGGAGTCATAACCTTCATAATGTTATTATCTGCCAAAACTGCACTAACCGGATAAGTACCTCCACTTAAAGCTTTACCAAGAATTAAAATATCCGGTCTGACATTTTCATGGTCAACCGCCAACAATTTGCCCGTTCGGGCAATGCCGGTTTGAATTTCATCCGCAATAAATAAAACATTATACGCTTCACATAATGCTTTGGCTTTAGCCAAAAAACCTTCGGAAGGCACATAAACACCGGCCTCTCCCTGAATGGGCTCCACTAAAAACCCGCCAATGTTCGGATTATTCTTTAAAGCCGATTCCAATTGCTCCAAATTATCGTAGTCAATATTGATAAAACCATCGGAATACGGACCAAAATTCTTATGAGACGTACTATCGCTGGAAAAGGACACTATAGTTGTAGTACGCCCATGAAAATTACTGTTACAAACTATAATTTTAGCTTTGTTTTCAGGAACACCCTTTACCTCATAGGCCCATTTTCGGCACACCTTTATGGCCGCTTCAACGGCTTCCGCACCGGAATTCATGGGCAATAACTTATCAAACCCAAAATATTCACAGGTGTACTTCTCGTAAAGCCCTAATTTGTCATTAAAAAACGCCCTGGAAGTAAGCGTGATCCTTTGGGCCTGCTCCATCATGGCATTAATAATTTTGGGGTGGCAATGCCCCTGGTTTACTGCCGAATAGGCCGATAGAAAATCGTAATACCGTTTTCCATCAACATCCCAAACATACACGCCTTCTCCCCTGCTTAATACCACAGGAAGTGGACGATATGTATTGGATCCGTACTTAGTTTCTAATTCAATTGCTTGCTGTGATGTTAATCGATCTTGTAAAACAGCCATTTTAAAAAGTTTTAATTGTTAATAAAATAACCATTCCTGCTCTACCTTTATCCTTTCGGAAGGCTCCGAAAATTCAGCGTGGGAGAGAAATCATCCCTGGATAGGTGTGCAAGGTAACAAATATTAGGCTGTTTTGTAAAAAAAACTTATTCAGACCTTCTGCCTGAAAGCGATGATATTTGTAATTCTAATCGCTTAATCTCACGTATCAGTGCATTCTTGTCCATTTGCATCCAGGCAAAAATCTTTAACATGCTTACCCCAAAAAGAAACACCAATCCGCCTAATCCCCATTTAAGCATATCTTTAACTACCTCAGCATTAAAGAATTGCACAATACAATACAGAAACAGGCCAAAAAAGGCCAGGGTTACAAAATTTGCAAAAAACATAACCCATCTGTTTTTCCCCTTAAATAAGCCCAATAACATCTGAAAAATGTTTTGCTCTTCCAATTCATCATAGAATTTGGCTTCTTCCCGGGTTAAAGTTTCTTTGATCAGTTTATCAATGTCTTCCATATTAGTTTTCATCTGTTTAAATTTTATGGTTCTACATAGGTCAGATGTAATTCGCCATTAAACATTTTAAAGGGTATTCCGTTTAGTTATGATGGCTCATTTCATAATTCCTATTTTTTAATATTAATTTCAATTTCTCTCTGGCATGATATAATCTTGACTTCGCAGTTCCTTCCGATATATTCAAAGTCCTGCTTATGTCTTTTAACGAATACGATTCGGCATAAAACAACCTGATAACCATCTGTTGATGCGCCGGTAACTTATTTATAGCATCCAGTAATTTTTTTCGCAATAATTCCTTTTCATTTTCCTCATCCGAATCATCCGCTTCCGCTCCGTATTCATAGGTTTTTAATCGCTCTTTGATTCTGTTTTGCTTTTTAACCCAATCGAAAGATTTATTGCAAACAATACGCAACGACCAGCCGGGAAACATTTTTGGGTCTTTTAAATCCCCTATGTTTTTAATGATGGCATTCCAGGTGTCCTGCGCTATATCTTTGGCTGCATCAGCATCTTTTACTATCCAATAGGCCTTGTTACAATAGATCTTGTGCCACCTTTTAACAAGTTGTGCCAGTGCTAAATTATTTCCGGATTGATAGTCTGAAACCAATTCAGCATCAATAATACGTTGCTCTTTATTCATGTAACAGAATCCAGCTTATACAATACAGACTTTAAAAACCAAAAAAGGTTCACTTTTTTCAAAAAATAAAATCCATTTAAAGTTAACAGAAATAAAATCGATTTTTTTTGCCGCTATTGTTATTTTTGTAGGATGTCCAGAAGAAATAGAAAACAGGTATTTACCAACGTAGAAGTTATTGATGCCGGGGCGAAAGGAAAAACCATTGCCAAAGCACCGGATGGTAAAGTGATTTTTTTACCAAATGCCGTTCCGGGTGATGTGGTAGACGTACAGACCCTTAAAAAACGTAAAGCTTATTACGAAGGAAAAGCCACTGTTTTCCATAAACTTTCCGATAAAAGAACCGAACCGGTTTGCGAACATTTTGGAACCTGCGGTGGTTGTAAATGGCAACACATGCGCTATGAGCACCAATTGCATTACAAACAAAATGAAGTATTAAATAACCTGACCAGAATCGGACATATAGAATTACCTCAGGTTACTCCTATTTTAGGTTCAGAAAAGCAATACTTCTACAGAAATAAAATGGAATTCTCTTTTAGCGATAGCCGTTGGTTAACACTTGAAGAGATCCAAAGTGATGCCGACTTAGGTGATAAAAATGCCCTGGGATTCCATATACCGGGTATGTGGGACAAAATTCTGGATGTCAAAAAATGTCATCTCCAGGAAGCTCCGTCAAATGCCATAAGAAACGCTGTTAAACAATTTGCCGTTGCTAATGGTTTTGAGTTTTTCAACACCAGAAATCAAACCGGATTATTGCGTACCATGATGATCCGTACGGCAACTACCGGAGATATTATGGTATTGATCCAGTTTTTTAAAGACGATAAAGACAAACGGGAACTGTTGCTTGATTTTCTTGTTGAAACCTTTCCTGAGATAACCTCATTGTTGTACGTAATCAATCAAAAAGCTAACGATACCATTTATGATCAGGACATTGTTTGCTACAAAGGAAACGACCATATTTTTGAAGCCATGGAAGGCTTACGCTTTAAAATAAATGCGAAATCCTTTTATCAAACCAATTCCGAACAAGCCTATGAGCTTTATAAAATAACCCGGGATTTTGCCGGTTTAACAGGTAATGAGCTGGTTTACGATCTATATACCGGAACGGGGACCATTGCGCAATTTGTTTCAAAACAAGCGGCCAAAGTTATTGGAGTTGAGTCAGTTCCGGATGCTATTGCGGCCGCCAAAGAAAATGCACAATTAAATAATATAAATAACGTTGAATTCTTTGTGGGTGATATGAAACAGGTATTCAATTCGGAATTTATTGAAACACACGGGCAACCGGATGTGATTATTACCGATCCGCCGCGTGACGGTATGCATAAGGATGTGGTACAGCAAATATTAAATATTGCTCCGAAAAGAGTGGTTTATGTTAGTTGTAACAGTGCTACTCAAGCCAGGGATCTGGCATTAATGGATACCATTTATAAAGTAAAAAAAACACAAGCCGTAGATATGTTTCCACAAACACATCATGTGGAAAATGTCGTACTTTTGGAGAAGAGATCGGCCACCGATAGTAATTAAAAAGAGATTGTCATTCCGCACTCCTGTACCGAGCTAGTCAAAGTATGATGCGGAATCCATTTAAAATAGAGAATGAAACACATTAAATTGATCATCATCCCGATTATGGCCCTGATAATTGGAATCACCATAAGTTGCGAACGTGATGATATTTGTCCCGAAAGCACCCCAACCACGCCTAGATTAATTGTTGATCTATACGACAAAGACGACCAGGAAAACCAGAAGAATGCCTTTGGCTTATTGGTGGTAGGTGTTGGCAATGAACAAGTCCTGCCGGGATATGTAGTAGTCACTGCAGATGACCTTATACTTCCGCTTAAAACCGATGCAAGTCCGACCCAATACCGTCTTATACTCAATGCCGAATTTGATAACGATGGCAATCTAACCGGCGGAAACGAAGATATTATCACTATAAATTATGTTCCCGAAGAGGTCTATGTCTCTCGCGCCTGTGGTTATAAAACCATTTTTAAAAGTGTGGAGCTTATTGTGGAACCGGACAGTGATAATTGGTTAACCCTGACACCAACAAACCTGACTAATAACGAACCTGTAGAAAATGAAAACGAAACGCACTTTAACATATTTCATTAGTATAGCGGTAATGATACTGTTTTGTGTGTCCGTAAATGCGCAGAATGACAGTATCCCGAATGCCGTTAACGATTCTCTTAAAATAAAACATAAGTACGGGCTCAGGCTTGGAGGTGATATTGGCAAACTGGCACGCTCTTTTCTGGATGATGACTATAAAGGTTTTGAGGTTGCTGCTGATTTCAGAATTAAAAGAGACTTATATATTGCCGGCGAATTGGGTTTCGAAGAAAAAAATACCATAACCGACTATTTGGATGTAACCAGCTCAGGTTCCTATCTAAAAGCCGGTATTGATTATAATATGTATGACAACTGGCTGGATATGGACAACATGATCTTTGCCGGATTTAGAGTGGGTGCCAGTTCCTTTGGTCATGATCTAAACAGCTTTAGTATATACAGTACCGATCAATATTGGGCCCCTCAATTCACCTCAGATACGGTTCAGGAATTTAGTGGCCTGACCGCTTTTTGGGCAGAACTTATTTTAGGAATGAAAGTAGAGTTGTTCAACAATCTGTTTATGGGGCTCAATGTACAGTTGAAAGTGTTAGCCAGTGAAACGGAACCTGATAATTTTGAAAATATCTACATTCCGGGGTTTGGAAAAACATATGACAGTAGTGGTTTGGGAACCAGTTATAGTTATACACTGTCCTACAGAATTCCGCTTTATAAGAAAAATAAGTAACCTGGCGGTTCACGAAAACCAACAGAAACTATTAAAACTCAGGGTATTTTAGATAAATAACGTAACTTAGGGTATTCATCAACCTGACCTACTTCTAAAATTAAGCTCATGAAAAAACTAATACCCGTTATAGTTAGTGTATTTACAGTCTTTTTATTACTATCCTTTAGCTACCACAAAAGCAAACACGTTATTAAGTTTTTAGATTGTTTAAATGCCGAGCAATTAGAAAAAGTGAGCCTGCCGTTTGATGATACTTCCAGAGTATCATGGCATTTTTTACCAAGTACCATGTACCCCCGCGAAGGCATAACCTTTAAAGAGCTGAATGAAAAACAAGAAGCCGCTTTCTTTAAAATGCTAACCTATTTTTTAAGCGAATCCGGTTACAATAAAACTAAAAAGATCATCAATCTGGAAAATGTTTTGGTAGAATTGGGGGGTGATCCGGAATTCAGGGATGCCAAAGCTTATTATATTGCTGTTTATGGGAATCCGAGAGAAGACAACCTATGGGCCTGGTCTTTTGAAGGACATCATATTTCATTGAATTTCACTGTAAAGGATCATACGATCAGTGCGGCACCCCGATTTTTCGGAGCCAACCCGGCTATCATCAAAGAAGGCAGTAAAAAAGGACAGCGTACACTTCACAGAGAAGAAAAATTGGCCTATATGTTGCTAAAATCTCTAACCGATGAACAAAAGAAAGTAGCTATTTTTAGTGATGTGGCTTTTAATGAAATTGTAACCTTCCACGATACTAAAGTATCCCCTTTAGCCCCCGCAGGAATTAAAGCCAATGACTTAAATGAAGAGCAAAAACAAAGATTAAAAGCGCTCATTTATGAGTATTTAAGCGCCTTGCCTGATGCACTGGCTCACGCCCGTGAAGATAAAATTCACAAAGAAGAATTTAATGATATTAGGTTTGGTTGGGCAGGAAGTACGGAAAAAGGGAAACCGCATTACTACAGAATTCAGGGCAAAACCTTTTTAATTGAATTGGATAACACCCAAAACAATGCCAACCATATACATTGTGTCTGGCGCGATTTTGACGGTGATTTTGGCAGGGATATTATCAAAGAACATTACAAGAACTCACAACATCATAAACAAAACTAGACATTAACGCTGTATTGATTTTGTGGTAAGAAAATGATTTTAAAGAATAGCAAAGGCGACATTTTCCAGGATTTTATAGAGGTAGAGGAAACTGATGTTTCCAAATTCAGTCCACTCACCCATTCTCTGGCCGTTGCGGAACACAAGGGAAACTACCTGCTGGTTTTTAACAGGTTTAAAAAACATTGGGAACTCCCCGGAGGATTAATCGATAAGGGAGAAAGTCCTCGCCAATGTGCCATTCGGGAGACAAAAGAAGAATCAAATCAGGAACTTTCAGAAGTCAGGTTCCTGGGCATCATGACATTTGATTTTCAGCCTGATCACAGGGTAAAAGAAAGGCGGATGGAATTCGGTACGTTGTACTTTGGCAACATTAAAAAGATACTCGATTTTGAGAAGAATAGCGAGACATCGAAACTATGTTTCTGGGATGGGAAAGCAGACATTGGTACGATTGGGCCCTTCGATGCCAAGCTTATAGAATTGGTTAAGGAAAAGATAAACGCTCTTTAAAAACCCTACATATACTACGTCATTGCGAACGAAGAGAAGCAATCCCTTCCTGGTAAGAGCTAAAAAACCAACAGATTACTTCGTCGAAACTCCTCGTAATGACAACTATTTCATATACTTCCCCTTTTTACTACCTTCATACATAACATATTTCACCAAACGTGATTCCAGTTTTGCATTGTAAAGCTGTATTTTTCGTGAAGGACGTAACCCAACATGTTTTAACGCATCCAGGTTAGAAGTAATAAACCAGGCATCTGTTCCCGGGTATCTTTGTTTAAGCGTATCCCCAATGTTTTTGTAAAACTGCTGCATATCAATATTTAAGCGCTCACCGTATGGCGGATTAAACACCATATGTAACTTACCGCCACCGCCTTTTTGGGTTTTAAAGAAATCTTCATGCTTTACGGTTATAAAATCCTCTAACTGGGCATTTTTCACATTGTCTTTGGCCTTATATACCGCACTCGGTGCTTTATCGTACCCAATGATCCTATGATGAAAATCGCGTGTTTTTTTAAGAAGCGATTCCTCTATTTTTTCAAACAGATCCACGTCCCAATCCTGCCAGCGTTCAAACGCAAACTCTTTACGCATCAGATTTGGCGGAATGTTACAGGCTATCATAGCCGCTTCGATAAGCATGGTACCGGAACCACACATGGGATCCATAAAATCCGATTGGCCGTCCCAACCCGATAACATGATCATACCTGCTGCCAATACTTCGTTAATGGGTGCAATATTGGTAGCCGTTTTATAACCGCGTTTATGGAGCGAATCTCCCGAAGCATCCAAAGACACCGTGCACTGATTACGGTCAATATGCACGTTGATCTTCAAATCGGGGAATTTTAGATCCACATTGGGCCGTTGCCCGGTATTATCTCTGAACCTGTCTACAATGGCATCTTTGGTTTTAAGCGCAATGAACAAGGAATGTTTAAACAAATGAGAATGGATAGTAGCATCAACCGCCAGGGAACCTGAGGATTTCAAGTAGTTTTCCCAGGGCATTTTGTATATGTTGTTATACAGGTCCTGTTCATTATGTACTCTAAACGTATGGATGGGTTTTAAAATTTTAATGGCCGTACGCAATCCTAAATTAGCCTTATACATAAAGCCTTTATCTCCTACAAAACTTACATTTCTCACGCCTTTTTTAACGTCTCTTGCTCCAAGTTGTATGAGTTCGTTTGCCAAAAGATCTTCAAAACCAAATAAAGTTTTGGCCACCATTTTGAAATTTTCGTCCATGTTTTACTACTACTTATTTGGTTAGCTCAACTATGTTGCAAAAATAGGGTAATTTTCTTCTGTATAGATGAAATTCTTAAATGAAAAAAATCACGTACTTTTGTGTTAAAATTGTGTTAACAGAAATTGGGTAACGCCATAAAAACGATTAATGATAGCAGATACAACTACATGGTTTTCTTCCTGGTTTGATACACCATATTATCACATTTTATATAAAAACAGAGACGATACCGAGGCCCATGCCTTTATGGATACGCTTACTAATTATTTGAATATTCCGGAGCACGGCACTATCCTGGATCTGGCTTGTGGTCGTGGACGGCATGCCCGCTATTTAAATAAAATAGGGTATGATGTTACGGGTGTTGACTTAAGTGAAAACAGTATTGCCTATGCCAAAAAGTTCGAAAATCACAGGCTGAAATTTGATGTGCACGATATGTGTAAGCCATACAACAAGCAATTTGACGCTGTGTTTAACCTGTTTACCAGTTTTGGCTATTTTGATGATGATGCGGACAACCTGAACACCATTAAAGCCATAAAGGCTAATTTAAATGAGACCGGTTTTGGGGTCATTGATTTTATGAATAGCGAGTTTGTTATTGATAACTTGGTGCCTGAAGAAATAAAAATTGTTGATGATATCACCTTTAACCTGAAACGTTATGTTGAGGAAGGCCATATAATTAAAGACATCCGTTTTACCATTGACGGGCGTCTATACAATTATCAGGAACGGGTTAGAGCATTTACTTTAAACGATTTTGAAGCATTATTTAAAAAAGCCGACGTACATTTGCTTGATGTTTTTGGAGATTATAAATTGCACAAGTTCAGTGCTAAAACGTCTGAACGCCTGGTAATGATCTTTAAATAGGTCCATAATCAACATTAATCCGTTTTATTTGGAGTATATTTTTACATGAGCGATTATCTTTTTCCCTTTTTAGCTGTAGTTCTTGGCGTTGTAATTGCAAGTTTTACAAAAAACAGTAAATCCTGGAACACCAAACTCCTGCTCTCATTTAGCGGAGCTTTCCTATTGGCCCTGACCCTGTTTGAGTTATTACCGGAGGTGTATCATCATTTAGATGCCAAACTTACCGGATTATGCATTATGTCCGGTATCATGCTACAAATCATATTGGAATTGTTTTCCAAAGGAGCGGAACACGGGCATGTACACATTCATAAAAACAACAATTCGTTTCCGTGGTTACTCTTTATAAGTCTGTGTATACACAGCTTTTTAGAAGGGTTTTCCATTCATGAACATAATGATATGGTATATGGTGTATTGGTGCATAAATTGCCTATTGCCATTATGATTAGTATGTTCCTGTTCATGTCTAAATATAACAAATTTCAGATTGCAAGCTTCTTAATTATTTTTGCCTGTATGACACCTTTAGGGACCTTGATTTCACAAACCTGGGAAGCCGTGGAAAGCACAGTACATCTTATTAATGCCATAGTTATTGGAATCTTTTTTCATATTTCTACTACCATACTATTTGAAAGTAGTGATGGACATAAATTCAATATGTCAAAATTTATAGCCATTATTTTGGGGGTTGGGATTGCGTATTTAATTTAAAGAAAACAGAGTAAAGAATAAAGACGCTTTTGTATTATTGTCTTTTTTCTATGCTCTTTTATCTATTATCTATTTCATGTTTAGCAAAGAAGAATCAAGACTATTACGACAAGAATTCTGGACCAGTTTTGGAAAATCCTTTCCCCGTAAATGGATTTTATATAACACCAAACTGAAAGGCTTTAGTTTTAAATTTCATTTCGATACTAAAAAAGCCCTGGTGGCTCTGGACCTTGAAGACGATTTAGAACATCGTATAAAATACTGGGAAAAACTTACAGCACTTAAATCCATTTTATTAAATGAATATTTACCGGAAGCCATTTTTGAAGAGGACTATATTCTGGAGAATTACAAAGAGGTTTCCAGAATTTATGTGCCTTTAGAGCAAAAAGTATCTATCCATAATAAAAATTCATGGCAAACTGTTATGGAATTTTTCAATGAAAAAATGAGTTTGTTTGAGGCTTTTTTTATAGAGTATAAAGAGGTAATTGAGTCTTAGTCTTAAGCCACTAATTCACGAATAATACGGTATTATAACCCATAACCCCTGACCTCAAATACGAAATATTTCAATCTTTCCATTCAACATGACATTCGAACATAATCACTTAAATATTTGTGCATTCGTGGCAAAAAAATGTTGAAAATTAAATTAACTACTACTGACTTCACAGAATGTAACTTGTAGTTTCAATCTCTTTAACCTTTCAAAATCATCAACAATAAATCCGTTGCCTTATTCAACAATTTTGGCCGGTATTAAGCACAACACGCTTCACATTTTCCCTGAATTAAAATTTGTGATGCCATTACTTTTCTGTTAGGTAATTTTGGAATCGTTACATTTATATCTAAACAATCCACCTTACCACAATCCAAACATTGAAAATGAGGATGCACATCTATATGTCCTGATTTTGAGCAACCGCTGCATTTTGCATACCATTTAATGCCTTTTTTACCTAAAAACGAATGCAGCACGCCATCATCTTCAAGTTTATCCAAAACCCTATAAATAGTAGTCTTATTCATTTGAGAACTGAGACGCTTAACTAATTCTTTAGCAGAAATGGCACCAGAATCTTCTTGAAATTCGCCTAGCAAGAGTTCCAAAGATTGTGTTTTTCTAATAATTCCCATAAAGCAAATTTATTACAACTATGTTGCAATAACAAATCATATACTTATATTTGCAACTCAGTTGCATTAACAAACTCATCAATGAAATTATTGTTGCAAAAATCAGATACTTTAGGAGCATTTTCAAGTGCATTATGCTTGGTACACTGTCTTGTTACTCCAATACTTTTTATTGCCCAGGCTTCATCAGTTTGCTGTAGTGCTTCTGTACCTACATGGTGGAAATCTATTGATTACCTGTTCTTGATTATTTCCTTTTTTGCGGTATATCGCTCCACACAGACCACATCGAAAGACTTTATGAAACCGGCTTTATGGATTTGCTGGATAATCTTGTTTTTTGCCATAATAAATGAGCATTTACAAGTCATTCATTTACCTGAAATATTTACCTATGTCCCAGCTTTAGGCTTAGTTGCTCTTCACCTATACAATTTAAAGTATTGCCAATGTAATAAAGGGCCATGTTGTACCAATTAATTAAAAAAAATGGAAAAAGAAAAAATTGATTTTATAGGTGACAACCATATATCAACCAATATTGCCACCCCTTTACTGGAAAATGCCTTTGAAAAATCTGATGATGAAAAAATAGCTAACATTCAGCACTATTTTCAAAAGATCATGGAAGAATTGGGCTTAGATATTACTGATGATAGTTTATCAGGAACTCCGTACCGGGTAGCCAAAATGTATGTGAAAGAGCTTTTCTATGGATTAAACCCAAAGAATAAACCCAGGCTTTCAACTTTTGATAACAAATATGGCTACAAGAAAATGTTGATAGAGCAAAATATAACCATAGACTCTGCTTGTGAGCATCATTTTTTACCAATAACGGGTTATGCTCATGTAGCTTATATCCCGGAACACAAAGTAGTTGGTCTTTCTAAAATAAATAGGTTGGTAGATTATTATGCGCACCGCCCTCAAGTTCAGGAGAGGCTATGTATACAAATCCTGAATGATTTACAGGAAGCTTTAGAAACCGAAAGTGTCATTGTTATGATTACAGCCAAACACCTTTGTGTGTCTTCCAGAGGTATAAAAGATAAAAATAGTTTCACTACCACAATAGAATTTGGAGGTTGCTTTGAAAACAAAATATACCGAGATGAATTTTTAAATGTAATTAATAAGTAAAATAAACATTATGCTAAAAGCTAATAAGCTAAGTATGCAATATGATGATACATTGGCACTTAAGGATTTAAGTTTCACAGTAGCACCTGGCGAAATTTTTTGTCTATTAGGACAAAACGGAGCAGGTAAAACTACTACTATTAATATTTTTTTGGGATTAATAGAACCCACCTCCGGAGAAGCTTTAATAGATGGTGTTATTGCTAAGAAAAAATCAGTAAGAAACACCTTAGCCTATATCCCTGAAGTTGTTCAGTTGTATGGTAATTTATCGGGCTTGGAAAACCTGGACTATTTTAGCCGATTGGCGGGTTTTATTTATACCAAAGAAGGACTTAAAAGCTTATTAAAAAAAGTCAACTTACAAGAGGAAGCTTTCAATAAAAGACTGGTTACTTATTCTAAAGGTATGCGCCAAAAAGTAGGTATAGCCATAGCCATAGCTAAAAAGGCGTCCTACATTTTAATGGATGAACCAACCTCTGGTTTGGATCCTAAAGCATCCGTAGAATTCGCTGAAATATGTAAAGAATTATCAGCTAATGGCGTTGGTATTCTAATGACAACCCATGACATTTTTAATGCTGTGAACATAGGATCTAAAATAGGAATCATGAAAGAAGGCTTCCTGGTCCATACTACTGATACTTCAAAAATATCTGCCGAAGAATTACAAGAATTATACATAAAAACTATTTAATAAACACAAACAAATAATTAAAAATGAACTTAAGAAATGTAGCGCTTGTTATTGCTTTCTTCGCAATACAATTAGGCTTTTCACAGTCTAAAGTATCCGGAAGAGTTTTAGGTGAAAACAGCACGCCGATACCTGGAGCAAATATCATCGTATCAGATAATGCGCAGACTAAAAAAGGAACAACTTCAGATTTTGATGGAAATTTTAGTATAGAAATAAAGGCTGGTGGCATTTATAATTTACGCATCACTTATATTGGTTATGAAACCTACGAAACCTCTATTGAGCTATCTGAAAATCAAGACAAATCATTAGGAAATATTACTTTAAAAGCTTCTTTTGAATCCTTACAATCTGTAGAGATTGTTGGACGAAAAAGAAAAGATTACAACAGTGATTACTCGTTTTCAGCTACAAAAATAGCTATCAAAAATAAAGAGTTACCACAAGCAGTTGCAACAGTTACAAAGGAGCTTCTAGCTGATAGACAAGCGTTTCAACTCACAGATGCGGTTAAAACAGTAAGTAATGTAGCACCTACTGGTTTATATAACCACTATAATATTCGTGGTATCACGCAAGCTGATGACGGGCAGGTTGTTAATGGCATGCGTACGCGTCAATACTATTTTCTACAACCAATTACGTCACACCTGGAGCGTGTAGAAGTAATTAAAGGGCCTTCTTCTGTAACTTTTTCTAGTGCAGACCCCGGTGGTACGGTAAACATAGTTACTAAAAAACCATTGACAGAAAAGCGCAGCGAAATTTCAATAGCGTCTGGAAGCTTTGGTACGTTAAGAACTACAGCTGATTTTACTGGGCCTTTAAACGAATCCAAAACATTACTGTATCGTTTTAATGTCGCTTATCAAGATGCAGACTCATTTAGAGATGTTGTAAAAAATAATGCTATTTTATTTTCGCCATCTTTAAGTTATATCCCTAATAGTAGTACTTCGCTTAATGTAGAAATGATTTATAACAATGCTGAAGGTAATTTAGATAGAGGTCAGCCTATTTTTGGTGCTATTAATGGTGCATATGACATCAATAGTACACCTATTACAATGAATGTTGGCGCATCAAACGACCACTACAAAACTAAAGAGCTTATGTTTATGGCTAACTTTAATAAAAAGTTTGCAGAAAACTTTGGTTTTAATGCACAGTACATGAAACAAACTTGGGATGAAGATTTAGCTGAACATAGAGTTGATGGTACAGCGGTTGATATTGATGGAAATGTGATTCCTACCTTGGCGAGAATGAGATATGATAAAAGACAACAATTTTGGGAAACCGATAACTTTAGTACGTATTTTAATTACGATATCAAAAAAGATAACATTACCAATAAAATTTTGGTGGGTTATGATGCTACGCGTTGGGAAAGAAAAATTGGAGCTGGATTCCTTCGTGCCAGACGATATTTAACAGTTAATGGAGGTCAGTCTAATTATGACTCATCTAATCCGGGTAATTTTCAACAAATGGTTGTGGACGGTGTCACTATGCCTGTACCCGCTGTTCCTCATTTTAATTTAGAAAACCCTTTTAATGGCGCCAGAAATACAAATGCTTATAACCTTGCTGAATTAACAATTCCAGCAAACTTAACAACCTCTAATGGTATCTATATTCAAAATCAATTTAAGATTGGTAAATTTTCAGCTCTAATAAACTTAAGGTATGAATGGTTTACAGACATTTTTGATTATGAAGGTGATGAACAAGAATTTAAAACCAATGCGCTTGTACCTAGATTTGGTTTGACCTATGAAGTTACAGACAATATTAGTGCTTATGCCACCTATTTAGAAGGTTTTCAACCACATACCAATACGGTGTCACTATCTCCAACAGCTGAAGGCTTCTTTTGGGGTGCATCACCAGGAAGGTTCGATCCTTTAGAAAGTAGCTTGAAAGAGGTAGGTGCCAAAGGTGAGTTCCTAAATGGTAAAATATTTGCAAACATTGCTTTTTTTGATATCATTCAAAAGAACATTTTACTGGGAGACACCTATGATTTAGATAACTTAACAACAAGAGGTGAGCAAAGAAGTAGAGGTTTTGAAATGGATATTTCTGGTTACGTAACACCAAATTTTCAACTTATAGCATCTTACGGTTTTACAGACGCTGAAATCGTAGAAGATGCCATAGAAGAATTTATTGGAGAACGCATTGGAGGCGCTCCAAAACATAATGGAAACTTTTGGGGGCGTTATGATTTTATGAATAAAACCTTAAGAGGCATTGGAATTGGTTTCGGTGCTCAATATGTAGACGAAAGATATACTTGGTACAACCCTACTTACGCTAGTGATAGAGTACTTTTACCTGATTACACCATATTTGATGCTGCCATATATTACAAGCCAAATAATACAGGTATCCAATTAACACTTAAAATAAACAACTTATTTGATGACACTTATTGGTTAGGTGGTCTTAACCCTTCCAGGTTAGGTCCAGGAGCACCAAGAAATATATTACTTAACGCTACTTATAAATTTTAGTATTCATGCGAAACGATGTTGTCGTTTTAATAGGGAAGCAGTTTTTCAAAAAGACCTTTTATACTAAAGGTCTTTTTGTGCTGTTAACGCTTTTTCTAATGGTTCTAAGCTATGTAACTATCAATGGCTGGAATGCTTACGAAAAACGCCATCATATTGCTGAACACCACCAAAATCAATCTAGGGAAAGTTGGGAAAATAACCCCGATAAACATCCACACAGGATGGCCCACTTTGGCACATTTGCTTTCAGGGAGCAACATCCTTTGAGTATTTTTGACTCCGGAATTGAAACCTACATAGGGAATTCTATTTATTTAGAAGCCCATAAACAAAATACAGCAAACTTTTCAGAAGCTAGTTTATCAACGGGCTTAGTGCGTTTTGGTGATTTAAACATCGCCCTGTTATTGCAACTCATCCTGCCCTTAGTCATCTTTTTCATTGGCTATGCTTCCATAACTTCTGAAAAGGAACATGGCATCCTTAAAATAATCTACCTTCAAGGAGCATCGATGCAACAAATACTACTTGGTAAAGCTTTGGGGTTGTTTTTGGTTTCAACCTTGTTCTTTATTCCTGCCTTAATCGCGTTATGGAGTATTTCATTTATTGAAAGTCACACCTTGAATAGTGGAGTTGTCATGCGTTCCCTTTTAATAACCGCTAGTTATGTCCTCTTTTTTATAGTCTTATGTTTTGTAACGGTTATTGTTTCGGCTAGAAGCGTTAGTTCAAACAAAGCCTTATTAAGTCTATTAGGCGGTTGGTTATTATTTTTTATAATCATTCCAAAAACGGCCCAAGTTATTGGTAATTCCGTATACCCTAATTTATCCAAGATTGAATTCAAAGCAGCTATTGAAGCAGAAGTGGCTAAACAAGGCGATAGCCATGACCCCAACGACCCCCATTTTAACAAGTTACGAGACTCCGTTTTAAAAGCTAATAATGTAACAGATGTTAAAGATTTACCCTTTAATTACAGCGGTTTTTTAATGAGTAAAGGCGAAGAACAAACAGCTATAATTTATGGTAATCAGCATAAAAAATTAATCAACACCTACAAAAAGCAGAATAGCATTACCAATAGTTTGGTGGTACTGAACCCATATCTGGCTATTAAAAATATATCCATGGGGCTATCTGGAACAGATTTTCATACCTACACTAATTTTTTATCACAAACCGAAACTTATAGATATGAGCAATCGCAGTACATGAACGACCTTCAAATGAAATTCATTAGTAATAAAGCTAAAGGTAGTGAAGGAAAAATTCATGTTGTAGATAAATCCTATTGGAGATCGGCACCAAAATTCAGCTATGAGTACTTACCGATATCTAAAACCATAAATCATCAAATAGTCGCCTTTTTTGCCCTTATCTTTTGGTTACTACTGGCTATAATAACCATGACCAAATTTTCTAATCGATTTAAATTTATTTAGTTGTGTATACCTTATTAATCAAGCATTTTTTTAGGTCTAAAACAGTATGGTTAGCATTTGGAATACTCATGGTGTTAGGTATGTTGAGTATTAGCACCGGGAAACAGTTTCTGTCACAACAACAAACATCCATTAACAAGACCATTGAGCAGCAACAAAAACATTTAGAAAGACAACGTAGTTTTCATAAAGAAGATATTGGTTTATTATCCTACTATCTAAAATTTTCATTTTTGAATCCCGTACAACCCTTAGCAGGTATTTCTATTGGGCAAAGCGATTTAAACTCCCATATACAAAATGTAAGTATTGTGGCTCTGGAAGGTCAAAAGCACAATACAGATTTGGTCAACCCCATGCGACTGCAGGTTGGGAATTTAGATGTTAGTTTTCTCATTATTTTTCTATTTCCATTAGTGATTATTGCCCTAAACTTTAACCTACTATCCGAAGAAAAAGAAAAAGGCACCTGGAAAATGATAACCATTCAAGCAAAATCATCTTTTAGTTATTTATTGGCCAAACTATCCGTTCGATTCGTTTTTGTTTGTCTTGTTTTAGGCTTACTATTACTAGTGGCTAAAGTGGTTTTAGGCATTCCGTTTACAAGTGATTTTTCGGCAATTATAATTATGAGTTACCTCTATACACTATTTTGGTTTGCGCTCTGTTTTTTCGTGATACTTTTACGAAAATCCTCAAATACCAATGCCATAGTATTATTAGCTAGTTGGTTATTATTAGTTGTTTTTCTTCCGGTACTCGTAAGTAATTATATTACAAACAAATACCCTATTGATGAAGCATTTACTATGGTCATCAAACAAAGAGACGCCTACCATCAAAAGTGGGATACTGACAAAAAAGAAACTATGGAAAGGTTTTATGAACACTATCCACATTTACGCAAATATGGGTTTAAAACCGAAGGATTTTCATGGTTATGGTATTTTGCCATGCAACAATTAGGTGATGACGACTCAAAAGAAGAACGAGCAGCTATGTACAACAAGGTAAAACAAAGAGAGGAACTGAGCAGAAAAATAGCGCAATTCTTTCCGCCTTTACAATTGCAATTATCCATGAATGATATAGCCAAGACAAGCTTAACCAATCACATAGATTTTTTACATGCTACCAATACATTTCATGAAAAAATACGTTTGGATTTATATCCCAAAATTTTTGAAGAGCATCATCCAGATACAGTAAATTTTGAAAAGCATAAGCCAGAGTTCTTTAAACCTGAAAGTAATTTTAGTTTGTTCAAAAACATGCTTTCAATACTTATCATTAGTTTTATTCTAATAGGCTTTGGAATTTTCAGAAACTTGAAATATTTTAGTTGATATGAAACTAAAATCTGTTGTTTTACTATTTTTTTTCGCCACAATTAAACTGGCATATGCTCAGTCGGCTTTCACGTTTTTTGGCACGGATATAAAACCAGGAACCAAACATCACTTTAAAATCCCTATATCAGATGACAAAGATTCTACCTTTATCCCCATCACCGTATTTCGTGGTGAAGAAGAAGGCCCTGTTTTAGGTATAACCGCAGGCGTTCATGGTTATGAATACCCTCCTATTCTTGCGGGGCAACGATTAATTAAAAGCATTGACCCGAAGACTTTAAAAGGTACGGTCATTTTGGTTCAAATAGCTAATGTAGCTAGCTTTTCTGGTAGGTCACCATTTATAAATCCATTAGACGATAAAAATTTAAATAGAACATTCCCGGGAAATAGCGAAGGCACCGTAACCGAAAAAATTGCAAACTTTATTAGCGAGAATGTTATCTCTAAATCAGACTACTTTTTAGATATGCATGCTGGTGATGCTTCCGAAGATTTAACATCGTATTCTGCCTTTTATAAGAATTCTACTATGCCCGAAGCTTCCCAAAAAGCAAAGGAAATGGCAGAAGCCTTGCTTTTTGACTATATCATTGTTTTCAAAACAGATGGAAAGGATTACGTAAAAAAAGATAAACCTAGTTTATACTGTTCTGCCGAAGCGTTCAAAAGAGGTATCCCTGCGGTAGATATTGAATGTGGTGGACTGGGTAAATCTGAAAAAGAAAAAGTTCTACAAGTTGAAAATGGCGTTCTTAACATGATGAATAAACTCGATATGACAGTAACAAATTCTGAAGTTATTAAGAAAAGTACCTATCAGTTTGTCAGTAACAGAGTATCTCAAGAAAGTAATCATGATGGTATTTTTTACGCTTCAAAACAATCAGGTGATTACGTTAAACAAGGTATGACATTAGGAGTAATCACAGACTATTTTGGAAATACCCTGGAAACTTTGTATGCCAAAGCTAACGGGGTTGTTTTATATATTGTTGGCACTCCACCTATAAATACCGGTGAAACTCTTGTTACCATTGGTGATATTGCAGAAAAGTGATGGTCTTAAGTACATTTTATTCCACGCTCATCGCAAATAAAATCTTCCAAAGCATAAATCGTATTTTTTTTTGGTTGAAATCATTGCTCTCCATTTCAATGATTCCAGACTCGTGATTCTGTAAATCGAAAAAATAAACGCAACTTGGTTGCGTTTAGAAAACAATATCTTATATTTATACAGGACATAATTGAATCTAATAATACATTAATCAAAAAATTTATATTATGCTACAAAGAAAATTTGACGAGATTGTTAAAAAAGAATACCCAAATGCCAAGGATGCTAAGGATACATCCATTCACTATTTAGGAAAAATGCAGTCAGAGCACAACATCGATATTTCTAAAGTGCTTATGGCCACATCCTTATGCTCTGATGATATCAACATACCATCTACAACATTCTTCAATGTATTATTTGGCCCATTCATTATGGGAGGACTTGGAGGTATTCCTTTTGTTGGGCAAACTGGTATGACAGCATTTGCACACCATATTCCAGATGAAGGAAGTGCTTTTATATTCTACGGACCTCATATAGGAATTACTTTAGAAGGGGAACTTGGTAAGATGTACCGACCAAGAATGGAAGAAAAAGGAAATTCTTGCGGCGCATTAATGTTGGCATTAAGCCGATTAGGAAATGATAGTTACTCACCTGTCTTGAATGATGACGATTATCAACAAATGAAATTAGAGGAAAGCTTACTACCTTATAGAGAAGACATTTTGAATAGCGATAATCCTCAAAAAGCCATTACTGATGCGACCTATAAAATTATCGACAAGAAAATTCATGAACACATTAAAACCTGTAAAGACGAATTTCCTGTGGACACTGTAACACTCTTAGGAGGGGTAATTATAAATACAGGCCACGGCATAGATGATTACTTTGATGCCAGAAACTTTGAAGTCATTGACCTAAAAGCTTATGAAAATTAGCATTTCCAATAAGGATGGTGTGGGTTCATTTCCGCACCATCTCAATACTATTACATAATGCGAAAATGCCTTTTCCTTTTATGTCCTACCGATTGCTTGGAATCTGTTATTAACAATAGGTTTAAGTACGAGAATTATTTTTACACATCACTGGGCAATTCTTTTATCTATGATGATGTAACAATAGAATATATAAAGCGAATGGTTAAAACTCATAATATCAGAGACATCTATTTTGTTCTTTCTACTGATAATCAAATTATTGTGGATGCCTTAGGAAATCAGGATTTTTCCGGTATTGGGAAGCTAAATTATTTTTATAACAACATTACAAAGCACAAGAAACAGTCTGAAATATTATCGCATAAAGGTAACCCCAAATTTTCGGTACTTTCTCATTATTTGAATATCAAGATAAAAGAATTACAACTGGAACTAAACAATTTACTAGAGCATCCCGTTAAAATACAAGGTAAAATTTATGACAGACAAAACGATCTATTTAGAGCTATCTATTCCAATTTAATTTGCTTGGAAAAGTATCATTTAAATTAATTGTATAAGTAATAGTTTATAATTCACTAATTATTGGAACACCTTCAATTAATTTATGGTTGTTGGTTATTGTATTGGAGGTGTTTCTAAATAGATCGTTTTTTCCAAATAAACACTATTACTAGAACTGTTTCACCAATGAAATCTTCGAAATAAACTGTTGCTCCTGAACAGGAGAAAATGCATCATTTAAATTAGAGTCATTAAATACCAGGTAAATAAAGGAAAGTGGCATGAACTCCCAGCTTGTCCGTACATTCCACCGCCCTTGCTTATCAAAACTGTTATACTGATAAAACGTTGACAATTGAACCCTTGGATTCAGAGCAAACCTCGACCCAACTGAAAAGAGGTTTGTAGACAAATTTTGTTGTGCCTGCCCTATATTTTTTAAATCATTATGTTCATAATCAAAGGTCAGAGCAATATGAGGAATCGGCGCTAACCTTCCCGAAGCTTTATAAGTTTGTCTTGTACCATCATAAAAATCACCAAAGTTATAGCTTCCGCTAACGGACCACTTTTTAGATCTATCGGTATAGTATCTTAATGTAAAACGTGTATAATAGTACTCATCTTGCTCAATTTGCAACCCTAAAGGCGCAAAATTAAAATTAATATTTTGCCATGTTGGGGTCAAAGAACATTCAAAGAAACTATTATCCTTAAACCACACGTAAACGGGAAAAATGTAGAGATTGGCTTGTTGAAACCTTCCGGGGTTTGTTGCATCGTGATTGTAACTGGCAAATACTCCCGGATCCCAACGCCTTATCCAATTTATTTTCCTGGGCCTCCATATATAATATCCTCCGGGATTATGACTAATTACGTTAGACTGTCTCACAAAGCCCATGGCGGGATTATATTTGGCATCCGTATAATCGGTTGACCAAGCGTAATAAAACTTATTACTTCTTCTACCTACAGAAACTCTTCCTGCGAAACCTGTCTCTCTTGTCCCTTCGTCAATTGACGATGTAAAGAGGTACTTAATATCCCATTGGCTGGTTGGTCTTATTTGTCCATCTACAGTAAGGGTTGTATTATTATTAGATTCCAAACCTAAGTCCTCAGAAGTATTATCCAAACGGTGGGTAACCATAAGTCCTATATTGTTTTCTTTACCATAATTTCGCAGATATCTGGCTACTCCAAAATTTGAAGCAGGGGAATTATCCGTCGCTCCTTGCCTCACCAAAAGGCCGGCAATTGCTTGTTTTTCTGTACGTTGCGTATATCTGGCCCCTACTTCTATTGGAGCCGTCTCGGCATTAAAGCTACCTTGTAAACCGATACGCCTACTAAAAAAAGGACGAATTGCTGTTTGGCTTCCTCCCGCCCAAATCCCTGAATTCTCGAGAAAAAACTGGCGTTGTTCAGGGAAAAAGATGTTAAATCGTTCCAGGTTATTTACAGCACGGTCCACATCAGCTTGAGCAAAATCAGTATTAATTGTTAAATCCAGTACGGAGTTTGGGTTTACGGCCCATTTTACATCGCCTCCCACTTTAAATTGATCCATGGAACTACTGGTATCATTATCAATATTATCATACTGATACAATGTATAAGGTTCTATACGAATGTTGGTTGAAGGTGGTGGCAATTCTATGCCGGTAAGTTTAGCCGCATAGGTCATCCTGTATGGTGTAAATGATTGTGGTATGGCCGGAAAAGTAGATACTTCCACGTCACGTCTGGCATACCTTACCATGGTTATTCCCCATGCTACAGGTTCATCAATTTTAGATTTGTTATATCGTAACGTTTTAAAAGGAATTGCAAATTCTGCCGTATAACCATCTTTTGTTCTGTGTGTACGGACTTTCCAAAGCGTGTTCCATCCCGTATCAAAACTATTGCCATTAAAATTCTGAAAATCGCGTTGATTTCCATAGGGTGTTGTTTGAAATGCCTGGGCATACTGTTTTAAGTTTTGCGGGTCTAATGCAACACCAAAAAGGTCATTTTCACCCCAGCTAAAATCTCTTCTGAGATCCTGAACCCTAATACCTTTTATACCCGCAGAATCTCTACAAAATGCTGCGATATATAGGTTTTTTTCATCAAATAAAAACTTAACTTCCGTTTGATGTTTAATGGTTCCGCCCTGACGTGGCTCTACCCGAAAAAAATCTGTAACAACTTCAGCTTTGTTCCAATCTTTTTCATCAATCCTGCCATCTACTACAATTTTACCATTAGCTTTGTTGACATGTATTACCGGAGGGGTTTCCGGTGGTGGGAAATTAGAATCGGAATTTTGAGCATGGCCAAATCCGATAATTAACAATAAAATAATTAAGGTTTTTGGGATGCCATTCATAAAAAACAGACCTTTAATTCATACAAAAATAATGATTTTGCTTACTAATGCAACTAAGTTGCGTTATATTTGCAAGGTATTACATAACAAATTATCCTTTTAGATTATGCCATACAATAGAAGAGAATTTATCTCCTTTTTAGGGAAAGCCGGTTTAGGAGCATTGACTATACCTCCTTTCCTTATAAGTTGTGGTAACACGGCCACGCCTACTTCAGACAAAAAACTTTCAGATGAACAGTTAAAAAAATTAAAAGACCTTGTTTTTGAGGGGTTATCGCCTTCAAACCAGGACGATCTGTTACTGGCCAAAGGGCTGGATTACCAAATGGTGATAAAATGGGGCGATAAAATTAGTGACAAAGACACCTTTGGATTTAACCCCGATTTCACTTGTTTTATTCCTTTAGATGAACGTAACCCTAAAGATGGCTTGTTATGGGTAAACCATGAATATGCCAATCCGTTTTTTGTTGCCGATTTTAATAATCATGCTAATCCACCGGAAAAAAGAACCAAAGAACAAGTGGATAAAGAAATATACAACGTTGGTGGAAGCATTGTAAGAATTAAAGAAGAGCACGGTGTTTGGAAAGTGGTAAATAACGATCCTCATAATCGTCGCATCACAGGACATACTCCCATTCCGTTAAACTGGGATGCTCCAATTGAAGGGAAAAGTGAAATCATTGGAACAAATAGTAATTGTTCCGGTGGCATTACCCCATGGAATACATTTTTAACCTGCGAGGAAAACTATCAGGATGTTTTTGGTGACACTTTGTATGATGAAAATAATGCTGCAACCAGAACACCAAGTATTTGGGGTTGGGAACAATTTTATGATTACCCTCCGGAACATTATGGCTGGGTTGTAGAAGTGAACCCTAAAGATGGAAAAGCTCAAAAACACATTGCCTTAGGACGTTTTGCCCATGAATGCTGTACCTTATATGAATTGGAAGACAAACGTGTTGTTGCCTATTCAGGAGACGATAAAAAAGATGAACATCTGTATAAGTTTATTTCCTCTAAACCGGGCTCTTTAAAGGAAGGGACCCTTTATGTTGCCGATACCATTAATGGGAAATGGCTTGCCTTAGATTGGGAAAATGAGCCTGTTCTCAAAAACAAATTCAAAGATCAAACCGAAGTTTTGGTAAGAGCTAGAGAAGCCGCAAAACTTTTGGGAGCAACCCCTTTGAATCGACCAGAAGATATTGAAATAGATCCCATTACCGGGAACATTTTTGTGACCCTGACCAACAATAAGCCTAAAGGGGACTATCATGGTTCTATTTTAAAAGTAGAGGAAACCGAGGGCAAATTTGACGCCCTAACTTTTAAAGCTTCTACTTATTTGGCTGGCGGGAAAAAAAACGGATTCTCCTGTCCCGATAATTTAGCTTTTGATCTATCAGGTAATCTCTGGATGACTTCAGATATGTCCGGCGATGCCATGAACAGAAAAGGCAAACCATACATGCCTTTCAAAAATAACAGTTTGTTCGTTATTCCCAGATATGGAAAAGATGCCGGGAAAGTAATTCGGATGGCTTCAGCACCTCGAGATGCTGAGCTTACAGGCCCCTGGTTTTCACCTGATGGAAAAACCCTGTTTTTAAGTGTACAACATCCAGGGGAACAAACAACTGATAAAAATAACCCAACAAGTAAGTGGCCATTTGACAAGGATGGAATTCCAAAACCTGCCGTGGTTGCCATTACCGGTGACTTGATAGAGAAATTGAATAACCTGAATCAGATTGAAGTCTAACTTAAATTATAAAACCTTCTTAGAGATTATTTTAAAATGAAAAAACTACCAGTTACTGTATTAAGTGGTTTTCTTGGCGCAGGAAAAACTACATTGCTTAATCACATATTACACAATAAAGAAGGCTTAAAAGTGGCGGTTATTGTTAATGATATGAGCGAAGTTAATATTGATGCGCAATTTATTGAAAATGAAAACACACTTTCCAGAACCGAAGAGAAATTGGTTGAAATGAGTAACGGCTGTATCTGTTGCACCTTACGTGAAGACCTTATGGTAGAAGTAGAAAAATTAGCGGCCCAAAATAAGTTTGATTATTTGTTAATTGAAAGTACCGGAATAAGTGAACCCATTCCTGTGGCTCAAACCTTTAGTTTTGAAAGTGAAGATGGCACCATTGATTTAAGTCGTTTTAGTTATGTGGATACCATGGTAACAGTGGTAGATGCCTTCAATTTTTTAAAGGATTTCTCTAGTCCGGATTATCTGGCAACAAGAGCACTTACCGATATTGAAGGCGATGATAGAACTATTGTTAATTTACTTACGGACCAGATTGAATTTGCCAATGTCATTATTATTAATAAAGTTGACCTTGTTTCACAGGATGATTTAGAAGAACTTAAGGCCATCATAAAATCGCTGAATCCTGAAGCTCAAATGATAACCACCTCACAATCTGAAGTGGCATTACAAGATGTTATCAACACGGGGTTATTCGACTATGCGAAAGCAGAAGCCTCCGCAGGATGGATAAAAGAGTTGGAAAATGAACATGTTCCTGAAACGGAAGAATATGGTATTGGGTCCTTTGTTTTTAGAAGTAAAAGGCCGTTTCATCCGGAGCGTTTTCTAAACTATCTCAATCAGGAGTTTCCTCAAAATATCATTAGAAGTAAAGGACTGTTTTGGTTAGCATCACGGTCAAAACAAGCCCTCATTTGGAGTTCAGCGGGAGGGTCTTGTAAAGCAGACAATGCCGGAGTTTGGTGGGCGTCCATGCCTTTTTCAGAACGAATTAATTATGCTGCTTTTCTGGACAATCAAAAGCAAATAGAGTCTGGTTGGGATGCTACGTTCGGAGACAGAAAAATAGAGCTGGTTTTTATTGGTCAGTACATTCAAAAAGAAAAAATGATTGCCCGATTAAACGATTGTTTGCTCACAGATTTAGAGGTAAGGCTTTGGGAAAAAAACGAATTTTATCAAGAGGACAAATGGCCGATACCGATTTATAGTTAATGGTGATGTTGGTATCCTATGATAGAAACAAAAAAAGTAATGAAGTAATGAATTAATAATTAAAAAATGAAAAAAATAATTTTAATAGTATTGGTTTCATTATCAGTGGTATCGTGTAATCGAATAAAACCAGAAGAAAGAGTATTGTTAAAAGGGGAAGATGATGCTGTATTGGTTATAAATACGCCTAAAGCCAGGTGTCATAAATGTCAAAAAATAATAGAAGAAGGTCTGCAAGATATAAATGGAGTAAGCCAATCTATTTTAGATTTAAATACCAAAAAAGTTTCTATTGTTTACGCTCCGGAAAATACAACACCTGAAATACTTAGTTCAACTGTTGAAAAGTTAACAGAACAGATACCTTGTAAGTAGCCCAAATTAGAAGAAATATAAAACTTCTATTTACCAATGTAATTTATAGATTGATATAAGCTCTAAAATGATTCAAATAGAAAATCTTACATTTCATTATAGAGAAAGGGAACACACTTTTTCATTTCCCAACATCACTTTAGGAACGCAAGAAGATTTACTCATTTTAGGAAAGTCCGGTGTTGGGAAAACAACCTTTTTACATCTTTTAGCCGGTTTGTTAACTCCCGCGAGCGGAAAAGTTTTGATTGATGGTATTGATATAAACTCATTATCCATTAGTAAGTTGGATGCCTTTAGAGGCAAACATATTGGATTGGTATTTCAAAAAAAGCATGCCATACAATCCTTAAGCGTTTTGGAAAATTTAAAAGCCCGTCTTTTTTTCAGTAAAAAAAATATCGTGAATTCCAAAATTGAAGGGCTATTAAATGAATTAGACCTGGGTTCATATAAAAACAGTAAGTTGAATGAACTTAGTGAGGGGCAGTTACAACGTCTTAATATTGCTATGTCTGTAGTACATCAGCCAAAAGTTATTTTAGCTGATGAACCCACTTCAAGTTTAGATGATCAAAATTGCAACATTGTAATCAACCTCCTTCAAAAACAAGCAGAACAAACCAATGCCAATTTAGTGGTGATTACCCACGATTCCAGAATTAAAGAATACTTCCAAAATACAATAGAATTATGAGTATCTGGAAGATCAGTTTACAAAACCTAAAATCTAAGCCTTTATACACTTTTTTGAGTGTTTTTACACTCTCATTAAGTATCATGTTGCTCCTTGGGGTTCAGCAAATAAAAACATCTTTTGAGTATCAGATGGAAAACAATTTAGGAGGCATAGATTTGGTAATAGGTGCCAAAGGAAGCCCATTACAATTGGTATTGGCTTCAGTGTTGCACCTTGATAATCCAACGGGTAATATTCCATATAATGAGGCGAAAAAAATAGGCAAAAACCCTCTGATTAAAATCGCAGTGCCAATCTCTTATGGTGATAATTATAAAGGGTATAGAATTGTTGGAACCACTAATGATTTTAGGCATCTTTACAATACTGAGTTGGAAAATGGACGTGATATTGAGAAAACCATGGAAGTTGTTATTGGGCATACTGTGGCTCAAGTATCAGAACTTTCCATTGGAGATACCTTTTTGAGTTCTCACGGATTGGTGGAGACTGATATAGAAACGCATGACGAAAAATTTACGGTAGTAGGCATTTTAAAGCCTACCCAAAAAGTTATAGACCGTTTAATTATAAGTAATTTGGAAAGTATATGGGATGTTCATGAGCATGAAGAAGAAACTGACGGAGAGGAAAATCATGATGATCATAACGATGAACACGATCATGAACACCAGAGAGCACATCAAAACGAAGAGGAAAAGAAAATAACTTCGCTATTGGTTTCCTTTAGAAATCCTACAGGTTTTTTAACCTTGCCAAGAACTATTAATGAACGTACCAATATGCAAGCCGCTTTACCAAAATACGAGCTGGATAAATTGTATGATTTCATGGGTGTCGGCCTTAAAGCCATTAATTGGATTGCCTATTTGATTCTGGTAATATCCGGGCTAACCATATTTATCAGTCTTTATAAAATGGTTAAAGAGCGTGCTTTTGATCTGGCACTTTTACGAACCTATGGAGCTACCTATTTTCAGGTGATGCGAATGGTGGCTTATGAAGGATTTATCATCGTTCTTATGGCCTTTTTTATTAGTATAGTACTGGTAAAAATAGCTTTACCAATGCTACTTGAAACTATTGAAGTGGGTTTTAAGGACAATTTACTTCAACGGTTACCATTTCAGGAGATATTTCAAATTGGAATGGTCGTTTTTATGGCTACATTTTTATCTATTGTAATAGCCGTGTATCCTATCATGAAGATGAAAGTTTCAGAAATTTTAAGAGATGAAAAATAAAACAATAGTAATTTTTATATTCTTTTCCGGCTTCATGTGTTTTTCTCAAAAAGAAATTTCGTGGAAAGACTTATCAAAAGTCACATTCAAAGAACATTATTTTCCAGCTTATGACAGAGCCTTTTTGAAACCTGAATTTTCAGAATCTGTTAAGGCCTTAGAAGGGAAACTAGTATCCATAACAGGCTATTTTTTAGACATAGACCCTGAAGGTCGATTGTTTATCCTATCAAAAGGCCCCATGTCATCCTGTTTTTTTTGTGGCGTTGGAGGTCCTGAAACGGCTATAGAGCTACAGTTTACCTCTAGGCCATCATTTAAAACCGATGACATTCTAAAAATTACCGGGAAGTTAAAACTTAATGCTGAAGATGTAGATCATTTTAATTACATATTAGTTGGATGCAAAGGACAACTGATTAATTAAAAAAACATTTATAGTATTGGTCAATTATATCGAGAAAAGTGTTAGTTAAATATACAGTAATGTTAATGAATGGACTATATTCGCCATAAGCAAGAAACAATTACAAGCAACTTAAATAGAAGTAGAGACTCAAAATTATGTCAACAATCAAAATAGGGATCATTACTGTAAGTGACAGGGCAAGTGCCGGAGTTTATGAAGACATTAGCGGAAAAGCAATCATAGATACCCTGAACGATTATTTGATTTCAGAATGGAAAGATGTTTACAAAATAGTACCTGACGAACAAGACATCATTGAAAAAACGATTATCGATATGGTCGATAATGAAACATGCTGTTTGGTGGTTACCACAGGAGGTACCGGTCCTGCCAAAAGGGATGTTACACCTGAAGCCACTGAAGCAGTATGTGACAGGATGATGCCAGGTTTTGGAGAGCTCATGAGAACGGAATCATTAAAATATGTACCTACGGCCATTCTTTCAAGACAGACTGCTGGCCTTAGGGGCAGTAGTTTGATTATTAATTTACCGGGAAAGCCAAAATCTATTAGGGAATGCCTGGATGCCGTTTTTCCTGCTGTGCCCTATTGTATAGATCTAATGGAAGGGCCTTACTTAGAATGTAATGAAGAAGTAATTAAGCCGTTCAGGCCTAAGAAAAAATAACAGGAAGTCAACCTTCTATACTCAAAAAGTTCCATCAGAAAAAGTTTGTATACAGCAAACATAGCTTAATTAAATTTTCTTAACCACCTTACAAAGGCCCAAAGTAATTGAAGTAAAAACTCTAACTAACAATTTCGTACTTCCAACTTCCCGCTTCAAACTTCTTTTATCATCTCATAGTCATCCATAACAAATCCGTTACCAATATCAGCCACAACGGGGCCAACATTTTTAAAACCTAGTTTTTCATAGGCTTTTATAGAGTTAACATTGTTTATGTTTACGGTAAGTCTGATCTTATCCAACTTATAAGTTTCTGCTTTTTCCTCAACAAAAACCATGGCTGCTTTACCAATCTTTCTGCCTCTGTACTCCCCTACCACATATATCTTGCTTAAAAACAAGGCTTCATTTTCTTTTTTTATTGAAAGGTAACCTGCCGGTACATCATTAAAAAAAAGTAAATAATATTCAAAACCTTTTTCTACTTGCTCCTTTATGGCTTTTGCAGATTGGAATTTTTTCAGCATATAGTTAACCTGAGGGAGGCCAATAATAGGTATATAGTGCTCCCGCCAAATAATATCGGCTAAGGTCTCTATGATTTTGAAATGTTCGGAAGTATTTGCAACTACAATATTTGTCATGGCTCTAAATTATATAAAAGAATATCATAAAAAAATGACATAGGGCGCCTACCAGAACAAACAAATGCCAAATGACATGATTAAACGGAATCTTTTCAATAATATAAAAAATAATGCCTCCGGTATAAGCTAATCCGCCGGCAAATAATAGTAAAACAGCATCGCTGGGAACCCATTCGGAAAAGTTGGCAAAATCAAACACAATGAGCCACCCCATAACCAAATATAATAAAGTTGAAAATATTTCAAACCGTCCGGTAAAAAACAATTTTAAAACAATACCGAAGGCAGCTATGCCCCAGATAATCCAAAACAATGGCCATCCCAGGCTTTCGCTAAGTGTGATCAATAAAACCGGTGTGTAGGTCCCCGCAATTAACAGATAAATACTTATATGATCTACAATCCTGAAATAGTGCTTTCGTTTTTCCTGTTTTATGGCATGATATAAGGTAGATGCGGTAAATAAAACAATAATAGAGATGCCGTAAACTATAACACTGAATAAACTCCAATTTGTCTTCTGTGTATCGAAAAGAATAAGTAAAACCAGGGCCGCAATTCCAAATAAGGCACCAATGGCATGGGTAGTAGCATTTAAGGTCTCTTCAAAAGCCGTTTGCTTCCGCATGCTATTCTTCTTTAGAATCGGCGTTCAACCACTTATCCGTTAAATCATAAAAGTCAAATTCCAGGGCCGACTCCTGAGGTTCCAATCGTCCGCTTTGAAAGTTACGTTGCAAAATATCTTCAATTAAATAATCTTCTTTTACATGCTCGGGATCAAATTCTCGTTTCAAGGAAATATCAAACATACTGGCTGTAGTATTGTACCAAAAGGCACGCCAACCGCTACGTAATTCTTTTACTAAATCAAACGCCGTAATACCGGTTTGCCTGTGAATTAACTTCACCAGGATCTGGCCTTCAGTTCGGGTCATCTTCTTTAATTCTTCGGAAAACTCGCCCTCAATATATTTTTGAACCCTTTTGGTATAACGTTTTCTATCACGCTTTCGTTTTAAACCGGCCAAACGTTTGTTCATAGAATCCAATCGAACGGCAGCCAGTTTCGCATATGGATACACCTTAACGGTTTTCCGTCGTAAAATTAAATAGCGAATACGGTCTTCCCTACTATCAAACTTAAGCCTGTGTAAAAGTTTGACTTCCTCTAAACCAATACTGGTTCGAGGAACAGAATCTCCTTCAATAATTAAATACTCCACTGTAGATATGGAATCGTTCACAACCTCATTAACCTGGGCTAATAATAATGTCGGGAATAAAAAGAGTATGTATTTAAAAAAGTTCATTAATATGTATTCTGAGGCTTTTGCCTGCCAAAATTACTAATTTACTCTTTGTAAAACGTTTTTTTTCCTCGGTTATTTTTTATGTAATTAAGCTGTAGGCTTTCTATTTATATTGTTATTTTAGTGCAAAACTTTTACAAATGGCAAAAAAGCGTATTCTCAATAAAAAATCAATTGACTTTCTGGAAAAATATCTAAATAATGCATCGCCAACCGGCTATGAATGGGACGGGCAAAAACTGTGGATGGATTATTTAAAACCTTATGTGGACGAATTCATTACAGACACATACGGCACTGCGGTTGGAGTTATAAATCCCGAAGCAAAATACAAAGTTGTTATTGAAGGGCATGCCGATGAAATTTCCTGGTATGTGAATTACATAAGTGATAACGGATTAATTTACGTGATAAGAAATGGTGGTAGCGACCATCAAATTGCTCCGAGTAAAGTGGTGAACATTCATACCAAAAAGGGTATTGTAAAAGGCGTGTTCGGATGGCCGGCCATCCATACCAGAAGCCGAGTTAAGGAAGAACCGCCAAAACCTGATAATATTTTTATTGACTGTGGATGTAAAAATAAAGAAGAAGTAGAAAAATTAGGAGTTCACGTAGGTTGTGTGATTACCTATCCTGACGAATTCCACATTTTAAATAAAGATAAGTTTGTGTGTAGAGCCATTGATAACCGTATGGGAGGTTTTATGATTGCTGAAGTAGCACGTTTACTTAAAGAAAATAATAAGGAATTGCCCTTTGGATTATACATTACCAATGCCGTACAGGAAGAAATAGGGTTACGCGGCGCCGAAATGATCACGCAAACCATTAAGCCTAATGTGGCCATAGTGACTGATGTGACACATGACACCACTACGCCTATGATAGAGAAGAAAAAGGAAGGGCACTTGGAAATTGGCAAAGGCCCTGTGGTAGCGTATGCGCCCGCAGTCCAACAAAAATTACGCGATTTAATTATTGATACTGCTGAGGCTAAGAAGATTCCTTTCCAACGTTCTGCATTGTCAAGAGCAACGGGAACCGATACGGATGCCTTTGCGTACAGTAATGGCGGTGTAGCTTCGGCATTGATCTCGCTACCGCTTCGTTATATGCACACAACCGTGGAAATGGTTCATAAAGAGGATGTTGAAAATGTGATTAGACTCATTTATGAAACCCTTCTTAATATAAAAGATGGCGATACCTTTAGTTATTTCGATTAAATAAAAATAGAGTTGTCATTCTGAATGAAGTGACACGAAATGAAGAATCTTATTAACCCTGACTAAAAGATTCTTCGCTTTGCTCAGAATGACAGTTCGACTTTTTCTACTCATTTTATGGATGAACTCATAGATATTGTTGATGCTCAGGGGAACCCTACCGGACGATCGGAACTAAAATCCGTAATCCACCAAAAAGGGTATTACCATAATACGGCACATATTTGGTTATATACTAAAGCGGGTGAAATTTTGCTGTCACAGCGTTCGTCTAAAAAAATCATTTGCCCGCTGATGTGGGATGTTTCCGTGGCGGGCCATATTGACTCAGGAGAAACACCGGAACAAGGGGCTGTTAGAGAAACTAAAGAGGAAATAAGTTTAACTATTTCTGAAGCCGATTTAAATAAAATAGGGGTTTTTGAATGCTTTCAAAGCTATGACAATGCTATTCAGGATAATGAGTTTCATAATACGTTCATAGCTGAATTAAATGCGCCATTATCAAAATTAATTCCCCAGGAAGGTGAAGTTGAAGCTTTAAAACTGGTGTCGTTTCAAGAATTTAAACACTTAATCGATACCATCGGGAACAATGGTAATCACTTTGTGCCATCAAACAAAAGTTACTATGAATTAGTGCTTCAAAAAATTATTGAAACTGTAAATCCATGAATTTATTGTTATTTGCTGTTGCACCCGTTTTTATAATAATCCTCTATATTTATTATAAAGACAAATACGAAAAGGAGCCTAAACGACTGTTATTTTTTAACTTTCTGCTCGGGGCCGTTGTCAGCATTATAATTACTACTATACTTTATTATATTTTTGATATAGTCTTACCACTTCCTGACCGGACCAGTGTTTTTCAACAATTCATTAAAGCGTTTTTCGTAGTTGGTTTAACCGAAGAATTTAGTAAATACATCATTGTTAGGTATTATGCACAGCGCCATACGGAGTTTAATGAACCTTTTGACGGCATTGTATACGCTGTTATGGTCTCCATGGGTTTTGCAGCTACCGAAAACATCTTCTATGTTTTAGAAGGCGGGTATCAAACCGCTATATTAAGGGCTTTTACCGCCGTTCCGGCCCATGCTACCTTTGGTATTTTAATGGGGTATTATATGGGAAAAGCGAAGTTTTCCAAAAATAAAGTGTTATTGAATTTAACCGGATTGCTACTGGCTATTACTTTTCACGGCGCCTATGATTTCTTTCTTTTTATCGACTTTATCCCGGGAATATGGCTCGGTGCGTTTGTTTCTTTAATTGTTGGTATTGTGCTTTCGCAAAAGGCCATAAAGCGACATCAGGAAAGGTCAAATTTTAAGGTTTAAATTTTGAAATTAAATTACGGATTTTAGTATCCTCTTGCCAAATCAACCATATTCAGCAATTTTTCTCCCCGGATGTAACGCCTCAGATTCTCTCTTATAATCATAAGTGCATTCCTTCTGGTCAGATCAGACCTCCCGGCTGTGTGCTGAGTGATAATTACATTTGGCATCGACCAAAGTTCATGACCTTCGGGCAAAGGTTCCGGATCCGTAACATCGAGGCCGGCACCACTCAACTTACCACTTTTAAGTGCTGCTATTAAGGCATCGGTATCCGTAGTTTTCCCGCGCCCCACTGAAATATAATAACTTCCTTCATTTAAATTATTAAAGAATGCTTCCCCAACAATACCTTTTGTTTTATCAGTAAGCGGTAGCGCATTCACAACAACATCGGCTCGTTTTGCTAAAGCTACAGTTTCATCACTTAACCCTACATAGTCCACATAATCCGGTCCGGTCCTTCTTGAGTTTCTTGTACCAATAACGTGCATTCCTAACTTATTTCCTCTGCTGGCAACCTGCGACCCTATACCTCCAAGTCCAAGCACCAACATGGTTTTTCCTTTTACAGCAATTGCTTTGGGGGCATCCGGAGTATTATTACCACGGCTCCAGTCAGATTTTGTCTTTAGATCTTGAAACATAGGTAACCTGCGCGTCAGAGCCATCATCATTGCTATGCTATGTTCTGCAATAGTTTCACTATGTACTTTGGCGTTATTGGTCGCAATTAATTTCGAAGTTTTGATCCCGGGAATCGATCCGCATCTATC
This sequence comes from Seonamhaeicola sp., assembly GCF_028281565.1. Classification (GTDB taxonomy): domain Bacteria; phylum Bacteroidota; class Bacteroidia; order Flavobacteriales; family Flavobacteriaceae; genus Seonamhaeicola. The sequence continues at coordinate 96,095 of NZ_JANQJQ010000011.1, forward strand.
TATCCCCGCAGAAGTGATATGAATGTAATCCAGAGCTTTCCCCTTTGCAATTAAATTGGTACATCCCCCTATATACACATCACTGTCCAGGATACTCGCTTCAATTTCGGAAGCACTACTTACAAATTCAACCGCCACGCCGTCAGCTACCTCCAGTAACCATGCCTTAGATCCAAATCCACTTTCGGTCTCGGAATAAAACCGCATGGTTATTTTTTCAGGGCGTGACCACCCGGGCATATCCCTGCTCGCCTCTTTTGATTCTCTAATTCCTAATTCCTTAATTAAGGTGTCAATAGGTATTTCATCAACTTGTCCTGTTAACGGAGCACAAGCAAAAACAAACAAAACCGGGATAATAAGATGTAAGGTTTTCATAATAAGCTAAATAGGTAATGAATTTACTATTTTCAATTTCAAATAACAAATATAATTTTGGCCGATCAAAGCAATTATCTGTTTATAATAGAAGCCATAAAAAAAGCCTCTTCACCTTAGGATATCTTTCAAATCCCATGGCAAGAGGCTCTGACTATAAACTGTAAAAATTATAACAGTGTAGACCCAGCAAATCTGGCATCAAATCTTAACATGACATCGTCTTTAGCCTTAACTGTTCCACTCAAAGCTTCAGGGGGTGTTAAATTAAAATCGGTCATTTTTAATATGGTTCTACCTTCAAGCTTTACCTTATTATCATCAATAGTGACCTCAAAACGTATAGGCACCGATCTTTTTGTACCGGCAATAGTTAAATCTCCCAATGCCTGCAATTCAAAAACGCTGTTGTCTTTCTTCGTTACATTTTCAACTTTAGTAAGTACAAATAAAACGTACTTATATTCATCCGATTTCAAGGTTTCTGAAACTGTTTCTGCCATACCAGGCATTACACCTTTTAAACTTTTGGTAAGCACAGTAAGTGACAAATTACTAATATCACAAGATTCCAGGTTATTAAAACTTATGGCGCCTTGTTGTGTTTCTGCATCTACTTTCCAACCATGCAAATTAGAAGCCCCAAAAACGGTCAAGGAAGATTCACTATTCTGAAGCCGTAACATTTGGCCCTGAGTATAGTTCACTGAAAAACCTATTGCAACTATGCAAATAATTAGTCTTTTAAAAAAATTTCTATTAGTATTCATGAGATTAATATTATATGATTAAAAATTATGCTGCAAATATTATTTTTTAGATATTATTAAAAAATGATTAAAATCATGTTTATATTAAAAATATGATAATTTTAACACTTAAAAACAATACAAAATTATCATATCATCAGAATAACAAAAAAAACAGCTCTAATAAGAAATGTTGTTTCAGAATAGTTTAAAAGAAAATCTAAAGTTGGGAAAGTTCCCAGGAATATGATGAAACTCATATTTTTAGGAGCTTAGTTTAAATATATTTATTCCGCTTTTCCGTATTCTTCATTTTTAAAAAAAGTTATGATACATTATAACTATATTTACCTAAACCAATTATTCTAACTATGGATAAGATCTTCAAAACTAAGGTTAATGATACTTTTGATTTTGAAATAAGTTCCGAAGACGTGTCAAAGCTTGATGCGTTGGAGGTTTCAGAATCTCAATTTCACGTTCTCCACAACAACATATCTTATAGGGCGTCTATTGTTGATAGCAATTTCAACAATAAAACCTATCAGGTTAAAGTAAACAATAACATTTACAAGATTAACATCTACAACAATCTGGATCTTCTTATAAAAGAAATGGGATTTGCCACTGGGGCTTCCAAACACGTTAATTCTATTAAAGCACCTATGCCTGGTCTTATTTTGGAAATTAGCGTTAAAGCAGGTCAGGAAGTTAAAGAAGATGAGCCCTTGTTAATTCTGGAAGCCATGAAAATGGAAAACGTCATTACATCTCCGAGGGATGGTGTTATAAAAACTATAAATGTCGAAAAAGGGGATGCTGTGGAAAAAAATCATTTGTTAATTGAATTTAGCGCATAATGCGTTTTTATCTCAACTTTAAGTCGTAGAAAATGAAAAAAATATTAGTAGCAAATAGAGGCGAAATAGCCATTCGTGTGCTGAAGACGGCCAAACAAATGGGTATAAAAACCGTAGCTGTTTATTCTGAAATAGACAGACGTTCGCCGCATGTAAAATATGCCGGGGAAGCCGTATGCATTGGCCCTGCTCCATCAAGTGAATCATATTTACGTGGTGATAAAATAATTGAAGTGGCAAAAGCCCTTAATGTGGATGCTATACATCCCGGATATGGGTTTTTAAGTGAAAATGCAGAGTTTGCAGAATTATGTGAAGCCAACGGCATTATTTTTATCGGACCACGATCAAAAGCTATAAAAATGATGGGAGATAAATTAGCTGCTAAAGAAGCAGTTAAGGATTATAACATTCCCATGGTTCCAGGGGTTGACCACGCTATTACGGACCCCAAAGAAGCCGTTGAGATTGCTAAAAAGATTGGGTTTCCTATTCTTATTAAAGCTGCTGCCGGAGGAGGTGGAAAAGGGATGCGCATCGTAGAAAAAGAAAAAGATGTTGAGAGTCAAATGAAACGAGCCATCAGCGAAGCTACATCAGCATTTGGCGATGGTTCAGTTTTTGTTGAAAAGTACGTCACCTCACCAAGGCACATCGAAATTCAAATTATGGCTGATATGCATGGTAATTACCTTCATTTCTTTGAACGCGAATGCTCTATCCAGCGACGTCATCAAAAAGTAGTTGAAGAAGCGCCTTCAGCGATTCTAACACCACAACTAAGAGATAAGATGGGACAAGCAGCAATTAATGTGGCTAGGTCCTGCAATTATATTGGAGCAGGTACCGTGGAGTTCCTGTTAGATGCCGACCATAACTTCTATTTTCTGGAAATGAATACGCGTCTGCAGGTAGAACATCCTGTAACAGAGTGGATCTCAGGTGTAGATTTGGTAGAGTTGCAAATAAAGGTTGCTCGTGGCGAAGAATTAACTATTAAACAAAAAGACCTTAGAATTAATGGACATGCAGTTGAACTTCGTGTTTATGCCGAAGATCCGATGAATGATTTTCTACCTAGTGTAGGAACTTTAGAAGAATATATATTGCCTAAAGGCGAACATGTCCGTGTTGATAATGGTTTTGAAGAAGGGATGGATATACCTATTTACTACGACCCTATGTTGTCTAAACTTATAACCTATGGTAAAACCAGAAGTGAAGCTATTGAATGGATGATTTACGCCATTGATACATACAAAATAAAAGGAGTACGAACTACCTTGCCATTTGGAAGGTTTGTTTGTAAACATGAAGCCTTTAGAAGTGGTAATTTCGATACACATTTTGTAAAGAATTATTTTTCTCCCAGCATTGTGGAGGAAGCGAGCGAAGTTGAAGCTGAATTAGCTGCAAAACTGGCACTTAAGCAATATTTGAAAGATCAAAAACTATTAAGACTACCAAATTAGAAATACCTATGGATTCCAAAATAAATAAACTGAACGAACGTATACAACAAGCTCATTTAGGCGGCGGGCAAAAACGTATTGACAAACAACACGCAAAGAAAAAACTAACGGCCAGGGAGCGTATTGATTATTTAATGGATGAGGGATCTTTTGAAGAAATTGGCATTCTGGTAACGCACAGGACAACCGATTTTGGAATGGACAAAGAAATTTATTTTGGTGACGGTGTGGTTACGGGTTACGGAACTGTTAATGGTAGATTGGTGTATGTTTACGCCCAGGATTTCACAGTATTTGGAGGTGCTTTATCAGAGACACATGCTGAAAAGATCTGTAAGATCATGGATATGGCGGTGAAAGTTGGAGCCCCTGTAATTGGGCTAAATGATTCCGGTGGTGCCAGAATTCAGGAAGGTGTAAAATCACTTGGTGGTTATGCCGATATTTTTTACAGAAACGTACAGGCTTCCGGTGTCATTCCTCAAATTTCAGCCATCATGGGACCTTGTGCCGGCGGTGCCGTATATTCGCCTGCTATGACCGATTTCACGATCATGGTGGAAAATACCAGTTATATGTTCGTAACCGGTCCTAATGTTGTCAAAACAGTTACCAACGAAGAAGTCAGCAGTGAGGAATTAGGTGGTGCCTATACCCACGCATCAAAATCCGGGGTAGCACATAAAACTTCGGCTAACGATATTGAATGCCTCGAAGACGTCAAAAAGCTGTTGAGTTATATACCACAAAACAACACAGAAACAACAGAAAAACTGGAATTTAATCCGGGCGATGAAGTAAGAGACGTTTTATCTAATATCGTACCTGACAATCCAAACAAACCGTATGACATGCATGAGGTTATATCCGGTATTATTGATGAAGACTCTTTTTATGAAATTCATAAAGAGTATGCTGAAAATATTATTGTAGGTTTTGCGCGTTTAGGAGGGCGAAGTATTGGTATAATTGCCAACCAGCCCATGTTCCTGGCAGGTGTTCTGGGGGTTAAAAGTTCCACAAAAGCGGCCAGGTTTACACGGTTCTGTGATTGTTTTAATATTCCTTTACTGGTCCTGGTTGATGTTCCCGGTTTTCTTCCCGGTACTGACCAGGAATGGAACGGTATTATAGTTCATGGTGCTAAATTATTATACGCCCTAAGTGAAGCTACTGTACCAAGAGTTACCGTTATTACCAGAAAAGCCTATGGAGGCGCCTATGATGTAATGAATTCCAAACATATTGGTGCCGACTTTAACTACGCCTGGCCGGGGGCCGAAATTGCCGTAATGGGGGCTAAAGGTGCCAGTGAAATTATTTTCAGACGTGAAATAGCTGCTGCCGATGATCCTGCAGAAAAACTTGCTGAAAAGGAAGCAGAATACGCTGAAAAATTTGCGAACCCGTATCGAGCTGCCAGACGTGGATTCATTGATGAAGTTATACTACCGAAACATACCAGAAGAAAATTGATCAAAGCCTTTTCAATGCTTGAAAATAAAGAGGTGAACAGGCCAAAACGAAAGCATGGTAATATTCCGCTATAAATTAAAAAAGGAGGCTCCCTAACCTGCCTCCTTTTAATTAACCTGTAATCGATAAACTATATTATTATAGTATAATACAATTAATTATACCTACTAAATTTTTGTTTTTAACTAAAAAATTAGCCCAACCAAAGCAAAACAAAACGCAGGCTCTCAAGAGAGAATTAATTGCCGATTAATAGCTGTCACAAATATCATAAACTCCGGTAAAAATTAACTAAAAATTACTACGCACTTAATACGCACATTAGAAATTTATACCTTTTTTGTGGTGTTTTCCTGCTTCTAAAAAATATTCTATTCTTCTCCTTATTCTAAATAAGATTGTTCAAAAGTATTTCTTAAAAACTCCAGTAAGGTGGTATCCTGCCCGTCCAGATGTATCTTCTTGGTTATTCTGTAACGTTTACTTTCAATGGCCCTAACCGATGTATTAAGGAATACCGCAATCTCTTTATTCTTAAAGCCAATAAAAATATAATAACAAATAATGATATCGGAGTCATTTAACTTAGGATACAATTCGTTCATCCGTTTGAAGAAATCGATGTTAAAATCGTTAACCAGCTCTAAGTGATTTTTACCCTCATCTAAAATAGTTGATGAATTTAAATGTAGTGCTGTATAAAACTCTTTTATTTTCTCTCTTTGAACAACCACATCATCAATGGAAGCAATAATTTTTACCTCGTTTTTCAGGCAGCTAATATAATCTTCCAGACTATGAACCTTTACGGTAAGCTTTTCGTTGTTAGATTTTAAATAGGGGATGTTCTTGGTTTGGGCATCCAAATCATTCAATTTTAATTTTTGCTTCCTGTAATAAATAAAATATAACAAACTAACAGTTGCAAAAACACAAAACAAAATGACACCGAAAAGTCCAAGGAAAAATTTACCCTTACTTTCCTTTTTTAGTTCAATTTCTGTTTTTAAAAGAGCATTATTAATTTGAAAGCTGGCATCAATCATATTCCTGAACATCTTTTCTTCAAATACTTTTAAAGAATCCAGATACTTCTTTGATGCTTCCAATTCCCCTGAGTTCTTATAAAAATCTGAATATAAAGTAAAATAGGATTTAACAGTATCATCTCCCATGAACCTCCTGTTTTCAGTGGCATGGGATAAATAATATAACGTTGAATCTATTTGCTTGTTCCGGAAAAACACTTCAGCAAAAACCACATCAATTGAAGCCTTAAAAGAGTTATGATTAAATAAGACAACCATTTGTTTATCCTTTAAAACTTTAAATTTTTTATAATATGTATGGGCTTTTTCAAAGTCGCCCAAATGAACATAACTTGAAGTGATCATATAAAGGGCGAACATGTAATGATAGGCATCGTCTTTTACATTCCTATACGCCTCAAGATGCTCTAAAAGTAGTTTGTTACACAACGCATAGTCACCATCTAAAAATTTTGCATAGGCCTTCATCTGTTCTACCTCCAAAAGCCCGTTTTTATACTCACTCAATTCATAGTATGCTTCAGCCTTATTCAAGTATGCATAAGCAGTTGAATCCTGATTAACAAAATATAAAGTTGAAAAAAGGTCCAAACACATATGTCCGGCCGTTTTATAATTCTTTTCTATTTCAGCATATTTAAGTGCTAAAATGCTACTGTGATAAACATCCGGTGTTTCATTATTATCATCATGAATTAGAGCTTTTAGCGCATAATAATCTGACAACCTTCCCTCAATATATTTTTCTACAGGTTGTGGAATGGAATCTAAAAACTGTGAAGCTTTGATGGAGTTTTTATCAATGTGATTATACGCAGAATCAACCAATCGTGTATAACTGTCCTGACTATAAAGCGCACAACATACCAGGAGGCATATTAGAAGTAGCCCTTTTGTTTTACTAATGCTATTGGGAGAACTAAACAAAAGAATTTGATATTAATTGAAAACACAGTCCAAACGTAGGTTAAAATCTACAAAAAAATCATTAAATGCAAAAGAAAAAACACTAAATAATAAATTTTAAGACATTAATCGGCAAACATACGTTTATCTAATCCGGGAACTATATGAAGCGCATTCTTATAATACACTTTTTTAAGAACGTCATCCGGTAAATCCATGCCATACATGGGCCAGAAAGCATGGTACTTTTTATGGTAAGGAAAATATTCATCATCACTTTCCAAAACCCTGAAATAAGTTGGAAACTCTTCAGGCTTCCAGCTGTCTTTTCCAAATAATATCCTATCCTGGTACTTTATAAAGAACGTTTTTGCAAACCTTGGCTGCCTGCCTAATTCTGCTATAACCGCCGCAATACCGACATACATATTGGGTATGGCATCCATTAATTCCCCCAATTTACCCAAATCGTTAGCATACCAGCCCATATGGGCATTTATAAACGTGGTGTTAGGGTGCCTCTTAAACATATTGTGCTGTTCATTAATAATTTGCTCCCATGGTGCCGGATTATTATCACCCCGTTTGCGCCTGGGGTGGGTTTTTAACTCCAACCAACGCTCATTGTCGGCATCAAATGCATCCCAAAATGGTTTGGGGTCCGCGGCATGAATTAAAACCGGAATACCTAAAGTGCCACAAGTGCTCCAAATGGGGTCCAAGCGTGGATCATCAATAGCCAGCCTGTTACCGTCACTATCTTTATTGTACATCCCTAAACTCTTATAAACCTTTAATCCCCGGGCACCGTTTTTTACGTCCTCCTTTAATTGACTGACCGTTTTTTCTATCCAGCCCTCTGCTCCTGCTCCATTAAAATCAATATTTGCAAATACCACAAACCTATTTGGGTAATGGTCTTTGATATTCCGAACGGCCTTTTTCAGATTATCCCCGGAGCGTCCGCTTAAATTTACCATAATACCCATGTTAAGGGTATCCATAGCTGCTATTACCGGCGATAGATCCTGAGTTGCCATTCTATATTGATGGCCATGTACATCAATAAATTTAAACTTAGCCCGTTTTATAATTTTTCCCGGAACCACCAGTGTAGAAGTAGGGTTATAATCTTCAAAAGACATATCCTGAGCTAAACCCATGAATACACTAAGAAAGGCCGTGATAATTGAAAATAGTTTTTTGGAATGTATCATTTTAAAACGGTTTTAGTGAATGCTAAAAATAATCATCTGAAAAATAAATCAATAGTATTTTAAGAGGGCTTTAACATCAAAACATTATATAAAAAAGAAAGCGCCCATGTCCGGGCGCTTTCTACTATTAATCAATTTATGTGATGTTTAAAACTCAATATCTGTTACTAAATCGAATTCATCATAAATAGCTTTGTCTTGCAAATTATCGAAAAAGCTGGTAGAACCATATCTTACATCATACTTACTTCTGTCTATTTTTAAATTGGCTGTGGCCTTACTGCCATAAACAGAAATAGTAAACGAAATAGGATTGGTCTTTCCCTTTATGGTCAGATCTCCCGTAACACTATAAGCATTCTTTCCTGAAGCTTCAACTTTAGTGAAGACTAAAGTCGCCGTTGGATAAGTGGCTACACCAAAGAAATCATCTGATTTTAAGTGCCCGTCTAATTTGGCTTTCCAGTTCCCTTCCAAATCAGTTGCATTAATAGTGGCCATATCTATAACAAACTCACCCCCTACTAATTTATCGGCTTCAAAATTTAAAAACCCGGATTTAATATTAATAGTACCTTCATGAGAGCCGGTGACTTTGTAGCCTTTCCAAACTACTTTACTCTTATCGGTTTTAATTTCTTTTTTATCTCCATCAATTGTTGTAAAAGATAAGGTAAAGAAGGCAACCACTGTTGACAATGCTAGTGTTTTAATTATGTTTTTCATGTGTTTAAATTTTTTTAATAATTGATGAAGCAAATATCTGAAACTAATACCTAGAAGAAAATAAGATAGTTTATAAAATAATGTTAAACTAGTTTAACATTTCATTCTACTGCCAATTGACTTTTTATTTTACTTAAAAACTCTTTGGTAATGCCAAGATACGAAGCTACCATATACTGTGGTATACGCTGCTCTATTTTAGGATACTGCTGTTTAAAATGTAAGTACTGCGCTTTAGCTGTTAAAGTGAAGTTTCTAACAATACGTTTATGGGATGCCACCAATGCTTTTTCTACAATAAGCCTGAAAAACCGTTCCAGTTTTGGAATGGCTTCAAATAATGCATCGCGTTCATCATAAGAGAAAAGAATCATTTCAGTGGGTTCCAAACACTGTACATGATAGTCGGAGGGTGTTTGGGTAATAAAACTTCCGATATCCGATGCCCACCAGTCTTCAATTGAAAACATAACGATGTGCTCTTGTCCGTCATCATCCATATAAAACATTTTGGCGCAGCCTGATAACACAAAACCACTGTATTTACAAACATCGCCCTGTTGTACCATATATTGGCCTTTCAAATATTTTCTAAAGGAAATAAAAGACAGCAGAGTCTCCACTTCAGCTTCAGTTAAATGCACATAGTTTGCAATATAATCCAGTAAAGGTTGTGCTTGGTCTTTAGTCATCAGGCATCTAGTAAACGTCGGTGATAATTAATTTGCCCTAAATGATATGCCAAATGGGTTGCCAGGTGTACCAAGAAATATTCCGTAGTCATTGGTTCTTTAAAAACTACAATCGGGTATTCTTTTTCCAAAGCTCCAACAGGTAGATCTTTAAGTGTGTTTTCAACTACCGTTATAGTAGCATCAATTTGTTTAAGCATGTCACTTTTGGGAACATCTTTTAAAGAGAACTCCAAACCTCTTTGTCTTATATAACCTGTATCGCCCAGGATAGCGCCTATAAAGTGATTCAGGTTACCAATTAAATGTAAGCATAAATTACCGGCCGTATTATTGATATCCTTATCTAAAATCCAAAGATGGCTTTCGGTTTTATAAGAATCGATTTCAAGTTTTAATTTATTCAGGTCTCTTTTAAATAGTTTTATTAAAGTGTCTGTCAGCATAACATTATTAATCAAATGGTAATAAATCGGGTTCTAAAAAAGCGGATCTTGCTGCTTCCAAATTGAAAATATCTACATGATAATGCGAGAACAACAAGTCTTTGAAATTAGTTTTCAACCTGGGAAATTCATTAATAAAACCTTCAAAAGTCTGAGACTCCGATCTTAAATAAAAATGATACACAGCTTTCACAGCCGCCACCGTCACCGTCTCATTATACTTATCTGTGACCCCTAAAACTGTGACATAATTGATTAATTGGGTTTTTACCAGTTCAATAGCTTTATCCACACCGTAAGCATCAATATACAACCAGGCCAACCTTAAATGAGCTTCGTGGGTAAACAGTTTGGGGTCTAATGTAGCGGCTTGAAACTGCTCTAAAAATTGTGAATTCTTTAACGCATAATGACTTTCCATAAACACAAAAATAAATAATATTAGGTTACTTTTGCCTCATGCAAAACGGAAACACTTTTAAAATGGAATTTGTGGCGCTAATGGCGTCATTAATGTCTATAGTCGCACTTTCCATAGATGCATTATTACCGGGTTTGCCCGCCATTGGAAATGATTTAGGTGTTACCAGTACAAATGATAACCAATGGCTTATAACCATGATCTTTTTGGGGTTGGGGTTCGGTCAGTTAATATTTGGGCCTTTATCAGACAGCTTTGGCAGAAAACCCATAGTATATATTGGTTTTGGTGTGTTTATCATTGCCAGCATTATTTGCCTTACTGCCAAAAATTTTGAAATGATGATCATTGGCAGAGTATTACAAGGTGTTGGTTTATCGTCTCCGCGAACCTTAAGTATTGCTATTATCCGAGATTCCTATAGTGGAAATTATATGGCAAAGATCATGTCCATAGTAGTCATGGTCTTTATTTTAGTTCCGGTGATAGCCCCCGCTATGGGACAGTTTATACTAAATTTTCGCAGTTGGCATTCTATTTTCTATGTGAACCTTATTTACGGTTTACTGGTGATGCTTTGGTTTTGGAAACGACAGGACGAAACCTTAGTTAAAGAAAACCGTATCAAATTCACTTCGCATTTATTTATTGACGGCGCCAGGGAATTTATTAAGTATAGGGACGCTGTTGCATTTACCCTGGTGTCAGGATTCATCACCGGGTCCTTTATGGTGTACTTAAGTACTTCGCAACAAATATTTGAACAACAGTATAATTTAGCTGATCTCTTCCCTTATATTTTTGCAAGTTTAGCCATATCTGTAGGGTTAGCTACTTATTTAAACAGTGTATTTGTTGTTAAATACGGTATGTGGAAGATTGCTTATATAGCCACAGCAGCTTATGCATTTATATCCCTCGCATACGTGGCTGTTTTCTGGTCCGGCATTAACCCAAGCATTCAGGTTTTATTGGGGTTTTTCGCCATACAGTTTTTTGCCGTTGGTTTCCTGTTTGGGAATTTAAGGGCGCTTGCCATGCAACCTTTAGGGCATATAGCCGGCATTGGCGCCGCCATAAACGGTTTTGTATCTACCGTTATGGCTGTACCTATAGCCAACTACATCGGTAGTTTTGTAACAGATTCCGTTCTTCCTCTTTTTATTGGGTTTTCTTCTTTTGGAATCTTGTCTTTACTGACGTTTATTATTTTAAAAAAACCTTCAGACGCTGTTACAGATAACGTTCATTAATAATGTTTATGTGATGACGGGAATGCCCTAAAATGATGTAGGCTGCTGCCCTGGCCGACATATCCGAACCATTTGCGTTGCCAACTTGCAACAAATCTTCCGACGATAGACTTTTTAGCAACACAATAAAACTCTTTCTAACGGCTGTAAATTCTTCAATAAGGTCCTCAATACTTTTATTAGTGGCATTTGAAGGCGCTATATAATCATTTTGCTCAAACCCGGGAACAGGTGTTTTATCTTGTCTCGCTATATGAAAACACCGGAACTGAAATACACGCTCGGTATCTATTACATGTTGGAATACTTCTTTTATACTCCATTTACCTTCGGCATACTTGTAATCTAATTTATCTTCGGGAATGGATGAAAAGAACTCTAAAACCATATTTGCATCGGCTTCATAACCACTAATGAGTTCTACATCATCTGAAACCAGACTTAAATATCCGCTGTAAAACGAATTGTATTCTGATGTTTTTAATTCTTGTCTTATCATAATCAGTTTTTAAAACAAACTCAATATTAACTTATTTCGAAAAAAAGTTGGCTATTTTAACTTTATATTTTTTTACAATTTGCTTTCTAACCATTCTATCATACCTATTCCATAGTTTTTGTATTGGAATAAGAACAATAATCCCTAAACAAAAGCCAATAACTGAAAGTTTAGAATCACCTGGTTCTCTGAGTTGTTCAATTACGTAGTAACCTAAATAGTATAAAAATAAAACTACCGCTATTGATAATATCGTTAAAAGAACTTTTACTGCTTTAAAAAAAAGTTTGAGCTTTTTAATTTTTTTTGTTCTTGACGCCATATCTCTTCGCTTCAATTCTTTCTTTGCCGCTTCACCTTCTAAAACCTTTAGATTCAATAATTCTTTGGCTTTAATATGATCTTCTAAGGAAAAGTCATTGATAAATGTTATGCTATCATCTACATTGTTCTCCTCAATTTCTTCAGGTTTAAGAGTACTTTCCCTTAAATCATAAGTCAAAGAAATCACTTCTTCCTTGGTTATTTTTCCCTCTTGATACTTCTCATTTAATGCTGTATATTTTTCATGAACAGTATTATTCATTTGTGATGCAAGAACTATTTGCGCCTTAGTTATTATATCAAATGATTTTGGTACATCTTCACTGCTTCCAAACCCTTTTTTTAATTTAAACCAAAATTTATCTGTTATATAATCTAAGTCTGTTGCAAAAGGAATATCTTTTTCATTTACCTTAATTTGTGAATTATGAGCTAAATAATGAATATAACCACTTCCTGTAAGTAAAATATATTTACAATTTTCAAAACCTTGATTACTCACACCTTTCCTGAGAACATTTATTTTCGTAAATAACTTCAAACTATTTTTACAAGACTCCTCATCAAAATTTCTTCTTTTTTCTCTTGATATTTTAGAGAGTTCCTCTATAACATCTAAACCCTCAATATTAAATTCTGAATTTTCATAATAGTCTTTGTTTTCCTCTAATTGGATTCCCGATGTCTTTAAATCAATAAAGAATTTGTTCCTTTTAACAATCACATCGCTCTTTGATTTACAATCATTAATAATTTCTTTCATCGCCGTTTTAGTAGGATCTAATCTCATCTTTCCTTCTATAATTAAGCTTGCTACATGAAAGAACTTTATTATTTCATTTTTTGTTTCTTCAAAATATTTTAATTGAACTATCCTTTTTCCATTATTCTGATTAATCTCTCTAACAAGTTTAATAAAATCCATAAAAATTTCTTTATAGACCTTTCCATTATAACCCAAGTAATTAAAAATAATATCTGTGTCCAAAAAAATCACTAAGGGTTTTTTCCATTTACCAAGCTCATTTAAATCTGCCGTGTATCTTACTCCAGCATATAAAACAACCCCTTCTTTCACTACATTCAATCTCTCTGCAAATTCTCTATCATTTTTTTTCTTTATAATAAATGCACTAATCTCTTGATTATAAGGTTCGTTAATTCCATTACCAAGCAAATAATGATTTATATTACTACGAATTTTTAATATTTCAACTTCAGACAAATCTTTTCCTTTACTATTTTTTATATAAGCAATAAATTCATCTTCTGTTTTCTTATATAGTTTCCTTTTGTCTTCAAAGCTACTTTCAAACAAAGGATTTATTTTAGTTTCAATATCTACAACACTGTAAATACCTTTCTTCAAGGTCAAAAAACCTTCTCTAATTAATCGGTTTTTAAGTGTAGTTCTGATTACAGCTTCTGGCATTTTGAAATCAAAAACTTCTTCTAACAAAAACCTAAGTTCTGTTGAATTAAAACTCCATTTTTTCTTGTCTATAACTGCTGCTTTGATAAACTCTGATATAATATCATATATATCCTTATTACTATCTAGTAATTCTTTAAATACGACTACGGATGCTATTAACTTATTTTCTTTCATTTCTAAACATTATTTCCTTTCTTATAAATACAAAAGTATTTCAAAGAGAGAAGAAGGCTTTTAAAAATTCGGCAATATTGTAAACAAGTTTTTAACAAAAAAATGATACTTTTCGCTCAATAATTTAGAATTAATGAATGAGTACATGTTGAAGCTCTTTCTTGAGATACTGAAACAAGGCTTCAACATGCTCAGTGTTACCCGCAGGAATAACAGTTTCATAGGAAACCTCAATGTTAAACATTGAGGAGCTACTTTTCAATTAATCCATAAATAACTTTGGAAGGTACAGAGATATCTCCGGAACTAATGTCACCACGGTAAGTACCAAAAGGCTGGTGATCAAAAACGGTAAACCGGCCTTACTTACCTTTCCGATGGACACTTTGCCAATGCTTGAAGACACAAAAAGACATACGCCTAAAGGTGGTGTGGTCAAACCGATCATTAAGTTTAACAGGGCAATAACCGCAAAATGAATAGGGTCTACATCAACAGCCATGGCTACTTTTAATAGTATCGGGAACAGGATCAAGAGCGCCGCTATGGTCTCCATAAAGGTCCCGACAAATATGAGCAAAATGTTAATCAGGAGTAAAACCACATATTTGTTATTTGAGAAATCCAGGATTTCCGCGGATACTAATTGAGGCAATTGTTCTGTAATTAAAATCCACCCGAAAAGATTGGCAAATCCAATAAGGACCATTAATGACGCCGAGGTTTTCATGGAATCCAATACGATCACCTGAATGTTCTTAAAATTGAGTTTTTTATAAATAAAGGTACCAATAATCAAGGCATAAACCACCGCAATTATGGATGCCTCTGTGGGTGTGAAGACACCACCGATAATTCCAAACAGGATAATAAAAGTCATTAAAAGCGACCAAAAGGTGTCTTTAAATGCGAAGAGTATTTTTCTGAGGGTGCTTTTAGGGTGCTTCGGATATTTCTTTTTCTTAGCAATAAAATAGGTCACCCCCATAAGTCCGAAGCCTAATAAAAATCCGGGAATAGCACCGGCCAGGAATAACCGCCCAACCGATAAACCACTTAAGGTAGCAGCAATAATCATAGGCACACTTGGCGGAATGATAGGGCCAACTGTTGATGAGGATGCCGTTATCGCACATGAAAAATCAGCATCATAGCCTTCTTTTTTCATAGCTGGTATCATAACTGACCCAATACTGGCAGTATCGGATATAGCTGTACCGGAAATACCGGCAAACAACATGGAAGCTCCAATGTTTGCTAAGGCTAATCCTCCGCGAATATGGCCAGTTAAATGGTTACAGAAAGCTATAATCTTAGCTGTTAAACCACCTTGATTCATAAGGTTTCCAGCTAATATAAATCCGGGAACACTTAAAAGGACAAATACATCAATACCCGAATACATTTTCATTGGCACTACAATTAAAGGAATGCCGGCAAAAACCAAATACATCAAACAGGATAAGCCCAAAGAAAATGCAATGGGAAATCTAAATATTAAACATACAATAAATACAAGTATTAATATCCAAATCATGATTAATGCTTTAATTTTTTAATGACCTTTTGTAAGTCCCAAATGGCATAAATAGTTATAAAAACGCCCATCACTACAATAGAACCAAACGCAATAGCCATTGAGAATCCAACACTTGGTGAACGTTCCATAATACCGACCTTTACAAACTGAATGGCATAAATGGTAAGCGCAATAAACAATAGCATAGTTAGTATGGAAACAATGAACTCTAAAATGTATTTTTGTTTAGTATTCATTTTGTTATACAGCACATCAAACTTCACATAATAATTACCTTTCATAGCCAGTCCAGCCGCAAAACTCATGGCATAAATAAAAAAGAAACGTGCGGCTTCTTCGGTCCAGGACGGCGCACTTTCCAAAAAGAACCTGGCATAAATCTGAATGATCGTAACCCCGATAAAACAAAAGCTACTCACTAAGGTGCCGTACTTTAAAAACTTCCCGACGCGCTTCTTAAAATCCATTACTCTCTTAATTTTAAAATAGTATTATAAACTTCTTGCATTTCAGCAGACAGACTATTATAAATTGCTTCTCTGGCCACTGCTCCAAAAGCATCTTTATCAACCTCTACGAATGTCATTCCTGCAGCTTCTAATTTACTTATAATTTTTTGCTGGCTTTGTAAAAACAGTTTGTGCTCATATTCAACCATATCTTCAACTGCTTTAAGAAAAATGGCCTTTAAATCATCCGGGAAAGACTGAAATTGCTTTTCCCCAATAACAGGATAGGACCAACTTACCACATGAGCTGTTTGATTTATGTACTTCTGAACCTCATAAAAACCACCGGCCCATATCATAGGATATGGATTTTCCTGAGCCTCTACAGTTCCTTGTTGTAATGATGTAAACACTTCTGAAAATGCCATAGGCGTTGGTTTAGCTCCTAAAGCTTCCCAGGCCGTTACAAATGATGGCACATTGGGCACCCTTACTATGAGTCCGTTTAAATCATCAGGATGCTTTATAGGCCTGTTAGAAGTTAAATGCCTTGGGCTTCTTGGAAAAACACCTAGAGGTCTCAACCCTACTTTATCTATCATTTCCTGTTCCATGCGCTTGCCAATATCACTATCAATTAACTTACGCATATCCGTTGAGTTCCTTAAAAGAAACGGTAATTCGCAAAACGTTAATACTTCAACCCAATTACTTAAAGGTGAGCCGGTATTTGTCATGTCAATAACACCTGCTCTAATCAATCTGATAGCTTCAAGTTCTTTGGCTAATTGCTCAGAATGATAGTTTTCAAGTACCATCCGACCATTAGTCCGTTCTTCCAAAATTTCAGAAAAATATTCAAACGCCTGGAACCAGGTATGCCTTTCACTTACTATAAGACTCGCTCTTAAACGAAATTCAGGAGCTTCTTTCTTATCACATTGAATGAATAAAACTCCAAACAAAACTATAACAGAAAACCTTTTCATCCTTGTAAAATAAAGTAGAAGAACCGGTAAATACGTTGAAAAAACTCTCAATGTTTATCTTTTGAAGTCTAGTTTCGAATATAAAAAAAAATGTTGAATGAATTCCATATGGAAAATGATTAGTTGTTACCATAATTGAATTAAAAACATAATCCTATGGCAACCTCATAGTATAAATAAAGAGGGACACGTAGCTTCCTTATAACCAGAAAGTGCTCTATTCATAAAGTATCAGGCATAAATATGTATAACATCTCACTATAAAACCAACATATTCCCTTTAATGCCACATTTTAAAAACTTCCCGACGCGCTTCTTAAAATCCATTACTCTCTTAACTTTAAAATATCGTTATACACCACTTGCATTTCCGGTGACAGGCTATTATAAATGGCTTCTCTGGCTGCTTCCCCAAAAGCATCTTTATCAACTTCCACCAGGGTCATTCCCGCAGCTTTAAGATCATCTTTAATCTTTCTTTCACTTGCTAAGAAGAGCTTATGCTCATGCTTTACCATGTCTTTAACAGCTTCTAAAAAGATCTTTCTGAGGTCTTCAGGGAACGACTGAAATTTTTCCTCACCGATAACAGGATAGGTCCAGCTTACTACATGGGCCGTCTGGTTAACGTATTTCTGAACTTCATAGAATCCAGCCGCCTTTATAATGGCAAAACCATTTTCCTGGGCTTCCACAGTACCTTGCTGCAGCGAGGTAAATACTTCTGAAAATGCCATAGGCGTTGGCTTGGCACCCAAAGCCTCCCAGGCTGTAACAAACGATGGTACGTTTGGTACTCTTACTATGAGCCCTTTTAAGTCATCCGGATGTTTTATAGGGCGATTAGATGTTAGATGCCTTGGCCCGCCGGGAAATTGTCCTAAAGGACGAAGTCCTATTTTATCAATCATCTCCTGCTCCATACGTTTACCAATGTCGCTATTTATTAAAACCCGCATATCGGTAGAATCCCTTAAGAGAAATGGCAATTCACAAAAGGTCAATATCTCCACCCAATTACTCAATGGTGACCCGGTAGTGGTCATATCGATGACACCGGCACGAATCAACCGGATAGCTTCACTTTCTTTTGCCAGTTGTTCGGAATGATAATTATCTAATACAATTCTACCGTCGGTTCGTGCTTCTAAAATCTCAGAAAAATATTCAAAGGCCTGGAACCAGGTATGACTCTCATTCACCAAAAGACTCGCCCGTAAATGAAATTCCGGCTCATTTTTATGGCCACACTGCACGAATAAAAGTGCCAATACAAGCAACAGTAAAACCCTTTTTAACCTTAACAGGTAAGGTCTAAAATGATGTGAAAGCTTTGAAAAAAATCTCAATGGTTATTTTTTGTAGTCTCGTTTCGAATATATAAAAAAATGTTGAATGAACTCCATACGGAAAATGATTAGTTTCTACCATAATTTAAACTAAAAACCATGACTTACTCACCTGCATTTCATTATTTTTATCGCTTCAAATTAATCGCCATTATTAAAAAGAAACACCATGAAAATTATAGGTATTGGAAAGAATTATGTAACCGATAAAAGTGAAATTGCCGGTATTAAAGACGGACATCAACTTATTTTTCTTAAAGCTGATAGTACGTTGATTACGGGAAATAAAGATGTGGTCTTCCCCACTGAAATTACCAACGAAATAGTATATGAAGTTGAGCTGGTTGCCAAAATTGGGAAAGTGGGTAAAAACATTTCCGAAGCCGATGCGCCCTCGTACATCAGTGACATTGCCGTTGGTATTGATTACACGGCTAAGGATATTTTAACGGCCAACAGAGAGAAAAAATGGCCCTGGGCCTTAGGTAAAGGTTTTGACGGCGCTTCACCGGTTTCTGAGTTTAAACCTGTTTCTGACTTTCCGGATCTAAATAACATCAACTTCGACCTTAAAATAAACGGTGCGCAAATCCAGGTTGGCAATACGGACTTTATGATCTATAATTTTAGTGAAATTATTGCCTATGTCTCTAAATTTATGACCTTAAATCCCGGTGACCTTATCTTTACAGGCACACCTGCTGATGGGATCGGATTAATTCATAAAGGCGATCACTTGCAGGCCTCTATTGAAGGCGAGTTACTTTTAGATTTTAAGATGATTTAAGCATTTCGACTGCGCTCAATGTGACATAAAGATTACTTTTTAGACAGCTTGTGTTAATTAATTCCACCACGCATTTACGGGATACTTTTCATTAACTATAATGGCCTCACCGATTATTGGTGTTGTCATTTTTACATTTAGCTCTTTAGCTTTAGCACTTGCCCTTACCACCGGGTCGGTCCATTCGTGCAATGCCAGTTTGAAAGCGCCCCAGTGAATTGGCATCATAACTTTTGCCTGTACATCAACCGTGGCCTGAATAGTTTCTTCGGGCATCATATGTATGTGAGCCCATTGTTCGTTATATTGTCCGCATTCCATCATGGCAAAATCAAACGGGCCGTATGTTTCACCAATTTCTTTAAAATGCTTTCCATAACCACTATCGCCGCTAAAGTAAATTGAATTGTTTTCAGATTTAATTACCCAGGAACACCACAACGTATTATTTCTTGTAAAACCCCGTCCGGAAAAATGGCGCGCAGGTGTTGATACAAACTTAATACCATTTAGGGTTGAACTTTCCCACCAATCGAATTCTTTGATTTTTTCTTCGGCAACACCCCATTCTGTTAAATGGGCTTTAATTCCTAATGGTACGTAAAACTGTTTTACTTTCTTTTTTATCTTTTGGATCGAACCATAATCTAAATGGTCATAATGGTCATGAGAGATCAATACCAAATCTATTTCAGGCAGATTTTCAATAGAAACAGGTAATTCTTTATTAAACCTTGAGCCTCCTAACAAAGGATGAGGAGCCGGCACTTCTCCCAACATAGGGTCTATAAAAATAGTCGTTCCCTCCATTTCAACAAATAAAGCAGAATGCCCAAACCATGTAATTCTGGGTTGCTCTGGTTCATTTTCAAAGTAGTCTTTAGATAGGTGATTTTGCGGTAATGCGCTCTCAGGAACTTTATTTCCTCCCGTAGTAAAAAACTTGGGGATGGTACTCCATTTAAACCCGGTACTTGCCAGGGTTATTTCCTGATTTTTAAATACCCCTTCACCATTATAATTGGGTGAATTTTGAAGGCGTTCCAAATCTTCTCCCGTTGGTTTTCCTCCAAATTGCGGACTCACATTTACAAAAACGGCTCCTGTAATCACTACTATAAGGATGATTCCTAAAATTCCTAATATCATGTTCTTTATAAACTTTAAAAGTGTTTTAATCATTTTTACTTTATTATATGTCTCACTTCGAGTGCTTCGACGTTAGGAGAAGTGCCCGCCTGCAATTTCGGGCAGGTATCGAGAAGTCAATTAAGTTCTCGATACAATTTTTCTTCATTTATATTTCGAAAAATCACTCGAACTGACACGGTGATTATTTAATGAGTAAGCACATCTCGCTAACTACTTTTTATTATATCCATGTTCTCGAAAATCACTTGTTCATTTTCACTTAAACTTACAGCAATCATTTTAGAGGCCAGTTGCACCGAAGTAACCGAACTACTCTTCATAATACCTTTTAAAGGCTTATAGAGTATTCTGAATAATCGATACCAAATATTAGGTTCTTTTCTGGGTGTTACCGGATATATGTACCCGGGACGGAAAATATAAAGTCGGTTAAACCCAAGACCAATCAATCTGTTTTCGGCAATGCCCTTTGCTTTCGCAAATAGCACCCTACTTTGTTCTGTAGAATCTGCTCCTGCCCCACTTAACAGACAGAACGTGATATTAGGGTTTTGCTTGTTTAAAACTTTCGCTAATTCAAAAGGCATATCAATGGTAATTTTATTGAACTCCTCCTTCGGAACAGCGCCAGTATAAACCCCAATACAGAAATAACAAACATCTACATCTTTTAGCCGATCTGCTATTGTTGAATAATTATAATAATCAGAGTGAATAATCTCCTCAAGTTTATCATTTATAATTCCCAGTGGTCTCCTAACAATAATCTTTACCTTACCAACCTGATGATTTTGGAGGCAAAGTGATAACACTTCACCTCCCACCATACCACTGGCACCAAGAATTAAAACCGTTTTCATCTTAAATAGTATTTGTATTAAGTCAATTAACTTCCTGCATTTGTCTTACCTGCTTTAACAACATTTTCTTTGGCATAAACGGAATAGCAGCCATCATGACCTTTTGAGAGCCTGTTAAACCGGAAACCACATCCAATTTACCTTTTAACATACCGTTATACCCGTCTAAAGCAACTGAATAAGCACTTGCGGTTTTATCAAACAACCCGGTTTTATCCATCCCGGAGGTTTTGGCAAACTCACTTTCTGTAGCCCCGGGCATTAAATTAGTGACCGTAACATTGGTATCGTACAATTCTTCCGCAATGGCATTGCTGAAGAAGGTCACATAAGATTTTGAGGCATAATACACCGCCTGTAAGGGCCCCGGCATAAAACTGGCTGTTGACGACGTATTCAAAATCCTGCCGCTGTTACGCTTTACAAAGTCCGGTAAGAACAAACGTGTAAGGGCCGTTAAGGCTACCACGTTAAGATTTATCATAGCTAAATCCTGTTCCCAGGCACGCTCATGAAATTTACCTCGTCCACCAAAACCCGCATTGTTAATTAAATACTCTATTTGAATGTTCTTTTGAAGGATCTCATCATAAATTTCTTTAGGCGCTAAAGGTTTTGTCAAATCTTTAACAATGACCTCAACGGTAACGCCATATTGTTGTTCAAGTGCTTGTTTTAATTGATTTAGCTGATCTGCTCTACGGGCTACCAAAACTAAATCGCCTCCTCTTTCGGCGTGAATTTTTGCTAATTCTTTTCCTATACCACTTGAAGCGCCTGTTATTAATGCTGTATGTTTCATAATGTACGTGTTTAAATTTTACATTACAAAGGTAAAGCGTCTTTACAGCTTTAAGTTGTCTAAAACTTTCAAGGTTACTTGTCTAAAAATGTCAGGCTAAAGATTGATAGAATTGGGATGGTGTTATCTTAAAAAACCCCTTAAACGATTTACTGAAATGCGCCAGATCTTCGAAACCAGCTTCCAGATACACTTCCGATGGTTTCATATTTTTGGTAATCATCATGTTCCTGGCAAATTGCAAACGTTTTTGTTTGATCCACTTATGAGGCGTCTCTTTAAAGAGCGCTCTAAATTCCCGGTTGAAAGTGGATAAACTTCTTCCGGATTGAACAGCCAGATCCTGAAGCGGAATATTATACAAATAATTGTGATTCATCAATTTTTCCAGATCCGCCCGTTCTGAAATAGCAAACTCCTTAAATACCCCCAAGAGATCTTTATTAGCAGCCACCAAAGCATGTAAGGCTTCCAAAGTCTTTAATTCCATAATATTAGGGTCTAAATCAACACCCTCTTCAACATACGCCGAAATAGAATGTATTAGTCCTTTTAACAAGGGCGTTGACGGAATATCAAAAAACCTATCCGATATAGCGGCAGTTTCCCTGGAGATATCAAAATGATGGATCACGCGTTTAATAAACTTATTGGTGAGTGCAAACATATACACTTTGGCCTCCCCTTCTTCCGGGGTCCAGGTTTTAAACATACTACACTCCGTATATTTTCTAAGGAGCCCAAATCGTCCTCGTTCAACCGAAATCAATTCCTGATTAAGGTTGATATTCAATTGTCCTTTGGCAATATAAAACAGGACGGTTGACGGTAAATATACCTCAGTAAGTTCATTGCTTCGTGTTTCACAAGAAGCGGCCACCTGTAAATCCTCTGAATTTATAAAACGGATACTATGTTCTTCCATAGTACAAAAATAGGCATTTCAATTCAGATGCATTTGTCTAAAAATGTCAAATGAAAAGAGGTTGCCAAAAAAATAAAATTCTATTTCACTTAGCTTGCCTGCAGGAGCTTAGTCGAAGTATCGAAATGTTCCAGGTCATTGATAATTAATCATAGAGCTCGGCTTTCCTCTTAAATTTAAGAGGAGCATGAATTTCGGTTTCCAAATGAAACCGGAAGAAAGAGGAGTTTAAAACCCTCCGGATCCCGATTATCATTGGAATCCACCTTCCTTTAAAAAAGGGAGGAGCCAATAAAAAAGATTTTAAAACAAGTAATATTATTAACTTTTCTACCAAATAACCTTTATTAAAAAAGCGCAGTACACCATTACATTTTGACTAACGCTAATTCAATTGATGCAAAAAACGGCATGGTGTAATATCTTGATTTATCCATATCTTTTTAAAGAAGGGCTACATTTATCTTAAAAAAACAACTCATGAAACATTAAGACATTATTATCATGCAGCCCTTTTCAAAACTAAAACAACTATTATTTTTATTCTTTAAAGATTTCTAAAATTGGATTTTTATCGCTTGCATTTGGCATTGGAATATTTAACAACCAATGTTGGTTTATTACTTTGCTGACCAGGTACCGGCTGTGTAAGCAGTATTGAAAGAACAATAATTTCAAAAACGCTTACTTTCATATAAAATTACTTTGACCTATAAGTGCCAAATTTTTGCTTGATTGTTAAATTCATATCTCCATCATTCAACACCATAACTTCAAATTCATTCCCGCCCGGATAAACTCTTACTACAACATGCCCATGCATGCTTTTGTAATTTTTTAAAAACCAGGGGCCATAGGTTACTTTTGTTTCCTCAAGTATATCCGTAGCAAAAATGTCTCGCTTCGGAGCATCCTTATGTCTATAAATTAATCTTTGATAGACTTCTTGCCCGGGGTGGTCGGAGCACCAGGATTGCTGGATAACCACTTTTGGGTCTAAGGTTTGAATAAAGAATTCGTTGGTCGCATCCCTGTTTCCATGATGATTTAAAGTGGTTACCTCAACCTTTCCAACCGCTTTTGCAATAGGTGTTTCTACATCAAACCAACCTGGTAACCCATAACCTTGTAAACCGGTGTTGTCTCCCCCAGTAAAATAATCAAAGGAACCATACGACACTTTTAAGGCCAAACTAAGTGGGTTTTCATTGTATTTACCCTTATAAAAATTCGTCATTTCTTCAGCCTTGAAATATTCAAAAGTTTTTTCTTCTTCTCCAGTCCAAATTGTTCCATTTGATTTGATATTGCGAATGCTAAAGTCTTGATACTTATTGGGAGCATGGTTTAAATTTATTTGAGAATTACTACCAACTATCAAAGCTTCGACCTGAACCTTTGAGCTATCAATAAAAGCCAGATAATTTTGAAATGTTTCATCCTCAGACAAATACTTCTTAAGGTCTAATGGAAAATCATAACCTGGAAAATTCCGATCAATTAACTTATTAATTTTAATGCCTTTGCCCAATGAAACTAAACTCTTATAGTGGTCGCCATGAAAATGAGATACCACAGCATAGTCAATAACGGGTTGTTTACTTTTTGGCATTACCTTTTTTACATATCGTGAGATACATTGGGCTGCCGTAAAAGTAGTATCTGGTTTAGGGTTGGAAGCTTTTAATGGAGCTACTTGAGCTTCAAACGCCTGTTTATCTAAATCTCCAGCATCAAAAAGCATGGTTGTGCCATCAGGAAATACAAAAAAACTTGCGTCTCCTCTACCAGTACTTATATGATGTAAATCAAAATAGCCTTCCTGCCATGGTTCTAAAGTGTTTTCAACGCTTTCCTCGGAATCATTAATATCAATTTTTTTTGGGTCCTCATGGCAACCGGATAAAACTAAACCGAGTAGAAGCCAAAGCCAGTATAAATTATTCCTTTTTTTCATTTTATAATGTTATCTGTTACATGCTTTTCAAGACTTCCGCCTTTAAAGAGGCTTCCCTTTATTCCAACTGCTTCTGCAGATCTAATATTATCAATGGAATCATCAATAAATAAAGTTTCATTAGCCTTTAAATTGTTTTCCCGCAATAAAAAACAAAACGCTTCATTGCCCGGTTTTCTCAGACCAATCTCATGTGAATAATATGCCTTTACAAATAAGTTATTAAAGGACATGTTGTTTGTTCTGTTCACCTCATCAATGAACTTTTCCTGATGAATACTATTTGTATTACTTAAAAGGAAAATATTATAGTCTCTTTTCAGTTCCTTGAGAAACCGTATTTTTTCTTTAGGCATATCCAATATCATAGCATTCCAGGCTTCCTTTATATCATGAGATGAAGGAGTTAGGGCAGACAGACTCTTTAGTTTTTCGATAAACTCAATAGGAGATACTTTGCCTATTTCGAAATCATAAAAGATTGGGTCGGTATAATGATGACCGGTATCATTAACTATATCTACAATTCCAAGTCGTTTAAATTCCTTAATGGTTTCGGGTACATTTAGATTCATTATTACACCTCCCAAATCAAAAATGATATTTTTAATTCTGCTCATTCTTATATATTATTATGTTTTTTTCCAGGTTAACAAGGCCAATAATGTTGATGCTATGGCAGCTCCTATCCAGAATACGCTTATACTATCAAAGTCATAAAGGGTTTCACCATTAATAAGGGTCTTGTTATTCTCTATTAAATAGCCACTGGCTATATCCTGTACGCCTGCTGCCAGGTAACTCATCACTCCCACTACTCCTAATGCAGCTCCCGAGGCTTTTTTCGAAGCTATATCTACCGCCATCAAGCCGCCCAAATAACATATCAAAGCCCCAATAGCTAAGCCAAACAACACCATACTCAATACATCCAACCACCACATATTCTTTGGCCCTAAAAGAAAAATTGACAGGGATGTTACGTTCATTAGTCCAAAAATTAATGCCGGCGCATTTCTTCTACCCTTAAAAAACTTATCGGATACAAAACCTGAACTTGCTGTACCTATTATGCCACACACGGCACTTATGGCTACCAGTGTATTGGCCTGGGTGAGCGTATAATCCTTGGCGGCTTCAAAATAATATGGCCCCCAACTGTTTACTGCATATCTTGATATATACATAAAGGCACTGGACAGAGCCAACAACCATACATATGGATTCCTTAGTACCCCTTTCTGTTCCGTCCAGGTAGTGGTACCCTTCGCTTTTTTAAAATCTTTATTCACCGGGGGCAAGCCTTTGCTCTCCGGCGTATCATGAAAGTAGATAGAGATAATCAACGCCCCTAGCATCCCTACTATAGCGGCAGCTCTAAAACCCCATTGCCAACCGGCATACGATACAACCACTGCAGTTAAAATATAGGTCAGGGCTTCACCTATATTATGGCTGGTGCTCCAAAACCCATAAAAGCTTCCTCGTTCTTTATCTTTGTACCATCTCGACAGGGATACGACGCTTGAAGGTGCTCCCATGGATTGTACCCAACCATTAATGCCCCAACATATGGCAAAAAACACAAAGGTCCCGGTAAAACCCATTATCATATTTGCCAGCGCTGATATTAATAAGCCTATACTCATAAATCGCCTTATGTTGCTATGGTCTGCCAAAAAACCATTGGTCAATTTTCCTATGGCATAGGTGAAAAATAAGGCGGAACCGACTAAACCCAGTTCAGTCTCTGTTAAAATACCGGCATCTACTATAGGCTTTTTTACGACGTTTAAACTTAGTCTGCAGACGTAGTATAAGCCGTAACCCAAAGTAGCCGAGATAAATACCTGCCATTTTAATTTTTTATATAAACGTTTCTGGTCTTTTTCTTCAATGGTTATTGAATGGGGCAGTGACTTTTGAAAATATTTTAGCATGGTATACTTCTATTTAATTTGGTTAAAGGCACCACTTAAACGTAATGCCTTCTTCTAAACTCAAACAGCATATGAAAAACGCGCCCCATTAATCATGTAGTCCTTTTGAGCGTAAATATGTTAATAACAACTGTGGTCTGTCAGTTTGGATTATATCTATATGATTATCTATATACCACTGATAAACATTAATATCTTCGACAGCCTCTTCATCATCATGGCCTCCATTGTGCTGCGGCCAAAGGGAATTTACCCAAACACTGGTGCCTTTAGCTCTTAGCTCGCTAAACCTATTAATTCCCTGCAGGGTGTCATATTTAGCCGTAAACTCAATAGCTATCGGGGGGTTCTGTTCCATATATTCATCGATCACCTCCATGGCTTCAGCTTCATGAAGCCTGACAATAGGCATAAAAATCACCTTGTCTAAATAATGCCCGAACTCCTTCTCAACTTCCGCCTTCCTTTTAGCACCCTTAACCAATACCTGATCCTGAGTACCGGTTTCCATAATAACTTCAAAACATTCATCAAAAATGTCATAGCTTTTATCCAGATTAACAAGTATTTTGTCTTTTGTTAATTCCAAAGCTTCTTTCAAAGTTGGGATTTTATGGTCCGTAGGAACCCCCAGACCGTCCTTTAATTGCAATGCTTTTAAAGAATCTAATGTCCAGTTTTTAACCAAACCTTTTCCGGTAGTTGTTCTATCTATTGTTCTGTCGTGCATAATCACCAGCTGGCTATCCCTGGTCTTTCTGACATCTATTTCTACCATATCCACCCCCATGTCTATACAATTTTGGATAGCCTGTAAAGAGTTCTCCGGTGCATGGCGCCAATCGGCCCGATGTGCAACAACTATTATGTCTTTATTTTTTGAATCTTTTAGATTATCTATCTTTTTTTGAATTGAAGTTGTTTTGAATAGCTCTTGATTTTTTTCTCTTTTTTTCGATGCATTTTTATTGCAGGCTATTACTACTAAAAAGAGCATTATAATTGAAAGTTTTGTTTTCATTTTTGGTTAAAGTTTAATTGCTTTTCCTTGGTTGAATTGACAAGACAGCCATTGAATTAATTCAAATAATTGAGACTAGTTGGCATGACTAATGAATAGGGAGAAAATCCTCCCTATTCATTTCAAACTAAACTCAAAAAAATAAACTACTTTTTTAATTAATACCCTGCATTTTGAGTAATTGCAGGATCTGTATCAAGCTGACTTTGAGGAACAGGTAAAATAAGGTTATCGGCATCAATGGTCACATTAATATTATTAGCTGCAAACCATGCGTTCATTGTTTGTATGGCTTTTCCTGTTCTTTTCAAATCAAACCAGCGATGGCCTTCTCCAATAAATTCAAACCTTCTTTCCATTTCTATGGCATCTCTCAGGTCACTTTGTGTAGTGGCTGTAGTATTGGCAAGCCCTGCTCTATTTCTAACCATATTAAGATATTGAGCAGGATTGGCTTCTCCTGTTTCATTTAATGCCTCGGCATATTTTAACAATACATCCGCATACCTGATAACAATATGGTCATTACCACCATCATCGGGGCCTGTACCGGACACCTCATATTTTAATGAAAAATAAAAGGGATTGGCCGCGGCATCTATACCCACATAATCATCTTTTCGGGTGTCACCGGATTCAAAAAGTGCAACAAATTCTGCAGACGGTAAATTATGCCCCTTTGCATTTGCCGTAGTTCCGGATGGCCTAAATTGTGATGCTGCGGGTTCCCCTTCATTATTGCCATCAACCCCACTAGCAAATTGCACTTCAAATAATATTTCTGAATTTCCTTCATTAGCAATACCAAAAATATCTGACGTTGTTGGCATTAAACTATACGCTCCGGAATTAACAACGGCAGCAAGATTAGTTACAGCATCACTATATTTACCCTGGTTCATTTGTACATCGGCCAGTAAAGCCTGTGCCGCTCCTTTAGCCGGTCTTCCTGCAGATTTACCGGTTGGCAAGTTTTGTACAGCATCGCTTAAATCTGATTCAATTTGAGAATATACAGTCGCTGCCGGAGTCCGTCCTTGACCAAAATAGTCCGAAGGATTGGTCGTCTCTTCAAGCGTTAATGGAACATCTCCATACAATCTTACAAGATTGAAGTACAATAAGCCCCTTAAAAATTGCATCTCACCAATTCTATTGGTCTTAACAGCACTATTGTCGTATTCTATATCGTTAATTCTATTAAGAACAATATTAATTCTTTGGATGCCTTCATAGGATTCCCTCCAAATATCACCTACTAAATCATTTATAGGGTTAGTTGAAAAGTCATCCAGCTGACCAAAACGCCCCCCATCATTGGCTGCAATTTCTTCAAAAGTATCTTCTCCCGGTATTTCCCCTACTCCAATTAAATCAAGACCGTAAAGCCCCCCATTCTGAAGTTGGGCATAAGCTCCGGTTATAGCACTTTCAATTTCTTGCTCCGTGGAATAAAAATTACTAGCTGACTTTTGGGTTATTGGATCTATGTCTAATTTATGCGAGCAAGCGGTTAAAACCAGCAATATTATGGTTATATATATAATATTTTGTTTGATATTCATTTTAGTATTTTTTTTAATTAATTAAAATTTAATATCTATTCCTACGGCCATAAACCGAGTCAATGGACTTGCAGAATGGACATAACCACGACCTAACGTTTGTCTTTCATTTGATCTTGTATCTACACCATCAGCATTATAGCCTCTGTACTTAGTGATATTAAACAGGTTGTTTCCTGTAAAATACAATCTCAAATTATCAATACTCAACCTATCTGTTATGTTTTTAGGCAATGTATACCCAAGCTGCAGGCTTCTCAATCTAAAGTAGTCTCCATCTAATACGGAAAGGCTCGACTTTCTGGTAATTCTTCCGGCAGATGAGAAACTGGAAAAATCCGGCCTCCTAAAGAACCCATCCGGATTTCTGTCATTGTAATAATTATCAAAGTAATATTGAGAGGGCACGAAGAAACCTTCACCGCTTTCTGTACGACTGATCAAATGATCGGAAACTTTTCTACCTTCAACTCCAGTGAACTGAACAGATAGATCAAAGGCCTTATAATTCAATGCAAACCCAAATCCATAAGTAAAATCCGGATTAAAATCTCCTTGTTGTGTTCTGTCATCTGTGGTGATTCTTCCATCCCCGTTAACATCTTCCACTATAAAATCCCCGACTTCAGTTCCCGGCAATGGCGTTACGGGATCATTATCTATTTCCGACTGTGACTTATACACACCTATAACATTCAGATTGTAAAACTGAGCAACCGGATCTCCTACTTTAGTAATAAAATCGGATCCTGTAGTACTAAATATTATTTGGTCTTGCCCATTACCAAGAGCTTTTACTTTATTTGATGTATGGGAAATGTTAGCATTGAAACCAATTTTCAAATCGCCAATATTAAAATCCCTACCGCTTAACTCAAATTCAACACCTTTATTTTCCAACTCACCAATATTTTGTAAAGATTCAGAAAAGCCAGATTGTTGGGGTACCGGAACATCCAGTAACAAATCGGTAGTATTAGAAGTATAATATTCTGCAGTAAAAGACAACTTATTTTTTAACAACCCCAAGTCTATACCGAAGTTAAAAGCTGTATTGGTTTCCCAGGATAAATCGGGATTTGGTGACGTACGTGTGTAAACTCCCGAAGTTAAAGTTCCATCTATCACATAATTATCCGGAGAAACTAAGGCCACAGAACCAAAATCCCCTATTTGGTTGTTACCGGTCTGACCAAAACTTGCCCTAAGTTTTGCATAATTGATCAGTTTATCTTCAGGAAAGAAAGATTCATTGCTAATAACCCAACCCGCAGATGCTGAGGCAAAGTTTCCATACTTTGTATTAGCGCCAAAACGCGATGAACCGTCCCTTCTTATCGATGCTGAAATAAAGTACTTATTGTCAAAATCATATTGCAAACGAGAAAAATAGGATTCCAAAGCCCATTTACTACTTGTAGAGGTGGCGTTAATGGTTGTGGCTCCGCTGACATTTCTTATGTTATTATCGGCAAAGTCGCTGCTTTCTAAGTCCGTAAAGTTCCTAAATTCCTGCTGATAGCTATACCCTAACAATACATCGAATGTATGTGACCGGAATGTTTTCTTATAGCTTAAAAGATTTTCAATAATATAGTTTTCTCTTTTGCTATCGTATTTTGCGCCCAACGTTTGGTTGTTGGCTACCGGTGTTCTATAATTACCAAAAGTAGAGGGTGCAAAGAATTCTTCTACCCCGGAGTTATAATCCCCTCCAAAGGACGTTTTGAACTTAAGGTCGTTAATAGGCTCAATTTCTACAAATGCATTTCCAAATAACCTAAATTCCTTTCTGGTAAAATCAGATAATAATACCTGAGCTATGGTGTTTTCGGAAATTGGACCATCCCAGTTTAGGTTATTGTCATCTAATTGAACAGCAATAGCCAATGAACCATCAGGGTTATAAACAGGATAATAGGGCTGCATTAATGTAATTGAAAATGCGGGATCTGCTTGTTCTCCTCTTCCCAAACGGGTTTGTGACCAACCTCTGTTACCTGTTGGGTTAATATCTGCCATTGAGGTATTTACGCTTATACCAAACTTTATACGATCACTAATCTGCGAATTGAAGCGGATATTATTAGTATATCTTTTATAATCTGAATCAATTATGATATTCTCCTGGTCTAAATACCCTAGTGAGACAGAGAAACTACTCTTTTCGTCTCCACCGCTAACATTGATATAATGATTTTGTTGAAACGCATCCCTAAAAACGGCGTCGGCCCAATCGGTGTTAGTAAGCCCGGGGGTACCATCGATGTATCCTTGAAGATAGGTTGGTATCCTACTTCTTTTTCCTCCACCATTAGCGTCTCTTGTAGCGTTATCATCCGTTATACTTCTTCCCGCTCCACCGGATATATAGCCAAAATTGCGGGCATCAAAATCGAACAGTGCAGTATCATATGCGTCGGCCAATTCAAATTTATCTATCCGGCTCTGAACACCAACATAGCCATTATAATTAATCTTAAGTTTCCCTTGATTCCTGCTTCCTTTCTTTGTAGTAATTAAAATTACCCCATTGGATGCCCTGGAACCATAAATGGCTGCTGAAGCCGCATCTTTAAGAATATTAATAGTTTCAATATCATTGGTATTTACCGAACTTAATGACGACCCTTCACTTAATGGATTTCCATCTACAACAATTAATGGATTGGTACCTGCTGTTAATGTGCTGAGACCCCTTATTTGAATTACAGAATTGTCCCCGGGGTTTTTACCTTCACTTAATATTTGAACCCCTGAAATAGTACCGGATAAGGCCTGTTCAAAATTTGCAGATGAGTAGGTGTTCAATTTCTCATTATCGATTTTTGAAACGGAACCGTTGAACTTTTCTTTGGTACTTGTACCGTACCCTACCACAACTACCTCAGCCAGTTTAGCTGCATCTTCCTGCAAGGTTATGGTTAATTCGGTTTGGCCCGCTAAAGCAATCTCTTGCGTTAAAAACCCTATATATGACACTACTATCACAGCATTTTCGTTAGCTAACTCTAAAGAAAAATTACCATCAAAATCGGTCTGAGTACCATTTGTGGTACCCTTTTCTACAATGTTAGCTCCGGGTAAAGGTTGGCCGTTTTGGTCTACGACAATACCAGAGACCTGAAACCCTTGTTCCTTAATGACTATTTCTTTCGTTCTGTCTTCAATAAAAATATCCATATTAGGGGTTACCGTAACATCAAAATCGCCTTTCGACAAACTCCGTTTCAACAATTTATTTGTACTTATCATTCCCTTTTTTACTTGAACTTTCGGGAAATTGTCAAACAAACCTTTCTCATAAAAGAACGTGTAATCTGTTTGATCCATAATTAGCAAGAAGACCTCATCTACTGTTAATGTGTTATTCTCCTTGATTTGAATTTTGGAATTTTGAGATATAACATTATCAGTTGACAATCCAAATATAGTAGCGCAACATAAGAATATGAATGCTCTCATAATGTAAATCAAAGGCCTTTTTCTAAGTATAAAACAGGCACTAGTTAATTTAATTTTCATAAATTCGTGTGTTATTAGTTAGTTAATATTTTAATTAATTGATAATAATTTCACAGGGGATAGAGCTTGTACTTAGCCGGTAAAACTTTATCCTCTTTTTTTATTTAGTTCATTGTTGTTTTTATTCCATAGGCATTAGGTGGTTTTATTAGTTAGTATTCAATTTTATTTTTATAAACAGATTCATATTACCTTAGTGTTATTGTCTTCCCATTTATTTCATAATTATTTAATGAGGTAGATTTCATAATAGCCAGTACCTCATGAATGCTCCTGCTTTTGTTTAGTGTTCCAACAAACTGAACTGTTTCCAGCGCTTTATTTTCAAAAATCACGTCCACATCATACCATCTGGATATCACTTTCATAATGTCTTTTAATGGCATTTCTACAAAACTAAACACGCCATCTTTCCAGGATATTACACTTTTAACATCTACTTTGGCAACTGAAGCCGAATTGCTAATTATATCTAAACTCAATTGAAGACTTGGGGTTAAATTTTGACTTTTACCATCATAGCCAACCTTAACCTTTCCTTCTACCAGTGTAGTGTAAATGCTGGCTTCATCCTTATAGGCCTTAATGTTAAATTCTGTACCTAAGACTTCTACTTCCTGAGATTTATTTAAAACAATAAATTTAGAACCGTTGTTTTCCGTACTTGATGACACATCAAAATAAGCCTCTCCATACACCAATTCCACCTGACGTGTTTTCCCATCTACAAAGCTTACGGGATACTTTAATTGAGATTCTGAATTCAACCAAACCTTTGTGCCATCTGACAACATTATATAAAACTGCCCGCCTCTTGGAATGGTCAGGTAATTGTAAACCAGTTCTTTTGTTTTTCTATCTCCGGCTTCATAAACAATTTGCTCCCCATTACTATTGGCATTTGAGGTTTGGAAAGACGTACCTTTTTCTAAAGGGACTTGCTCTCCATTGGCTAAAGTTAGGGTCGCTTTATCAGTACCGGGTTCTATTAAATTGGTATCAACAATACCTGGGGGTTCAATATGATTTGTTCTGCTATTAAGCAAACTATCTTTAAAAAAGTAAGCAGTCCCTAACACACCCACAAGCACAGCAGCTGCTGCATATTTATGCCAGGGCCTGATCGACCTGATTTTCCTATCCTTCCCACTAGTGTTATTTTCTAGAGGATTCTCCAGCTTAGACACTATAGTATCCCAGGCCTTGTCGTTATCCAAAGTATTCAAAAGGCTTATTCGCCTCGTTTTTTTATAAAGAAAAAGGTATTCGGAAAATAGTTGTTTGTTATTACTGTCTTCACTTAGCCATTGACTCAATTCATTAAATTCCGCTTCGTTAATATCATTCGACGCATATGATATAATAAGCCTTAAAATATGTGTATTTATATCCTTCATTTAAAATCCATTTCATAGCTATTTATAGCCATCTATAATATAGCTTATATTAACTATATAATGAAAGGTTAAAAATGGGTGACAAAAAAATATTTTTTTTAAGGCAGGAGCAAAATGACGATGACGTCTAAAGACGCACGAAGTTTTTTTAAAGCTCTTGAATAATGTGTCTTTACAGTATTTACCGAAACACCCAGCTCTTCAGCGACTTCTTTATATTTAAGGTTTTCCAAAACAATGGCCTTAAAAACCTGTTTACTCTTTTCCGGCAGCGCTTCTATTTGGGAAATCAGCTTAGTCTTTTCTTCTTCAAGAAACTCTACATCGATTCTTTCTTCTTCAATTAACTTGTTGACCTGGTCTTCAATTTCTTCGAAACGGAACTTTGATCTTCTTTTTATGGCCTGCAAGGTGTTATTCTTAACAGACTTAAAAAGATAAGGACTCACACTACCCTCAAGTTTCATATATAACTTTTCATCCCATATCTTAATAAACAGCTCCTGAACGATATCTTCGGCCAATTCAAAGGAATCGCAAAATTTTAAAGCATAAACGCTTAGTGGCATATAATATAAGTCAAACAGCTCCCTGTAACTTGAAGGGTTTCCAAGTTTTAGTTGTTCCAGAATCTCAACATCATTTGACACCATGACTGTTTTTAATAAATAGTAAGCTAATATACTTTAATTTGTTGATGATTTAAAAATGCGTATAAATCTATGAAAACAAAAGCATTTAAAATTAAATAAATGTTATTAGATAATTATTTATTCATCCAATTATTGCCTGACCTTGTAAGTATGCAACCCTTTTAGATATCAGTAAAAAAGTACTATTACGGTAAACATTATGAAGATACATAATTTAACACGGTGACCTTATAAAAGCATAAATAGACAGTTAAAAAGAAGTTTTTTGTCAACCTGAACTTGTCTGCGCCGAACTTATTTCAGTATTTCAGGTTCTGACAACGCTAGCAGTGTCCAAATGAAACTGGAAGAAAGAGGAGTTTAAAACCCTCCGAATCCCGGTTATTTCTGGGATTTACCTCCCTTAAAAAAGGGTTACCACTACAATTTGTAAACTCATGAAATAAAATTTACAACTGTGTAACCTATCTAAACAACAACTATTGGAATTACATATTTAAAACATCATGTTTCATTATTCAACGCTGAAAAATCTCTTTTGGAGGCAATAGTTGATTAAGTTGATTTCTCAACTGCTCACCCAATAAAGATAATCCAAATTGGTAAGAAGTGTTCATCCAACCAAAACCTTCTCTAGTTATATATTGAAAATTTGTGCCAACATTACCATACTCGGCAAATACTTTATGGGTTGCTTCAACCACATCATACTTTTCAGGAATGGTTCCATTATAATCTACTGCATTACGAGTAATCATATATAGCCATCTATATATGAGTTCCTGAGCTTCATCATTGAAATTATAATTTAATAGTCCTTCCCAAATCATAATTTGATGAGGAGCCCACCCGAAAGGGTAATCCCATTGACGTTGAGGCCTATCTTTGGAAATATTACCTCTACTTTCTTTCGTACAAGCAACCACACCCCCCTTTTCCTTTAATAACGGTAATGCCGTTTCAACTAAAACCCTAGCCTGTTCTTTAGAGCAAACCTTCGCCCATAACGGTATTAATGTGGTGGCACCAATAAAATTGGATTTTTTCTCCTCAATAAAGTTATAATCAAAATACATTCCCCTTGTTTCACTCCAAAGGAAGTCATTCATAAGTTCCTTTCTTTTGCTTGCCTTATTCAACCAATACTCACTTGAATATGAATAAAATTGACCTTCAAAAACTTCTATAATCAGGTAAGCAAAATCCGTTTCATACTTGTAGAGCATTGCATTTAGTTCTACCAAATTCATATTTGCGCAAACTCCTTCAATTCTATATGAAGTATCATGTCCAGACTCTCTAACGCTTCTATCATGTACAAAATAATTATCAAGTTCATCATTGAAAATAATACCTTCACGATATCGTGATTCATACTCTTTTGCAGAAATCTGTAATGTCCCTGAGAACTGATTGAAGATCGCATCAAAATGTCCTTCTTCGCATTCCGGAGGGCAACCTATACCTTCTGCGTAATATCTGTTCAGGCCATTACTAGTGAGCCTTTTCCCTTTAGCCATCCAAACTGTTTGGTATTCTTTTATAGCAGTTTTCAAATGACTTTTCAGCCAATTTTTATCCTGTGTTTCCTCAAAAACTTCTCTTATTAGGCTAGAGTATAAAGGTGGTTGCGTACGCGTTAAATAATAAGATCTATTTGCATTGAGAATCTTGCCATAATGCTCAATTTCATATTGAAAATTATCGGCCATAGCTTTTGATAAATGAACTTTATCATCCAAGATGAGACCTTTTGATTCAAAATAACTATCCCAGCCATACATCTCATTGAACCTACCTCCAGGAACTACAAATGGAACGCCTTTTAATTTTCCATTAACCTCTTCAAACTTTAACGCTAATATTCCTGGTTTGTCGTTTATCTGCTTAACATATTTAGGAGTGACTTCCTTTGGTAATCTTATTGTCTTAATAGGAAATTGCCGTTCAAGAGATTTAAAATATTTATATGCTACATTATCTTTGTATGGCACATAGATTCTTAATGAATCTGAAGTTAATTCACTATTCTTTGAATCATGAAATAAACCCAAAATCCCATCAGCATCCATGGTTCTTGTTAACCCGCTCCAATAATAATCCCTAATCATTCTGGAAATGCGTTCCACAGGCAACTCTTCTATCTTATTGAGGTTAATCTTTGCGATTATATTACCCTTATTTTCATGAATAATCAGCTCTTGTAAAAGGTTAGACAAGTAATATGTTCCTTTTAATACATATTGAACTCCTAAGGTTGAGTCAATAGTAAATTCCTTTGGCCCCTTGTCTTCAATTGTAATTTTTTTATCATTATCAGTGTCTTCTTGTTTTAAAAGACTCTTGACTGTATTTTTTATATCAAGTTCAAATTCCATAATAATTGCTTAATTTTTTTTACGTAGTTTGATAATTGTAAACAGAATAATAGACAATGGAATTAAAGACAGGTAGAACACTCTGTCTCCACCGTATTCGTCAAACATTACACCTATTATAAGGGATCCACATGTGCCTCCAATTGCTGAAAAAAAGACCAGAATCCCTGCCAACGTACTATGATAATTGACATCTACACTCGACAATACCGTTGAATTCACTAGTGGGTAAAGCGGAGCTAAAAACAAGCCTATTATGGGGGAACAAAAATGACACTATGGGCAAGGAGAATATACTATCAAAACTTGTTGCGTTTATATTCTGAGCCATTGGCAACACTAACAAGACCAACAATGCAGAAATAACTACACCACTTGAAGCTATATAATACCATTTTATTCGTTTGACGAGAATCCCCGTTAGAAAGCGACCTACTGCATAAGATATCATTAAAATTACTGCCATTTGAGTTGCCAACTTTGGGGTAATATGTAGCACTTCCTTGTTGAAAGTAGGTAACCATGTCATTATACCTTGTTCTGTCATCACATAAAAAAAGGCAAAGATGGCAAAAAGCCAGACCCTGGAATTTGCAAGCAGTTTCACAAGCACTTTAGAATTTATTGACAATAACTGCTCATTTGGCTGTGATTCAATTTGAAATTTTGAAAACAGTATAATGAAGAACGAAACTGCAATAATACCAGCCATTAACAGATAACCTCTTAACCATGCATTTTCGTCATTTTCATCAAAAAAAAGTGGAAAAATGACGTACATAAAAATTATCCCCAACATAAAAACCGTTTCAACCAAACTCATTAATTGACTATGGCCTTCCTCTGAATCAGTCACAAAACCGATTAATGTAAAAACGGCTACTTTCACTATTGCAAAGCTCATTCCAACACAGGCAAATAATATTTTTACCGCCCAAAATATGTTACTGAAATACATGCCCAGGCAACCAACAAAAACAATTATTAAACTAATAAGCAACCCTTTTTTATATCCTATTTTAGGGAGAAAAATACCAACAAGGAATGAGCATACAGCTATTGATATATCTTTGAAAGGTTCAAGAATTGCAGCTTCAGCTTTTAATACGCCATACACTTCCTGAGAACGCTCAACCAAAATACCGACACTATTTAGTAGCGCAGCAAAAACAAAATAAATTAAGAAAAGTGATATTTTGATATTTAGCTTATTCATTTAAAGAAATTTGTTCTACATTATTTTAATTATGGTAATTGTCTTTTTGTTAGAATTTATTTTCAATTTCAGTCGCCTCTAACATTAAATAGTGTAAATCAGTATTTTTTATAAAGGGTTTCAACAAATGGCTTCCTGGGCCATAAATTGCCAACTCTACATAATCTGCAGAATGTTGCATACTTATCCACCCCACTGAATTGTGTTGCTTTTGAATTTCAGCTAATACCTTAAAGGGTAGCTTTTTGGGATTATAAAGCCCATCTTCAACTTTTAAATTATTATAATATGATAATAAAGCCCTAGCCTCATTATCGGTCATTGCAAATCCATTGGCATAGACCACTCGCTCCTTAATGCTTTTTAAAGATGTTTCTTTCCCTATTCCATTAAGAATCCATTCGTTGGTGTGTCTATATCCTTGTATTGAGTCAAAATTGCTGTTTGCTTCTTCCCCATAGATAACTCCTGGATTAGCATTTCCATGATCTGTGGTAATAATAACCAGTGTTTCTCCATCGCTTCCAGCAAATTCCATAGCTACTCTTATAGCCTCATCGAATGCCATCTGGTCGTATAACAAGCCAGAAATGTCATTGCCATGCGCCGCCCAATCTACCTTACCTGCCTCTACTTGCAGAACAAATCCTTCAGGGTGCTCCTTCAATATATTTACTGCTTTTTTCGTCATTTCTGCCAAACTGGGGACACTCTTTGTAAGTTCGCTATCACCTTCTCTGTCTCTAGAGTATGGCAGAGCATTTTCAGCAAAAACACCCAGTAGTTTTTTATTATTTGTAGCAGAAAACATTTCTTGACGAGTACGCACAACTTGGTAACCTTTCTCTTCAAAGGCTCTATACATGTCTTTCTTATCCATTCTCTTATATGATGAAAAGTACTTGTTACCCCCTCCCATCATCACATCAAACTTTTGTTCCAAATATTTCTCTGCAACGCTAGCCTGATCACCCCTTGTTTTTTGGCATACACAAAAGCCTGCAGGTGTCGCATGAGTAATAGGTACTGTGGTTATACAGCCAGCTTTTTTCCCTACGGCTTTAAACTTTTGCCATAGTGGCATATGGAATTCACCATTAACTCCATAGTTCAATCCTCCGTTTTTAATACGGAAGCCACCTCCCCAAGACGAACTAGCAGCAGCTGAGTCGGTTACAATGGAACTTGCTGACCCCATATCCATCAAGGCTCTTTCCACTTGGTTATCTTTGTATAATTGCAACCAATTACTGCCTGTCCCCATTTTTCGGGATAAATATAAATCTGCCATGTTTAAAGTTCCTGAACTCATTCCATCACTGATTAACATGATAATGTTTTTGGCCTTTTTATTTTTCCAATTATTGGCTCTCTCACCGATAAACTTTGTCCCAAAAGAGGATAAGGTCGGACCCCCCAACACAGTTAAAACACCATTTCTTATAAATTTTCTTCTTTCCATTATTTTATCTTTAGCATATTCGACAAGATTTTGACACGACATTAAAGCACACCAATGAAAGGCTAATTGAGGTTTACTCTTGACCTTAAAACCTAGTTAACCAGCATACTTTCTTAGAACTAGTTTTGATCCTTGTTATAGGAAAGTCCCGAATACATTATTCATTTCACTCATTGAAGTATATTTGTTCCATTTCGGTCCAACCATTACTTCCTTCCAAAGGTATTTGCATGGGATTACAGATTTTCAACCATTCAATGGTTCTTACTTCTTTGGCCATTTGTTCCATGTCTTCTTTAAAATCTGAGCCAGTATATTCGTAGTATCCAAATTCATAAAACTCCACAGAATCAATTTGCTGTAGAAAGATCGAAAAATTCTCTATGTGATATTTAGTAAGCAAATCTCTCACTCCTGGATTGGAATCGGTATGAAGTTTTTTATACTCTTTTGTCATTTCCGGTTTAATCTTAATGACCATTCCAACTCGTTTAATATGTCTATCTCTACAGCCAACCATTAGCAAGAATGTTAAAAGCAGCGCACCTAAAAATTTAATTCTCATAAGACTGTTTTATTTTATCCTCTTTTTCGTTTTTAAATTAACTTAGTATGAATCCTCTACCAGTTCTATTATTTCAGTCTCCGTGGCCACTCTGGGGTTTCCTTTATAATCGGGTAATACCATACATTGTTTAGCCAAGGCTTCTATTTCAGACTTAGGCATTTCTATATCTTTGGCAACACCTGCTTTTACCATCGTATCTTAGGATAGTCTAAGTAACTCCAATCTCCAAGTCAAGAACCCTATCAAGAATCAGCGAAAATGCACCCATCAACACGGCATTTTCCCCAAAGGATGGCCCCATAAACCTTGCCCCTGCTGAAAGGTTTGCCACGGAGTACTTCCTGACCTCATTTTCCAGTCTATCCCTCAGGCCCCCTTTTGCCCTCAAGGGCCTTCCCGATAGCACGATGCATTCCGGGTTGAACAGCTTGATCAAAGTATCCAAACATATCGCCAAGTGTCCAATGGCTCTGTCAAGGGACTTTAATGTTTCCCCGTCCCCCAAGGGGACTTCCATCGTTCCGATAGAATTGCCCTCATCGTCCACAATGGGCCATCCCAGCTCCCCTGCATATCCGTTGGCCCCGAAAAACGGCTTTCCTTCTATAATGATCCCTGCTCCTATACCATTATTTATATCTACACATATAAAGTCCCTGTACCTGCTCCCTATACCATACCAAAGTTCGCCCAAAGCTATCAGGCGGGGCACGTTATCACAAAAAACCGGCAATTGCGTATATGCCTTCAGTCCGTTTATGATATCTACGTTTTTCCAGTTAAAAACCGGGGGCCGTTCTATGATAGCGGTTTGTCCATTTACCGAACCTGCTTCTGCCAGCCCGATCCCAAGCACCTTTGCCCCCTTATCTCCCCCACGTGATATCAGGGTGTCCACGATGTCCCCGATCTGTTCCATCACTTTTTCTCCAGCACCTTTGGACCCTGTGGAGACCTGGAGTTCTACAATGAACTTTCCGTCCAGGTCTGACAGTGCCCCGCGTATGTACCCCGTACCTAATTCTATCCCTATTACAAAGTTCTCCCTTGAGCTGAACCTTAACATTTTTGGCCTCCTGCCGCCGCTTGACGCTCCTTCCCCTACCATAGTGACTAGTTTCTCCTTGACGATCAGGTCACCTGAAATCCTTGTGACCGTAGGGGCGCTCAACCCCGTTCGTTTCACAATTTCTGCACGGCTAATATGCCCTTCATTCCTGATAAGGCGCAAAACACTTATTTTGTTGAGCCTGTTTAAGTAACTGGAATTGACCGTATTTGACCTTTTCTCATTCATATGACGTTCTTTTGGTATAGGTTACAGGGGGCGGCCGGAAAACCATATATGCTTGCCAGTACCTACCGTACCTGGTAAGAACCTTTGACCAGCTCTATCATTTCATTTTTTGTTGCTACTCTTGGGTTTCCCTTATAGTCTGGCAATACCATGCACTGCTCTGCCAATGCTTCTATTTCAGATTCCGGCACATTAACATCTTTGAGTCCTTTATATAAATCTATATTCTTAAGAAATGTCTTAATAGCGTCTGCCGCTCCAGCCGCACATTCTTTTTCTGATTTACCAATTAAATTCGGATTAAAAATTCTAGCCATTTTAGCGTGTTGCTCAGGAGCAGCCTGAGAAGTATATTCCACACAGGTGGGGTACACAATGGCCAAAGATTCACCATGGGCTACATGCGGATACATTCCACCTATTGCCATTCCCATACCATGTGGTAATGTTACACCTGCACTGGCTATACATAAGCCTGCTAGTGTATCTGCCCATGCCATTTTTTCTCTATATTCAATATTGCCGGGGTCTTTGAGTACTTTAGGCAAAAACTCTGCAACTATTTCGATAGCCTCCCAAGCCAATAAATCAATGTATGCTCCCCTATTTGGATGTAAGGTACTTTCAAATGCATGACAGAACACGTCAAACCCTGTTGTCTTTGTAACAAATGGCGGAAGCGTAGTCATTAAATCCGGGTCTACAATACAGACTTCTGGAAAGATTAATGAATGATATAGTGCACTTTTATCACGCTTTTCAGTATTAGTGATTACCGAGACTTGAGTCACTTGAGAACCTGTTCCAGAAGTTGTACTGATGGCTATTATCGGTAATGTTTTTTTTGTCGGTTCTTTTTTGTAAAATAGGTAATCCCATGCCGAACCTTCATGTGTTACTTCTACCGCAGTAGCTTTTGCGGCATCCATACTGGAACCACCACCTAATCCTAAAATTACATCTGCTTTATGGTTTCTTGCCATTTCAGTACCCAAGGCACTGGTTTCTGTGGTTGGGTTTGGAATAACCTGATCGAAATGGGCTACTGCTATCCCCTCCTTTTCAAGAATTGATTTAACCCTAGAGTACATTGCTGACAACACTGGTATTTCAGGTGTGGTAACTAGCAAACACCTACTTCCGTATTTTTTTACTATTTCTCCTGCTTCTTCAATACGTCCTTTTCCGAAAATAATTTCCGTAGGTTGATGATAATTAAATGCTTTCATTCTATTTAATCGTTATTTAATTTTTTAATTAATATTTTTCAGGGGATTCATAGCCCCATTTTGAGCGCACACAAATGAGGATACTTTACAAGCTTGTTTATGGGCAGCATTAATTGAAAGCCCAGTTAACAGTCCTGAAACCAATCCCGCTAAAAATGCATCTCCTGCTCCTACCGTATCCTTAACTATGGTTTTTATAATTGGTTGATAGTCTATCTCTTTACCCCTGAGGAAATAGCTACCTGAAGTACCTTTTGTCAAAGCCAATGATTCTACACCATAGGTTTTCATTAAAGTTTTAGCCCTTTCAATTTCACTCCCTGAAATACCGAAAAGCGTAGAGAGAATCTCTAATTCCTCATCGTTAATCTTTAACAGATTTGTCTTCTTAAGAGACTCTTCCAAGGCCTTTTTTGAATAATAGTTCTGACGCAAATTGACGTCGAAAACTTTTAAGCATCCGTCTGGGGCTTTGTCCAAAACCCTATGTATTGTTTTTTTCGATTTTGCATTCCGTTGCGCCAAGGAGCCAAAACAAATAGCCTTAGATTTACTAAGTTGCGTTTTTAGCGAGTCATTTAATTCCATATAGTCCCAGGCCACTTTTTCGTGTATGCTATAGGTAGGTATGCCATTTTTTAATTGAACATTTATGCGACCTGTAGGTTTTGAATTAACTGCTATAAGCTCACTACAAATCGGAATATTTTGTAGCAGTTCTTTCCCTAAATCATCATCCCCTACTGCACTTACTAAATATGCATTTTGCCCCAATTCAT
Source organism: Seonamhaeicola sp. (assembly GCF_028281565.1). Taxonomy (GTDB): domain Bacteria; phylum Bacteroidota; class Bacteroidia; order Flavobacteriales; family Flavobacteriaceae; genus Seonamhaeicola. The sequence goes on from NZ_JANQJQ010000011.1 coordinate 140,012, forward strand.
TACAGTAAAAAGCAAAATTTGCAGGAGCTCCGCCTAACCGTTTTCCTTTGGAAAATATATCCCATAGAACTTCTCCAATAGCGATTATGTTCATATCCCTATCCATCTAAAAATCGATAACAACTTTTAACGTTTTATCGCCTCGTTTATCAATATATTTATATGCCTCATGATAATCTTCAAAATCGAAATGCGCCGTTATTAATGGATCCGTTTTTATAGCACCCAAACCAATCATTTCAACTGCTTCTTCATAATCTTCATGTTTATACATAAGTGTTCCTATTAAGCGTAGTTCTCTATCACCTAAAACAGACACATCTACTTTTGGCCTATCTCCATATACTGCTACCGCTATGATATCGCCTCCTTTATTTATATTCTGCACCAACGTGTCCAGAGCTACTTCAACACCTGCACATTCAAAAGCCACATCAAAACCTTTGGAACCAAAGGCCCTTTTTAAGGCCTTATCCAATTTTTCATGTATTGGATTATTTATATGTTTGATACCACATTTCATGACCTTTTGAAGCCTATAATTACTAATATCCGTAATCAATACATTGGCACCTCTTGCCCTGGCACATTGGGCCACCAAGTTTCCTATCGGGCCTGCTCCAGTAACAACCACATTCTTCCCTTTTAAATCTCCAGCCTTCTTTGTGCTATACGTGGCAACTGCCGCAGGCTCTACCAGAGCTCCTTGTTCATAAGCAAATGAATCTGGTAATTTGATCAGTCTATCTTCAGGTACGATAAAATAATCCTGAGCTGTTCCCGGCGATTGAAAGCCCTGAACTTTTAAGACATCACAAATGTTATACTTCCCTTTTTTACATGGTTCACATTTGCCACAGATCAATTGTGGACGCGCTGTGGCCTTATCCCCCACTTTCACCTTCGTTACATTGTCACCTACTTCTACCACTTCCCCACTATATTCATGTCCTTGAACAACGGGATAAAAGGTAAAAGGATGTTTTCCGTGGTATACATGAATATCACTACCACATACACCAATTTTTTTTATAGCAAGTTTTATTTCGTTTGCTGACACCTCTCCCGGAGCCTCAACTTGCCTTATTATTATTGTCCCTGGTTGGGGCATAATTGCTTGTCTCATTTTATTTAAGTCTTAATTTTTTTTATCCCATTATTGCATACAACACAACCATTAGAACTATGAGGATTATTGCTAAGTTTTTAGGGGTAATCCAGTCTTTACTCTTTTTTACCATTTTAATTTTTGAACCACCCCAAGTGGTGTTTTCTATTAATTCGCGGTCGGGTTCTGGTGTACATAAACTAATTAGTATAAATACCACCATACAGATACAGAACATCCACCAGGCACGCATTAAAAAGTGAACCCCCAAGCCATCTGTTACATATTTAAAACCACTAATCGGTTCAAAGTCTAAAATGAAAAGTACTAGCCCCATAACAAACCCAAATACCAAGGTGTAAAAAGATGCTTCTTTGGTCCCACGCTTATAGAACACCCCTAGCAGGAAAACCACAGAAATAGGTGGAGCAAATGCAGCAGCTATATCATTTATAGCCTGAAAAATACTTCCGAACTTACCTCCTTGCGTTGACCAAAGAATGGCAACAATCATTACAACAACAGCCGTATAACGGCCTATCTTCACCTGTCTCAGATCTGGTGTATCAGGTTTTATTCTCTTCACAATGTCGACAGCCACCAGTGTAGAACAACTATTCAGGGCCGCAGCAATAGTACTCATAAGTGCCGCAAGTAAAGCAGCTGCAAAAACACCTTTTAAACCAATAGGTAATAGTTGATTGATTAAAACCGGTAAGGTATCATTTGGATGTGCTATTTGCTCTTTGAATAAAACGTAAGCCAGTACTCCCGGAAGAATTAAAAGGAAAACTGGTAATATTTTTAATAAGCCAGCGAATAGTGGCCCATATTGTGCGTCTTTCTCTGATTTTGCACCTAAGACTCTTTGTACTATAGTTTGATCTGTACACCAATACCAAATTCCCAAAACGGGATACCCCAAAAGAAAGGCATACCAAGGGTAACCTTCTTCTTTTCCTATTAGAGATTCTCCTGAATGGAGCATTTCTAATTGCCCAGGCTTTAAGGCCGCCTTTAATGATTCTACACTATCTATACCCGTATCTACAACAGCTGCTACCGCCAGAAATGTTAATATTAAGGAACCAACTAGAAGAATTACTGTTTGTACGTTTTCTGTAATTACTACTGCTTTTAAACCTCCTGCAACCGTATAAATGGTAGTCACCGCAGAGATAACAAGTATGGAGACATAAACGTTTAGTCCAAAAAAGTTTTGGAATACCACGGCCCCAGCATATAAGCTGATACCTATATGAATAAACAACGCCCCGAGAATGGCCATAAAAGCCAATAAGGTTCTTGAACGACCATCAAAACGTTTTTCCAAGAATTCCGGAAGGGTTGATATTTTTGTTTTAAAGTAAAAAGGTGCAAATACAATTCCCAAGAGTACCAGCGTAAAGGTTGCCATCCATTCCCAATTTCCGGCTACTAAGCCTAACCTGTAACCATCTGCTGCTAGTCCTGTTAAATGTATTGTAGATATATTTGAAGCAAATAATGCTGCTCCAATACTAGCCCACCCCAAACCTCTTCCGGCAAGAAAATAGTTCTCGCTTGTCATTTTTGATTTGCGGGTTGACCATAACCCGACAAGGACAATACCAATTAAATAAACGAGAATTACTACTAAATCTATTGCTGATATCTTCATTATATATATTTAACTTATTCTTGAATAATGAGTTGATGGATGAATACTTATAAGAAAATGTCTTATCACTCCGTTTTAAACTCGAGTAATTATGATGCATTCCTAAAGAAGTATGATATTTATGCTTCTAAGCTATTTTAGTTTAGTTATGCAGATTTTTTGATTTTAAATATTCCAACAAATCTCTTGGCCTATCAGTAATGAGTATATTAGCTCCTCTTTCTATTACCCAACCCCACGATCCTTCAGGATCTTCTACTGCAAGATTGTCATCATGCCCAGCACAAAGGGAAGCCCAAAGCACATCTACACATATAGCGTGTTGGTTCTCTTTTATCTGATCAAAAGCATTTATTGAAGGACAATCCTCCGAATCAAATCCAATTTCAAAGGCCACCGGATCGTTATTATCAATATGCCCCTGGACAAACGACGGAACATCCTCCAGAGAAGTGCAATTAAATGCCGGCATAAGCAATATCTCATCAATTGTAGTTCCGTAATCTTTTTTTGAATCGCTATAGGTCTTGGTTGTAATAAATATTACCTGATTTTGCATTTCTAAATCCTTAACAATGCTATAGGCTTGAGGAATGTGATCATAACACTTATCTAACTTTACCAGTATTTTACCCTTCGCTTCTTCCAGTGCCTCTTTTAATGTTGGGATAGTAAATTTAGTTTCCTGACCAATACCATTTAACAAAGGAATCTTTACTAATGAATCCAATAAAAAATCCTTTACCTCTCCTGATGAATCTGTCATTCTATCCAATGTTTCATCATGAAAAACTACTAGTTCTCCGTCTTTAGTTTTTCTTACATCTATTTCCACCAGGTCAATCCCCATCTTGATACAGTTTCTAATTGCCTGTAATGAATTTTCCGGTGAATTTCTCCAATCACCCCTATGGGCCCCTATAAGTATGTAATCCTTAGATGGCGTTCTAAATAAATTAAGAAGTGATTCAATTTTATTTACTTCAATATTGGTATTATCAGAAGGTTTTTGATTCCTACATGAAAACATAATAAGTACCAATACTATAATGATTCTGTATTTCATTTTAATTTTATCTTAGTTACTCGTTCGTTCAGTTATTATGTTTTTGATACACATTTTAAGAACCCCCTTTTTCTACACACCTTGATTTGCAGAAAAGTTTATCAAACATTGTTGCATCGAATTGATTTAAAGAGAGGAGAAATAATTTCTCCCCTCTAAAAGACTAAACTCAATTAAAACTAAACTATGACTTTTAATAACCTGAATTCTGAGTAAGTAAACCAGAACTTGCGTCTATTTGGGTTTGAGGAATTGGGAAAAGCGTGTTGTTTTCATTCATTGAATAGGGCTCACCTTCAGTTATAAAGTGAGTATTCATAACTTCTACAGCCTTTCCGGTTCTAACAAGGTCAAACCATCTATGATTCTCTGTAGCTAATTCCCATCTTCTTTCATTGGACACTGCCATCCTAAAACTTTCCTGATCCGGCAAATGGATATTAGTTAAATCAGCTAATCCAGCTCTTTGGCGTATTTGATTCAAATATGTGAAAGCAAGACCTGAAGGGTCATATGAAACTTCATTTAAAGCTTCAGCCAACATAAGTAAAGCATCAGCATACCTTAACACAATGAAATTTTTGTCACTGTCACCTTGAGAAGCAACCGGACTCACTAATTTACCTGAATAGAAACGACCATCAAGAATGGATTTTACTGTTACGTCTCTTCTAAGGTCTGCCACATCAAATGAATCGTATAATTCTTGTGTAGGTATGTTATCGCCTAAGGTCGTCCCATTAATACCAAGTTCCGGTCCTGCAGATCTTGGCGCATAATTATTAGAAAAAGAGCTTCCTTCTCCAAAACCTCCACTTTTATATTGTATTTCGAAAATAGATTCCGCACTGTTTTCCGTACTAAAAACATCTTCAAAATTAGGCAACAAAGAATAATTCCCCACGACATCCTGTAAAGCAGATACCGCCTCTGAAAACTTCCCTTGTGTTAAATATACTTTACCCAAAAGTGCTTGAGCCGCACCTTCCGTAACTCTTCCAATATTATCTGGAGTAGCTGGTAATTCTGTTATACATTGGATTAGGTCATTTTCTATTTGAGTATATACCTGAGAGGATGGTGTCCTAGCATGTTGGAAGGACTCGAAAGCATCTTCAGTCTCTGTTAATATCAACGGTACATCACTCCAAAATCTCACCATATTGAAATATGTCAGAGCTCTTATAAAGCGAACTTCTCCTTTGCGCTTAGTTTTTGTTGATTCACTCATATCATCCACTAAATCAATTCTATTTAAAACTAAGTTGGCCTGCTGAATGGTTTGATACATGCTTACCCATGTTTCATTAATCCTCCTGTTAGCTGATTCTAATGAAAATGTCTCAAAGTTTCCAAATTGACCGGCATTAACAGTTAAGTCTTCCAGATTAGTATTATCAGATCTTACTTCTGAAAAGAATGAAAAATGATATCCATATTGTTCTATTGTCTGTAAACCACTGTATACACCTGCTACAGCATTTTCAATATCCACAGCAGTATCGAAAGCACCATTAAATCCCGTTTCTGATATCGGCTCTAAATCAAGTTCTTTGTCGCACGAAACAAAAAAGGTAAATGTGATTATTAAGCTATATATTATATATTTTCTCATTTTTATGCTATTTAAAAAGTTAACTTCAAACCAAATGAAATTGATTTCTCTACAGGATACCCAGACCAATCCATACCCGGTTCAAGCACTCCATTACCATTAGGTTGTGGATTAGTTTCGGGGTTGTACAATGGATAATCGGTCCATGTAATTAAATTTTTACCGGACACGTACAATCTTGCTCTTTCAAAAGGTAATTTATCAAGTATACTTTCACCAAGGTTATACCCAAGCGTAATATTTCTCAACCTTACATAAGAGGCATCTTTTATTTTTAAATCAGAGTTTTGAGAAAAACCTCCACCGATCTCATCTCTAGTTGGTCTTGCATATTCACCATTATTAGGATTTCCTTCAGAGATAAAATAGTTATCACTGATTTCAGAAAATATACTTCCCTGAACACGAGGCGTGTAATTAACAAATTGACCATTTAAAAATAAATCATAACCTTGAGCACCCTGAATTAAGAAGCTCAAATCAAAATTCTTGTATTCAAATTTGTTTGTAATACCGAACGTATAATCCGGATAAGGATCTCCTATTATCGTTCTGTCATTAGCATCAATAACTCCATCTGAGTTCACATCTTCATACTTATAGTTACCTACAGTTGCTCCAGGATAAGAAGCTGAACTTGCCAAATCTGAAGCTGTCTCATATAAACCAATGTGATTATAGCCATAGAACATACCGATTGGGTCACCCACTCTTGTTAAATGAAGGAACACCGAACTAATTTCATCCTGACCAGGACCAAGTTTTAGCACTTCATTTTTGTTCGTTGAAAAGTTAAAGCCAGGACTCCATCTAACATCACCAATTTTGAAATCACCTAGTACGTTCAACTCAAATCCCTTATTACTAATTTCACCAAAGTTCTTTAAGGAAGTTGAATATCCACCAGATGCTGGTGTTGGAACATTTAATAATAGATTTGAAGTTTTGGCATCATAATAATCTGCAACAATCTTAACCTTGTTATCTAGAATTGCCAACTCAAAACCTATATCTAAAGTTTCGTTTGTTTCCCAAGATAGATTCGCGTTAGGCGAAGTATCCAATTCATAGGTATTTACCTGACTGTCATCAAATACATAACCACCTTGTCGAACTAAAGGAATTGCTCCGTAATTAGGTATATTGTCATTACCGGTACGACCCCAACTAGCTCTAATCTTTAATTCATCTATACCATTTACATCAAAGAAATCCTCTTGAGATACTCTCCAACCAGCTGAAATAGCGGGAAACCATCCATATTTATTGTTTTTACCAAATCTTGAAGACCCGTCCCTTCTCAATGAAGCAGCCAGTAAATACTTGTCTTTGTAATCATATTGAATTCTTCCGAAGTAGGAAACCAATGCAGATTCTTCCTCCCATGTACCCGTCTCTTGTAACCTAAAATTACCAGTAGCTCTGTTGGTAGCACTTACAATTGTTCCTGCATTTAGCGTTCTTACATTGTCATCTGAAAATCCTTCCGCAATGATATTATCTATAAACAAATTATCTTTTTGGTATGAAAATCCTAAAAGACCATTAATAGTATGATCACCTATTTTTTTGTTATAAGACAGTGTATTTTCAAACAAGTAATTTCTATTTAGGTCATCTCTTTTACGTCCTAATGCAGTTGTAGGGCCAGCATCTACATAACTAGCTGCCGAACTTGGTCTAAAGAACCTGTTCGTAGTATTAAAATAACTTCCTCCTAAATACGTCTTAAAATTAAGACCATCTATTAATTCGTAATCAAAATATATACCTCCAAAAAGGTTAAAGCGATTTTCTTCGCTATCGATTTGAGTGGCTAATGCCAAAGGGTTTACAACTCCCCTCATCCCATAAGGTATCCCTTCAGTAATTTGTGTACTTTGGGCTAGGTTTCCTTCTGAATCATATGGTGAAAAATAAGGTAATGACATATTGATACCTATCAGAAGTCCATCCTGCCAATGACCTCCTTCAATAATCTCATCTGAAGTTGAAAATGACGGGCTTAAATTCATACCAAAAGTAAGACGGTCACTTATGTTAGCTTCTAAATTAGCTCTGAGGTTGAACCTTTCATAACCAGTACCAACAATGATTCCTTCTTGATCCAGATAACCACCGGAGATATAGTATTTTAAATTTTTTGACCCCTTTTTAACTGAAAAATGGTAATTGTTTATAGTTGCATTTCTAAAAACAACGTCTTGCCAATCTGTATTTGGCAGACCTGGTTCATTATTTAGGTAAGGCAACATAAAAGGAGGTAATTGATATTTAATTGGTCTCACACTATTAGGATCTGAAGCCGACCCTCCTAGGTCTTCCCATGCATTATTTAAACTGGCTGCTTGATATCTTGCAAGTTCATAACCATCCATAAAATCAATTTTATTAGAAACGGTTTGAATACCAGTACTTACATCAAAAGTAAACTCAGCTTTATCATTAAATCTCCCTTCTTTTGTAGTGACAAGTATAACTCCATTTGCCCCTCTAGAGCCATATATTGAGGCTGAAGCTGCATCCTTTAAAATATCAACAGATGCAATATCATTTCCAGAAATGGCATCTAATCCTACTCCTGAAGGTAATGGCAAACCATCTAAAACTATCAAAGGATTTGAGCCGGCAGTTAGCGTACCAATACCTCTAATATCAATTTTGCTATCCCCACCTGGCTTACCTGTGGATTCGACTGCCCTCACACCAGGTAATACCCCTGTTAATGCTTGTTCAAAAGAAGCATTTGGGATTTCTTCAACACCCTGATAATCTAACTTAGCAACAGCAGAAGAAGTTTTGACTCTTGATTGCGTTCCATAACCCACTACAACAACTTCATCAAGACTGGCAGTATCCTCCTGCAAAACAATATTTAAAGTGGCATTGCCTGCAATAAGCACCTCTTTTGTTTGATAGCCTATGAATGAAATTACCAAAGTAGCATCGCTACTTGATACGGTTAAGGAGTAATTACCATCAAAATCGGTTTGAGTTCCATTAGTTGTTCCCTTTTCAATAATATTTGCTCCGGGCAAAGGCTGTCCGTTTTGGTCCGTGACGATACCCGAAACTTGAAATTCCTGCGGCTTATCTACAATTTTTTGTTCTTTCTTCTTTATAAGAACATCATAATCATTAGTTATCGTGATTTCAAAATCGCCATTAAACAAACTCTGCTTAAGCAACTTGCTTGTTTTAATCACTCCCTTTTTAACTTTTATATTAGGAAACTCTTTAAAAATACCTTCCTCATAAAAAAAATTATAATCTGTTTGAGCCATAATAAGATCAAACACCTCATCAACAGTAAGTGTCTTATCTTCTTCAATGATAATTTTAGAATTTTGGGATACAATATCATTGGGTGTTAAAGAGAATACTGTAGCACAAAACAGAAAAATGAAAGTTCTCATAAGGGTTATAATAAGCCCCTTCTTATACAGAAAGAGGGTATTACTTAATTTAATTTTCATAAATTTGTGTGTTATTAATTAGTTAAACATTTAGTTAATTGATAATGAATTCAAGAGGATAGAGTTTTAGACTTTGCCGAGTTAGACTTTATCCTTCTTTTTTTAGATTGTTTTTTTACTCCATAGGCACAGTTTTATTTATTGTGGTTAATAATTACTTTAATATAATTGTCTTATCCTTTATTTCGTAAGATTTAAGTTTATCGGAAAGCATTAATGACAAAATTCTTTCAATACTTCGATCTTTGTTCAGGTTCCCTTTAAATTTAATCGATTCCAGTTCCTTATTTGCAAATACAACATCTACATCGTACCATCTGGATATCACTTTCATAACGTCTTTTAATGGCTTACCCTTGAAGCTAAATACGCCTCTTCTCCACGACGTTTCTGAATTCACATCTACTGTAGTAATTTTAAATTCTGCAGTTTCCATGCTTAAAACTGACTGGTAATTGGGAGTCAAATTTCGAGTAACACCCTGTTGATTCGCAACAATGACCTTACCTTCTACAAGCGTAGTATAAATATTGGTTTCGTCTCTATAAGCTTTGATATTGAACTCTGTACCCAAAACCTCTACCTCTTGAGACTTATTTAGTACGATAAACTTGGAACCATTGTTTTCTGAACTAGGCGTTACGTCAAAATAGGCCTCTCCATACACCAATTCCACCTGACGCGTTTCCCCGTCAATGAAACTTACCGGATATTTTAACTGGGACTCCGAATTTAACCAAACTTCCGTTCCATCCGACAGTACTATATGAAATTGCCCGCCTCTAGGAATTGTTAAGTAGTTATAAGTAAGTTCTTTTGTTTTTCTATTACCGGCAGCATAAACAATTTGCTCTCCGTTACTATTAGCATTTGAGGTTTGGAAAGCAGTTCCTTTTTCCAAAGGAACTTGCTCTCCATTAGCTAAAGTTAGGGTCGCTTTATCCGTACCAGGTTCTATTAGATTGGTATCAACAATACTTGGGGTTTCAACATGATTTGTTCTGCTATTAAGCAAATTATCTTTAAAAAAGTAAGCAGTAGCTAACAAGCCCACAAACACAGCAGCTGCCGCATACTTATGCCAGGGCCTATTAAATAATTTGACGACTCTTTTAGGTTTATTTTGAACTTTCCCGAACTTGGCTTCTATAGCCTCCCAAGCTCTGTCTTTATTAATGGTTGAATATGAGGAAACCTTATCTACTAAATCTTCAATTTTGACATTATCTGAAAAAGGGAGCTTATGATTTAGCCTCTCTAAATCTGTTTTTTCCAAATCTGTTAAAACTTTTAGTTTTTCCTTAATTATCAATCGCGATATGTGGAAAACATCTTTCATCTACTTGTGCATTTACATATAGAACAACTTATATTGAAAAAGGTACTATTAAAACTTGCAATTTTTTTAAAAAAACCACAAAAAACACATTAAACAGCAGTAAATGAGATATTTAATACACTAACAAGAAGTAAATAAGTGTATCATATTCAGCAAATTGCTCTCTTAATATTTTATAAGATTGTGATTTAAGCGTCTTTACCGTTTGTAGTTTGATTTCCAGTTCCTCGGCAATGTCACTGTTTTTAAGACCTTTAAGACTTAACTTGATGATTTCTTGCTTTCGCTCAGGAAGTTTACTGATAGCCTGGTACAGTTGCCTTACCACTTCTTCCTCTAAAATTTGTTTTAGAAACAACGTATCATCTTCCAATGCTTTTACAGTACTAGCTGCAAATTTGTCTTTTACCTTGTTATGCTTAATAACATTATAACATTTGTTTCTGGTAGTTTTATAGAGATACGCTTTAAGGGATACTTCGTCCGGAAAACTATTTTCCTTTTCCCAAAGCCCTACAAAAATGTCCTGAACCAAATCCTCACATTCATCTTTTAGGGTTAAAAAACGATTGGCATATTGAACAAGTGCTTCATAATACGTGTCAAAAATGTTCTTTAAATCGTCTTTAGAGAGTATGTTGTTATTGGTCACCAAATGAACTTATCAATAATTAGCAGGCATCATTATTTAGCAAATTAAATAAAATAATGTCAACTATTTTGTTATCTAATTATCAATTTTATGCAAAGTAGGTGAAATAGCACCAGTACTTATTTACTTAAGCTACAGGATGGCTTTGCAAATTCTTTTATCACAAAGCATGCTCCATAATATCCTGCACTACCTCAGGGTTTAATAAAGTACTGGTATCTCCTAAATTACTCGTATCCTTATGTGCTATCTTTCTTAAGATGCGCCTCATGATCTTTCCGGAACGGGTCTTGGGCAAGCCACTGGTGAATTGGATCTTATCCAGTTTGGCTATCGGACCGATGTGTTCGGTAATAATCTGATTGATCTCTTTTCTAAGGTTGTTGTGGTCTCTGCTCTCACCGGTGTCTTTTAAAATAACATAACCGTAAAGTGCATTGCCCTTTACATCATGGGGGAAACCTACAATGGCACTTTCTGCCACTGCCGGATGTTCATTCACCGCATCTTCTATAGGGGCTGTTCCTAAGTTATGACCGGAAACAATGATCACATCATCTACCCTACCCGTAATTCGGTAATACCCGACCTCGTCACGCAGCGCACCATCGCCTGTAAAGTACTTGTTCTCAAAGGCTGAGAAATACGTGTCTTTATACCTTTGGTGATTTCCCCAAATGGTACGTGCCATACTTGGCCATGGGAATTTTACACACAGGCGTCCGTCAACCTGGTTCCCTTTGATCTCCTGTCCGTTTTCATCCATCAAGGCCGGCTGGATCCCTATAAAGGGAAGCGTAGCATAGGTAGGCTTGGTAGGGGTTACAAAAGGAATGGGGGTAATCATCACACCGCCTGTTTCTGTTTGCCACCAGGTATCTACTATGGGGCTTTTCTTCTTCCCTACATTGTCATTGTACCAGTGCCAGGCTTCTTCATTGATCGGTTCGCCTACGGAACCTAATGTCTTTAAAGAGGATAGATCGTATTTTTCTACCAGTTCGGAACCTTGTTTGGCCAGGGCCCTAATGGCTGTTGGAGCCGTATAAAACTGGTTTATCTTGTGTTTCTCGACAATCTCCCAAAAGCGCCCGAAATCGGGATAGCTTGGCACCCCCTCGAACATCACCGTGGTGGCGCCGTTTGCCAAGGGGCCATACACAATATAACTATGCCCGGTGATCCAGCCGATATCGGCCGTACACCAGTATACATCGTCTTCCCTATATTGAAATACATTTTTAAAGGTATAGGCCGTATAGACCATATAACCTGCCGTGGTATGTACCATCCCTTTGGGCATCCCGGTAGAACCCGAGGTATACAGAATGAATAACGGGTCTTCGGCTTGCATCACTTCGGCCTTACAGTCTGAAGAAGCTTCATCCAATAAAGGTTGTAACCACTTATCTCTTCCTGCTTCCATGTGA
>NZ_JANQJQ010000024.1 GCF_028281565.1 Seonamhaeicola sp.
TTTGGTTATACGGAACACGATTATAAAGATGAACTAAAAACACTGGCAACCAAAACATTTTCGAAAATGGATGACTTGTTAAGAATGATTTAGTAAAGAGAGCCAATAGTCTTTATGAGTATTATTTTGTCACGACCTGATGTTTTGAGGTTCATAAAAGGCTTCCTACTAGGGTTAACTGTAAATACGTCCGTATTTGCCATTTCCAGGCTCTAAATTCATAACGGCCCGAAACGTTTTTGGGGTCATTATTTCCCGACCGTTAGCTTTGGCTATTGTATGGATACGTTGAATTAATTCTGTGTTGGTAGCTAACTTTGTTCTGGACGTGTCATACCAGATATTATCTTCAATTCCTACCCTAACACCACCACCAATGGCAATAGACAATGAATTCATTTTAAGTTGCGCATTGCCAATACCGGCTAAACTCCATAAGGCATTTTCGGGTAGATCATTTATCATTACTCCGGTATGCAAAAGATTGGCTTGCGAGCAGGCTATATTGCCAAACAACAGATTGAAATAATAAGGAGGGCTTATTAATTCCTTTCTAATAAGATATTTTGCATAATTGATCATGCCAATATCGAATGCCTCAAGTTCCGGAACAATACCATGTGTTTTCATCATTTTTGCAAGATCCGCTATCATGTCAGGAGCATTCATACTTGCCACTTTATTAAAGTTTAATGAACTAAGTGTTAAACTTCCCATATCAGGTTTTAGTTCATCTTTTAACAATAATGGATCGCTACGCTGTTCCAGTTCCACAAAATTTCGGCCGCTTAATGACACACATAGCACTAATTCCGGTACATATTGTCGAATACCCGCTATGATTTCAGCATATATTTCCCTGTTATAAGTGGGTGCGCCGGAAATGGGGTCTCTGGCGTGTAAATGGACCATGGTAATTCCAATTTCGGAAGCTTTGTGGACATCTTCTACAATTTCCGAGACACTTACAGGGACATGCGGTGTCATTTCTTTTGTAGGGATCATCCCTGTTGGGGTAAAATTCAATATTAATTCAGAGCTCATGTTGAATGAATCGGTTGGTAAATATGTAAATAAATGTAGTGCATTTATTTTAACCTCCTTGTTATTTAAGGTTCAAACCTATAACTATTCGTTTAACTGCTTTAATCTAAATTTGTAAGCGTTTTGATTCTGAAGATAATAACGGTTTAGTGCGCTTTGAAAATATACCGGTTTATTTTTTTTACCTTCAGGCAACCATTTGCATAAAATTTGTGTCTGTATAAATAGAAAGCCAAATGAACCCTTTTTTGAAAGTTATACAACTCCATAAAAATGAATCGGCACTTATTAAAAGAGCCATTAAAAACAATCGTGAAGCGCAGCATGTATTGTTTGAGTTGTACGCTCCAAAAATGTTAAGTGTATGCAGATATTATATAAAGGATTTGCAACAAGCCGAAGAGGCCATGCTTAACGGATTTTTCAAAGTGTTTTCAAATCTAAGGAACTTTAAAGCAGCGGGGAGTTTTGAAGGTTGGATAAGACGCATTATGGTACGTGAATCCATTTCATTTTTAAGGCGGCAAAAACAGGTAGAATTTACAGTAGATGAAGACGACCTTAAAATAAGTGATGAGCATACCAATAATATTAATAGCGATATGGAAGTTGCTGAAATACAACAATATATTGATGCGCTTCCCGAAGGTTATAAAATGGTATTTGTAATGTATGCAATTGAAGGTTATAAACACCATGAAATTGCTGAAATGCTCAACATTAGTGAAGGCACGTCAAAGTCGCAATTATTTAAGGCCCGAAAAATGTTGCAGGAACGAATTAAAGAATCAAATAAAATAACAAGCTATGGCACCAATTAAATTTGACGAACATATCAAAGACAAGCTTGAAAAAAGAAGGTTGCATCCATCTGCCAATGCCTGGGATGCATTATCTGAGCGTTTGGAAGCAGATGAAAAAAAGAAGTACAAAAATGTGTACTGGTGGTATGGCATAGCCGCCGGTATTGTGGGGATATTGTTTGTGATTTCGCAATTTTCAAATCATGGAACAGAAGCGGTTGTTGAACCTCAGGTTGTTGAAATGCAGGACGTGATTGAAGATGTTGAATTGAAAGAACAGGAGGCGGAGGTTGTACCTGAAATACAACACCCCCCGGAAGTTCTAGTTTCTACACAGAAAAGAACAGTGAAAACAAAGGTTGAAAAAGAAACACCAAAGCAAAAAAACACACCGATTTTAAAAGAAACCCCCATAATGGTGGCTAAAAATACAGGAGCACCAAAAGAACCGGAAACTATTACAGAACCAACAGAAGTCTTAAAAAAAGAGTTAACCTTTGAAGAGCAAAAAATACAGCAGGTTGTAGCTCAGGTTCAGGAGTTAAAAGAACATAAAAGCCATGTAACGGATGCCGAAATTGAAGCCTTGTTACAACAGGCACAAAAAGAAATTGCCTTAAAAAAACTTTACGATGAAAGCACTGGCATTGTTGATGCCAACGCATTGCTTCAAGACGTTGAAGCTGATCTGGACAGGTCTTTCAGAACCAAAGTTTTTGAAGCGCTAAAGGCAAGTTACGGTACGGTTAAATCTGCAGTTGCCAGTCGTAACGATTAGTTAAATATCATTCATCAATCAAATAACGAACAGTTATGCAAACTATTACAAAGTATTTGGCACTGGTAGTGCTATGTTTAATCGTGCAATTCATCAATGCACAAGACTCCATTCCTCAGGTAAACAGAGACAAAATAGAAACGTTGAAAGACCTTAAAGAACAAATCAAAGCAGAGGAGCGGGAATTTTTAAAAGCTGAAGTAGAGGCTATTAATATTAGACTGGAAAACGGTGAAATCACTAATGTTGAAGCTGATGCTTTAAAGAAAGAAGCTGCTAAAAAAAGAGCGTTGAACATTGAAAACCGGATAGCCATTATCAATAATAAAATTGCGCTTTTAGAACGTAATGAAGCCGGCTATAAACCCGGAGATGATGAAGAACTGTCAAAAGTAGGTCTCTCCATTGGTGGTGAAGATGGCACCTTTGCCGGTATTAAGATTAATGGGAAGAAGAAGCCTAAAAAGTATGACCGACGCACATCCAGCGACATGGTATTGGCCTTTGGATTGAACAATGCCATTATAGAAGGCCAAAGTTTGGACGATTCGCCGTATAAGTTTGGTGGTTCCCGCTTTTTTGAAATCGGATGGGCCTGGAAAACCCGTGTGTTTAAGGAAACCAATTTTTTAAGATTTAAATACGGCTACTCGTTTCAAATAAATGGATTAAAACCAACCGATAACATGTATTTTGTAAATCAGGGTGGTCAAACTGTATTAGAAGCATTTCCACAGGACCTTAAAAAATCAAAACTGTCCATCACCAATTTGGTGTTTCCAATGCATCTTGAATTTGGGCCTTCAAAAAAGATTGATAAAGAAACCTATTTCAGATATTCAACCGATAGGCAATTTAAGTTAGGATTGGGTGGCTATGCCGGTTTTAATATTGGAACCCGTCAAAAACTAAAATATACCGTGGATGGCGAACGTATAAAGGACAAAAGAAAACGTGGATTGAACACCTCAGATCTGGTGTATGGTTTAAGTGGCTATGTAGCGTTTGGTGGTACGGCCCTTTATGTTAAATACGATCTGTCACCCATTTTTAAAGACCAGTTAGTAGACCAAAACAACATATCGATTGGTGTCCGGTTTGATATGGATTAAACTATAGTTTTGAGTTAGTCAAAAAAAGCTTCCTGATGAAGGAGGCTTTTTACGTTGGTCTGAAAGTCGTTTTAGTTGGCTTTATATGAGTTTTACCCCAATTCAAACGTCGTTATCCCATATACCTTATCAATAGCTGTTTTAGGGGGCTTTCCATAGTACATTCTGGCGCATTCAAAAACATATTTAGCGTTATATGTCTTCACTAAATCCATGGCGCCTTTATTTATTACCGGAATATCAAGATACACAGATGCTCCTATAGCTGAATTTAGGCAGGCTTTATATAATGCTTCAGCAATGGCATCATGATCTGCAAATAAAGGTCCTATCTTAAATCCGGAGTTAACTTTCCGGATAACCGCAAAACCTTTGATCTCATTATTTTCTGAAAATTTGTAAGATTTGCTATCAGGGAGCATTAGCCAGTGCTTTAAAAATGCCTCCCGCTTATAACCAAAGCATTCCAGATCATAATCAGCCAATTTTCCAAAATCTTCTGCCTCAATAGTAGATACTGCACTGCTAACAGATGTTTTTTGACCGACACACTCATATCTTTCATCTCTAAAAGCTATATTAAAACCGCCTTTTTCGTAAAAAGGTTGCATGTCAACTACACCATCCATACCGATAGCTGCACCATCCTTAAGCCTTCCAAGCAGAAGATCCCGTCTTAAATACCACAGTTTTTTTCCAATGCCCTGACCCCGGAAATCCGGATGAACAATAAATAATCCCATAAATCCGAATTCCTGATTATAAGAGATTACGGCGCCTCCGGCAATTAATTCATTTTCAGAGTAAAATCCGTAATAACCATCCGGATCGGTTTTCCAAAACACATCGAAATCATGTTCACCAGGATTCCATCCTTCTTTTTTTGCCCAGCCAACCAGAGTTTTTAAACCATTTTTGTTGAGTTTTTTTAATTCTAAGTTTTCTAAATTCATCACCTGTATTGGGGTTTATTAGATTTTACCAGCCATTATACAACCAGTTATATCCAAACAGTTGTATAGTTTATAGCTATGGAGAACTGAAACCATACTGAAAATGAATTCAGTTTAAGGTTCGGCACAGGCGAACGAAGTTAGCCAATTTTTCGTACAGGGCAAATTTCCGGTAGGCTTTAATTTCTAAAATCAATTCATTAATATTACATTTACAAAGTCCAATTATTATCTAAAAGTGGATTCCTGCTTTCTCAGGAATGACAGAAAGTTTTGATAGCACAATCATCCATAGACCAAGTTTTTGAAACCGCCAGGGTAGAGGAGGTCATTGGTGATTTTGTAAACCTTAAAAAAGCGGGTAGTAATTTCAAGGGTTTAAGTCCCTTTAGCGATGAGCGAACCCCCAGTTTTATGGTGTCGCCCGTTAAGCAGATATGGAAAGATTTCAGTACCGGTAAAGGTGGTAATGTAGTGGCGTTTTTAATGGAACACGAACATTTTACCTATCCGGAAGCCATTAAATACCTGGCTAAAAAGTACAACATTGAAATTGAAGAAACCCAGCAGACCAATGAACAAAAAGAAGCGGCTAATGAACGTGAGAGCCTGTATTTGGTAAGTGAGTTTGCCAATGAGTACTTTCAAAAAATACTTCATAAAACAGACCAGGGAAAATCTATTGGGCTTAGTTATTTTAAAGAGCGTGGCTTTACTGAGGAGACCGTTAAAAAATTCGATTTAGGGTATTCCCTGGATGATTGGCAAGCCTTTACGGATGAAGCTTTAAAGAAAGGCTATCAGTTGGAATTTTTAGAGAAAACAGGACTTACTATTGTAAAAGAAGAGAAACGCTTTGACCGGTTTAAAGGGCGTGTGATGTTCCCTATAAAAAGCATGAGCGGCCGGGTGTTAGGATTTGGCGGCCGTATTTTAGTGAACGATAAAAAAGCGGCTAAATACCTTAATTCTCCGGAGAGTGATATTTACCATAAAAGTAAAGTGTTGTATGGGATCTACAATGCGAAACAAAGTATTGCCAAAGAAGACAATTGTTTTTTGGTGGAAGGTTACACTGATGTGATCCAGTTTCATCAGACCGGAATTAAGAATGTGGTGTCATCTTCGGGAACAGCATTAACTTCAGAGCAGATAAGGCTTATAAACAGGCTGACTAAGAATATTACGGTACTTTTTGATGGGGATGCCGCTGGGATGCGTGCTTCGCTTCGTGGCATTGATCTTATCCTGGAGCAAGGTATGAATGTAAAAGTATGTAGTTTTCCGGAAGGCGAAGACCCGGATAGTTTTGCAAAACAGAATACGCTGGAAGAACTATCATTGTACCTGGAAGAAAATGCTAAGGATTTCATTCAGTTTAAAGCATCGGTTTTATTTGAAGACTCTAAAGGTGATCCCATAAAAAAAGCGGAAACGGTTAGGGATATTGTGAATAGTATTTCTAAAATACCTGATAGAATTAAAAAGGAAATTTATATTCAGGAGTGTGCCAGGATCATGGATATAAGCGAAGAAGTCCTTTTTAGTACGCTGGCTCAAATGAATAAAAAAGACTTTCAGGAGCAGAATAAACAATTTAAGAAAGAACAAAAAGCTTTTGAGGTCATCAAACATCAGCAACCGGTAAAAAAAGTAGATGTTCAATACGTCCTGGAACGAAAGATCATTGAGATTTTATTGTTATATGGGAATAAAACAGAAGATTTTGAAGATCTGGTTTTAAAGGAAAATGACCAGGGCGATTTAATTTTAGAACCTGTTATTCAGCAGGCTAAAGTATTTGAAAAGATATTTTTAGACCTTCAGGACGACGAGATGCAGTTTTCAAATGAGCAATTTAAAACCTTGTATTACACGATTATAGATGCTTTAAATCAGAACCCCGATTTTGACCTTAAAATGTTTATTCATTCCGTAGATCAGGATACCGCCAATGAGATCACTACCATCTTAATGGAAGATGAACGTTATACATTAGACGATTGGAACAGAATGAATATCTATCCTAAAGAAAAGTTGAATACGGTGGCGCAATTAGTCAGTGAAACCATTTTAAGCCTGCGCTGCTTTTTAATAGACCAAAAGGTAAAAGAGTATCAGCAAGAGACATTACAAAACACCAATGATGTAAATAAGAATGTTCTTGAAGAAGTCAAAGACTACTCAGGCTTAAAAATGCTATTGTCCAGAAAACTTAACAGAGTATTATAACTGATCTGCCAGTTTTGCCTGATTTACTAAATCTACCAGATTAGTAACTTTAAGTTTACGCATTAAGCGTGCTTTGTAAGTGCTAACGGTTTTTTCGTTGATATCAAGCTCTTTGGAAATTTCTTTGTTTTTTCTACCAATGGTTAAAAGTTTAAGTACTTCGGCTTCTCTGGTAGAAAGCTTTTTATAAAAAGTACCACTGCTTTTCCCAACACGGTTTCCAAATGCCAATTGTTGCGTTAATTCATTACTCAAATGAATGCCACCATCGTGTACCTTATTGATGGCTTCGCTTATGGTAATCACATTAACGGTTTTTGAAATGTAACCTGCTGCACCGGCTTTAATGGCATTAATGGCATAAACTTCTTCCGGTTGTCCGCTAAAAATAATCGTTTTAACATCAGGATGGTCATTTTTTAAATGACGCAACAATGTTAAACCGTTAAGTTTTGGGAAATCAGCTTCGGTAAGAATAATATCTACCTTGTTTTTCTTTAAAAAGTCTAAGATGGCATCGCCATCATCAACACTTCCTACAACTTTTATGTTAGGGGAAGCAGAGAAAAGCACCTCTAGCCCTTTCCTAGTAATAGGGTGGTTGTCGGCTATTAATAAATTTATCATAATTTTGGTTGTTTTGCATAATTATTTTTTGAGAGATAATTATAGTTGAGAGAATATGCAACTGTAAAAGTAATGGTTTCCTGAATATTTTGCAACAGTTACTTGAAATTTTTAGGAATATTGCAAACAGGGATGGGAATCATTTTATGTTTGTTATTGATATTGAATCGTTTATAGATTTTGAAAACAGTTTGTTCTCTGTCTTTAAAATCGTCTATTGTTTTTCCTTCAGCATCCATTTTCATAGCCCATTCAAGTTCCGGGTATGACGCTCCAATTTGATCTTCGTCACTTCTGGCATCCCCAAATAGTCCATCACTGGGGGCCGCTTCCATAATAGATTTCGGTACTTCTAGAAATTCACCTATTTGATACACTTCAGATTTTAATAAATCGGCTATAGGGCTTAAATCTACGCCTCCATCACCATATTTGGTAAAAAAACCAACACCAAAATCTTCAACTTTATTTCCCGTGCCGGCAACCAAAAGTTTATAGAGGCCGGCGTAGTAGTAAAGTGTAGTCATACGCAAGCGCGCCCGGGTATTAGCTAAAGCCATATCTATAGTGGCTTGATCACCGTCCAGAAAGACTTCGGTTTTAAATTCTTCAAAAACAGGTGTTAGATCAGCACGCGTATCACTTACATTATCAAACCTTTTCTTGAGTTGTGCCATATGTTCCTGTGCTCTTGTTACATGGCTTTTGGCCTGGTGGATAGGCATTTCAACTACTAAAACATTTAGGCCTGTTTTAGCGCATAAGGTGGAGGTTACTGCAGAATCTATACCACCCGAAACCCCGACAACAAAACCATTTACACCGGCATTAGTAGCGTAATCCTTTAGCCAATTAACAATATGATCAACAACTTTTTCTGTTTGCATATTAAATGAATTTAATTCTAAGAATAGTACCTTTGCAAACAAAAATAAACGAAAGACTCAATTAATAAAAATTTATGTCGTTTAAGTTTTATATGCGGAACCTTTTATTGATTTTATTGCTCATTGTAGTGATTGTTTCCTGTAAAAAGGACACGAAACTTGAAAAAGAAATAGCCCAAATAAATATAGATATTGAGGTAGAAAGATTTGACCAATTATTTGCAAAGACTGATGCCAATGGTCTGCCTGAATTAAAGAAAGCCTACCCGTTCATGTTTTCTGAAAAATTTAAGGATTCTTTTTGGTTAGCTAAAGTAACCGATACGTTACAGCAAATGTTGTTTGGTGAAGTTGATAAAACCTTCCGGGGTTTTAATGAAACAGAAGCCGAAATAGAGTCGTTGTTCAATCATATAAAATATTATTTTGAGGCGTTTAATCCGCCAAGAGTAATCACCACTACCAGTGATGTAGATTACAGGAATAAGATTATTGTAACCGATACCATTGTCATTATTGCCTTGGATAATTATTTGGGGAGCAACCATGATTTTTACGCTAATATTCCAAAATTTATTACTGCCAATTTTGAAAAAGAGCAAGTGGTAGTTGATTTAGCCACAGAATATGCCAAAAAATATAGTTTCCAAACTCAGAATAAAACCTTGTTGGATGAAATGATCTATTTCGGAAAACAACTTTATTTTAAAGATTTGGTAATTCCCTTTAAAACAGAAGCACAACGTATTGGTTATTCTCAGGAAGAACTGGATTGGGCCCATGCCAATGAAAGTGATATCTGGCGTTATTTTGTGGAACGTGAATTACTTTTTAGCACCGATTCCAAATTACCCAGCCGATTTATAAACCCGGCGCCGTTTACCAAATTTTATTTAGAGGACATTGATGCCGATTCTCCCGGGAGATTGGGCCAATATATTGGTTGGAAAATAGTAAGAGCTTATATGGATCAAAATGATGTGCCTCTGAAAAAGATGTTAATAACCAGTGCCGAAGACATTTTTAATAACACTAAGTTTAAACCGAAGAAATAATGCCTAAAACACATACCTCTAAAATTGAATTGCAAGTTGAATTAGATGAAAACAGGGTGCCTGAAAAGCTATATTGGTCTGCAGAAGACGGCGGTATAACCAATGAAGAATCTAAAGCGATGATGTTAAGTGTTTGGGATTCTAAAGCACAGGAATCATTGCGCATCGATCTATGGACCAAGGACATGCCTGTTGATGAGATGAAAGTGTTTTTTCATCAAACCCTGGTAGCTATGAGTGATACCTTTAACAGGGCGACTCAGGATGAAAAAATGACTGCTACCATGAAAGACTTTTGTGATTATTTTGCCGAAAAGTTAGAGTTGAAAAAGTAAACTTACTTACTTTTTTTAGCATCGCGAATCTCTTTTTCCAAATGATCCAAATACAAAATACCATTTAAATGGTCTATTTCATGCTGGAAAATTACTGACGTAAACCCTTCCACAGTTTCGATTTTATGTTCGGCATTGGCGGTGTCGTATTCAATTTTAATGGTATAAGATCTGGTATTTAAAGTGTCAGTTCTGTTAGGAATTGACAGACAACCTTCTCTGACCGTTTGTTTTTTATCAGAGTACGCTGTGATTTTCGGATTTAAATACACTTCAAACGGAAAGTTCTCCTTATCAAAGCGCTGTACCCAAATAATATTCTTTAAAATACCTACTTGAGGTGCTGCAATACCAACACCCAAAGACATACTGTCTCTAACCGTAGCATAAAGGCGTTTTATAAACCTTTGCTGGATTTTATCATTTGGATCCGGTTTAATATAACTGCTTTGCGTTCGCAATACCAATGAATCGCTTCTATTGGTGATCTTATAAACCCGCATGGGCGCTAAAGCATCGGCTGTTGAAATTAAATCAATTTCAGATTTGGAAAAACGGCCTTTAGAAATGTTTTTTGTGGCAGAGCATGCAACGATCAAAAGGGTAGAAAGGACCAATAAAACCAGTTTTTTCATAGGAGTGATATAATTAAATGCCAATTATTGGCTACCATTCATTGATTCGGTTAGAATCTAACTTTATAAAAATAAAGATTAAAATGGTAAATGCCCATAAACCGGACCCACCATAACTAAACATGGGCAGTGGAATACCGATGGTTGGGATCAATCCCATCACCATGCCAATGTTTATTAAGAAATGTATAAAGATAATGGAAGCCACCCCATAACCGTAAACCCTGCTAAATTGTGATTTTTGTAGTTCGGCTAAATGCAGTATTCTTAGTAAAAGTAAAACAAATAAAACCACGACAAATGTGCAGCCTAAGAAGCCCCATTCTTCGCCAACGGTACTGAAAATGTAATCGGTGTGTTGTTCCGGTACAAATTTCCCGGTGGTCCTGGTGCCTTCCATAAAGCCTTTACCGCTAAAACCTCCTGAGCTAATGGCTTTTTCAGATTCATTTAAATTATAAGCAAAGGTCTTTTTCATTTGCTCCAGCTTAACAGGGTCTTTTTCCAATCGTAACCACAAACTTATACGGTCTTGCTGGTGTGGTTTTAAGATAGATTCATAAAAGAATTTTACTCCGAAGCATAAGGCAGTGCTGGCCAAAATAATAAACAGGGATTGTAATAAAGGGTTCTTCTTTTTATTTAAGAAATACATTGTCAGGCTGATAATAGCGACAACGACGGCTATAATTGGCGCGCCAAATTTTAATGCTAAAATGGAGATAAGCACAATAAATAAACCAATGTATAAATAAATTTTAGGCAGACCTTCCCTGTAAAGAACAAAGAAGAAAGCACCATATACAACAGTGCTTCCGGTATCATTTTGAAGTAATACCAAAAGTGCCGGAAGTATAATGATCACAAAGGCTTTTATCTGGTCCTTAAGGTTGTTAATATTAGTGTTTAAATCGCTGATATGCTTTGCAACAGCCAGGGCCGTAGCAGCTTTTGCAAACTCACTGGGTTGAATGGTAAAACTCCCGAAGGCGTACCAGGAAGTGGCGCCATTTACATTCTTTCCAAAGAGAAAAAGCCCTACTAAAGACAGCATGGATATAATGTAGATAATACTGGAAAACCGTTCGTAAAATTTAGCATCAATGCCTAATAGGATAACAATAAGCCCGAAGGTTAAGAAAATAAAAATAAGTTGTTTGCCATAGGATTGTGAAAAATCAAAATAGTTCATGGTTTCGCCGGTATGAGAAGCCGATACAATATTTAACCAACCGAATCCAACCAACAACAAAAAGAGAATGATGGTTATCCAATCGAATTTAAAATACCTGTTAGTTTCTCTAACCATTAATTCTGACTTTCAATTTGTTTTAAGTGTTTTTTCAATCGCTTGTATTCAATGTCATCAACCAGCTGAAATGCGGTTTCTCCATTGATCTTAAAGGGTTCTCCGGAATAGGGTTTGGCATACTCATTTTCAAGTGTATGTCTTAATAACCAATCTTCCATATCTTTCCGGGTGGTATAGCCTTTAATGTGCTTTTCAATCATTAAACTGGCAACTTTACCTGCAAAGCGGCTTCCCCAATACCCATTTTCAACAAAAACTGCAATAGCAATTTTAGGGTTTTCTTTTGGTGCAAACGCCACAAAAATAGAATGGTCTGTTAACTGTGTTTTTACGCTATCTATTATAGCAAAGTTTTCCACTGTACCGGTTTTACCGCAAATGTCTATGTCTTTGATACGTAGCCACTGTGCTGTTCCTCTTTTATACACCTGATGCATACCTTCAATCACGGGTTCAAAATGTTCTTTGTCTATAGTGGTGTATTTACGTTCGGTAAACTGTTTTGGTATGCCTTCGCCTTCAATAGATTTTATAATATGCGGTGTATAGTAATACCCTCTGTTTCCTATAGCTGCCACCATATTGGCTAATTGAATAGGGGTGGTGGCGACTTCACCTTGACCAATGGCATTAGAGATAGTATATGTTGAATAAAATGTCCTTGGATAAACATGCTTGTAATATTCCCGGTTTGGTATACGTCCTTTTTGACCAACGTACAAATCGTTATTTAAAAAATTGCCCAGACCAAAACTTTTGGCATGGTTACTCCACCGGTCAATGCCTTCGGAAGCATTGTTGTTTTTATCTAAAATTTTCCTGTAAGCCGTGGCAAAATAAGCATTGCAGGATTCTTGAATACCCGATATCATATCGTTGCGTCTGCCAATGTAACAATGGCATTTCATAAACCTGTTTCCATACCTGTAACCCGCATAGCAGGTGACTTTGTCGGTAGGAGTTAGAACGCCTTCCTGTAAACCAACAAGGGCATTCATTAATTTGAAAGGCGACCCCGGTTCATAAACACCTTGTAAACTTCTGTTAAAAAGCGGTTTTGCAATAGTATCATTAAAAAGCTTGGTAAAGTTTTTAGAACGTTCTCTACCTACTAAAATATTAGGGTCATAAGTTGGAGCAGCAACCATGGCCAATATTTCTCCCGAAGATGGCTCAATGGCAATAACACCTCCACGTTTATTTTGCATAAGTAACTCCCCATATTCCTGTAATTTGGCATCAATGGTAATGTGAACGTCTTTTCCTTGTTCCGGTATGGTATCAAATGCGCCATCTTTATATGGGCCAATATTTCTGTTAAACCGGTCTTTTTGGATGAATTTGATGCCTTTTACACCTCTAAGGGTTTTTTCATAAGATGCTTCAATACCTTGTTTGCCAATAAGGTCACCCATTTTATAATAGGGTTGCTTTTCAATAGTACGCTGATTTACTTCACCTATATCACCCAAAACGTTGGCGCCAATAGACCTTTGATAATGGCGTAAGGAACGCTTCTGAATATAAAAGCCTTCAAACTTGCGCATTTTTTCCTGTAATACGGCATAATCTTCTTTTGATAAGTGGGATACAAAAACTGAAGGTAACCTGGGAGAATAATGTCTTGCCTTGTTAAAGGTTTTAATGAATTGTTCCTTGTCAATTTTTAAAAGGCTGCAAAACTCAAGAGTGTCAAGTGGTTCAACTTCACGAGGGATAACCATAACGTCGTAAGACGGTTGATTAGAAACCAACAGGACGCCGTTTCTGTCATAGACAAAGCCCCTTTTTGGGTAGTCATATACCTTTCTTATGGCATTATCTTCAAACAAATTATGTCCGCTGGACGAATAAATTTGCAAATAAAACAGCCTTGAAATGAATAAAACCCCAACAAGAATTACCGAACCAAAAAGTAAAAATTGTCTCATTTAGTGTCTCTACTGAAAATAACTGATATTATCACGCTTAATAAAATAGTAAATATACTAGAGAATAACGTTTTTTGAAGTATTAAAAGTATTTTGGTAATGCTAAAAATTTCCAAAGAAAATAAAACAAAGTGATGTACAAATACCAGGAAGGCAATATAGGTTACCTTTGAGCCGAAATCAATAGCACTAAACCTTACGCTTTGATGTTCATACATGGTTCCGAAGGAAGGCTTTAAGATCACAGGCCTTATGTAAGCAACAAATACACTGGCGGCAGCATGAATGCCTCCGGAATCCAAAAACATATCGATAGACAGGCCTATCAGGAAACTTAAAAAAATGAGAATGGCCCTGTTATTTTTAACCGGAAAAAATGCAATGAATAAAATGTATATATAAGGGTTTATATACCCTAAAAAATTCACATGATTGAAAATGAGCACCTGTACCAGTACAAGTGCTAAAAAGCGTATGATATTTCCGGATACGCTATTATTCATTCAATAGGTTGTTTATTTCTTCTCTATGCATATTTTCAATAACATAAACATGCTCTAAATTGGTCATGTCATTGAAGAGTTTCACATTGATCTCATAAAAGTTTTCAGCAATATCATTCTTGAAATCCAGAACAGTACCTATTGGTATGCCTTTTGGGAAAATCGAGGATTGCCCGGAAGTCACAATAGTATCCCCTTCTTTTACATTGGCATTTATGGGGACATCAATTAATTGAATTATTTGCGGGTCTTTGCCATCCCATTCTAATGATCCGAAATGTATGGTTCTTTTCAGTCCGGCGCTAATACTACTGGTGGTATTTAAAATAGAGATCACTGTTGAATACCTTGTGCTTGATTTATCAATAATACCAACAATACCCTGTGTGGTTATAACCCCAAAATCTTGCTTAATGCTATCTTTTTTACCTCTATTGATCAGTAAAATATTGTCCGTTAAAGAATAACTGTTCTTAATGATATTAGCAGTGTAAAATTTATAGGATTTGCCAAAAGAGAGGGTGTCTGTAAAAGTGGAATCAATATTGATATTACTATTAAAAAGAAGTGCTCTCAATCGGTTATTTTCTTCTGAAAGCAACTGATTTTGAGTTTTTAAATTGAAATAGTCACTGATGTTATTTACCGAGTTATAAATGCCTCCGCTTAAAAAATTGGCCGAATTGATGAATTTACTCTTGTGGTAGGAGTGTGATTGAATGGTGAAAACAATGGAAACAAAAAACAACAACAAGAACAACAGAAAGTTTTTGTTCCGTATTATAAAATTAATAATCTGTTGCATGTTTTATAGGTATTCCTATTTTATCAATACACTTTTGTATTTAGGTAAATTTTTAAGTGTAATACCTGTACCTCTAACTACCGCACGCAAAGGATCCTCTGCAATGTAAACCGGAAGGTCTGTTTTTTGAGATAAACGTTTGTCCAAACCACGTAGCATGGAACCACCACCAGCCAAATAAATACCGGTGTTATAAATATCGGCAGCTAATTCAGGTGGTGTTTGAGATAAGGTTTCCATAACCGCATCTTCAATACGTAAGATGGATTTATCAAGCGCTTTGGCAATTTCTCTGTATGAAATGGATACTTGCTTAGGTTTACCGGTTAGCAGGTCACGTCCCTGAACACTCATATCTTCCGGTGGTAATTCTAAATCCTCAGTGGCAGCACCTATCTGAATTTTTATTTTTTCTGCCGTACGCTCACCAACATATAAGTTGTGTTGTGTACGCATGTAGTAAACAATATCATTGGTAAAAACATCCCCTGCAATCTTAACCGACTTATCACATACAATACCGCCCAGAGCAATGACTGCAATTTCGGTGGTACCCCCACCTATATCAACTACCATGTTCCCTTTTGGCTGCATGATATCAACGCCAATACCAATGGCAGCAGCCATAGGCTCATGAATCAGGTAAACCTCTTTTCCGTTTACACGTTCGGCACTTTCTTTAACTGCTCGCATTTCCACTTCGGTAATCCCGGAAGGAATACAAATAACCATTCTAAGTGCCGGTGTAAAAAACTTCTTCTTTAAGGCCGGTATGTTTCTGATGAACATACTGATCATTTGTTCAGAAGCATCAAAATCCGCAATCACCCCATCCTTTAAAGGGCGAATGGTTTTTATGTTCTCATGGGTTTTTCCCTGCATTAAATTAGCTTCCTGCCCCACAGCTATTATTTTCCCTGTAACCCGGTCCCGGGCCACTATGGATGGTGAATCAACAACAACTTTATCATTATGGATAATCAGCGTATTGGCAGTACCTAGATCTATTGCAATTTCTTCGGTCAGGAAGTCAAAAAAGCCCATGTATTTTTTGTGGTTTTATTGGGTTAAAAATCGAAATCTTGTAAATGTAATAAAAGTTAGTAAAACTATACACTATTGAAGCACTGAAAATGCCATTAATTTTAAGCGCATAATCCTTATACGTCTTTTATCGATTTTCAGACTTTTTGAAAATACTTTTAATGCTTGAAATGACGTGTTCCGGTCATGACCATAGCCACATCATTCTCATTACAATAATCAATGCTTAGCTGGTCTTTTATAGAGCCCCCAGGTTGAATTACTGAAGTGATACCTGCATTTTTAGCAATCTCTACACAATCCGGGAACGGAAAGAAAGCATCACTTGCCATAGCAGCGCCTTTAAGGTCGAAATTAAACGAATTGGCTTTATGAATGGCTTGTTGTAAGGCATCAACGCGACTGGTTTGTCCGGTTCCACTAGCGCATAATTGTTTGTTTTTGGCTAAAACGATGGTGTTGGATTTGGTATGTTTACAGATTTTTGATGCAAACAGCAAATCTTCAATTTGGGCTTCAGTAGGCGCTATGTTGGTCACGCTTTTCAGGTCTTCGGCTTTATCAGTAACATTGTTTCTGTCTTGAAGTAAAATACCATTTAAACAACTTCTCACATTCATTTTTGGCATCTCAATATCATGGATTTCCAATAATATCCTGTTCTTTTTGCCTTTTAATAATTCTAAAGCGTCAGAAGAAAAAACAGGCGCTATAACTACTTCGCAGAATAATTTATGGATCTCTTCAGCTGTTGCCAGGTCAATCTCAGTATTGCTGATTAAAACACCACCAAAAGCAGATACCGGGTCACCGGCCAGGGCATCAAGATATGCTTGTTTAATGGTGTTGCGTTGGGCTAAGCCACAAGCATTATTATGTTTTAAGATGGCAAAAGTAGGCGCATCATTTTTAAATTCCAGCATTAAATTAACCGCAGCATCAACATCTAAAAGGTTGTTATAACTTAATTCTTTACCATGAAGTTTGGTGAATAGCTCATCAAAATTTCCAAAGAAAAATCCTCTTTGATGAGGATTCTCTCCATAGCGTAACACTTTTCCTTTTGTTTCGCTGATCTTTAAACCGGCTACGTCCTGGTCCTGATTAAAATAGTTAAAGATAGCCGAATCGTAATGTGATGACACGTTGAACGCTTTAGTAGCAAAACGTTTCCTGTCTTCTTCGGAAAGGATGCCGTTTTTCTCAGTGATCAACTCTAAAAATTCAGCATAATCATCAACGGAAGCTACACAAACCACGTCTGCATAATTTTTGGCAGCAGCTCTTATTAAAGAAATACCGCCAATATCGATTTTTTCAATGATGTCCTGATTACCGGCACCGGAAGCGACGGTTTTTTCAAACGGATACAGGTCTACAATAACCACATCAATTTGCGGGATCTCATATTCAGCTAATTCAGCAACGTCAGAATCATTGTTTTGTCTGTTTAAAATCCCGCCAAATACTTTTGGGTGTAATGTTTTTACACGTCCGCCTAGGATGGACGGGTAGGATGTCACATCTTCTACAGGAACAACGTCTACACCTAAATCGTTAATAAATTTTTGAGTGCCGCCGGTGGAATAGATGGTAACACCTTGTTCATTTAGCTTTTTTACAATGGGTTCTAATCCGTCTTTACTAAATACTGAGATCAGGGCAGATTTGATGGTTTTTTCGTTGCTCATTCCTGTTGAATTTTTAAGCCTCACTTGGATGAAAATGAGTGTTTAAGATTATTTTTAGGTTAAAAAATTGTTGCGATTTTTGATAAAGTGCAAAAGTAGTTATTTAAAGGAAAAAAATAACGTTGTGGAAGTGAAAAATAAGGGCTTTTTTTAACGAAAAAGTAAAGTTGTTAACAAGTTGTTCAAATTCCAAAAAAAAGAAATCCCAAAACCCAAAATGGAATTCTGTAAAACGCCTGGAATTTGGATTTTGAAATATTGGGGTTTTCAAGAAAGTATTTTAGAAACTTTCTTGGTTACAAACTCTAAAAACCGTCCGTCTGCTTCAGTAAAGGGGTCTGGTGTGTTGGAGTCTATGTCTATTTGTCCAATATTTTCGCCATTTACAAAAATAGGGATGACTATTTCGGCTTTCACCGTGATGCTACAGGCAATGTAATTATCTTGAGCTGATACATCAGGCACTACAAAGTTTTGGTTGCTAACAGCTACTTGTCCGCAAATCCCTTTACCAAAAGGAATCACAGTATGGTCTGTAGGTTCCCCTACATAAGGCCCTAAGATAAGTTCTTCTTTCTCACCATTTCTAAAATAAAACCCAACCCAATTGTAGTAGTCAATATGTTTTTCAAGCAATTTGCAAACCTGTAATAATCGTTCATTAACAGATTTATTATCGTCAGAAAGTATAGTTTCAACCTGCGGCTTTAGTTGTTCAAAAATCATATTTAACTCAATTTGGGGCAAAAGTACATGAATTTTTTGGTTTGTAAATTCACAAAAATAAAATGCAAAATTTAGTTTTTACAGAAGAAAAGTATTTAAAAAGGTGTAATTTCGACATCCGGATTCGTAAACATATTTTTTTGAAAGCACTTCTTATAAAATATAAAGCTGTAGTTAAGTTTATCCTGACGTTTTTACTAGTGTACATTGGATTTTCACTGCTTTACAGTTGGTATTTGGATGTATCGGACGGGTCTAAGTATTATCCGGATTATATGACGCATTTGGTGTCTAAACAAACCGATGTAGTTTTAAATACTTTGGGCTACGATGTAAAAATGCAGCCACACCCTGATGAGCCTTCTATGAAAGTGATTGTTAACGGTACTTATTTAGCCAGAATTATTGAAGGCTGTAATTCGGTTAGCGTTATTATTCTGTTTGTATCGTTTATCATTGCTTTTTCTGAAAAGTTTAAAACCACGTTTTTATTTTTGTTTGCAGGCAGTGTGTTAATTTATACCGTTAATTTATTGCGTATTGTTTTACTGACTGTTGGGTTGTATCATTACCCCGGGCATTCGGATTTTTTACACTCGGTTGTTTTTCCGGCCATTATTTACGGGATGGTATTTTTACTTTGGGTTTTTTGGGTAAAGCGATTTTCTAAAAAGAAAAAGACACGTGAATAGGCTAACTAAATACATATTACTTTTTGTCCTCTTTGGGTTACTGGTTTTAATAAGGGGTTTTGAAGATGTATTATTCTACGATCCGTATTTGGTGTTCTTTCAAAACGACTATTTATATATAGACAGCCCCAGGCGAGAAGTAGCCAAATTAGTCGCATTTACCACGTTTCGCTATACTTTGAATACGGTTATTTCTCTGGCCATTCTGTATGTTGTTTTTAAAGATAAAGGCATTATTAAATTTTCAGTTCTTGTTTATGCGTTGGCATTTGTAATATTAATTATGATCTATTTGTATTTCGTGGTGAACCCGAAACAAGAAGATTATTATATGTTCTTTAATGTGCGCAGGTTTTTAATTCATCCGTTAATTTTGCTGTTGTTACTGCCTGCGTTTTATTACAACAAGCTTAAAAAGTAATGTTAATCATTTGATAAAAAAGTAGGCAGCGTTTAAAGGTTTTGTACCTTTGTAAGGTGATTAAGCAGTTATTACATAAAAGTTTCTCAGTGTTTATGGCTTCGTTGGTGTTGTTTTCAACACTGTCGTTCACTATTGAAAAACATTTCTGCGGCGATGTTTTAGTAGATGTTGCAGTTTTTACCGAAGTTGAAAAGTGTGCTATGGAAGCCGAAGAAATAGCTCTGGAGAATATCACGAAAAAACCTTGCTGTAAAGATGAAATTGCTGTTGTTGAGGGCCAGAACGAACTGATCAAATCCTTTGATGATTTAGATGTAGATCAACAACAATTTATAACTTCATTTGTATATTCCTATATTAATCTTTTTGAAGGAGCACCTGAAAAAGCGGTACCTCATAAAGATTACTCACCACCTAATTTGGTCAGGGACATTCTTGTGTTAGACCAGGTTTTCTTGATTTGATAAAATAGTCTTTTTTGTCATTCCCGCGAAGGCGGGAATCTATGGTCCAATAACTCCCATTTGATATGGGAAGACAAAAGATTATTAATCAAATTTAATTTAAAATGAAACATATATATACAGTTACAGGTATGACCTGTAATGGTTGCAAAGCTTCGGTTGAAGAGGCTTTGAGTAAACTTCCGGACATTAAGAAAGCTTCAGTTAATTTGGAATCTTCCGAAGCTGTATTGGAAATAAATAATGCCATTTCTTTAGAAAGATTACAGGAGGCACTTTCGGATAAATATACCATTTCGGAAAAGAAAGAAGTTGTTGTGGCCAAAGAAAAATCAGAATTACAACAACTCTTTCCGTTATTCCTGATTTTCGGATACATTATCATAACCAGTGTCCTTTTAAACTATGAATCCTGGAATACAGACAGTTTTATGCTGGATTTTATGGGGCTTTTTTACATCATCTTTAGCTTTTTCAAACTATTGGATCTAAAAGGCTTTCCGCAATCGTTTAGAATGTATGATCCGTTAGCTAAGGTCATGCCCATTTACAGTTGGATATATCCTTTTATAGAAGTAGCCCTGGGGCTTATGTTTTTAATGCGCATTGAAATTCCTTTGGCATTAGTGGTTACATTGATCATCTTAGGAATTACCACCATTGGCGTTACAAGAACATTACTGAATAAGAAATCGATCCAATGCGCATGTCTGGGTACAGCCCTAAAGTTGCCCATGACTAAAGCGACTTTTATAGAAAATAGTGTCATGATTGTTATGGCCCTTATTATGCTTTTAAAGTAACAATAAGCGTCACTTGGCTTTATAAAAGAAAAAATAATGAAAAACATATTATATATATTATTAATGCTTCCACTTTTATCACTATCACAAGATAATATAAGCGGGATGATCATGGAAGCTAATGACAAGAATGAACACATTGGTTTGGCCGGTGCCAACGTGTATTGGTTAGATACTACCATTGGAACGGTAACCGATGTTGATGGTAAATTCACCTTGTCTTATTCTAAAGCGTATACCAAACTGGTGATCAGTTACGTAGGTTTTAAAACAGATACTATAACCGTTACAGAACCTAAAATGATCCATCATTGGTTACAACCTTCCGATAATTTGGACGCTGTTACTGTAAAATCAAGGAAGCAATCCACGG
Source organism: Seonamhaeicola sp. (assembly GCF_028281565.1). GTDB lineage: Bacteria > Bacteroidota > Bacteroidia > Flavobacteriales > Flavobacteriaceae > Seonamhaeicola. Next base: position 21,230 of record NZ_JANQJQ010000024.1, read on the forward strand.
CTAAATCCTATTTAAAAGCACAGAATGTATTGACCGTGAGTAGTGATGAATTGTTAAAAGCGGCTTGTTGTAATTTATCTGAAAGTTTTGAAACTAATCCGTCTATTGATGTTAATTTTTCAGATGCTGTTACAGGAACCCGGCAAATAAAAATGTTAGGGCTTACCAGTCCGTATATCTTAATTGCAACGGAAAACATTCCCTCTATCCGAGGGGCTTCTCAGGCTTTCGGATTGAGCTTTATCCCGGGAACCTGGGTGGAGAGCATCCAAATTACCAAAGGTGCCGGAAGCGTAGTGAATGGTTACGAAAGTATTGCCGGGCAAATCAATGCAGAGCTTGTTAAGCCTTCCACAGATGACAGGTTGTTTGTAAATGCCTATGCTTCTGTGAATGGTCGATTAGAACTTAATACACACATCAATTCAGACGTAGGGGATAAATGGGATACAGGTTTGTATATTCATGGAAATTTGCGTGATAAGAAGTTTGACAGAAATAATGATTCCTTTTTGGATATGCCTTTGCAAAAACAAATCAATATCATGAACCGTTGGCAATATACAGATCCTGAAAAAGGCCTGGTGTCGTTTATTAATCTAAAATTTTTAAATGATGAAAAACAATCGGGTCAACTTGATTTCAACCCCAATACAGATAAGCTGACAACGAATAGTTGGGGTAGTGAGATTGATACCAGGCGTTATGAGATTGCTACTAAGTTAGGCTATGTGAATCCGGAGGTGCCATGGCAAAGTTTAGGGGTGCAAACGGCTTTTAGCAGTCATACCCAGGAATCGTATTTTGGATTGAATACTTATGATATCACCCATAATAGTTTATATGCCAATGCTATTTATAACTCGATCATTAGTGATTCGCGCCATAAAATAAAAACAGGGGTGAGTTATACGTATGACCATTACGATGAGTTAGTAAATACCGTAGATTATGAAAGAACCGAAACTTCAGTTGGTGGGTTTTTTGAGTATTCGCATGACAATTTGGAACTGTTTAATTTAACAGCAGGTATTCGTATTGATTACCATAACTTATTGGGAACATTTATTACCCCAAGGGTGCATGCACGTTATTCGCCGTGGAGTAAGTCGGCGTTCAGGGCTTCTTTTGGAAGAGGGAAGCGAAGTGCGAATATTTTTGCTGAAAATCAAAAATTGTTTGCCACATCCCGTAGCATTGTTATTGATGATGTTGGAGGTAATATCTATGGCCTGGATCCGGAAATTGCATGGAATTATGGCGTGTCGTATCTACAGGGGTTTAACCTTTTTGGAAAAAAGGCTGATATCACGGTAGATTATTACAAAACCGATTTTAAAAATCAGGTGGTTGTGGATTATGAAAATCCGTTAGAGGTCAGTTTTTATAATTTGGAAGGCAAGAGTTATGCTGACAGTTTTCAGGCTGAGTTTAATTATAATGCTTTTGAAGGCTTTGATTTGCGAATGGCCTATAAATTTTACGATGTTAAAACGGATTATAAATTGGGAACATTCGCAAGGCCGCTAACACCTAAACACCGGTTTTTTACCAATGCTGGTTATGAAACACCTTTAACTGAGGAGGGTAGTCGCTGGAAGTTTGATGCTACGTTTAACTGGTTAGGGGAACAACGGTTTTCATCTACGTCCACTAACCCGGTTCCATATCAATTACCTGAAAATACGCCAACGGTTTCAACGCTAAATGCACAAATAACTAAGGTGTTTTCTCCTAAATTTGAAGTATATTTAGGTGGCGAGAACATAACGGATGTAAGGCAGCCAAATCCAATTTTGGGTGCTGATGATCCGTTTGGAGCAAATTTTGATACCACCTTTGTATACGGCCCCATTTTTGGAAGTATGTATTACGTCGGTTTAAGATTTAAAATAGAATAGCATCTGTCATTCCCGCGAGAGCGGGAATCCACATAAAATAAAAATACGTTGAATTAGATTTCCGTTTTCACGGGAATGACAAAAGAAATTTAGAATGAAAAAATTATTAGTAATAGCATTAATGCTAACAGGAAGCATAACATTTGCTCAAAACAAAAACGCCAAAGCTACAACAGAAGTAGACGGTGTTTGTATGATGTGTAAAGCACGAATTGAAAAGGCGTGTTTGAATACTAAAGGGGTTAAATTCGCCCAATGGGATGTGAAGACGCATCAATTAAGCCTGGTTTTTGATGAACGTAAAACCAATTTAAAGACGATTGAATCCAGTGTTTTAGCTGCAGGCCATGATGTCAAGGAGGCCAAAGCCACTGATGAGGCTTATGCTAAAGTACATGCGTGCTGTAAGTACAGAGATGAGGATGTAAAAGGAGCCCATAAGGAAGAAGAGCAACATGAAAAAGGTGACGGACATCACCATCATTAGGAAGACAACATTATTAATAGAAAGCTCAAGCCAAAAGTTTGGGCTTTTTTGTTGTTTCTAAATGATATAACTTAAAACTTAATATTTGTTTAAAACCACCAGTAAACTATCACAACTTTTAATACCCCTTTCGGTCGCTTCCTTTTTAATACCAAAAGACCCGTTCATACTTTGTAGAATGTTTTTAAGGAGCGCTTCGTTATTAAATCCAAATTGCCCCTGCCTCATAACGTCATAATCGGCATGATTGATCAGGTAATTTCCTAAATATTCCTTATGAATGGTTTCCTGTCTGGAATAATCTTTTAAAATGGATTTGTAATTGGAGTAATGTTCTTCAATAGCCGCTTTTAATTTAAAATCATCAATAAGTTTAAAATCACCTGAATTGATCATGGTTTGATAGGTGATATCTTTTGGGTGAAATTCAGAAAGGGTAAAGGAGCTGAACAGCTTTTGATGTGATTTTAATTTTTCAGGAACGTCTGTATTTATTAACGGGATAACTTCGTTTAGGGCTTTTATTTTATTGCTAATAGCTTCGAGATTTTGTTCCAGATGTTGTTTGTCAACTTTGATGTCTTCTTTTAAATTCTCTAAATATTGCGTTTTTTGAGCATCATTCTTTTTTACTTCAGCACATTTGTTCAAACTAAAAGCAATGGAGATACCAACGATGACAATAAATATTTCTCCAAGGGCATAACGCAGTTGTTTTTTCATCCTGAATTGATTTGTTTAAAACTATGAAATATTAAGGAATAAAAAAACGCTTCCAATTCCGGAAGCGTTTTTTAATAATATAAATGACTGCCCAGGTATTACACCGGGTTGTGCGTTATTACATCATGCCTGGCATACCACCACCGTGCGCATGACCACCCATAGCAGGTGCTTCTTCTTTAATATCAATTAAAGCACATTCGGTAGTTAGGATCATACCGGCTACAGAAGCGGCATTTTCCAAAGCAATACGTGTTACTTTCTTAGGGTCAATGATACCGGCTTTAAGCATATCAACATATTCCTCAGATTTGGCATCGTAACCAAAATTTTGATTGCCTTCCAAAACTTTATTGATCACTACAGAACCTTCGCCACCGGCATTTTCAACAATAGTACGTAGTGGTGATTCTATAGCTTTATTTACTATTTGAACTCCTGTAGTTTCGTCTAAATTCTCAGTAGTTAAGGTTTCTAAAACAGCTTTAGCTCTTACAAAAGCAACGCCACCACCAGCAACAATGCCTTCTTCAACGGCTGCTCTTGTAGCATGTAAAGCATCATCAACACGGTCTTTCTTTTCCTTCATTTCAACCTCACTGGCAGCACCCACATAAAGTACAGCAACACCACCGGCTAATTTAGCTAAACGCTCCTGAAGCTTTTCTTTATCGTAATCAGATGTGGTAGTTTCAATCTGAGATTTAATTTGGTTTACTCTGGCTTTAATAGCTTCAACATCACCGGAACCGTTAACAATAGTGGTATTGTCTTTATCAACAGTTACGGTTTCAGCAGTTCCTAACATGGTTAAGTCCGCATTTTCTAAAGTAAATCCTCTTTCTTCGGAAATAACAGTTCCACCGGTTAAGATGGCGATGTCTTCTAACATGGCTTTACGTCTGTCTCCAAACCCGGGTGCTTTAACAGCAGCAATTTTTAAACCGCCGCGTAACTTGTTCACTACTAAAGTAGCCAAAGCTTGTCCGTCAACATCTTCAGCAATGATCAATAACGGACGACCTGATTGAGCAACTGGCTCTAATATTGGAAGGATCTCCTGTAAGTTTGAGATCTTTTTATCAAATAATAAGATGTATGGATTTTCTAGATCGGCCACCATTTTATCAGAATCCGTTACAAAGTAAGGTGATAAGTACCCTCTGTCGAATTGCATTCCTTCAACAACGTCAACATAAGTTTCCATACCTTTGGCTTCTTCCACCGTAATAACACCTTCTTTACCAACTTTTTCAAAAGCTTGCGAGATTAATTCTCCAATGGTGTCATCGTTGTTTGCTGAAATAGCAGCCACCTGCTTGATTTTTTCCGAAGAGTTCCCAACTTCCTGCGATTGACTTTCTAAATCGGCTGTAATGGTTGCCACCGCTTTATCAATACCGCGTTTTAAATCCATTGGATTAGCTCCGGAAGCTACATTTTTTAACCCTTCTTTAACGATGGCTTGCGCTAAGACAGTAGCCGTAGTGGTACCGTCACCGGCCAGGTCGTTAGTTTTAGATGCTACTTCTTTTACCATTTGAGCCCCCATGTTTTCGTGCTCATCTTCTAACTCAATTTCTTTCGCCACAGAAACACCATCTTTAGTTACCTGAGGAGCTCCAAAGCTTTTAGAGATGATTACATTTCTTCCTTTAGGACCTAAGGTCACTTTTACTGCATTTGCCAATGCATCCACACCACGTTTTAGACCGTCGCGTGCTTCAATATCGAATTTTATATCTTTTGCCATAATGTGTTTTATTTTGTCGTTCCCGCCTTTCTACTATCGCTCAAGATAAACTTCAGTGGGAATCTATTTAATTATAGTTGATTTTTGTTATTTGGAATTTGCTATTGTACAATAGCTAATATGTCACTTTCCCGCATGATTAAATAATCGTTGCCTTCCAGTTTTAATTCTGTTCCGGCATATTTACCATATAAAACGGTATCACCAACCTTAACAGTAATAGGGTCGTCTTTAGTGCCGGGTCCGGCAGCTACAACGGTTCCTCTTTGTGGTTTTTCTTTTGCGTTATCCGGGATAATGATCCCCGAAGCTGTAGTAGTTTCAGCGGCAGCAGGTTCTATAACAACTCTGTCTGCTAATGGTTTAATGTTTAAGCCCATTTTCCTGTATAGTTTTTATTAAATTGATTTATTTTAACGCTTTAGCGTTATGCTAAAAATGTGCCAATACTTTTGAACTGACAAACTTGCAGACCTGTCCACCAAATAGGAGGAAATAAAAAATGCCAACGGTTTAAGTTGGCATTTTTTATTCTTTTATAATCATACTTACTGACCGGTTGTGTCAGCCGGTGTAGTATTGTCATTAGCCGGTAATGGTGTAGTATTTGCATTAGGTAATGGCTGCGTTGTCTGGGCATCGGTATCCAATGCTTTAGAATCTACATTCCCTTCACCTCTGTTTATAGCTACGTTTGAAGCTAAAACTAACACCAACAAAAATGTTGCTAAATACCAGGTGCTTTTATCTAAAAAGTCGGTAGTCTTTTTTACACCGCCTAATTGTTGTGAGCCACCACCACCAAATGTAGAAGATAGTCCGCCACCTTTAGGGTTTTGTACCATGATAACTACTACTAGTAAAAATGCGACTACAACAATTAATACTAAAAATATTGTAAAACTCATTATTCTTTATTGTTTTGTTCTTGTAATTGTTCTACTGCCTTAATTTGGTTTGCAAAGAAACTACTTTTTTCTGGATATTTC
>NZ_JANQJQ010000028.1 GCF_028281565.1 Seonamhaeicola sp.
TTCGCAAAGCATTGTTTTAATTGGCAACGTAATCTATTTCAAATCCGGTAAAAGTATTATTAAGATAACCAAGAAAAGCTTTAAAATGTCTTTCGATATAATGCCAAAAATATTAAGCGTTGGATTTTCCGGGATGGTCATGCAAATAATGCCGGCCATTCAGATGGCTTTAATGTTTAGGGTATTATTTTCTTACGGTGGGGAAAATAGTGTTATTGTGATGAGTGCCGCCTATCGAGTGATGACCTTTGCTTTTATAGTCTTATGGGGAATTGCCCAAGGAGTTCAACCGATTATTGGTGCCAATTATGGAGCCAGGCAATTTGCTCGGGTCAAGAAAGCATTTTTATCATTTGCCGGGATAGCTACCGGAATTGCCGTCCTTTTGTGGTTCAGCTTTCTGTTATTTCCCAAATTTATAATGGGTTGGTTTATTACCGATGCAAGCTTAGTACAGAGTAGTGTAGGACAGTTCAGAATTTTTCTGGGAATATTTCTTTTATATGGGGTTCTGGCTATGAGCATTGTCTTTTTTCAAGCTATTGGAAAAGGTTCTAAAGCCGCTATTCTGGTTACGGGAAGACAAATACTGTTTTTTATTCCCCTTGTATTATTTTTGCCGAAGTTGTTGGGTGAAACAGGGGCCTGGCTGGCCATGCCCCTGGGTGATCTGCTGATTACTATATTGGGTATTTTGCTACTTATATTAGAGTTTAAAACTCTCGATAAAATAAAGACAATGGATAATGGTAATAAAGCTGTGTTACCTTAGTAGTGAAGGATGCACCGATTATCCTCCTGGATGAAGCAACCAGTTTTGACGCGGATAATGAGGAGCAGATCCGGTTAGCTATCTTTAGTACTTTCCATTCAAAGATGAGGAGATGATGGAAAAGTGAAAACAGAGAATAACAAAAATTATTATGTTGAGATAAAAGATAAAATGATCAAGGATTTTGACAAAATGTTTCAATGTACACGGCAGGCTTTAGAACAGCATTTTAACCAGAATAAAATAGATCAGTTGTATCAAGCAAGCAAAGAGGAATACGTAAATTTACTCCCGCACGTGCCTTATATTGGTGGACTAAAAAACAAACTGACCATGAATCTAATTGGTGGAGCGATAGTACTGGCGGTAGTTAAGCCTTTGGAAAAAGAAGGATTAACTACACGAGAAATCGGCAAGGTTATCTACACAACGTTTGCTCTGTATGTTCAAGCTAAACCCTGTTTCTTGCGTTGGCTAATTAATAAGCTGGTATTTGCAAGTTCTTCTTTAAAAAAGGCCAAAAGACAAGCGGAAGAATCTCTTTTCCGTAAATATTCCGGGGATTTTGTCACAGAGTTTGTTGAAGGTGATGGTGAGAACTTTGATTTTGGCATCGACTATATTGAGTGCGCTATCCATAAGCTCTACCAGCAACAAGCAGCCGAAAAATACTTACAGTATGTCTGTCTGGGCGATTATCCAATGTTCCAGGCTTTAGGTATAGGTTTTTCCCGTACGCAAACGATTGGAAGTGGTGGTCACAAATGTGATGCCCGGTTTAAAAGGGGCGGAAAAACCGCTAACGGATGGCCGCCGGAAGAGTTAGCAGAATGGAAGGAGATTGAACCGACAAAATAGAGGAGGGGGTGCCTTAGAAATAAGTGCTGTCAAAAATACTTTTTTAAAAAAATATACAATCGAACAAGAGAGGAGTAAAGAGAAATTAACATACCAGTTACTCCCTGGATATGGAAATGGGAAGACGGTTATCTATCCAATCATTCAAGGGATGTATTTAATCTTAAATGAATTTACGCTGAAAGGTCAATTTAAAAATAAGATAAATGCTGATTTTTCCAATTCTTTTATCAAAATTGAATACTGTTTGAAGGGGAAATATATAGCTAACTTTAAAGACGGCAAGATTGCTGTTGTGAAAGGGAACAGTGTCTATTATGCCAGGAATGGTAATAATCATTGTCTGGGTGCTGATTTTAAGGGCAAAAAATATCAAAGTATTTATATTTTATGTTATTTAAAGCAAACTATAAATTCACTAGGACAGCTGCTGGGGGTTTCAAAAGATGCGATCAATGAGTATTACGAAAAAATTGCTCAAAGTAAAAAGCTGGTCATAGTAGAAACAGAGCCAGAAGTTATTGGCATGATCAATAAAATTAATCAGTATATGAAATCTGCTCACCTTGAATTGCTTAAACTCCAGGTGATTGAACTTTTTTTATCGGAAATGAAGCACTTTGATCATTATCGAAAAATAAGGAAAAAATATCTATCTAAATTAACTGTTAATAAAATTGGGTTAATTAAAAAGTTTATTGAAGTGAATATGCAGGAACATATTACGATCGATCAACTGGCCAAAAGATTTGATATCGGTACCACTAATTTAAAAGAATCCTTTAAGTATCTTTATGGAACAGGTATCTATACCTATCTGAGGAATTATCGAATGGAAAAAGCCGGTGAACTTCTCAGGAATAGCGATTGTAACATCCTGGAGATTGCCAATATGCTCGGTTATTCTAATCAAAGTAATTTTGGGTCAGTCTTTAAAGATTGTTATGGTGTATCTCCGCTGAAATACAGGAAAAGTATTTAAATTATGGTTAATTAATACTAAATAGAGACTTTTTCGCAACTGGATTAACGCGGAGGTCTTTTTTTCTATAGCCTAAATAATGAAGTTTCCGACTAATTGCAGTGATTTTAGACTGAATGAGGTAGAAAAAAGAGGCTAACTGGATATAGAATATAAGATAGTAACTGGAGGTAGTTGAATTATGAACAATAGTAGACAAAAATTATTGGAGATGAGTTTGGGCAAGGTATTTATGAAATTGGCCTTACCGGCAATGATTGGTATGATGTCAGTAGGTCTTTATAATATGGCAGATGCCATATTTGTCGGTCAACTTGTGTCA
>NZ_JANQJQ010000007.1 GCF_028281565.1 Seonamhaeicola sp.
TCTTCGAAGTTTGCAACTTCGAAGCATTTAAATAATCGAAAGCTACATTTTAAAACAAAGTGTAGCTTTTTTGATTTATTGAGAATGAAGAATGCGAAGTTTAAAACTTCGCATAGCGATAGCACCGCTAGCGCTCGTTTGTAACGAGTGCTATTTTACCAAGAGTAAGTAAAAAAGAAAAGCCTTTGTTCTGTTAACAAAGGCTTTTTAAATTTAAAAAGTGACCGGGCTGGGCTTACTTCGACATAGCTCAGCACAAGCTTCTCGCCCCTTGGATAATATGATATTAAAAATAAAAAAGTCCCCCATGTAAATGAAGGACTTCTTAATTGTGACCGGGCTGGGGCTCGAACCCAGGACCCTCTCCTTAAAAGGGAGATGCTCTACCAACTGAGCTACCAGGTCATTTTAATAACTAATATGTTGCTGTTAGCGGGTGCAAATATAATATCTATTTTTAATTAAACAATGCTTTTTTTGAAGAAATTTTTGTTTTTTTGCACCGCTTTAACGTATGTTTTTAATAATCAATTTATAGCAGTAAAATGATACTAGTTTTAATTGGATATATGGGATCCGGAAAGTCTTCCATTGGAAGAAGATTATCTAAGAAATTAAATTATGATCTAATTGACCTGGATGATTTTATTGAAGACCAGGAGAACGCCAGCGTTAAAGAGATCTTCGAATCTAAAGGCGAGATCTATTTTAGAAAAAAAGAAGAAGACTATCTCAAAGAACTTCTGGAAGTAGACAAAGATATTATACTGTCATTAGGAGGAGGCACCCCTTGTTTTGGCAATAATATGCAACATATCATTGATGCTGAAAATGCTACGAGTATTTATTTAAAAGCCTCCATACCAAAGCTTGCCAATAAACTCATTAAGAAGAAAAGTAAGCGCCCTTTAATTGCTCATATTGAAACAGAAGAAGCTTTAACAGAATTTATTGGTAAACACTTGTTCGAAAGATCGCCTTATTATAGTCAGGCGGAGTATACGATTATAACCGATGACAAAAGTAAAGATGAGATTGTTGATGACATTCTAGATTTATTCTAAAACGGCTTCAAACACTTTGCCTTCTAAAATTACATTAACGTGTTCGTGTAAGGATGTAGATAATGAAATGCCCTTAAAATCAGCTTTTACAGGATATTTTTTATGATTTCGGTTAACCAAAACGGCCGTTTTAAATTGCTTTAACGGGACATTTAAAAAATGCTTTACACCATAAATTAAAGTAGTACCGGAGTTTAAAACATCATCAACCAATACCAGGGATTTATTTTTATAATCCGCTTCCGAAATGGAGGTTTTAACTTCAGATTGCGGATTCTTTTTATCAATACTGACTTTGCATAGAACAGGGTTGATATCTGATATTTTTTGAAGGGCGGTTTTCAATTTTTTTGCAAACACGTAACCGTTTTTATCAATGCCCGCCAGTATAACTTCCGCTTCATCGACATTACTTTCATAGATCTGAAAAGCAATGCGTCTTATTTTATGATTGATTTCGGTATGATTTAATATCACATTATCTTTAACGGTCATATGCTTAGTTGTAAAAATTAAAGTATAAAATTACTCATTTTCGGTATTAAAATCGTCAATATCGCGCCTATCTTTTTTAGTGGGCCTGCCGGTGCCCTTTTTGCGGTAATAATCTTTAGAGTATTTTAAAAGCTCCCGGGCTTCAAATGCTTCCTTGGGAGTGGTGTCTGTTCTGTATATATCCACCAGTTTGGCGCCAACTCTGCTCTCAGGGATATCGTTAACCGTAAGCCTGTAGTTAATTTGGTTCTTTCTAAGTTCAATAACATCCTGTGCATAAACCTCTCTACTGGGCTTTACAACATCCTGGTTTACTTTAACCTGTCCCTTTTTACAGGCAGTAGTTGCCAGTGATCTGGTTTTATAATACCTAACACACCATAAATACTTATCTACACGCATATAATTATTGCTAAAACTACGTTAATGTTATTGCGCAAGATTATATTAAAATTGTATCTTGCGGCTCAAAAATAAGCATTATTAAAAATTAAAAGCGAAAATATTAATACGCCCTAAGTTTACTTTAATAAATGTTTAGGTTGAAGTTGAAAAAAATATAGCGAGATGAAGTTAGAAAGAATAGGTCTATTTATTTTATGTTTAACGGTTTGTTTGTTGTCCTGTAACAAGGATGATGGAGGCGATGATGGAGTTGTCATTGAAATAAGGGACAGGACGGAACAACAAGTAATAGATAATGATTCTATATTAGGATTCTTAGAAACGCACTACTATAATTCTGATGATTTTATTGGAAATCCGGATCCGGCCTTAGCCGACTTGGTTATTACTAAGTTGAACGAAGGAGAGTCGGTTCCAACAGGGCATACTTTATTAAAAACAGCAGTGGGTGATTCAAAAAAGACTGTTTTCGCTGATACGGATTACGAATATTATATTCTTAAATTAAACCAAGGTGGTGGCACGGATTCACCAACTTTTGCAGATAATATCCTGGTGACTTATGAAGGCTATACTATGGATGATGATTTAAATGATCTGGCAGATGCCTTTGATAGTAAAGTAAATCCGGATACTTATTTTGATTTAACAACGTTGGTTCCCGGTTGGAGAAAAACCTTTCCGCAATTTAATGTTGCTGAAGGTTTTGTTGATAATGGTGATGGTACGATCAATTTTACGAATCCCGGGTTAGGGGTAATGTTTTTACCTTCAGGATTGGGCTATTTTCAAAATGCACAAAGCGATATTCCATCCTATTCGCCCTTAATATTTAAGTTTGAATTGATCCATATGGAAGAGAATGATCATGATAATGATGGGATTCCTTCTTATTTGGAAGATCTAAATGGCGATGGCGAATTTACTGTTAACTCTGAGGATGCAGAAGATGAGACTGATGATGATACCGATGGCGATACATTTCCAAATTATTTTGACCCGGATGATGACGGGGATGGCATACCAACTGCCAATGAAGATATTGATGGCGATGGTGACCCAACCAATGATATAGGAAAAAATGGTATACCCAAATACTTGGATCCGGAAGAAACAGAATCTAATTAAAAAGAACTTCTATAAACAAAAACCTCGCCATTAGCGAGGTTTTTTTATTATGCTTTTTTTGATTTACAGTATAAGCGATAAACTTAAAATTAACTGATCCGGTCTGGTGTCAAGCCTATCAGGGTTTATATTATTGTTCTGTAAAAAGGTAGCTTCATTATTATTAAAACCACGTTCGTACCTTACATCAATACCAACTTTGTTAAGGTTTAAACCAATACCAAAGTTCAGCCCCACAGAAAAATCGTTTTCAATATTATTAATGGAAATACCATCAAATTCAGAGTCTAAAATATACTGAAATGACGGGCCACCAAATACACTGATCGGACCAATGACCTTGGCGCCCACTAACATAGGAGCATCGATTTTTTGCATATTAAAACTGTCATCGGTATAATCACTTTTTGTACTGGTATACATTACCTCCGGTTTAAAGTAAACCTTGGTACCGATTTTTCCAAAAAGACCGATATGATACCCAATATTTCTATCGGGATGTTTGGCATTATCACTTACAGAATCAAAATAATTACCATTGGCATTGTAGTTTAATCCGGCCTTTAACCCAAGTCCGGTAGCGGTTTGAGCTGTTGCCGTGGTAGATGCCAAGGCAATAATAAATAGGCCAAAAAATAGATTTTTAAAAGTTTTCATAACTGTTCGTTTTAAGATTTGATTAACATAATCAAAAACGTTGCCAAAACTAAATTATTTTTAGTGAAACTCAATTTTTGAGAAATCCGAAGGATGCACTTAAAAATTGTAAGTTGAACTAATCCCGTTGTAGAACGGGATCTCAGATACATTGTTGTTAATTTTTTTATTTGCTTTTTTCTTAACCTGATAATAGTGGATTCCTGGAATTGTGTACAGAAACTCAATTTTTGAGAAATCCGGAGGATGCACTTAAAATTGTAAGTTGAACTAATCCCGCTGAAAAGCGGTATCTCCATTTACTAAAATCTATGCATAGGAATCCGCATAATAAAGCAGGAAAACTAATTTAAAATTAAAAAAATATGTAGGTTTGCCAACTGAAGATATTAATTTAAGGATGAGGTTTGAATTAAAAGCACAGGACGTACAAAGTAAAGCCAGGGCAGGCAAAATAACTACCGATCATGGGGTGATTGAAACCCCAATTTTTATGCCTGTGGGTACGGTGGCTACGGTAAAAGGCGTGCATCAACGTGAATTGAAAGAAGATATAAACCCAGATATTATTTTAGGGAATACCTATCATTTATACCTGCGCCCGCAAACCGATATTATTGAAAAAGCCGGCGGACTTCATAAATTCATGAATTGGGACCGAAATATTTTAACCGATTCGGGTGGGTATCAGGTGTATTCGTTATCAGCAAACAGAAAGATCAAGGAAGAAGGTGTAAAGTTTAAGAGTCATATAGACGGAAGCTACCATGTATTCACGCCTGAAAATGTCATGGAGATACAGCGCAGCATTGGGGCTGATATCATTATGGCCTTTGATGAATGTACACCATATCCATGTGATTACAATTATGCCAAACGTTCCATGCATATGACACATCGTTGGTTAGACAGATGTATAGCCCATTTGGAGAAAACGCCGTTAAAGTATGACTATGATCAGGCCTTTTTCCCAATAGTGCAGGGAAGTACCTATAAAGATTTACGTATGCAATCAGCTGAATACATTGCAAGTTCCGGCGCTGTTGGTAATGCGATTGGTGGCTTATCGGTTGGAGAACCCGCAGAAGAGATGTATGCTATGACCGAGGTGGTTTGCGGTATTTTACCTGAAGATAAACCAAGATATTTAATGGGAGTTGGTACACCAATCAATATTTTAGAAAATATTGCGTTAGGAATAGATATGTTTGATTGTGTCATGCCGACACGTAATGCCCGAAACGGCATGCTGTTTACGGCAAATGGTACCATAAATATTAAAAATAAAAAATGGGAAGATGATTTCTCACCAATTGATGATATGGGCATCACTTTTGTTGATACGGAATATAGCAAGGCTTATTTACGTCATTTGTTCTCGGTTAATGAATTACTGGGAAAGCAAATTGCAACCATTCATAATCTGGGCTTTTATTTGTGGTTGGTTCGCGAAGCCAGAAAACATATATTAGCAGGAGATTTTAAAACCTGGAAAGACAGCATGGTAAAACAAATGGATAAACGTTTATAAAGTTAAGGTGAAGATACTGGATTGGTACATATTAAAACGTTATTTACTGACATTTACCATGATGCTGTTACTGTTTATTCCAATTGGAATTACAGTACATCTGGCTGAGAAAATTGGTAAAATTCTTGACAACGAAGTGCCTTTACCCGAAGTACTTTTGTATTTCTTGGATTTCACTATCTATTTTGCCCATTTATTGTTCCCGCTGTTTTTGTTCTTATCTGTTATTTGGTTTACCTCTAAACTTGCTAACAATACCGAGATCATAGCTTTTTTAAGCTCCGGTGTATCATTCACGCGTTTTTTAAGGCCGTATTTAATAGGGGCGGCTATAGTGGCTATGTTTTCTATAGTCCTGGGGCTATTTTTAGCACCAAATGCAAGCAAAGGATTTAATGACTTTAGTTATAAATACTTAAAAAAAGGAAGAAAAGCAGTTGATAATACCAATGTTTTTAGGCAGATAAATGATAATGAGGTCATTTACGTGAGTAGTTTTGATGTTAAAAATAATTACGGACAAAATTTCACTCTGGAACATTTTGAAAATAATAAACTCACTTATAAGATTAGCGCTAAAACTATAAGATATATTGAGAAAGATTCTGTTTACAGGTTATTGGATTATACTAAAAGAAATATTTTAGATAACGAAGACGAAATAGAATTTTTAAGAAAAAAGGATACGCTTTTTACTTTTAAGGTAGATGATCTTATACCTGTGATTTATGCTGCTGAAACCAAGATGTACGGTGATTTAAAACGTTTTATAGCAGATGAAGAGGCAAAAGGGTCCTCTCAGGTCGGACGCTTTAAGTTAGTACTATATCGAAAATGGAGCTTGCCGGTTTCGGTGTTTATATTAACCATTATAGCCGTAGCAGTGTCGTCTATTAAAAGGCGAGGGGGCATGGGAGTAAATCTTGCTGTTGGTATTTGTATAGCCATGGTTTTTGTGTTTTTTGATAAGGTCTTTGGGGTGATGGCAGAACAATCTGATTTTCCGCCGTTGGTAGCCGTATGGTTTCCTAATGTCATTTTTGGTATTTTAGCTGTTTACCTGTTATATAATGCCAAACGCTAAACTCAAAAATTATCTTCACCTTCATTTTTTAGTTTTTATTGCCGGTTTTACGGCTATTTTAGGTGAGTTAATTACCATTACCGCCATACCTTTAGTATGGTTCAGAATGGTTATGGCGGCTATTTTAATGTTTATTTATATTAAGATAGCCAGGGTGAAATTAAGCATTCGGCCAAAGTCGGTTTTAAAACTTTCAATTGCGGGAATACTTATTGCCATACATTGGATCACCTTTTTCGGAGCTATTGATGAGGCCAATATATCCATAGCACTAGCTATGTTTTCAACTGGTGCTTTTTTTGCGTCGTTTATTGAACCCATTATTTATAAACGACACATTATTTGGTATGAAATCCTTTTTGGAATACTGGTTATACTAGGTGTTTTTATCATTACACAAAGTGAAATTAAATATCTTACTGGTATACTTTTAGGTATTGCTTCGGCTTTTTTTTCATCATTATTTGCGGTATTAAACGGAAGTTTTTTAAAACAACACACCGCTACGGTGATTTCGTTTTATGAATTTTTAAGTGGTGTATTTTTCATTTCATTGTATATAGTTTTTTTTACTGATGGATTCAGCCGGGATTTTTTCAATTTAAGCCAATCAGATTTTATCTATTTATTCATTTTAGCATCCATATGTACTGCCTATGCGTTTATAGCTTCAGTGTATGTCATGAAACTTATAAGCCCCTATACGGTGGTTTTAACGTATAATTTAGAGCCGGTTTACGGTATACTTATGGCAATCATTCTATTTCCGGAAAAAGAAAAAATGAGTTCTTCTTTTTACTACGGAGCCATAATTATCATTGCAACAGTCATATTGAATGGTATACTGAAAAACTCAAGAAAGCTAAAAAGAAAATATTCATAGTCCTTTATCAAGATTAAAGTTTTTATATTTGTAGCCTAACCAAAATTAATAGCCAAAAGGAATTCTTATGGAATATTTAGAATTTGAACTTCCCATTAAAGAGCTTGAAGAGCAACTTCAAAAATGCCTGATAATTGGGGAAGAAAGTGAAGTTGACGTCACGGAGACGTGTGCGCAAATTGAAAAGAAATTAGCAGCTACCCAGAAGGATATATATAAAAAATTGACACCATGGCAACGTGTTCAGTTGTCGCGTCACCCGAACAGACCCTATACTTTGGACTATATTAATGCTATTTGTGGGGACTCTTTTTTAGAGTTACATGGCGACAGAAGCTTTAAAGATGATAAAGCCATGATTGGTGGTTTGGGCAAGATTGGTGACCAAAGTTTTATGTTTATCGGACAGCAAAAAGGTTATAATACTAAAACAAGACAATACCGCAATTTTGGAATGGCAAACCCGGAAGGGTACCGCAAAGCCCTTCGTTTAATGAAGATGGCAGAAAAGTTTGGTATCCCTGTTGTGACGCTTTTAGATACTCCGGGAGCCTATCCGGGTCTGGAAGCTGAAGAACGCGGACAAGGAGAAGCTATTGCCAGAAACATTTTAGAAATGACCAGGCTTGAAGTACCTATTATAACAATAATTATTGGTGAAGGAGCTTCAGGTGGTGCCTTGGGAATTGGGGTTGGAGATAAAGTTTTAATGCTGGAAAACACCTGGTATTCGGTAATTTCGCCGGAGTCCTGTTCTTCTATTTTGTGGCGTAGTTGGGAGTATAAAGAACAAGCTGCTGAAGCTTTAAAGCTTACTGCTACCGATATGAAAAAGCTTAAGTTGGTTGATGAAATTATTAAAGAACCTTTAGGAGGCGCTCATAGAGATAGAGAAAAAACATTTATTACGGTTAGTAACAGCATTGTAAAATCTTACGAGGCTTTAAAAAACTTATCACCAAAAGATTTAGTTGCTAAACGTATGGATAAATATGCTAACATGGGCGTGTATAAAGGCTAATGCTTTTAAAACCAAACCATACAAAAATCTGAAGTTAGTCACTTCGGATTTTTTTTAGCTTATTCACAATATATTTTAGTTATTAACAGTTAAATTGTTAACTGTTAGTTGAAAATCCAATGTTACGTCATTGTTAATTAACCCGTCTTTTTAGTTACTTTCGTAGTCATGAAACAACCTAACCAAGTCCAAGGATATAAAGTAGATAAGAGCACCCTGATCAGTCTTGAAAAAGGAAAAATACCTCCTCAAGCACTTGATTTAGAGGAGGTTGTGTTGGGAGCGATGATGATTGACAAAAAAGGAGTTGATGAGGTTATCGATATTTTAAGCCCCGAAGCATTCTATAAAGAAGCCCATCAGCACATTTTTGAAGCCATTTTTCAGTTGTTTGAAAATAGCGAGCCCATAGACTTATTAACCGTTTCTACCCAGTTAAAGAAGAATGCGAAACTGGAAATGGTCGGTGGTGATTTTTACCTCATTTCTTTAACGCAAAAAGTATCATCTTCAGCACATATTGAGTTTCATGCACGTATTATTTTGCAGAAATTTATTCAGCGTAGTTTGATTAAGATTTCAAGTGAAATTATTGAAGATTCCTATGATGAAACCAAAGATGTTTTTGATTTATTGGATAAGGCTGAAGCCAAATTATATGAGGTTACTCAGGGAAATATTAAAAAGTCCAGTGAATCAGCCCAGGATTTGGTAATTCAGGCCAAAAAGAAAATTGAAGAAATTTCCAATAAGGAAGGTTTAAGTGGTATTCCAACCGGGTTTACCAAGCTTGATAAATTAACATCCGGTTGGCAGCCATCAGATTTAATTATTGTAGCGGCACGTCCCGGTATGGGTAAAACAGCGTTAACATTGTCTATGGCAAGAAATATTGCTGTTGATCAAAATATCCCGGTGGCGTTTTTCTCATTAGAGATGTCATCAGTTCAGTTAATTACACGTTTGATTTCCAGTGAAACAGGATTGTCTTCAGAAAAACTGCGTACCGGTAAACTGGAAAAGCATGAGTGGGAGCAACTTAACGTTAAAGTAAAAGGATTAGAAAAAGCACCGCTTTTTATTGATGACACCCCATCACTTTCCATTTTCGACTTAAGAGCTAAGGCACGTCGTTTGTCATCGCAGCATGATATTAAGTTGATCATGATTGATTACCTGCAACTTATGACCGGTGGAAGTGCTACTACCGGAAACAGGGAACAGGAAATATCCATGATCTCCAGAAACTTGAAAGCCCTGGCCAAAGAGCTGAATGTTCCGGTGATTGCATTATCACAGTTGTCACGGGCTGTTGAAACACGTGGAGGCAGTAAACGTCCGTTACTATCAGATCTACGTGAATCCGGAGCCATTGAGCAGGATGCTGATATTGTAAGTTTTATTTACAGACCGGAATACTATAAAATTGATGAATGGGATGATGAAGAGCGCTCGCCTACGGAAGGACAGGCGGAATTCATCATTGCAAAACACAGAAATGGTGGACTGGATAATATCAGGCTGAAATTTATTGGTCATCTTGGTAAATTTGACAATTTGGATGACTTTGATTCGCCTTTCGAATTCCATTCAAAAATGAATGCCGCAGCTAATGATGATACCTTCAAACCGGACAACTTTACAGCAAGCCCGGATCAGGCCTTTGGTAGTTCATTTAATGAGGAAGACGATAATGATGTCCCCTTCTAAGCATTAATCTTCTGTTAAAGGCGCTCCAAAAAGCCAAAAAATTAAGTATCTTTCCACTTATGAAACGTGTAATGGCCCTGATACTATTCCTGTTTATTTCGGTAAATGCTTTTGCATCCTATATTCTTATTCCTATGGATGCCGAAAGTCAAAAAAATCATTTAAAAGCTTACGGTATTACGTACTGGACACTTAAAAAAGAACTAAAAGTAAAATGGTTGCTTAATTACAGAGGAGGGTCATTTTTGTTGCCGGATACCGAGGACATTCAAAAGGAATGCCAGATAAGAGGGGTTTCTTTTGAAGTGATTTCCAATACTATGGCAGAAGTAATTTTAGAGGAAATAAGTAGTCCCAGTAAAAACATGGAAGCTGTGGTTTTAGAGAAAGCTCCTAAAATTGCGGTTTATACACCAAGTGGTAAACAACCCTGGGATGATGCCGTAACTATGGTTTTGCAATATGCCGAAATTCCTTATGAAACTGTTTACGACGAAGAAGTTTTAAATGATAACCTGTTATTGTATGATTGGCTGCATTTGCATCATGAGGATTTTACAGGGCAATACGGTAAATTTTATGGCGCCTACAGGGCGGCATCCTGGTACATTAAGGAGAAGAAATCGGCAGAAGCTTTAGCTGCAAAATTAGGCTATGATAAAGTGTCTCAGGAAAAATTAGATGTAGCTTTAAAGATCAGAGATTATGTCATTGGTGGTGGTTTTATGTTTGCTATGTGCAGTGCTACCGATAGTTTTGATATTGCTTTATCAGCTGAAGGGATTGACATTTGCGAGCCTATGTTTGACGGTGATGGAAGTGAAGCCGGTTATCAAAATAAAATAGATTTTGACAGAACGTTTGCGTTTAAAGACTTTACTTTAGAACGAAGCCCATTAATTTATGAGTTTTCATCCATTGATATGACCAGAAAGCGTAATGTTTCCAGAACCACGGACTATTTTTCTTTAATGGAGTTTTCGGCTAAGTGGGATCCAATTCCAACAATGTTGTGCCAAAACCACACGGCATTGATAAAAGGTTTTATGGGACAAACCACGTCTTTCACCAGGGATGAAATAAAGTCTAACGTATTAATAATGGGTGAAACCAAAATTAACGGAGAAGCTAAATACATCCACGGCATAAAGGGCAAAGGATTCTTTACCTTTTATGGTGGTCATGACCCGGAAGATTATCAGCATAGAGTAGGAGACTCTAAAACAGAATTAGATTTACATCCAACTTCTCCGGGATACAGGCTTATATTGAACAATGTGCTTTTTCCCGCAGCCAGAAAGAAGAAGCAGAAAACCTGATAAGTTTAAATTTCGACTGTTGAGGTTGTTATTTTAAAGGTGAAAATAAAACCATCAGCCCCAGCGCCGGTAGATAAACTATTTTGATCTATTATTAGAATAGTATTATCGGTTTCAGAATTGTAAATTTCTCCAAATTCATTCCCGTCCAGAACTGTAAAAAGATTCGTTGCTACATCAAAAATTAAAAAGTCATAAGTTCCAGTATCTAAACCATCTTCTATCATATCATCAGGGTTTAGATTTTCCACATAAAGCTTATTAGTGAATTGGTCATAATTCCAAACAATATCCCCAACTTCAAAATCATTATCTACTCCGGCTAAACCACCACTTACGTTTATTAAGTTCCAATGATATAATGTTATCACCGTTGGTTCATTGTTGCCGTCATCAGACAGATTACAACTGGTAATTGTCAAAAAAATTGTCGCAAGTATTAAAATCTTTCTTTTCATAGCATTAAGGTTTATTGTATAAGATTACTAAATTAGTCAAAGGTTGCGTTAATGTTAAAAATAATGTTGTCTAATTTATTTCTTATACTGTTTAAGTATATATTTGATTGACAATAAAATTAATATGAATTTTTTTCAACGGCAAATAAAGTTAAAACCTTACCCAAGAGGCTTTCATTTAATTACGGATGAAGTGTTAAGAGCTTTCCCTGAAATTAAACAAATCAACATGGGGCAATTACAAGTGTTTATAAAGCATACCTCGGCGAGCCTCACTCTTAATGAAAACGCAGATTATACGGTGCGAACGGATTTTGAAAGCCACTTTAACAAGATGGTTCCTGAAAATGCGCCGTACTATAGACATACATATGAGGGGCCGGATGATATGCCAGCCCATATAAAAGCTTCTTTGCTAGGCGCTTCAGTTGAAATACCGGTATCAGATGGAAAACTTAACTTAGGAATCTGGCAAGGAATCTATTTATGCGAACACAGGGATTTCGGAGGGTCAAGAAATCTGGTGATAACCGTTTTTGGAGTATAATTCAAT
This sequence comes from Seonamhaeicola sp., assembly GCF_028281565.1. Lineage (GTDB taxonomy): Bacteria > Bacteroidota > Bacteroidia > Flavobacteriales > Flavobacteriaceae > Seonamhaeicola. The sequence goes on from NZ_JANQJQ010000007.1 coordinate 12,309, forward strand.
TCATAAATGAGACTACAAAAGTTTTTCTTTTTGATATTACAATCCGTGTTTTTTTGGACAATAGCTTTTTTTATTTATGTCTTTATAAAATACCATGGTCTGGAAGAAGAACTACAGATTTATACAGACGATAGATTATCTCTTCCGGTTGTTGATTTTTACAGATTTGGTATTTATTTAGGATTAATTATAGGGGTTATATACGCCATAATCGAATTTATTTTTGACGCCTATTTAAGTAAAAAGCTCGCCTTAGGTGCTACTATTATTATTAAATCTATTATTTATTTAATAATAATGGTGGTAATATTAAGTGTTTTTTCGTTTTACATAGAAAAACAAGTTAATATTGATTTACCAAATGAACGGGGTTGGTGGCGCACCGATCCTTTTTTCTGGAATACCATACTGTACTTTGTGGCATCATCAGTAATATTTTCACTTTTAAAAGTTGCCATTGATAAATTTGGTCCGGGGGTTTTCTTTAATATGCTTTTAGGAAAGTATAGAAAACCACGGGAAGAAGAGCGAATTTTAATGTTTATTGATTTGAAGGATTCAACAAAAATTGCTGAACAATTGGGACATGTGCGCTATAGTAGGTTTATACAAGACTGCTTTACCGATTTAAATAGCGTACTTAGAAAGTATGAAGCCGATATTTATCAATATGTTGGGGATGAAGCTGTTTTAAGTTGGGTAACCAAAAAAGGTTTTAGAAAAAATAATTGTGTGAATTTATTTTTTGCTTTTAAGAATAAATTACAGAAAAAGCGGGAGCGCTATCTCAATAAATATGGTATTGCTCCTCAATTTAAGGCTGGACTACATTGTGGAAGATTAATGATTGCGGAAGTTGGCACTATTAAAAAGGAATTGGCGTTTCATGGCGATGTTATTAATACAGCAGCTAGGATTCAAGGTTTATGTAATAAACATAATGCCGAATTATTAATGTCTCAAGAATTATTGGAAAAATCTTTGATACCCCTTAAATATAATACAACTTTTATCGGCGATATTGAATTCAAGGGAAAGACTAACGTGCTTAAGATACATAAGATTACCGATAAAAAAACAGAGTAAAACAAAAAAACCGATTCGTAAGAATCGGTTTTTTATTAAGCGAAATATATGTTTTACAATAGGCTAAGCGCCTTATTTTACTTTATCAACTACAGCTTTAAAAGCTTCAGGATTATTCATAGCTAAATCGGCTAAAACCTTACGGTTTAACTCAATATTATTAGCTTTTAATTTCCCCATAAATTGAGAATAAGATAAACCGTGTTCTCTGGCACCGGCATTAATACGGGTAATCCATAAGGCACGGAATGTTCTCTTTTTGTTTCTACGGTCTCTGTACGAATATTGCATCGCTCTGTCAACCGCATTTTTAGCTACTGTCCAAACGTTCTTACGTCTTCCAAAGTAACCTTTTGCTTGTTTGATAATCTTTTTTCTTCTAGCTCTTTTAGCTACAGAATTTACTGATCTTGGCATAATTTTTAATTTTTTTGTAGCAGGCGGCCAAAAACTTTGACACTTTCACTGAGCCTGACTCCAGGGTTTATAAATTTATTTAACCGGTTAAAGCTTTTGTTACTTTAAACGTAACATGACCTTAACATTCTCTTCATCAGACTTGTGTACTAACGTGTCATGAGTCAGAGCAAGCTTACGCTTTTTAGACTTTTTTGTCAATATATGACTCTTAAAAGCATGCTTTCTTTTAATCTTACCGGTACCCGTTAACTTAAAACGTTTTTTGGCACTGGATTTTGTTTTCATTTTAGGCATTTCTTCTCCTAGGTTTTTAATTATCTCGCTTAATTACCTTGTGCTGAACTCATTTCAGCATCTTATTTTTTCGGAGCAATGAACATCGTCATGCGTTTTCCCTCAAGTTTTGGCATTTGTTCTACTTTGCCAAATTCTTCCAGATCCTGAGCTAAACGTAATAACAAGATTTGTCCTTGCTCTTTAAATATGATCGATCGTCCCTTAAAGAAAACAAAAGCTTTAAGCTTGGCGCCTTCTTTTAAGAACTTTTCTGCATGTTTCTTTTTAAATTGGTAATCATGATCATCGGTCTGAGGCCCAAAACGAATCTCTTTAATTACCACTTTACTGGCTTTAGCCTTTAAGGCTTTTTCCCGTTTCTTTTGTTCGTAAAGAAACTTTTTATAATCCATAACTTTGCAAACCGGCGGGTCTGCTTTAGGAGATATCTCAACTAAATCTAAACCTTTGTCATCGGCAATGCTTAAGGCTTCTCTAATGCTATAGATGCCAACTTCAACATTGTCACCTACAACACGTACTTTAGGCGATGTAATTTTAGAGTTAATTCTGTGTTTATCTTCTTTAATAACTCTTTGAGGCTGTCTTCTTCTTCTAATTGCTATGGCTTATCTGTTTTTTAATTAAACTTTATTTATTTCCTTAGAACGATTTTAACGTTTTATCAATTTCTTCTTTTATAATATTTGAGAAAGAGTCTACAGACATCATGCCTAAATCGGCTCCACCGTGTTTACGCACGGTAACCATATTTTCTTTCTCTTCCTGCTCACCAATGATGAGCATAAATGGGTGTTTTTGCATTTCGGCTTCCCGAATTTTCTTCCCAACGGTCTCATTTCTATGGTCTACAAGGGCGCGAATTTCGTGATTTTCTAGCAAATTTAAAACTTTTTCAGAGTATTTTTCATATTTCTCGCTGAGCGACAATATAATACACTGAGTTGGCATTAACCAAAGCGGGAAATTACCACCGGTATGCTCAAGTAATATTGCTACAAAACGTTCCATACTGCCAAATGGGGCTCTGTGGATCATGATAGGACGGTGTAACTCGTTGTCACTGCCTTTATACGTAAGGTCAAAACGCTCAGGTAAATTATAATCTGCTTGTATAGTACCAAGTTGCCATTGCCTGCCAAGAGCATCTTTTACCATAAAATCCAGCTTGGGCCCATAAAAGGCCGCTTCCCCTTTTTCAACTACGTAATCTAATCCTTTATCAGTTGCAGCATTAATAATAGCTTGCTCCGCTTTTTCCCAATTGGCTACATCACCTATATATTTGTCTGGATTTTCAGGATCCCTTACAGAAACTTGCGCAGTAAAGTTATCAAACCCTAAAGATTTAAATACATAAAGTACTAAATCAATAACGTTTTTAAATTCTTCGTCCAACTGGTCCGGCGTACAAAATATATGAGCGTCATCCTGAGTAAAGCCCCTAACACGAGTTAAACCGTGTAATTCGCCACTTTGCTCGTATCTATAAACAGTACCAAATTCAGCATAACGTATAGGTAAATCCTTATAGCTCCATTGAAAACTATTGTAAATCTCACAGTGGTGCGGACAGTTCATAGGTTTCAACAAGAACTCCTCATCATCTTTGGGGGTGTTTATAGGCTGAAAACTGTCTTCACCATATTTGGCATAATGCCCGGAAGTAACATATAGTTCTTTCTGACCAATGTGAGGAGACGCTACCATGTCATAACCCGCTTTCTTTTGGGCGGCCTTTAAAAAGTTTTCTAAACGCTCACGCAATGCAGCACCTTTTGGTAACCATAATGGCAAACCCTGTCCTACCTTTTGTGAAAACGTAAACAATTCTAATTCTTTACCAAGTTTTCTATGATCCCGTTTTTTAGCTTCTTCCAATAAGTGCAGGTACTCGGTAAGCTCTTTTTGCTTGGGGAATGAGATACCATAAACACGGGTTAATTGAGGTTTGGTTTCATCCCCGCGCCAATAGGCTCCGGCCACACTTAAAACTTTAACCGCTTTAATTATTCCGGTATTGGGAATGTGTCCGCCACGGCATAGATCAGTAAACGTGGAGTGATCACAAAATGTAATAGTGCCGTCCTCCAAATTTTCAATAAGTTCCGTTTTAAACTCGTTATCCTTATATAATGTAAGAGCTTCAGCCTTAGTAGCAGAACGCATTTTAAACTCGTGCTTGCCACGGGCGATTTCCAGCATTTTGTCCTCTATACTTTTAAAATCCTTTTCAGATACTGTGTGCTCACCAAAGTCAACGTCGTAGTAAAATCCGTTTTCAATAGCAGGACCAATAGTTAATTTCACACCGGGATATAGTTCTTCAATAGCCTGAGCCAAAACGTGTGCGGATGAATGCCAAAAAGCTGTTTTGCCTGCATCATCTCTCCAGGTATATAAAACCAATGCTCCGTCGGTGGCCAATGGAGTCACCGTTTCAACAGTTGTACCATTAAAACTTGCCGAAATCACATTTCTGGCCAACCCTTCGCTAATACTCTTAGCAACATCCATTGGTGTAACGTTTTGCTCAAACGTTTTTACACTACCGTCAGGTAAAGTAATATGTATCATCAATTCAATTTAAAATCAGGGAGCAAAGATAATAGTATAAACAAATCCACACAATATATATATAGTTATAATTTTTTCAGGGGCGTTCCCTTCGTACCTCAGGTCGGGCTTTCTGCTATATCTTTCTGCGAAGCATTTCTGAACTGGTTTTTGGATCTCATTGAGGAGTAGGCCCTATCTCATGACAGGAGTTTTTCCTTTTAAGGCTCCGCATAAAGGATGTCGTTACAATCGCTAACGCGTTTCAGTGCGCAGTCTTCAGTATGCAGTGAGCAGTGTGCAGTATTCAGTGTTCAGTATGCAGTGTGCAGTATTCAGTTCTTATACCTTTATATATAATATTAAGGAGTAGGATATTAAGAAAGGTTTTAGTCTTTTGTCTTTGTTCTTGGTTCTTGTTTCCTGTTTCATTGTTAATTATTCACTATTCATTATTCATTATTTCAGTCTTCGGTCTTTGTTCTTTGTTCTTTGTTCTTTGCTTGTTATTTCGTATCTTATAGGTTTGTGATTTCCGCGGGTTTTTTATTTTGAGTAATTTTTTTTAGGATTTTTTTGAGTTGTAACCTACTGGTTATAAGGCTATAGAAGAGGTGTTTAAAAAAGATTTAAAAAAAGGTTGTAAAAAGGTATTGTGGAATGAGAAATAGGTATTATGTTTGCAGCCGCAAAAACGGGGAATTAATTTTTGTTTTTGCGTTGTTCATAATAGGTATTTGGATTTAGAAAAAGGGTTAAAAAATTTTTTCTAAAAAAATATATAAAAAGTATTGTGGGTAAAAAAAAAGGGTTTTATATTTGCACCCGCTAAAGTCGGGAAGGCTTTAGACAAGTATATAATAAGTTCATAAACATATTGAAATTGACAGCGTAAGTAGCAACTGGAAACGGTTGTTACTAAAGAGAGAATAAACCATTTTGAGTACTGAAGATTCTATTTAGTTGTTAGAAGATAAGAGCATTTTTTAAAGTGCTTAACAATTTAACGATGAAGAGTTTGAT
>NZ_JANQJQ010000009.1 GCF_028281565.1 Seonamhaeicola sp.
GTTAGCTGCTACAATTACTGTGTACTCTAAGGCTCCTTTGTCTTCTAAGGTTTTAGCAATGTTTGCAGCAGTAGAGGCTTTTTGTCCTACAGCAACATATATACAGAATACAGGCTCACCTGCATCGTAAAATTCTTTTTGGTTTAAGATAGTATCAATACAAACTGTCGTTTTACCAGTCTGACGGTCACCAATTACAAGCTCACGCTGACCTCTACCGATGGGGATCATGGCATCAATTGACTTAATTCCGGTTTGCATTGGCTCATCCACTGGCTGACGGAAAATAACCCCAGGAGCTTTACGCTCTAAAGGCATCTCATAAAGGTCACCACCAATGGGTCCCTTACCGTCTATTGGGTTACCAAGCGTATCAACAACACGTCCAACCATTTCTTCTCCTACTTTAATAGAAGCAATTCTTTCGGTACGCTTAACAGTGGCCCCTTCTTTAATTTCTTTTGAAGGGCCTAACAGTACTACACCTACATTGTCTTCTTCAAGGTTTAATACAATACCTTCAAGACCGTTTTCAAACTCTACTAACTCGCCATATTGCGCATTAGATAATCCATAAACACGTGCAATACCATCACCAACAGTTAACACCGTTCCCACTTCTTCTAATGAAGCGGATGCTTCAAATCCTGCTAGTTGTTGCTTTAAGATTGCTGATACTTCAGCTGGTTTTACTTCTGCCATCTTTTTTATATTTAGATAAAACTATCTTAGTTTAATGAAAATTCTCTTTTTAATCTGTTTAATTTATTAAGGACACTGGCATTGTATTGCTTGTCTCCTATACGTAGAATAAAGCCTCCTATAATATCTTCGTCTACAATATTTTCAACATCTACAGCTTTACTTGTAAGCTCCTTTATTTTAGCCAATACTTTAATCTCAAGATCTTTGGTCATTGGTACCGCGGTAGTAACCTTTGCTACTTCTTTACCATTAAGCTCATCAAATAATACTGTGTATTTCTGAGCAACACTCCCTAAAATATCTATTCTTTTATTAGCTATTAATACGTCAAACAACCCTGTGCTAATTTTATTTAGTTTCGGGAAAATTTTAGATAAAGCTGCACTTTTAACTTCAGTTTTAATTACAGAGCTTTTAAGTACCTGGTCTAATTCCTGGTTCTCGGAAATGGTTTTTGCAATAGCGACCATATCTTTATTTACAGCCTCTGCTGCTTTCTGATCGCTAGCTAAACTAAGTGCTGCTTTTGCGTAACGTATTGCTGCTCTAGTTCCTGCCATATTTTTGTTTTCTACTTAAAAGGAAACCCTTTCGTTTAAATTTGTTTTTAACCTTTACAAAGAAGACACTTCGACAAGCTCAGTGTGACACTATGTGTCAATTTAAAGTTGCTTCACCTAACATAGACTCTACCAACTTCACTTGCTTAGCTTTGTTAGATAATTCATCGCGAACCACTTTTTCTGCAATCTCTATGGACAAGTTTGCTACCTGAGATTTCAATTCGGAAATAGCTGCTTTCTTTTCAGTTTCAATAGTCGCCTGAGCTTGTGCCATTAATTTAGCAGCGGCTTCATTAGCTTCTTCCTTAGCGTCTTCAATCATCTTATTTTTGATGTCTCTGGCTTCTTTTAACATAGCTTCGCGCTCTGCTCTGGCTTCTTTCAATAACTTTTCGTTATCTGCCTGAAGATTTTCCATCTCTTTTTTAGCATTTTCTGCTGCTTCAAGAGCATCTTTAATACCTTCTTCTCTACTGCTTACAGAATCTAAAATTGGTTTCCAGGCAAACTTTCTCAACAAAAAAACCAGTGCTAAAAAAAGTACCGCTTGCCAAAAAAACAATCCTAAAGAAAAGCCTCCAAATAATTCTTCCATGATAATTTATATTTCTACCCTTTGACTCTGCTCAGGGCAAGTTTTTGCTTAATTTTAAAAAGAACAGCTATAACCAACCGTTATAGCTGTTTCTCTGTTTGTTTTACACTGCAAATAAAGCAGCAAATCCAATACCTTCAATTAACGCCGCTGCAATAAGCATAGCCGTTTGAATTTTACCCGTCGCTTCTGGTTGACGTGCAATTGCTTCCATAGCTGAACCACCAATCTTACCGATCCCGATCCCTGCTCCAATTACTACTAAACCTGCTCCTACGATAGCTGGAATTTCCATAATATATATATTTAAAAATTAAACATTCAATTTATAAAAGCCCTTAGTGATGGTCATGGTCTTCAACAGCCATTCCAAAATAAAGTGCCGATAATACTGTAAAAATATATGCTTGTAAAGCTGCAACTAACAACTCCAATATTCCTAAAACAAATGCTAATAAAAATGATAACGAACTACCCAACCAGTTGTTGAAAATAAACATCATACCGATAATACTCATTAACACTACGTGACCCGCAGTAATATTGGCGTACAAACGAATCATTAATGCAAACGGCTTAATGAATGTTCCTAATAACTCAATTGGTGCTAAGATAATTTTCATAGGCACCGGCACCCCAGGCATCCAGAAAATGTGCTTCCAGTAATTTTTATTTCCTGAGAAGGTAGTTATCAAATAGGTGATAAGCGCCAAACATAAAGTTACGGCTATATTATTGGTTACGTTCATTCCTATTGGAGTTAACCCAAACAGGTTTACAATCCAAACAAAGAAAAACACAGTTAACAAATAGCTCATGTATTTTTTGTATTTCTTTTCACCAATATTAGGAATGGCTATTTCATCACGTACATAAAGCACTATAGGCTCCAGAAAACGCCCCATGCCTTTTGGCATACCATTGTTCTTTTTATAAGATTTAGCCATTCTGCTGAACATAAAGAACATGATAGCAAAAACCATAGCGATCAACACTACGTTCTTGGTAATTGAAAAATCTAATGGTTTTTCGTTTGTTGCATGGTGATGGTCGTCTTCAATGATTGCTCCATTAGGTCCGTCAACTTTATAGATCTTTCCGTGATGTTGTTTGTAATAACTCCCGCCAGCTTCAGCAACAGTTTCTCCATGATGGAATTTAGACGAAGAGAACACTTTTAATCCATTATCCCAAAGAATTACCGGCAATGGAAATCCAACATATTTATGTTCACCGGCCTCCGTGGTATATGAATACAATCCGAAGTCGTAAGAATCCAGTAAGTGATGTTGAATATATTCTTTGATTTCACCTCTTAAATCGCCCTCAGGCTCTCCATGTTGTTTGTCTTCTTTTCCGAAAGACACAAAGGTTATTAAAAGCAGTAATAATGTAATTGGCTTAAAAGCTATTTTTTTTCGCATATCACTTTAAATAATAGTGGCTTAAAAATCGGTGCAAAGGTATGCTTTTATATCAAAAACAAAAACTATTTTGCTTTTTATTTCAACAGATGTTTTTCAGGGGGTTAGGAAGTGGTTTCGTCTAATTTATTTAACCATTTGCTAAGGCTAATAGTTTCTATAATTAAGCCTAATAGATAGGGGATAAAAAACGATGCAAATTCCAGCTTTGAAATAACACCATCTTGCTTAAAAAGTGGTTGAAAAACAATAAAGAAAACAGCAAATTTTACAACACTTCCGGCTAAAAACAAAAAACCTAACTGACTTTTGTACTTTTTTCTTAACAAATAAAGTAAGCCAAATACCAAAATTACAAGTACAAGATTTAAACTATATGCCAGTATAATATGGCTTTCAAATAATGGAAGGGTTAATAAATAAAGTATCCCTATGTGTAATCCAAAAGCCATGGTGAATAGAACCAAAGCTTTAATTATAAAACTGAAAAACGGGTTAGTCATTATTTAATCGGTTAAGCTGTTTAACCACAGCATACAGAGAAACAGCAACTCCGGCAAGTGTTGTAATTATTATAAAAAGTTTATCACCATTATTGTATTTAGAGTCTAACCATTTGCCTAAAAGCACAAACAAATAAATAGTAACTCCCATTTGAATGGCCACTCCGGTAAGTACGGCTGCGTTTTTAAGCTGTTTTTTCGGTTTCCGGTTTTCGTTGTTGTCCGCCATTTTTCATTTCTTTAACCGTTCCTTTCATAACACAAGTTACGTTAAAAGTAGCTCCGGGTTCCACAGCCAATTTACCTGCAACCACTTCACCTTCAATATGCGCTGATGATTTTAAGGTTAAAGTACCTGATAAGGCTAATTTACCAGAAAATTTACCTTCAAAATAAGCATCGGTGCCTTGTAAAGTGCCTTTAATTAAACCTGCTTTGCCTACCACCACTTTTCCCGTGGTTTTAACATTACCCTCAACGGTACCGTCTATTCTAAAATCGCCTTCACTGTTAAAATCGCCTACAAATTTAGTGCCTTGAGCAATAAGATTTTGGCTTGATGTATTTTCTACCATTTTATTCTTTTTATTTTCGGAAAACATAAAACGTTATTTAATTATTATATACGTTTAAAAAAGCATCTAAGTTTTTATGTATTTGAATTATTTGATAGTTTGCCGATGCCATGGCAAAATACGGTTCTTTTATTTTTTTCTTGTTTTCTTTAGTTAATAGCTGGTCGAAGGTTTTGGCAACCTGGCCATTTTTAAAACCATGAACAACCACAAATGTAGTGCTTTCATTATACACATCAATTGACGAGGTTAACTCATAATATTTGATACTTTCAAGCACTTCATCCAGAGTTTTTTGAAACTCCGCAATGGCTTCCGCATTTGAAGTTTCAAACTTAAAAATGACTTTATGATACCCTGAAATATCACTGTTTTCATCTTCAAACTCTTTATTTGCTAATTTTGGTAATACGTTGGTCTCTATATTTTGAGCTTGTATGCCTTCATCTGTGTTCGCATAGGTTACCGCAATATAATTTATCGCCTTTTGGTACGCCTCATAACCATGTAATCTACCGGTTGCCGTAGCCTTTAAAAGTTCAAATTTTGGCACCATTGGTTCCCCATCATACAAATTAATATATTCCTCGCATTTTGAAATCACCTCGGCATATTCCTGGTTTTCATGTTGCACATAAAGCCTTTCATATAAATTCTCAGGGCTATTTTCATCTTGCTTTGAAGCTAATTCCGGATTGCTTAAAATTGTAGCATATCTGGATTCCGGGTAGTTCTTAATGATTTCTTCTTTGGCAATGGAAGCCTCATCACGTGCTCCCAACGCTTCATAAATCTTGTATAGATTATATTTTGAAGGGAGTATCAGCCTTTCCTCCGGATTACTATTTAATAAATCCTCAAATTTTTCTTTAGCCAGAGCAAACTCCTTAAACTTCTCCTTATAAATAAGCCCTAATTGATAATAAGCATAGTTTCTTTCTTTAGAAATGCTGTCAATCTCTTTTTCTTCTGTCGGGATTTTTGATATGTAAAATTCCGGATCATACAATTCATCTTCTGATGCTGATGCTAAAATATCAATGGCTCCTGTAGTATCGGTACCTCCAACACTACTTTTATTAGACCATCGCCAGTTATCTTCTAAAGCTCTGTTACCCCAAATTTTCACAAATTCATTTTTACCATAGGCCACCGTGGTGGGGTTATAGAAATAGAACAAGGATGCCTGCCCCGGTAAACCACCCTGTGTGGTTGGTCTGGATAAATTATTATTTACTGTAACTAAACCGCTGTTACGTTCTAAAGCCTCTTGTTTTTCCTTAGCTTCTTTTTCTGCTTCAGCTTTTTGTTTTAGTTTTTCAATAAATGATTCAAAATAAGTAACTCTATCAGGTTCAGGTAAATTAACCAAATGCAAAATACTGTCATTTACCTGAGCTGTCCCTTCATAATAAATGACATCATCCAGATTGTCACGTTTTCGTTTTATAATTCTATAGGGTTTAGAATTTAAAACCAGGCTTGTCATGGTACTGTCATAATATAATCCGGCATCTCTGTAAAGTGACTTATCAAAATTCATGTCACCGAGAATTTCATAATTTCTGGCATTAAGCGTTTTGTCCCTGGATCTTTCACGTAGAGATTTATTAAAATAAGCAGTGGCTAAAGAATCCGATTTATTGTTTAAATAATAAGCCCCTATTTGATGATAGATTTTATCTAAGAATGGTCTGTTCTCCCTGTTTTCTTCAAGTTCCGCAAGTAATTCGGTTACTTCCAACTTATTGCCGTTCTCATGATCGAAATTTTTAACTTTTGCCAGATGTGCGCTAATCATATAAATCCTGGGCGTTTTCCTGTTGAGCTCAATAACTTTATCAAACACCATATTCGCACTGTCTTTGTACCCAAGCTCATTATACAATTGCCCTTGAATAAACCTGTAACGTCCCCGTTCCTCATTACTTTTTGTAGAAGTAGCAGCTATTTCCAATTGTGTAATAGCACTATCTATGGATTTGGTATTAATATAAGCTTGCGCCAGCATAGATGTGGCATCCGCCAAATCCTGATCTCTTAAGTCTTCCTGAAACAATAGGCGTTTTAGATTTTTTATGGCGAGTTCATTATTATCTAAACGAATATTGGTTTTTTCTCTCCAAACCTTCGCCTGATTAATTTTATCACTAGCCGGATATTTATAAAGTATGTAGTTAAAAGCTTCTAAGGCAGGAATAAAACGCTGGTCAAAATATCTTGCTTTACCTAAAAGTAAATAGGCCTCGTCCATTTGAGGATTCTTTTCTTTCTCCTCAAAGTTCATACTGTGTTTTTGGATGGCTTTTACAGCTTTCTCTTCCGCCCTGGTAAAATCTTCATTTTTAGATTGCCCGGGAAATACAATCTCATCTGTTATCTGCATGCGCTCAATGGGCAGGATGTTCCAATAATCATCAAAATAACTTTGATTAAGATTATTTCTGCCTTGTTCCAAAGCATTGTATCCGTTATAAAGTGCATTAAACTCTGCCGTAACGGCGTGATAATTTCTACTGACAAAGTTGTCTTTTTTTCTAGAGCAGCTTACTATTAAAAAAACAGAAAAAATTGAGGCAAATATGGCTTTAATAGATGTGTTCACCGTTGGTATTTTTAGTCTATTAAATAACTATAAACTCCAGTTATTATTATATAGCGTGGTAAAAATACACATCTTTTTTAATTTACTAGTTAAGTGAGAATTAAAAAGCTTGGTGCCTGTAACAAATTAAGACCACTGATCTTATCCCGCGAAGTGTGCTTCAAGCTCTTTCAGTGTAGCTTCGCTGGTAACCATATCTTTAACAATTTCGCCTTTTTCCAATACTACAATACGTTCGCAGACATCTGTTACATGCATCAGATCATGACTGGAGATTAGAACTGTTACGCCCTGTTTTTCGGCTAAATCTTTAACAATTCCTTTTAATCTAATCTGTGTTGTCGGGTCTAAATTGGCAAAGGGTTCATCTAAAATGATCACTTCAGGATTTCCAATTAATGCCGCCACAATACCTGCCTTTTTCTGGTTTCCTTTACTTAAATCTCTCAAGTACTTTTTCTGGCCTAAAATTTCACCATGAAAAAAGTCTTCAAACTGGGATACTAAAGCATCAACATCTGCCTTATTTTGACCGCGTAATTCGCCAATAAAATAAAAATATTCCTCGGCTGTTAAGTAACCTACCAGGAAACTTTCATCAATAAAGGCCGATGTAAATGGTTTCCAGGCTTCACTTTTATTCACCTGGATATCGTTATTTGTTATATACCCCGTTGTAGGTTGTATTAAATCCAGCAACAAACTAAAATAAGTGGTTTTTCCCGCACCATTATTCCCAACAAGACCGAAACTTTGACCTTTTGGGATCTCTAAAGATTCAATATTCAACACTATATTGTCTTTATATTTCTTTGAAAGATTTGACGTGATTATCATGATTTATCTGTATTAATTGTCCTGATTGAAGGCATCAATCATTTTATATTTTGATTCTAAATATTTTGAGGTGATCGCTTTCATTAACCTTTGATGAAAAACAATACCGGATACTCCTAACAGCCCTAAAATAACGCAGGCAATTTCAAAATTGGTTAGGAAGTAAAACAAGGCAAACAAACCCATAGGCAAAAGCATAAGAGGTATTCCAATAAGCCATTGTACGGCACCCGTGCCCTGATAATTAAATGCTGCCTTTTGGTTTAAATCTATTTTCTTCCGGTTAAAAGAACCTCCCCACATAATGACATGTGTATTAACCCCAATATTATAAATGGCTGCTACAAAATGAGCAAGTAGCACTTTCCATCCAAAGTACACATAGGGTATTCCCAATACAAAAAGCACCACTACGCTAAAGGCCATTAAAGTAAACTTCGATTTTAAATATTGTTCGTACTTAATGTTTTGGCTCATCAATAATTTATAATAGCCACTATCCCAGGCCGGAATAAACTGGCCAAAGCTAATTAAGAATATGCCCGTTGAAAAAATGCCGATTAAGGTGAAAAACCAGGGTAAATTTTGATAGGTTGGTTGCGGGTAAAAAAACAAGCCGTAAAGCAAGCCCATTAATAAAATCCAGACGGATGATTTTGTTCGTTTATTTCGCCAAAGCAACTTTAAATCCAATTGCAAAAAAGGCGCGATATCTCCAAAACTTTTAGTCCATTCCAAATTGGCAGTGTTAACCTCTTTTACTTTTTCTTTTAAACCGCTATCCAGGAACAGTTTTTTACGAAGTAGCTTAAAATTGAAACCATACAACAAAGCCAGAATTGCTATTGGAATAATCAAAAATATCGGAGTTTCCGCAATGGCAGAAACTGCATTTGAAAATAGCTCAGACAGGTTAACAATATTAAAATGATTTATTCCAAAAAGGGCACCGGTAAAAATTATTATGGGCAAAAAAGACAATTCTGTTTCTGCCGACAGGCTTTCGATAATAAAATTAAGGAAGTTGTTAATTAAAATAAGTAGTATTAAAGTAAGCCACCAAACCAAAACAGTTGACGTGTTATGATATTCTTTCGTTATTAAAATTATCCCAAAAGGAATAATGGTGAGCAGGGGCAAAAGATTAACAAAAGAAAGTGCCGATTTACCCAATACGTAATTAACTATCTTACTTCTTTTAACCGGAAGCGTGAGCAAAGGTTTTACAGTCATAACCGGTAGCTTTTGAAAGAAAAACCTAAACAGAAGGTCACCGATAACCCAAAAGAATATTAAACTGTTAAAGAATACAAACGGATCTGTATCCGGGCGCTCTTTTTCTAAAATGAAAATCATTGAGATTCCAACAGCTGTAAAAATAGAAGCCAAATACAATAGGAAAAAGCCCATAAGTATTTTAATGGCAATACTTTTTCCCAGTGATGCTGATCTGAAAAAAGATTTCCATTCTAAATTTATAAAGTGCTTAAACATAATGTTGCCTAGTTATATTTTTGAGCAATGGACTGTACCTCCATGCCCCAGGTCTGCCCCAACATCATAGATTTTTGGGCTAAGCCTAATTGTTTTTCAGCTAATTTTTTACCAAGATCCGTATTGTAAAAAGCTTTTAATTCTTTAATCTCATCCCGGGTAAACTCCTGCATATAAAGCTCAGCTATTTTATCATAAATACCTCCTAAAGTAGCTTTGGCTTCTTTCATATAAGCCTCCTTGTTTGATTCAGAAACCATCATGCCTATTTGATCAATAGCGTTTTCAAAAGCGGCACCGGAACCTGTTAGTTTTATAAATTCAATTGTTTCATTTTTAAAATCCTGATTCTCTTGGGCTTGAACAAATAGGGTAAATACAAGGGCAAGTGCCAGTAATAATCTTTTCATAATTCTGTTGGGTTATCGTTAATCAATATAAATAAGTACAAAGGTTAGTAAAGCTTTTATAGTAATTGTTACAATAAAATTAAAATTACAAGTCACTTCATTATTTTTGTCAAAAACATTCGCATGTCATCATTTCATAAACTAAGCATTAAAAATATAAAAAGAGAAACAGATAAAGCTGTTAGTATTAGTTTTAATTTACCTGAAAACCTAAAAGACATTTTCGCTTTTAAAGCGGGGCAGTATATTACACTAAAAGCCAAAGTTAACGGCAATGACTTAAGGCGTGATTATTCATTGTGTGTGTCTCCCAAAAGTGGCGCGTTAAAAGTAGCTGTTAAAGAAGTTATTGACGGGACATTTTCGGCCTATGCCAATAAACAATTACAGGCCGGGGATACTTTGGAAGTAGCGCCACCCAAGGGGCGTTTTATTTTTGAACCCAACGATAACAAAACAAAGAACATTGCGCTTTTTGCTGCCGGAAGTGGCATTACACCCATTTTAAGTATCATTAAATGTGCTTTAGAAGAGGAAGTTTATAGCAAAGTAATTCTTGTTTATGGCAACAAGACTACCGATGACACCATGTTCTTAAACGAGCTTTTGGAATTACAGCATGCCTACAAAGACCGTTTTTCCATTCAATTTGTGTTTAGCCAAAAAGATGAAGAAAATGCTTTGTTTGGTCGCATTGAAAAAAGCACGGTCAACTATGTGATGAAAAACAAGCACAAACATATTGAAGTGGATGCTTTTTATCTTTGTGGCCCCGAAGCTATGATCCATACCGTAAAAGATGTTTTAACCGCTAATGGTATTGCAGAAGATCGCATTCATTTTGAACTTTTCAAAGCTGCTAACCCGTCTGAAATAAATGAGGAGGTTACTACCAGTGGTAAAACAAAAATCACAGTTATAGTTGATGACGAAGAAACGTCATTCGAAATGTCTCAAAAGCAAACCATTCTTGAAGCGGCTCTTGATGAAGATTTGGATGCTCCTTATTCTTGCCAGGGAGGTATTTGCAGTAGTTGTTTGGCCCGAATAAAAGAAGGAGATGCTACCATGAGACAAAACAATATTTTAACTGATAATGAGATAGCCGAAGGCTTAATTCTTACCTGCCAGGCACACCCAACAACTCCAACATTGGTGGTTGATTATGATGATGTTTAGTTTTTCGGAAACGTTTTCGGTTGTTTTAGACTAAATTTCACTTGTTCACTGTATAAGTAGCTATCAGCAACAGCATTCTACTTCAATATTTTATACCGCAATTCTAACAACTGCAA
This sequence comes from Seonamhaeicola sp., assembly GCF_028281565.1. Classification (GTDB taxonomy): domain Bacteria; phylum Bacteroidota; class Bacteroidia; order Flavobacteriales; family Flavobacteriaceae; genus Seonamhaeicola. Next base: position 11,007 of record NZ_JANQJQ010000009.1, read on the forward strand.
GTATATTAATTGATTTGAAGGTTTTTGTGTAAAAAAACAACAGGATTCTATTCAGCAAATAATTTTAGATGTATAGTTTTTGTATAGTTTGAGCATAGTTTTTGAATAATTCCTACATGATTTATGTCAGGTTTCTGACAAGAATTTTTATTTACTTTCACCCACATTAACAACTCAACTAAAACTAAACAGATGGCAAAAAAACTACAATTCTCTCTTGGAGTTAACCTTTTAGGCAGGTCAGGTCCTTTTTTTCGTAAACACCTCAATTTTTAAATTCAAACGAAGTTTTTGACTGTTAAATCACCTAAACCAAAATAAGGTGAAAGATCAACGTATCACATTTTTAAAATTTTCAGTGCTTTATTCAGTAAAGTGTTGACCATTTATATACATTTTTTAAAACTAAAACTAAACTATTATGAAAAAACAAATTCTCAAGTTTTTTAGGGCTAGTCTATTATTTAGTCTGGTTCTGACATTAATGAGCTTTCAGGAGATTTCGGCTCAAACCATTAGCGGTAACGTTATGGATGAGTCCGGAGTAGGGATTCCTGGAGCCAATGTTGTAGTAAAAGGCACCAATAGGGGTGCTGTTACTGACTTTGATGGAAATTTCAGTATTTCCGCTTCATCAGGCGATATACTAGAAATCTCTTTTTTAGGATATGTAACCCAATCGGTTTCTGTAGGTAATCTAACGTCTATTACCGTAACCTTAGCAGAAGATGCTGCCCAACTGGATGAAGTTGTGGTTATTGGTTATGGTACTGCCAGAAAAAAGGATTTAACAGGGGCTGTTGGTTTAATTTCATCTAAAGATTTGCTTAAGGCTCCCATTACTAAAATTGGGGCAGGTTTACAGGGTAAAGTTACTGGTGTTAACATCCAGCAAACTACCGGTGCTCCGGGACAAGCCATGAAAATTAGAATTCGTGGCGGTAGTTCTATTAACTATTCTAACAATCCACTATATGTAATTGATGGATTTATTGGAGCAGACATATCCACTATTAACCCAAATGATATTGCAACGATCAACTTCCTAAAGGATGCTTCGGCAACTGCTATCTACGGATCCAGGGGTGCTAATGGTGTTGTATTGATTACTACTAATGCTCCAAAAGCAGGCAAATTAACTGTTTCTTTTGAAAGTAACGTTGGCTTCAGTAATATGATCAATAAATATGACATATTAGAAGCCCATGAGCAAGCAGAATTAATGAACGAACAAAGAGCCTCATTGGGTGAAACACCTTTCTTTTCGCAAGGAGACATAGATGCTTTAAGAGCTGTAGGTGGAACCGATTGGCAAGATTTGATTACACGTTCCGGTCTTAGACACAATCACACCTTAAACGTAACAGGAGGTAATGATAACCTTAAATATTTCTTCTCTGCAAACCATTTGGATGAAGAAGGCGTTATCAAACATACATTCTATAAGAGAACGTCTTTACGTTCAAACATTTCCGGTAAAATAGGGGATAGAATTAGCTTTAAATTTAACACCTACGGAGTACATACAGATTCTCAAGGTAATGGAAGAGGAACCGGAGGTACTAACAATGCTATAGGTAATGCGGTTATATTTCCTCAAATGTGGGCTTCAAGAGATGCTGACGGTAACTTTATAGATGGCAATACCTATAACAGTTACAATGGAGCCTTTCTTGTAGGTAGGTTGGTTAACCCGGAAATGCAAGTGCGTCAAAATCAAGAAACCTTGAACGACAGAATTCTTTCTAACATTGATTTAGATGTTAAAATAACTGATAAATTAACCCTTGTTTTAGGTGCGGCCGGAAGTTTAACAAACGCGTTCCGCGGTCAAAGAACCTTACCTGATTTTATCAACGTAACCAGAAGCAATGTTACGGCCCAACAAAATTATGGTAGAAATAATAGCTGGTTAGTAAACGGTAGATTAACTTACGAAAACGTTTTTGGAGATCATAATCTTAAGGTATCCGGAGTTTATGAGTTTAATAAATCCATTAACCGAGGATTAACTGCATCTGTAGGAGATCTTTCATCACTAGGTAATGAGTGGTATTTGTTACAAAACGGCTCACCGGCCTCTACTATTTCCAGTTACGGTACCGGGAAAATACGTTCTTATATGGGACGTCTTAATTATAGCTTTAAAGACAAATACCTGGTAACTGCTTCTATACGTGCCGATGGTTCGTCAAGATTCAACCCAGACCAACGTTGGGGATATTTCCCTTCAGCAGCATTAGCCTGGAGAGTTTCTGAAGAAGACTTTATTCAAGATGTGGATTGGATTGACAACTTAAAATTAAGAGCTGGATATGGTGAAGTAGGTAACCAGGCGGTTCCTTACGGTGCAACCCAATTAACGTTTGCCGGAGACCCGACAGCTCGTAACTTTGGTTGGTATCCACTTGACAATGGGGTGCCTGTTCAAGGTGTGGTACCGGATGTTACTATTACTAACCCTGCTTTAAAATGGGAAACTACCACTTCCTATAATGCCGGTTTAGATTTTAGCATCTTAGGAAGTAAATTATCCGGTACAGTTGATGTATATTCTAAAAAAGCAACCGATGTAATCATTGAAAGATCTATTCCCAGATATACAGGAGCAACCGGTATCAGAGATAACTTTGCCGATATTGATAATAATGGTGTAGAAGTAGGACTTAATTGGACTATTAAGAGTACCGAAGATTTTAACTGGACAGCCTATGCTAACTTTACCAGAAATAAAAACATCATCCAAAACTTAGGTGAAGGTGTTGATGAAATTTTTGTGGAAACTGAAGAACCCATTGGAATTTGGAGTTTAGTAGGTGGAAATAAAAAATTCGTTGTAAGACAAGGGGAATCTTTGGGTGCTCTGTTTGGATTAAAAGCCATTGGTATTTGGCAAGCTGATGAAGCCGCAGAAGCTTCTTCATTTAATTCAGGGCCAGGTGAGGTTAAATACGAAGACCTTAATGGTGATGGTGCTATTTCAGCAGAAGACAGACAAATAGTTGGGAATACACAACCGGATTTCACCTATGGCTTCGGGACCAGCGTAAATTATAAAAATTGGGATTTATCAGTGCAATGTATTGGTTCTGTGGGTAATGACATCTATAATTGGACTGATAATAGGTTAAATTATGGTATCTTAGATACCGATTATAGAAACAGATGGTCTCCAACTAATACCAGCTCTACGCAGCAAGTTATGCCATATGGTACCGACTACTCATTAACTTATGTGGTTAGCCAGTATATTGAAGACGGTTCGTTCTTTAAAATTAGTAACGTAACGCTTGGGTATAATTTACCACAGTCCGTTATTGATGCTTTAAAAATATCTAACTTTAGATTATATGCCAGTATAGATAACGTATTAACAATTACTAATTATTCTGGATTAGACCCTGAAGCTTCTTCTACTCCGGTTAATAGTGACGCACAAGCGGGAGTTGATGCATTTTCTTATCCGTTGACAAGAACTATTTCTGCCGGACTTAAAGTAACATTTTAAATAAAAAATTAATTGATTATGAAACGAATTATTTTAACAAGTAAACTTCTTTTCATGGCTGCACTAATGGTGTTTGTTAGTGGTTGTGAAACTTTAGACGAAGGATCAGACGGTTTAGTGTCTGCAGGATCATTCTATTCAGATGAGAATACATTGGATGCCGGGTTATTGGGTATTTTTGGTACATTACGTAGAGGTGTTTGGGGGTTGGATAACTATGCCCACTATTGCGGTGCTGATGATTTAACATCCAGATTAGGAAGTAACAAATGGGTGGTTTTAGAGTCTGATCAGTTTGCAAGAACGGCGGGTAACTCTTGGGCCACAAATGATTATAACAGTAACTATAGCACCATACTGGCGGCCAACAGTTTTATAGCTAATGCACATCCCGATGGTGTTGATGAAGCGGTTATCAATGCAGCTCATGCTAACGCCTATTTTTTAAGAGCATATTGTTACTTTAGGCTAGCTACTACTTTTGGTGATGTGCCTATGCCACTCGAGGCTGAACCAGACTTAGAAATAGCCTTAACGCCTAAAAGACAGGTAATAGACCAGGTTATTTCAGATTTAGAGTTTGCTCTTCAATGGGCTGACAATGCCAGAGATACAGATCCTACAGTTAGTAACGGACGTGTTACTAAAACAGCGGCCAGAGCATATTTGGCTAAAGCATATATGCAATTAACCGGTTATCCATACAACGAAACGGATAAATGGGCACAAGTAAAAACTTATACAAGTGAAATCATTAACGCTGGTGTTTATTCTTTAATGGATAATTTTTCTCATAACTTCCAGGACCCTCATCAAGTTAACAAGGAAGTGATTTTTGCGCACATCATGTCCAGGGAAAGCTGGCCAATTATTACTCAAAACAGGGTTTATGGTTTTAGATGGGCTAACTGGATGGACGCCTATATGGAATGGACTTACTTTAATAATTTCCCTGAAGGCTTTAGAAAGGAGTTCTGTACTGCTACAGATGGCAATCCATTCTTTGCAGAATTTGGAAACCCGATTGTAACTAAATTCACATATGCTACCGGAGCCCCTAATTCAACAGACGTAGGGGAAGCCAGAGAGCACACCTGGCAAACCTCTAACGATAGAATTGCTATGCGTTATGCGGAAGTATTGTTAATGTACGCTGAGGCTTCTGCTAACACAGGTGACCCTACCGAAGCTATTGATAAACTGAACATGGTAAAACGTAGAGCTTTTGCAAATGGATCTACTAAACAAGCAGAAGTAGATGCTTTACCGGCTGGTTTCTGGATGGATGCGGACGCTGCTGTGGATTACACGGCTGCTGAACTTGACACAACTGAAAAACTTGTTGATGCCATTGTAAATGAAAGAGCCTATGAGTTCTTAGGTGAAATTGGTGGTAATAGATGGCTAGACCTTGTACGTCTTGATATGGTAGCCGAAGTAAATGCTAATAGAGACCCAAGAGAGGTTCCGTTAATTGGAAGCCCATCAGATAAAGCTAACTGGTGGTCACCAATACCCGCAGGAGATACGGTATTAAATCCAAATTTAAATGGAGGCAATTAAATAGTAGTTTTAGTTAATTGTTTTAAAAACCCAGGGTGTTTTACATCCTGGGTTTTTTTATTTTAGGCTAAACATATAAATAATACTTTCATCGTTCATTTTAACAAATAATTACCTGCTTACTTTAATAATAGTGGCTTTTATCTTACAAAACAAAAACACTGGGTTAAAATAGTATATGTTAGGGGTAAAATTGAATAACTTATCGCTTCACTAATCTTATAATTTCAGCACAGGAACTATTTCTTTGATCTTATATATAAAGTAATGATTCAAATATTTAATTTCATTCTTGAAACCAGTTTCAACTTTGAATGTATTTTGTTTTAAAGCTAACAATTAAGAAGCAATATCAATGTTTTTTTTATAAAAAAATAAATTTTTATTGCATTTTAAAATCACATTGCTATATTTACATCGTATTAATTGATTTTTTATCACTATTGTACTACAAATATTGCATAATTGATAATTGATAACTTAAACTAAAAACTAAAACTAAACTATTATGAAACATCAACTACTAATTCTTTACAGGATTAGCTTTTTAAACAAAGGTGACACCAGATAATCCGGAACTCTTAACCTTTTAGAATTCAATATTCAAATTGTCAAAATAATAGAAGAATAAGTAATTCTTGTTCCTTAATTATTATTATTATTGAATTTTTTATAAGAACCTTACCAATATTTCATTTTATAAATTGAAATGGATGCTTTTAGTAAGAGATTACTACTCTTAAGTTTAATCAATTTATTTGTTTTTATTGATTTTTAACCTGTTAGCCTCTTATTTAATTCTGCTTAATAACCTGCTTTTTTGACAGTTTTACTATTTTGAAATTAGTTGAAAAAAATAATATCAGATTAGAAATTTATAAAAAGTTATTTGATACTTTTTATGCTTCGCTTTGTCTGTTTTCAAGTAAATACACTAATAACCTGGAATCTTCTAAAGATATTGTTCAAGAAGTCTTTATCAAGATATGGAACGAACAAATAGAACTCACTGAAAATGAAAACACCAAGGCTTTTCTGTATACAGCTGTTCGAAATAAATCCTTAGATTTTATAAAAAAGAAAGAGTTTAGATCTAAAACGCGATTAGATCCGAATTCCCTAAATATGTTAGTATCTCAGACCTACTTTGAAAAGCAAGTTTTAATTGAAGAAACTTCAAGACTGGTTAGTCAGGCAATTAACACGCTTCCTTATAAATGTAAACGAATTATTAATTTAAGCTTGAAAGGTTTAGGAAATAAGCAAATATCTGAAGAATTATGCATTTCATTAAATACTGTAAAGACACAAAAACGAATTGCATATCAAAAACTGAGACCACTTTTAAAAGGAGCTTGTGCCTTAATTTTTAGTGTATTGTCCTAAAAATTCCAAATCATTTAATCCAATTTCGAAATGATAATTAAGATTATCAAATTCTTGTTTTTTTAAGAATAATTTTATCATTTTAAAAAAAATGTACTGTGTTTTTTCACCCCTTTGCAGTTTTTTATCGTTATAACTATGTGCTTTAAAATAAAAGCAACTCTTTTTTTATTCTATGGATCGTATAAAAAGAATACTAAAATTATCTAAAGGTATAGCTTTAAGAATTCTTAAAGATGAAACCATTAATACCACTTATATTGAGAACGAGTTCTCAAATACTGACACCAAAGACATTGTAGATAATTTAACAAGTGAAGGATTCAAAAAAGAACGCGACCAACAAATCAAGCATATTAATAAAAATAAACACCAGGACTGGATAAAAATAAAACCTACTGACAATACAGAAAACAAAGGATTATTTATTTTTTTCTTTAGAGCGGCTGCGGTATTAATTATTTGTGCAGGATTAGGCTACTACTACTTTGAAAATAACAGTGATCTTAATTCGTCTTCTAAAGAACCTAATAATATAACCCAGGAATCCACAGATGCCAATAGTATTATTTTAGAACTTGACAATGGCGAAAAAGAAATAATTACTACAAACGGAACCAAAACGATCTTAAATAAAGAAGGCAAAGTAGTAGGCACTCAGAAAGGTACCAACTTAAATTATACGAATCCTTCTGTGGAAAAGTTACCTGAGGAATTAATTTATAATAAACTCACTATTCCTTACGGAAAAGTTTTTCAAATTACCTTATCTGATGGCACAAAAGTACACCTTAATGCCGGTAGTTCGATTCGTTATCCGGTGTACTTTATCAAAGATAAAAACCGTATAGTTTATTTAGAAGGCGAGGCGTATTTTGATGTAGTTAAAAATTCTGAACAGCCATTTATTGTCAAAACTGATAATATGAATATTGAGGTTTTAGGAACCAAGTTCAACGTTTCCTCCTATCCTGAAGATCCTTCAATAAATACTGTTTTAGTTGAAGGTTCTGTTTCCATTAATTCTGATAAAAATAAAAACAATACTATCCTCAAACCAGGGCATAAAGCCGATTGGAAAAAACAAAGTGGAAAGGTGTTAGTTAATAATGTTGATACTTCTATTTATACGGCATGGATAGAAGGCAGGATTGTATTTGAACATATGCCATTTGAAAATATCCTTGTGAAACTGGAACGCCACTATGACATTTCTATTACAAACAACAACTTAGACCTGGCTAAAGAAACGTTCACAGCTAGTTTTGATATTGAAAGCATAGAGCAAGTATTAAAGGCATTCAGCAAAAACTACCATTTTACTTATACAATAAACCAAGATCAAATAACCATTGACTAAAGCCAAATAATAACTAAAACAACAACGGACTATGACATGAAAAACAACTTTATTTAAACAAAAAAATCGGAAAATGCTGCCACATTTCCCGATTAACTACTAGTAATTTAAAATATTTATTAAACCACTAAACTATTAACAAAAGTATGAAAATTCTATTTATGCTTGGGAAGACAATTCCCAATTTTAAGTTTGATTTAAAAATGAAACTTACCGTTTATCTATTTTTGATATCGCTTTTTCAGATTCATGCTAATTCATATTCGCAGAACACTAAAATTTCTCTGGAATTGAATAATGTGAGTATTGAAAATGTGCTACGTTCCATTGAAAGCAAATCTGAATTCAAATTTTTGTATAACAGCAAAGAAGTTGATTATAAAAAATTGGTTTCAGTAAGGTTCAAAAAAACGAAAATCAATAAGATTTTAGAAAACTTGTTTTCTAATACTAACATCAACTATGAGGTATTAGACAAACAAATCATTTTGGTATTAGATACTACCAAACATCAAGCGGCAATAAAAAAATCGCCTCCTCAACAGACCATTTCCGGAACAGTAGTAGATGAAGCCGGTGTTCCAGTAGCTGGAGCCAATGTTGTTGTTAAAGGTACTACCAAAGGTACGGTAACAGATTTTGATGGAAACTTTAGCATATCTGCTTCCTCAGGAGATGTATTGGAAGTTTCTTATCTTGGTTATATAACACAGTCTATATCTGTGGGTGACCAAACCTCCATTTCTGTGACTCTGGCTGAGGACGCTGCCAAACTGGATGAAGTAGTGGTTATTGGATATGGTACTGCTAAAAAGAGTGATTTAACAGGTTCCGTTTCCAGGGTATCCTCTAAATCATTTGAAGACCAACCTATGTCCAGAGTAGAAGACGCCTTACAGGGTAGAGCTGCAGGGGTTACCGTAGCAAGAAATTCCGGTGCTCCGGGTGCTCCCGTAAAAATTCGTATTCGTGGTACAAACTCCATTACGGGTAACAATGACCCTTTAGTTGTTATTGACGGTATTATTGGCGGCGACTTAAGAACTTTAAACCCTAATGATATTGCTACCATGGACGTTTTAAAAGATGCTTCTGCCACGGCAATTTACGGGTCTCGAGGTGCGAACGGGGTAATTTTAATTACTACTAAAAAAGGTTCCGGTAAAGGGAAATTGGATGTAGACATGTTTACGTCTTTCTCTGAAGTTCCTAAAAGGTTACCTACACTTCAGGGTAGCAGGGCTGCAGATTTTGCAAGAATTGAAAATATCAGAAGAGGGAATGAATTTATACCTCAATCTGAAATTGATGCCTTAGACATAACAGGAGGGGTAGATTACCAGGATGAAATTTTCCAAACCGGTCTGTCAAACAACCTTCAATTATCATACAGTGGCGGTTCTGAAGATGTTAACTATTTTATTTCAGGTAACTACGCTAACACAGAAGGTACAGTAATTACTACCAATTACGAAAGATACTCCATAAGAGCCAATGTAAATTCTAATATTACCGATAAGCTTAAAATTGGTGTTAATATTTTTGCAAGTAGAGCGACTTCAACTAACGATATAAACAACTTTAGCCGTTTTCAGGGTAGTTTGGTTGCACATGCAGTTAACTGGGATCCGCTTACACCGCTTAGAGATGAAAATGGCAACTGGAATGAAGGGTCTACGCGTTCATTAGCATCGTTAAATTACAATCCTATTGCCAGATTGAATCAAAGTGATATTCAAGACACACAAGACAGGTTAAATGTAACGGCTAATGTTAGTTATGATATTCTTGACAACTTGAACTACACCTTAGTTGCTGGTGCCAGTACGTTCAACAGAACTCAGGAAAGAACCACCAGAGATTATGGTGAAACTGATGCTGCTTATAACGGTAACCAGTCAAGAAATCATCAGGTCAGTAATATTTTAACTTATAACAGATCTTTCGGAAATCATAATTTCAAATTAACAGGGCTTTATGAGTTTCAGGAAGGTATAGGAAAAGTACTTAATCTTAATGTTGACAATTTACAAGGTCCTTTGAGTTATTATTTGGCTGAACTTAATGCCGGGTTTAACTTTAACAATAATAAAACCGAAAGCTCTATAGAATCTGTAATGGGTCGTTTAGAATATAATTTAAATGAAGAATTGTTTTTAACCGGTACGATTCGTCGTGATGGGTCTTCAAGATTCCAGGGTGATAATAAATGGGGTACTTTCTACTCATTTGCAGGTTCTTATAACTTCACTAATATGGATTTCATACAGGATAGTAACCTGTTTAGCGCCTTAAAGCTTAGAGCCGGTTGGGGGCAAGTAGGTAACCAAAATATTGGTATCTATAGTACCTTCGATTCTGTAAGTTTAGGTAGTGTGTTCGCTTTTGATGGGGCTACCAGAGAAGTTGGTTCTACTGTTGGAACTATTGGAAATGCTGACACCACATGGGAAACTACAACCCAAACTAATGTAGGGGTAGATTTTGGTATACTTGATGGGAGATTAAACTTTAGTGTAGACTGGTACAAGAAGAATACTACCGATTTGTTATTAGCAGTGCCAATCCCTGCCACTTTAGTAGGACCGGGAAAATCACAAATTCAAAACGTTGGTGAAACAGAAAATACAGGGGTGGATTTAACTATAGGAGCCACGATTATCAATAACGATGACTTTACATGGGACTCTAACTTTACTGTCTCTTTTATAAAAAACAAAATTGTTGATCTTGGGACGGACACCAATGGAAATATTATCACATCGCTTGAGGGTACTTTTAACAGTATTGACGGGCAAAGCAGAACATGGAACGTATTTAATTTAAATGAACCATTAGGACAAATGCAAGGAACCGTATTTTTAGGTACCTGGAAAACGTCCGAAGCAGCCGAAGCGGCATTATACGACCGTGTTCCCGGTGATGCCAAATACTTAAGAGATGCAGATGGAAACCGTGTTATTCAAGTGATTGGTAATGGTACTCCAACAACCGTTTGGGGGTTAAATAATACGCTATCTTATAAAAAATGGGATTTGAACTTCTTCTTCCAGGGGTCTCATGGCAATGAAGTATTAAATGCCTTAAAAGGTCAAATTGTTGGAGCCACCGGTAACCAAAGAAGTTTTAATCATCCCATGCAATTAAACCAATGGACAGCACAAAATGAAACTGACATTCCAGCAGGTGGAGCTAATGACTTTGGCTCTACAAGATACATTGAAAATGGTGGGTTTGTAAGATTAGCGAATCTTAACCTGGCCTATACATTTGATAATGTTAAAGGTTTTGATTATATTAAGGTTTATGGCGGTGGTCAAAATTTATTTGTAATTAGTGACTATGAAGGCTATGATCCTGAAATAACTTCCAGAGCGGCCAACAACGGTGGAACTATAGATGATGCACCAAGTATTGACACAGGTGCATATCCTAACCCTCGTGTTTACACTGTAGGAGTTAAATTTGGTTTAAAGTAAAAAAATAAAAAGATTAGATTATGAAAAAATTCACGAATTTAAAAAACCTTAAAGGCCTATTTTCTTTAGTAGTTGCCGGATTGGTTTTGGCATTAGGCTTTCAAAGCTGTGTGCCTTTAGAAGAAAATCCTGGTGAAGTGCAATTGGCACCGGGAGCTTATACTGATATCTCTGAGCTTAGTTTAGGGGTAACAGGTATCTATGCTAGTTTAAGAAATGCCTCGCAATGGTCTACTTTTTACGTAAATGGTTGGTCCGGTGATGATATTACTACACACAAAGCCAGTAACAAAGCGGATTTTAGAGAGCATGACCAAAGAGCCATTACCAATGAAAATGCCAGAACAGTTGGTAACTGGAGAAATATTTACGGGATGATCTTTAATGCCAATACGGTGCTTAAAAATATAGGCGAAACCGTATTTGTTGGCCAGGAAGCTGAGCAAAACAGGCTTTTAGGTGAAATTTATTTCCTAAGAGGTGCTATGTTCTTCCATTTATACCGTGTACATGGAAAAATCCCGGTGCTTACCACACCTGATATTGATTTTAACATCACATTAAATTCAGAGTTGGAGGTACTTCAACAGATAGAATCCGATTTCTTGAATGCGGCGAATTTATTACCGGACATCTACCCAGGTGTTCAAGATGGCGCGCCCAGGCCAAATTCAGGTTCTGCTAACGCTATGCTTGCCAGGTTATATATGGATTGGGCCGGTTTCCCGGTAAAAGATAATTCTAAATACGCCTTAGCTGCCAGTACGGCTAAACAGGTTATCGATAATGCTGCTGCTCATGGATTTGAAATAGAAGAAGACCCAGGAAGAATCTGGAGTCTTGCCGGTAGATTTACTAAAGAAGCTGTTTGGACGATTCCTTACTGCGTATCCTGTGGTACACGTAATGGTAAATTTGCCAGATTAGGATGGCCATCAGACAACAGAGGATGGGGTGAAACCTTTGCTGAAATTAGATATTTTGAAGACTTCCCGGAGGGTGCAAGAAAGAACGCTACTTATAGAATGGATGCCGATTGGATTAACTTTAGTGATCAGGTAACACCGGTATTTAGAAAAATCGTAGGACCTGCTGATGAGGATGATGTGGCTGTAGGATTCCACTTTACTGATAGAAGCGATTATTACATGAGATATCCTGAAGTACTGTTAATTTATGCTGAGGCTTCTGCACGTTCTGGAAACTCATCTGCTGATGCCTGGGAAGCGCTTAACATAGTTAGAAGAAGGGCTGCTGGTTTAGACTACATGACGTCTTATGGCTCTGCTGTAGCACAGCGTGTAAGAAATGCCGATAATAACGGTTGGGAAGATCATCCAACCTTAACGTATCAAGATATCACTAGTGGTGATCTGGCTGATTTAGCTGTTACAGAACGTAAATGGGAATTAGCCGGTGAATGGATCCGTTGGAATGACCTGGTTCGTTTAGAACTGGTTGCTGACGCTTTTGCCAACAGAGACCCACAGGTAACCCCGGATGTTGTTAATGGTGGTATTATAGCCGTTCAAAATGACGTGATTGGTTCCACCGGAACTGACAACTACTTTGCTCCGATACCAATTGCTGAAGTAGAATTACTTCCTGGTTTAGGTAACTAATATAGAATAGTTATTTATATAAAAAAGAGGCTAAATTTGTTAAAAAAATATAGCCTCTTTTTATTTTATAAAACCCCAATTTTACTGCTATATTATTACCCTTAGCACTCACAATTTTGTAAATTAGCACAAATGATTTCCCAACCCAGCATCTTTAATTTATGTTGTCAAAATCTATTCTCTTTCTAAGATCAAAACCGTACTCTATAGCATTAGGGATTACGCTTCTATTTAGCTTGAATTCCTGCAAAAAAGATTCCAAAGAACCGACTAAAGATATTGTACCCGAAGAAGATGTAATAAAACTATTTACAACAATCTCATCCGCAGATTCTGGAATAGAGTTTATAAACACTTTAGAAGAAACCTTAGAGTCCAATTACTACCAATATTTATACACTTACATTGGCGGCGGTGTTGCTGCAGGCGATATAAATAACGATGGGTTAACAGATCTGTATTTCACTTCAAATCAATCGGATGACAAATTGTATCTCAATAAGGGCGATTTTAAGTTTGAAGACATCACAGAAACAGCCGGTATAAAAAACATGAAAGGGTTCAACACTGGAGTCACTATGGCTGATGTTAATAGTGACGGCTTGCTTGATATTTATGTATCTCGTGGTGGGTGGCTAGACGATAATAATAAGTTTGCAAACTTACTTTACATTAATAACGGTGATAATACGTTTACCGAAAAGGCCAAAGAACTTGGTTTAGATGATAATAACAGAACCATTCACGCCGTTTTTTTTGATTACGATAATGACAATGACCTGGATGTATATATTTCTAATACACCCGATATTAGTGGGAAAGGTAAAATCCAAGATTTAAGGACCACTTATAACGACGAAAAAAACCTGGCATTAAAAGGCTGTGACAGGCTCTACAATAATGACGGCACCGGACACTTTACCGATGTTTCTAAACAAGCAAAACTGCAATTAGATTTAGGCTTTGGATTAAACCCTCAGGTAGGTGATCTAAACAACGATGGCTGGTTAGATGTTTACGTATGTAATGACTTCGATTATCCGGACCTGGTGTATATCAACAACGGTAACGGCACCTTTACTGAATCCAGAAACAGTATGTTTAAGCATATTTCCTACAATAGCATGGGAAGTGATTTTACAGATATAAACAATGATGGATTCTTTGATCTGACTACGCTTGACATGAATCCTGAAGACTATATCAGGTCAAAAACAACCATGTCTATGACATCGGTAAGCACATTTGAGCAAATGGTTGCAAATGATTACCATTATCAGTATATGCATAATATGTTGCAACTAAACAATGGTAATGGCACTTTTAGTGAAATATCAAAAATGTCGGGAATCGCGGATACCGATTGGAGTTGGTCTGTATTATCTGCCGATTTTGATTTGGATGGCTTCAATGATGTTTATATAACTAATGGTGTATTTAGAGATGTTTTAGACAGAGATGTGCACAACGAAACGCTTAAAATATTAAGAGAAAACAAAAGAAAGCCAACTGATGAGGACTTCCTGAAGTTTTCTAAAATGATGCCTCAGCAAAAACTCAACAACTATTTTTATAAAAACAATGGGGATTTAACCTTTGAAAACACGTCTTTTAAATGGGCAGATTCCATAGCTACGTTCTCAAATGGTGCTGCTTATGCCGACTTAGATAATGATGGCGATTTAGATGTTGTGGTTAATAATATAAATGACGAAGTAACCCTTTTAAAAAACAACGCTTCAGACACTAAAAGCGGGAAATACCTGAAAATGGCATTTAACGGCCCTGAAAAAAATAGGTTTGGAGTAGGTGCTATCGCTGAAATCAACTTGGAAAATGGTTCTAAATTAAAACGCCAGCTTATTAATAGCAGGGGGTTCTTGTCATCTGTCCCTAATGTGCTTCATTTTGGTTTGAACCATGACGATGCCATTGAAAAAATAACCATTACCTGGCCGGATGGGAAACAACAGGTTATGTCTGCTACAAAGCCTAATCAATTATTAAAAATAGACTATAAAGATGCTAATCTCCCGGAAAACACAGGAGATCAGTTGAACAAGAAACAGCCAATATTTACAAAACTTGATTCCAACTTTAGCCATACGGACCCTTATTTTAATGATTATGACCTTCAAATATTATTACCTCACAAGCTTTCTCAATTAGGGCCAGCCCTTGCAACATCTGATGTAAATAATGATGGTATTGAAGATATTTTTATTGGTGGAGCTAATGGTCGTCCTGCACAGTTATTATTGGGGAATCCCTCAGGTTCATTTTCAAAGAAACAAAATGATGCTTTCATAGCTGATAAAAAATATGAAGACGTAGGCGCGGCTTTTTTCGACGCTGATAATGATGGCGACCAGGACTTATATGTTGTTCATGGTAGTTATGAGTTTTTTGGCTATCCAAATGCCCTACAGGACATTCTTTATTTGAATGACGGTACAGGAGTATTTACAAAATCTGAAGATGCCCTTCCAACGATTAAATCGGCCGGGGCCAAAGTAGCCCCATTTGATTATGATAACGATGGTGATATAGATCTGTTTGTAGGTGGAAGAGTGATCCCGGGAAAATACCCTTATGCCCCCGAAAGTTTTCTTCTACAGAATAACAAGGGCATATTTACTAACGTAACAAAAGAATTTGCACCTGAATTAGAACGCATTGGTATGGTTACAGATGCTATTTGGACTGATATAAATAACGATGACCACATTGACCTGATTGTAACAGGAGAATGGATGGGTATTGAGGTTTTTATAAACGATAATGGCTCACTTACCAAAAGCACTAACCATGAAAGTCTTGCAAACACTAAAGGCTGGTGGAACAGATTGCTAGTTGCCGATGTTGACAGTGACGGAGATAATGATATTATTGCCGGTAATCTTGGGTTGAATTATAAATTTCACGCCACACCGGAAAAACCTTTCCTTATCTACACCAATGATTTTAATTTTGACAATGTTGAAGATATCGTTCTTGCTAAGGATTACAAAGGGGAGGAAGTTCCTATCAGGGGAAAGACCTGTATGACCCAACAAATGCCTCATTTAGCTCAAAAAATACCTGATTATAACGATTTTGCAAGCAGAAACCTTGAAGGTATTTTAGGGAAACGATTAAGTAGTTCTTTACACTATAAAGCCACGGAATTCCGTTCTGGAATTTTTATAAATAATGGAGATAACGAATTTTCATTTTCTGCATTCTCAAATGATGTGCAGCAATCCCCTATAAACAGTATTGTTCTTGAAGATATAAATAATGATGGCAATAAAGATTTAATTCTGGCTGGTAATAATCATCAATCAGAAGTAGAAACTACCAGGGCAGATGCCGGAATTGGTAATGTTTTGTTAGGAAATGGCAAAGGCAACTTTACTATGTTGAGCCATTTAGATTCTGGTTTTTTTGCAAATAGAGATGTTAGAAATATGGTGCTCGTAAAAGGAACAAAGGGTAAATTACTGTTTGTTGCCAATAACAATGGGCCACATGATCTCTATAAACTAAAAGCTAACTAATCTGTTATATAAGTTCCTAAAGGCCCTCGTTTAGGTATACTTACTAAACTGGGTTTTTTCATTAAGGTAATTATAGACTTTAATTCTTCATCGTTAAGACTATGAAGATCTTTTACATAATAATATCTGGCAATATTGTCCACACCTTTAAATTCCGGTGTAAATTGGTAATTTTTTAATGCCCAATTTAAACATTGCTTCTGATCAGCTACTTCCTCGAGTTTCCATGCCAAAACGTAAGCTTTTCTTCTGGAAATTCGCGTACTATCACCGTCAACTCTACTAAGCTTAGAAATGGTTGAAGCTAAAAGGCTCGGGCTCTTAATAACATCATTAGAAAAGACGCTTTTCATCATTTGTTTGTTCAAAGTAGTTGTCATAACCCCGGGATACGCTTCTTCATATAACTCAAAAAATCTTTCAGGTAAATCATCGGCAAATTCTATTCTTGCTACTAACTCATCCAGTTCCTCTTCAGACAAAACATCCCTCCAGGTACTTTTTAAATAAAAATATGTTGAACATAAGCCAAAAACACCTACAACGATAAACCAAATGGCAAATTTTAAAAGTTTTTTTCTAAGTCTCATCTTCAATGTTTTTAATTTATTAGAATAAAGGCTATTATAATAAGCTCTTAATCCTGTCTATCACTTCTTTAGGTTGAATACTTCTACAAGCTTCCTCATAGCCTTCAGGGTACTTATTTCCATAAACCGATGTTGGAATTTTGGGAAATTGATTCCTATCAGATAACAACATATGGTCCTCGGGTTGATTAAACGGTGTAAATCCTGCATACGGATGGGTAACTCCCCAAATGGTTACAACCTTTACACCCAACATGGCAGCCATATGTCCATTACCTGAATCCATAGAAAGCATAGCATCTAAATTAGAAATTACATCCAATTCTTCATCCAAAGAGAGCTTTCCTGCAACATTTATAACATTCTCAAACTTGCTTTCAAATTCGTTTAAAGTTTCAATCTCTTGTTTCCCGCCGCCAAATAAAATGATTTGATGTTCTTTAGAAAGTACTTCAATAACATGTTCCATTAAATCCAACGGATACATTTTACCTTCATGAGCCGCAAAAGGTGCAATACCAATCTTTTTATCGGAAACCCCTAAAAGGCCCTGAACCTTATCTCTTAAAACTCGCCTTTTAGGAAACTTTGGATTTGATAGACCTAGCTTGAACCCCAGTGTTCTAAAAACATCTGCATAACGCTCATGCGTCGTTTTTAACTGCTTAAAAAAGTCTCCTGAAGTTAATGCTTCCTTTTCTTTTCGCCCTTTATCTATCTGTACAAACGGCTTTCCGTTTAAAAATGCCTTTAAAATATTACTCCTTAAAACATTATGTAAATCGGCCACTGCATCAATTTCTAACTTTTTCAATGCCTTTGAAAGTTTGTACAATCCAAAAACGCCTTTGTGCTTTCCTCTAACCTCGGCAGGAAAAACATTGACATTATCTAAATCTTTAAAAAAGGGAGTAAAAAAGGCTCTGGTTAGAACGGTAACCTTAACGTCCGGATATTGTTGAGTAAAGGCTCTTAAAACAGGCACAGTCATAGCCACATCACCCATGGCCGAAAGGCGAATCACTAAAATATGTTTGGGTAATTTTGGCATCATCCATACGTATGATGAGATCCTGAATCCCGATAACTATCGGGACAGGATAACAAGCGGCTATTTTTGAGAACGTAAAACCGGATTTAGTTCGTCATCGTTGTACATCTTCATTTGCTTGTACACTTTCATATACTTATCGCCTTTTTCAATATCGCTTAGAAGTGTATCTATAGCTGTAGATAAATCTACTCGTTGCTCTAAGAGTACATCTAATTTTTTTTGACAGGCGTCTCTATGAGCATCAGAAGCATCAGTACGCGTAGCTTCTTCATTCATGTGATAGATTTTAAGTGCTAAAATTGAAAGTCTGTCTACACCCCAGGCTGGACTTTCGGTATTAATGGTAGCATCTGCCTTAGCCGTTACATCTTTATACTTTTCTAAAAAATAGCTGTCAATATACTCTACCATATCGGTTCTATCCTGGTTTGAAGCATCAATTTGTCGCTTCAATGTTAAAGCTGCCACAGGGTCTATCTGCGGATCTCTTATAATGTCTTCGTAATGCCATTGAACCGTGTCAATCCAACATTTTCTGTATAATAAATGCTCTAATAGATCGCTTTTATCATATGGGTTGTTAAAAGGTTGATCTACCGAATCTATCTTATGGTATTCCTCAATAACTTCCTGGAATATTTTATTGGCTTTACTTGTAAACATAGTGCGTTCATTTTAACTGCAAATATACTTTAATTTAATAACTTTACTCTTGAAATAATACTTCGTTTTTATGCAAATTCATAACGTTTCCCAGCAAAATTCCATATTAAATACTTTCCTTTCTGAAATTAGAGATATCAATATACAAAAAGACCCGATGCGCTTTAGAAGAAACATTGAACGCATAGGAGAAATTCTTGGATATGAACTGAGCAAATCTTTAAATTATAAATCATCTTCTGTTGAAACACCGTTAGGAAATTGCGACATTAATTTATTAGAGAACGACATCGTTTTATGCTCAGTTTTAAGAGCAGGCGTACCCTTACACAATGGCCTGTTAAATTATTTTGACAAAGCTGAGAATGCTTTTATTTCGGCTTACAGGCACCATAAAGATAACCCTGAAAGTTTTGAAATTATTGTTGAATATTTGGCATGCCCAAACTTAGAAGGAAAAACACTTATTTTAGCTGACCCCATGTTAGCCACCGGCCAATCCATGGTAGCCACATTTGAGGCCTTAAAACCTTTTGGAATGCCTAAAGAAATTCATTTGGTAAGTGTTATCGGCGCCGGACAAGGTGCTGATTTTGTCGGAAATCAATTTGGCGATAATACGCATTTATGGATTGCTGCCATTGATGAAAAACTAAACAGCAAAGGTTATATTATTCCGGGGCTTGGAGATGCCGGTGATTTAGCTTTTGGTGAAAAATTGCAACACTAAAAGTACTATTGGAGCTACTGCCAAGACAGATAAAAAAGTCTCTTTGAACCATTTTTCCTTAATGGTTTCTATATAATTGGTCACTATTATTGACAAAGGAGCAAATAAAAACAAAAACTCACTGCCGTTTTTATCAGGCGCTTGAAATACTATAAAAAAAGCAATAACTCCTGCCAGAATGATTATTTTAAAAGAGGCTCTGTAGGCTTTTTTCTGTTTTTTTATGTTCTGCAAATAAAAAACTGAAGACCATGACCCAAAGGACAACAGCAATGTAATTGCAACGATAAATCTTATAGAGTTATAGCTACTAAAGTCATAACTAAATACCGGTGATATGTTTAAAACATCAAAATAATTACTATGGAGTACTATTGAACATCCAACTGATATAACAAAAACAGTGGCTATTCCAATAAACGGTATGATCCAATGCCTTATGTTATTATCTGTGTACAGTAATAATGCTAAAAGGATTAATACAAAAAACAAAATGGCCCAAAAGTAAAACAAGGAGGCAATAGCAATCCAAAATGCAGCATCAAAGAGCTTCTTTTTTTCACTTCTTTGAGAGCGTAAACTCATAATTCGTCTTAAACCCAAAAGAATGAAAAAATTGGAAAACAGGATATTCGCATTCAACGTAGTTGAAGGAATGAGTAATAAAAACAAGCTAAACAACAGAATTTCGTAATTATTCAACTTAGTTAAACTATTCTTACTAACAATAAAGTTTAAGAGGAGCATTGAAAAATAACAGATAAAAAGTAAGATAAGCTGCTCTATAATAAAGAGCACGGTTATTGGTTCCTTTGTTACTCCTGTTCTAGCCACTAAAAAAGCTAACAACATAACAAAAAAAACAATGATAAAATTTATTGGTTTAGATTTACTAAAAATACTTGTTATCATTAACTGTTTTTGTATTTTTGCCCTGTAAATATACTAACTATCAACCTGGTTAGAAAACAATAACTAATACACATGAAAGATTTCTTTTACGCCATACAGGATTTATTTGTTGATGTTCTTTTTACTCCATTTGATGCCTTAAGGGCTTTAGAACTTGATAACTGGTGGCTAGCCAATATAATATCCTGGATTTTCCTTATAATAGGGTTTGTTGCCATGGTATACTGGATGAAGCAACTTAAAATCTTTAATGACAATAACGAAGAGGATAAAAGCGTTTCTTCTCATTCTTTTTTATAAGTCGAAACCGATATCTTTACGATAATACATCTTATCAAAATGTAGTTTTTCTATACTTTGGTAAGATTTTTTTATGGCTTCCTGGTACGTATCACCATAAGATGTAATGGAAATTACACGCCCTCCTGAAGTGACTACTTTACCATTTTTTAATTGAGCTCCGGCATGAAACGGAACAGAATCTTTAATGGATTCAATACCTGTAATTTCTTTTCCTTTTTCGTATGCCTCGGGGTAGCCTCCTGATACAACCATTATAGTTGTAGCCGCGCGTTCATCAATTTCAAGATTAACAGTATCTAATGTGCCATTTGCCATAGCCTGAAGCACTTCAACCAAATCGTTTTTAAGTCTGGGAAAAACTACTTCGGTTTCTGGATCACCCATTCTAACATTGTATTCAATAACCTTGGGGTTATCTCCAACTTTAATAAGCCCTATAAAAACAAAACCTACATATGGCAGATTATCCTTTTTAAAACCCTCAATAGTAGGCTTTACAATACGCTCTTCAATTTTATTCAAAAAGGAATCGGTCGCAAAAGGCACCGGAGACACAGCTCCCATACCACCGGTATTTAAACCGGTATCTCCTTCCCCAATACGTTTATAATCCTTAGCTGTTGGAAGAATTTTATAGTTTTCACCATCGGTTAGAACAAAACAACTTAACTCAATACCATCTAAAAATTCTTCAATAACCACCTTAGTACTGGCCTCACCAAACTTAGAATCAACCAACATGCTCTTAAGTTCCGCTTTGGCTTCTTCCAAATCATTTAAAATAACAACGCCTTTTCCCGCTGCTAATCCGTCGGCTTTTAAAACATAGGGGGGGTTTAAAGTTTCTAAAAAGGTATATCCTTGGTCAACGGTATCTTTAGTAAAACTTTCATAAGCTGCTGTTGGAATATTATGTCTATACATAAATTCCTTAGCAAACTCTTTACTGCCTTCCAGCTCTGCCGCTTCTTTCTGTGGGCCAATAACCGGTATATTTTTTAACTGATCATCATTCAAAAAATAATCATGAACCCCTTTTACCAAGGGGTCTTCTGGTCCCACAACAACCAAATCGATTTGTTTGTCCAAAACAAGTGTTTTAATAGCATCAAAATCGGTTACTCCAATATTTACATTAGTTGCAATTTCAGCCGTTCCGGAATTCCCCGGAGCAACATATAATTCATTACATAACGGACTTTGAGCTATTTTCCAGGCAAAGGTATGTTCTCTTCCCCCTGACCCCAAAACTAAGATATTCATTGTATTACTTTTTAAGTTTCCCGTTTTTATGTGGGAATGACAAATTATTGTCTTTTAATGCAAGCATTAAAAAAGCTTTTTCGAGTGCAAAAATAGAATTAATGGCACTAATTCACGAATATTTTTTAGTTACTTTACAAATATTTTTTCTGTAAAAAACTAAATTTTATGCCTAAAAATATAAAATTTAGTTTCACTTCAATAACCACTTAGTTAATACATGAATTTTTTCAATTTGTTTTTATAAATTTCCAAATGAAAAAACTCATATATTTTTGTCATTACCAGTGAACTTATTTAATTTTTCATTAAAACTCAAAGGCTTTCCTATTGAAAAAGCAAAGCAACAGTTAATTGATATTCAAAATATTGATGAAAAAAGTTACCGGACTTACATTGAAAAAAAGAGAAAAGACATTGTTTCTCATCATTTAAAACACAATAAATTCTACAAAGAGTTTGCTAAAGGTGCTAATCCTGACGATTGGAACTCAATCCCCATATTAGCTAAGAGTGATTTTCAAAGGCCGTTGGATGAAAGATTATCAGAAGGGTTTAACATTAAAAACAGTCATATCCATAAAACTTCCGGGTCTTCAGGAACACCATTAATTTTTGCAAAAGATAAATTTAGTCATGCTCTTACCTGGGCTAATTTTATCGATCGGTATAGTTGGTTCAGCATTGATGTCACCACATCAAAGCAAGCCAGGTTTTATGGTATCCCTTTGAACAAATATGGATATTATAAAGAACGATTAAAAGATTTTTTAGGAAATCGGTTTCGGTTTTCAGTTTTTGATATGAGTGACAATGAACTTGAAAAAAACCTGAAAAAGTTTAAAAACACAAAATTTCTTTATATAAACGGGTATACCAGTGCCATTGTTCAGTTTGCTAAATTTCTAGAACAAAAAGATATCATCTTAAAAGAAGTATGTCCAACATTGAACGTATGTATTGTAACAGCCGAAGTCCTCTTTAAAAATGATGAAGTGCTTTTAAGGAAACAGTTTGGAATTCCGGTGGTTAATGAATATGGTTCGGCTGAATTGGGATTGATTGCATTCAATAATCAAAAGGGTGAATGGGTTGTAAACACACAAGATTTGTTTGTTGAAATCTTAGACAAAAACAACCAGCCTCTTCCTTTAGGAGAAGAAGGGCGCATTGTTATAACGTCCCTTTATAATAAAGCACATCCTTTTATCCGATATGAAATAGGGGATATTGGTTCTCTCTCAAAAGGGAGTACCATTAAAAAACCCATCCTTGAAAATCTAACAGGAAGAACAAATGACTTTGCCATACTGCCTAGTGGGAAAAAGGCTGCGGGATTAACTTTTTATTATGTTACTAAAACAGTAATTGAAGATAAGGGCAATGTAAAAGAATTCATTATTGAGCAGCTAAAATTAGACACATTTAAAATTAGTTATACAAGCTCTTTGGAACTTAATGAGGTTAAAATGGAAGCTATTAATAAAGCCATTGAAAAATACCTGGAACCCGGTTTAAATGTATTATTTGAAAGAAAAAATGAGTTAGAAAGAACAAAAGCTGGTAAGTTAAAACAATTCACTTCTCTTTTGAAGTAACCGTCTGTTTTGGTTTTATAAAGAAATACTCAAAAAGAAAAACTGTAAAACAATAAATAGATTTAATTAACGAAAAACCCAAACCTTTTCTGTAAACCAGAAAATTATATTTTACAAGGTTAAGTTTATTTGATGAAATAGAATGCTTCCTAACCCTGTATATAGCTAATGATTCCTCCATCCCCAATGCAGGTTTATTACTTCGCTTAACGGCCTCTAACCACATTAACCAATCTTGTCTTTTACGCAAATCAGGTGCATATATTTTTCCTAAGCTTTTAGCATGATAAATACCTGTTAGATTACCTATATAGTTACATTTTAAAAACTTCTTATAAGACAGCTTCGTTAGCGCAGTTACTGTTTCATTTAATAATGTTCCCTCTTCACTCATTAAATCGTAGCTACAAAAACATACATCGGCATTATTACTTTTTATGAATTCAATTTGCTTTTCTAATTTGTCCGATTTCCATAGATCATCTGCGTCAAGAAAAGCAATATAATCTCCTTGAGCTGCTTCAATCCCATTATTTCTGGAAATAGCTGCGCCTTCATTTTTATCATTTTGAAGAAGCTTAATATTAGAATGATTTACTATAAACTCCTCGACTATTGCCACTGTACTATCAAATGAAGCATCATCCACAACAATTAATTCCCAGTTTTTATATGATTGGCTAATAATACTTTCAATGGTTTGCTTAATGAACTTTTCCGAGTTATATGTTGGAGTAATGATTGAAACAATATGATTCATATGGGACATTTAATAAGCTTTTTCATCTCCTTTAAAAATATTAATAACTGTCTGTATTATAATTTTTAAATCTAAAAGTATGGACCAATTTTCAATATAAAAAATATCATACTTCACCCTGTTAATAATATCATTATCTGTCTCTATCTCTCCTCTGTATCCTTTTATTTGAGCCAACCCCGTTATACCAGGTTTTACATGATGCCTAAAAATAAAATTATATTTGTTAATTTTTTTTGAATACTCTTCAGTATAAGATAGCATGTGTGGTCTGGGACCTACAACACTCATGTCTCCTTTTAAAACATTTATAAATTGCGGTAGCTCATCAATACTTGTTTTGCGTAAAAATTTCCCAATTTTAGTAACCCTTGAGTCATTCTGCCTTACATAAGACCCCTTTACTTCTTTAGTAATAAATAAAGACCGATACTTGTAGCAATTAAATTCTTTATAATTAATACCGTTTCTTTTATGCCTGTATATTAACGGCCCTTTTGATTCTATTTTAATCAAAATAAACAATATAATAGAAAGCCATGAGAGTATAAATACTATAATAAAAAGTGAAAACAACACATCAAAGCTTCTTTTTAAGAGCTTATTGACTTCATTATTTAAAGCCGCTTCCTGAATGGACAAAATTGGAAGATAATCATAAAAATCTGCTTGCAATCGCTTTGTGAAAAATTTAAAATTATTAGGAATGAATTTAATATTACATTGATTCATGTTAGCATATTTAACATACTCGTTTACCTGCTTTTCGCTTAGTTCATCTATGGCACAATAAATCTCATCAATATTCGGGTTGTTTCTTAAAAAGTCAAAGCTGTCATCTATTGCCGTGTCAAGGTCAACACTATCATTATTCTTAAATATGCCCTGTATCCTATATCCAAGTTCTTTTTTCTGAGCAAAAAACTTTAAAAGCTCGTTTATACTTTCGCCTCCTCCTACTATAACTATATTTCTTAAATTTCCCTTTAAATAAGACCGGAAGGCCTTTAAACTATAAAAGCTAATTATTTTCAAAAACCCTATAGCCAAAAATGAATAAAGTAAATAATTAAAGATAACAAATGCGGATAAACTAATACTTCTAAAAGCCCCAACAAAAGCATAAACAATTATTGTGAAAACTAAAAATTGTTTAATCAAAAGAGCGCATATATTTAAAATAGAAGTGTACCTATATACTTTATAAAAATTCAATAAAAATGCAGAAACTAACCAAAAAAATATTGAATATAAAGCATACAATAAATACTTATTATTCAAAAAGTCGAGTGAAAAAAAGTGCAAACTTTCATCATTAAAATTCAACATATAATATGCCAAAACATTAATAATAAAAATATCATATACTATTAATACCGGTCTGAGCAACCAAGAATATCTACCACGAGAATACCCCATGAACGACTATTTGTTTATATAAGAAGAAAAATCTTTATGTTCACTTTTATAAAGTTCTTCCCGGGTTAAGCCTTTAAAGTAATTAAATGTTTTTCTCATACCTTCTGCCCTGTCTACTTTTGGCTCCCAATTCAACAGTTTTTTTGCCAAAGTTATATCAGGCTGCCTTTGCATAGGATCATCAATTGGTAAATCTTCATATACAACTTTTTGAGAAGTTTCTGTTAGTTTGATAATTTCATCAGCAAAATCTCTAATTGATATTTCATGTGGGTTACCAATATTTACAGGGTATTGATAATCACTTAGAAGCAGCCTGTAAATACCCTCAATTTGATCATCAACATAACAAAATGAGCGTGTTTGAGAACCATCTCCAAAAACGGTTAAATCTTCGCCTCTTAATGCTTGCCCCATAAAAGCCGGAATTACCCTTCCGTCATTCAACCGCATTCTTGGGCCATAAGTGTTAAATATTCTAACGATTCTAGTCTCAAGTCCATGAAACCTGTGATATGCCATGGTAATTGACTCCTGAAAACGTTTTGCCTCATCATATACCCCTCTTGGTCCTATAGTATTTACGTTACCATAATAATCCTCACTTTGAGGGTGCACTAATGGATCACCATATACTTCAGACGTTGAAGCAATCAATATTCTGGCTTTCTTTGCCTTTGCTAAACCTAATAAATTGTGGGTACCTAGGGATCCCACTTTTAATGTTTGTATTGGAATCTTCAAATAGTCTATTGGACTGGCAGGAGAAGCAAAATGGAGTATATAATCTAAATCTCCTTCTATTTTAACAAACTCTGTTACATCATGTTCTATAAACTGAAAATTTGAATTATCAAACAGATGATTAATGTTTTTTCTATCACCTGTAATGAAATTATCCATTCCAATAACATAACACCCCACATTAATAAATCTGTCACACAAGTGTGATCCTAAAAACCCAGCTGCTCCGGTTATTAAAACTCGTTTCATTAAAAATGGTTTATTCTCCTACTCCTATTTTATAATATATAAAACCTACTTTTTCTAAATTCTTTTTATCAAGAATTCCCCTGCCATCAAAAAGAAAAGCCGGTTTATTCATTGAATCATAAATTTTTTCCCAATCGTAGTTTTTGAATTCATCCCATTCTGTTAAAATGGCTATGGCATGTGCTCCGTGACAGGCCTTGTAAGGGTCATTTTTGACTTCAAGCTGTTCCTTGTTTTCCTCATTGGAACGTGTATTCAAATACTCTAAGTCTGAATAAACTCTTTCCTTGGCAACTTTAGGATCAAATACGGCGATATTAGCTTGTTCATTTAAAAGATTATCAGCCACCTTAATTGCTGCTGATTCTCTTGTATCATTGGTATCTTTCTTAAATGCCCATCCTAAAAAAGTTATTTTTTTCCCTGATACGGTATTATAAAGCGTATTTACAATCTTATCAGAGAATCTATTCTTCTGATGCTCATTCATTAAAATTACCTGTTCCCAATAATCAGCTACTTCATTTAATCCATAGCTTTTAGCAATATAAACAAGATTTAAAATATCTTTTTGAAAGCAAGACCCCCCAAAACCAACAGATGCTTTTAAAAATTTCGAGCCGATCCTGCTATCCATTCCTATGGCCTTGGCAACTTCATTAACATCTGCTCCAGTTTTTTCACATAATTCCGATATGGCATTTATAGAAGATACGCGTTGTGCCAAAAAAGCATTCGCCGTTAGTTTAGATAATTCAGAAGACCAAACATTTGTGGTTAATACTTTATCTCTGGGAACCCAATTAGCGTATATGTCCACTAACGCCTGCATTGCTCTTTTTCCTTCTTCAGATGAACGATCTCCCCCTATTAAGACACGATCAGGGTTTAATAAGTCTTGAACTGCTGTTCCCTCAGCTAAAAACTCCGGATTAGATAATATTTGAAACTCTACGCCATTGCCTGTGTGATCAAGAATACTCTTTATTGCTGAAGCTGTTCTTACCGGAAGTGTAGACTTTTCAACAACAATTTTATTTTGCTTAGCCACTTTAGCTATTTGACGGGCACATAACTCAATATATTTTAAATCGGCTGCCATGCCTTTTCCCTTTCCATATGTTTTAGTGGGAGTATTTACTGAAATAAAGATCATTTCAGCTTCATTAATAGCAGTATCAATATCAGTTGAAAAAAAAAGATTCTTCCCTCTGGTTTCTTCCACTATAGCTGCTAATCCTGGTTCAAAAACCGGTAGATTATCTAAATTATTATCATTCCAAGCATTTATCCGTTCTTGATTAACATCAACAACTGTTACTTTTATTTGCGGGCATTGTTTAGCTATAACCGTCATGGTTGGTCCTCCTACATAGCCAGCTCCGATACAACAAATGCTTTCTATTTTCATGTGTTTTTTTAATCTATTTCTTTTTCTTATGAACAAAACGTCTCCCCTTTTCTTTAACATTATTCATTTTCCTCTTAAAACGAATTCTTCTTTTAATGTTTGAGAAACTATAATCAAATCGATAAAATATATATCCTAATACAATAACTGTCATGACTAAAACAGTAGCAAGCCAAAAATTATATGATGCGCTTCCTAGTATTATAAAAAAGTAAACAAAAACTAGATTAAACCCTCCAATAATAAAACTGGCTTTCTTATGCGAAAACTTAAAGTAGTCAATTAAAATATGATGAGTATGGTTTCTATCAGGTGAAAATGGGCTTTTCTTATTAGCAAGTCTTATCGTAAAAACTCTGGCCGTATCAAATAATGGTACAATTAATATACTAATGGCAATAAGAGGAATATTCTCTATTAAAAAAGGTAAACTATCATATTTTTCAGGAGATAAAGCTAAAAATTTCAAGGTAAGTATGCTTATTATAAACCCCACAATTAAGGATCCGGTATCTCCCATAAATATCTTTTCTTTAGATTCACTGGAAGCTAAATTAAACTTAAGAAATGCGATTAAGCATCCATTTAAAGTCAAACTCAGTAAAAGGAAAAAATATTCCTGGGTCATATAGAATATTGCAGAATAAATAATTAAAATAACTATTCCTACTATTGCGGCTAATCCATCTATTCCATCAATTAAATTATACGCGTTTATAATTGTTAGCATAATAAATCCAGATACAATATAATAAGCATATATTGGAATATCATCAACTCCTAAAAAACCATTAAGAGATTCAATAGTAAAGCTATCATTACTAATAATAAAAAGTATAGCTATAAGCTGAGCTATGAGTTTTGTATAAGGGGAAAGAACTACTAAATCATCTTTTAAACCTATAATAAAGAGTATGGTTAATCCTGGTATAAAGTAAATAGCTTCATCATACTCACCCCACCCACGTAAAAAGAATAACGCAAAGACTAGTGTATAAAAAAAAGAAACGCCTCCTAACGTTGGGGTTTTTTTTAAATGCGAACTTCTATTATTTGGATTATCCATTAAATTTTTATACTCTACTAAACCAATAATTTTTGGTATAGTAAAGTATGTTAGGACATAAGCCCCTAAAAAAAATATAAGTGAATAAAATATCACAGTTTTTTATTATGATTTTAACAATAAATAGACGAAGTTTATTCAAATTATTAAATCGATATTTCAATCCCAAAATAATTTATTATAAGAACCAAACTTGATTATGTAAAAATATAGTTTTAATAATTAAGTCAAAAAATTATCTTTATTAAGATATAAAATAATAGTTACGTGTTACTTAAAATAGATAATAAATCTTTCTCCACTTTTCTAATGGAAAAATGTTTATTAATATAATTATAAGCATTTAAACCTATTTTATTTCTCTTGCTCTTATTCTCTAATAAATCTAACAAACTGGAAGTAAAATCATAAGTCGATTTAGATATTTCAATTGGCTTACTTTCCATATCTAAGTCAACAAGTCCTTCTGCTCCAATTTTAGTCGTGATCACACATTTTTTTTGGGCCATAGCCATTAAAATTTTATTCTGTATGCCCGCTCCAGATACCATGGGAGCAACCATTAGCTTAGATCTCAAAATAACATCATTTAAATCTTCTACATATCCAATTACTTCAACATTCTGATGCTTTGCTAATACTTTCACTTTTTTTATTGGATTGGCACCGACTATATAAAACCTTAAATCAGGAAACTTTTCTAAAATTTTTGGAAATATCTTTAAACAAAAATATTTAACTGCATTTACATTGGGCTCATAATCCATCTTCCCAACAAAAATAATATAATCTTCTTCTGCTGACGAATTTGAAAAGTTTGTTTCAACGAAATTTTGTACAATATGTATTTTGGCATTCGAATTAGACTTGTTTAAAATATAATTTTTATCGATTTCAGAGATAATTATCCTTTCATCAAATAATTCCAACAAACTTGATTCATATTTTAAAACTCTTTTCTTATCTATTTTGTACAAGAGTTTCCACAATCCAAAGTTACTTTTCTTTGCTGCTTTTTCATAATTCATTGAAATAGCATCAACAAAATCTATTATCTTGAATATGGACTTATTTTTAACGTATTCGGCGGTTCTAATTGTATGGCAAAAGACAGAATCATAATTACTGATGTTTTTATCTATCCATTTTTGTACCGATTTGAAATAATAATAATTAACCTGAAGAGGGTTTTTATTCATTAAAAACCCAAAAAGAGTTGATAAATAAAATCTATACTTTTTAAACTCGAACACAAAAATATTAGTTGCTAATTTTAAAATACTATTATTATGTGCTTTATCTGTTTTTATATCATTTACAAATAATACATCCACATCATAATGTTTAGATAAAATTTTTAAATTCTGGTACATTCTAATTTTATCTCCCCCAATCAAAGGAAATGGTGGTCTGTGAAATATCATTAATAACTTAGACTTTATTTTATCTGACATGCTTGAATGTTTTTACATTATGTTTTAAAATTGACCAATATAATATGACTTATTAAAATAATCGCAGGTTATTTCAACTTCATACTATCTATGATTTTGACCTTAAGCCAAAGTTACAGGTATAAAAAATTAACAATAAAAAAGGTATAAAAAAAAGAACTCCATTTTGAAGATTAAAAAGATGTTCAACCAAACCAAAAAATAAAATCATAACTATGAGTGTTACCCCTAAAATTGATTGTACTTTTAAAAAAAACCTAATAAAAATATAGAATAATACGCATAATATTATTATACCTAATACTCCATTGGACAAGAACTCCTGCAAAAAAATATTATGTGTGTTTTTCAATCCCAAATCACTGTTGCAGTTTGCGATATAATTTTTCACATTATCATTACCTATGCCTAAGAACAAATTTGAATTTATTCCTTCAATAGAACATTTAAATAAATCTTTTCTCTCATTAATACTAACGCTCAAAGTTCTGAATAAATCAGTTTTTATGTATAGTGTCAATATTAGTAAAAAAGAAAGAACCAAAGTCGCAATCAATAAGGTCCGTTTTAAGAATGTCCATTTTAAATCAATCAAAAAATATGTAAAAAACAGTATCACAAAAAAGATTATAGTTAATTTACTAGCAATTATGAGAACTGAAGCAAATAGTATAAAATTTAAAAGTAATTTTACATATAGGTTTATTTTTGTTTTAAATAAAATAATAGCACTTGTAAAACAAAGGTAAATTCCTATATAGGTGTGATGAATAGAATAAGGTAAATAATGGTAAGTAACATACTTGAGGAAATAATCAAAAGCTAAAGTCTCAACTGAATTTGTGTAAAAATAAATTATAAAAAACACAGTGAATACAATATAGCCAAATGTGCCAAAAACAAACACCATTAAAATCTTATCTTTGTATTTATTCAGTAACCCTGCATTTAGCATAAATATTGTAGGAGCAATTAAAAAGGATAACCTTAAATCTCTTAAATAGAATTCGTTTCCCCTTATAATAGACAGTATAGGGTCTAAAGAATAAAGTATAAGAAATAAAACTACTATTTTATTGGAGAGTATTTTTTTAAAATCTACAGATTTCACAGAAATATTTAAAAGTAAGGTTGTTAAAAAAATAATAAAACAAATACTTTTAATATTTAAAGGAGTGGGGAGTGGTAATACAAAAGGGAAGACTAATATTCCAATATGAATTAATACTTCTTTTGTTTTTAAGTATTTATGACTGTAAGTCTCCATTTCTATTTTTGATATTAAGTTTTGAATTGAATAGTTACCAACGACATTGACCTTATGAAAAAACACTTAAAACATAATCACATGCAAAAGAACAAGTAACTAATAATTACAATTAATTTGAATATCACTTTTTTAAGGTTCTAATATTGTAATACTTGCTTGTAGAAGTTTTTTACTTTTAAAAGTTCAGATGATTCCCAACTATACTTCTCAATAGCTCTTCTATAACCATTTTCTCCCATAAGTATTCTTTCCATGTGGTTATTTTTCATTCGTAAAATACTATTAGTTATTCCTTTTATGGAGGAGGGCTCAACCACTATTCCACATTCAGCATCATCTATAATACTTTTATATAATGGGAAATTAGATGTAATTATTGGAAGTTTTAATAACATATATTCAAATAGCTTAGTAGGGTATGAGTCAATAAAATTTGGAGAATCTTGGAGTACCGCCATGCCTATGTGACATTTAGCCATATAATTCCAGCCTTCTTTAGGTTTCAATCTGCCTTTAAAAATGCCCCATCCTTCTTCAATTGCTTTTTTATATATAGAAAAACTCTCCAAAGTATCGTCAATAGGGCCAACAAAAAGGATATCAATATCTTCACCTTTTTTTCTTAATTCTGCAACCGCTTCTAGCATAACTAAGGCACCTCTTTCTACTGCAACACTTCCCATATAACCTAAAGTAAAACATGAGTTTTTACGCTGAGTAATATCTCTAAACTCTGTTTTTAAAGGGTAATTTAATATAGTTTCTCTATGCTTTACTTTAGCGAAATATTTAGAGTATGAAAATTCGGCAAAAATAACTGGAATAAATCGAAAAGAAATATTTTGAAAAAAATTAACGCATTTGCTTAAAATTATTCTAAGAACTTTAGGCATATAGGTTTTTGTAAGAATTTGTAAAGGCAAATTCTCATGCATATCGAAAATAAGTTTTCTTCCAATTAACCTTAAAATAATTATTGAAGGCAATAGCTCAGGGTCATGAAAGTGCATTAAATCTCTTTTGCATTTCAAAGCATATGTTAAAACTTTAAAATTACCAATAATGACTCTTCCTATTCTTCCAAATTTTAATTTTCCTATATCCAGTACTTTTAAATCATTTATTTGCTCAGTTCCATTACCGTCAGTAACAACTAGAAGAACCTCTAAATCTTTCTCTTTCGATAATGTTTTACAGTATTTATAATGAATTCTAACATCATACCTATAATGAACCGTTGTTATATGAACTACTTTTATTGCCATTTGCCTAATGTAATTATCTATAGGTCTCGTAGGATTCTTTATTAAAAAACAAGATTGCAAATAAAATAAATAAATTCCTATCTGTAGAAAAACTTAAAGTTTTCATCGCATTGAAAAAAGCAAAGAGAGCCAGTGCTAAAAAAATTTGTTTTCTCTTTAAATGAAAAAAAGGTAAGACAAAAAAAGCCACTAATAAACACATTGCAAAAAAACCTAATTCATACCATGCTTCTAAAAAAATATTGTGAGGGTGAGATAAACCGAAGTGATTGGAATAATTTAATCCAAAACTGCCAAGACCAAACCCCACCGATAAACCTTGAAAAGATAAACCCTCCTGAAAAACATAACTATATTGATCAATTCTACCTAAAAGAGATTCATCTTCTGAAGCATTAATTAAAGATGTGAAACGAATTAACCCATAATCAAACAATACTTTTATTTTTTCATGATAGAAAAATAGCACACCAATGATTGGAATAAAAGAAAAAACAACAATCTGTAATATGGTTTTCTTAATCCTAAGGTTTTTAAAAAAAAAATAAATCTGTTTGAAGTAAACAATAAAACAGCTTAAAATCAAAAAAACAAATGCTCCTCTTGAACCCAGGCCTAGAATAATAGAAGTAGCAAACAAAAAGACAAAAAAAGGGATTTTTGAATATTTTAATGATAAAATAGATAAGATGCCCATCAGATAGCCAAAACTAAGATAAGAATTTCTTAAAGGGTTAAAACGTACAGCATCCGTTCGGAAATCAAAATGCGGTGAATTATTCCATAAAAAATATTTAAGTATAATAAACCAAACAGCTAAGGGTATAGCCATATAAACTAATATTTTATATAAAACCCTTAAATCTAAAATCTTAATTACTCTCACATAGAAAAACCCAATTAAAGGAATTAACATTAAACAAATCTTTTTTATCCCTAAAAAAAATGAAGGAGTAAATGCTAAACTAATAACTGCAATCAAGTAAAAAAGGAGAATAGTAAAAATGTAAAATACAGAATTTTTATTTAAGCTTAACGACGCTTTTTTGGTAAACAATACATAAAAAAAATCTATAAGAACTAAACCTAAAATTAACACTGTAATATCTATTGGAAACTCATAGTATGTTAAAAACACTTTTAAACTTCCGGAAATTATCAATAAGCTCAGTAAGACATTTTGATATTTTGAATGAGATAATACTAAATTCATTTATTGCACAAGTTAAAACATTAGTTTGAACTCTTATATTCCTAATAAAAAAACTTCTTTTTCAGCTCTTTCTTTCCAAGTCAAAAGTTGCTTGTGAGAAAATTTAATGGCTTTATCTGACTTCAAAGACAATTCTTCTGTGTTTTCAAATATATGTTCTATAATATTGGCGGTCTCTTTATAATCAGATGGTATCACGTTATAATATAATTCTTTATCTATTAATGCTAGTGAATTATTAATATTTTCCGACAGCATTACCGTTCCTAAGCTTAATGATTCCAAAAACACATTCCCGAGATTAGAATAATCATAAAAAGAGACACTTATATCAGAAGCTTTTATAACGCTTATTGTTTCTTCTTTAGTAAGACCAGGAATTATTTTAACAAACTCTGAAAGCCTATAATTGGATAGTTTATTTTCCAAATCCTGATAATATTTTTTGTTTATTACTGGACCAGCTATTAGGGTTTTAAACTTGTTACCTCTCTTATCTAATATCTTTAATATT
Organism: Seonamhaeicola sp.; assembly: GCF_028281565.1. GTDB lineage: Bacteria > Bacteroidota > Bacteroidia > Flavobacteriales > Flavobacteriaceae > Seonamhaeicola. The sequence goes on from NZ_JANQJQ010000009.1 coordinate 45,942, forward strand.
TCTAAAAGTAAATGTTGTCTTTTCCAAATATCAATTCTTGCAATATAACATATTTGGGGTTTAAAATTAATTTTATATTTGCTAGCTACCTGAGCATATGGAAGTAAATTATAATCCGTTTTATCAATTCCGTTGAGCCAAAAATAAAAAGGGGTACTTTTATGCCCAATTTTATCAAAAACCAAATCTCCTTTAGTTCCATCATTTGTACAAATAATTGCTTTGGCCGGCAATGAAAATGTTAGATATTCTAAAGGATGTCTGAAAAATATGCTTATTTTCGACCTATTCAGTTCATCACATAAAAATGTTCCATAAACTCTCCTTATGTTAGGAGTTTTAGTAAATAAAGAAATAATTCCTGCAACTCCACCGACTGAACCATGTCCATATAAAACCGAACTTTTATTTTTCTTTATTATTTTAATTACTTTAACAAAAAGGGAAAGTATTGTCTTGACGGCAAACAGTTTGTTTGAAAAACTGAATCCGTAAACTTTTATCTTCTCTTCATATTTCTCGCTTATTTTGAAATTAGTTTCAATTCTGTTCCCTAAGAATATTACAAATATCTTTTCTATATTTCCGTTATTTACCAGACTAAAGAAAGTATTAGTAAATGCCGGCATACCTTTAAATTTATCTTCTCCTTCTAAAAAAAAACTTTTGATTCCAGTCCAAAAAGGAGTAATTAAAATAACATTTTTCTTACTTCCCATAAAAACCCTTCCCTTTTAGTTTAAAATGAATTTTTAATGCCTTTTCTTGTAATTTTGAATAAATTGGGTGATTAAAATAGCCTTTATAATCTTTATAAGATTTAACCGGAGCATTCATTATTTTTTCAAATTCTGAATCAGAGAAGTTCATTTTCTTTTTAAAATATTCTAAATCGTCCATTTTCATCTCCTCATTGGGGTAAGCATCTTTTTTCAATGCTGATAAAGCCTCTTCTCGTGTCATTTCACCCATACATATTACATTTGAATAATGGGCTTTCCGCTTATCAATACTAAATTTCAACGGCTGGATATATGCTTGGGTAAATCTTGTATATATAGATTCATAATGCTTACCACCGTAATATACCCAACCCAATTTATCCTGAATTATTTTCATTGCCTTTTCTTTAGAAAAATCAATGTAATCCAGTATATTTATCACTGTATGTTTTTTTACAAACCTAGTGTAATAAACATCTTTTCTAGTCATTCTTGGAAATGTTTTCAAGGCTACTTTTCCAAATTGTTTATGAACATTTTTGATTAACAACCAATCCATTTGACCGATAAACTCTGACCAATCCGGATCCATTATATATTCCATTCTAAAATTAGATCCGTTTATTATGTACCTAACTCCGTATTTAAGAGCTACTTTATTAAGAATAGCAAAAATAGCATGGTCAGAAGGAATCTCCATTCCTGGTATAGAGGCTTTTAGAAAAGACAATTGTAAATCTTTAAATTCATTCCAATTTATTACATGGGTATATAAATCTATATCTAACTTTTTTAAAGTTTTTTCAATATTCGCCACAGCTAATTCAGAATCCCAACCGTTATCCAGGTGAATAGCCAAAGGATTTAACCCAAGTTGTTTTACATAATAGGCTACATAAGTACTATCTACGCCACCACTCACGCCAATTACACAATCATATTTTTTATTCTTTCCTTCTTCTTTAATTTTAGCAATAATTGGTTTTAATAGCTCTTCATTCTTTAAAACTTTATGTTGCTCTTTAAAATAATTGGTACAGTAATTACAAATACCTGTTGCATCAAACGAAATGTTCTTAGCTGTAGTGTCCATAACGCAGCGTTTACAAACTATCGTTTCATTTTTATTATTATTCATTCTTTTTCAAAGTTTTTTATAGTTGTTTGAATTTCTTCCCAATTAGGGTAATTAATTAAAACAGCTCTATTGGTATTTTGGTAAACAAACATGCTTCCTGCTGCAACTGCTGAAGCCTTACCTTCTACTATAGCCTTAGCTAAATCTTCATTAGTCCTAGCTCCTCCACAGGCAATAACAGGAACATTAACTACTTCTGAAACTTGTTTAATAATCTCCAGATTAAAACCTTTAAAAGTTCCATCATGCTCTATAACATTTAAAAATATTTCTCCTGCTCCCAAATTTTCCATTTTTTTAGCAAACTCAATAACATCCAACTTTGTGTTCTTTCTTCCATTTTCAGAGAACACCCTTGGTTTCCCCATTAGATTCCTCCCAACATCAATAGATACAACTGTGCTGGAGCTACCAAACCTATGCGCAGTCTCACTAATTAATTCAGGGGTTAGAATTGCGCTGGTGTTAAACACAACTTTTTCAACTCCCTGATATAATATATCTTTTACTTGTTCTATTGTCGTGATACCACCTCCATACGACAATGGCATAAAAGCTTCACTGGCTATTTCATTAATCATATCAATATTAGGAGAACGCTTCTCTCTGGAAGCACTAATGTCTAAAATAATTATTTCATCTACCTCTTTTTCATTAAATATTTTAACTGTATTTATTGGATCACCAACGTAATTATGTTTCTTAAATTTAACAGATTTGACAAGACCTCCATCTCGTATTAACAATACTGGAATTACTCTCTTCATTAATAGTTCTTTAAGTAATTGCTATAGAGCTGCATTCCAAACTTATGGCTTTTTTCCGGATGAAATTGAACACCTAAAACATTTTCTTTTTCAACCCCAGAAACAAATGGATACCCATAACTGGTTTCTAACAAATTGGCCTCTTTTTCCTTACACTCAAAATGATAACTATGTACAAAATAAAACCTAGATTTTTCATCAAGCCCCTCCAAAAGCTTACTATATTTTAGAGGCTTGACATAATTCCATCCCATGTGTGGAATTTTTAAATTGTAATTTTTATCTGAATGCTTAAATTTTTTAATAGATCCTTTAATCCAACCCAGTCCATCAACAGGGGAACCTTCTTCACTTGCTTCAAAAAGTAATTGTGCTCCCAAGCAAACACCTAAAACTGGGGTTTTTTCCTCTAATATCTTCTTCTCTAAAACTGAAAAATATGACATGCTCCTTAACTTATTTATTCCATATTCAAATGAGCCTACTCCTGGCAAAACAAACTTTGTGCCCTTACTAATTTGATCAATATTTGAGGTAATTTCTGCTTTAAAACCAACCTTTTTAATCATATTCTTGATTGAATTTAAATTTCCTACGCCATAATCAATTATTATAATCATAATTACACATTTAAATTTCTTTTCCGAAATAATTCAAAATCTTTATTTCTTATATAACCATTATACTCAAACTTATTTTTAAATGGAATACATTTTTCTTTTTCTAAATTCTTAATAATCTTAGCTGGATTACCTCCAATCACACAATGTCCTTTGGGAAACGACTTGGTTACTATGGATCCCGCTGCTACAATAGTAAAGTCTCCTATTGTAATGTCAGGAAGAATCATTGCATTCATACCTATCCAACAATATTTCCCAATTTTTACCTCTCCAACAACTTTTTTCCTAGAATCGTGAAGGTCATGGTTAGAACTTATTATACCTACATTTGGAGCAATCTGGGTATAATCTCCAACATAAACTATACCTCCCCCTTGTATATAACACCCAGGGGAATACCCTGGAGAAGTATCGATTCCAACATAAATATTTTTATAATTAGAAACAATACTTGTAAAATGAACAGGCCAATAGGCTTTTCTGTTAAATCCTAAAATTTTTTGAAAAAACCACATTCTAAATCGAATAGGCGTCTGTGTGTGTCTTGTTTCATAAAAAAATCTTAAACTGGGTATAGATTTAATAATAAACCAGATAAACTTTTTCATTTTTTTAAATAATTATTAATTTCTTTACCACATGCTAACCTATATGAAAAAATAAAATAAAAGCTATAGACAATAACATAGTTAATACTATAAATCCAAAGAGTATTTGCTTCGTTTAAATCAAAAAACCTTGGTAAATTAAGTATTAAAATAACAGAACAGAAAATATATAAATGTAATATAAAGTCTATTTTCTGTTTTTCTGCAATATAAAACATATAAGTAAGAGGGCTTGAAACAAATTTGAAGTAATAATACATCGAAAATATTCTGGAATATTCACCGGCAATTTCCCACTCCGACCCAAATATAAATGCAAACAATTGTGGAGCAAATAAAAAAATAAGTGTAAATGGAATTACCGAAATTATTCCTAAACTTTTCGCTGTTTTTACAAATAAATATTTACAGTTTCCTTGTTCCATGTACTGCGCTGCGGCTTTTTGCCTGAACACTTCTAAAACAGAAGTAGATAAAAGGCCCACAGGTGCATCTAAAACTCTTTTCATTAGAGAATAAAAACCTGTAACACCAGCACCAAAATATGTGGTTAAGAAAAAAGCAGGCATTTGACTAGATGTCATATTCATAAAATCCGAGGGAATATTGAACCTGGGAAAGTCTTTATATCTAACTGCAATTTCTTTTATTTCCTTTACCCCTATAGTATTAAAAACCAGGTTATTTTTATTGGAACAATATACAAATAGCATTGATAAAGTATATCCTGAAAACTCACCTAAAATAAGACCTCTTGCATCCTTTAAAAAAAAAATACATGCTAAACTTACAGAAATACTTGATATTGTTTTTACAATTTTAGCTGTAGACAATGCCTTAAACTTTTTTTGATAGTTTAATACCATAGAAAAAACCACATACAATGAATAAACTATTAAAAGAATTGGCAAAGTATAAAGCCAGTTATACAAAGATAATTCAAACGATAAATAATTAACTATCAGATTACTACAAGTTAGTAATGCTATAAATAAAACAAAACTTACGCCAAGACTTATAAAAAAACATAAAAAAACTATTTTACTAATATCCTTTTCAGTTTTGGTTAGCAAAATCGCTCGTTCATACTTGCCTGTTGAAATTGTACCTACAATAGTTAGAATACTCATATAAACTAAAAGAACTCCAAAGTGTTCAGGGGAATAATTTCTGGTTAAAATTGGAGTCATTATAAGTCCAATTCCTTGAGAAATCGCAGTGCCTGTCATCACTAATAATACATTCCTGACAAATTCAGATTTTAATAACTTTATTTTTTCAAGAATTCTATTCAAAGTTTATTCTTTAAGGAAATTTTTAATTGAAGCCACTATTTTATTAGCACTATTTCCATTACCATATAAGGTTTCATCCCAGTTCAATGGCTCTTTGTTTAGTTCTTCCTGTATTTCTGAAAGATTATAAAAAACTAACTTATTTGCATTAAAATTTAAAGTTTCAACCCATTCTGTTTCTTTACGAATAGTTACACACTTTTTTTTCAACCAATATGCTTCTTTTTGCATCCCCCCACTGTCTGTTATTAATCCTTTAGAATAAAACAAATAGTTTAAATTATCAAAATAGGATTGAGGCTCTATAAACTTTATATTAAGAAAAGATGCTAAATCAATAGCATATTTTTTAGATAAATTCTTTGTTCGGGGGTGTAATGTCATGATAATTTTTTTATCTAACCCGTTAAGACTATCCAATATATTATTCAATCTATGCTTCTCATCAGTATTGTAAGGTCTATGAATGGTAACATAATAATAATCTTCTTCGTTTGTCTTTTTATTATTTAAAATTCCGTCATTGATTACTATATCCACCAAATCTTTCATTATGTCTCCCACATTCTGAATACCTTTACTTATGCCTTCCTGAGACAAGTTCTTAGACGCAACCTCACTAGGAATGAATAAAAGATCTGAAACGTGGTCTGTTAAAACTCTATTTATTTCCTCAGGCATTTCTTTATTGTAGCTTCTTAGACCAGACTCTATATGAAACAACGGAATATGTAATTTAGAGGCTACCAATGCTCCTGCTAAAGTAGAATTAGTATCTCCAAAAACAACTATTCCTTTAGGCTTTTCTTTTTCAACAATTTTTTCTATCTCAATCATCATTCCTCCTGTCTGAGCACCATGATTACCACTTCCTATATTTAGCATATAATCTGGCTTCGCCATTTTTAACTGTTGAAAAAATATGCTACTCATATTTTTATCGTAATGCTGACCTGTATGTATTGTTTTTAAATCTAATATTCCAGAAGCAGCTTTTTCGAATGGAAAATGCTTTATGAATTGAGGGCGTGCGCCAATTATAACTATAATTTTAGGTTTCATACAAAACTTACTTCTAAACTATTTTTTCTCCGCAAATGGATGATAAGTCCCTTTTAAACCAACAGGATTAATATTTCTTATATCATGAACAATTTTAATAGCTGTTCTGGCGGCATCTAATCCATATCCTTTACCTTCTAAAATATCTCTATATACCATTGTATGTAAATCGGTAAACCCTCCACTAAACTCTAACTCTTCACCATCAATAGTGATAGACCTAAACGTTGTCTGGCCCTTTTTCTTTATATTGTCAGGTAAATATTTTGCATTAATTGACAAAAACCAACGAACACGAGCATTTTTAAATTCTAAATATCCTGCAGCTCTGTCTTTTTCATGAACATGAACAATATTCTCTTGAATATCACCAAAAATCCATGACAACATATCGTAAAAATGTACTCCAATATTCGTAGCAATTCCTCCTGATTTACTTATGTCTCCTTTCCATGATGTCTCATACCAATTACCCCTGGATGTTAAATAAGTCAAATCCACTTCAAATTTGGTGCCTTTATTAGAGTTTTTAACTTTTTCTTTTAATGCAATTATAGAGGGGTGTACTCTAAGTTGAAGGATATTATATACTTTTTTTCCTGTTTTTTCTTCAACCTTTTGTAATTTATCTATATTCCACGGGTTCAGTACAAGTGGTTTTTCACAGATCGCGTCAGCACCACTTCTTAGAGCAAATCTAATATGCGCATCATGCAAATAATTAGGGGAACAAATACTTACATAATCAAGATATAGGTCTTGTTCATATTTTAATTTCTCAATATGTCTGTCAAATCTTTCAAATTCTACAAAAAAATCTGCTTTAGGAAAGTGCGAATCAATAATTCCTACGCTATCATTTTTATCATAAGCTGCTACCAAATTATTGTCAGTGTCTTTTATAGCTTTCATGTGTCTGGGAGCGATATAACCTGCAGCACCTATTAGGGCAAAGTTTTTCATGATGATTCTTTAATCTTTAGTTATTTAATTCTTTCTACCTTATTTTCTTTTAAGATATATTCTTGACAGCTTTCCGGGCAAACAGCAATATTATCTTTGTTAAAATTTAAACGATGTCCATATTCACTTACCCATCCTATTTGTTTTGCGGGATTACCAACTAAAAGAGCATACGGTTTAACTTCCTTGGTAACTACCGCTCCCGCCCCTATTAATGCATATTCGCCAATATTATTTCCGCAAACGATTGTAGCATTTGCCCCAATTGAAGCTCCTTTTTTTACAATAGTTTTCTCATACAACCCCCGTCTGTTAACTGCACTTCTTGGGTTAATGACATTGGTAAATACCATAGAAGGGCCTAGAAAAACATCATCTTCACAGATCACCCCAGTATATAAAGAGACGTTATTTTGAACTTTTACATTCTTTCCCATTTTCACATTAGGTGAGACCACTACGTTTTGACCAATGTTACAAGCTTCCCCTATAGAACAATTAGACATAATGTGAGAAAAATGCCAAATTTTTGTGTTTTTACCAATCTCACAATTTTCATCAATAACAGCTGTTTCGTGTGCAAAATACCCCTTGTCTTTCATTTCAAGTATTTATTAGAGTCTGTCTGTAATTATTTCTTTAGGTAAAAAGCTTTTGATATCATATACAACAGCATTAGTGTTACTTAATCTATTTATATCTATACCTTTAAATTCCTCATGTCCTACGGCCAATATTATAGTATCGTAAAGCCCTTTAGGTTTTTCTATTAAATTTATCCCATATTCGTGTAAAACTTCAACACTATCGGCTAAAGGATCAAATACATCCACTTCGATTCCAAATTCCTTAAGTTCATCTACAACATCTATAACTTTGGAGTTTCTTATATCCGGGCAGTTTTCTTTAAATGTAAACCCTAAAACTAATGCTCTGGCATCTTTTACTTTATGCCCTTCTTTAACCATTAGTTTTACTATTTTATTTGCAATATGCACTCCCATCTCATCATTAATCTTTCTACCCGCTAATATCACCTGCGGGTGATAACCTAAGCTCTCAGCTTTATGAGTTAGGTAAAATGGGTCTACGCCAATGCAGTGTCCTCCAACCAGTCCAGGCCGAAATGGTAAGAAATTCCATTTTGTCCCGGCAGCTTCCAAAACCTCTAAAGTATCAATATCCATTTCATCAAAAATCAAAGCTAATTCATTTACAAACGAAATATTTAAATCTCTTTGAGTGTTTTCAATTATTTTAGCAGCTTCTGCAACTTTAATTGAAGACGCTTTATGCGTCCCCGCTGAAACAATTGATGCATAAAGCTCATCAACCAATTCTGCTACCTCTTCGGTGCTACCCGAAGTTACCTTTACAATATTATGAACTCTTCTTATTTTATCTCCGGGGTTAATTCTTTCGGGTGAATATCCACAGAAAAAATCTCTATTAAACGTCATATTGCTCGATTCTTCCAATATGGGCACACAAATTTCCTCGGTACACCCAGGAAAAACAGTAGATTCGTATATAACCAAGTCTCCTTTGGAAATATATTTACCAACTAATTCGCTTGCATTCTTAATCGGTTTTAAATCTGGTTGTTTGAAAGAATCTATTGGAGTTGGAACCGTTATAATATATATATTTGCGGTTATTAAATCTTTCTCGCTTGAAGTATAATTAACTTTATTTGACTTTAAATCTTCACTGGATACTTCATTTGTATGATCAATTCCATCATTTAGTTCTTTAACCCGATTAAAATCGATATCATATCCTAATACATTAAAGGTTTTTTTACTAAATTCTATTGCTAAGGGTAAGCCGACATATCCTAATCCTATAATGGCAATTATGTCTTTTTTCTTGTCCATTTATTTTATAAGTTCTATAATTCATTTTTAAGTATTATTCATACTTAAAATACTAGATTTAGGTCTTTCGGCAAAAGTACGATAATTCTCTACCTCAACAAGCTTTATTTTATTCAAAAGTTTGTGCTCTATTAAAATCTTTTTTGCAAAATCATACCAAGACATCGATTCATTATCTGTAAAATGATAAATACCAAATTTGCGATTTTTATCAATGATAACTTTAATAATAAACTTAGATAAATTGATCATATTTGTAGGGCACCCTATTTGGCCTTTAGTTATAGAAAGCTGTGATCCTTTTTTCCTTTTTTCAACAATAGTCCTATAAAAATTATGACCATACTTTTTACTATATAACCCAAACCAATCATTACTACACTAGGTGTATTCCCAGTATTTAATTTTTTGAAATATATTCTACAATACGTTCACAAGCTTTGCCATCCCCATAAGGATTATGCAACTTGCTCATATCTTGATAAGACTCTTTATCTTTTAAGAGTTTTTCTGTTTCCGAAATTATTCTATCTTTATTTGTTCCTACTAAAATCACTGTACCTGCATCCACAGCCTCTGGTCTTTCTGTAGTATTTCGCATTACCAAAACAGGTTTACCTAAACTTGGAGCCTCTTCTTGAACACCTCCGCTATCTGTGATTATTAAATAAGATTCATTCATAAGCCATACAAAGGCAGGGTAAGAAAGAGGAGCTATTAAATCAATATTTTCTACGTTATTTAATAAATTATAAACGGGTTCCTGTACATTTGGGTTTAAATGTACAGGATATATAATCTGGGTATCCGGGTTATTTGATGCTATTTGTTTTAAGGCTGCACAAATATTTATAAACCCCTGACCATGATTTTCACGTCTATGACCAGTGACTAAAATTAACTTTTTGTTTGTATTTATAAAGTTTTTCAACTTCTCTACTTCATTATCGTGAAAATTATCAGAATTAACCTTTTCTACACTAAATTTAAGAGCGTCTATAACTGTATTCCCGGTAATTAATATTGATTCAGGTGTCTTATTTTCATTTATTAAATTTTGTTTAGAAGTTTCAGTAGGTGAAAAGTGAATATTTGAAACAACTCCAGTCACACATCTATTCATTTCTTCAGGGAAAGGAGATTTCAGGTTAAAAGTACGTAAGCCAGCCTCTACATGACAAACTTTTGCTCCGGAATAAAAAGCTGCTATACTTGAAGCCATTGTAGTGGTTGTGTCTCCGTGAACATATACATAGTCAGGATTAAAATCTTCTAACGTTTCTTTCAGCCCTAAAAAGATATCGGCAGTAAGGCTATACAGGTTTTGGTTTGGTTTCATTAAATTTAGATCATAATCTGGTATAATCTCAAAAAAATCAAGAACCTGATCTAACATTTCACGGTGCTGTGCGGTAATGCAAACTTTTGTATCAAAAGAGTCTTCGTATTTTAAAAACTCTTTTACTAAAGGTGCCATTTTTATGGCTTCTGGCCTGGTGCCAAAAACAATTAAATTTTTTTTTTTCATTATTCATTAATAGCTAAAACACTATATAAAGGCCTTTTGGCAAAAGTACGATAATTCTCTACCTCAACAAGCTTTATTTTATTCAAAAGCTTGTGCTCCATTAAAATTTTTTTTGCAAAATCATACCAAGACATCGATTCATTATCTGTAAAATGATAAATACCAAATTTGCGATTTTTATCAATAATAACTTTAATAATAAACTTAGATAAATTGATCGTATTTGTAGGGCAACCTATTTGGTCTTTAGTTATAGAAAGTTGTAGCCCTTTTTTCCCTTTTTCAACAATGGTCCTGTAAAAATTATGCCCATACTTTTTACTATACAACCAAGATGTTCTAATAATGAAGTATTGGTTTAATATATCTTTAATATACTTTTCTCCTAAAAGTTTAGATTTTCCATATTCGTTTATTGGATTAGGAACATCTTGAACCGTATATGGCTCTTGTTTTTCTCCATCAAACACATAATCTGTAGAAATATGAATTAAAGCTACATGGTAAGTTTTACACATTTCAGCCAAATTTTTAACCCCTTCAGCATTTATCTTATAAGCAATTTCGGGAGTTTTCTCTGCTTGTTCTACATTGGTGTATGCCGCACAATTGATGCAATAATCAAATTTATTCTTACCAAAAAAAGAATTTAAGTCATGGCGTTTTATAATATTTAATTTACTCTTTGAAACAAAAGTAAAATCCAACCCTAATGTGTTACTAGAATATAACTCTTGAATTGTTTTCCCTAACTGCCCTTTTGCTCCCGTAACTAATATTCTTTTGTTCATGGACCTTGAAAAAACTCTTCAAATGTTGGTAAATTTTTATCTTTATCTGATAAAATAAGCTGAGTAGAAATATTCCAATCAATGTCTAGTTGCTTATCATTATACAATATACCAGCTTCTGATTCCTTACAATAATAATTATCACACTTATACGAAAAAATAGTGTTATTTTCTAAAACGTGAAAACCATGAGCAAATCCTTTTGGAATATAAAGCTGTTTGTGGCTTTTATCATCTAAAATAATAGAAAAGTGCCTCCCAAAAGTCATGGAGTTTTCTCTTATATCAACGCATACATCCAATACTTTTCCTTTGATGACATGCACTAATTTAGCCTGTGCAAATTCTCCTCTTTGAAAATGTAAACCTCTTAAAACTCCTTTAGAAGATTTCGATTGATTGTCTTGTACAAAATTGACATTGACGTGTGTTTCTTTCTCAAATACACTTTTATTGAAACTTTCAAAAAAATAGCCTCGACTATCTTTAAATACCTTTGGCGTTATTATATAGCAACCTTTTAAATATGTTTCTTCAACGATCATTCTCTATATTAATTGTTGAAGGTACTTACCATAGCCACTCTTAAGTAGTGGGTGCGCCAATTTACTGAGCTGTTCTTTATCAATAAACCCCATCTTATAGGCTATCTCTTCAATACACCCTATTTTTTGTCCTTGACGTTCTTCAATAACCTGAACAAACTGTGAGGCTTGCATTAAAGACGCAAAGGTTCCTGTATCTAACCAGGCTGTCCCCTTGTCTAAAATTTGGACATTCAACAATCCCTGATTCAAATATACTTTGTTAATATCTGTAATTTCCAACTCATCCCTACCACTTGGTTTAATTTTTTTAGCAATTTCAACTACTGAATTATCATAAAAATAAATACCTGGAACTACATAATTGGATTTTGGCTTTTCAGGCTTCTCTTCAATTGATATTACCTTGTTATACTCATCGAAATTAACTACACCGTATCGTTGAGGGTCCTGAACGTGGTAGGCAAAAATAATACCTCCAACAGGATTGACTAACCCCTTTAAAGTTTTGCTTAAACCAGAACCATAAAAAATATTATCTCCTAAAATTAACGCCACATTATCATCACCTATAAACTTTTCTCCAATAAGAAAAGCTTCTGCCAGCCCTTTAGGTTGTTCCTGGATAGCATATTCAAACTTGCAACCATAATTACTACCATCGCCCAATAGGTCTTTAAACCTATCAATATCTGTTGATGTAGTAATAATTAAAATGTCATTTATACCTGCCGACAAAAGTGTAGTTAAAGGATAATATATCATAGGTTTATCATACACAGGCATGAGTTGCTTACTTACTACTTTGGTAAGTGGATAAAGTCTTGTTCCTGATCCTCCCGCTAATATTATTCCTTTCATTTAACCAATATACTTGTTAATATACCACGCTATGGTTTTCACTATACCTGATTCGAAATTTTCCTTTGCTTTCCATCCTAGTTGTTCTTCAATTTTTCTGGCATCAATCGCATACCTGAAATCATGACCTGGTCTATCCCTAACAAAGGTTATTTGTTTTTTATATGATGCCTTCTTAGGTCTTATTTTGTCCAAAATCTCACATATAGTGTTAGCAATATATAAATTATTCCGCTCGTTTCGACCTCCAATATTATATGTCTCCCCTGAAACACCTTTTGAGAAAACTATATCAATTCCTTGACAATGATCTTCTACATACAACCAATCTCTAATATTCTTTCCATCTCCATATATTGGAATTTTTTCTCCTTCTAAGGCTTTTCTAATTATAGTTGGTATTAATTTTTCATCATGTTGCTTAGGTCCGTAATTATTTGAACAATTTGTGGTAACTACATTCATCCCATAAGTATGATAATAGCTTCTAACAATAAAATCTGATGAAGCTTTAGAGGCGCTATATGGACTATTAGGAGCATATGACGTTCGTTCTGTAAACAATCCTGTTTTTCCAAGTGTACCATAAACCTCATCTGTAGAAATATGATGAAATCGTGAAGTTTTATACTCCTCTCTTACCTTAAACGGCGATTCCATCCAATGATTCTTAGCAACATCTATTAAATTAAATGTCCCAATAATATTGGTATTTATAAACTCATCAGGACTATCTATTGAATTATCTACATGAGATTCAGCTGCAAAGTGAATAACGCCTTTAAAGCTATACTGATTGAATAAACTTTCAATTAAACTTCTATCACAAATATCCCCTTTAATAAAGGTATAATTTGAATGATTTTCAACCCCTTTTAAATTATTAAGAGTTCCTGCATAAGTAAGTTTATCTACATTAACTATACTAACATGAGGGTTTTGTTTAAGCAAATAAACTATAAAGTTTGAACCTATAAAACCTGCCCCCCCTGTTATCAAAATATTCATGTATTATACCTTATCCTTAAACTGTTCTAAATACTTTATAAACTGAAGTCCTAATAATACGAAGAAGGTTAGCCCAGTAAAAATAATACCGTAAAATACTTTACCACTTACAGATATTCCTAATAGCTCCTTTTTATTATCTATAGAGCCACTGTCTTGTTTACTGGATGTTATTTCAATGATATGCTCCTTATCTGCAATTTCCCTTTCAATATCCACCAATTCTTGTTTTAGTTCTATTGACTTATTGTAAAGCTCAAACTCCTTGGTAGAACTTGTTTCTTCCATATTAGAAGATATCTTAATTTTTGATTGAAACTCGTTATCATTTTCTGCTGATTTTACAATGGCTTTTTGATAAACATCTAATAGAGTATCAGACATAATTAATGCTTCCGATATGGCCAAAGCCTGATCTTTAAGCTCTCTTAAATCCTTTTCCTGTTCCCTTTTAAAATAAGCGTTCGAGTTAATGTTTGCAATAATCTTATCAAATACTGTTTTAAAGTTATTTCGCTCTTTAGCTTTAATTGTAATTTGCTGATATTGATGATGATAATCCTCTGAATTTCCTAAAAAAGTTTTATACTCAACTGTTTTTGCTACCGTCGTATCAAGTGTTTTAAGGTACTTGTCGTATTCCTGCAGTTTTTGATTTTTGCTAATTACAGACTCCATATTAAAATCTAAAATAGATGCTGCTTCTTCAGGTTTAATCTCCAAAACAGTTTCTAATGTACCTACATCCCCCTGCTTAACTAAGTCGTTATAATAGATAATAGAATTGTACAGGTTTTCACCCGTATTGTAATTTTGCTTTATCGTAACATATGATTTATAAACAGGATCTGATGTTTTCTCCAACAAAACACTTAATCCTGTTCCTAATGTTCCTGCTATTACCAATTTTATGAAATGTTTTTTAATAAAAAACACCAACCAAACAAATGCCAAAAACAGCCTGTTAAGAATGCTTCCAATAAACTTAAAAAGTTTATCAAACATATTACTAATCATTTTAAACAACTGTCCTAAATCTACTTCTTCAGATTGTTGTGTGTCTTTACTCATAATTGTATTCTGTTAGTTTAATATTTGTTCTAAAATAGTTCTTGTTATTAAATAGGTTGGTTTAACTCCGGTAGTCCCTAAACCACCCGAAGCTAATGTTGCTCCTGTTTCCAGAGGGTTATCACTGGCATAATAGGCATATCTCACTTTTACATCGGAACAAATACTTCCTCTTACTTTTGAAGCAGCCTGTATGGCTTTTTGGTAATGCGCTCCTTCCATTTCCAAACCAATGACTTGCCAGGTGGAATTATAAAAGAACTTTAAAATGTCTTTATTCTGAAGCGATGTTCCCAAAACGGTGATCATGGTGCCTTCATAAACATCTACTCCCTGACCTTCCAGGTCTTCCTTTCCTAATTCATTTTTAAACGGATAATTATCTGCTGTTCCCTCAAAAATGTGCGCTGACGGAATCATAATATCTCCTTTTCCACCTTCCAAAATGCCTGCTTTACCCATAATAGACATAGATTCAACATTTAAATGAACTTGACCGCCATTCTTTTTATAAGGTTTCAATAACTCGTCAATGGTTTCATAGGCCTGTTCCCCAAAAGCATAATCCATTACCAAAATAACCGGTTTATTTTCTTTTAAAGCAGACTCATTAGCATTTATATCAATCTTGGATATATCAATTTTACCTGTGTCAAAAATTTGAACATCGATATTTGTTCCGGACGCATCTTTTATATACAGCATGCCATTTTGCAAGGCCAGCGCATTGACTTTATTACGTAAGGCTTCATTTTCTTTATTACTTAAAGCTTCATAAACCTCAAAAATATCCTTTTTAGAAGCTAAGGTCTTTAACGCTGAAGGTGCAAAAAGTGTATTCATAACACTATGCATGTTGGCACTAATAATGTGAATTGGCCTGTCCAGTAAATTATTTTTGAACAGAACTTCCTTAATGTTATCTGCCCAAATTTCACCATGGATATGATGCCCAATCCGTTCTCTTAAAACCGGACTAAAAGTAACTGTTCTTTTATTATTATTTACTTGTTCCTCTATGGCCAGTTTACCAAGCCAATAAACAATATGCAATAATCTTTCCGGTTGTTTAGGTGTAGAAAAATCTTCGTAAACTGCCCTTAGCTCATTAAACGTTCTTCCTAAAATATTCGCGGTATGGGTAATAGCAATTTCACGCTCCTCCTTTGTAAGCTTCTTTTTTGACAAAACTGCTTTTTCAAGCTTTTCCCAATCTCTTGTAGTTAAGCCTTCTTCATCATTTATTAAAACGCGGTTACTAATTTTATGAGATTCGACAAAAAGAAACGTAAGATGTGTTAAAATATCGTAGATTTCAGAACGGCCTCTGGTAATCTCAATATTCATTTGCTCGTCATCAATCCTGTAACAATTCCTGCGTCTTTTCTCTGGAATTATGGGCTTAAAATGTGAATTAGAATAGCCTTCATCACTTGTTAAATTGATAAAAGTACATTCTTCAATCCCTTCAGGAAGCCTGTCTATAACATAAAGTAAACCTTCCAGTTCGGCTTTTTCGTCACCTATGGAGCCATAAATTTCCGGTCGTAAAAGTAGTAATGAATTACGAAGCATTTCACCTGAAACACCCATAGGTTTATAAAACCCCCGAATAAACAAATGGCGCATGGTAATATACATCCTTTCAATAGCATTCGAACTCTCTTGAGCTCTTGTTCTTTCGTGATGCTTTATATTACTCATTAGCGCTTTTTTTCCTTGCCAAAGATAATACTATTTGATTTAATTTGTGTACGGAAAATCGTCAACCAGTTTTCTGTCGTTAGAAAGTCTCGGAAGCTTATTTTGCCCTCCCAATTTCCCAATGGATTTCATATAATTTTTAAATCCGTCTTTTTTAACCGGTGTGATTTTTAAAGTTTGCAGTACATGACCCTGAATTAAATCGAAGTAATATGTATTTTGTTTTTGAAGCGACTCATCTATTTTTTTGGCTAAAGCCGAAAGATCTTTAGGCTCTTCTTCAAACTCAATAAACCATTCGTGATACGGCAACCCTTCTTTTGGATTGATTTGGGGTGCTACGGTAAACTCCGAAACGCTTATACCAGTTTTAGCTGTCGCCTCCTGAATAGCTTGCTCAACTTCCTTACCAATAACGTGTTCACCAAAGGCAGAAATAAAATGTTTAATCCTACCGGAAACTATAACCCGATATGGATTTGTAGAAGTAAACTCAACTGTGTCACCAATATTGTATGCCCACAAACCAGCGTTTGTTGAAATTATCATTACATAATTTACGCCAACCTCAACATCCTTAATAGTGATTCGTTTAGGGTTTTCATCAAAGAATTCATCAGCCTTTATAAACTCATAAAATATTCCTGAGTTTAGCTGAAGCAACATGCCCTTTTCATTCTGTTTATCCTGAAACGCAAAAAAACCTTCGCTTGCAGGATATAACTCTATACTATCAACTTTTCGTCCTATCAAGTTTTCAAACTTGGTCCTGTATGGCTCGTAATTGACGCCTCCAAAAATGAAAAGATTGAAATTTTTAAAAATGTCTCCAACCGGTTTACCTGTTTTTTGAATGAGCTTCTCAAAATACATTTGCACCCAGGAGGGAATCCCTGAAATAATAGTCATGTTTTCCGGCAGGGTTTCTTCAACAATGGCATCCACTTTAGTTTCCCAGTCTTCTATACAATTGGTTTCCCAAGAGGGTAATCTGTTTTTTTGAAGGTACTTAGGCACATAATGGGCTACGATACCTGAAAGCCTTCCTAGTTTTACACCATTTTGTTCATTTAAAATGGGGCTTCCCTGGAGGAATATCATTTTGCCGTCTACAAACTTGGTATTTCCGGTTTCATGGATATACATTAAAATGGCATTTCTGGCGGCCTCAACATGACTAGGCATGCTTTCTTTGGTTATAGGAATATATTTTGCTCCTGATGTGGTTCCCGATGTTTTGGCAAAATAGATGGGCTTTCCCGTCCAAAGGATATCTTCTTCTCCATCAACAACTCTGTCTACGTAAGGCTTTAGCGCTTCATAATCTCTTACGGGAACTCGTTTTACAAAATCTCCATACGAATTTATACTAATAAAATCATGGTCCTTTCCAAACTGTGTCCTGGCAGCTGTAGAGATTAATTCCTGAAAAACTTTTTCCTGTGTTTTAACCGGGTTGTTAGCCCATTTTTGAATGCTTTTATAAATACGTTTTGCAAATGGTTTTGCTAAAGCAGATTTTATTGATAACATTATTTAAAATCTATAAAATTTGTTGGATTGATAGGATACCCGTCGTTCCAAAGTTCAAAATGTAAATGAGGCCCTGTTGAAAGTTCTCCGGTATTTCCTGCGGTGGCAATTACTTCACCTGCTTTGACCAAATCACCTTGAGATTTAGTGAGTCCAGCATTGTGTTTATACACCGAAATAAGTCCGTAACTATGCTCCAAAATAATGACATAACCTGTGCCTGCTGTCCATTCAGCAAAAATAACAATCCCATCGGCTGTAGCCTTAACAGGAGTGTCTTTAGGTACCACAACATCAACGGCATAGTGCTTTTCTTTTAAATTGTAATGCTCACTAATGGTACCGCTAACCGGAGGGAATAACACAAAATTTGTGGCTGAGGTAGCAGATTCAAACAGGTTGTACTTATCTTCTTTATCTACTTTTTCTCTTAAAAGAGAATCTTCCGCCGTAGGTGCAAAATCTACCTCACTTGCTTCTAACTTTACTGCTTCAATAATAGAATCTTTATTGAAGTCAACAGTGCTAACATCGCCTTTCAATACTTTTTTTATGGAGCCATAATACAACTCGTTCATTGCTATTACTTGTTGTAACGAGTCTGTTTTAAAGTTAAGCTCAGTCGCTTTCTTTTTTAATGCTGTTGAAGAATATCCGGGAATGTATTCTCTTAAAGGCGTAAATGCAATTAATAAAAAAGTAAGTGTTATTAAAAACATTGCTGATAAAGACCCCAAAACAAAAACATTTAGCCTTGTTAATTTAAAAGATAAGCGTTCTTCAAAAGTAAGTTCATTAAGTATGACCAACCTATACTTATCCAGTAGTTTCTTTTTTATTTTTTTAGGCTCCTTTTTTTTCTTCATGAAAAGCAAAAATAACGAATTTCTTATAACCAACTATTCCTGAAACCAGAGTTTCAGAAGTATTCGGGCTTCTTTACTTACATACTAAAGTAATCTTAAAAATTCTATTTATTTTTCAGATTCCCGATTTCTCGGGAACGACAATTTCAACAGAAACTCTTAAGCAATGCTTTAGAGAATTCACTATTATTAAATAAAATTATTGCAAGACTAATTTTTGTACATATTAAAGTTATGCTTTAAACGACATTATTAAACTTTAATTATTAACTTTGTTCTTTAAATTAATTATTATGAGCTTATATATGTTACCCTTAGCTATTGGACCCTGGCAAATAGCTTTAATAGTTGTTGTAGTTTTACTGTTGTTTGGCGGAAAGAAAATACCGGAATTAATGCGAGGTTTGGGAAGTGGCATTAAGGAGTTTAAAGATGCCAGTAAAGAGGAAAATGGCGAAAGCGACAAAAAAGAATAACTTTATTTTATTTATAATGAAAAGGGCAACATAACGTTGCCCTTTTTTGTTATCCGTATTTATATTAAATCATTCAATTTTAACCGATTTAATAATAGCCTCTAATTCCAGCATATAGTTGCGTTTTTCAACCGAAGGTGCGAATATAAAGCCTTCCACACCAACCCAGCGTTTGTTCACTTTGTCTTCAATAGTGTAGTTTATAAAAGAACCTCCCATAAAATCATTTGTCAACTCCCAAATACCTTTGGTTTCAAAAGCCGGTTTATTATCAATAATGGTTTCTCCGTGAAATGGTGTATAAGCATCCTCTGTAACCATAAAAGAACTAATGGTTGTACCATCAGTATCAATATTACCATCAAGCCTGCCTTTAAAATAGGCTTGCCCAATAGAGTCTCTAATTTTTATTATTTGTACCACTGTGCTGTCGTTCCTTTTAATTGCATCATATGGTAATTCATAAATCATTAAATGCGAATGACCTGTAGTAATATCTTTTCTAAGCCAAAAGAAATTGTCACTTTCTTTTGCCAGGTCATAAATGGAAGGAAATTTAATAGTTAACCCCAACTTTTCTTTTATGGAAGTAAAGTTATGAGGTGATTTAGCCATTTGACGTTGCCTTTCAGCAATCTCCATAGTTCTAAAGGTTTCTGTTATTTTATCACCATTTTCGGTTACCAAATCAATAATATCTTGTTTTGTATTACCGGAAAGAAGAATCACTTTTTGCGGTTTAGCATAAATATTTTCTTTAATGGTCATTCCGGGCGCTTTATTCATTTCAATCTTTAATATGGTCCTGTTTCTTGTTACAAATCCTGAAAATACAGAAGGGGGGATTTGGCTCAATGTGAACAACGGTTCATCTTGCGGAAGCCCATAGATAGTTTTGGTTAATACACCTCTTATGGCTTCGCCAACCCTTCCATTCCATAAATCATTATCTACAATAACCGAAACGTGATTGATGTTTCCACTAGAATCATAAAGAAATCTTTTAGGGGTTTTGTTTTTGTCCTGGCAGGACATTACAACCAACAACAAGAAGGCTAACAGAAGGATTTTTTTCATTAGTACATTATATTTATTTGAGGAACTATCCTTTGGATATTTTAAGTTTCATTCCCGGTTTTAAATTATTACCACTAATACCGTTCCAATCTCTTATATTTTGAATAGAAACTCCAGAAAATTTTTGAGAAATACTCCATAACGAATCACCGCTCTTAACCGTATAGATAATAACATCACCTGTAAGTGGTTTGGTTATGGTTGCTTTTTTTGATGTAGCTGTTGATGATGCCACAGGTGGCGTATAAGGTTTTCTCGGGTATATGGTCAAACGTTGTCCAATTTGCAAATTGTTAGAACGCAAACCGTTCCAACGTTTAATCTGACTGACCCTAACACCATAACGCCTGGCTATTTTTCCTAAGTAATCACCGGAACGAACTTTGTAACGTACTCTATCGGTAGCATTGAAAAATTGCGGTAAGGGCTTTTCTCTTTTTGCAAATTCTTTCTTTACAAAGGCATAAATTTTTTCTTCATTGTTTACAAAAGTGCCAACAACTTCTATGGGAAGTCTCAAATAATAGTGCTCTCCTTTTATTACCGGAATGATATCTAATTTATACGAAGGATTTAAAAACTGAAGCTGTTCAACAGGTGTTCCGGTAACTTCAGAAACCTGATCTAAAGTAATCATACTTTTAACCAGTACCGTGTCTGTTTCAGCAAGTGCAAACTCCGGTTTCACCTTTTTAAAACCATGTTCTTCGGCATATTCAAAAATGTACATATTTGCTAAAAATGCTGGTAAATAGCCTGCGGTTTCTCTTGGTAAATTGTGCCTGATATTCCAATAGTTCTTATACCCTCCGGAACGCCGTATAGCCTTGGTGACATTTCCCGGACCGGAGTTGTAAGCGGCCAGAGCCAAATCCCAATCACCAAAAATCTCATATAGTTTTGCCAGATATTTTGTAGCTGCTTTGGTAGACTTAATCGGGTCACTACGTTCGTCAACATAACTACTCACATCCAATCCGTACATTTTACCGGTACTAAACATAAATTGCCATAATCCGGTAGCACCTACTCTTGATTTTGCTCTTGGTTTTAATGCCGATTCTACAATGGCCAAATACTTTATTTCTAATGGAATATTGCTATTATCTAACTCACGTTCAAACATGGGGAAGTAGAAATCACTTAAAGTTAGAAGCCTTTGAATGAGATCTCTTCTGTGTTTTAAATACGATTTAATAACACTTTCTAGAGAAGGATTGTACTCCACATTAAACGGTGTTCTGGCATTAAGGGCTTCAAGCCTGGCTTTTAACGTATCGGTTGGTAGTTCCGGATAGTCAACTTCTTTAAAGTCTAATTCCGAAACCGTTTTGTAGATCGTATCAAACAGGCTATTGCTATATAACTCTTCAAGCCATTTTTCATCTATACCTGCCGCCAATTCATGGTCTTCCAGTTTTTTAATGTTTGTACTGTCAGTAATCGCTTCAATGGGTGTCGCAAGTTGGTTTTTTCCATCAACAACAGTGTCTTTAACTTGTTCTGCTGACGGCAAAACAGGATCCGGAGCTTGTGAAAAGCAAAGTGATGAGCCTAAAAATAATATGAATATATAAAAACGAAAAGCCATAATATCTATTCCATGTGAACGATAGTATGGCTAAAATCGTATTTTTTATGGGAAATAAAAAATTTCTTAAAAAAACTGATCCAATATAGATAGTTTTACGGCATTTTCTTCCTTACAAAATTTTTTATTTCAGATTCCCGTATTCACGAGAATGACAACTTTAATGGAAACCACAAGGCTTACCCCTTGTGGAGTTTTTTTCGATTTGAAAACTTAAATAAAGAATTTCAACAAATTATTTATATCCCTAATCATGTTCAGAGTTTACAAGAATGTAAACAAATGTCCCCTTGAGGGGACTATAGGGGTGTGTTCTATAGTAATGACAAAAACACCTCCCTTAATCCCTCCTCAAGGAGGGAATTCCAAATATTGTTAGGATTAGTACTTGTTCTAAAAGTCAAGTTTATTCCAAAATAGCAGCTATTCCCGGCAACGTTTTTCCTTCTAAACTCTCTAACATGGCACCACCACCGGTACTAACATAGCTTACCTTATCCTGGAACCCGAATTGTTTTACAGCTGCCACAGAATCTCCTCCACCAACAAGTGAGAAAGCACCATCTTTAGTGGCCTTGGCAATGGAATTCCCTAAGTCTATTGTTCCTCCTGCAAAACTTTCCATTTCAAAAACACCTAACGGTCCGTTCCAAAGAATGGTTTTAGATTGCATGACAACCTCATGGAATTGCGCTCTGGACTTTGGGCCGGCATCAACACCTTCCCAGCCGTCAGGAATTGCATCAATATCTACTATTTGTGTGTTGGCATCGTTACTAAAATCGTCAGCAGCAATAGTATCCACCGGAATGTGAACCTGTACATTCTTTTCTTTGGCCTGTTTTAAAATATTTAAGGCTAACTCTTGCTTATCGTCTTCACAGATGGAATTACCAATGCTTCCGCCCTGAGCCTTTACAAAAGTAAATGCCATACCACCCCCAATGATCAGGTGATCCACTTTATCTAAAATGTTTTCTATTATGGTGATTTTAGACGATACTTTAGCGCCGCCAAGAATGGCTAAAACAGGTTTTTCACCTGTCTCCATTACTTTCTTAATACTGTCTATTTCCTGAGCTAACAGACTTCCAAAGCATTTATCCTGTGGGAAGAACTGAGCAACAATGGTTGTAGATGCATGCGCCCTGTGAGCCGTTCCAAAAGCATCGTTTACATAAATATCGCCTAATTTTGATAGCTTTTCTGCAAAACCAACATCACCTGCTGTTTCTTCTTTATAAAAACGAAGGTTTTCCAATAATAAAATCTGCCCCGGTTCTAAATTTGCAGCAGCAGCTTCAACATCGTCTCCTATACAATCGACAACAAACTTAACCTCAACGCCTAAGACATCTTCAACCTTTCCTACAATGTGTTTTAATGAAAATTCATCCTGGAACCCTTTTGGACGCCCAAGATGAGACATTAAAACACAGCTTCCGCCGTCTTCTAAAATTTTAACAATGGTTGGTTTAGCCGATATAATTCTTGTAGCATCGGTTACTTCAAAATTTTCGTTTAAAGGCACATTAAAATCTACACGGATTAAGGCTTTTTTATTTTCGAAATTAAAATCGTTTAGCGTCTTCATTTTTATAGTATTAACTAATTAGTTCAGCAAAAATAACTAATTAAACAGCACTAAAAAATGCCTTTTTTAACGAAAACGTTTGAAGTGAAAAATATTTTTAAAAAAACTGGTTTTCTTACTCTTTTTTGATAGAAAATCCGGAATCTATAAGGGTAATAAGCTCATTGAAATTCTCTAAAATAGCTGATTTCAGTTTTTTCCTTAAAAGGGGCTTCATAATAATCCCTAAGGGTTTAAAATCTGCAAAAACCTCAATAGCTACTTTGGTAATACCCTCTTCAATCTCTTCTAAAACAAAATAATTGCTCATTCGTTTTGTAAAGGGAAAATCGGTGGTAGATTCACCGTAGACCATTTGATTTTCAGACACCGCCTTAGTTACAGTGGTTTGACTCACTTCCTGGTTATTAACCAAACATTTATGTTTTAGACCGGCTCTATTTACTTTATTTTTTTCGTATTCCAAATCATCAATTCCTTTAACCCAAAGCAATCTATAGTCAAAATTACTCAGGATTTCATAAAGCTCTACGGAAGGCATTTTAACCTCAACCGTTTCTTTAATTAAGCATGTTTTGGGAACATCACTTGGTATTGGGTCAATATCAGGCAGGTTTTCTTTTAAGTGAGAGAGTTCATTATAAGAGAATACAATATCACCAAAATCGTAAGTCGCTTTTAATTGTTGTTTGTTTTCTTTTTCAATCGGTAAAACTTTTTCTGTAAAAAGCGCATATTCATTTAACGGCACTTCATTTTTTAGTAAACGATGCACTTGAATCACGTTACTACCATAGGGTTTTTTAGAATCTTTTACTTGAATAAACTCAATCTCACCATAATGCACCACAAATTTAATCTTCAAATTATAAGCCGACGAGCAAGCACCACAATGACAAATACGCTGATATTCATAACGCTTTATATGTGTATGAAACGCCAAGTACATGGCTTCGATTTGTTGTTCTATAACCACTACGTCAACCTGATCTTCCAACTTGTATAAAAACAAGGCATCGCCTTCAATTTCTGCTAATTCCAAACCCATGGTATTGCTATCTATTAACAATTCCAAAAGCTCAGAAATAATATGCCTGCTATGACTTATGTCTGTATGATGAACAAACTCCGTAAAGCCGGAAATATCCGGAATAAAAAGTATAGCGTTATGGGTCATTCTTTACTTTGATTGGTTTTAGAACTATAAAAATAAGACGATTTAAATTTATTTTGTTACAAACTAATGTTAAAGCTGCTTTATAGACCGTTAAGCTTCAAAAGCTGAAAAAAAATATGTACGTTTGTCCAATGCTATTCTCTGAGATTTTAGGGCAGGAACACATTAAAAACCACCTCACCCAAAGTGTTGATAACGGTAGAATTCCACACGCACAACTTTTTGTTGGAAAAGAAGGCTGTGGCACCTTACCAATGGCTTTAGCCTATGCACAGTATCTTTTATGCAACTACGTTAACGGTGAAAATAACAGCGGTAATGAAGCTTGTAACCTGAAGTTTCAAAACCTGTCCCATCCCGATTTACATTTTGCATTTCCGGTAACAACCACGGATAAAGCTAAAAGTCACCCGGTTTCCAGTCATTACCTTGAAGAATGGCGTCAATTATTAAAAGAACAACCTTATGGGAACCTGTTTGATTGGTATAAGCTACTTGGCGTTGATAACAAACAAGGTCAGATTGGCGTTGACGAAGCACAGGATATTGTAAAAGCATTATCCTTAAAATCGTATGAAGGCGGTTATAAAGTGATGATTATTTGGATGGCGGAAAAAATGAATATCGCCTGTGCCAATAAATTATTAAAGCTTATTGAGGAGCCACCAAATAAAACCATTTTTATTCTTATTGCTGAAGACGAAGAGCAAATAATAAATACTATTAGGTCACGCTGTCAAATTTTGCATTTTCCTCCTTTAGCCGAAGACGTGATAAAGCAAGCGCTTATCAAAAATTATAATTTAGATATGGCTGTTGCTACCAAAATTGCCCATCAATCAAACGGGAATTACAACAAAGCCTGTGATTTGGTTTATCAGGATTCCGAAGATCTGCAGTTTGAAGAATGGTTCATTTTTTGGGTTCGAAGTGCTTTTAAAGCCAAAGGTAACAAAGCGGCTATTCACGATTTAATTTCCTGGAGTGAAAACATAGCCAAAACCGGGCGGGAAACACAAAAACAGTTCCTGAATTTTTGTTTGGATTTTTTCAGACAAGCCTTACTGCTTAACTATAATGCAACCGATTTAGTTTTTCTGGAGCCAAAAACTGAAAAATTCAAACTGGAAAATTTTGCGCCTTTTATACACGGCAATAACATTATGGATATTAGTAATGAGTTGCAAGACGCCATTTATCATATTGAACGCAACGGAAATTCTAAAATTATCCTGACTGATCTATCTATTAAGCTTACGCGATTATTGCATAAAAAGGTTGAATAGCTATTAAGTATTTTAGAGGTTCCATTCTTAAAAACATCCTTTTTAATAAATCTAAGCTATTTAGCTCTTTGTGCCAGACCTTTTAAAGATTAGCAATATAATTTTCAAGCTTTGCGGAGCGGTCTAACCCAATCTTTTTTCTAATACGCGACCTTGAAATGTGCACACTGTGAGGTTCTATATTTAAGATTCTTGCCATTTCTTTGGTACCAAAATTCAATTTAATTAAAGCACAGTGCTTACGTTCGGTCACACTTAAATCAGGGTGTTGATCTTTAAGCTTTTCGTAAAATTGACTGTTAACCTCTGTAAATCGTAAATTAAAAGAATCCCATAGATCTTTAGAGCCTTTTGTGTACTTATAACTCATAGCTTTATATGACGAAGGAGATTCCTCCTTAAGGACTTGTAAAAGTTCGTCTATATCCTTTTCCTTATCGATTAATTGCAAAGCGTAAGAGGTGAGTTCTTTACTTTTAGATTCTATTTGAGCTTTGCTCTGTTCCTCTTTCACTTTGGCTTGTAACTCGGTTTCTTTTTTATCAAGTAAGGTACGTTTTAACTTCAAACGCATACGGTAAACCACTGAAAGTGCGACTATCAAAAAAACCGTTAGCCCCAATATTATTTTTAAGCGAAATTGAACCAACTCATTTTCTGCAATTAGCAATTCCTGTTCAGCTAATTGCTCGTTTTTTTGTGATAGTGATTTTAAATAACCATCCTTGATTTCAAAAAGTTCACCGTTAGTTATATTTCTAAGTTGTAACATACTATCGGCAACCTTCCTGGACTGTTCCAAATAGTTGTACGCCCTGACATACTGCTGTTTTTTATTATAAACCTGAGATAATTTACGAAGAATATCAGGCATTAAATCGCTTCTGTAATTTTTCGCTCTAATCAATCTAAGCCCTTTATTATAATAGAAAGCGGCACTATCCAGTTCATTAGTTGCCGTTTTGAGCTCCCCTAAATACATACTGATGTTGGTCCTGTAATGAACCGGTTTATTATCGGTGTTTTTACTTGCCGAATGCAAAAGTCTTTCCGCCTCGTTAAGGACTCCCAATCGCAGCATGATATACCCACGCTCAGCATCAATAAAAGGCATTTCAACCTGTTTATTTTCTACCACCGTTTCGTTAACCAAACAAGAGTCTAAATGTTTAAGGGCAATTTTGTAGTTTTCCAATTTACGCTCTTTAACGGCCAAATTCATATAACTGGCAATTAATTGATCTACATCTTCCTCATTTTCAAAATATATATCCTTGGAAATACCAAGCGCTTCATTAAAATGATAAAATACTTCATCATTCATACTAAAAATGTCATAAAGCCTTCCTAGTCTAATGTGTAATTTAGCCGTTTCTTCATTGAGCTCAGCATTTTTTGATAAATAAAGCCCTTCCCAGGAATGATCAAAAGATAAACTATACTTCCCCTTTAAAAGTTGGATCTCTGCCATATTCATAAGGCATTTTACAACTAATGATGTATCTTTCTGTTGACTAAAATAATTATGACTTTTCTTTAAAACCCCATAAGACCTATTGGGGTATAACTTATGTTGTTTAATAGCTCGATCTAACTGGTTTGTATAATATGAAGTTGAGTCAGGTATAACCTGAATAACAGATGCATGTGAGAAACCATATGCAAATAAAAAAATTACTATTATTCTTAATAATCTATTTAGCAATAGTTTAGTGTCTTTAGTTTTAACCGGTTTACAAAACTATTTAATTCCTTTCAGTATAAGAAGCAATATATCAAAAATTAGTCTTTATATAATTTTTGTATAGTGACACCGTTTGATGGCATATTCCCATTTCAGTAACTTTGAAAAGTTCTAAACTAAGCTATAAGATGCTCAAATATTCTTTGTTAATCCTTGCGTTTTCATGTTTTTTAAGTCATTCTATTAACGCTCAAAAACAGGATAGACCCAACGTCATCCTGATCCTTACAGACGATCAGGGTATTGGTGATATTGGTTGTCACGGCAATCCGTGGATACAGACGCCTCACCTGGATAAGTTTTATAAACAATCTGTTAGGATGACTGATTTTCATGTAAGTTCGGTTTGTACACCAACCCGAAGTGCGATAATGACAGGGCGTTATCCAATTAACAACGGTGCCTGGGCAACATACAAAGGCAGGGATGCCCTGTCTGGTGATGCCATGACTATGGCGGATATTTTTAAGGCGAATGGCTATGTGACCGGAATGTTTGGAAAGTGGCATTTAGGCGATAATTATCCTGTAAGGCCTACAGATAGTGGATTTGATGTGGCCATTCACCATAAATCAGGTGGTGTAGGTGAACTGTCCGATTATTGGGGAAACACCTATTTTGATGATATTTATTTTGTAAATAATAAACCTCAACAATTCAAAGGTTACTGCACCGATATTTGGTTTGAAGAAACCATGAAGTTTATTGAGGCCAACAAAAACAAACCATTTTTTGTATATCTACCCACAAATGCGCCTCACGGTCCTCATTATGTAGAAGAAAAATATGCCAACCCATACAAACCATTGGTTGGAACCGAGATCATGAATGCCGAATTCTACGGAATGATCACCAACATTGATCAAAACTTCGGGAAACTGGAAGCCTATCTGAAAAAATCGAAATTGGCTGATAACACGATCGTAATATTCATGACAGATAATGGGACGCATCATGGTTATAGCGCCGATGGCAAATTAGGTCACAACCACGGGTTTAGAGGAAGGAAAGGTGGTAAACAGGAAGGTAGTCATCGTGTGCCGTTTTTTATCCGTTGGAAAGATGGTAAAATTTCGGGAGGCAAGGACATTCATGTGGAAACCGCCCATGTAGACCTGATCCCTACTTTAACTTCGCTTTGCGGAATCGATATTCCGAAGACAAAAAAATTAGACGGAATTGATTTTTCGGGCTTGCTGACTAGAAAACAAAGAAAACTTGAAGACAGGACCATATTCGTACATAACCGTCAGGATTGGCGGCCGCCAACCGATATTGATAAAACCTGTATCATTAAAGACAACTGGCGCCTTATTGATGGTAAGGAGTTATACGATATAGAGAAAGACCGTATGCAACAAAATGACCTGTCTGCACAATTCCCTGAGGTTGTAAAAGAATTATTGGTGTACAATACACAATTTTTAAAAATCACCAAAACCAATCCGGAATACTATGAATTACCGGTGAGTATAGCAGGCAATGAAAAGCAAAAAGAAATCACCTTAACCATTCAACACGCCATTGGAGAAAGTGCCGGTATTTGGAAAGCAGAACATGTTGCTGTAGGAAAGAAAAGCTTGAACAACACCCACGCCATTGAAATTGAAAAAGAAGGGCTTTACCAAATTGAATGTAGACGGTGGCCTAAAGAATGCCCTGGTACCATTTGGGGAATTCCTGAGAAAAACCCAAAAAACTTCTACACTTATGAGACAATCAAACCTCAAAAAGTGCGGATAAGCATAGCCAATCAAATCCATGAAAAGGCTATTAAAAATGAAGATGAAGCTGTTGTTTTTACTGTAAATCTTCCTAAAGGGAAAACCTTGTTGGTAAATGATTTTATTAATGGTAAAGAGACGTACGGGGTTTACTATACTTATATCAAACCTGTTTTAAACTAAAGAAAACGCTTTTAAAACTATATATGAAACTCGCTATTTACTTAATAACTGTACTAGTGCTTTTGGCTTGTAAGCAAAAATCCTCTGAAGAAATAATTCAAACAAAGGAACAAGGAGGTTTCCCATTTGTTCTTCCAGATGAAAAACCTAACCGACAAATGAGTGCCGCTATGGAACGCATTTATACAGATTATGCAGCGCCTCAGCCACAAAACAATGAGCTTTTCAGTCAGTTTAAATACACAGAACTAAAAGGGTTTGATTATAACAATTTTGATGGTACTATCTCACGTAGAGATCCGTCAAAAGTGTTATTTCACAATGGAAAATACTATATCTGGTATACCTACAGAAACACGCCAACACCTCCACAAGGCGCCAAAAAAAGTAATGATACCATTCCGTCTTCGGATTGGGATTTAGCCGATATCTGGTATGCCACCTCAACCGATGGCTTTAATTGGGAAGAACAGGGAGTTGCCATAAAACGTCCGAAAAAACCAATAGTAGGCTGGCGCTCGGTAACGACTACCGATATTTTAGAATGGGAAGGTAAATTCTATTTGTATTACCAAGGGTTTATGGAAGCCAGTGGTAAACGTGGAGACGATTGTCCGGTAGCAGTATCTTATGCCGATTCTCCTGAAGGCCCCTGGACACCGTACAACAAAATTGTGATTCCTAACGGAGCAGAAGGCGAATGGGACCAATATTCCATTCATGACCCATATCCACTTGTTCATGATGGTAAAGTTTATATTTATTATAAATCAGATTTTGGAGAAAGACCGGATTTGGTTAGAATGCAAGGTCTGGCCATTGCGGATAACCCACTAGGACCGTTTAAAAAACATCCTTTGAACCCATTGATCACATCAGGCCATGAAACCTCTTTATTTCCTTTTAAAGAAGGTGTAGCGGCTTTAGTTTACAAAGACGGACCGGAACATAATACTATTCAGTATGCAAAAGACTGGGTGAATTTTGAAATTGCTTCTATCACAGAATTGATGCCTTATGCCGCGGCGCCTTATGTGCCGGATGCCTTTACAAATACTACCGACGGCCGCGGTATTACCTGGGGAACAGCTCATTTTATTAATGCGAATAGTAACTGGAGTAAATTCTGCTCCAAACTTGTACGATTTGATTGTGATTTAAGCTTAGATGTGCACGACCCGGAAATGAAAGAACACCGTGTGGTTCATAAACCGGATGTTTATTATCGTCAAGGTTTAAGCAAGGAACAAAAGGAGCGTATTGCAAAGGAAAATGAAGCTTTAATTGGGAATTCAAACAATGAATAACCATTTATCATTTTAGGTGAGTTACTCATTGGTAATCTCAAATATGCTGCTCATATAATATTAGTTTCAATATGAAAACAAAGACTAATATTTAAAGGGTATGGCTTTATTATTTTTTAACGGTTTATTATTTATTCGGTTTTATCTACCTCGACTTTTGGAGCTTTAAAAACAATTTGAGCACTTGCGGAAAGGGAAGAGTTTGGCACAGCCTGATTGCCATCATCCAGATAAGATGCCATTAACACATATTTTCCACTGCTATTATCCTTAAGATGATCCTTAAACTCAACTATACCGGATAGTGGCAATAGTTGTTCATTATGGTTCTCATCCGCGTTTAAGGATAGGATATAATCAATAATTTTTCCTATTTCCTCAATTTCAAGTTGTGGATGGGCAGACATCGGGGATTCTCCCCATACTCCTGAGCCTCCTTTAACAACCCTGTCAATAAGGTAATCCTTATCTTCTTTAGTATACCTTTGAGCAATCTCGGTGTAGCTAGGACCATTTACTTTTTCCGTGGCAGCATGACATGCTTTACAATCGGTTTCATCTATGATTTTCTTTCCTTCGGGAACCACATTTTGTTGATGTCCCAAAGTGGCTTTTATCATGTCTTCCCCTTCCGGAATGTAACTGAATGTTACTTTGACCTTGTCTGAAGCAATAGACCCGCTTTCGGAATCACCATCTTCCGTATCAGTAACCACAACTTTGTAGGCCACTTTTTTATCACCGGTGTATATAGAATCCTTGGGTTGGGTCCGGATCTCAAGCTTAGGAGCATCATTTCCGACCAATAATTTGGTATCAGCTATCCCCGTGTTTCCCAATTCATCGGTAACCTTAAGCTGAATTGTATAGGCGCCGGCTTTTGTAAATGTGTATTCAAGGTCAGCCTCTGTAGATTTTACATTGGAATCATCGGCAAAGGACCATTCATATTTTAATTTATCACCATCATAGTCTATGGATGATGCGCCTGAGAATCTTACCGTAAGAGGAAGGGCGCCAATTTCCTTATCAGAAATTATTTTGGCAATCGGGTTCCGATTCCCGGCTATATAGGATATTTTACTCAAACGGGCATCCAGATTCCTGGTATTCCATTTTTGTCCGTACTCCAGCATATACATGTTCCCGTCAGAGCCAAAGATCATATCCATAGGATGGGAAAATTCGGTATTGGGCATAAAGGGCTCCGCTTTTACATAGTTTTGATCTTGATCCAAAGTGACTATATAAATCCAATCCCGCATCCATTCATACACAAAAAGTTTATTTTCAAAATACTCAGGGAACACACCTTCCCGAACATTGGGGAATTCCGAGGAATGGAAGACCATTCCTGCCATAGGATTTACACCACCTTCACCCAGCCACGGAAATGCTTCAGAGCGGTCATAAGAGTACCAAATAAACGACTCCCGGGCAGGAGGTAGTTCTTTAAGTCCGGTATTGTTAGGTGAATCATTGATCAAATGATCAGGATTAAATTTTGGCCCTGATTGTTTCTTTGCAAAGTCATAATCATTGTATTGCTGATTGTTTCCTCTCGTATAGGGCCATCCCCAAAACCCGGCTTTTCTGGCCTGATTAAATTCTCCCATACCTTTTGGGCCACGGTCTGAGTTGTCATTTCCGGAATCCGGGCCTACATCTCCCCAATACACAAATCCTGTTTTGGGATCGATTGAAAACCTAAAGGGGTTACGGCATCCCATTACATAAATTTCGGGCCTGGTATCAGGAGTTCCTACGGGAAAGAGATTGCCATCGGGAATAGAATAGGTACCGTCATCTTCAGGTGTTATCCGGAGGATTTTTCCTCTTAGATCATTTGTGTTGGCAGCAGATCTTTGGGCGTCCCAGAGTTCTCGGCCCTCTTGTTCATCAATAGGTGCAAATCCCTGAGACTCAAAAGGGTTGGTATTGTCACCTATGGCGATAAACAAATTACCTTGGGGCCCAAACTCCAAAGCACCGCCACTATGGCAACACTCTCGAAGTACCGGGATCTTAATTAATATTTTTTCCGAATCCAGGTCCAACTTATCATCTTTAAGGGTAAACCTGGATATACGTTGTTCCCGCTTGTCAGAAGCTGAATAAAAAAGATAAATCCAATGATTCTTTTCATAATCTGGATCTACTGCCAATCCAAGAAGTCCATCCTCGTTCCCGTAAAATAAATCCAATTTGGAAATTTCCCTAGTATTGGAAGTTTTAAAATCATAGAGTTTGAGACGCCCCCTTCTTTCAATAAATAAAATCCCTTTTCCGGGTAATTCGGCCAACTCCATGGGTTCATCCAGATTAAAATCCAGGACGTTTTTAATAAACCTGTTTTCCGGGGGTACCCGGTGAGATTTTGCCATTGTGTAGTCTAGCAAGCCATCTCCCATGGCATACTGCAAACCCGCCAAAAGGTGATTTAGGAACGTCGAATCCGTATAGGTGTCATTTGTATGTCCCATAGCTGTATAAAATGACCTGCCACCATCAAACTCATGATACCATGAGATCGGGTGGTGCTCACCATTCTCACCTCCGTTATAGGAACTTTCATCTATTTCTATCAATACCTTAATGTCTGGATTGATACTTTTGAAGTTATACCATTCATCTTCTTTTAACCAAACACTATCCAGTTTTTCGGTACTCATATGACCTTTATCCACAATGCGAAGTTTAGCAGATTGAACTGCCGGATGCCCATTGAAATACGCACCAACCAACTTATTATACCAGGGCCAATCATGTTCTGTATCAGTAGCTGCATGTACCCCAACAAATCCACCTCCTGCCTGGATGTAGCGCTCAAAATCCGCCTGCTGAACGGCATCTAAAATATCACCTGAGGTATTAAGAAAAACAACGGCATCATAATTTTTTAATGAATCTTCAACCATATAGGCCATATTTTCTGTAGCCTTTACCTTAAAATCGTTTTCTATTCCCAATTTCTTTAAGGCTGCTATTCCAGGCTTTATGGATTCGTGTCTAAAACCGGCTGTTTTACTCAGCACTAATATTTCTTTTTCTTTTTTTCCACAGGAAATTGCGGTTATGAGCACAAGAAGTACTCCCAAATACCTTGTTACATTCATACTGTTAACATTCAGAATTTGATTAGCTCTTTTAACTAAACAGATTATCCAAAATTTAATTGCATCGTTCAATAGACATTTTTTTAGCAATAATGCGTTCAAGTACGCCATGGTTATTCAAGCATCTTATCCTTAGGTATTATATTAGTACCCGAAGCGGCTATCAAGGATTTTCTAACAAAGCGCCTTCAATCAGTGATTTCTTTTTTTGCCGTACATCTAAATTTCCTTCAATTCATTGACTTTAAAGCACAAATAAATACGCTTAAGCATAAAAAAAGGGGTATTAAACAGGGTAATGCATTTAAAAAATCTATTTTTTCAAAAGAAACTTGATCGATTTTCATACAGAATTTTCATTTGTAAAACTTCCACTAATAAAAATTCATACATTTAAAACACTAAATATATACTTTGGAAGATGCTTCAAAAAAATGGTTTGTTATCGTTAATCCTACTTCAGGTAATGGCAAAGCAAAACGCAAATGGCCAAACATTGAGCGTTTACTAAAACAGCATCAATTTGATTTCGAGTTTGCTTTTACCCAATATGAAAAGCACAGTGTTTACCTGGTCCAAAAAGCCATTCGGGATCAATTTAAGCACATCATTTGTGTTGGCAGCGACGGTACTTTGCATAATACCGTTAATGGTATTATGGCCCAAAAACTTGTTTCGAGTCAGGTAATTCAAGTTGGTGTTATTCCTATTGGAACGGGTAACGATTGGGTGAAAACCTATAATATTCCCAATACAATGGAGTCTGCCATAGAGATCATCAAAAAAGGCCATATAGCCTCTCAGGATATTGGGAAAATTGAATTCGAAAATGATCACCGGGAGCCTATTTACTTTAATAATTTAGCCGGTGTGGGTTTTGACGGTTATGTGGTAAGCCGGGTGGAGACATATAAAAAATGGGGCGCCTTAGCTTATTTGATCGGAGCACTTTCGGGAATGTTTTCTTTTAGAAATTTCAACACTAGATTACATGTAAATTCAAAAGTCATATCTGGTAAAACATTGATGATTTTAATAGGTATATGTCAATATTCAGGCGGTGGTATGCAACTTACGCACACGCCCAATCCCTCAGACGGCTTATTCGATATTAGTTATGTAGGTAACCTCAATAAATTGGAGATCATCAAAAACCTTCCCAAACTATTCAATGGTACTATCACGAACTATAAAAAGGTTAAAATCTTTAAGGCGGCATCTGTACGTATTGAGTTAACTGGTAAAAGTCAACCTTTAATTCAAGCCGATGGTGAATTAACAGGTACGGGGAACTTTAAAGTATCTGTCATTCCCCGGGCATTTTCATTTTATACCTCTTAAAATTCTACTCTAAACACAAGGTTAGGCGTTATCCCCAATGATGCTCTGGCAGTTTCCTGCAAAAAAGATGGCGTATTCGGATCTGAAGATACGCGCACTTTATAGACCCTGCTTAAAACATTCTCCCTATTATACAGGTTAAGTATGGACAATCCTAATTTTCCCTTCCAGGTCTCTTTTTTAGAAAAATTAAATGTATAGGTAGTTGAAAAGTCCAACCTATGGTAATTGGGTAAACGTGCATTATTTATCTTATCGTAGATAATGGTAGTATCATCATTTTCAAAACCTAGTGCCTCTGTATAGGGTATCCCGGTTCTAAAGCGCCAACCCAGAGAAAGATCAAACCTGTTTAACTTATAAGAATGCATCCAGTATAGCTGATGCGCTATATGAAAATTCCCCGGAAATGTTTGCCCGTCATTAATAGCATCGAACTTAAAATCCTTTTTTGCTGTGGTATAACTTAACCAGGTCCTATAATTACCTGATTTTTTTTTGATTAGAACATCTAAACCTGAAATATCGCTTTCACCTTCAGAATAGTTCGAGTCCGAATTTTCAAACCCGCGGGCTAATGACGATAATCCTTTTGTTTTTCTAAGATAAAGGTCCGCATCTATGTTCCACCCGTTTTTTGTAAAATTAATCCCAAAAGACCATGTACTGCTTCTTTGTAAGGGAAGAAAATCATCCTGAGCCAGCGCCCAAATCTGATTTTCCAAGCCAAAATCCAAAGTATTAAACTCTAATATCTGGCTCACATTCTGATGTCTTTTTTCAAATGCTATCCGGGTCTTAAAATCACTATTCAAATATATTTGAGTTGAGATCCTTGGCTCTAAGTAAAAGGTCTTTAATACCGATACGTAATCCCCTCTAAGACCGGCATTTAGTTGCCACTTTTCGTTTTTTTTATGTTCATAATCGAAATAGAAAGCATTTGTTGTATTGGTGCTATTATCGGTTTCTAAAAAATTGCTGTCAGCGATAAAATTACTGTCAAATCCCAAGATATAATCTACCCGGGTTTCTGAGAGCTGATAGCCAACCGATAATGTTTGGTTTGTATTAATGTTCCAATTGGTTTGAACTGAAACACCTTTATCCTGAATGGTATTCTCCTTATCCGTAAGATCAAAAAGGTCATCCGGGAATTCATTGGTGCCTCTATAATCTAAATTAAACTCAGAATAATATGCCTGTACCTGGTGTGAAAGCGATTTGCCGTAGCTGTGGTTCCAGGAGGCACTAATGCCCTTGTTCTCTATTTCTAATTTGTCATTCGATGTTTCTTCAAATTCCTCAATTAAAAAACTATAATCCAATGCATTTTTGGTAGCTAGGCTGCTAACAACAATTTTATCGTTATCCGAGGGTTTAAAAATGGCCTTTAGTGTAATATCCGAAAAACGAAAGTAGTCGTTAGTTATGATAAAATCATCATCATCAAAAATCTTATTGCCTTCTGTAATTTTGGTGTTTTGAAAAACCCGGTCCGATAGATTTTCAAACGTAAACGTGTTGATCGCATCGGTATACGAGCGTCTAACCGAAGCTATTAAGGCAAAATTATCTGTAACCGGTGTTTTTATAAAGGCATCTGCATGCGTCATATTAAAACCAAAACCTCCTTGAGTATTCCCGGGAATTTTATCTACCGATTCAATGGCTATAATACTGGAAATGCGATTGCCGTATCTGGCATTGGCTCCAATGGTGGATAGCCTTACGTTACTTGTTATATAAGGATTAAATGCTGAGATCATTCCAAAAAAATGTCCGGAGTGATACATTTTTATACCATCCCATAATATCAGGTTCTGGTCTGGTGTACCACCCCTGATAA
The DNA here is from genome assembly GCF_028281565.1 of Seonamhaeicola sp. Classification (GTDB taxonomy): domain Bacteria; phylum Bacteroidota; class Bacteroidia; order Flavobacteriales; family Flavobacteriaceae; genus Seonamhaeicola. Next base: position 83,369 of record NZ_JANQJQ010000009.1, read on the forward strand.
ACAGCCCCGATGCGGTTTCGGTAGGGTTTTGCACTCCGGGAATTAATTGTAAGGTTTCCAAAACATCCGCTTCCGTAAGCCCTGGTAATATGCCCAGCTTTTGTGGTGATATGCTTATGGCTCCGTCTGCCTTCCTACTTATTCCTGAAGTAAGGTACTCTGTTATAACAACTTCGTCTAACTGTTGCGTTGTGTAAAATTCCGGTTCTGATCGCGCCTTTATAAGGTAATAGCGTTCTGTGATTTTATGAAATTCTAAATCTACCTGTTGTGTAATTTCAAATAAAATAGTTTCTAATGTGGCTGCCGCTTTTTTAAAGGAAATGGTTTGGTTATGGATCAACTCCGAACTATACGAAAATTTAACCCGGAACTTGTCTTCTACGTCTGAAAGTACATCAGCAATAGGCTCACGGTCATAATACACTGAAAGTGTTTCCTGGGCGTTAACAACCGAAACCCAAAGAAAAAAAGCAAAGAAAACAAATCTGGATACCACTACTATTATTGAATCTTTTGTTATGTATAACAATAATAATCAAAAAAAGTTGCCCATTTATTTGTCCTTAAGCAAAATTGTATTGTTCCCTGTTGTTGTATATGTAATATCTAACGGTTCAAAAACGGTTTTCAGGGCCAGGTTTAGGTCGTTATGGGTAAAACTTCCTGTAAATCGTCTTTCCAAATCAACACCCGAAACATCGATCTTCACTTTGTATTGATTTTCCAGAGCTATTATAACCTGCTTTAAAGGGGTATTGATAAAGCTGCTTTCTCCTGTTTGAATCCAGGAGGGTGTCACTTCATTAAAAACCCATGTTTCACCCTTATTTTCAACTATTCTAATAGCTTTCCCGGATTCTAACAGTACTTCAATATCATTGTCCGGATTCAATACCCTGACCCGACCTTCATAACACCGGACTTCAAAATAATTTTGCCTGGAAATTACATTGAACTCCGTCCCCAAGACTTCAACCGTTCCCTGGTTTGAACTTACTTTAAACGAGGTGCCCTTTTCAACATCAAAAAATGCTTCACCCTGAAACCTTACTATTCTATGCTCTTCCCAATGTTTAGCTTTAAATTCCAGTGAAGAATTTGCGTTTAAATTTACTTTGGAGTGATCAGGTAATGTCACTACTAATTGTTCTCCATAAGAGGTTTTAAAGTGAGTGGACCTGTTATTCATAAAGAACAAAATACCAAGCGTAACTACCAGGACCGCTGCAGTACTATAAACCCAGTTAGGTACCAACTTAACAACCTTTGTTGTTTTCTTTTTTGCATCTATATTCTCTAATAACTCAGAAAAAGCAGCCTCTTTATCATAGGACGGGGATTTAAGCTGCTGAGCCTTATCATTAATTCTCTTAAATGTTTTGTAATCCCCGGATGCTTTAAATGCCTCCAGCTCTTCCGGGGTTAACTCTCCGGAAATCCATCTGGCTAAAAATGTATCATCAGTGTATTGTTTTTTCATCGTCCCCTTTCGTTTTATAATAAAACAAATAAGTGTTGTTCAACCCTACTTTTATTAAACATTTCCTATTTTTTTTCTTAATGTAACAAGTGCCAGGCTCATACGTTTTTCCACAGCTTTAACAGTAATTCCTATTATTTCGGAAATTTCAGAGTACTTTTTTTTGTCAACCCTGCTCAATAAAAACACCTCTCGCTGCCTATACGGTAAGCTTGCTATGGCTTCATTTAATTTTTCCTCAAACTCTTTCTCTTCCAATAAAAATTCAGGATCTATCGTGGTGCTTTCTTTTACATTGCTTTTCTGATATTCCAAGACCACTTTTTGGTGTGCTACCTCATTTAAAAACGCATTATTTGCTACGGTGAACAAATACGACCTAACTTTCTTATAAAGAACCTTAGCACAATTTTTCCATAGTTTAATAAAGGTATCCTGAACTATATCTTCTGCCTGCTGCAAGTCACCACATTTGTAGTATATAAAATTTCGCAAGGTTTCAGAATACGTATGGAAAATCGCTTTGTAAGTTTCTTTCTCGCAAACAGATTTCATTGTCATTTGTTAGATGGGTCTTTTTCCAAAACTAAATAAAAATTAAATAAAAAGTAGGGTGTTTTTGTCAGGAACTGTTTTACCTACAAACCACGTTGAATCTAAAAATTAAAAAACAGATGAAAAATTTAAAACATATTTCAATCCTTGCGATCTTATTTTCACTTTTATTCATTTTTAATTCCTGCAACAATGAAGACATTTATGAAGAAGACCTAACCGGTACTATTGTTGATGTGGGTAATGACCCTAATGATGATGGTGATGATGACAGTAATGGCAGTGAACCCGGAGATGATAACCCGAACGGAAGTGACGGCGATATCACCCTTTATAGAGTAGAGGGAGATAACATTGTTAAAGTACAGGACTACAAAGTTACCGGGCAGGATCTCGTGTACCAGCAGGATATTGAAAAGCATCAACACATATGGGACTTAACAAAAAAAGTAGTGCCTCCAAAGTACAGATCTAAGATGAGCGAGTTTTTAATTTTCAACGGAGAGCCTTCCGGTACAGCAGGGTTTGTTGTTGAAACCAGTTCTGATCTTTCTAAATGGCAAATGGCCATTGCCATAAACTACAGTGATGATGAACAGGAACTGATCTATACTATAATTCATGAGTTTGCCCACATTTTAACCCTAAACAACGATCAGGTTAATTCAGGTATCAATGAATCCTCCTGTAATAACTTTTTTACCGGTGAAGGTTGTTCTAAACAGGCATCTTATATCAATAAATTATATGGCCAATTTTGGGCCGATATCTGGGGAGAATATCTTAAAGCCAGTGACTCTGAGACCGGATTGGACAATTTTTATAACAAATACGAGCGTCGATTTGTTACACAATATGCATCAACAAACCCGGGGGAAGATATTGCCGAGGTCTTTGCAGTATTTGTAACCAGAAACGGAGGGGTTAACGGAAACAGTATTGCTGAGCAAAAAATTCAATTGATGTATGATCACCCTGAACTTGTGTCCCTAAGAGATTATATAAGGAACAATTTAGGAGCATCCAGAACATCAAAAGGAAGGAATATGCTTCCCGCTCCGGGCAGTTGGAAACATGCCAATACCTTTGGAAACCCCAAGAAGTCACATTGTTCAAAAACAAAATAAATTAGTTTTTTTGGTTGGTTAGTATGATAGCTTGTAACAAAGTGGCTTTTAGAAGCGCTATATGCTTTGTTGCAAGCTTTTTTAAACCTCCATTTAAGATATAACGACATGAAATATTTAACAATAATTATAATGATCATGATCACTTTCTCATCTTGTTCTGCAGGAAAAAAGAAACCGCAAAGCACTCCGGATAAAATAGTTGTTTCTTATTCGAAAGGAAGGTGCCTTGGAAAGTGCCCGGTATACGATTTACATATTTATGATAGTGGCCGTATGGTTTATAACGGTTTAGATAACGTATCAAAAAAAGGGATTTATAAAAGTACTATTTCCTTAGATACCTTGAAACGTATTACTTCTCTCATGAGGTATGTTACCCCAAAAGAAATAGGGGAAATACCGGGTAGGGATCTACCCTTAACCGTGTTAAAGGTCCATGATAAAAAGGTGGTTTACCAGGCTTTGAGAATAAACGGTAATTTACTGGATATCAATACGTTAATAGAGGGTATTGTAAATAATATTTAAGCGTTATTCGTTATTGTATTCAGCATTCAGGGCCTCTAAAATGGTTTGAGTTAAATTGTTTTCATCCGTACCATAAAGTACTGATGCAGCACCATCACTTGTACCTAAAATATAGGTATAACCATTTGTTTTGCCATAGCTTTTTACAAAGTCCTTCACTTTAATAATTAAAGAATCAATTTCAGACTGGGCCAATTGATTTAACTGCTGCTCTTCAAATTGTATTTGCTGTTGCAGTAATTGTTGCTTTTGCTGTAAACCACCCATTAATTCCTGAGCTTTCTTCTGAGACGATTTTTGAGCCGTAAGTTGAGTTTGTTGTACTTCTAATTGAAAAGCCTGACTAATACTATCCGTTTTTTTCTTAAAAGCTTCTTGCTTTCCCTGAAATTTAGTTTCTAAATCCTTCTTTTCCTGAATTTCATTAATCAAGATGGAATTATCAACATAACCAATTTTTTGTTGTTGGCAAGATGTAAATGCAAAAGCTATTAGTATAAGGTAAATTAAGTTTTTCATGTGTTTATTTTTATTGTTTTAATCGGTCACATGTAACCTTACATAATTAAATAATTATTTAATCATGTCGGTTTCATTTTTTTGTTTTTAGCTCGGACAAATGTAATAAACAAAATAGATTATGAAGTTGAAATTAACCCGGAATTAACTCTATAAATAAAACTTATTGAAATACAACTCAGCAATTAAAAACTTTTATTAGCACAGGGTTAAAATAAAGCCATTTAAGAGGCTTTTAAAAATCAGGCAGGTATTTCGACACCTCTATTGCTAAACTCAAAAGAACGTTAATTAAAATAAGTTTCAGCTGTTTTTTATACAATAAATTAAAGAAGACACTTCTTTTGAGGTTAAGCCTTTAAAATTTGATACAGCTCCTATGAAAAATCCTTTAACGGGATTCATTTTTCCGGTTTTATATTTTTCAGAAAGCAGGCTCACATAAAATGCATCAAACCACATGGGTTTTATTTTTACAACTCGCATTGAAAATTTAGACACTAATCTTGAAATAGATGATTTACTAAAATGCCAAAGGTGTCTTGGCACATCATAGGCGGCCCAAAATTCTTTGTAGTGTTTTGCATCAAAACTTTTATAGTTTGGTACAGCAATTATTAAAACACCATTTGGTTTTAAAAGTTTTTTGAAAACAGCCAAGTGATCTTCCAAATTTGGTAAGTGCTCCAAAACATGCCAAAGTGTAATGACATCAAAACTGTGTGTTTCAAATTCCAAAAGTTTCTCAATTTCAAAAACAGACTCATTAGTTTTTTTATTGGCAATAGCCCGGGCTTGTTCATTAGGTTCTATTCCGGAAACTGTCCAATTATTTTTTAAAGCTTCCTGCAAAAAATCACCGGTGCCACATCCAACATCTAAAAGATGTTTACTTTCCGGTTGAAACGCATTAATCAATTTTGATTTTTGTTTTAAAGATATGGTTCTGATTACATGATATACTTTTTCAAATAAATTTCTCCTGGCATCTGTGTGTGAAATGTAATCTTCACTTTGATAATATTCGGGTAATTTTTCCTTAGAAGGTTGTGGCGTGGTTTCTAAAAAACCGAATGTTTCATTTTGAATCAACTCAAAAGTTTCTCCTGAAACGGCATGGTCTTTTAGAGTTAAAAAAGGAGAATTGTTTTTCATTTGGAATAGATTCTGAATCAAGTTCAGAATGACAAAAAATAAAAATTAAACCTAATGTTCCACGTGGAACATTAAAAAATTTACCGACCCATATACACCAATAAAACGGAAATATCGTTTGGTGAGACGCCACTGATTCTTGAGGCTTGCGATACGGTTGTTGGTTGTATTTTTTTTAGTTTTTCACGCGCCTCAAAACTCATGGATTTGATTTTAGAATAATCAAAATTCTCAGGAATTTTTACATATTCTAATCGGTTTAGTTTATCGGCATTGTTTTTTTCCTTAGCAATATACCCGGAATATTTTACCTGAATTTCTGTTTGCTCTATCACTTCCCTATCCAGATTATGATCCTGAATATAAGACTCAACACTGGACACTTTTCTGATATCTTCCATCTCAATATTAGGTCTGGCAAAAATCTTAAAAAGTTTTCCGGATTGTTTTACAGGTGCTGAATTTTTATTCTCCAATATCGGATTAATTGCTTCCGGCTTTACACTTGTAGTTTCAAAAAACGAGACAAATTTTTCAGCCGCTTCGTGTTTTTCCTCCATCCTTTTAAGACGCTTTTCACTAGCTAACCCCAATTCATAACCTTTAGGAGTTAAACGTAGATCGGCATTATCCTGACGTAACAACGTTCTGTATTCTGCACGAGACGTAAACATTCTATAAGGTTCTTCCGTGCCTTTTGTAATCAAATCGTCTATTAAAACACCTATATAAGCTTCATCTCTTTTTAATGTAAACGTATCTCTTACCTGAACTTTTAAACTGGCATTGATGCCTGCCATCAGACCCTGAGAAGCGGCTTCTTCGTAGCCTGTAGTTCCATTGATCTGCCCCGCAAAATAAAGTCCGTTTACAAGCTTGGTTTCCAAAGTGTGCTTTAACTGCGTCGGTGGAAAATAATCATATTCTATAGCATAACCGGGTCTAAAAAATTTCACATTCTCAAAACCTGCTACAGAGCGCAATGCTTTAAACTGAACATCCTCCGGAAGGGATGTTGAAAACCCATTTACATAAACCTCCACGGTATTCCAGCCTTCCGGTTCTATAAATAATTGATGCCTGTCCTTATCCGCAAAACGATTAATTTTATCTTCAATAGAAGGACAATACCTTGGGCCTAAACTCTTAATTCTACCATTAAACATGGGTGACCTGTCAAACCCTTCACGAAGCAAATCATGCACCTCCGGACTGGTATAAGTCATGTGACAAGACCGTTGCTTTTCCAAAGGTTTAGTGACATTTAAATACGAGAATTTTTCAGGGTTATCATCACCTGGTTGCTCAATCATTTTAGAATAATCTAATGACCTGCCATCAACACGTGGAGGTGTTCCTGTTTTCATTCTACCGGAATCAAAACCTAAATCCACTAATTGTTCAGTGATACCGGTAGCCGCTTTTTCTCCAGCTCTTCCTCCTCCAAAATTCTTATCGCCTATATGAATTAATCCATTCAAAAAAGTACCATTAGTCAATACAACCGTTTTCGATTTTATCTCAACACCAAGCGATGTTCTTACACCTACAACCTGATCACCTTCAATCAATAATCCCGACACCATTTCCTGGTAAAAATCCAAGTTTTCGGTTTGCTCCAAAAGCATCCTCCAGTCCTCAGCAAACCGCATTCTGTCACTCTGTACTCTCGGACTCCACATAGCGGGTCCCTTAGATTTATTAAGCATCTTAAATTGAATAGCTGAGGTATCAGACACGATACCACTATAACCACCAAGCGCATCGATCTCACGCACAATTTGTCCTTTTGCAATACCACCCATAGCCGGGTTGCACGACATTTGAGCAATGTTTTGCAAGTTCATGGTAACCAACAACGTTTTACTACCCATATTGGCAGCGGCTGCAGCAGCCTCACTACCGGCATGACCGGCACCAACTACAATAACATCATAAACTTCGTTAAACATTACTTTTTATTTTAAAGATGTTCCACGTGGAACATTCATTATTCAGACTTCTGTCTCAATGTAAATGAATTTGCAAATATACGTCGAAATCCTGATTCTAAGCAAGTCGCTCCAAATAGTAATCTTCCTTGCTTCTCATTGCTTCAGTATCTTCAGCGGATTTATCCTTATAACCACAATAGTGCAATACCCCATGAACGATAACACGATGTAGCTCTTCTTCAAAAGCAACACCAAAATCATCAGCATTATCGGCCACCCTTTCTACGGAAATAAATATATCGCCCTGTATAATTTTTCCGACCGAATAATCAAAGCTAATAATGTCAGTTAAAGTGTCGTGATCGAGGAATTCAACATTCAATTTATGTAAATAGTCATCATCACAAAACACATAATTAATCTCCTCAAGTTTGTGTTCCTCAGAGTTAATAACATCTAAAATCCATGTAGAGATTCTTTGTTCGTCGGCTAATGAAAAATCAGTTTCGTAGTTAAAGTTAATCATTAGATTTCTTAAAATACGCTTGCACTTTCTTTCTGTAAATTTGCTGCAAAGGTAAGGCTTGTTTGTCTAAAATCTCAATAGTGTTGAAATATTGTTTTGCGGTTGGAATTTGGTTTCCGGAAGTATTATTAAACTGTTCTTTATTGGTTTCCGATTCTCTTTTATCATCCTCTCCTTGTTCAAAAGTTGCATTCTCCATTTTTAATAATTGGTGCTTAAGCTCCATCATTTTCTTAAGCGTTTGATTGGTGAATCCCTTATTCAATAACTCCAACTCTATATCTTCCATTTTCCGGGTCAAATTATTTCCCTTTGATCCCAATCCTTCTTTAGCAATTTTATCCTTTAAAGCATTACGTAACTTTTGTTGCTCCTGGTAAATTTCATATAACAACCCATCAAGTTCTTCATTAGTACCTTCTCCCTCCCCATGGAGCTTCTCTCCATCCTTACCCTCCTTATCACCTTCTTTACCTTCATCTCCTTCTTTCTGCTTACCCTCATTTTGTTTTTTACCCTCTTCAGACTTTTTAAGCCCTTCTTCCATCATTTTGTTGAGCTCTTCCTGGCTCATGATGATATCGGGTAATTGCATATCACCTTGCCCTTTTCCGGCCGACATACTCATACTCTCCTGCATGCTATCAAGAATATTACTCAGGAAATCAGCTAAATTATTAGCCGCCGTAATGGCGAATTGCTGATTAGACACTCCCTGGTACAGCTGGTTCTCCGCCAACAAACTAATAGCTTTATCTATATTAAAATAGACTTCTGTGATTTCCTTATTGACTGTTTCCGACAGTTTAGGCTGGCGAAGCGACAATGCAAATAAACTATCATCTATATGCTCAAAGTGTTCTCTTAAGGTATGTTGCTTACGCAAATAGGATGCATACTTATTGTGTTCTCCGTTTATAGATTTAAAACGGTCCATGAGGGCTTCCTGATCAAAAGAAAACAACACCAAATTATCCAAAATCTGACGTAACATCTCCATATCTTCCTGCATTTGTTCTCCTCCCGAAGCATTCATGGCACTTTGCATACTCTGAGCCATCTGCTTCATTTTCTTAGCGGCGTTCTTTTGACTTTTTTGAGCGTTCTTCTGACTTTGACTTTGCTTCTCAGAAGGTTTCTGCTCATCCGTCTCATTGGGCATTTCCTGTTCACCCTTGCGCAATTCATCAGAAGCTTTTTGCTGCTCCTTTTTTATTTCATTTTCGTCTAGCTTATCCTGAGGAATCTCTATTGGCTTTTTTAAGGCTTTCCCCTCTTTCTTTAAATCCTCTAGTTCCTTGGTAAATTCATCAAACGCTTTGTTAAGCTCCTCTTGTTTATCAACGGTATTTTCCTTCTCATCCTGATCAGAAAGTTTCTCCTGATCATTGGCCAGCCTCATCAAATCTTCTTTTAACTTTTCAAGTTTCTTTTCAACATAAAATCGTTTGGTCAATTCTATCAGTTGTTCGAGACTTCGCTTTTTATTCTTATTCTGTTTTGCCAGCTGATCAAGCTTTTTAACCAACTCATCCTTATTGATTTTTTCCTGGAGTTTTTTTAATTCTTCCAGTAGCTTTTCATCCTTTTCCAACTGCGCTTCATTCTCCTTTAACCGCTTCTCCAAATCTTCCTTAAACGGATCCTCTTCCAAATTCTCGTTTTGAAACTTCTCTAAATTATTCTTGAATTTCTTATTGAAACTTTTCATCATGTCGTCTTGCTGTTTCTGACGCTTTAAAAATGATTCCAATTTCTTTTTATCATTAAAATTCAAATCCGGTTTTTCTTTTTGAGTCCTTGTAAGTTCCTCTAAGATCTTATCCTGCTCTTCAAACCTATTTAAGGATTTGTTAAGATCCCGGATGGTTTTACTCTGTTCATCCAATTGTTTTTGAATCGCTTCCTCCCTGGTTCGTTTTCTATAAGTATAAACCGTGCTTTTAATGCTTTTGTAGTTGTTAACTACATCATTATCAAATACTTGGAAGTATAAATTATAGGGTATGCCTTCAACAATTTCCAAATTATTCGGAAATGCACTAATAAACTCAGCAATATTGGAATTGGTTATAGGCATGGTCTCAATTTGTTTGTTATCCTCAGAATCCGCAGGATAATAAACTAATTGCAGCTTACTAAAACCATAATCGTCACTGGCTTGTCCAAAGAAATACAAGGTTTGCTGGTCCAGGCTATCCACTTCCATTTGAATGTTTAACTCAGGATATTGGTCTTTAACAACATCGATTCTAAAAGCCAGATTCTCATAATCCTGCAGGTTCTTGTTGCTGGTACTAATGCTATAATCCAAATTCCTTAAAACGCGCTTAGAAGTTTTAAAAACACCATTGTCCTTATTAAATCTTGTAGTATCCTCAGTATAAAGATTTACATAATCGGTGGATTTGGTTTTTAATTGCCATGTAATATTAGTGCCTTCAGGAACCAAAGCATTCCCCGTACTTTTTAAAACGGCATCTTGCTTTTTAGTATACTTAGGATAATCTAGAATCATTTCAAAACTCAGCAAAGAAGGCGCTTTAATAATATTGAGTTCATAGGGCTTTGAGCTAACATTATTGGCATGTAATTGAAATTCAATCGGTGCTTTGGGTTGCGTGAAAACATACTCAAATTCACCTACTCCGGTTTGATGTAAAAAGTAAATTTCATTGTCATACTCAATTTGGACATTCTCCGGGATCAACTCACCGGCAGTCCTTACCATAAGTTTAAAATCTTTATTCTCTATGGTTTGTAAATTCTCATTGACTACGAAAAACTGAAATGGTGCCGGTGGTTCATATTCGGTTTTATAATGCACCACCCGTTGGTAACTATTACTAAACCAATTCAAATTATCAGTTAAAAAAGTTATCAAAAGAATTAAAACCGGGACAGCAGCGTACTTTAAATATTTTACGTTCTGCCTTAGATTAATGGCGAGTTTGAACGGAACAGGTTTTAATTCAACGGACTTCTGCTCAATACCGGCCAGTAGTAATTCTGATTGTGCCGGGTTATCATTAAGCTGAAGTACGTTCAGTAATTTATCATTTACTTCGGGAAAATGACTCCCGATTATTTTAGAGGCCTCCTGGTAATTAATGCCTTCTTTTAGCTTAAATAGTTTGACAACAGGTAATACTATAAACTTTACTAAAAGTGCTAACTCAACAGCTATAAACAGCCAAAACAAGACTGTTCTTGCGCCTGTTCCCAACCATAAGGTATACTCAATGAAAAGCGTGAATAGAAAATACAACAACCCCATGGTAAAAAACAAAATGGTCCCCTTGAGCAACTCATTGGTGTAATAGCGCTTAATAAAAGCTTCCAGCTTGTTTTTTATGGCTTCAAAGTTTTGCATAATACTAAACTACAATTTTATTCAGTACACCCTTTATAATAATGTGTTAATTGTATCTTTCTTCAAAGAAACCACCCTTCGACCGGCTCAGGGCATCGCTTTGTTAGTCAATAAATTTTTTTCATTTTGACCATGTAAATTATAAACGAAAAAATTCATTTACTTTTGCCCTTAAATATAAAAAACATGACCAAAAGCGTTCGTGTGCGTTTTGCACCCAGCCCAACAGGCCCTTTACATATTGGCGGAGTTCGTACTGCGTTATTCAACTATTTATTTGCTAAAAAACACGGTGGTGATTTTATTTTACGTATTGAGGATACGGATCAAAGCCGCTATGTTAAAGGTGCGGAAAAATATATAATTGATGCGCTGAATTGGTGTGGCATTCCGTTTGATGAAGGCCCCGATAAAAACGAAAAATTCGGCCCTTACAGACAAAGTGAACGTAAAGGTTTATACAAGCAATATGCAGAACAGCTTATTGAAAGTGGTCGTGCCTATTATGCTTTTGATACCGCTGAAATCCTGGATTTTCACAGAAAAGACCATGAGGTTAAAGGAAAAACTTTTATTTACAATTGGCATAATAGATTAAAACTGAGTAATTCTTTATCGCTTTCTGCCGAAGAAGTAAAAGCAAAGCTCGAGGCCGGCGAAAATTATGTGATCCGATTTAAATCACCGCAAGACGACACTCTACACTTAAAAGATATTATCAGAGGGGACATTAAAATAGATACGAATATTCTGGATGATAAGGTGTTGTTTAAAAGTGATGGTATGCCAACCTATCATCTGGCTAATATTGTGGATGATCATTTAATGGAGATCACACATGTTATTCGTGGCGAAGAGTGGTTACCTTCTTTAGCATTACACTATCAATTATACCAGGCTTTAGATTGGGAGGCTCCTGAATTTGCCCATTTACCATTGATCTTAAAACCAACGGGAAAGGGCAAGCTAAGTAAGCGTGATGGTGATAAGCTAGGCTTTCCCGTATTCCCGTTACAATGGGAAGACCCTAAAACACATGAGATCTCCAGAGGGTACAAAGAAGATGGCTATTTTGCTGAATCTGTGGTCAACTTTTTAGCCTTTTTAGGCTGGAACCCTGGAACGGAACAAGAAATCTTTAGTTTAGAGGAACTTATTAAAGCCTTTGATCTAAATCGCGTTAACAAAGCCGGAGCGCGTTTTGATCCTGATAAAATTAAATGGTTCAACCATCATTACATGCAGGAACAGTCTAACGGTGATTTGGCTAAAGCGTTTAAAGAGGAATACCCTCAATTAAATGATATTGATGTCAACTATATTGAACTGGTTATTGGGCTTGTAAAAGAACGTGCAACCTTTGTTTCTGACTTTTGGGATCTAAGTTATTTCTTTTTCCAGGCACCAAAAAGCTATGATGAAAAAGCCTCAAAGAAAGCCCTTAAAGAAGACACTAAAGGTATTCTTAACTCGGTTCTAGGCCTCATCGATAGTACCGAGGAGTTTACTGTAGAACATCTTCAGACCACTATTAAGGGTTGGATCACTTCTAACGAAATCGGTTTCGGAAAAGTTATGATGCCATTGCGTTTAGCTTTGGTTGGTGCGTTACAGGGGCCCGATGTGTTCGATATCATGTTTATGATTGGAAAGGTTGAAACTACTAAACGAATACATGCCATAATCGATATATTATAACATCATGAAACACTTTTTTTTAATTGCCATAATTGTACTGTTTTGTTCGTGTAACCATTCAGAAAAAGATTTATATCCCTTACATAATAAAAAGGTTTTGATCCTTGGAAACAGTATTACGGAAAATGGCAGATATGTTGATTTTATTGAGTATTATCTTAGAAAAAACTACCCTGAAAAGCCTCTGGATATTATAAGTGTTGGCCTATCGAGTGAAACCGTTTCAGGCGATTCAGAACCTGACCATGGCTTTCCCAGGCCATGGGTTCACAACCGGTTAGACAACGCTTTAAACTATACCAAACCGGACTTAGTCCTGGCTTGTTACGGCATGAATGACGGCATCTATTCTGAGTTAGACAGTACCAGATTCAACAATTATAAAAAAGGTATTTATAAGTTAAAAGATAAGGTGGAGGCACAAGGCGCCAAAATCATATTACTGACACCAACCATTTTTGATGCGGCACAAAAAAAAGACTACCTGTTAGTCGATAGCGATACTTATTCATACAATACACCTTATGCATATTACAACAAGGAAGTCCTTAAAACTTATGCCAATTGGCTTTTAGAATTTGAAGATGTTCCTGTTATAGATTTACATAGCTATTTAAGTAAAATCCAGGCAGAATTTAAACAAATAGATTCTGCTTTTACTTTAATTCCGGATGCGGTTCACCCCAATGAAACGGGACATTTTTTTATGGCTAAAAAGATTCTAAACGATTTGTATCCTGAAATTTCCTTAGAGATTGATTATTCTGAAGTTGAAAACCTGAAGGAAGATTCATTGTATAATTTAGTTAGAAAACGCAGACATATTAGGTCTAAAGGTTGGAGAGACTACATTGGTTATGAAAGAGGCGAGACCGTAAAAACGAATGATATTAGACCTACCATCGATCAGGTACAGGAACTTGACAAACAAATCGGTGACCTTTTAGAGACCCTGAAATGATCCCGATAGCTATCGGGACAGAGTGACACATTAAAAAATGTATCAAAACGAAAGAATTGCTCCCAGCACAAGCATATTCATATGGCCTTTAAGCCTGTCTTCGCCACCTGAAGTATCCAAATTTTTACCGTCCAGCTTATTAAAAATATTGGTAAAGCCATAAATATATTGGGCCCTGAGTTTAAAGTTTTTAATACCTAAAGAAGCACCTATGGCACCGTTTATATTGAATCGGGATATATCAGATATATCACTGGCTGTTAGATTAGAATAATTGTTTATATAGTAGTTTTCCTGAGAATCCTCTTTTAACTCCAATTTACTGTTGTATTGCAACATAGGACCAACATCGATAGTGAAATGGTCTTCAATTATCTTAACGTTCATAAATAAAGCCACCTGGGCCATAAATAATTTATAGTCAATAAACTCATTGGGATTGCTGGCGCTTAACATTGAGGGCCTTGCAGAAATGCCTATAGTATTTTCAGAAAGTTGCATACCAAAACTAACATTATACCATTGATATGGGATATCAACTGTGGCTAAAAATCCACCGGCAAAACCTTTCCCTTTCTCTGTAATGAAATTATCCGTAGCAATATCTAATTGACTGAAACCTCCGGCAACCGAAATACCGTTGGTAATAGGATATCTGCCACGTTGGGCTAAACTATTTGTAACAAAAGTTAGGGATAATACTACTAATAGTATAAGCTGTAATTTTTTCATAGCATTTTTGGGTTAAAGGGCAAATATAACTTAAATTTAGTAACACATTTATTCTAACAAATATTATATAAACCATGAACTATCTTTTGATTCCTATTATTTTTTTCGGATTAATTATATTAATCTCTTCCTTCTTTATTGTTAAACAACAAACCGCAGCAGTTATAGAACGTTTTGGACGCTTTCAAAGTATACGTCATTCGGGTCTTCAGCTAAAGATCCCTGTTGTAGATAGAATTTCGGGAAAACTGAGTTTAAAAATCCAACAGTTAGATGTTATTGTAGAAACTAAAACCCTTGATGACGTATTTGTAAAATTGAAGGTTTCCGTGCAATATTTAGTCATAAGAGATAAAGTTTATGACGCCTTTTATAAACTGGAATATCCTCATGATCAGATTACATCTTTTGTTTTTGATGTAGTTCGTGCCGAAGTACCAAAAATGAAACTGGATGACGTCTTTGTTAAAAAAGACGATATTGCTATAGCCGTAAAACGCGAGCTACAGGAATACATGTCTGAGTATGGCTATGATATCATCAAAACCCTTGTAACGGATATTGATCCGGACGCCCAGGTAAAAGAGGCCATGAACCGTATTAATGCTGCTGAACGCGAAAAGATCGCTGCTCAGTTTGAAGGGGATGCACAACGTATCTTAATTGTTGAAAAAGCAAAAGCCGAAGCTGAAAGCAAACGTCTGCAAGGGCAAGGTATAGCCGATCAACGCAGGGAAATTGCCCGCGGACTGGAAGAGTCTGTTGAAGTGCTTAACAAAGTTGGCATCAATTCCCAGGAAGCTTCTGCGCTTATCGTAGTAACACAGCATTATGACACCTTACAGGCTATAGGCGAAGAAACTAATAGTAACTTAATCCTGTTACCAAATTCACCACAGGCCGGAAGCGATATGCTAAACAACATGGTAGCTAGTTTTACTGCCAGTAACCAGATTGGTGAAGCTATGAAAAAGCAGGCCAGGAAAAATGAAGACGAATAAATTATATTAAAGCTTTGTTTTGAAAAGCAGGAGGATCAAAAAAAGCCCTTAAAAATTAAGGGCTTTTTACGTTAGTTATTATGAGCTGTTTCATCGGGGTCTGCCTTATTTGGAGTCATGACCATTTTTGTTTTGCTTTCATCAGAATCTTTTTTCCAGGGCTTGTAATTTTTAAACGCAGGGCCTTTCAATTCAACTCTTTTTGAGTTAAAGGCAACTTTATTGTATTCTTTATTATTGTTATTCTGCCAAGGTTTATTGTTTTTAAAAGCCGGGCCCATTAACTTTTCCTTTTTTGTAGTTGTATAAACAACAGTAGCGGGTTCACTTTTATCCTTATTTAACCACGGTTTGTAGTTCTTATAAGCCGGTCCTTTAAGGTCACTTCTTTTTTGAGCAAAAACACCAGAAGCTATAAAGACCATCGCTAAAGTAAAAATTAGTGTTCTCATAATCCTTCCGTTTTAAAATTCACTCAAATATAAATACAGAGCATAGCATTTGGAGTTCTATGAAATCACTTAATGTATATCCGTATAAATACGGATATTTGATTAAATAAGTTTCATTTTTACCGCTTTTATAATAAGCTCTGCAGTATTTTTAGCACTTAACTTCTTAAGGATATTAGAACGATGGGTTTCTATGGTTCTTTTACTAACATAAAGTAAGGCAGCAATTTCCTTGGTTGTGTTTCCTTTTGAGATTAATGTCAGCACCTCTATTTCTTTTTTTGAAAGTATGTTTTCGCTTATGGAATTATCAGACATATAATCAATCATCTTTTCAGATATTTTGGGACTGAAGTATTTCTTTCCTTTACTAACTATGCGAACAACCTTTATAAGTTCTTCTTGATCAGTGTTTTTTAATAAATAGCTATAGGCACCCATTTTAGCACATTTAGCAATATAATTTCCCTCGTCATGCATAGATATTATTATTGGCTTAATGGCCGGGTTTAAGTCTTTTATTTCGTTTAAAACCTCAAATCCATCCATGTTTGGCATAGTGATATCCAACAGAACAATATCTATCTCCCGGTTAGCTTTAACGAGTTCAATAAACTCTTCGCCATCACCAACACAGCTTATGACTTCAATATCATGATGCCTTTTTAATAATTCTTTCAGACCATTTCTAAACAGTTCATGGTCATCGGCAATAACGAGTTTAATTGTTTTCATTTTTTATAGGTAATTCTATATCAAAAGTTGTCCTTCCTTGTTTGGAGTTTATTTTAATCTTCCCGTTGCAAATTTCAACCCTTTCCCTGATGTTAATAATACCTGAACCCAGTGTTACATTATCCATATTAAACCCTACCCCATCATCAAAATAAAACAGGGACACAAAATCATCAAATTCTGATAATGTAATCCTTATATTTTTCGCTTTCGCATATTTTAACGTATTGTTTATTAATTCCTGGGTTATTCTAAATATATGAATTTCCTGGTTCTTTGTAAGTCTACTGTTCTTCTGCTTTAAAAGATCTTCAAACACGATGGAAGCATCAGATGCTTTCTTAATGTCTTCCGTAAAATTTGTAAGTGCGGCACCAACGCCAAAATCGTTCATAGTAGAAGGTGCCAACGCATTAGACATGATCCGGATCTCAGAAATGGTGTCATCAATTATTTTTCCCATCTCCAAACGTAACACCTTGTTATCAACCTTATTATCAATATAAAATTTTAACGATGTTAATAACGGACCTAATCCGTCATGAAGCTCTCTGGAAAGTCGTTGTCTTTCATTCTCCAAACCATCCACTAATTGACGTTTAGTGTTAATACGGCTTATGTTTTCATTACTTCTGAACTCTTTTAGCTTATCCCTCATTTTAATCAAGCTTTTTCCTAAAGCGTCTTTTTTACTTTTAGGGATGTATTCTGAGTTCAAATTCATCTCTCCAATTTCCTCAGAAAAATTTACCGCACCTTGTAATGACTTTTTTAAATTATCCAGGGCCTCAAACATTTCCTTTATTTCATTAGAGTTTTTTGTAAACCTATTGATCTCATTATAATTACCATCTGCCATTTCTTTCAGGCTGTTTTTCATATTTAAAATTGGGTTGGCAATTATTCTGGTAAGGAACAAAGAAATGAAAATGGCTATGATCAGAATTAAAAACATTAAGACAAAAAGCCTGCTTTTCAAGCTTTGTAATGGTGCTTCTACCTCTTCTTTATCTATCTCAGAAAGTATGACTAGCTTAAGATTCTGTATTTCAATAGGGCCGTATACACCATAGACATCAACATGTCTATAATCTTTATACAGGCCTTTTCCAAACTCACCCGATAAAGCATTTGACACCCCTGTTGTTTTTACAATAATATCATATGGTACGGAATCCTTAAAAAAACGTGATTGCGACCGCATTCTGTAATCATCTCCCACCAAATACGATTCCCCCGTTTCTCCCATTCCGGTCCGCTCCAGCAAAATATTCATCACTTTACTGTAAGGTATAATTTTTATAGTGTGTTTACCATGCTTTACATCAACTAAACCAATAGTTAGCTGATGATTTTTATTGTACTTTGTGAAATCATAAATACCTGTTTTAAAATCTTTTTCCGGTAACTTAAAATTCAAGCTGTCTTCTTCTATATTGGACACATTGATAAAATTACTCCATTCAGATTGAATTAGTTTTTCAATCTGATTTTGTTTCAGGGTTTTAATGGAATTTAATTGTTGCAGAATCCTATTTTGCAGTACATCTGAAAACTGCCCGTAAAATGTAATTGACAGCATGACAACTACCAAAAAAACGAGGCCGTTTATAATAATTAATATGAGGGATTTTAAGCTAATTTGTCAAGGTATTAATAAGTTCTTACACCTTTTTATACAAATATAGCACTAATTGATTTTATTAAAAGGATGCCTTTCTTCCCATTTCCGTATGGGGTTCATATACTTAACCACGCACTTTAAAACCGTATTGGCAATAAAGTTATTGGTGTGCTTCAAATACACGTGCATGGTATGGGGTTTGGCTCCAATAGAACTTTTGATCTCCATGGCGGTTCTGGCATATACAATGGTTTTAAAGTTGTTTTCAATACCAAAAGAAGCCATGTTAAAAAGCATATTTAAATACATTTGATATTGACGTTGGAGCTCCTTGTTATAACCCAAAAAATAGGTTTCCAAACAATGGCCATTCATTATCAAAGTATAAAAACCAATGAGTTCGTCCTTTAGGAAATACCCAAAAACCTTGAATGATTCTTTTAGATACTTCTTTAAACTTAAAAAATGGTTGCGATCCAGTTTAAATGAATTCACTCTGGCATTATCAGATACATTTTCATAAAGTTTGAAAATCGTCTCTGAATGCTGCTCTATGTAGTTTAAATCCAATTCTTTGCAAGTTAAGTCAGCACTTTTTCTTCTCGCTGTTTTATAGCGCCTTTTATACTTTTTGTTGAAACCGGAAATATAGTCTTCAGGTGTTTTCCAGGAGTCAGAAACCTGAAACATCATATTGGGCTGCACCTGAATTTTATAAAGGTTTTGGCTTTTGAAATAAGTCATGCTTTGATGTATTGAATCGTCTTCAAAATAATCCTTAAACGCAACAATGCGTATTTTTTTATTGAATCGCTCCTTTATTTCAATGGTCAAAACATCGATTGCTTTTTGTATGGTATTCAAAAAATCATTTTGAGAAATAGCATCGGAATCAAAATAAATTCCATGTTGCCCGGTATGCATTAAATTGCCAATTACCAAAGCATTTCCTCTTACAAACCTGGAAACCAATTGCTTTCCTATTTGTTTTAAGTAACTGTTTGAGGTACGCCTGAAGACATCATCCAAATACATTTGAACCCGTTGAACAATAGCAATGCCAACCAAGGCATCGGCTTTAAAAACCCCAATATAATATGAAGTAATATTACCGGGCGATGAGTTTTCAAGTGCTTCTAAAAACGATGATCTCAAAAACACATCATTAACAGGTAAGTTATTCCAAGTCGATGGAAGTTCAGAAGTAGTCCGATATATTTTATAGCCTAGCAATAGCAAAGAAAAAGACCGAAGTTATACACCTCAGTCTTTGTTTATGTTAAAAAATTACAAAACTTTTATTTCCATCCGCAAATGATAGCGCCCATGACACCCATAGTCACTACCCAATAACCTGTATTAATAAGAATATATTTAGCACTTTTACGCTCAAATAAAGCATTAGTGCCCAGAATAGGAAGTGCTACGAAAATACCGGCTATAACACCGTGAAACGCCCCGTGTTTAAACGTTCTAAACTCATTGGCGTATTCCGCCATAAACGCTTCATAAGAAGGTTGCACTCCTAATTCTCCCTGCGCCAAACTAAAAGCACCCATTTGGTGAATCACCATAGGCATAATTGACATAGCCAGTAAAACAGCAAAAATAAAGGCCATAATAAAGATCTTTGCCATATTAGCACCTTTCATTTTCTCTTCACTCATGTCTGCGGCTTGCATCCAGGCCGTACCAAATACTTTCGGATTGTACCAAATAAAACCTACAACAAGGGCAGAAACAGCAGCAACAAGAATTGCTGGGAAATTCATTGCATCCATAATAATTTTAGTTTATAGTTAGAACTTAAATATAGCTAAAAATATAATACAGGATTGCTTTTTAACGCTTTATATCCGTTATGAAGAACTTCTAAAGCGCTTCTGCCTCAGTAACTAAAAGGGTGTTTTTATCTTCTAAAGCTTTAGTTATGAAGCTATCGATAGCTTCGTTTCTTTCCAAACCATTTTTAAGCAAAACACTAAGGGCAAGCGCCGTTGCAATACGTGTTCCAACCTTTTTAACAGCGGTTCCAAAAAGCGGTTCCAGGTCTTCATAACTAACCCCTTCGGCCAGCTCTAAAATTTCCGATTTAACCTTTTGTTGCTTGGCTTCCGGTAAGTTAGTATACTTTTTACCCAGTTGCTTAATAAGGTCTATTGGCTTACGTTGTGATTGCTGCTGTTGTTGCGGTTTAGGTTGAACCTGTTTCAAAGTGTTTTGATTAGTTTTTTGCTTCGCCCAGGTATCTCTTAGTCCAACGGTTTTATTAAAAATAAGGTTTTCAGAAGTTGCATCATCATCCACATTAAAATACCCTAAACGTTGAAACTGAAACCTGTTCCCTACTTTAGCATCAATTAAACCGGGCTCCACATAAGCTTCAATCACTCTTAAAGAATCCGGGTTGATAAACGCCATAAAATCTTTGTCCTGATGACTATCCGGTGCTTCGTCCATAAACAGCCTGTCATATTCCCTAACCTCAGCTTTAACAGCATGTTGAATAGACACCCAGTGCAGCGTTCCTTTCACTCTTCTTGCCGTATCTTCAGAATACGTACAATGTATCTCGGTAATAGTGCCGTTTGTATCTTTTACAACATGTTCCGCTTTAATGATATAAGCATTTTTTAAACGAACCTCACCTCCTAGTTTCAACCTGAAAAACTTATTACCGGCTTCTTCTTTAAAGTCGTCTTTTTCAATATAAAGTTCTTTTGAAAACGGTACTTTTCTGGAACCGGCAGCTGCATCTTCCGGATTGTTTTCAGCATCTAACCACTCTACCTTACCTTCCGGATAATTTGTAATAACAAGCTTAACAGGATCTAAAACTGCCATTACCCTTGGGGCCGTTTTATTCAGATCTTCACGAATACAGAATTCTAATAGCGATACATCAATGACATTATCACGCTTGGCAACACCTGCTGTCTCCACAAACTTTCTTAGGGCATTTGGTGTATAACCCCTTCTTCGTAAACCTGAAATAGTCGGCATTCTGGGATCATCCCATCCCTTCACCACGCCTTCATTTACCAGTTGCAGCAGCTTACGTTTGCTCATGATGGTATAACTTAAATTCAAACGGGCAAATTCGCGTTGCTTTGGTGGCAATGGAAGTGTATCTGAACTATAATCATGAACTATATCCCTAAACCAATTATAAAGCTTTCTATGGGGCTTAAATTCCAAAGAGCATAGGGAGTGTGAAATTTGTTCAATATAATCGCTTTCCCCATGGGTCCAATCATACATAGGATAAATACACCATGCATCACCCGTTCTATGGTGATGTGCAAACATAATACGATACATGATAGGATCCCGCATTAACATATTGGGATCTTCCATATCTATTTTAGCACGTAATACATGGGTTCCGGCTTCAAATTCACCGTTTTTCATACGTGTAAACAAATCCAAATTCTCTGCCACACTTCTGTCTCTGTAAGGACTGTTGGTTCCTACCTGTGTTGGTGTTCCTTTTTGTTCAGCCATTTCCTCACTGGTTTGAGAATCTACATAGGCCTTACCATCTTTAATCATCTGAACAGCCCAATCATACAACTGCTGGAAATAGTCTGAAGAATACAACTCTTTATCCCACTTGTACCCTAACCAGGCTACATCACGCTTAATAGCATCTACATATTCCTGCTCTTCTTTAGTCGGATTGGTATCATCAAACCGAAGGTTAACCGGTGCATTATACTTTTCACCCAACCCAAAACTAATGCCAATAGCTTTAGTGTGTCCTATATGCAAATAGCCGTTTGGTTCCGGAGGAAACCTAAAACGCAGGTCGTTTTTAGACATTCCATTTGCTAAATCCTCTTCTATAATTTGCTCAATAAAATTGAGTGGTTTTTTATCTTCAGACATATCATAAATAAAACGCAAATTTATAGAAATAATAGCATATTTAGCTATAAAAAGCTTTCAGAAAACAATATTCCGAAAGGGGTGTGCTTAAATAAAAAACAGCTTTATCCAGGTACTTTTATTGTTTTTATCAAAGTATATCCATCTGATGCATTACCGGTAACAGAATCTGCTAGGTTTGAATTATCTACTATTCCATCATTAAGGTTATTTGTATCTGCTGTTCCTTTATAACCTGTTGTTGCATAGACGGTATTTGATATCGTATCCGGAAATGAAACTTGAGTAATTAATAGTGATTTATTAGAAGAATCTTTTATTTCAACATGAAGATGTGGGGTGCGTCCTGGATACCAACCTGGATATATACTTATAAAAGACGCATTACCATTATTGTCTGTTGTTTGTCTGCCTCTTAAAAAGCTCTCATTAGTAAAATTGCCATCTAGTTGGTCGGAATATTCAGAATAATTCCCCTTAGCATCACAGTGCCAAACATCTACATAGACACCGGCTAGGGGCGAACAACCCTGATTGACATTTTGAATAACAAATTTCATCAATAATGGTACTCCTTGTTTGTTTCCAATTATATTTTCTCTTACCAAATCGGCAGGTGTTTTTATTGGAAAAGGTCCTGCCGTTTCTCGTGGTGACATTGTACATGAATTCGCAGAAACCTCTTCATCTGTACTTTCACATGAGGTTACTAATGTAGGTACTGCAGCTATGATCCCAATTGCTTTAATTCCATTCTTTAAAAAAATTTTTCTATCCATCTGTTGCTTTTTTAATACTAATTCTTGACTCGTTAATTTAATTATGTTTTTATTACTTTATGTATATTAAACAGCTACTATAATAGTTACCCTACTTTATAAGTATATTTGTGCTTTTATATTAAACTAAAAATGGGAATAATAAAAGTTGAAAACATTAAAGTTTACGCTTATCACGGTTGTTTAAAAGAAGAGACAAAAATTGGTAGTGATTACAGGGTGGATTTAGAGGTAAAAGCCGACTTACAAACCTCGGCAAATTCTGATGATTTAAAGGATACAGTGGATTACGTATTTTTAAACCGCATTGTAAAGGAAGAAATGTCTGTCCCGTCAAAGCTACTGGAAACGGTAGCAAAACGTATATTAGACCGCATTTTTTCTGAAGATGTATTAGTTAAAAAAGCTACGGTTTGGGTTAGTAAAATAAATCCTCCTATTGGTGGTAATGTTGAAAGTGTAACCATTAAAATGACTGATAAACGTAAAAAATAATTTTAAATAAGAAAACGTAATAAATTTTTTTACATTTGCAGCAGATTCCTGATCTCGTTGGAAGAGACGGTTTCAAAGGTTTATCGAAAATAAATTTTTGATAGATTTTTTTCATTATGGCGTCGTGGCCGAGTGGCTAGGCAGAGGTCTGCAAAACCTTTTACAGCGGTTCGAATCCGCTCGACGCCTCAAAGAGCTTTCAGTTAATCTGGAAGCTTTTCTTTTATAGGGTTTATTTGTTCCAGCTTTTCTTTATTCTTTTCATAGGTTTCCGGAAATAGTCCCTGAACCAGTAAAAGCACGCCAAATCCTAAAATTACCAAAGCCACAATTTTCTTTGTTTTAAATATTAACCGTGGTGTTAATCGTTTCTTTATCCGTTTAGCAACAGCAATTTTTACTAAATCAACTAATAAATAAGTAACTAAAATAGTACCTAAAAAGATAAAAACTCCGTACTCGGAAGTTGTTAAAGTATTAGCTAAAGCTATAAAAACAACCCAACCGAGCAGTACGCCTATATTAATAAAATTGAGTAAGAATCCTTTTAAAAACAATCTGCCATAACCTCTTTTAAATTCTACAGCGTGATATTCCCTAACAATCTCACGAAAAGATTTTGATGTTTTTATAAAAGAAATGATACCATAAGCTATTAGCAAAACACCTCCGAATATTAAAAAATTAGGATCATCCTTTACTCTGTCTAATAATCGATTGGTACTGAAAAATGCCACAAGAATAAACAGGATATCGGCTAAAATAACACCTAAATCAAATATTAAAGCTCTTCTGAATCCTTTAGTGGCACCCGTTTCCAACAGCACAAAAAACACCGGACCAATGGTAAAGGCCAGTATAATTCCGAAAGGAATAGCTGTTAAGATATCATCAAACATACTTTTATGAAGCTTTACACAAAGTAAAGAAATATTTTATGATTTTTCTTATAGTTATTTCAGTGTTATTAAAAAGAAAAAACCGCTAAAATTAGCGGTTTTATTAGAAGTTTTATTTCATTAATTTATTTACATTCGTTTTACCCTGCCTCCAAAAACACGGTCCTCATTAACCGTCTCAGGGTCGCCATAAATGAATACATCCCCACCGGCTCTAATTTTAACATCTACCAGATCTTTAGCATTAACATAAGCTTCACCTGCAGCTCTGATAGCTACTTCGGTTTTGTCGGTTTTAAGCTCCGCCCCTTTATAAACACCACCGGTTAACAAAGAAACATCCTGGCTTTTGGCTTTACCGGTAACCTTAATAACACCGCCGGTAACCGATTTAATATTAGCATAGGTAACATCGACTTTGACTTCAATTTTGCCACCTTCCTGGGATTTTAGATCTATTTCAAACTGTTTTATTTTGTCGTCGGAATGGACGGCTGCACCTTCATTAACATCAATAACATCCACCTTCGAATAATATAACTTTACTTTAGTGTCATTACCATCAAAGATCTTTTTTAGGTTCATTTTAATTTTCAAGGTGCCATTTTTGTTATTTATTAGAACATTTTCAGTATCCTTTCCCGTAATAACAACTTTATTATGTTTTGATTTAATCATTTCCACATTAATTAAATCATAAACTTTTAGTTCACTAAATTCTCCTATTTCCTTTTCTATTGAATTTTGAGCAATAACTGCAGTAGTTATAAGAATGGCCAGTATTGTTGATAAACTTTTCATGGATTAATATTTATAGGTTTTTAACTTAAACGTAAAATTATCAAGAATTATTCCGTTGTGTATTAACTTTAAGAAAATTTTTAATCAGATAGCTACTTTTACAGCTGTTCCGGTTATAGAAACAAAAAAATAAACACCCGATGATGTTTCAATATCTAATCTAATACCAACAATAGCGTTAGCTTTTAGATTCAGGGCATTGGTTTTTAAATTTTGAAAAGCTTCTTCTTTAGCCTCATTTATAAGGTCTGAAGTTATTTCTAAATTCTTAGTTGTCTTTAAGGAATACTTCTTTTTTATATTAGTAGATACTCCAGTTACTATACCTAAATAATCCTCTATTTTGTGTCCTTCAATGGAATTTGTTGTTGTTAGTACCATAAGTCTATAATGTTTTAGTAATTAGTTCTTGATACAAAAGATTGTTACTATGTATCTTCCGGCTTACCTATTAGATGAAAGTCTAAATGTTTTTTAACCAAATCGGTATTTTTAACTTTTACAACCACTTCATCTCCCAACTGATACATGTTTTTAGAATGCCGGCCTACCAACGCATATTGACTTTCATCAAAAACGTAATGATCATCCGTAATATCACGTATACTCACCATTCCCTCACATTTATTAGTAATAATTTCAACGTAAATACCCCAGTCGGTTACCCCGGAAATCACGCCTAAAAACTCCTGGTCTTTATGATCTTCCATAAAACGTATTTGCATGTATTTTATAGAATCACGCTCTGCCTTAGTGGCTAAATATTCCATATTACTGGAATGCTGGCACTTATCTTCATAGGCTTCTTCATTAGCTGATTTTCCACCATCTAAATAGTGCTGTAAAAGTCTATGGGCCATAACATCCGGATAGCGACGAATAGGAGACGTAAAATGCGAATAATAATCGAATGCCAAACCATAATGACCGATATTATGTGTTGTGTATTCCGCTTTACTCATACTCCGTATAGCTAAGGTATCCACTAAATTTTGTTCTTTTTTACCAACGACTTCGGATAGTAAACTGTTTAAAGATGCCGATGTTGATTTCCTGTCTTTAAAATTAAGTTTATACCCAAACCGCCCAACTATGTTTTGAAGTGCTGCTAATTTACTAACGTCAGGTTCATCATGTACACGATACACAAACGTCTTTTTAGGATTTTGTTTCCCTATAAATTCGGCCACTTTTTTATTAGCTAACAACATAAACTCTTCTATGAGTTTATTCGCATCTTTACTGGTTTTAAAATAAACACCTTCCGGATTATTATCAGCGTCCAAATTGAATTTTACTTCCACTTTATCAAATGAAATTGCCCCGCCTTTCAAACGTTTTTTACGCATGATCTTCGCTAATTCATCAAGTTTTAAAATAGCATTAGCTAAATTTTGATCTGTTTTATAAGCCTTTCCTGTTAAAGAAACTTCTCCAGGAATTTCATTTGTTTTAGATTCTATAATAGCCTGGGCTTCTTCATATGCAAAACGTGCGTCACTATAAGTAACGGTTCTGCCAAACCATTGGTCTTTAACTTCGGCCTTATCATTCATTTTAAACACGGCTGAGAAGGTGTATTTCTCCTCATGTGGCCGCAATGAACACGCATTATTCGATAATATTTCAGGTAACATAGGCACTACCCTGTCTACCAGATACACAGACGTGGCACGGTTATAGGCTTCATCATCCAGAACAGTACCTTCTTTAACATAATGGGATACATCGGCAATATGAATACCTATTTCATACAATCCATTGCCCAGAACCGTAAACGATAAAGCATCATCAAAATCTTTAGCATCTTTGGGATCTATGGTAAAGGTCAGATTTTTACGCATATCTCTGCGATTAGCTATTTCTTCTTTTGTAATGGAAGTATCTAACTTGTTAGCATAATCTTCTACTTCATAAGGAAATTCATAAGGTAAGCCGTACTCGGAAAGTATGGCATGGATCTCTGTGTTATGTTCTCCCGGTTTTCCTAAAACCTTCATTACTTTTCCATAGGGTGAATCGGCATTCTCAGGCCAATCTTCAATTCTAACCAACACCTTGTCACCTTCTTCTGCTTTGAATGTTTTATTGATTGGAACAAAAATATCTTTATACATTTTAGCACTATCCGGAATCACAAAAGCGTACTTTTCATGTATTTGAATGACACCAACGTATTCATTCTTTTCTCGCTTTAAGATACCTGTAATTTCACCTTCCAGTTTTCCTCGTTTTCGTCTTTTATAAAGGTAAAATTCAACTTCATCACCATTTAAAGCTCTATTGATATTATTAGAGGCTATAAAAACATCTTCATCAAAAGCATCACAAATGATGTAACCGGATCCTTTAGGAGACAGGTCTAATATACCGGTATGATATTCGGTATTTATAATAGCCTTAAATTTTCCTCTGTCTACTTGCTGTATTTCTTCTTTAGCCGCAAGTTTAGCTAAAGTTTTTATAATTTGGTTTCGACTGCTGGCATCATTGACACCTAATTTGGCAGCTATTTGCTTGTAGTTAAACGCTTTATTTCGTTCTTTTTTTAATAAGCTTAAAATGGTATTGGTTAAGTTTGGGATGCCTTTTCTGGATTTTCTCTTTCTCTTTTTTGCCATGAATTAATTGAAGCAGTAATATATTTTGTTATTTGTTAAAGGTATTAAGATTTATCTTAAGAATCTAAATTAAAATGTTATCCACAAATTATATTATAATACTTTTTTCTTTTAAAAATTTTAAAAATAAAATGATGGTTATTATAGTGTGTTAATAAGGCTGATAACTTTTTTAAGGTTTATTTTGAAATGTATTTTATTGAATTTTGTTGATAGGAAATTAACAGGTTTTAACCTGGTTAACTCATTATTTTTTAGGTAGTTTTATTTTACTGTTAACAGTTGTTCACAACCTTATTAAACAATTTTTTTTAATAAATAAATGACTTAACATTGGTTACTAAAATACCTTTTGGTGCTAATAACTTAACTAAAAATTTACATAAACTAATTTGGATGTTACCTAAATGTTACGGATTGTAAAAAATGATCAATTTTCCAAGTTTATTTTTTAGAAAATAATGAATAGATATTAACATGTCATTAAAAATGTAGTTAACAGGTTTTGATTTATTAACTTTGACAAAAATATAATACACCTTAAAATTATGACTATTTCTATAGGAAATGACCATGCGGGAACCGATTATAAATTCGCTATCAAACAATATCTTGAAGATAACGGGTATACTGTTGTTAATCACGGTACAGATGCTTCCGATAGTGTTGATTATGCTGATTTTGTACATCCTGTTGCCGAAGATGTTGAAAGCGGTAAATCTACTTATGGCGTCTTAATTTGTGGTAGTGCCAATGGTGTGGCTATGACCGCTAATAAACATCAAAAAATACGTGCCGGTTTATGCTGGAATAAAGAAATAGTTGAGTTAATTCGCGGACATAACAATGCAAATGTTTTGTGTATTCCTGCAAGATTTACAGCTATTCCACAGGCGATTCAAATGGTTGAGACTTTTTTAAATACTGAATTTGAAGGTGGTCGTCATCAAAAACGTATAGATAAAATCCCGTTATCCTGTTAAATGGGGCACTCACATACGCATAATCACTCGCATTCACATACCGATTTAAAGGGCCGGAACCTTTTTATTTCTATTTTTTTAAATATCCTGATAACTACCGCACAGGTTATTGGTGGTTTAATATCAGGAAGCCTTTCTTTATTAAGCGATGCATTACATAATTTCAGTGATGTTGTATCACTTATCATAAGTTATATAGCAAATAAACTGGTAAAGAAAAAAGCGTCTTTACACAAAACATTTGGCTATAAACGCGCTGAAATTTTAGCCGCATTCATTAACGCGGCCACTTTAATGATTATATCTGTTTTATTAATTATTGAAGCTATCGAGCGTTTTAGAAATCCGCAAGAGATTGAATCCAATCTGGTTATTTGGTTATCCATAGTAGCCATCTTAGGAAACGGTTTTAGTGTCCTGTTGCTAAAACGGGATTCTGAAGCTAATATGAATATGAAAAGTGCCTATCTGCATTTATTGACCGATATGATGGCCAGTGTGGCAGTTCTTATAGGTGGTTTATTAATGAAATACTTTCAATTGTATTGGGTGGACAGTGTATTGACGTTTTTAATTGCCCTGTATTTGATTTGGATGGGGTTTGACCTGTTAAAACGGTCCACTAAAGTATTGATGTTATTTACACCGGAAAATATTCCTGTGCAACAAATAGTTACTGAAATAAATGCTTTGGACTCTATAAAGAATGTGCATCATGTCCATATTTGGCAATTAAATGAAGAAGAAACACATTTGGAAGCCCATATTGATTTTAATGAGGATATAACCTTATCTCAATTTGATACTATTTTACAGAAAATAGAAGATCTGGTACTTAAGAAGTACGATATTAACCATGTTAATATTCAACCGGAATACGGTAAAGAAGATGCTAAGGATGTGATTGTTCAGGATTGACAAACAAGTTCAGAATGACAAAAGTATGTTAGACATTAAAACCAAATCATTTTCAGAATTAACTACCCGGGAATTATATGATCTATTACAATTGCGAAGCGAAGTTTTTGTGGTAGAACAAAACTGTGTCTATCAGGATATTGATGGAAAAGATCAGAACGCACTCCATGTTCTGGGTTATAAAGAAGGTATTTTGGTCGCCTATACACGTATTTTTAAACCTGGTGATTATTTTGAAGATGCCAGTATTGGTAGAGTAGTAGTGGCTAAAGATCAAAGAAAGTACAAGTATGGATACCATATTATGGAAGCATCGATCCAGGCCGTCAATCAACATTTTAATTTAAGTAAAATCAAGATCTCTGCCCAGGTTTATCTTAAAACGTTTTACAATAATTTAGGTTTTAATGAAGTAGGTGAGGAGTATTTGGAAGATGATATTCCACATATTGTTATGATAAAAGCGTGATCACTCGAACTGACAAGTCAATTACCGCTTTAAAGTAAAGTGCCCTTTTATAGGAACATCGGCATCACGGTATATTATAAACCAATAATCATCGGTATTCATTAATTGGCCATTAAAAGTACCATCCCATTCAAAGTTGTTGGGTAGAAGCGATTTTAACAGTTTTCCGTATCGGTCATAAATACGAATGGATGTGAAGGAACCTGCATTATCTATCACTTTCCAGGTGTCATGACTGTTATCATTATTAGGCGTGAAGTATTTTGGAATATAAAAATCACCGGAAGTTATCACAACATTAAAACTGGATTCATTAGTATAACATTGGGTACTACTAAAAATATAAATGGTTTGTGAGGTTGTTATAACCGCTCCAGGCAAAAGCTGTTGACCACCCGCGTCAGGTTCCGTATGATAGGTTCCGTTTGTTAATGGTGGTAAAGTATAGGAACTTCCAACAAAATCACTTAAAACATCTACGTCAGGTGTTCCATTTCCTAAAGCATCACAGTCACTTTGAGAAAGAACAAAATTTGTGACCGGATCAATGTTTGTCCAATTTGTTGTACTATAGGCAACATCATCTACAAAGACACAACTTAAAAAGGGGTTTAAAGTGGCTTCAAAAGCCGTTATTATTGAATTATTCCCGTTTTGAATATTGATAAAACAAAGTAAATTATCTACGCAATTTAATTGTTCCAGTTTTGTATTACTACTTAAATCCAAAGAGCTCAAGCCGTTTAAACCAATTGACAGTTCTACTAATTCAGTGTTGTTGGAAGTGTCTAAAACAGATAAAATATTACCATTACCAGTAACCCTTGTTAATTCAGTATTATTGGTGATATCAATAACTGCAATGGTATTGTCATCAAAAGAAAACTCCTGTAGTTCCGTATTATTGGTGACATCTAATGAAGTAAGCAAATTATTGGCACAATTAAACTGTTTTAAATCCAAATTATTAGAAGTATCAACTGTAGTTAAAGCGTTGTTATTACAAAAAAATATATCTAATGAAATGTTTTGGGAGATGTCCATTGAAGTAAGTTGATTGTTATCACAGATAAGTACATTAAGTTTAGGATTGTTTGTAACATCTAAATTAGTGAGTTGATTTTCACCGCAATCTAATGAGATTAATTCCGGGTTATTAGTAACATCTAAATTCACTAATTGATTGTTATCGCACCAGAGGATTTGTAAAAGTGTATTATTAGAGACATCTAAACCTGCAAGTTGATTATCGTCTACAAATAATTGAGTTAAATTTGAATTGTTTGTAATATCAATACCGGTTAACAGGTTGTTTGTGCATTCCAGAATAGACAATGCCGCAAAATCTTCAATACCTGTTAAATCGGAAATATTTTGGTTATCTATATTTAAAATTGCAATACCACTGATATCGGATGTGGTTACAGAGCCATTAACAGGTGCCGTATCATAACCTAAATCAATTAGCGCCTGTTCAAAATTAGGATCCGGAATAAGTGTATTTTGTGAAAAACAAGTGATACTTATCTGGCATAAGAATGTAAATAAGAAAGCGGCTTTTTTAAACATCGGTTATTGATTCTCATCTCCTACGTAAGTAATTAAAATTTCAACACGTCTGTCATACTTGGGGTCGCCACCAAGCGGGAATTTACGTCGCATACCCATATAGCGCATACGTCTTTTATCTACCCCTTTTTTAGCAAAATAATCATACACATACCTGGCTCGGGCCTCAGAAAGGTTTCGTTTTTTTGTTTTTCGGTCTACGGCGTCACGGGTATATTTTGTACAACAGACATGACCCTGAATAGTAAAGTAGATATTATCACGCTCAACCAATGCCTTTGCAATAGATTCCAGTGTTTTCTTTGATTCGGGATTCACCCTGGCATATCCGGTTTTAAACAGAATATTTTCAAAAATGATCTTATCACCAACCTTAACATCTCCCCGTATCTTTTCAGATGAACTTTTCTTTATCTCGGCAGCTACTTCTTTTTCTTCTTTGGGTTCGGGTGCTTTAGGCTGAACAATAATCTCAACTTTTCTATTTAATCCCCTGATTTTTATAATACTTGTTTCATCAACAATTTTGAGTAGAATTTCGCCTTTTCCATCAACATTGGTGATCAGGTCTTCACTAATTTCATTTTCTGAAAAAATAGTCTTTATAGCATCAGCTCTTTGTTGCGATAATTTTAAATTATAGGTATCTGCACCCCGATCGTCACAAAACCCATATATTGAAATAGATTCAATGTCCAGATCTGCTAAGGTTGAAATAAATAGAAGTAAACGATTTGCTTCTGTTGAAGGCACTATATATTTATCAGTATCAAAATAAACCTCATGTGTCAATTCCTTTTGAGCAAAAGACACCCCACAAGTAAGTAATAATGATATTAGAAATACTAGCAGTTTATTCATAGTAGGTCGAAATATTATGGGATATAAATATAATATTTTTGAGCAATTAGCCCAGAAATCACCTAACTTTTAAGTTAAATTGCAAATACTAAAGGTTGAAAAACAAGTAGTTCTAGTTTAAATACCCCAAATAGGTTGATGTACTACCAAGTATTTCCGTAGCCTTTTTTATTTTAGGATCATGAATTTTATAATAATCGTATAGCCCTTCCCTGTAAACATAACGCTTCACAATTTCTTCGGTTAACAGCTCCAATAAAAAGCTCTTATTTTCGTCAATAACCTCTTCTTTTGAGCGATTCAAATTTGTGATCAAGGTATTAAAATCTTTTTCAATATTGTCATTAAGTTCTTCATCTGTGGCAGCTTCAAAAGCTTTGTAAAGCACTTTTTCGGTTTCGGTCTTGAACGAAAAATTATGAGCTTTCAAATATTTTTTAAAGTTGGAGAAATCGGCATCTTTCAACATAAAATCATTCACATTGCTGAGCATGTTTTTATAATAATAATCTGTTGCAAAGTTGAATATAAGGTCATCATTTACAATTGCATTGGTAACTGTTGCGTTTTTAGAGGCATCAAAAACCACATCGGGAAATACACCACCACCGTCAAATACTTTACGTCCGTTTTTGGTTTTAAACTCGTTATAGTTTTCCTGTTTTACACGAACCGCTTCACCTTTTTCATCCCTGTTCCAATAGTCCAAAGATTGAATACATCTGCCGGAAGGCGTATAATATCTTGAAATGGTAATCTTTACCTGTGTACCATAGGTAAGTTGTTTTGGGCGTTGTACCAGGCCTTTTCCAAAACTTCTGGAACCCACAATAACCGCTCGGTCCAAATCCTGTAACGACCCCGAAACAATTTCACTGGCAGATGCACTGTTGCCATCAATTAAAACCACTAACGGAATTTCCGTATCAATAGGTTCGGTTTGGGTGTAATAGGTTCTGTTATACTTTTTAACTTTAGATTTTGTAGTTACCACCAATTGTCCTTTAGGTACAAACAGGTTTACAATTTTAATGGCTTCGTTTAATAAACCACCCGGGTTTCCACGTAAATCCAAAATAATGCGTTTGGCACCCTGAGCTTTTAAATCGCGTAGGGCATAATTGGTTTCTTTGTACGCTTTTTGGTTAAACCTACTTAAAACAATATAACCGGTTTTATCATTTATCATAGAGAAATGCGGTACTGCTTTTATCTCTACTTCAGCCCTTTCAATGGTTGTGGTTGCCTCTTTTCCCTGGCGTTTATAAGTTACTTCAACTTTAGAACCTGATGTGCCTTTAAGTAAATCACCACTGTTTTCTTTATAATTTTCAATTAAAGTATTACCTACTTTAATAATTTCATCACCCGCTTTTAAGCCTGCTTTATCAGCCGGGTAATCTTTGTACGGCTCTACAATAACCAGCTTATCTTTAAAAGTTTTTACTCTGGCGCCAATACCGGTATAATCGCCGGTATTATTAATTCTGGCAGCTTCCACATCCTGTTCGTTCATAAAGTTGGTGTATGGATCCAGGTCGGCCAACATACTTTTTATGGCGGTATCCATTAAATCGCCCGGGTTGGTCTCATCAACATAATTCATATTGAGCTCTTTGAACAACGTAGTGAAGATCTCTATCTGCTTAGCGATTTCAAAAAAGTCATTCTTAAAAGCCGTAGTGCTTAAAAAAATAGTTGCTGCTAAGATGAAAAGGACAAATCTATTTTTAATTATTTTCTTCATGGGGATATATTTTTATTCGGCAATTTTGTTTAAAAATTTATCAAACAATTGTTTCATTTTTGTTTCAACCTGGAGAAACGTTGGTTCTTCCTTGCCAATGTACAAAATCATTAACGCATATTGTGTTGTAATGTTGTTAAAATAGTCAGACTTATTTAACCGGTAAGCCTCTCGTAATAAGCGCTTTATTCTATTTCTGTCAACAGCACGTTTAAAATGTTTTTTACTAACAGACACACCGGCCTTCACCATAACATCATCTTCAAATCCCATTTTCATATATACCAACCGTATGGGAAAAGCAGATACGGATTGTCCTTCTGTAAATAGCTGGTCTATTAACTTTTTGCTCTTGAGTTTTTCTTTTTTAGGAAATGAGGTGTTCATTAAGGTGCTTTATCAAAACAAAAATAGTAATAACAATTAATACATTTCATTAGCTGGGATTTCATAAATTATGATTTCTAATAAGTATTAAGTATGGTGTGACTGAGAAAAGAAAAGCGACGGAATAATTCGTGCTTTAGAGGTGACTTTAGCCCTTTTTATATGGAGTTTTACAGAGAACCAATATGATAAAAATCATAGTTTAAGCACTGTTTCAGGAGTAATTTAGCTAGGTTCTAAGCACTTAAAATATAGGATCATGGGAGATTTAAATGTAATAAAACTAAAGAATAAAAAAGATAGAGCAAACTACATTCATCACTTATTAAACGACATAAAAGCACTCGATCTGATCATTGAAAGAGGTCTGATTGAAGAAGGCCCGTTAAGAGTTGGTGCAGAACAGGAGTTTTGTTTGGTGAACGATCAGTTTTTACCGGATAATAGATCGTTAGAGGTTCTTGAAGACATAAACGATGACCATTTTACAACCGAAATAGGTAATTATAACCTGGAAATCAATCTGGATACCCAAAACTTAGGTGGTGAGTGCTTTTCTAAAATACATAAACAATTGGAGTCCTTATTGGAAAAGGCAAAAGAATCGGCTTCAAAAAAAGGAATTAAGATAGTACTAACAGGGATTTTGCCGTCGCTTACGGTTAAAAACGCCGATGAACAAAATATGACTGAAGTAGAGCGTTATGCCGTTTTAAATGATGCTATAAAAAGCCATAGAAGACAGAATTTTGATATTCACATAAAAGGGGTTGATGAGTTGAACCTATTACATGATTCCGTCATGCTGGAAGGTTGTAACACCAGTTTTCAGATGCACTTGCAGCTAGGCCCTAAAAACTTTGTAGATAATTATAATTGGGCCCAGGCTATTTCAGGCCCTGTTTTAAGTGCCTGTACCAATTCACCCTTATTATTTGGTAAGGAACTTTGGAGTGAAACCAGGATTGCCTTATTTACCCAAAGTGTAGATACCAGGGCCAATTCGTTCTTATTAAATGAAAAACAATCCAGGGTTAGCTTTGGAAGTAAATGGCTGACAGGAGCTATTACCGATATTTTTAAAGATAATATTTCAAGGTTCAGAAGTTTTTTAACTACGGGATTCATTAAAGACAGCGTGCAAATGCTTAATAATGGTGAGATGCCAAAATTAAGGGCTTTAGGGCTTCATAACGGTACGGTTTACCCCTGGAACAGGGTTTGCTATGGTGTTATTGACGGGAAACCCAATTTGCGCATTGAGAACAGGTACATTCCTTCCGGGCCCACCATAAAGGATGAGATTGCCAACCTGATGTTTTGGGTAGGCGTGATGTTAGGAAAGCCAAAGCAATACAATAATATTCATGAAAAATGGGATTTTAAAGATGTAAAAACCAACTTCTTTAATGCGGCGCGTTACGGTATGGCCACCCAGTTTTATT
The DNA here is from genome assembly GCF_028281565.1 of Seonamhaeicola sp. GTDB lineage: Bacteria > Bacteroidota > Bacteroidia > Flavobacteriales > Flavobacteriaceae > Seonamhaeicola. The sequence continues at coordinate 119,637 of NZ_JANQJQ010000009.1, forward strand.
GGAACGGCAAGTATATTTCCAGCTATGATCTAATAGTGAATGAGCTGTTGCCTATGGCTTATAAAGGCTTATATAAATATGGGGTTTCGCCGCAAGATGCCGAATACTATTTAAAGATCATTAAAAACAGGGTGTATAATAATAATGGTTCTGAATGGATAACAAGGAATTACAGGCGTTTATTAAAAAACCATCAACGTTATGAAGCCATGCAAGTGCTTACCGCCAGCCTGTATGAAAAACAAGAAAAAGGCTATCCGGTGTCTACCTGGGGTATGTTGCACCACAGTACCGAATCCAGGTTTAAAGACCAACGCGTTGTTAAACATATTATGAGTTCCGATATATTTTCAGTTGATAAAAAAGACAGCGTAGAGTTGGTTTTAAATATCATGAAATGGAAGGATATCCATCATATGCCCGTTATTAATGGAGATAGGGAACTTATCGGCTTATTAAGCTGGACCGATGTTAAAGGTTATTTGGAGACTCCTAAAAAATTAGATAATAGTGTTAGCAGTGTTATGAAAACCGATATTATCACTATTGATGAGTACACGCCTGTTAAGGAAGCCCAAGCCATCATGGAGAAACATGGAATAGGAAGTTTACCGGTTGTTAATCAGAACAAATTAATAGGCCTGGTGACGTTAAACGATATTTAATATATGGTAAATGTTTACAGCAAAGCTTTAAAAAAAACCATACAGGTTGAAAGACTTATTGGTAGGGTTCAGGGTGTAAATCCCGGACCAACATTTGTGGTGTTTGCCGGTATTCATGGTAACGAAACAGCTGGAGTTTTTGCGGTAAGGGAAGTGTTAAATACCATTAATTCTGAAACCGTAAGCGGAACTATTTACGCTATTGCCGGAAATTTAAAAGCGTTGGAACAAAACCAGCGCTTTATTGATTCTGACCTAAACAGGTTATGGACCCCGGAATATATTGCTTCCGTTCGAAAAAAGGCTGATTTAAATACCGATGAAAAAGAGTTGTTGGTGTTGTTCGATATTTTAAACACTATTTTAACGGACAATGAACCGCCGTTTTATTTTATTGATCTGCATACCACTTCCAGTAAAACCTTACCGTTTATAACCATAAACGACGCCCTGATCAACCGAAAATTCTCAAAACATTTTCCGGTACCTATAGTATTGGGCATTGAAGAGTATTTAAACGGCCCTTTATTAAGTTATATCAATCAATTGGGTTATGTGTCGTTAGGGTTTGAATCGGGGCAGCACGATGCTGCCGCTGCCATAGACAATAGCATGGCTTTTTTAAATTTGGCTTTAGTCTGTGCGGGACTTATAAAAAGGGAATCCGTAAGAGATTTTGAAGCCTCTTATAATTTACTAAGAACACAATCGGAAAATACCGAAAGCTTTTTAGAGGTGATCCATTTGCATAAAATAGCGCCTAAAGACCACTTTAAAATGCTAAACGGTTTTAAAAGCTTTCAGGCTATAAAAAAAGGCATACCGCTTGCCGTTAGCAACGGGGCAAATATCTTCTCAAAACGAAACGGTATTATATTCATGCCTTTATACCAAAAACAAGGGTCTGAAGGGTTTTTTATAATACGGACGATTAAACCGTTTTTTTTAAGATTATCGGCCTTTTTAAGGCGAATTAAAGTTGATGGCCTGTTGGTGGCTCTGCCGGGAATAACATGGCTAAATAAGGCGGAAGGCACTTTAAGAGTGAATTTAAAAGTGACCAAATTTTATGCTAAATCCATCTTTCATTTATTGGGTTACAGAAGCAGATATACCAACAAAACTCATTTAAAATTGAATAACAGGGAACGGGTTGCTAAAACCTATATGTATAAAAAAGAAGAGTGGTACAGGCGATTAGGAGCAACGTGTAAATAAAAATATGAAACTAGTAGAGGTAACACCGGAAAATGCAGTAAAAGAAACATTTTTCTGTATAAAAGACCCAAAAAGGCCAGGGTTTAAAGATAAACTTCTGTGGTTTGAAAAGCGTTACAAAGAAGGCTTAAAAATAAAGATCCTTAAAAATGACGCCGATAAAATGATCGGGTTTATTGAATATGTTCCGGCCGAAAATGCCTGGAGACCTGTTGATGCCGACAATTATATGTTTATTCACTGCACTTACATATACTCTAAAAAGGAAAGGCATAAAGGGTACGGCTCCATGCTTATTGAAGCTGCCGAAAAAGAAGCAAAAGCTAAGGGAATGGATGGTATTTGTGTTATGACAAGTGACGGCTCCTGGTTGGCGGATAAAACGCTTTTTGAAAAAAACGGATTTATCCAAATTGAAACAAAAGACAGGTTTGAGCTATTATCAAAAACATGGAATAATAGCGCCAAAGAACCTAAATTGTACAATTGGACCAGCCAACAAAAAAAATATAAAGGCTGGCATATTCTGTATTCTGACCAGTGCCCCTGGAATGAAAAGTCCGTGGCAGCCATATTAAATGTTGCTATGGATTATGGTGTAGACTTAAAAGTATCAAAAATAAACACCGTAAAAGAGGCTAAAATGGCACCTTCAGGCTTTGGTATTTTTAATCTTTTGCGCGATGGCAGGTTGCTGGAAGACCATTATATAAGCGCGACCAGATTTAAAAATATTCTAAAAAAAGAACTCCATAATTAAAACCCAAGTTGAGTTTTTGAACCGGGAACTAACTTTTTAAGTGCTGCGTTTTATAATAGTCCAATACCTCATTTGCCCTTTGGGTGACAAAAGGGTTAGGTTGATTCACTTTTCCAATAGAGGCTACCATATTATTCATTGTTCTTTCTAACATCCATTTTCCATCTTTGGACCTTTTTGATTTCAGCAATTCTATTGCCGGAAATATTTTTTCTGAATTAATACCTTCACGTTTTAGTAACCAAAGTATTTCCAAAAAGTCACCTTTGTAGAAGTTTGGAAATGTTAATAAATCCATTTTGTTTATCATTATTTTGTCAGGGTTTCTGGAACTGTAACAGATTCTGTGTTTCAATATGAAGTTGATGCATTTTTCTTTTAGTATTTCAACGGTATCAGTTCGCTTATCTTTTGAAATAAAGGAGATCCCTTTCAGTAGCTTAACAATTCCCCAATAACAAGTGTGTTTGCCATAGCAACTGGTGTTTGTGCAGAATTCATTCTTGAGTTCTTTGTATTGCCCATCATCAAATCGCTGGTTTTTGCAAAAGAACTCCAATAATCGATTACTTTTTTCATCAGGGCCATTATTAAAGTAACAATCTAAATACAGCATGTTTCCGTTTAAACAGGGTATTGGAAAATGGTCTTCCTTTAAAGAATAGATCCCAAATTCTTCATCGAACAAATGGGTTTTTACTATTTCCAAAGGTTTTCTTATTCGTTCATCATTTTTATCACACTCAAGTTCTGCCAATAGTATTAGGGTCCAAAGTGACGCTTTATAATTCGGCACGTAGTGCAAATAGTCAGGATAGTACTTATGGGTTTTAGAAATTACTTTCCAGAGTCCATTTTCATCCTGATTATTAAAAATTCTTTCAATTATGCTTTGTTTGTACTCCGTCATTTTGAATTTTTCAAATGGCACCTAACGATTTGGCTATTTTTTTTGCTGTTTCAACATTAGTTCACCGGCTAATTCTGAAACAACCCATTCTTCAATAATTTTATTGTTTTCAAAACGACTCACCACTATCTCTGTCCAGGTCACTTTTTTATTAGTAGCGGGAATCCCCCTCAGGTTATTTACGTGCCTACCAGTCAAGGTTCGCTGCCAGGTTATGTTTTGTTCGTCCTGAGACAGGAACAAAATCTGATCAACTGTAATATCTTGAATAGCGGAATGCATTTGTTTAGTCCAACGCTTTAAAAAATCATGTCCCTGATATTTTTTGTCACCCGAATGGGCAATATAGTCTGTAGAAAAGACCTCATTAATTACGTCCAGATTTGCCTGACTTATCAGTTCTTTGGCTGCAAATGTTATCAGTTGTTCCTTATCCATAATTAGGAATTAAAAGTAAGAAAAGTTCTTTGAATAAGACCATAAGACTGCAATGAATCATAGCCATTGTTGTGTGATGTAATGAATTATTGGGACACCCTGTTGGCAGTAATATTTACTCCTTACCTTTTTTGACCTGTTCTATGATTTCAACAAATTCTTCATAACTCTTTCTACCCCAAAAACGATTCGCAACTTTACCTTTATCAATGATAACGGTAAGCGGCAAAAACTTTTCAGGATTGATCCATGAATGTTGTTTTTGTGAACCAATAATAGACGGGCTGGATACGTTTGATACAAACTGTTTGATTTTTGCGGGGTCTTCATCACTAATGGCAATAACCACCAGATCTTCAGAGTATCGGGTTTCCAGCGCTTTTAAATCGGGGAATTCTTTGATACAGGGTGGGCAATAGGTGCCCCAGAAGTTTAAAAGAACCATTTTGCCCTTATACGTTTCAAGTGTTTCAATTTTGTTGGTAGCTACATTCAGATATTCGAAATGAACCATGTCTGTCCCAATAGCCTCATTAACTTTAGACAAAGACCTGACTATGGGTTTAAAAGAGAAATTTGTCAAATAGATCAATATCCCCAAAGCAATGGCTAAAATGCTTAAAACAGGCCTGATGATCTTTTTTCTGCCGCTTGAGACGTTTGCTTTGGAAACCTTCCAGTCTACTATGAGTATCAACACAAAAACAGGGATCAATACGTAATTTCCATAGTGATCAAAAAAGCTTGCGTACTCTCCAATTATCTTAGCTATACGTTCCATTTGTTATGATATCATTATTGCCTAGGGCTTGTTTACGATTAGTTGTTTGGTTGAGTCAGTAATTTAGCAAACTTGGGCGAGCCAAGAAAAAATCCTTCAGATTTTCAGTATAAGCCAGAGCCAAGCAATTATTTTTATACTTTGCTGTAGGCTGTTTTACGTTTGTTCTCTTATTATGTCTGTCGTTTTATTTTTCTTCGAGCTTATTCCATTTAGAATTCATCAATTTTAATCCGTCAATATTTCGATTTAAAACTTTTTGTACGTCTTCGGTTTTAATGTGTCCTAAAATGCCCCAGGATCCGTTAAACCCTTCATCCAGTAGTTGCCTGATCATGTCGAATTCATGATCCCCCTGGCCTATTGGCAGGATTTGAGGCCCTTCTTTTTTTACCCCGTTTAAATTGACATAGGACAAATAAGGCGTTATCTTTTTTGCAATGGCCGCGAAGTCATCTACGTACTCATGAGCATGATGAAAATTATATACCATAGTGATGGCGTCCTGGTTCAATGTTTCCAGAATTTCAACCTGATTATGAGGGCTTCCAAACCAACCATGATGATTGTACAGGGCCAATTTACAATCCACTTCATCAGCTTTTAATTTGACAAACTCAATCATTTTAACAGCTAATGCTACGGACTGCTCATGAGTAAGCACTTCAAAAAAATTATTGCTGAAACTTAACCATATAGCAGGCTTAGTATCTGTTTCAGCCAGATTGGCCAGCAATTCCTGATTCGTTGGGCTCAACTTGCCTATACTGTCTCTTTTGGCATTTAACCAGAGAAAAATAGAGGTTATCTCAATATTATTTTCACTGGCGAGTTTGAATTCATCTTTCATTTTACTCAGGTCGCCTTTGCCCTTATTAAAACCGTATTTTGTAAAGCCCATTTGTTTTAACATGGCAATCCGCTGTTCCGGCGTTCTGTCTAAAGCGTCAAAATCTATGATACACCAAGGAGCTACCTCATCAACTTCGATAAGTTCTTTCGGTATTTTATTTGCACAGGCAAATAGAAATACCGGAAGAGTCAACAAAACAGTTAGTTTAAAAAGGGTTTTCATTTAATGCCTTATTTCCTTTTAAAATGTCATACAACGGAGGTGTATGGTTTGTTACGGATGATTCGTGAGAAACATGCCGTTACCCGCTAAGATAAGTAATACGAGTGAATTTCCTTTGAGGAAATTCCATAGCAATCAATTATAAATATTGTCAGAAGCAGCCTTTTTTGATCTTCGCAACTTAAATAGGTGAAATCCAGGAATCATAGTGTCCGGCACATTATTTTTTCGGTTCTTTCCAATACATCCATCTGAGGTGGTGCCTCTTTGTCGCTAAATCCAAGTTTATAATACAGTTTGTGGGCCTGAGGCATGCTCATTGTAGTTTGCAGCCAAAGCTCCGTAGCATCATTTTCCATACAACGACTTATGCAACGTTCAATAAGCCTGGTTGCTATACCAAGCTTTCGAAAGTTTGGATTTATGAATAACTTGGCGAATTCAAAAGTATCCTCATCTAACCGTTTTAAGGCAACGCAGCCCACTATGTCGCTATTATATTTTGCGTAAAACAAAAACCCTCCATGTTCCAAATACGCCTTATCCGGATTATTTAAGGTGAACTTATCATCATCTTCCAGTTTACCATCCAAAACGCCTAATAGCCAGGGGCCTGCCAATTCATAGAAGTATTTTTTTAAACTAGGTTTATAATCAATGATCTTTACAAATTCACCTTTGGGTTGATGAATACGCTCATTAATTGGTTTCGCATTAATCTCCCAATCAAGCCTGTTCAAAATATTGAGCATATCCGGATGTCCGATAGAGAACAGGTCTTTTAAAGTATTTGAAAACGAAAGCCACAGAGGCTCAAGTTTCGTTTGCAATGCTTTTCCTTTTTTTGTCAGTTCAACCAATTTAGAACGTTTGTCGCCCGGATTGGGTTTAATTCTTACTAATTCATTTCTATGTAATTCACGTAAAATATTCTTTACTGTAATATGGGAAAAGTCAATTTGCCTGGAAATTTCGAGTATCGTTTGTGGGGAATTCGATTTTGCCAAAACATAGTAAACGGAAAACCAACTTGCCTTGAACTGAATATTGGCATCGGAATAGATCTTATCACCATCTTGCTGAAGTTTTTCACTAATTCTTCTAAATCTTGAAGCGCCTGCAAGACATCCTAACTCATTTAATATATCTGTCATAGTTTTAATTTATGAAAGTACTTTCACAAAAATATGAAAGACGTTTCATAAGTCCAAAAAATGCTCCAATAGGAAAACCGGAAGCAAAGCATTATACAAGGTATTGGCTTTAGTTTTTTGCAAATGTAATTAATGGTTCAATGTTTCCATTATCAGCTTTTTTTAAGGCGTCAATATACTCTTTCCTTATTTTGTTCGCTTTGACCATATTTGATTGATGCCACGAGAATACTTCTCTACCAAATATTGATTCGATAATTATGTCTGCCATCATTCTTGAATGCCTTCCATTTCCGTTGGGGAAACAATGAATAGATACGATTCGGTGTTTAAATCTAATAGCAACTTCTTCAGGTGAATAGGTTTTGTTTTCAATCCAATACTTTGTGTCGTCAAGTAAATTCTTTAATTCAATTGTGATTTGTACCCACGGAATCCCGATATTTTTTTCGGTTTGCCTAAACTCACCTGCCCATTTCCATACATCACTATACATTCGTTTGTGCAAGTTTTTGATAAACTTTTCGGTCAAAATATTTTCAGATCTTAATTTTGTATGAATCGTCCATTCAACGGCCTTCTCAATGTTCAATTGCTCAAATTCATCAAGTTCTTCTTGAGTAGTAATTGACTTTATTTTAAGGCCTTCCTTTTCTTCTTCGTCTAATGGTGTTTGGCCATCTTTATAGTCTAATTCTAATCCCATAATGACTTTCTCATTTCTCGCTTTATATCATCAGCAAGCTCCTTTATGGTTTTGGCTATCTTTTCATCTCCAATTCCCTGGTCTTCTAATTTCATATTTTGATTGGTCCGTAACACTATCTTTTGGGCCAGTTTTTCTGCTTTTATTTGTATTAGATCATCGATGGTCTCATTTTTTGGGACCAGTGCATATACTAACTTTAAGTCCATTGCATTGGCTACATCTTTTAAGGAATTAAGCGTTATTGTTCCATTGGCTTCGCTTTCTTCAATTCTTTTTACACCTTGTCTCGTTATATTTAATTTGGTCCCAAGTTGGGCCATGGTCATATTAAGCGCTGTCCGAATTGTATTTATCCATCCACGTTCCGGGACCAGGACCTTTCTGGATTCAGAGAATGGTTGTAGCTTATGGTCCAATTGCTCAATTAAAAGTTTTCGTTTATTTCTCATTTTTTGTAAATCTATAAGTTTACAAAATAAAGATAATGTAAACATATTAGTTTACAAATATATACAAAAGTAAACACATATGTTAACAAAAAATAAAAAAAGTAAACTTAAACGTTTACTTTTAGAGTGCTTTTAAAATTAAAGCCAATGTTCCGTGTAGTTTTTTCATTCGGCTATTCTATTTTTTTAAATCCATTTGACCATGTAAAATTCTCGTAATTTCAATCGGCTGGTCAATTCGTTTACGATAGAAAATGATATGTCCACTAGTTTTAAGTCCGAACAGGTCATTTGTTATTCCGTCATAATTTTTCCTAGTTCAGGATTATTGGCAATGTCCTGGCAACTGTCCAATATTAAGTTATAATATCGGTCCGCTTGTTATTCGGATCATTTCTCAATTGTGTATTCCCAAATTCCGGTCAAATCTTCAACAGCTTTATTGGTCAGTTCATATTTAGCCATTCTTTTTACGTTTGGCTTTTAATTCCTGAAGATGTCTGTCTGGGTCAAAATCGTGCGCAATTCCACTGTCAATCCCTTCTTGAATTGCATTTCTCAATGCAATAGCTTTACTTTCTTCGTTTTCTAAAAGTCTAAGTCCAGCTCTGATTACTTCACTTACGTTTTTATATCGTCCAGCCGAAACTTGGCTTTTAACAAATTGGTCAAAGTAATTTCCGAGTGATATGGATGTATTTTTCATTTCTAATTAATTCTATCAGATTTACCAAAAATTGGTAAAAATCACAAATTTTGCTGTTTTCACAAATTACTCACAACGGTCTCGTATAACCGTCAGTTACGTGATTAAAGTTAATGTTTTTCGGTTTAGAACTGTTGTTAGCAATTCAGAGTGGATTCGCTTGAGCCTGTCCTGAGCTAGGTCGAAGGGCAGTCGAATCCGCAGTAATTGCGGTTATACATTGTTGTGCTGTGTTTTTATTTCATCGTTGGTATTATACAATCCGCCAAAAGGCTAAACTGTTTTGTTCCGGAATTATATTGCCCACCTGTAAAAACCACCACAGCTTGTTTTTCTGGTATTACGATGATTTTTTGCCCACCCCACCCAGAAGCCATAAAAATATCTATCTGCTCACCTCCGGTTGTGTGCTTTTTTGTCCACCAGGAGTAAGCATATCCTACTTTTCCCGAATCTTCACCTGGTATTTTTATGCCAGTATTATTTGTGTACGGTTTTGAAGAATTTGTTACCCAATTTTTTGATAACAATTTGGTCTGATTCCATTTTCCTTCATTTAGAAACGTAATACCAAATTTTAACATGTCTCTTGGTTTCATTTTTAGGTTTCCAGCACATTCAATCACGCCATTGCTAAATGTATTAGTCCATTGAACACTATCTATTCCCATCGGTTCGAATAAATATTTGGATGAAAAATCATCAATACGATAATTTGTTGCATTTTTCAATATTTCACCTAAAAGTATTTGATGTCCTCCGAAATAAGAAAAATGAGTCCCGGGTTCATGAGCCAATGGTGCCTCTAAAATGAATGAAACAGGATCTTTATCTGAATACCATATTCCGATGATGGGATTTTCGATATCACTATAACTGGTTCCCCATTCTGTCCATGCTAAACCAGAAGTCATCGTTAAGAGATGCTCTATCGTTATGTTTTCTTTTCCGTCTTTTTTAAGATGCCGATGATCCGGTAAATAATCAAAAATCGATTGATTAACTGATTCAATCATTCCCTTGTCAATAGCAATACCTATACAAGCAGAAGTTATGCTTTTGTTTACAGACATTATGTTATGCAAATCATTGTGTTTCCACGTTATGTATTCTCCATAATGATTTGGGGCTTCCCAGAGATACCGGTTACCGGAAAAATACTCTTCCACGACAAGCTTGTTGTCTCTAAAAATTAAAAGGGAATGTGTTTGCCCTAATGCTCCTCCTTTGATCCTTTTGATAGTTTGATAAATCAGGGCAGAATCAATATTTACAACAGAAATATTCGCTACCTGCAAATTGTCATTTAACTTTTCAGGCGATTTGTAAGCATATGGTACATCATTGTAATTTTTACAAGCAACAAAGAATGATAAGATGATGATCAGAGCATGAATGCCTGAGAATATTTTGATTTGTTTAATCATTACATAACAAGCTTTTTATAATACAGCACAACAGTCTTGTGTATGAGTAGTAGCGGATTTATGGAGACTACTTTTTAGTTTACAATATACTTTAATTAAATGAAATAGCGGCTTGAGTTGACACCCAAACCGCTATTGCTTATACACGTTGTTGTGCTTAGTACTTATTTGATTTTTTTAAATTTTTAAATTGCTTAACCATTTTTCCAAAATTTTTGTCCTTTTTGCGTTTTTCAGCTACCGTTGATTCAAAATGTTCTTTTTCTCGTTTCATTTTCAGATAATTTTCATAGAACAATTTATCTACTTTTTCACTTTCAACGGCTGCCATAACAGCACAATCGATTTCTATTGTATGAGTACAATCTTTAAATTTACAGTTTTTAGATAGCTCAACTATTTTTTCAAATGTTTTTTCCAACCCTCCAACTGAATCTGTGATACCCACTTCTCTTATTCCTGGATTGTCAATTATAATTCCACCATTTTCAAGAACTATTAATTCTCGGTGGCTTGTAACGTGTCGTCCTTTATTTGTACTTGTGCTAATCGTATTTGTTTTCATCAGTTGTTTACCCGAAAGATTGTTTAGAAGGCTTGATTTTCCTACTCCTGACGAACCCAACAAACAGTAAGTTTTGCCCTTTACTATATATGCTTTCACTTTCTCAATCCCTTTTTGAGACTTATTACTTATAGCAATTATTGGTACATGCTTCACTCTTTCTTGAACTCTGAACATTAAATCGGTCAAAGCAGTATCGTTTATCAAGTCAATTTTATTTAGAATGATAATCGGTTTTACATTCGATACATTGCAAATTGTAAGATATCTTTCTACTCGATTGATATTAAAATCATTGTCAACTGCTTGTATTACAAAAGCAAAGTCAATATTTGTTGCTATGATTTGTTTCTCTCCTTGTTTGCCAATTGCCTGTCTTTCAATGATGGTTTTTCTGGGAAAAATAGAATGTATGAGAACTTTATTATCATCATATTCAGAAATTGTAACCCAATCTCCTACAGCTGGAAAATCTTCACGAGTATTTGCAGTATATCTTAAGTTTCCTGTAATTTCTGCATCAAATTCCCCTTTTTCAGTTTTAACAATATATCTTTCCTTATGCTCTGAAATAATTCTCCCAATTTCAAAGTCTACTAGATTATGTTGAATTCTTAGTTTTTCTATTTTGTTGTTATATCCGAAATGTTCTAATTTCATATTCTGTGTGTTTTAAAATATTGTAAACAATACGATATTTATAAATCAATTTAAACACAAAAGCGTCCACAATTGATGTGTTTATTTGTAAAATGTGAATAAGTAGAAATGCTTCAGATTATTACCTGAAGTAAAGAATGGTGATAGTCAAAGAAAATTGACTATCTATTTTACAATATCCGAATATGATATTACAGATGTAATAGACATAAAATTTAATTAGAGTACAAGATTACAAATTTCTCTTATAAAGTTCAAATATAGCAGAGTGTTTTGTATTAAGCACCACGGTTTTGTGTATGGCTTGTTGCGGAAAATCATAGCTGATTTTCCGCCGTAAACTAAAGATAACAAATTACAATGAATTCTGTTTAAGGAATTTAGCCGCAATGAGCTATACACCTTTTTGTGGTTAGTGTTTATTAGTCATGCCAGATTTCATATTTATTGACATAGCCATTTTTTAGCTATATTAATAACCATTCACTGTCTATTCCCAATCCTCTTTCTGGGCCCAGATGATAAACTAAATTTCTTCCATTTTCTTTAAAATAAGTAGGTTCTTTTTCTGGTTTTCCTAGTAGGTTTAATAATTCCATTTGAACAAGTGAATCCAATATTTTAGATTCAATTAAATCGTCCACTAATTCCACCCGATTATACTTTTCTTTTTTCCATTCTTCAGAATTAAAAGTTCTGGATTCAAAAGAGTCATAAAAAATGGAGGTAAAAAGAAGATATGATATAAGACCAATGGTGATAACAAATCCAATTAAAATCAGAATAATTTTTTTAATGCTCATAATTCTATTTCAGTTTTATTTGTCACATTAACCACAACGGTCCGGCTACATGCAGTGCGAAGTGAATGCGAGCATTAACATGTAGCTGATGTTATGCCTCGTTAATTATTTATTATTTTCATCTAAAGGAGCGCTTCTGATTTCTATCGAGAATGCTTTTGAAGGATTAACTGAAATCAATGTATTAAATTCATCATCTGTAAATCCTCTCGATTTGAGCTCAGGATAGAGTTTTTTGAAAATAGCTGTGTATGGTTTTATAGTTTGAGTTTTTTTTTGTGGATCATACCAACCAGCATCGTGTGAAATTAAAATTCTATCTAAAATACCATTTGTTTTAGCAAACAAGATTTTTTCAACATGTTTTTCTAAGTCCCAGCCTAATCCATCAAGACTTATCCAGCACCCTGTTTTTGCTGCTTTAAGATAGTTGTCATTGTTGTTCTCATTCTGGGCATGTACCCAAATAAAAGCCTCAACCGAAACTCCCATTTCTTTAAGAATATCTAATTGCGGCCATAATCCTGCCGCCTTTCCTGTATGTGAAGCTATAGTTAAACCAGTGTTTAAATGTGTAAGAGCTGCTGCTTTTACCAACTTTTGATGCATAATGCTTAAGGTGTCTGAGTTGTCAATGCCAATTTTTATAAAGCCGGGTTTGATCGAAGTCCCATCAATGCCAAGTGTGTATTCTTTAATCCACATTTGGGCAAGGTTTTCTGCAGTACTCTCTTTTGCATATTTCGGAATAAACTTATCCCTTTGTGCACCATATAGACCTGTGTTCGTAATTATTTTAATACCAGTTTTGTTTGCTATTTTTTCAAGTAGAAGTACATCTCTTCCGAGGTAATTTGGTGTGGCATCAACAAAATAATCTACATTGAAATCTTTAAGCTCATTGAGATATGGAATTACTTCATAAATTATTGAATCATGGTTCCGGTTAGAAGTTTGAATACTGTCTGCTCCTATAAAATCGACTAAAATATGTTCGTGTGATAGCCAAATTTTATTTTTGGCTAATTGATGAGTTCCGTTTACATCTTGTATTAATAGTTGTTTTTTAGGTAATGAGCATCCAAAACTTATTAATATGAAGTAAAATAAAATATATGCTTTTAATTTCTCATTCATTGATTTATCGAATTTCGTCCATTATATGAGGCATAACGGTTGGGCTATGGTTTGTTGCGTGAAAATCCGCAGGATTTTCCGAGTAGGCAAGAACCAAGCAATTATTTCTACACTGTATAGTGTGACGCACTTTTTTATTTAAATATTCTTAACGCAGGAATATATCTAGTCTTTTTATTTCTAGACACTCTGATAGTATTCAAAACTATTATTGTGGCATTATAAATATATAATATTACTACAGGAATATAAATTTTTATGATACTAACTGCGTTATTCTCAGGACTAATATATTTCATTATTACACCTAGTAATCCTGAAAATAAAAAAATAAAATAGGAGAAAAACAAAATTGACCAAGTAATTTCAAAATTTAAAATTGATTTACCGAGCTCATTTACGTTTTTTAATTTATCTTTTTTAAGTATCCAAAAAATCAATGGTATAATGATTCCCAATATCGGAAAGAATAAGAATCCTAATGCAGATAAACTCATTAGTGTTAAATACCCTTTGTCTTCTTGTATTTTCCAATCAATGATATCATCAGGCGTTGTATTCAGGGCAATTGCTAATAGCTTTAAAGAATCTCCTCTCGGTACCGTTTCATTATTTTCTATACGTTGAATTGTTCTTAAACTTAATCCAGAATTTTCAGCTAATAATTCTTGGGTCATTCCCTTTTGATTTCTTAAATCTTTTACTCTTTGTGCTAAATTCAAATCATTCATTTTTATATAAATTTAATTTGAAGTAAAAGTATTCTGAATTCTTTCATTTATGTTGCGTCTTTAATGCGTCATTCTTATGTCATTTGTGTCGGAATATGGCACACAACGGTTTGTCTAGGGATGGTTGCGTGATTAAGTAACCAACTTAACAAAATTGGAACAAACTAGAGGAAAATCCGCAGGATTTTCCGAGTAGGCTGGAACCACGCAATTATTTTTACACCTTGTTGGCAGTTCGTTTTTTATTTTAATTCAAATACAAATTCCCTAATTTTTTTCGCACGAGCATTAGCAAATCCTTTTTCAGTTCCGATTTTAGAAAATCCACAATTCTCTAAAACCTTTATGGAACCTACATTATCAAACGCAACTCGACCATAAATCGGTCTTACTTTTTCAACTTCAAGAAATTTTTTAAGTGCACTACTTGCAATTCCCTTACCCCAAAATTCCTTTCCAATCCAATAGGTGATTTCTGCATTTCCATTCATTTCAAATTTAGCTATACTGCCTACAATCTCACTATCTAAAAGTATAGTTTTTACATGCACTTTTTCTTCAGATAATAATCTTGTCCACTTTTCAATGTAAGCTTTTTTATCAGTAGGATTTTCTGAAGTGAATGCAGCTAAATAATTTGCATCTTTATCTAGTCGAAATTCGAAAAGAGTTTGCAAATCGCTGATGCTTGTTTTTCTTAAATCTATATTCAATGTGTTTTTTCTATTGATTACTTTCTTTAATGGCTGCCAACGTTTTCGGCTATGATTTCGTTGTGGATAATCCGTGGTTCCTGAGCTTGTCGAAGGGTAGTCGAATCCGCCGACCAGAGCGCAGCGACCGATGAACTCCTTTTACAAAATCACAAACTGTGAATAAATTGCGGTTATACATTGTTGTAGTGCGTTATTCTTCTTCATCACTTTCCGTTTTAGGATTTCTTTTTTCGTATAAGTATTCTGCTGAACGTTTAACAATAAGTTTTTTGTCCTCGTCTGTTAAATTCCATTTAGAGTCATCCTCAAATGATATTTCGCCTTTCATGGCTTTTTGAAATAATTCTTCATCCTTTTCGTATTGTTCCACTAAATTGGATGCTATTTCACTCATATAATGCAGTCTAACTGGGTCTTTAATTTCGTGGTGTTCAATTAAAGATTTCACTCTACTTTCAGTATCTCTTTGTTCTTTAAGTATTATTTTGACATAAGAATCTATTGTATCAACTGTACTTTTTGTATCAGAAGCTGACATTTCTGTCCAATCTAATAGACTCGATATATTCTCAACTTTTGAACTAATATTTGATTCCATAAAATCAATTGTAGACGTGATATTGTCGATATTATCTACAAGATGTTTAGTAGCTTTTTTAAACTGTTTATTGAATTTCTTAGCTTCTTTGACTAAATAGATTTCGAGAATTTCATTTGGTGTTAAAACAGCGTTTCTACCATCTTTTCTGATTTTATATGTTCCGCTACTTGTACAATGAGGTTTTTGAATACCACTTGGAATTTCTAATCTAAATATTGGTTTGTCATCCGTATTTTCTACATAAATCGACAATGAAATTGGTGGTATACAAGCTAAAGCTTTGGACATAATAACAAGTCGAGATTTATCAGAAGTGTCACAACCATAAATTTCTCCTATTTGTGTTTTGCCATTTGATTTTTCATCAACGCCAATAAGAATAATTCCTCCAATATCTGAATTAGCAAAAGCAACCAAATCTTCAGATTTTAAACCTTTCAAATCTCGTTTATAATCAACCTTTTCATTCTCTCCAGATTCCAAAAGTTCTTTTGTGATTTTGGTAATGGTTTTAAATGTTTGTTTAATTTTCATAGGTTGATTCTAATGCACTACAACGATTTGTGTAAGGATAGTTGCGTGGTTAAGCAACTAACTTAGCAAAAATGGAACGAACTATTAGAAAATCCTTAAGGATTTTCAGAAGTAGGCGAGAACAAGCAATTACTTATAGCCATTGTTAGTTGCAGTTTTTATTCGGTTTCTTTCTGTAAAATGAATGTAATGCTAATAATTATATGTTGAATTGTTTTCACTTGTAAAACAGTCAATAACGGTGTAACTTTCATCAAGATTTTTGTAGACAGCATTTAGTTCAACTTTTTGAATTCTGTCAGAACCTTTCAAGTTTATCCAGTCTAGATATTTGCAGTTATACCTTTTTGTTTAATCGTTATATCCTTCTTTTCTATTTAACAACTCTTTAATGCGTGCGATGTATCTTTCCTGTTCATTTTGTGCTTCTCGGTATTTAGCTCCGTTAAAGTTTTTCGTTTTTTCCTCTACATTAGAATAATAACTAACTAAGGTGCTTAAAGCATTTAGCTTTGCTGTTATTTTTAAATTTTCAGATTGCCTCCTTTGTTGTCTTTCAGATTTTTCTTGAGCATTGGCAGAACGTTCAAGTTCTAATCTTGTTTCCTTTAATTCTTGACGTTGTAAGGCAAGTTCTTTTCTCTGTAATAAAATGGTGTAAATAATTCCAGCAAAAGCTAATCCTGAAAACAAACTGTTAATCGTTCCAAAACTGTCTCCTAATAGCGCTCTTTTCTCTAAATCCGATAAGAAGCAAGGAATAATAAATACCGAAGAAATCCAAATAATAACTACGATTACTAACAGAATATAAAGTCCGTTTAATTTATCTTTTTCTGACATAATGGTTTCGTTCATTTTTCAAATTGTAGCTTACGTTTGGTATAAGATTGGTTGTGTAAACACTAAGATAGTAAAATAAGATAAGCCTGGGTAAAATTAGGGGAATTTTCTGATTTTACTATTACATACTTTAGCCGTGACTTTTATACGTTCTCAGCTTTAGTTATTCTAATTTCCTCAAATTATCAATAATTCTTTTTATCGCATAAACAACATTCTGAACATCTTTTCGGTCAAAAGTATCCTCTTCTACATAAAATAACATCTCAATTCCCAAATCCAGGTATTGGGCAAATTCCTCTGGTGTTAGAGAACAATCATTAGTTAATTTCGAAAAATCTATATCCTGCTTTTTTATAAAACTTGTCATATATGGCATTAATATATGCAAATATAAACCTTTTCTTGACTTGTCAAATATGACAAGTATGAAAAAATCAGAAGTTTTAAAAATTGTAGGTCAGAACATAAAAAGAATTAGGCTGGAAAAAGGTTTTACGCAGGTAGATTTGGTCGGTAAAATAGAGGCTCGAATTGACACAACAAATATTTCAAGAATTGAGAAAGGAAGGACTAATGCCACAATCCACACTTTATATAAAATAAGTCAGGCTTTAGAAGTTCCTTTGTCTGAAATTTGCAGTGTAAATATTTCAAAAAAGGTCTGATTCGCAGTTTTTCCCCTGAACTTAGATTCCTTAAAGTCGTTTTCTAATTAAAGCTAAAGTTAGTTTTCCCAAACTTATTAAAGTTCAACAAACTACTTCTTATTATTCGTCTTATTTACATCCGCCAGCAAACCACTTGGATCAATTTCCACACCTTTAACGGCTTTAGATGTTTTAAAAGTATAGGTAGGGTAGGCCCAGGCCCAATCTGAAATGATGGTAGCTGAGGTTGGTTTTTCACCACGCATCATTTGTAGCGGTATATAGAAATCTTCCACAGCACCATCGGTATAGGTAACCCTTAGATCAATAGGCATCGGCATTAGGCCAATACGCTCTAAAGTAATGGTATTACCTTCAACAGATCTAATGCCATAATCTATGGTGTTGGTAGTTTGAGCAAAATCTATTAAATACCAGTCCAGTTCCAGCCCGGACACTTTTTCGGCAGTACGGATAATGCTGTTAGGCGTTGGGTGTTTAAAAGCCCAATCGCTGTAATATTTTTTTACGGTTTTCTTAAGGTTGTCTTCACCAATGATGTACCCCAATTGTGCTAAAAACACTGCTCCTTTACTATAGGCAGCTATACCATAGGCCTGATTAAAGCGATACCGGTCCGCGTGGGTGGTAAGCGGTTGTTCTGCCCCTGAATTAGC
The DNA here is from genome assembly GCF_028281565.1 of Seonamhaeicola sp. Lineage (GTDB taxonomy): Bacteria > Bacteroidota > Bacteroidia > Flavobacteriales > Flavobacteriaceae > Seonamhaeicola. Next base: position 137,846 of record NZ_JANQJQ010000009.1, read on the forward strand.
CAAATAAACATAGTTAGTGTAGGCGGAGGCAGAGGGATTTTTTTTACCCTGTTTTAAAACGAGGTTCACCGCAGCATCACTGTAATAATCCGTAAACCCTTCATCCATCCATTCGTGTTTAGCTTCATTGGTGGCTAGAACAAACTGAAACCAGCTGTGTGCCATTTCATGGGCCGTAACACCTACCAAACTGCCATAACTACGCACGCCGGTAATAAGGGTGCACATGGCATATTCCATACCGCCGTCACCTCCCTGGATCACAGAATATTGGTCATAAGGGTAGGCACCGATCTGCTCGCTAAAAAATTGCATGAGCTCCACCGTTTTGGGTTGCATCTTTTTCCAATAGGCCTTTCTTTCTGCATCTAAAGTACTTTTATAAAAAAAGTGAAGTGTCGGGCCGTTAGGCACTTCCATTATGTCATGAATATAGTCCGGGTCTGCAGCCCAGGTAAAATCATGTACATTGGGTGCTTTAAAATGCCAGGTCAATTTATTGGAGTTTGGCCTGTTTACGGTCCCGGTTTCGTAACCATGGCCTATTTCATTGGGGTTTTGCAAGTAACCGGAACCTCCAACCACGTAGTTTTTATCAATGGTGAGTTTCACATCGAAATCCCCCCAAACCCCGTGAAATTCACGTCCGATATAGGGGTCGGCATGCCACCCTTCAAAATCATATTCGGCCAGTTTGGGATACCATTGCGCCATAGACAGGGCCACCCCTTCCTTATTGTTCCTCCCGGAACGACGGATCTGAACGGGCACCTGAGCGTCAAAAATCATATCAAAAGTTACTTTTTCTCCCGGTTGTATGGGTTTTGCCAGATCCACCTCCAATACGGTACCAACGGTTTCATGATTTAAAACAAGGCCGTTCTGTTTTAACGACCGTACTTTTATATACCCGATTTCATCGGGTTTCAGTTTACTGATTCTATCACCAACTCTCGGGTCCGGGTCTGCAATGGTGCGAGAACGTACATCCATTTCACTTCCCGGTTGAAACGCATTAAAATACAAATGGTAATACACCCTGTTTAAAACATCTGGTGAATTATTAGTGTACACCAGGGTTTGTTTTCCTTTGTATTGATAGGTGTTTACATCCATATCAATGGCCATTTTATAATCCACATGTTGTTGCCAATAGGTAGAAACGGTGTTTGGCGTTTCAGGTGTTATTGGCGGTGTTGGCGCAGGCGGATTTGTTACGGTATTGGTTTTAGCCCCGCCACAAGCCCATAACAAAACCACACAAAATAGAGCAAAAAGAAAACGATACATTGATTTATGGTTTAAAACAGAGGTTCATATTTATTATGAGATGCTGAAACAAGTTCAGCATGACAACCATATTTATTTATAATTACGGAAATAGTTGAATTATAATTTAAATTAATTCGCTTTCGATACTTTTGAAGCCATAATTAATGCATTGTAAGCATTGGCTATTTTACCGGATTTCACTACATCCGCAAACGGACGTACATCGTCGCTATTACCACCAACAATAACTTTGGTATTAATGGCCAGACCGGAATCCATTATGATCTGTTTTACCTGGGCAGCGCTTAATTTAGGATAATAAGAACGAATTAAAGCGGCAATACCTGCAACACCCGGAGCTGCCATAGATGTTCCGCCTTTGGTCATATATTCGTTTTCAGGCGTGGTTGAGTAAACCGAAGCCCCTGGTGCAAAAACATCCACGTTTTTCTTACCGTAGTTTGAAAAACCAGCCAGCATATTAGAGCCGTATTTAGGTGCCAAAGCTCCAACCCTGATGTAGCTGTTTGATACTTCTACATAGTCTACATTGTCATCAGGGAAATTAGGCTCCGTATCTACATCTTTGCTATCGTTTCCGGCCGCATGTACAAACACCACATCATTGTCACTGGCATAAGCAATAGCTTCACGCACGTAGGCATTGTGCGGTGAAAAGCTCTTTCCAAAACTGCCGTTGATCACTTTGGCGCCGTTATCAACTGCATAGCGAATGGATAAGGCTACATCTTTGTCATATTCATCACCATTTGGTACGGTTCTAACACACATGATCTCTACGTTGTTAGCAACACCATTGGCCCCTAAACCATTGTTGCGTTCTGCAGCAATGATACCGGCAACATGTGTTCCGTGGCTTTCACTTTTCTTAACCGGTTTTACATTACCGTTACCGTAATATTTAGTTGAAAAATTGTCCGGGTCATCCCCGTTAACACGCCCTTTAAAGGTTTTGTTTAGGTGATAATTCAAGCGCTCGTTAATGCTTTCCAATCCGTCAGTAAGCTCTTTAACAGCCTCTTCTAGGGAATCTAAACCGTTACTGTACATGTATTTAGCTAATTGCACCGTTTGCTGCAACCCTTGATCCTCGGTTTTTATAGCGTTAACTTCTTCTTTGGTATAATCTTCTTTACCAAAATGAGCCGTTAAGGTTTCGTGTGCACTTTTTACCTGCATGAGTATTTGGTCGTAACGTGTTTTACGTTCCTGCCATTTAGGGAGTTCTTTGTCGTATTCAGCCTGCGCTCTGGCATAATCAGGATTACTTTTATCGCCACTGGCTAAAATTCTAATAAATTCCAGTTGTTCGTCATAACCATCCCCTAAAAAGTTCCATCCGTGAATATCGTCAATATAACCGTTTTTATCATCGTCAATCCCGTTGCCAGGCTTTTCTTTTTTGTTCACCCAGATCACACCGTCCAAATCTTCATGGTCAATATCAATTCCGGAGTCAATAACCGCCACAATGACCTTTTTGCCTTTTCTGTTCTTAATAATTTCGGCATAGGCCTTATCTACACTCATTCCGGGAATGGTGTCTTTTACCAAATCCAGGTGTCCCCAGTTTTCTTTTTCTGCTTTTGTTAATTCCGAAACCTTTAACGGATTTTTGTCAACGTTTTCAATAGGCGTAGAAATAATTTCCGCAGAACCACAACTTGAAATTATGATAGCTGAAAATGCTGCAACGGTTAACGCTTTAAATGTTCTCATATGTACTCTTATTAAATTTTAATTGAATATATCCTGAGCGGAATACTTGGCTTTTAGTCTCACGCCCTTTTCTGTTTTTTTTACTGTTATTATGTCATTATGAGCATCGTGTTCCAGGAACAAATAATACTCTTTATCTGCGGCTAAATTTAGAAATTTTTCTTTTTCATCCAGTGTTAGCAACGGTCTTGTATCATATCCCATGACGTAAGGCAATGGCAAGTGCCCTGCTGTTGGCAGTAAGTCTGCCATAAAAACAATGGTTTTTTCTTTATAACGGATCATGGGGATCATCTGTTTATCAGTATGTCCGTCAACAAAGAGAATATCGAAACCTAATGCTGAGTTTTTTAAAGTATCACTTTCCGGAACGGCTGTAAATTTTAACTGGCCGCTTACTTCCATGGGCAAAATGTTTTCTTTCAAAAATGAGGCCCTTTCCCGCCTGTTGGGTTGTGTGGCCCATTGCCAGTGGTCTTGATTGCTCCAAAAATGAGCATTTTTAAAGGCTGGCTCGTAACCTGTTCTGTCTTTGTTCCATTGAATGCTGCCACCGCAATGATCAAAATGAAGGTGCGTCAGGAATACATCGGTAACATCATCTCTGTGGAAACCATAATTTTTGAGCGATTTGTCCAAAGAGTGATCCCCCCAGAGGTGATAATATCCAAAAAACTTATCCGATTGTTTATTACCCATGCCGTTGTCTATCAATATCAACCTGTTACCATCTTCTATCAGCAAACAACGTGCCGTAAGATCGATCATATTATTGGCATCTGCGGGATTGGTTTTTTGCCAAAGCGATTTAGGGACCACACCAAACATAGCACCACCATCCAGCTTAAAATTTCCTGCATTTATAGGGTATAAATTCATAGTAAACTACCACGGAGTAAGTAAATGAGGCATTCCATTAAAAACTATTCTTAATTTTGAAGCCGGCCTCAGCGCACTAAACTTTCATTTTGTGAGTAAAATTAAGAAATCTCAAACAATACCTAAGAAAAGTTAAGAATTTATTAAGAGTTTTGAAGCAAAAAATGCATTTAAATGTTTGAAACTACCTCTCTAAGGCGTTTTCCAAAATCAAATAAGGCCTTGATCTCTTTAACACTGGCCAATCGTTCTTTTCCGAAGATCAATAAAGAGGTACCGTTAGACTCGACATGGTAATACGGATTACTTTCAAAAAAGTGGATTAAATCGTCATTAAAGAACTTTTTAATGGCGTCTTCGTTATCTCCCAATAAATAGAATCGTCTTGAAAAATCAGAGTGGTCCTGAATAGGAATATCTTTAAAGCCCGCAAACGCATAGACCTTTTCTAAAAAGCCCTCCCTGTCCAGTGTAAACTCAGGAATGGCTTCATCAAGCTTTATATGCAACATAGTTGACCTGACAACCTCTTTGGCTATAAATTCACCTTCGGAAAACTCGATATCAAATAAATTAATAACCCCCTTTTTATAGGATAACTGATTATAAATATGATTGATGTGCTTGGTATTGAAAAACAGGAAACTGTTTAAAAAGTCGACTTCTTTTTGTTTTTCAGAATTGTAATGTAGGTCATAATCTGCCGCAAGTTCTTCCATACTGGTTTGACGCCTGGTCAAATTGTTTTTTATAATATTTGGCACCGGCAGTAAACGCCTTAAAGCAAACGGGTGTTCAGAATCGGTATCGTGCATATCCAAACCGATCACATCAAAATGACCGCCACGTTTTTTAAATAACTCCTGGTAATTATGCATGTTTTCCATAACGGTATGGTCTACAAAGCTGCATAGTGAAAAATCCACAATCACATCATGGTCTTCCGGAATGGCATCCAGTTTGTCCTTCAGCTTATAATAATTTAAAAAGCTGCAAAAGTGTTTTACGCTTACATAAAAGTTATGGTCGCCTTCGGCTTCCTGGTACATCAGAACATTAGGTTTTAACACATTTCTAAGAAACAATGACAGGCTTTTATTAAGAATAATGTGAATGATAAAAGTGGTTACAACACCTGAGAGAATACCTGAAATCAGCCCTATTTTTAAGGTAATTAACAGGGTAACAAAAAAGATAATAAGTTGCTCTTTACCAATGGAGAATATTTTTCTAATGATTTTTGGAGAGGCCAATTTATAACCGGTATATACCAAAATAGCCATGAGTGCCGGTAACGGAATACGTGTTAATTGTGTACTGAACAATACGATAAACAATACTAAAAACGTAGCATGTGCAAAGTTTGAAGAGCTGTTGGTAGCGCCATTATTAACGTTTACCGAGCTTCGAGCAATTACGGTAACAACGTTAAGTCCACCTAAAAACCCACTTCCAACCGTCGCCAATCCAAGTGCTTTTAAATCCCTGTTGACATTGGAACGCCGTTTTTCAGGGTCTAATTTATCAACGGCTTTAATACTTAATAGGGATTCTATACTGGCGATTAAGGTAATGGCCAACACACTGGACCAAAACGATATGGTGCCAACTTTGGAGAACAAAGGCATTTGTATATCTGCAATAATTTGCTGGATTTCCGGGATCCCGGAGATCATATATTGTTTTGAAATAGGGTTTTCTTCGTGCAGGACTAACTCAAAATAATAACTAAACCCAATGGACAAAATAACAATCCACATGGGAGCGGGAATCAACTGGAAAAATTTATTCCTAAGCTTGGCATAAAAGGTCATGATCGTTAAACTTAAAATACCTGCCAATGCTGCATAGATAAGCCCTTTATTTTCATAATGGATCATATCATTGAGCGTATATGGGATCTCAATGAGATAGTCTAAAGTATCTTCCCGTTTGATCTTATGGGCCAGCATGATATGAAACTGTTTTCCCAAAATGATGAGCCCTATGGCAGCTAACATACCCTGAATGGCAGAGGAGGGGAAGAAATCTGCTAATTTTCCCATCCTGAAGAATCCTAATAGCATAATAAGCACTCCGGAACAGACAACAGCGGCATAGGCACTGTCTAAACCTAAGGTTGTAATGGCCACTAAAAGTACACCAACCAAACCATTTCCCGGTCCGGCGATAGTCACGTGGCTTCCCCCGAGAATCGCCACCACAATACCCCCTACAATAGCGGCAATAATACCGGCAATAGGCGGTGCATCACTGGCCATGGCTAATCCCAGACCCAGTGGCAATGCAATAAGGCTTACCACAAACCCGGAAAACACGTTTTTTGGTAATGCCGTAAAAAAGTCTTTTATGTTATTCTTTTTGGGGCTCATTGAAGCATCAGGACGTCAGTTGGAAGTTCGGTTAAAATATGTTCTATATCATGCGGGAACAAACGATCCCAAAAAGTCATTTTACTGGGGGCATTCATAACTAATAGATCGGCCCTGGAAATTTGGGCATAATGCCCGATGGAATACCCTTGTTTACCAAAAATGGGCTGTGATTTTATAGCAATGTCTTTAGTATATTTTTCAGGGATATGCTCAATGATCTCTTTAATTCTCAAATTTTCACGCATCCTGATGCGCTCTTTCATGATATTGGCTTTTCGCAATGATTTATCGTCATCCACTTTAACAGTAACCTGTTCCTGCTTAATCTCTTCAACAATAGTGATCTTTTCAGCTTCTAATTGCTTCCCCACATAAAAAGCCGCTTTGATAGTTTGTTCGGTTTTAGGGTCTTTTAGCCCGTTAACTACAATATGCTGACATCGAACGCGCTCCACCGAAGGTTTGATCAATAATAAAACAGAGCACCTGGCTTTCCTGGTAATTTTCCTGGCAATGGACCCTACATAGTATTTGATAAAGCGCTCACGCTGTACCGCTCCGAGAATTAAGAGGTCAATATTTTTTTCTTCGGTAACAGATAAGATGGCATCCACCGGATCACCGGGTTTAAAAACCACGTCGTATTCCAGGTTGTCCTTTTTAAAAGCATTTAAAAAGACTTTGAGGGTTTTTAGTTTGTCTTCCGAAGATTCGCCTATATGAATTAAAACCAGTTTACAATTAAAAAAAAGCGACAACCTGGCTGCTTCGTACAGGTTTGCTTTTAAGTTGGGCGAAAAAGCAGCCCCCATACCAATAGTGTTAAATGGTTTTAAACTCAAATTATTCCAGTTAGTTGTTGAAAGTTGAAAGATAGTATTTTTTTAAAAAAATAAAATCGTTGGTTTTACTTAAATTAGTGATCTCATAAAACAATGATTATATGTTAGAACTTGCCGGAATTATTATTCTCGGAATTTTAGCGCAGTGGTTTGCCTGGAAATTTAAACTTCCGGCAATTTTACCTTTAATATTAATTGGTCTATTGGTTGGCCCTATTGCTGCAGCCTATTTAAGTAGTGACGGGCAGAAGTGGATTGAGCCCATTTGGAACGGTGAAAAGGGCTTGTTCCCGGGCGATGGACTGTATTATTTTGTGTCGTTGGCTATTAGTATTATTCTTTTTGAAGGTGGCTTAACCTTAAAGCGATCAGAAATTAAAAGCTTAGGCCCGGTAATAACAAAGTTAATTACACTGGGTTCCGCCATAACATTTATAGGCGGCGGTTTACTTGCGCATTTTATTTTTGGCCTTAGCTGGGAACTGTGTTTTTTGTTCTCTGCATTAATAATTGTTACAGGCCCCACGGTTATTACCCCCATTTTAAGGAACATTCCGCTTAAAAAAGATATATCAACCGTGCTAAAATGGGAGGGGATCTTAATAGACCCCATAGGGGCTTTGGTAGCCGTATTGGTATTTGAGTTTATCAGTGTTGAGGGTGACGGTGGCTTTACCAAAACCGCCCTTATAGAGTTTGGGAAAATTTTACTTTTCGGCACCACATTCGGGTTTACGTTTGCGCACGCCCTGGCTTTTGTGATCAATAAAAAACTAATTCCGCATTACCTGTTAAATGTGGTGTCTTTATCTACAGTATTACTGGTGTTTGTGGAGTCTGAAATTTTTGCGCATGAGTCCGGATTATTGGCTGTGGTAGTTATGGGGATGGTGTTAGGCAACGGAAAATTAGAAAACATAAAAGAGTTACTGTATTTTAAAGAATCGCTCAGCGTCTTACTCATTTCAATTCTTTTTATTCTTCTGGCGGCTAATATCAATATTGAAGACATGAGGTTGCTGTATAACTGGAACACCGCCATAGTTTTTGCTGCTGTTGTGTTTATTTTAAGGCCCTTGTCTGTTTTTATATGTACTGCCAAATCCACCTTAAAGATAAACGACAAACTATTTATCAGCTGGGTGGGTCCAAGAGGAATTGTAGCCGCAGGTATAGCTTCTCTGTTTGGCAGTAAATTAGTAAAGGCGGGTGTTGAGGGTGCCGAATATATCACGCCTTTAGTATTTATGGTTGTTCTTGGTACAGTGCTACTTAATGCCACCACGGCCCGGTTTTTTGCCAGAATTATTGGGGTGTTTTTAAAGAATTCCTATGGAATTTTAATTGTTGGAGCCTCTCCGGTATCCAGGCTGATAGGTAAATATTTATTTGATAATGACAGGCATGTTGTGTTTATTGACAGTAATCAAAATAATGTTAAGGCAGCACAGGACATGGGGCTGGAGGCCATTAACACAGATATATACTCTGTAAAACTAGAGGATAATATTGAATTAAACGACGTTGGATTTTTAATGGCGCTTACCGGAAGTGCAGCCATTAATGACTATGCCATTAATAAGTTTAGCGAACAATTTGGAGAGAACGGAACGTTCAGGCTTATTACTGCCGAAGAAATGAACGACCCGGAAAGTATTCCGAAAGAGGGCTTGTTTTCTAATACAGAGGACTTTAATACACTTACCGAGATAGCACTTAAATATCCTTCTATTCATGAAATTGAAATTAAAAACAGAAAGCATTACGAAGAACTTATCGAAATAATTAATGAAAACGAGGACATGACTCCCATATTGGTAAAAGACCATAGAGGTGTTTTTGAAATTATTTCGTCTTATAATAAAAATATAGCCAAAATTGAAAAAGGCTTTCAATTGGTGTATTTGGGAAAGCCTTTTAAAAAGTAATTTTCCTTTCTCTTCCAGATATCAAAATTAAAAGGATAGTCCTCGACAGGCTCGGACTGACAAGGATTTTTTGATTTGGTCTTATGTCTTTTGAGGGTTTTTGAGATGATCTCAATTTTAATAGGGGCCACTCGAAGTGACCTTCCGGAACTTTTAACCCTCCGAATCCCGATGACTCGGGATCCACCTCCCTTTCAAAAAAGGGAGGAGCCATTTCAGGGGTATGCAGTACGGTTGGACGGTATGATCCTCGACAGGCTCGGACTGACAATGGCTGCCTGATTTGATTCTATAACTTATTGATCACAAAAAAAGCCCTTACAAGTTGTAAAGGCTTCATTGACTATATTTAGTTAAGATCTAATCCGCTTTTAACTGCAGGTTCGTGAACAGTTTGGTAACGACTAAGGAGTTGTTTTTAAACTGCACGTCTTTGAAATCTACATATTCATTATCCACTTTAATGGATTTTACCTTGAAGGGCAAGCCATAGATATTAATTTTAAACGTGTTGTATGAAGTATTGAACTGCCCTCTTTTATGGATTCTGATGATCATTTTATCACCATTACCGGCATAGTTAAATTTCTTTAAACTGTAACGTCCTTTGGTGTAATCGTAACCATCATTGGCATCTTCGTATAATTCCGAATCTTCTTTGCCGTTTTTGTAGTACACATCAAGTGTCAATCGCTCAATTTCCTTTTCACCAACATACTGTTGCACCGGGAATTTAGGAATAATGGCACCGGCTTTAACAAATAATGGCATGCTATCTAAGTCGGCATCCACCCAGGTTTCTTTACCACCCGTGATTAATTCTTTGGTCCAGTAGTTATACCATTCGCCTTTTGGAATGTACATACGTCGTCCTTTAGAATTTGGCTCGTTTATGGGGCAGACCAGGATTTGATTTCCGCAGATAAACTCGTCGGTTCTATAATGTGTTTGTGTATCTTCCTGGTCAAACAGCACCAACGATTTTAACATCGGTACATTGTCATGGTGATACTGATAGAATGTGGTATATAAATACGGCAATAACTCATATCTGATCTCAATGAACTTTCTGACAATATCAGTGATCTCCTCGTCAAAAGCCCAGGGTTCCTGATCGCCATGGTCCCCTGATGAATGTGTTCTGCAGAACGGGTGGAAGACCCCTAATTGTATCCAACGGGCGTATAACTCGCCATTTGGCTGTTCTGCAAAACCTCCGATATCAGAGCCTGCAAAAGAGAAACCGGATAAGGCCAAACGTTGTGCCTGAATATTAGCAATTTGCAAGTGCTCCCAGGTAGCCACATTATCACCCATCCAGGTGGAGGTATAACGTTGTGTACCGGAATAGGCCGACCGTGTAATTACAAACGGACGCTTTGGATAATTAAAGCGTTTTAAACCGTGATACGTCGCTCTTGCCATTTGCATCCCGTAAATGTTATGTGCTTTTTGGTGCGAACACGGGTTACCATCGTAGTCATGACGTACATCGGGAGGGAACGATTTACCAGGAACATCCATCACAGCCGGTTCGTTCATATCATTCCAAACCCCTTTAACGCCTATTTCGGCTATTAGTTCTTTAAATAACCCAGCCCACCATTCGCGTACTTCAGGCCTTGTAAAGTCCGGGAAATAACATTCTCCGGGCCATACTTTACCTTTCATATAAGGGCCGTCTGCACGTTTACAGAAATAATCTTTTTCCAACCCTTCACGGAACACATCGTAATTCATATCGATCTTAATACCCGGATCGATGATCACAACCGTTTTAAATCCATCATCCGCTAATTCCTTAACCATACGTTTAGGCTCCGGGAAATATTCTTTACTCCACGTAAAACAACGGAACCCTTCCATATAATCGATGTCCAAATAAATGGCATCACAAGGAATTTTTAAGTCTCTGAACTTTTTCGCGATCTCTTTTACTGTAGATTCGGGATAGTAACTCCATTTACACTGGTGGTACCCTAATGCCCACAATGGTGGCAATTCCGGTGTACCGGTTAAATCGGTATAGCTAACCACAACATCTTCCATTTTTGGCCCGTAGAAGAAATAGTAATTCATTTCACCACCGGAAGCCCAAAAACTGGTGACATTACGTCGTTCCTGGCAAAAATCGAAGTAGGTCCTAAAGCTGTTATCAAAGAAGATCCCATAGGATTTCCCATTGTGCAGGCCTGTATAAAACGGGATGGCTTTATAAATGGGATCGGTGTGCTTTCCGTAGGCATAGGAATCTGTAGCCCAATTTTCAAAACGGCGTCCTTTTAAATTGATATGTTCCGGCTTATCCCCTAAACCATAATAACTTTCACCGTTTTGAGCTACTTTACTCATCTTAACAATATCACCACCTAACTCATAACTCTCTTCCCAGTGAAATCCTAACTCATCCTGGCAAACTACTTTTTTGTCGTTGGCGTCAAGAATGGAGATCCTTAGATCTATTTTGTAAATGTGGCAAATCAGTTTTGCCGTAGTAATAATATATTTTTCTTTATCGTCGGTAATTTCAAGATGATTAAAGCCTCTGCTGGCATTTTGATCTATAGCATAAGAAAAATCTTTGCCAAATTTTCCAACGGTAGAGTATCTGAATCTTAAAACACTATCTCTTAATATGGTAACTTGTAATATAACATTGTTTGACGTGGTAAAATATAATACGTCAACATCTTTTTTATAGTCAATTACATTAGAAGGAAATAAATCGCCTTTGTATTCTAATTCCGTGTTTAAAATCATAATTCTGAGAGTCAATTATTTAAACGACGAAAATACTAAAATTAGAAAAATCAAAGGGTTTCTATTTATTAAAAATATAGCCCGTTCATTGATTAAAATGCAATGTACAGGCTATAATTATTTTATATTTTTAAAAAGAATTATTATTTAATCTGAAAAACTGTAACAGCTAATGGCGGAAGCGTTATTTCTGCGGAATAATCTTTACCATTCCAGGGTTGTTTTTTAGCTATAATTTGCCTTGGGTTTCCAATGCCGCTACCGCCGAATTTTTTGGCGTCGCTGTTAAATATTTCTTTGATCGTTAATTTTTCCGGAACGCCTATTTTATAGTTTTCTCTAACCGTTGGTGTTAAATTACAGACTACAATAACATTGTTTTCTGCTTCATACCCTTTTCTGATGTATGATATCACACAGTTTTCATGGTCATCGAAACTTATCCACTCAAAACCTTCACCACTAAACCCTTTTTCGTATAGGGCAGGAGTGTTTTTATACAGCGTATTCAGTGCTTTAAAGTAGGTTTGCGTGTCTTTATGCGGTTTGAATTCCAGCAAGTTCCAGTCTAAACTTTCCTGGAAATTCCACTCGTTATACTGCCCGAATTCACCACCCATAAATAACAGTTTGGTTCCGGGGTGCGTGAACATATAGCCGTATAGTAGCCTTAAGTTAGCAAAACGTTGCCATTCGTCACCGGGCATTCTTCCTAAAATGGAGTTTTTACCGTAAACCACTTCGTCATGTGATAGCGGCAACATAAAGTTTTCCGTAAAGGCGTAAGCCAAACTAAAGGTGATATCGTTCTGATGGTATTTTCTGTACACCGGGTCTTTTCCAAAATACTCTAAGGTATCATGCATCCAACCCATCATCCATTTCATACCAAAGCCTAAACCACCCAGGAACGTTGGTTTTGATACCATGGGGAATGCTGTGGATTCTTCGGCAATAGTTTGAACATCCGGGAATGATTTGTAAACTTCTTCATTGAGTTCTTTTAAGAAGCTTATCACGGCTAAGTTTTCCCTGCCGCCATACATGTTTGGTTCCCATTCACCGTCTTCTCTCGAATAATCCAGGAATAACATAGAAGCTACGGCATCCACACGAAGGCCGTCGGCGTGATATTGTTCTAACCAGAATAAAGCGTTACTTATCAGGAACGATCTGACTTCATTTCTTTCGTAATTGAAGATCAAACTTTTCCAATCCGGGTGATAGCCTTTACGCCTGTCCGGGTGTTCATATAAATGAGAACCATCAAAGAATCCCAAACCATGTGCGTCTTCCGGGAAATGCGATGGAACCCAATCTAAAATAATCCCTATATCGTTTTGATGTAACTGATCTATCAGATATTTGAACTCTTCCGGGTATCCGAAACGCGATGTAGGTGCAAAGTACCCTGTAAGTTGATAACCCCAGGAAGGGTCGAAAGGAAATTCCATAATGGGCATCAACTCCACATGGGTAAAGTTCATCTCCTTTACGTAGTTCACCAGGTCATCTGCTAATTCATAGTAAGACATGAACCGGTCCTCTTCAACCTGTCTTTTCCAGGATCCCAAATGGACTTCATAAACCGAAAAAGGCGCGTCAATGGCATTGTGCTTTTTACGCTTTTTCATCCAGTCTTTATCTTTCCACTTATAAGCGTCATCCCAAACAATGGATGCCGTACTGGGCGGATGCTCACAGCGCCTTGCGTAAGGATCTGCCTTTTCAGTTTTGATGTCGTTATTATGACTTTGAATTTTGTACTTGTATGTGTTGCCCTTTCCAACCATAGGGATAAAACCTTCCCAGATACCACTGGAATCCCAACGGACATTTAGTTGGTGTTCGCCTTCCATCCAATAGTTAAAATCACCTACTACAGAAACGGCCTTGGCACTTGGTGCCCAAACCGCAAAATAGGTACCATCTATACCATCAACGGTTACAATATGCGACCCGAATTTTTCATAAAGTCTGTAGTGCTTTCCGCTTTTAAATAAATCAACATCAAAATCTGTAAATAAGCTATAAGGTTTTACATGTGCCATAGTTAGTGGTTTATTATGTTAGAAATCCCTTTTAAAGGAATGACTGCCCATTGTGGTCGAGAGTTAAGTTCATAGCCCAACTCATAAACTGCTTTTTCAAGCAAGCAGTATTTTAATATAAATATGCGTTCCTGGTTGTATCCTAAATTTAAATTGGCCTCTTGTATTTCAGTAACATAAGTGCCTAAAAATAATCCGGTTAAATAGCCATAAAATAGTTCTCCGGCTTCAAATAATGATTCCTGAGAGGCATTATATGCTTTAAAGTTATTAAAAATTGTACCATAAATGGCATAATGGAAAGACCTGAATAATCCCGCTACATCCTTTAAAGGCGGTTGTTTTACCTTTCTGTCCCTAATCGTGCTTTCCGGTTCTCCTTCAAAATCAAGAATATAAAAATCATCGTTATGTACCAGCACCTGGCCTAAATGGTAGTCGCCATGAACTCTGATACGTTCACTTTTTAGTTTGGTCCAGTCAAAAGATAAGAACCGTTTTCTGATTTGATTCTTTTTATCAAGGAACTCATTGGCTAGTTCTAACGAAAGGCCTTCTAATTTATGAAGGTTGTTCTCAATAATATTCAGCCTGTTTTGAAACTGATACAGCATGCGGTTCTTCAACCAAACGGTATAATCACCGTTAAAATTGGTTGGTGTAAAAGCGGTTTCTTCAAATTCAGATCCCAAAGCAATGTGCATTTCTGCCGTACGCTTGGCCAGTTTTTGAATTTTTAAGAACAATCCCAAACCAATCCAATCTATTATTTGGGCGGGAATATCATTTATTGAAAGGCGCAGGTACAATTCTGTATTGGGCAATGCGTTGATATCAATTCTTTTCTGTTCGATATTTTGAAACACGGAATGAAACTCCTTCAGCATATAATCCCAGGCATCGCCTTCATTAGGGATCATTTGCTGCATAAGCCCTATGGTAATATTATTCTCTTCAGAATCTACCACATTAATACTTCCTAAATAGGGTGGGGTGTTTTTAAACTCTTTTTTCTCTGATAGAAAGCGAGACATTTCATAGTCAGGATTTCTATCAGCGTAGATCCTTCTAAAGAATTTTAAAACGTATTTTTCATTGTAAACCAACGAGGTATTGCTTTGCTCAAGCCCCATGAACCTGGAAGATTCATAAACCACATTGTCTAACAAATGACTTTTATGATACTGGACTTTGGTTGTATCTTTTGGTAATGCCGTAAGAATACGTTCAAATACCAGTTTCCTAAACGATTCCAGGTTTACGGCATCAATAATATGTCCTTTTTGACCTTTTATGCTAATGGGAAGTATGCGGTCTTTTTTGGCAAAATTCTCATCGGTAACAAAGGCTATTGGTAAAAAGTAATGCTGGTAAAAAGCTTCAACAAAATTAACTTCCAGGATAAGCCCAAAATACACTTCGCCATCTTGCTGAATTTTAAAATACTCGGCTAGTTCAATGTATTTAATGTTACTGGCCTTACCTCCGTACCAGCGTTGCTTAAGCATATAATCGCCTAAAACATCAGAAAGGAACGCCTTAACAAACGCTTCATTCTCTAATAATGTTTCCCAATTATTATCAAAATTAAAGGTTTGTATCACAGCCGTTTCTTCCTTCTTTTTAGTCATAGGCTATTTGTTTATTTCAAAAATGTGGAATGGTAGTGTGGGATGTAGTTCCACAAAATTCCATTCCCCCTGCCAGTTGTAACTGCTATTGGTTATGAGATCTTTAACCTGAAACTTATGATTGCTGTCAATGCCCAGATCATGCAATGGCATTTGGATGGTACCTTGCTGCATACTGTGATCATCTAAACTAATAACAATTAAAAGTTCATTGGTTTTGGCATCATTCCATTTATAGAACGCTAACAGGTTATCGTTCTCCACATAGCAGAACCTGATATTGTTGGTTTGTTGCAACGCTTCGTTTTGATGCCTTAAGGTATTAATTTTTGTAATAACCGTAATGAGCTTATTTTGGATGTTCCAGTCATAATGTGTGAACTGGAACTTTTCAGAGTTGTTGTATTCTTCACGTCCCAATAAAGCATCACTCAACATATACTCGAAAACCGGACCGTAAATACCTATACTGGAACTTAAGGTAGCGGCCAGCGCATACCGTTGTATGTGTTTAGACTCGTTAGCGCCTTGTAAGTGATAGGGATTTATATCCGGTGTATTTGGCCAAAAGTTAGGCTGCATATACTCACGGGATTCTGTTTTGGTTAATTCTTCCAGGTATTCAATAAGTTCGTGTTTAGAATTCCTCCACGTAAAATAAGTGTATGATTGGGTATAGCCTTGTTTCGCTAATTGCTGCATCACTTTAGGAGCAGTAAAGGCCTCGGCTAAAAAGATCACATCTGGATGTTTGGCTTTCACTTCTGCAATGATCCAGTTCCAAAAATAAAAAGGCTTGGTATGCGGGTTATCTACTCTAAATACGTTAACACCACAATCTATCCAGTGCAGTAAAATATCCAAACACTCTTGCCAAAGGTTTTCGTAATCTTCACTTTCCCAATAAATAGGTAAGATATCCTGGTATTTTTTAGGCGGGTTTTCAGCATACTGCACAGTACCGTCTGGTCGCCATTTAAACCAGGTAGGGTGTTCATTAACCCAGGGATGATCCGGAGCGGCTTGTAGTGCGTAGTCCATGGCAATTTCAAGACCGTGTTCTTTGGCCTTTTGAACCAGGTTTTTTAAATCGTCTATAGTTCCTAAATCCGGGTGCACATCTTTATGGCCACCAAACCTGGAACCAATACCCCAGGTAGAACCCACATCGCCTTCAAAAGCTTCGGTGGTATTATTTTTTCCTTTTCTATTCACTTCTCCAATTGGATGAATAGGAGGCAGGTATAAGGTATCAAACCCCATATTAGCCACACGCGGCAATAACCGCTCGCAATCTTTTAATGTCCCGTGGACGCCTTCATGCTCTGATGCTGAACGCGGAAAGAACTCATACCAGGTACTAAAGCGCGCTTTTTTACGATCAACATAAGCCTGGTATGCTTTGGTTTCGTTGGCTAAGATCCTCTGTGGATGGTTAAAGAATATATGATGCAGGCGTTCGTTTGTGGCCTCCTGAATGGCTTCCTTGTAATGGTCGTCATTACCGAAAATATTGATGAGGTGGTCAAAGTAGAATGAATCGTTTTGCTCTATATTACCTTTAATAGCCTTTAAATATTCAATGCCTTCTAAAAGCTCCGATTTTACATGCTGGTTATCATCAATCTTACGCTCAATACCATGTTGCCAGTTGAGAGCATAATCTACCCAGGCCTGTACTTTGTAGGTGTAAAATCCTTGTTTGTCAACGGTAAAGGCTCCCCGCCATTCATTATTAACATCTAAATGTAAGCGAGATTCACTCCAATTTTCGTCGTTTTCATGTTTATAAAGAACCGATGCTCCAAGCACATCATGTCCGTCTGCAAGAATATGAGCTTCAACATTAACAATTTCGTTGACTACTCTTTTAATATGAAATTCACCGCGGTTAACACTCGGCGAAACATAGTCTATAACAACTCTTTTTTGGTTTTGCATTGTATCTTGTTGGTTTTGAAGTGCGTAAAATTAGTAAATTAAAGTGATCTGTTAATCACCAAAAATACGGTAAACACCACGAAAACGTTTGATTGTTAAGAAATTAATGTTATTAAATGGTTAAATAACAAACTATTAGGAATAAATGGCATTCTTTTTAATGACCGTAATACCTAAAGAAAAAAGTTATTAGTTGTTATTGAATAATAGTGTTTTTAGGGATTACAGCATCTTTTTTGATGACCACAATACCGTCTTTAATACAATAGGTGTCTGTTTCCGTGTCTTTCAGATGGCTGCCTCCATTGATCCTGACATCGTCACCAATACGACAGTTTTTGTCTAAAATGGCATTTTTAATAAAGCAGCGTTCGCCAATACCCATCAAAACTTCAATTTTATCAGTTTCCATTTCTTCAAGGGTTTCATAAGTATCATTTCCCATCATGTAGGTATTGATGACAGTGGATTCTTTTCCAATTCTTGACCGAATACCGATTACCGACTTTTCAATTCTGGAGGCGCTTATAATACACCCTTCAGAAATTACAGCTTTATCCAGAATGGTTCCGGCAACTTTAGTAGTGGGGAGCATTCTGGCATGGGTATAAATACGTTTGTTTCTATCGTATAAATCAAATTCAGGAATATCATCTGTTAATCCAAGGTTGGCTTCAAAAAATGATCCTACAGTTCCAATGTCAGTCCAATACCCTTCGTATTGATAGCTTAGGGTTTTATGCGAATCTATGGCCTGAGGGATAATTTCCTTTCCAAAATCATTGGTGTCCGGGTTTTCCATCAATTTAATTAGCAAATCCTTGTTAAAGATATAAATACCCATGGAGGCCAGATAATGACGTCCCTGATCTTTCATTTCCTCACTTACTTCCGAGGTCCACTCCGGGAGTAAACTGGCTTCGGGCTTTTCAATAAAAGAAGTAATAATGCTTTCTTCGTTTGCTTTAAGAATACCAAATCCGGTGGCATCTTTGGCGTTTACAGGAATTGTTGCAATAGAGATCTCGGCGCCGCTTTCCTCATGTGCTGCAATCATTTTATCATAATCCATTTGATATAACTGGTCACCTGATAAAATTAAGGCGTACTCAAAATCATTACCTAAAAAATGGTGCATGCTTTGCCTTACAGCGTCTGCTGTTCCCTGGAACCAGGTTTTATTATGAGGCGTTTGTTCTGCCGCTAATACATCCACAAAGGCACTACTAAAAAAACTAAAATGATAGGTGTTTTTGATATGTTTATTTAAACCGGCAGAGTTAAACTGTGTTAACACATATATCCGCTTAATATCAGCATTTATACAATTCGATATGGGAATATCTACCAACCTGTATTTTCCGGCAATTGGAACCGCCGGTTTTGAACGCTTTTCAGTTAAAGGATATAATCTTGAACCTTGCCCACCTCCTAAAATAATCGATAAAACTTTGTCATTTATCATAATAGTCGTTTTTATTTTTAGTGATTAGTTGTTGTAATTTCTATATCAAAGATTTGTAAAGTGCTTCAACTTGTTTAGCAATAGCTACCCAGTCAAAATGCTCTTCTACACGCTTTCTTCCGTTCACAGCCATTTTATGTCGCAAGGCATCGTCACTAATGACTTTATTGATACCCTCTGCCAGGTCCCTGGAAAACTTATCCGGATCAATAGGCTCAAAAGGCGCCACATTTTGTTGCTCCAACGGAATTAGTATGCCGGTTTCATCAGGAACCACCACTTCTTTTATACCACCAACAGCACTTGCCACTACAGCAGTGTTGCAAGCCATAGCTTCAATATTTATAATCCCGAAAGGTTCATAAATAGATGGACAGCAAAATACAGCGGCGTGAGAATATAGTTGAATAATTTCTTCCTTGGTTACCATCTTATCAATCCAAATGACGTTGTCTCTGGTTTTCTTGACCTCATTAACAGCATCTTCCATTTCTTTGCTAATTTCCGGCGTATCAGGCGCTCCTGCACAGAGTACAATTTGCGTATTGGGATCAATATATTTGATAGCATTCACTAAATGAATGATTCCTTTTTGGCGTGTAATCCTACCAACAAATAACACATACGGTTTTGTTTTGTCAACACCATAAGCATCTAAAGTAGCCGTTTCATCGGTTACAACATATTGTTGGAGATTGATCCCGTTATAAATAACATGCACTTTGTCTTCGTCTACATTAAAATGTGTCAGGATATCTACTTTCGTTTCTTCCGAAACTGCTATAACGGCATCCGCCATTTCCAGGGCCGTTTTTTCTACCCAGGACGAAGCGTCATATCCTCTCCCTAACTGTTCACGTTTCCAGGGTCTTAAAGGTTCTAAGGAATGCCCCGTTACAACTAGCGGTGTCCCGTAACAAAGTTTTGCTACGATACCTGCAAAATGTGAATACCAGGTATGACAGTGTACCACATCGGCATCAATGGCTTCGGCATTCATATGAATGCCCGTACTTAGGGTTTGAAAAACCGACTTTAACTTACTATTCGAATCTTTAAAAAGGGGATTATCATAAGGAAAGCCCTTAACGGCCATGTTATCGTTTTGTTCGTCCTGATCGCCAAAACACCTAACATCAATTTTCATTAGTTTGGCAAGTTCGGCTGCCAGATATTCAACATGTACGCCTGCGCCACCATAAACATAAGGTGGAAATTCTCTAGTAAAAAAAAGAGCTTTCATATAGATTTCTCCAAGGGATTAGTTAATTAGTTTTACGATATGATAAATGATCGTTCAAACAATAGATCGTTGTTTATAAACATACAAAAATATTGTTAATAACTTTGTTGAAATCTCATTTTTGAAGAAAAAAAAGCATTATTGAGAATAATTGAAATTTTTGTCAAAGAAATTCAATAAATTCCGAATTTTTCCACTAATATTCTATAAAATTTAATAAGGTCTTCTGGTAGGGACTGTTAGGTTTTTCGCTTTGAGATAAGTGGTTTTGAATGTGTTTTAATCATTCAACTTTAAAACTGCCATAAACGCTTGTTGAGGAATCTCTACATTACCCACCTGGCGCATCCGTTTTTTACCTTTTTTCTGCTTTTCTAACAGTTTGCGTTTACGTGAAATATCACCCCCATAACATTTGGCAGTTACATCTTTTCTTAGTGCTTTAATGGTTTCCCTGGAAATGATCTTGGCCCCAATGGCTGCCTGGATAGGAATGTCGAATTGTTGACGCGGGATCAATTCTTTAAGCTTTTCACACATCTTTTTACCAATGGTTTGGGCATTATCGGCATGGACTAAAGCCGAAAGCGCATCCACCGGTTGTGCGTTCAACAGAATATCCACACGTACTAATTTTGAGGTTCTCATACCGATAGGGTGGTAGTCAAACGAGGCATAACCTTTTGAAACGGTTTTTAACCGGTCGTAAAAATCAAAAACAATTTCAGCAAGCGGCATATCAAAATTAAGTTCTACACGCTCCGGAGTCAAATAGGTCTGATTGGTGATCATACCGCGTTTGTCAATACACAAACTCATGACGTTGCCCACAAAATCAGCTTTTGTTATAATGGTTGCTTTAATATAAGGCTCTTCAACACGGTCTAAAGTAGAAGGGTCCGGTAAATCACTTGGGTTGTTTACAATGATAATATCGTCCGGCTGCTTTTTTGTGTAAGCGTGATAGGACACATTGGGAACGGTGGTTATCACGGTCATATCAAACTCACGCTCCAGGCGCTCCTGGATGATTTCCATATGTAGCATCCCTAAGAATCCACAGCGGAAGCCAAAGCCCAGGGCTGCAGAACTTTCAGGTTGAAAAACTAAGGAAGCATCATTGAGTTGCAGCTTTTCCATAGAAGCACGTAACTCCTCGTAATCATCTGTATCAACAGGATAAATACCGGCAAACACCATGGGTTTTACATCTTCAAACCCTTCAATGGCATTGGTGGTTGGGTTTTTTGCATCGGTGATGGTATCACCAACTTTTACTTCGCGTGCATCTTTAATACCGGTGATCAGGTAACCAACATCCCCGGCTTTTATTTCATTTTTAGAAACCTGATTGAGTTTTAAGGTACCAACCTCATCAGCAAAATAAGTTTTACCGGTAGCAATAAACTTAATGTTCTGCCCTTTTTTTATGGACCCGTTTATAACTCTAAAGTAGGTCTCAACACCTCTAAAAGGGTTATAAACAGAATCAAAAATTAATGCTTGTAGAGACTCGTTTAGGCTTCCTTCAGGTGCCTGAATACGCTCAATTACGGCAGCTAAAACATTGTCAATTCCAAAGCCTGTTTTACCACTGGCGTGGATCACTTCGTCTGGATCGCAGCCTAACAAGTCCACAATATCGTCAGTGACTTCCTCCGGGTTGGCGCTTGGTAAATCTACTTTGTTAAGTACCGGAATAATTTCCAGGTCGTTCTCTAACGCTAAATATAAATTTGAAATGGTTTGTGCCTGGATACTTTGAGCGGCATCCACAATTAAAAGGGCCCCCTCACAGGCGGCAATAGAACGGGATACTTCGTAACTAAAATCAACATGGCCCGGTGTATCGATCAGATTCAAAACATAGGTTTCACCTTTGTATTCATATTCCATTTGAATGGCGTGACTCTTAATGGTAATACCACGTTCACGTTCCAGATCCATATTATCCAGTAACTGATCCTGCTTTTCCCTGTCGGTTACAGAACCGGTATAATCCAATAAGCGGTCTGCAAGCGTACTCTTACCGTGATCAATATGGGCGATGATACAAAAGTTTCTAATGTTCTTCATTCGTCTGTTTCTTACTACAATAGAGGCGCAAATATACTCTATTTATTGAAGATAAAGCTAGTTTTTTATATCTCCAAATACTTTTATTTTCCAGCAACAATATACAGATAATCTCCCAGGGTATTTTGATACGATCTCATAACGTTTTTAATGGTGCCGACATCGATATCTTTTCTTAAAGAAGCCAAGCCGTTTTTTACCTCTTGGTCGTTTGATAAATCTGAAAACGACGAAATACCGTTTCTTATTTTTGGATCAAAATACAGTTCAGGGTTGTCTTTGCCACCGTATAAAAATTTGTCTTCTAAATCCGGTTGAACACTATATGTTTCGGTATTTAAAATTTGAAATCCGGATGGTTCCATGGCGTCTCTGACCAGTTCTAAAGATGGCATTTGATCTATGGAATCTTGTAACATCTTTGGAAAGTAATGGTTTAACCAATACCCTTCCATTTGCCCGGGCGTTGAGGTGAAGATCACCAGGGTTCCTTTAGGTTTAAGCACCCGGTATAATTCTGAAAAGGCTTTTGGTAAATGCTTCCAGTGATGTATTGTTAAGCCGGCTACAATGCCATCTATAGATTCCGATAATAGTTTGGTGTTTTCGGCAGTCCCCATACGATACTCAATAAAGGCGTTTTTATTTCTGGCTTCTTCCAGCATGCTTTCTGAAGGATCCATACCGATAAAATGATAACCTTTCTTTTGAAATTCGTTGGTGTAATTCCCTGTACCACAACCTATATCCAGATAGAGACCATCCTTTTCAGGTTGCAGATGAAATAACATGCGTTCCACTAAATACGGATCCGGTTTTCGAGTATCATTATAATCTAAGCCTATTTTATCGTATTTGGTATTCATAAACTAATCCTGCCATTCGGCAATAAATAAATTAGTGTCTCTGGTGCCACCATTATTCCGGTTAGAAGAAAAAGCTAAATACTTGCCGTCATTGGAAAATACCGGAAAGGCATCAAAGGTTTTGCTATGAGTGACACGTTCCAGGTTTTTACCATCAATATCAATTAAATATAGGTTGAACGGAAATCCGCGTTCTGCCTCAAAATTTGAAGAGAATAAAACTTTTTTCCCTGAAGGATGGAAAAACGGGCTCCAGTTTGCGTTTCCTAAATCTGTCAGCTGGCGCAGGTCACTGCCATCGGCATTACAGATAAATAATTCCATGTCGGTTGGTTCTACTAATCCTTCAGCCAATAGTTCTTTGTAGTCTTTAATTTCCTGTTCTGTTTTTGGCCTGGAGGCGCGGAAAATGATTTTAGTACCATCGGGTGAGAAAAATGC
Source organism: Seonamhaeicola sp. (assembly GCF_028281565.1). Lineage (GTDB taxonomy): Bacteria > Bacteroidota > Bacteroidia > Flavobacteriales > Flavobacteriaceae > Seonamhaeicola. The sequence continues at coordinate 161,356 of NZ_JANQJQ010000009.1, forward strand.
GCCGCCGTCATAACCCAATTCATCGGTTATCTGTGTTACATCGCTTCCGTCGAGATTCATAGTGTATAATTCCAGGTCGCCACTTCGGGTAGAGGTGAACACAATCTTATCCCCTTTAGGTGATACGGTCGGTTCGGCATCATAGCCTTTTTCATGGGTTAATTGGTTGACGATATTCCCTTCCAGGTCGGCTACAAAAATGTCGAATGAATCATAAACCGGCCAAATATATTTGCCATTTTTTCTCAATGGGGTTTCCGGACAATTGTCATCGGCTAAATGGGTTGAGGCATAAATAATATGCTTGTTATCCGGCAGAAAATAAGAACAGGTAGTTCTGCCTTTTCCGGTACTAACCATAGGTGGCGCAACACTATCGAAAGTGTCATTAAAATTCATTAGGAACATTTGATCGCAGCCCACATTCCATTTGCTGAAATTGGATTGAAACACTAGTTGCTTATCGTCAAAACTCCAATACGCTTCAGCATTATCGCCGCCATGTGTTATTTGCCGGATCGATTTAAAGTGTTTTTCTCCCGGAAAGATCAGGGAGTCTTTTACAACTTCAGGTTGCGGATCTTTTTGTGAAGCCGATTTTGTTTCATTTTTACAGCTGACAAGTGCTAAAATCAGAATGACAAGGTATAACTTATGCATAGTAATGACTAAATTTGTATAAAGTAAATTTATTAAAATTTAAGCGAATGAAATGAGCCATAATAACTAAACGGAATATCCACCAAAATGTTTAATGGCGAATTACATCTGACCTATGTATAACAATAAAATTTAAACAGATGAAATATTGTAGCCTACTTATTTTTTTGGTGGTTTTGATAGCGTGTAAATCCAAACCGGCAGACGTTTCAATTAAGGACGATGTAGTTTTCTTATCGGATGATAAACTGGAAGGCAGGCAAACCGGCACTAACGGAGAAAAGGCCGCCGCCAATTATATAGCTCAAAGGTTTGAAGATCTGGGAGTTGAAGCCAAAGGAACAGAGAACTACCTGCAACCTTTTACATTCAAACCAAAAACCAATCCACACCAAAAGGTGAGCTACAATGTAAAAGCAGGCGATAGTACCATTACCGGACTCAATGTGATCGGGTTTATTGATAATCAGGTAGAAAATACTATTGTTATTGGCGCACATTACGACCATTTAGGCTATGGGGCCGAAGGCTCTTTACACAGAGGCGCACGGGCTATTCACAATGGTGCCGATGATAATGCCAGTGGCGTAGCGGTGTTGTTGGACCTGGCTAAAAAGCTTAAAGAATCAAACCAAAACAACAACTATTTGTTCATCACTTTTTCAGGTGAGGAAATGGGATTATTAGGGTCTAATTATTTTGTGAAGAACCCGACCATTGATACAAAAAAAGTGAACTATATGATCAACATGGATATGGTTGGCAGGTTAAAGGCCGATAGTACCCTGGCGGTTTACGGCGTCGGGACGTCACCTATTTTAAAGCAAACGGTGACCTCAAATAATTCTAAATTTAAACTGATCCAAAAAGAGTCGGGGATTGGCCCAAGTGATCATACCTCATTTTATAATGCCGATATTCCGGTGTTGCACTTTTTTACAGGGCAGCATGAAGATTATCACAAGCCAACGGATGATTTTGAAAAGTTGAATTACGAGGGCATGCAAACCATTTCGAATTACATTTTTGAGATTATTACCGATTTGGACGATAATGGAAAATTGCCTTTCAGAAAAACAAAAAATGAAAGTGATGATACACCACGTTTTAAAGTGGTTTTAGGCGTGGTACCGGATTATTTATACGATGGAAAAGGCATGCGAATTGATGGGATAAGCGAAGGGAAACCGGCTCAAAAAGCGGGATTGCAAAAAGGCGACATCGTGATAAAATTAGGAGATAAAGACGTTATTGATATGATGTCTTATATGATAGCATTATCAGCTTATGAAAAAGGAAATAAAACCAAAGTGGTGGTGGATAGAAACGGCACTGAAATAGAAGCCGACATAGAATTTTAGATATGTCGTTCGTTTTCAATACTTTTGCAAACCAATTTTAATGAATGTGGTAAAAATAGACAACATAGAACTTCCGGATTTTCCATTGCTTTTAGCGCCTATGGAAGATGTCAGCGATCCGCCTTTCCGTGCGTTATGCAAGGAACAGGGTGCCGATGTTGTATATACCGAATTTGTGTCCAGTGAAGGGTTGATCCGCAATGCGGCTAAAAGTGTTATGAAGCTGGATATTTATGAAAAGGAGCGTCCGGTAGGGATCCAGATCTTTGGAGCTAACCTGGATAGTATGTTGCAGACCATTGATATTGTTGAAAGGTCCAATCCTGATATTATCGATATCAACTTTGGTTGCCCGGTGAAAAAAGTGGTCAGTAAAGGTGCCGGCGCTGGTATTTTAAAAGATATCTGTTTGATGGAAAAGCTCACCGCTGAAATGGTGAAGCGTACCAACTTACCTGTTACGGTTAAAACCCGTTTGGGCTGGGATCACGATTCCATTAGAATTGTTGAGGTTGCCGAAAGGCTTCAGGATGTGGGCTGTAAAGCGATTTCTATTCACGGGCGTACGCGTGCCCAAATGTATAAAGGTCATGCTGATTGGAAACCCATTGCCGCCGTAAAGAACAATCCCAGAATGCACATACCTGTGTTTGGAAATGGGGATGTGGATACCCCGGAAAGGGCTGTTGAAATGCGTGACAGCTATGGACTGGACGGCGCCATGATAGGCCGTGCCAGTATTGGAAACCCCTGGTTTTTTAAACAGGTGAAACACTATTTTGAAACGGGGGAGCATTTACCACCGATCTCCTTGACAGAGCGTGTGGAGGCGGCCCGCAGGCACTTGCAAATGTCTATTGAATGGAAAGGCGAAAAGCTAGGTGTTTTTGAGACCCGCCGTCATTATACAAATTACTTTAAAGGCATTCCTAACTTTAAGGAATACCGCATGAAAATGGTAACCAGTGACCATTCGGAAGATGTGTTTGCTGCTTTTGATGAGGTACTGGAAAAATTCGGAGATTACCAGTTTACACATTAATGCACTTCTACTAAGAGCTACCGTATATCCACAAACATATTGGATTTATTTAACCCTCCGAATCCCGATTTCCATCGGAATCCACCTCCCTTCAAAATAAGGGAGGAGCTGGCTTTTCCAGTTTTATTGTTCCTAACGGTTCAAACGATCCTTACCTTGGCTCTCCCCTTAAATTTAAGGGGAGAATGAATTTCGATTTTCTTAAAATCGGAAGAAAGAGGGGTTTTTATCCCAATTATTTTGGGAAGTTGGGTAATTTACATTTGGAACGCAAGGGTATGGAGTTATGGTGCTGGAAAAGTTTGGAGATTACCAGTTTACACATTAAAATCTTCCTTAATCCTTCCTTTACCTCGACTAAGCTTAGTGCGGGCTTAGGAGGAAAACCGTTGCTTTTAAAATATATGAGTTTGAGTTTCCCTGCTACTAAGAGCTACCGCGTACCCGGAAACATATTGGATTTATTTAACCCTCCGAATTCCGATTTCCATCGGGATCCACCTCCCTTAAAAATAAGGGAGGAGCCGGCTTTTCCAGTTTTATTGTTTTGACGGTTCAAACCATCCTTACCTTGGCTCTCCCCTTAAATTTAAGGGGAGAATGAATTTCGATTTTCTTAAAATCGGAAGAAAGAGGGGTTTTTATCCCAATTATTTTGACAAGTTGGG
>NZ_JANQJQ010000013.1 GCF_028281565.1 Seonamhaeicola sp.
AAAAATAGATAAAAATTAGATTGTCATAATCTAAAGAATTTGTATATTTGCACCTCGATTTTAAGCAACAAAAATTTAAAGTTATATATAATGTCAAGAGTTTGTGAACTTACAGGGAAGAAGGCCATGGTTGGAAACAACGTGTCGCACGCATTAAATAGAACTAAGCGCAGATTTAACGCAAACTTAGTTAAGAAACGTTTTTATATTCCGGAAGAAGATAAATGGGTAACTTTAAAAGTTTCTACATCGGCTTTAAAAACTATTAACAAAATAGGTATATCTGCAGCAATCAAAGAAGCTAAAGCTAAAGGATTTTTAAAATAATAGCTGCATTTAAAAGTATTAAGAAATGGCAAAGAAAGGCAACAGAATTCAGGTGATTTTAGAATGTACAGAGCACAAAGCTTCTGGTCAACCGGGAACTTCAAGATACATTACTACAAAAAATAAAAAGAATACGCCGGATAGAATGGAACTTAAAAAATTCAATCCTATCCTTAAACGTATGACAGTTCATAAAGAGATAAAATAATTAAGTCATGGCAAAGAAAGCAGTAGCATCGTTACAAACAGGATCAAAAAGGCTAACAAAAGCCATCAAAATGGTTAAATCGCCTAAAACAGGAGCTTATATGTTTGTTGAGTCTATCATGGCTCCGGACCAGGTTAATGACTTTTTAAACAAAAAGTAAACACAAGCTTTTCTTAAAATATTACAAACTGCTTTCTAATTTAGAAAGCAGTTTTTTTATGGTTATATTTGAGCGTTTTTCTGCCAAAATTGCAGTAACTATTTGTGGTAAAGAAATTGCTATCAGATAAACATATCAACGAATAAACGTATAAAGAGTAAATGAGTCTTTTTAAAAAAATATTTTCTTCAGAAAAAAAAGAAACACTGGATAAAGGATTAGAAAAATCCAAAACAAGCTTTTTTGGTAAACTGAGTAAAGCCGTAGCCGGAAAATCTAAAGTAGATGATGAGGTTTTAGACAACCTGGAAGAAGTGTTAGTGACCAGTGATGTAGGTGTAAATACTACCTTAAAAGTTATAGAACGTATTGAAGAGCGTGTTTCGAGGGATAAATATCTTGGCACAGACGAATTAAATCAAATTCTTCGTGAGGAAATAGCCGGTTTATTGAGTGAAACCAATGTGGGCGAAGAAACGGAGTTCACCGTTCCAAAAGATAAAAAACCATACGTCATTATGGTAGTTGGGGTTAATGGTGTTGGTAAGACCACTACCATTGGTAAACTGGCGCATCAGTTTAAAAAACAGGGTTTAAAAGTGGTTTTGGGAGCGGCAGATACCTTTAGGGCTGCCGCAATAGATCAGTTACAGGTTTGGGCCGATAGGGTAGATGTACCTATTGTAAAACAAAGTATGGGGAGTGACCCGGCTTCCGTAGCATTTGATACCTTGCAGAGTGCTGTTACACAGGATGCCGATGTGGTGATTATTGATACGGCGGGAAGATTGCACAATAAGGTGAATCTTATGAATGAGCTTACCAAAGTAAAACGCGTGATGCAAAAGGTGGTTGAAGATACGCCAAACGATGTCCTCTTGATTTTAGATGGCTCTACCGGACAAAATGCCTTTGAACAAGCCAAACAATTTACGGCGGCTACCGAAGTAACATCATTGGCCGTTACCAAATTGGACGGAACCGCCAAGGGAGGTGTGGTTATCGGTATTTCTGACCAGTTTCAAATTCCGGTTAAGTATATTGGTGTAGGTGAAGGTATTGAAGACCTACAGGTGTTCAATAAATACGAGTTTGTAGACTCTTTCTTTAAGTAATTACTTTTAAAAATTTTGTAGCATTTTATCTATATTTACTTTGTTAAAGTGATTACCTTATCTATGAAAAACTCCATGCTGTTTGGCCTGCTCTTTTGTGTGGCCATTATAAATGCCCAAACCTCAAGTTTATTAAATTTAGCTTCCGGAGACATGCAAATGTTTACTCCAATTTATGAAGAAGATAACAATATTTATGGCTATTTCTCTCTTTTTAAACTTGATCAGCTAAGTAAAAATGAAGAGAAGTATGAATATGTCATACTGGATAAAAACCTGAATAAGGTAGCCAATGGTGAATTTGTTGATACTGAGTATGCCGGAGTTTATTCAAGGTACTATATGCCGGATAAAATTGGAGATAACCTTATTTTAACCAAGAGTTACGCGAATATGAACGGTTCTGTAGCTTTTACTTCAACCAGGATGTTATTGCTTAATGATAATACCATTCAAAAACCTTTTTATTTTGAAGATCAAAATTTGAAGAAAGGATTCAGGCCTGTTGAAAAGCTGAAAAAAGTGCAGAGGAACGTAAAATTTGTAAATGTTCCTATTGGTGTGAATAATGGCTATGTGGTTATTGAGTTAAGGAAGAAAATGACGAAAGAATATCCAAACAACATCTATTATTATAATCTGGACCACGAAAAAATCTGGGATTATAGTTTTGGAGATATTCAACGAAAGTCGGCCTATGGTTTAGAATCTTTTGACGAAGAGGTACTTTATTTTTCCTATACAACAAATGATCATAGAAATACCAATGTAAAGCTTTTGAGGTTTGATGCCAGTTCGGGGGAAGTAACTTTTGATTATTTATTGGAAGATATCCATTCAAAGTATAATTATGATTATACACTTAAAAGAATAAATGATAAGACGGTTTTAACGGGAAAAATAAGCCCTTACAGTGTAACAGGGTATGACTATAATAAAGCTGTCGGGTTGTTTAAAATTGTGTTGGATGCCCAGGGAAATGAAGTGTTTAAAAAGCACTTTTTATGGGAAGAGGCCGGTGAGTATATTGAAATGAGCAGAACAGGCCGACTGGAAGCCGGTTATAAACTCAGAGTTAAATCGTACTTTATTTTCAAAGACGAAAGTATAGTGGTGTTGGCTGAAAAGTTTAAGATTGGGCAAAACCTGTTGTTAGGAGCCATTGCAAAAACTACCGATTTCGTTTTAATGGAGTTTGATGAAAAATTTAATCTGAAGAATGCTCAGACCATAAATAAGGATTTAAGTAAATTTTCGTCTTCGGATTTCTTGTTTGCCCAATATTTAAATGATGAAAAAGACGCTGTTTTCTTTTATCAGGACTATCAGAAAGATTCAGAAACCAAAGACAAAAACTGGATTTTAGGAATTGTTTCCATTGTTGGAGGACAAATTAATCATGAAAAAATACCTATGTCTTCAGATGAGTTTTTTATTCATCCGTATATAGCGAAAGAAGGCTATATCCTTTTAAGGGAATTTAATAAAAATTCAGATTTTGACGAGATAAGACTAGAACAACTGAATTTAAATTAGGGTAAATAATAATCAGCTATTTTTTCTATTTCGTCTAATTTTAAATTCCACATAAAGCTAAGGAAGTTTTGATAGCTTTCACTTTGTTCATTTGGAGCCAGTCTGTCAATATATCTGTTCAATCTATAATTTTTCTTAGCGTCGTAAATAGCCTTAAAATTAACTCCCAGCCAATTTCTATAATAGGAGTTATCAATATTATCCTCCAGTCTTTTTAGGATCAAATAGGTGCTTAAGCCATATTCATTAAGGAGATACAGGTTCTCAACAGAGGCTTGTCTGGCAATGCCTTGGAGTTTGTAAAATGTGCTGTCTGTAGGTTTACCAGGAGATGCTTCCTTTAATTCTGAAAAAGAAGCCTGAAGCTTTGCAATGCGTTGTTCAATTTCCGGATGATCTTTTAAAGAGTCTCTATCTATTTTAGATTTATAATGATTGTAGTTATAATCATTAAAATCTTCCTGCTTTAACCATTTATTATTAAAAGCCAGTGTTGGGAGGTCAAACAACTTTCTGTAAATTAATGAGTCAACCGTTATTGAGGGAACGGAGTCGTATTTTTGTAATAATCGCAACGAATTAACGAATTCTGACTTTGGAGCGTTAGTATTTTTATATAAAATATACCCTAAGGAATCTGCTTCGATCTCTTGTTGCCTTCTTTCTTCTCCTTCGGCATATAATAAGTCTTTTAGTAAATTAAAGGAGCGTGTACCTCTTTTGTATTTTTTTGCCGTTATGGACCTGGATTCATAAGAGTTCCTGGATAATACCGTTGTATTGATCTCAGCCCGCTTTTCAATACTTTCTTTTGTATGCTCTAAAACTTGATGAGCCACTTCATGAGAGATTACCGATAGCAATTGATGCTCATTTTCCAAAAATGAGAACAATCCAATATTAAGGATCAGGGTGCCATCACCTATACTAAACGCATTTGGCATTGGGTTCTTAGCAAGGTACAAATTAACCGCTTCGTCATTTAACAGTACGTTGTTACTTTTTAAAACTAAAGCTAAACTATCAACATAGCTTTGAAAATCTTTCTCAAATAATAACTTTTTATTTTTAATAATCTCTAAAAAACTCGCTTGGGATTCCTTGTAAAAGCCTTGAACTTGTTTGCGCATGGCACCTTTGTATGAGACCTTTAAACCCTTATTGAAATGTTCATATTTAGTTTCAAATTGAGTCACTAAGCGTTTTCTTTTTTCATAATCTGTAGTGTCAATTAATTGTAGGTTTTGTGAAAAAGAAAGGGAAGTGATAAAAAGACCAATTAAAAAAAATGTGTATTTCATGTATGAGATTTGTTATTCAAAAATAGTAAATAATTGCGTGCTCTCCGCGTAATAGTATTTGAATAGAGCAATAGTAATAAAGGTAGTTTATAGCCGAAACCTGATTAGCTGAAAATTATTAAATTTGTTTAAAGCCATGGATGTATTATGAGTTTCACCATATATCACAATCTTGTCATAAATGTACCGTCTGAACAGGTGTTTGATGCGGTGTCTAAACCGGAACACTTAAATAACTGGTGGACACTCAAAAGTTCCGGTAAGGCCGAATTAGGTCAGGAATACAATCTAAACTTTACCGATACATATGACTGGTATTGTGAAGTTTCAGAATTGAAACACAATGCGTCCATTCATTTCAAAATGACCAGATCTGATACAGATTGGGATCCCACAACCTTTGGTTTCGATTTGGAAGAAACAGAACATGGGACATCCGTTAAATTTAGTCATGCAAACTGGCAAGAGACCAATGATCACTTCAAAATAGCATCTTTCTGCTGGGCCATGCTTTTAAACGGTTTAAAGAATTACCTGGAAAAAGGGATTATTATTCCTTTTGAGGACAGAAACTAACGGATTAACTTATTAAGCTTTCCCCACAATTCATTATCAAAATTACTGGGCCCAAATCTTGTTTTTTTGGCTTTATCACCCATCCTCACTATCACAAGGTTTTTACTCGGTATTACATATAATTTTTGGTCATTCTTACCCAAACCGGCAATAAGATCGTCAGGCGCGTTCGGTATGAGTTTGCCATTGAATGCTTTGGTTAATACAGGTAATCTATAACTATCCTTACCGTTAAGCCACCATAGATAGCCGTAGCTTTTGTTAAGGTTTTGAGACGTATTTGTCATGTCACGGAAATAATCAGCATCTTTTAAAATGGGTGTGCCATCCCAAACGCCTTTATTGAGGTTTAATAGCCCGAATCTGGCCATACTTCTGGCATTACTGTAGTAAGGTTTAGCGTATCCCAATCGTTTCCATTCGCCTTGCATACCTATTTTGTCACGTAATTTTTCATTAAAATAACTTTCAAAACTTTTACCTGCGGCCCCTGCAACGATGGCGTGTGTTTTGGTATACCCGGCATTATGGTAATACCAAAAGCTACCGGGATCGTTTTTGTATTTTAAACAACGGGGTGCCGTACAATTTTTATTAAAAACAGTATAATCCAGGCCTGTGGTCATGGTTAGGTGATGCCAGACGGTTATGCTGTTTTCCTGCTCGCCGGTTAAACTGGACCAGCTTGTTCCCAGGTAATCGCTTGACGGATTATGAATATTTAAATGGCCTTCATTCTGTGCAATACCGACAGTAAAAGCTGCCAGGGTTTTGGCGGCAGAATACCAGGGTGAATTGGTTGTGGCGTCAGCACCATTACCATACCATTCAACAACAATCTTCCCGTCTTTTAATATCATAAAGGCTTTAGTGCCTTTCTCTTCAATATACTCTAATAAGGGTTGAAGTTGTGGCACATGCCATCCCGTTTCAGTTATATCTGCTGTTTCCCAAATATCAGAATCTATAGGAGGAAAATATAAATCACCTTGATTATCACTTTGCGAAAAAGCATTAGCTAACCCCATAAGGATTAAAGTGAAAGATAGAAACGTTCTTTGCATAATATAACTTTTAACTTAAGACACACGAATATATTAAAGGTTTAACTTCAAAATATGCTATAGTATATCATAAACCATTCCGTATCTTTGCGCTCACATTTAATCACGGTATGAGAACTAAAACTCTAAAGAAAAATAAGATCAATGTTGTAACGCTTGGCTGTAGTAAAAATGTTTACGACAGCGAAGTTTTGATGGGCCAGCTAAAAGCCAGTGGTAAAGAAGTTGTTCATGAAGAAGAAGGTAACATAGTAGTGATCAATACCTGCGGATTCATTAATAATGCTAAAGAGGAGAGTATTAATACTATTTTAGAGTTTGTCCAGAAAAAAGAAGAGGGCGATGTTGACAAAGTGTTTGTAACAGGCTGTTTAAGTGAGCGTTATAAACCGGATTTGCAGAAGGAAATCCCTGATGTAGATCAATATTTCGGAACTACTGAACTTCCGGGACTATTAAAGGTTTTAGGGGCCGACTATAAACATGAACTTATAGGAGAGCGTTTAACAACCACGCCAAAAAATTATGCTTATTTAAAGATTGCCGAGGGTTGCGACCGGCCGTGCAGCTTTTGTGCCATCCCCATCATGCGTGGAAAACACAGAAGCACGCCTATTGAGGATATTGTTACTGAAGCTGAAAAATTAGCGGCTAAAGGTGTTAAAGAACTCATACTTATTGCACAGGATTTAACCTATTACGGATTAGATCTATATAAAAAGCGAAACTTAGCAGAACTCCTTGAAGCATTGGTTAAAGTTGAAGGTGTAGAATGGATTCGTTTACATTATGCCTTTCCAACCGGATTTCCAATGGATGTTTTGGAAGTTATGAAACGCGAACCAAAGGTTTGTAATTATATAGATATACCTTTACAGCATATCTCGGATACTATTTTAAAGAGCATGCGCAGGGGAACTACCAAAGAGAAAACTACGAAATTGATTCAGGAATTTAGGGAAAGGGTGCCTGAAATGACCATAAGAACCACCTTAATGGTTGGGTATCCAGGTGAAACAGAAGAAGATTTTCAACTGCTTAAAGCATGGGTCAAAGCCATGCGCTTTGAGCGTTTAGGCTGTTTTACTTATTCGCATGAAGAGAATACCCATGCCTATACCTTGGAAGATGATGTGTCTGAAGACGTTAAAATAGCACGTGCTAATGACATTATGGAGATTCAATCGCAGATTTCATGGGAATTGAACCAGGAAAAAATAGGGCAGACCTTTAAAGTGGTTATCGATAGGAAAGAAGGTAATTATTTTATAGGAAGAACCGAATATGATTCCCCTGATGTGGATAATGAAGTTTTAATTGATGCCACTACCACTTATTTAAAAACTGGTGAATTTACTACGGTTAAAATCACAGAAGCGGAAGATTTCGACCTTTACGGCGAAGTTGTAAATTAGTAGTTCTAAAAGTAGTTTCTATTGTCACCCTGAGCGCAGTTGAAGTATCGAAGTGTATACAAAGATTGAGCTATAATTTCACAAAAGGTTTATTTTATAGGCTTAGCCTATGGATTTCTGCTTTCGCTGGAGTGACAAGGATTTTTTCTAAATAATCCAACTTCTGTCATTCCTGCGAAAGCAGGAATCCACAAACAAAGTTGTGCTTTTCAAAGTGAAGTTGAAAAGTCAACTGTTTACTTAGCAATTTCTTATTTTTGAGCAAATGCATTTAAAAGACTTTTCAATTTTTTTAAAAACCATTAGTTCAGAACCACTTTATGTGTTAGATGCCTCCATTTCTAATTCTAAATATATCCTTATAGATTTATCCGAAACTAATGAAGCATTAAATCATGTTGATGTGTCTTCCACTTCAAAGTTGGGAACATTTGTAAATAACCTCATTAAAAAACATAATGCTACGGTAGCCTATGGTGGGTATTTGGAAGTGAGAAACATTTATAAAAGAAGCCGGCATTTTAATAAACAGGCTCAGGAAGAACGCAATATTCATTTAGGGATTGATTTGTGGTGTGGCGCTGAAACACCTATTTATACACCTTTGGATGCCATGGTACATAGCTTTAATAACAACACCAATTTTGGGGATTACGGGCCAACTATTATACTGCAACATACAGTAAATGGGGAGGTTTTTTATACACTTTATGGACATTTAAGCTTAGAGTCTTTTCACAATTTAAAAGTCGGACAAACCTTTAAAAAAGGCCAGCAAATAGCAACTTTGGGAGATGAAACCGTAAACGGAAATTATCCACCGCATTTGCATTTTCAAATTATTAAAGATTTGCAAGGTACAGAAGGTGATTATTCGGGGGTTTGTTCTAAAAAAGACCTGGATTTTTATTCAAAGAATTGCCCGGATCCTAACTTACTTTTAAAATTGAATATTTAATTGGGACTACCAAAGCAAGGGCCTTATTCTTTGTAGTATATTATGAAACGTCTCAAGAAGCGCGTTTGAAACACGTATTTATTCTTCCTCTTCAATAATATACAGTTCCTTGTAGTGCTCAGGAAAAGGAGCAAAATAATTGTCGGGACCAAGTGAACCGGTAATATTATTGAATTCTTTTAGGGGATGGCCGTAATCTTTATTATTAGAGTCCGTAACTACACTGCTGATATCGTTCCTATAGCTTTCATTTAAAAATTCTTCAACACGTTCTGTTCTAACAAGATCGAACCATCGAAGAAACTCACCGGCAAATTCCCAGCCTCTTTCCTGAAAAGCTAGCTCAACCAAATCACCGGAATGTACATCTACAGAAACATTTGGTTCATCAGGAGGGAGTAATTCCGCGCGTCGCCTGATTTTATTTAGAGCCTCCCAGGCTTCGGGCGAGCTGTTTCCTGCCCTGGCAGAGGCTTCGGCAAAAATAAGCAACACTTCAGCGTAGCGCATCATATAGGTGTTTCTGTCATTTTCGTGTGTCTCTCTAGAAATGTCTCCTTTTCCTGTAATTTTTGCAAACAGCGGGTCTTTTTGTTCCGGAAAGTTCACCCAATTTAGGGTTGGCCCGCCCGGGGGATTTGAATAAGGGTCGTTGAGTTCAAAGTCAGTAATATAAGTGGCATTTTTTCTGTGATTATCAGGAAAGGTTTCAAAAAACTTTATTTCTGCAAAGGTTTGCCCCCAACCGCCAAGTTCTGTTGGAATACCTATTTTCCCCGTTTTATAGTTGCCACCTTGCGGACAAGCGGTACAATGTACAACGGTATAAACAGATTCCTTATTAAACCTGTGTTCAATGGTCCATAAATCATCTAAATCGTTTACAAGGCCGAACCCATGGTCGCCATGAGCATCAATTACCTGTTTAGCCGTGGAAGCAGCCAGCTCATATTTACCGACATCTTTAACCGGATAACCTGCCCAATCCAAATATAATCTGGAAAGGAATGCCCTGGCGGAACCTTTATTGGGCCTTGGAGCACCCATTTCCGAACCGGGATAAATGGCAGGCAGCAGGCTGGCAGCTTTTAAATAGTCACTTTCAATATGGCGGTAAACATCAGCCGTGTTTGATATGGCCTTATCTATATCTATTTCAGTACCTAACTGCAGAGGTATCGTTTTAAAAACTCTAACCAAATGGTGGTACAGAACCCCCCGTATAAAATAAGCCTGGCCTAATAAGCGATCCTTATCTTCGGCATTGGCAACTTCAAATCCATTGGCATTGTACAGCATATTATTAATGTCAATAATGATATCATAGCTCTCTCGCCATATGGCATCTGTCCTGGAAAAACGATCCCATTGCTCTCGTTTGTCCATACCCCAATAATCTGCAATACTGGAAAGGCCAAAGGTTGTAATATCATCACCGGCCCAACTCAAAACAAAATAAGTGTTCCACTTGACCATATGGGCCACATCGACATGTAAGGTGTCTATGGCCGTTTCTAGATCTGTAATACTCTCAAAACCGAACTTCGGTACGACCTCATATTTCTCGATATCATTATTAGAACAGTTAAAGAAAAGTAAACTCAGCGTGACTATTGAAAAGAAAAATAACCTGGGTTTCATACTTTTGGAAGGGTTGGTTTTTGAAATAGGATTTAGCCTTCAACCAAGTTAGTAAAAATCAGGGAAATATAAAATTGCTAACCCTTTGACTTTAGTAAGCAAGCTTGAACCATTTTATTTTTTCATCAACCTTATCGGTGTTGGTGATGACAGGTTCCTTTTTAGTAGCATGTTCCCTTCGAAAGCGTTCTAATCTTACTTTGTTGTATCAATACATCCACTGTAAAACGGGTGAAATTCAAATAGTTCCACCTTAAACGTACCTCCGACAACTGACGAATCCTGTTTTGTGATTAATTCAGCTTTTTCGGCATCTTCTGCCTTTAGGATCATAAACCCCAAATTAGAATATCGGCCACCCACTAAAATTTTTCCTTGTTTTCTTAACCTTTGAAGATGACGTGTATGTGCTTTAAAATAGGCTTGTTCGGAAGTAGCTATGTTTTCATTCCATGCGTCCCCTTTAGAGTAGATCATAGCAAATAGCTTATCATTTTCTTGCGTGTATCCTATGTTTGAAAAGGCTAAGATTATTATAAAAGCGGATAGTAATGTTCTCATAGTTAGCATGGTGTTAATGAGGTTATTCATATGATGACAGCGGTCTAAGAGCACCTGATGATCAAAATATAGTACTTTTGTGTGGTAATTTACCAAATTAAAATGAAAAACGGCCGGAGTTAGTACCCGGCCGTTATTGCTTTTATACTATGTTAACGGTAGTTATTTTACTTTATACCAATGATTTTTTAAGAAAGAAGAAAAAGTAGTTCCGTCCATGGCAATATCAAAAGATTCTATAAATTCTGTTTCCGATTTTTTTTCGATTATTACTCTTGCTTTCCAGTCACCGGGATTATTTTCTATTTCACGTGTTATAAATACTAATTTGTCAGGAGTAGAGGAAGGGTCCAGGACAAATATATTTGTAAATCCTTCCACATTAAATGACCTGTAAATGATGGACGAATTATTTGAGTTATAACTAAAGACCCCGAAATCACGATGGACTTCTCCCATGGGTTTTTTTTCAGTTTTGGGAAAAGTAGATTGGTTTTTTTCAACAATATAGTTGTTGTTTAATTCGTAGTTATATGTTCTAAACCCAATGCCGTCACCGGCAACTCCGGATTCTACACCTTGCCAATTCCCAATTAAGAAATCGAACTTGCTAAAATGTGTTTGACTATGTGTTAAAACGGGCAGCATAAGAATGAAAGCGCCAATAAAATAATTTTGCATAAACGTACCTTTAATATTGATAGTGGTACAAAAGTAGCCTTAACACTTTAGAAAGTATTGTAAAAAATAGACATTCAAAAATCTGCAAAGCAGATATTATTATGTTGGTAATATGCTTTTGGGGTTAATCCTGAAAAAGCTTTAAAATCTCTTATAAAATGTGCCTGGTCGTAATAACCCAATTCATAAGCTAATTGAGCCATTGTTTTATTTTCATACTCTTGTAAATGATGACATAAGTAAAGAAAACGTGTTGTTCTGGAAAATGTTTTCGGAGTAGTTCCTACGGCTTTCAAAAATTTTCTTTCAAGTTGTTTTAAATTTAAATTTACTTTGTCGCTCACTTGTCTCACTGAACATTGTCCTTTCAGATCTCTGATCAGTTTAATGGCATCATCAATGGCATGGTCATCTTTCCTGTACTTAGACAAACACTTTGACAAAAACAGCTGGATGATATTCACTTTTTCATTGTTATTGACATTTTTAATTTGTTGCAAAACATTTTTATAGTCATCACCCCATAAATGATTTAATTCAATGGTATTATCTATGAATTCATTTACCGGTTTTTCAAAAAAATGATGTGCTCCCCAGGGATAGAAACGAACCGAAACAAAGCCGATAGCTCCGTTTGATTCAATTTCAATGAATTTTTGCATTTGTGAAATGGCAAATCCTTGTGGCTGTATTAATGTCTCACCCGCTGCGTTGTACGTAATAAAAGGATCCCCAAAATGAAAAACAATTTCTACAATACCATCCGGTAGTATTTTTTCTCTTGGATAGTGATCATCAGGTGACTCAGATTCTGCAATCCAAATCAACTGAATATAATCGGATAAAGGTTCTATGGGTTGATATTCCTGATAGATCATTAAGCGTTTTTATTTTTTTCGATATTTATAACTGCAGCCTTCTATACAAACAGGGCCACTTGTTGGCGTTACAATAAAAGAGTCTGATTCAAAAGTCAAATTGTAGGTAATAAACCCCTGCTCATTTTCCAGTTCCGCTTCAAACCCATTACAATTATATTTGAGGAATAATTCATTTTGTTCTCTCGAAAAAGTTCCGGTGGTACATTCCGTAAATCTATCCGAGTTGAATGTTCCATTTTCAAAAAAAGTCAATGTCTCTCCATTTTCCACATCTACCCAGTATTGAGGGCCTCCGGCACTTATATAGGCTTCGGTCAATTTCCATGCTCCAGTCAATTCTGAATTGATAATGTCATTTGTTTCATCTGAACCACAAGAGATAAGTCCGAAAAACAAAACAGGTAAACACATTAGGTTTCTCATAATAATTTTCCTTTTTCAGTTAGATGTTTAAACCTCTTAATGGTTGCGTTTTAGTGTTGCCAACGGACTGAATAAAGAGCGTTTTTAATGCGCTTTATTTTTCACTGATCCCATGGATTGTATGAACCAAAATTCCATAGGTACCCTTCCGGATCTTGACAGCTATACCCTCGGCCACCATAGTCCTCATCCTTTATATCTAATACTATTTTTGCTCCGGCAGCAATGGCTCTCTGATAATGTGCATCAACGTCTTCAACAACAATATATGGGGCTTGTGTATTAAATCCGTTAAGCGCTTTAGGGGTCCTTAATAATTTACCGTATTCATTATCGTTTTCGGACCCTAACATGATCATAGCATTATCAAAACTTAACTGGGCGTGGGTGATGGTTCCGTTTTCTCCCGGGACTATCAAATGTTTTTCAAATCCAAAAGCCGTACATAGCCACTCTATCGCTGTTGGAGCGTCTTTGTAGCGCATTGTTGGAATGATTACAGAGCCGTTTGGTTTCATTTTATTTCAATTTTGTTATGGCTTTAAGCTTACACACAATGGTGTGGTATAACCGTCAGTTACAGAACTAAAGATAGTGTTTTTCAGTTTAGGGCTAATGATAGTATTTACGAGTATGCTAATGTTTACTGTCAATATGAGTAATTGCAGATACGTTGCTGTACCCAGTTATTATTTTATAAATTGTTTTATTCTTTTCTCCCTCTTTTTCGAATAGTTTTAACTCTATACCTTTTTTTAAATCTCTACTCGCTGTAGCAGAAGAAATATCTTTAAAAACATTCATATAATCTTTTCGAGTGAATTGTAATTTGTTTAATGACACAAAATAGTCTAATCTGTCTTTTTCAGTCAATGTTCTATTATTAAAGTCTAATAAATCACTAAGTGATAAGTGAATTACAGTCAACATATATTCAATAAACTTTGTTGATTTCCCCTCTTTATCTGATGACGATAATGCTTTATAATATTGTTTTTGGTCATTACTAATAATAGTCTCAAAAGGTAAGAACTCAAAAACCGGATATTTATCCATTAATATTAAGGTTTGCCACAGTCTTCCCATTCTACCGTTTCCATCAATAAAAGGATGAATAAATTCCATTTCATAATGAAAAACACAACTTTTAATTAACTCAATTTCATCTGATTTTTTTAAATAACCAAATAGGTTTTTCATTAAAAAAGGAACATTGTCAAAAGGAGGCGCTAAATGCTCAACTTTTGAACCTTTTACAATTCCAACGCCTTGCTTTCTGTATTGTCCTTTGTTTTCAATTAGCCCATGCATCAAGGTTTTGTGAGCTTTTAAAAAGGACTTTTCACTTTTTGAATTGTAATCTTTTAATCTGTCATAAATCTCAATAGCGTTTAAAACTTCGATTACATCTTTTTTTGGTCCAATAACTCTTTTGTTTTCTAAAAGCGCAGTAATTTGACTTTCGGTCAGTGTGTTTCCCTCAATTTTCAATGAAGAATGAATTGTTTTTATTCTATTCTGTTTTCTCAATTTAGGAGGCGGTCTATTTAGAAAACTTGCATTTACTTCTCCGATTTTTTCGGAAATCGAAGAAGCTAATTTTAAAATTTCAGGTGTTATTTCGTAAGGAGGAGTTGTCATATTGATACTATCATTTGATACTATCAAAAGTACAATCATTAATCGGAACTATCAATTTTTTCGGAATCTTTATAATTGGGTACACCGTTTTTGTATAAAATTAGTTGCGGTTTTGTGTCTAAGTATTTTCAGAAGCGGTGCCCTAAGCTTGCCGAAGGGTAGGTGTGAATAAGCAATTAGTTAAAGCCATTGTTGTAGTGCGTTTTTCTTTTAATTATTTACATAACCCTGGTCCCAGGTTTTTTCGGGGTCATGATTTCTCAAATCGCAATTGAAGTCAGCTACTGCTTTGAGGTTCATTAGTACCGAAATCCACCCTGCATGTACCTCGGAAAAGTCACTTTCGGATACATTTTCATTCATTAAGGTTAAATCTGTTCCACCTTCTACGGAAGGTCTCAAAGTAAATTTTACCAAACTATCAAAATACTCAAGGTGAAACTCTTTGTGAGGCCTGGATACAAGTATACGACCATCATAGGTTTGTCCATTTGGAAAAGAGAAGTGAATGTTGTTCTGATCTTGTGTTGCTTTTTCAGTCCAGAATTTCATCCTTCCTTCAGGTGTATTGAGTAAATCAAAAACCACCTGTGGTTTAGATCTCAGATTTAATTTCCAGGTAATTGACTTCATTCACGTTTTGATTATTAATGAACTACAACGGTTCTTATAACCGTTCATTACGGGTTTAAAGTTAGTGTTTTTCAGTTTACCCTGAGCTTTGTCAAAGGGTAGTCGAATCCGTTGTAATTGAGACTATACAGTATTACCCAACGTTTTTTATTTAGCTTCTATTAATTTATTAAAATCCGTTTCTTTAAAGATGTCTGATATTGACTTTTTGTACTTTTCTCTAATATGTTTTTCGACCAATTTATTGTAACATTCCATTTCGGATTCTATTATACATCCCATTGAAAAGTATTCAATTTTATATTTAGATTTTAACAATTCTTTTGCTCCTATTATAGAGCCTAAACCAAAATGAAAATATTTAAGTTCATCTTTTTTTAAGTCAGTTTCGAATTGTTTTTGCATTTCTTCGCAAGTTTCAATTTCAGCATATTCAGCGTACACTTTATTAATCTGGACATATTCATAGATTTGGATAAATAGATATAAATTTAAAGCGAAACAAATTCCAAACGTTCCTAACATAATTTTCGTTAATACGTTCCGCCAATTTTTATTAGAAAAATATAGTCCAACACATAAAATTCCAATTCCGAAGAACCATTTAGAATATTTCAGTTCTACCGGGTCAAAACTGGTTTCCGTCAATGCATTATTGTGGTTATAATACAACAATGCAATTCCAAGAATTACCAAAATTAGAAGTATATATTTTGTTTTAGTCTTCAATCTACCTAATGTTGGGTAACCGGTTCGGCTATGATTTGTTACAAGGTTCGCTGCAATAGGAACGCATAGATCCACAGGATTTGTCCTGCTTAAGAAATTATGATTAAAAGTAAGAAAAGTTCTTTAGAATAAGCACTCAAACCGCAATGAATTGTACATTTTGTTGGCTGTAGTTTTTAATATATTCTTACTATTTCATTAACTGTTCTACACCAATTTTTGATTTGCCCATTTTCATTAAATTCCAAATGGTAAATGATATTTTGGTATTCATAGTTTTCGTGAATATTTACAAAAATCCGTGCACTTGTTCCATTTATTTCTTTATTAGGTGCCGTAATAAATAATCTTGGGTAATTACCTTTTCCGCTTCTTTTTATTTTAAACTTCTTTTTGTCCAAATTAGAAAAATCAAGCTCAAATTTATCTGAGTCAATATGCCATTGATTTTCCACATAGTCCTCTATTTCTTTGAATTGCTTATTGCTTTTCCAGGTTATTCCCAAACAGCGGGGATTTGAAAATACATACCCAGATAAATGAAAGTCCGTTACATAAGGGTACACCTTTATTTTCTTTTTTGATGGGAAAGAGTCTATTATTGTTGCTTTATAAAAGTCAAACGCAATTTGTTCATAAAATGGGTATTTAGTTTGCGATACTCCAATTGTACAATTGATTAGGAAAGTAAGAAGTATAACTTTTTTCAAATCACTTTTTTTATTCAGTCCCAATATAATGGGGTTAGTGTTTATGGAAAAGTCAAAATGAGTAAATGCTACTTTTCGTTTAGTTAATTGTCTGTCCAGATTGCAACCAATGGTCTCAGCCACTTGATTTATAAATTAAACTTTGATTTAAGTTGTTGCCAGAATGAATTATAGCCATTGTTCGCTACAGTTTTTTAGCCACGATTTTGCGCTTTTTGTTCATCAAACCGCTTTTCAATGCGCTCAACCGGATTTTTCTTTGAACCAAATTTTCTGTGATAGGGAAGAGGTCCATCATATTCTTTGTCAACATCATCTAACATCATATCCCTAAACCAAGAGTTTATTTTTTTAAATATGTTTTTCATTTTACTTTTTTCGAACTCTCAATTTTTCAACTTCCTCAATGGAGAGCCCTGTTGATAAGGCAATGGTTTCGTTATCAACGCCATTTCTTTTTAACTCTTTGGCTATTTCAACAGTTTTCTTTTTATTGGCAATGTCAGTAGCTTCTTTTTTTAATCGTTGCTCCAACACATATTTAGGAACGTATTTGGTGCTTTTTTTCAATTCGTCCAAAAGCCCGGTATCTGCAAAACTCAAATAACTTTTTGTGGAAATGATCAAATGGTCCAGCACCTCAGTGTCCACAATAATGCCTACCTGAATTAATCTGTCGGAAATATCTTTATCGGCTTCAGATGGTTTTAGTTCGCCGCTTGGGTGGTTATGGCATAAAATGATTCGCACGGCTCTTTTTTGCAGGGCAAAGCTAAAGACCTCCATGGGTTCCGCCAGTGCTTTATTTACGGTGCCTAAACTGATAAGTTCTATGAAAAGGATACGATTGTTGTTTTCCAGCCCAATCACCCAAAAATGTTCCCTGTTCTGATCAATTTTGTCTTCACGAAGCAAGATCTTTTGCATAATGCCGTAGATGTCATCGGAATTCAGGATCTTAATTTTTTCTTCTTCTGTCAGTTTGATGTCCATAACGTAAATGTAAGACTTTTTTTAGAACCTAAAACCACACTGAATTATAGCCGTTGTTAGGCACAGTTTTTTATTTGTTATACCATGAGTAAACTAATTCAGTTAATTCCGCCACATCGTTTTCATTTAAAGAGAGTCCATATGTGGTAATTAATTCACTTGAGATTACTCTTTTTATTTTTTCTAATTCGTAATCATTTTGCAAGCCAAGAATTAGCTTTTCACTTAACTTTTTAAAAGAACGACTGTTGCCAGATGGCATAATGTTCGTCTGATATAGCATTTTACTCAACGCATTAATATTATGTTTATCAAGAATTTTCATTCAGTTTCTTTTAGGTGCTTTAAATAATTAGTTAAAAGGCCTCTTATTTGTTCAGATGCGACTGGATTAGCAGAATGTACTTTAAATTCCAAATTTCGTAAATCAAGTCCAGATTCATAAACTAACCATTTTGCACAAGCCAATCCATCTAGCGCTACATTTCCGTTTTTATCAAGTCCGAGGTCATTATCAAAACTTATAAAATTCGGTAGTCCGTTTTCTTTAATGTATGTGACGAATTGGTCATAAGTTCGAACTATGTCAAATTCAGATTCCATTGATTTGTCATATATCATTTCGATAGTCCTTACATCATCTAAAAACAGTTTTTTCATTGTTTGTAAGTGTATTGGTTTTTATTTTTTAATCCGTTTATATTTAGCTCCTCTTCTTAATTTTTCCTTCGAATTCAAATAATAAAAAAATAATCTATTGTCGGATAATTTTACTTTCCAACTATAATCGGTTTTATTTCCGTTTCTGTATTCTGTCAGAACATAAAACTTACCACTATATTTGATTCTTCCCGAACTTACTTCAGGTTCGAAAGATTTATAGGATTTCCATTCTCGTTTTCTTATCGTTCTCCAATCCTTTCGGGTGAAAGTTGAGTCCGAATGAATGGTTATTTCTGAAACTTGATAGGAGTAAGTCGGGCCATAGTTATGGTCGTGAGCCAAAAAAGTACGATCAGTTTGGCCAGAAGCATGGGCTAAACAAAAAACAAGGATGAAAGTTAAAATTTCGTATTTCAATTATAAGTGTTTTAAAGGTTGTTGCTAAAGATCTTGGCTATGAGTAGTTATTCGGGTTCGTACTTAATTTTGTAAGTACACACCAAACTGAAAATCTGTAGCGGTTTTCAGAAGTAAGCGAGAACAAGCAAGTACTTATAGCCATTGATGTAGCTAGTTATTATAATAATTCTAGATTTTTATTTAATTTAAAGAATGTAATATCTTCATCCTTATTTTCACATACAACAATAACGTCACCTTGTTTGTCGATTTTAATTCCATAACCAGTAAGCCTATTATCGGGGTTAGAATTTTGAAAAGAATGCACATGATTTGTGTAAGAATTTAAATATTCTCCATTTGAATCAAATTTAGCAACACCAAGATAACCTGGCCCCCATACAATATCTTTTGTAGCATAGCCAGTAAAATATATGTTATTTTGATTATCAAGGGTTATGTCATAAATCTTTCGAAAAGTATAATAAGGAAGGAAATTCTCTAAATTGTCTATAGCCTTTGTCCATAAAACATTACCTTCTAAATCTAATTTAGTTAAAAAAGCTTCATGAGAAACAGACCTTTTGTTGTAAACGCAATATATACCATCTGTTCCTTTCCTTGAATAAAAAAGTACAGGATGGAATAAATCTGTATCTAATTCATTAATACTTGATTCCCATAGAATATTGCCCGAAGTATCAATATTTATAACAAATGGTTGTACTTTATTATACCCCATATCAAATGATTGCTCATCGTTTGCCAAAAATTTCGCAGAAGTTATTAAGAATGAATTTTCATCATATTTCTCAATATTATACCCTAAGGAGAAGTCTGCTAAGGTTTTATTGAAGATAATATCCCCATCTAGAGATATTTTACCAACATTAGTTATTAGGCTTGCAGCTCCATAACTCCATGTTTTATATGGCATTGCTATATAAAAATAATTATTCTGTAATTTAATGATATCTACAATTTGTACGTCAGAATAATCACCTACTAGTGTTTTGAACCATATTTTCTCTCCTTTAGAAGAATATTTGGCAATAATACATTGAGAATTATTCAAAGTACCAAAGATTAAAATATTGTTATTCTCTACTAATTTAGAAGATAGTTCGCCTCCATATATATTACCGTCAAAACTTAACTCGTCTGGCAATTCAAAATATTGTTTTGATAAAGTATCATTTGTGTTTAAAATGAATTTCCCCCATTTTTCATTCTTATTAATTCTTGTAATACCTGCAACAATATATTCATTTAAATCATTAACATGAAGTTTGAGATACATCAGAGCTTTTATCCTTTCTGGATCTAGATTTTCATGCTCAAGTACAAACTCTTTTTCTCCTAATATTTTTATTTCAGGCTCAGGTTCTGACGTAATTTGACTTAAACTTTCGTCATTTTTACTGCAAGAAAATAGAAAGACTGTTATTATAATAAATAAATTTAATTTTGTCATTTTTTATCTTATTTTAATTAGCTACAACTGGTTATAACTGTACATATATCACGTTTATCCCCCAACTAATCCGGGATAAATAAAGATTTACATTTGTTTTATACATGTGCTGAAATTAGCTAAATTTTCGTACAAAGTCAAGTTTATCCAAATGTATATACAAAAAACTCCCGATAATTCATTATCGGGAGTTTTTTGTCATTCTGAGCGCAGCGAAGAATCTCAATTATATAAAATGCTTCACTATGTTCAGCATGACATTATTCATCAACCAGAACCCAATCACCTTTGGCAATTAAGGGTTCGGCCTGTTTGTACTTTAAGGTTTTGTTTTCACCGTTAATGACGTGTTTGATAGTCACACGGTCATTACGTCCAATTTTTGGCTTGTCGCGTACAATGGTTTCTACTACCTGTTGCTGGCGTTGTGTGTTGCCGGCAGCCCTGTTTTGAGCCGTACGCTCATCCAGGTTAGGAATTTCCTCTTTGGTAGTCTGAACCTTTTCCTGTTTTCTGGCCCGGGCCTCCTGGATATTATTTTGCGTTTCCTGAGGTAGTTCCCCTTTAAATAAGAACGAGATCACATCTTTATTCACCTGGTCTATCATGGCTTTGAACAACTCAAAAGCCTCGAACTTATAGATCAATAACGGATCTTTTTGCTCATGAACCGCCAATTGCACCGATTGCTTTAACTCATCCATTTTACGCAAATGCGTTTTCCAGGCATCATCAATAATGGCTAAGGTGATGTTCTTTTCAAAATCGGTTATTAATTGTTTACCATTGGTTTCATAAGCTTTTTCAAGGTCGGTAACCACATTTAAGCTTTTTACACCATCGGTAAATGGTACCACGATGCGTTTGTATTTATCACGTTGGGTTTCATACACATTTTTGATCACCGGGAAAGCAATGTCTGCATTGCGCTCCATTTTTTCACGATAATGCTCAAAGGCTGCTTTGTAAATGATCGAGGTTATTTCCTGCTCTGATAAACTACCAAATTCTGCCTCGGTAATAGGGGAGCTCATGGAGAAATAACGGATCAATTCAAATTCAAAATTCTTATAATCATTAGCGCCTTTATTGGTTTGAGCAATACCTTCCGAAGTATCGAAGATCATATTCGCTAAATCCACACGAAGGCGTTCGCCATGCAATGCGTGACGGCGACGCTTGTAAACTACCTCACGCTGGGCATTCATCACATCATCATATTCCAATAAACGCTTACGAACCCCAAAGTTGTTTTCTTCTACTTTTTTCTGGGCACGCTCAATAGATTTGGAGATCATGGAATGCTGGATCACTTCACCTTCTTTTAGGCCCATTCTATCCATCATTTTGGCAATACGTTCACTACCAAAGAGTCGCATTAAGTTATCTTCCAACGACACATAGAATTGCGAACTACCCACATCTCCCTGACGACCGGCACGACCACGCAACTGGCGGTCTACACGGCGTGAATCATGACGCTCGGTACCCACAATGGCTAAACCTCCGGCTTCTTTAACTTCATCGGTTAATTTAATATCCGTACCACGGCCTGCCATATTGGTGGCAATGGTTACCTGTCCGCTTCTACCGGCCTGGTCCACAATTTCGGCCTCTTTTTTATGTTGTTTTGCATTCAGTACGTTATGAGGAATTTTTCTAATGCTTAACATTTTTCCTAATAACTCTGAGATCTCAACCGACGTTGTACCGATCAATACCGGGCGACCTGCCTTAGATAATTGGGTCACTTCATCAATGACGGCGTTATATTTTTCACGTTTGGTTTTGTAAACTAAATCCTCACGGTCATCTCTTGCAATAGGTTTGTTTGTTGGAATTTCAACCACATCCAGTTTGTAGATCTCCCAGAACTCACCGGCTTCCGTAACCGCCGTACCCGTCATACCCGATAATTTGCGGTACATTCTAAAGTAATTCTGCAGGGTTACTGTAGCAAAGGTCTGGGTAGCATCTTCAATCTTTACATTCTCCTTAGCCTCAATAGCCTGGTGTAAACCATCACTATAACGACGTCCGTCCATAATACGGCCCGTTTGCTCATCCACGATCATCACCTTATTGTCAATAACAACATACTGCGTGTCCTTTTCAAACAGCGCGTAAGCCTTAAGCAATTGGTTTAAGGTATGAATACGCTCGGATTTCACGCCAAATTCTTTGAAAAGCTCTTCTTTAAGGTCGGCTTCCTCTTCAGGGGATAACCCCTGGCTTTCAATTTTTGCAATTTCCATCCCGATTTCAGGCATTACAAAAAAGTTAGGATCGTCTTTACCTGATAAGTACTCAACTCCTTTATCGGATAGTTCTACCTGGTTATTTTTTTCATCGATCACATAGTATAATTCGGCATCAACCTTAGGCATTTCACGGTTGTTATCTTGCATGTAGAAGTTTTCGGTTTTCTGCAAGAGCATTTTAACACCTTCTTCTGATAAGAACTTGATAAGGGCTTTATTCTTTGGCATACCACGATAAACACGCAACAACTGGAAACCACCTTCTTTACTGTCGCCTTCCTTGATCAATCTTTTTGCTTCGGCTAAAACACCGGTTAAATATTTACGCTGAACACCTACAATACTATCAACCTTTGGTTTTAGTTCGTTGAATTCATGGTGGTCCCCTTTTGGAATAGGGCCGGAAATAATTAACGGTGTACGGGCATCATCAACCAATACGGAATCCACCTCATCTACAATAGCGTAGTGGTGTGGGCGTTGTACTAAATCATCCGGCGAATGCGCCATATTATCACGCAGGTAATCGAAACCAAATTCGTTATTGGTTCCATAGGTAATATCCGCGTTATAGGCTTTTTTACGCGCTTCAGAGTTAGGTTGGTGGTAATCTATACAATCCACACTCAATCCGTGAAACTCAAAAATAGGGGCCATCCACGCGCTATCACGTTTTGCCAGGTAGTCATTCACGGTTACCAGGTGCACCCCTTTACCGGAAAGGGCATTTAAGTATACAGGCAAGGTGGCCACCAGGGTTTTACCTTCACCCGTTTGCATTTCGGCAATTTTACCCTGATGCAAGGCAATACCTCCAATTAACTGCACATCATAGTGGATCATGTCCCAGGTAATAGGCTTCCCGGCTGCATCCCAGGAATTGGCCCAGGTGGCATCATCACCTTCCAGGGTAATATAATCCTTGGTTCCTGAAAGTTCCCTGTCAAAAGTGGTAGCCTTTACGGTAATGGATGTATTGTTTACAAAGCGTTTAGCCGTTTCTTTCACCACGGCAAACGCTTCTGGTAATATATCGTTTAAAACGTCTTCAGTAGTGGTGTATACATCATCGTGTAATTTGTCAATATCCTGGTAGATATCTTCACGTCTGTCAATGTCTTCGGTATTTTCAGCTTCTTCCGTAAGCTTTGTTATCTGGTCGTTCAGATCTTTAGTAGCTTGTGCTATTTTATCTTTAAACTCGGCTGTTTTATGTCTTAGTTCGTCATGCGATAACTCTTCTAAAGCAGACTCAAAGGTTTTTACTTTTTCAACAAGTGGCATTAAAGCCTTAACGTCCTGTTTAGATTTGTCTCCTACAAATACTTTTAAGACAGAATTTAAAAAACTCATGGTTTTATGTTTTATATATTTTAACCGGGTTTCCCCGGGATGTTTTTGTTTACTTTTTGGTGTATCCTGAAACGTATTCAAAGATACATTTTGTTTGGTGTTTTGGAGCGTTCAGAATAAAAAAAAAGCCTCGAACAGAGACTTTTTAACTATGCTTTATGCTTTTATTTAATATTCATCTTCATTCCAGAGATAATCTTCATCTGTTGGATAATCAGACCAGATCTCTTCAATAGAATCATACGAATCTCCTTCATCCTCTATAGACTGTAAATTTTCAACAACTTCCAAAGGAGCACCGGTTCTAATGGCGTAATCAATTAATTCGTCTTTGGTAGCCGGCCAGGGGGCATCACTTAAATAAGATGCTAGTTCTAAAGTCCAATACATTTCTTATAGGTTTAATTTTTTTGCAAAAATAATTTTTTAGTTTAAACGTGCAAGAAAAAATTGAATTATTTCATTTTCCTTTTATCATTAATTAAAAGAGCGTATTCTGAGGCCTTCTAAACGTTTGCTATTTTACTTTTACAAGGTTCATACTTTTGCAAATAAATTTTTGGGCGTTCCCTTTCAGGTCGGGCTTTCCACTATATCTTTCTGCGAAGCAGTCCCGAACTTGTTTCGGGATCTCACTGCAGGTTAGTTTCCTCCCGGAACAAGAAGTTTCTCATTTGTAAGGTTTCGCACAAAGGATGCCGTTACAATCCCTAACGCGAACCTGTCTGCGATATTCAGTTTCAGAACTTCACGTTTCAAACTTCGGTCTTCAAGCTTCAAGCTTCAAACTTACCGTTTCTCAGGAATCCATTTAACTTCATTTGCTTGTAAGTCCTGTGTCAACTTTCGTGCCAATACAAAAAGGTAGTCAGAAAGGCGGTTTAAGTATATTAAAGCGTTAGATTCTATAGGGTCTGTTTCGTTAAGGGCAGTCGCTAAACGTTCGGCTCTGCGGCAAACACAGCGTGCTACGTGACAGAATGACACCGTTTGATGTCCGCCGGGTAATACAAAATGGGTCATTACGGGTAACACTTCGTTCATGGCATCCATTTCATGCTCTAACTGCTGGATATCGTCATTAGAGATCTTATCGATGTTTAAGCGTTCCTTGCCGCTTTTTAAAATGGCCTTTTCCGGATCGGTAGCCAGAATAGCCCCTATAGTAAAGAGTTTGTGCTGAACGTCAATAAGCACCTCTTTATAATGTTGGTCAATATCCTGATCTCTGATTAAGCCTATATGAGAATTTAGTTCATCAACCGTTCCATAACTCTCAATACGAATATGATATTTTGGTACACGTGTGCCGCCGAATAGTGCTGTGGTGCCTTTATCGCCTGTTTTAGTATATATTTTCATGCTACGCAAGTTAAAAGTTAAAAGTTAAAAGTTAAAAGTTTTTTGAGCCTAATCTCTTAATAATAGCTAAAGGACTTAACAACTAAACGATCATACTCTTATCGTAAAGTGTTCTTTAGCCTGTTCTTTTCTAAAAAACACAAACCCCCAATAGAAGGTATCGATGGTAACCGTTACTTTAGGGTGTTGTTTGATGGTTTCCCAGGCTTCGGTCATGCCTTTGGACCAATAAATATCGTCAAAGATAAATACGGTATGGTTGTTAGCAGCAGGTAAAAGCGTTTCAAAATAATTTAGGGTAGCCTCTTTTTGATGGTTGCCGTCAAAGAAAACAAGGTCGTAGCGGTTCTTTGTTAAATTGGGTAAAACAGTATTAAAGTTCCCCGTTTTAATTTCAATATTCGATAATTCGCTTAACCTGTTTTTTGAAAACTCTGAAATATTTGAGCAGCCTTCTATGCTTATAATGTTTGCGTCCGAATGTCCCAAACTTAAAGCTTGTGTTGCAATGCCTAGCGAGGTGCCAAGTTCTAAAATGTTATTCGGTTTAAAATAGTTCGATAATCTAAATAAAAGTTTAGCCCTTTTTAGAGTAGTCCCGGATGTTTTGGCTATATCACAAACGCGTCGTTCATTGTCTTTAGTTTTTTTTGAGCCCGGGCCTAAATCGTTGACATTTATAAGGTTTTTGTTTTTTAGAAGTTGCGTGCGGTATTCTTTGAGGTTATCATATTCCGAATACTTCTGCCTGTCATAAAAGCACTTTGTGACTAAATCATAAACAAAAGGGGAGTGCACGCCATGTTGGTTGGTGGATTTGAATAAGAATTTTATGTATTGAACGACTTGATACATATCTTAAGTTCCGAGTTCCGAGTTCCGAGTTCCGAGTTTAGGGTTTAAAGTTTCAATGTCCTAATATTTTAAATCAAATCTCATGCTTCGATCTTCCGTCTTCCGTTTTCCGTCCTCGGTCTTTGGTCTTCTGTCCTCGGTCTTCTGTCTTCCGTCCTCTGTCTTCTGTCCTCGGTCTTTATTTTGCACCTTAGTGAGCACATCACCCTTCCAGTTTTTCAGATAACTCAAACCAACGCTCTTCTTTAGCTTCAATAGTCTCAATAATACCCTGAAGTTCTTCAGACAGTTTATTGATATCGTCTTGTGATAAATCGGGATTGAGAAACTTATCTTCCAGCTGCTTTTTATCATAAGCCAAAGACTTTAGTTTACTTTCAATATTCTTAAGTTCTTTTTCTTCGTTATAGGACAATTTTGAGGCTTCGTTCTGTTTCCAGGACTGTTTTTCCTTTTTGTCTTCGGAAGCTTTCGGAACTACCGGCTGACTATCCTCATAAACGCGATAATCCGTGTAATTTCCAGGAAAGTCTTCAATAATACCATCGCCCTTAAATACAAATAAATGGTCAACAACCTTATCCATAAAATACCGATCGTGCGATACTACAATAATACACCCGGGGAAGTCCAAAAGAAAACTTTCCAATACATTTAGAGTGACAATGTCCAGATCATTGGTAGGCTCATCAAGAATTAAAAAGTTGGGGTTTTGAATTAAAACCGTACATAAATATAAACGTTTGCGTTCACCTCCGCTTAGTTTTTCAACAAAATCATATTGTTTTTTTCTGCTGAATAAAAACCGTTCCAATAATTGTTGTACACTGATTTGCCGTCCTTTTTTTAAAGGAATATAATCGCCAAACTCCCTGATAACGTCAATAACTTTTTGCTCTGGTTTAATAGTAATACCATCCTGCGTGTAATAGCCAAACTTAACAGTATCCCCTTTGACTACTTTTCCGGAATCCGGTTGCGCCGTTTGAGTTAAAATATTTAAGAACGTGGTCTTACCGGTACCGTTTTTACCAATAATACCAATACGTTCGCCCTTTTTGAAGGTGTAGTCAAACCCTTTAAGAATGGTTTTATCTTCAAACGCTTTGGAAACATTATGGAATTCAATGATCTTGCTGCCTAAGCGCTCCATATTAAGTTCTAACTGAACCTGATACTCTTTCCTGCGTTGATGGGCTTTATGTTTTATTTCGAAGAAATCGTCAATTCTGGATTTCGATTTGGTGGTGCGGGCTTTGGGTTGCCTGCGCATCCATTCCAACTCCTTTTTAAAGAGTTGTTTAGTCTTTCCGGCTTCCACAGCTTCACGCTCTTTTCTTTCATCCCGCTTTTCCAGGTAATAAGAGTAGTTCCCTTTATAGCTGTAGAGTTTACCCTCATCCAATTCAATGATCTCATTGCAAACACGCTCTAAAAAATAGCGGTCGTGAGTGACCATGAACAACGTGATATTTTCTTTGGCAAAAAAGGCTTCCAACCATTCGATCATTTCCAGATCCAAATGGTTTGTAGGCTCATCAAGAATAAGTAGATCGGGTTTGTTAATTAAGGCATTAGCCAGCGATAACCGCTTTTTTTGCCCGCCGGATAGCAAACCTACTTTTTGATCCAGTTCTTCAAGTTTTAATTTGAAAAGTATTTGCTTGTATTGCGTTTCAAAATCCCAGGCATGATGTTGCTCCATAGCCTCAAAAGCCTTTTGATACCCTTCGGTGTCTTCAGGATTTAAAAGGGCTTGTTCGTAATTGCCAATTATTTTCAGGATGGGATTGTTTCCTGTGAAAATGGTTTCCTCAATAGTTAGATTATTATCGAATTTAGGATCCTGGGATAAAAAGGAAACCTTAATACCTTTTCTGTAAATAACATTGCCGGAATCAGGTTCGTCATCACCGGACAGTATATTTAAAATAGACGTTTTTCCGGTGCCATTTTTGGCAACAAAGGCTATTTTCTGGTCTTTATGGACACTAAGGGACAGGTCTTCAAAAAGCACCAATTCACCAAATGATTTCGATATGTTTTCTACTGTTAAATAATTCAAAATCCTGCTTTTTGCAAATAAAGAACAAAAAACTATAAAATCCGATTAAAGTTTTATTATTCACGATGAAAAACTATATTTGCGATAACTCAAATTGCTTTGAATGAAACATCAATTTTGGTTTTGTATTGCATTGTTTAGTTTGTTACTCAGTTCCTGTATTACAAATAAAGACATTGTTTACCTCCAGGATAAAGGAACCATTGCCAATGATTCGCTTCAGATTAAAGAACTTTCCAAGCCTTACAGGGTTCAGGTAAATGATATTTTAAGTATTAATGTAAAAGCACTGGACGAGGAACTAGTCAGCATTTTTAATCCTGTTGGAGCCACTGGAGTAAATGCGGCTCAACAAGGTCAGTCTTCACTTTATTTTAACGGGTTTACTGTTGATTTACATGGCAACATAAAGTTCCCTATTTTAGGTGAAATAAATGTTCTTGGTTTTACAATTAAAGAAATTGAAGAGAAGGTTAAAACCGAATTATTGAATCAATATTTTAAGGAAACGGCTGAAATATTTGTGACCGTTAAGTTAGCCGGATTGAGATATACGGTAACCGGAGAGGTTGGGGGAACAGGTGTTTATACCTTATATCAGGACAGGGTCAATATTATTGAAGCCCTTGCTAATGCCGGTGATATTAAAACAACCGGTGATAGAACAGATGTTTTGGTAATCAGGCAATATCCTGATAGTCAGAAGATCCACCATATAGATTTGACCGATGTTGCAGCTATGAAATCGCCTTATTATTTTATTCAACCAAATGATATGATTTTGGTGAAACCTTTAAAACGTAAAGCTATAGGAGCGGGAGAAACAGCCTCTCAAACCATAACCACTGTGGCTTCTATTTTTTCGGTGTTAGTGTCTACTTATTTCTTAACTCGAAATCTTTAATGGTAAAATTATGACAGACGAGTTTGAAATATCCGAATCTGGTTCAAGTTTTGATATCAAAAAGTTTTTATTCAGGGCTTTAAGCTATTGGAAGTTGTTTGTATTACTTCTTGCCGTGGCTATTTTTTATGTGTATCAAAAGAATATTAGAGAGGAGTTTTCCTATCGCCTTGGAACTAAAATATCTGTTGAAGACGATAGTAACCCCCTGTTTACTTCAAATGCCAGTTTAACCTTTAATTGGGGAGGCGTTACGGCCAAGGTTCAAACCATGGTGGTAACCCTTAAATCACGTTCGCATCATGAAAAGGTAGTAGAGCGCTTGGAGTTTTATAAGAGTTATTTAAGACAGGGTAGATTCAGAAAGCAAGACATCTATAAATCAGCACCTTTTAGATTTAACCATGATTATAACTTTGCTCAACTAATAGGGAAACCCATTAAAATAACTTTTTTAAGTGATGATACGTATGAACTGGAAATTGAATTTACAGGTAATACGGCAGCAGCTCAAAATTATGTGACAAAAAAAACAGAAACAGTTGATGTAGCTCCCGGCATTTTTAAAAGGCAATTTAAAATAGGGGAGGCTCTAGAATTACCCTTTTTAAAAGGAACTGTTGTTTTAGCTGAAAACCGTACAGTGACCCCTAACTCAAGCTATTTTGTTCAGTTTAATAATTTTGACGGTGTAGTTGCCAGTTATAAAGGAAGAACATCGGTTTCTAACGCTGCTAATTCCCCTATTCTGGATATTGCTTTAATAGATAAAAACACCGAAAAAATTGTTGATTATTTAAATACGGTAGTAGCTGTTTTAAGAGAAGATCAATTGAATAGAAAGAATCAATACGCTACAAATGCCATTAAATTTATAGATGAGCAAATATCCAGAGTGAAAAATGAATTAAGTAAAAATGCGGAAGACTTAAATGATTACAGAAAAAAGAATAAATTCTATAGTTTGGATGATGAAAGTGTCTTATTGAATCAAAAATTAACAGAGTTGGATTCGGAAAAAGAAGGCATAAACAGACAGTTAAACTATTACTCTAATCTTGAGAATTATTTGGCTGCCAGTAGTTCATTCACGGAAATTCCGGCACCTTCAATTGCAGGCATATCAGATGGCAATATTTTGAATAATGTAGCAAAAATTAATGAACTTTCTGTTCAAAAATCTAAGCTGCAGTATTCAGTGAGAAGCGACGCCACTATTTTTAATGATTTAAACAGACAAATCGAAGGCCTAAAAAATGTGTTGCTTGAAAATATTAAGGCGGCAACTGATGTTTTAAACAGAGAACTTAAATTAGTAAATGGCAGATTGAGCAGGGTTGAATCTCAGTTCAGTAAGTTGCCGGAAGATCAACAACGTTTGATAACTATTGAGCGCCAATACTCTTTGAGTGAGCAAACTTATAATGTGTTTTTGGCTAAGCGTGGTGAGGCAGAAATTATAAAAGCATCAAATGTATCTGATATTTTAATAATAGATTCCGCAAAGAATACCGGAGCTCAGGTTTTAGGAAGGAATTTAAATATCCGTTACATTTTTGCCTTCTTTGCAGCCTTGCTCGTTCCGTTGTTATTGGCATTTATACTTACTTTTTTAGATAATAGTATCCATAGCCCTATGGATATTGAACAATTATCACCTATTCCAATTTTAGGGGTCATAGGTAAAAACCCTTTGAATGATAACTTAATTGTTCATAGAAAGCCAAAGTCGGCAGTGGCGGAAGCCTTTAGATCGATTCGTTCTAACCTTCAATATTTTTATAAATCTAAAAATTTAGAAGGCGCTAAGACACTTTTGGTTACGTCTTCAGTAAGTGGGGAAGGGAAAACATTTTGTTCCATTAATATTGCGACGGTTTTTGCTTTAAGTGGAAAAAAGACGGTATTAGTTGGACTGGATTTGAGAAAGCCTAAGATATTTGGCGACTTTAATATTAAAAATGATATCGGCGTAGTTAATTATTTAATAGGCCAGGAATCTTTGGATACTGTTGTTCAAAAAACCGATGTGGAGTTTTTAGATGTCATTACTTCGGGACCAATTCCTCCCAACCCATCGGAGTTACTAATAAATTCCAGGCTTGGTGAATTAATAGGGATTTTGAAAAAGCAGTATGATTATATTGTTTTAGATACGCCTCCTATGGGTCTTGTAGCTGATGCTATGGAGTTGTTTGATTACGTGGATACCTCTTTATATATGGTAAGGCAAGACTACACTAAAAAGGGGATGCTGAATTTCATTAACGAAAAATATAAAAACAAACAAATACAAAATATAAGTATTGTTTATAACGGCTATGATCAGAAAGCTAAATACGGATACGGTTATGGATACGGTTATGGATACGGCTATGGTTATGGTAATTATGCCAATGGGTATCATGATGACGTAGGTCCAAAAACAAAGGTTTTAGCAAAATTGAGATCTGTTTTCAAAAAGTAAGCCTGCTAATATTTAAATTTAATAGTAAAGTTTTTGAATAAGAATAATACAAACGAGTGGCTGTTTACCATTTCCTCTAAACGAAAACTTATCGATTTCAATTTTAAAGAGGTATGGCGTTACAGGGATTTGTTACTGCTTTTTGTAAAGCGGGATATTGTAACAATATATAAACAAACCGTATTGGGACCTCTTTGGTATCTAATTGAGCCCCTGTTCACATCTTTGATCTTTACTTTAATTTTCAACAACGTAGCGAATATTTCCACAGGAGCTGTACCACCATTTTTATTTAATTTGGCCGGAATTACCATATGGAACTATTTTAAGGTATGCTTTATGTCTACTTCCAATACATTTTCTGCAAATGCGGGAATTTTTGGAAAAGTGTATTTCCCACGTATCATAGTGCCATTATCTGTTGTGATTTCCAATTTACTCAGGTTTGCAATTCAATTGCTTGTTTTTACCTGTTTCTTTGTTTATTACTATAATCAAGGGTATCAAATTTCCTTAAATAACCATACTTTTTTATTTCCTCTTATAATAATTGTCATGGGTATGCTAGGCCTGGGCTTAGGCATGATAATTTCCTCTTTAATAACAAAATACAGGGATTTAAAGATATTGATAGGATTTGGATTGCAATTACTGATGTATCTTTCGGCGGTCATGTATCCTGTTTCTTATTTTAAGGAAAAGTTACCGGATTATGCTTGGATTATAGAATACAATCCATTAACGTTTGTCATAGAAAGTGTTCGGTACATGTTGTTAAACACGGGTAGTTTTAATATAAATATGTTTATCTATACAGTTGTCGTTACCTTAGGCATCTTTTTTATGGGCATAATTATGTTTAATAAAACAGAAAAGAATTTTATAGATACAGTTTAAGTATAGTTGTTTTGTAGTGGATGACGTAATTCTAAAAATAGAGAACTTAAGTAAACAATACCGATTAGGATTGGTTGGTGCTAATACCATTAAAGATGATCTAAAACGTTGGTGGTATGGTATAAGGGGAAAAGAGGATCCTTTTCTTAAAATAGCAGAAGAAAACAATAGAAAGGAAAAAGGAGGTTCTAATTATGTATGGGCACTTCAAGATATAAATTTTGAAGTAAAACAGGGGGAAGTACTTGGAATTATAGGTAAAAACGGAGCCGGTAAATCAACCTTGCTAAAAATATTGTCAAAAATTACCAGTCCCACAACCGGAAGTGTAAAATCTAAAGGAACAGTTGCATCATTGTTAGAAGTAGGAACGGGT
This sequence comes from Seonamhaeicola sp., assembly GCF_028281565.1. Classification (GTDB taxonomy): domain Bacteria; phylum Bacteroidota; class Bacteroidia; order Flavobacteriales; family Flavobacteriaceae; genus Seonamhaeicola. Next base: position 32,630 of record NZ_JANQJQ010000013.1, read on the forward strand.
TTTCACAGTGAACTTACCGGTAGAGAGAACATATACCTGAATGGGGCTATTTTAGGAATGACTAAGAAGGAGATTGCTTCAAAAATAGATGAAATCATAGAATTTAGCGGATGCCAACGTTATATCGATACCCCGGTAAAGAGGTATTCATCCGGAATGACCGTTAGGCTGGCATTTGCTGTAGCAGCTTTTCTAGAACCTGATATTTTAATAATTGATGAAGTTTTAACCGTAGGGGACGCAGAATTCCAGAAAAAGGCTATTGGTAAAATGCAGGATATAAGTAAAGGTGAAGGAAGAACCGTTTTATTTGTGAGTCACAATATGGCTGCCGTGGAAAGTCTGTGTACCAGAGTTCTTCTTTTAAGGAATGGTAAAATTTTTAGTGAAGGAACTCCAACAGAGGCTATTAATACTTATCTAAGTAGCTATTCATTTTCTAAACGTATTCAGGATTTTGAAGCAGAAAACAATATTCCAACGCAAAATGGTATATCATTGTATTATGCCGCAGTTGAAAATGCCAGTGCCTCAAAAAAAACAGAAATAATAGATATAACATCAGATATTGATATATGCTTTAGAATAAAGAATGATACAAAAGAGTCAACATTGTCAGTGGGCTATGATTTGAAAAATACGCGAGATCAGGTAATATTTGGTTCAGGAAGCAAGTTTGAATGCCCAGTAAATAAGGTCTCTGAGGTGTCCTGTAGGATACCGGCACAATTTTTAAACGATGACGTATACCAGATACATTTATATGTGCATTCTGCCAGTATGATTACTTTATTTTCCGATACAGAAATATTAAGTTTTGAGGTTAAAGATGTAAAAAGAGAATCAGGTTATTTGGGTAAAATAAATGGTCTTATAAGGCCTAATTTTGATTGGAGTTTAAAAACGTATTAACTGTGTTTATGAAATGGTTTAATAAACTATACGAAAAAAAAATATCTGCCACAGGTTTATCAGTTTTCAGAATAACTTTTTTCTTAAATCTGTTTTTTGAAGTACTTCATTTGTTTAAGTACAGACACCTTTATTTTGATTCAATTCCTTATATAGAATTAAGTTCGGCGAATGAGTCTCTTTTTATTTTAATTTGGCTCGTGGTGTTAGTGTGTATTGTATTGGGGCTGTTTACCAGAGTACTAACAATAATCAATTACATATTTTGTGTAACCATACTTTCTTCATTCACAGATTTTGAATATCATATGCATTATGTATATGTTGGAATTAGTTTTATAGCCATTTTGTTGCCTTTGTCCAGGTCGTTCACTATCCAAAATATTTTTTTTAAGGAAGGACAAAGAGAGCAAAAAGTTTCAGTACTATATTATTATCTGCCTGTAGTGGTTGGTATTGCATTTGTTTATTTTGATTCGGTTTTTCATAAAATAACATCTCAAATATGGATAAACGGTTTAGGAGTTTGGTTTCCTGCCTCTTTGCCACAAATAACCATCATTAATGATCAATGGCTGTTAAACCAAAAAGGATTCATGTTGTTTTTAGGATATTTAACCTTTGTTTTTGAAGCCTTGTTTCTTTTCGTATTTTGGATGAAAAAAATGAGAATACCAATGTTTATAATTGGTATGGGGTTACACGTGGGAATTTTGCTAGAGTTTCCAATACCGAATTTTGCCTTTGGGATGATGACATTGTATACACTGATGTTGCCTGTATCCTTTTGGGATAGATTAAAAAGTAAAATAAGTATTTTTAAGCCCAGAGAACATCTTTATTCTATAAAGCAAATATTTAACCTGGATAAAAAGTCAGTGTTGATGACCGTATTTATCATACTGACATTCTTTCAAATCAATGTTACTTTACAGTCTCCTTTCATTAGACCACAGCTTTATAAGTTAATAGGGAAAATTGGAATAGAAGATTATTTTGATCCGGTATCTTACCCATTAATGAACTTTTCAACAAAAGCATTTGGTATTACAAAACATCCTGTATTTATGGATAATCACTTTAAGGGATATAACCATATTTTATCGATATCTTATGTTGACAATTCAAATGGAGAAACGTTATTACCTATTATAAATGAAAAGGGTATGGTTGGTACCTATTTAAGAGGGAGTGTTTGGGTTAACTGGTCCTATAGGGTTAATAGCCCTGAAGTTGATCAAACACAATTAAAAAATGGGCTATTTGCTTATAGCGCATATTGGGCCCATAAAAATAACATTGATTTAACTGATGCGGTTTTTAAAGTTAAAGTCAAGAAAATAGAATTGCCAAACTGGAAGTGGGAGGAGGATTATTTAACAAAACAATTACATAAACCATGGCAAAATGCAGGTTCTGTTTTGTGGAAGGATAAGAAGCCGGAATTAACCTTGATAAAGCCTATTGAGGAATTTTAAATGTTGGTTTAGTAGGGAATAAAGATTATAACAGGTTTAATGGGGTGCAATTTATGCAAGCTTGGGAGTTTTAGTTCATATTATAAACGAATATGATAAAGTATTGATATATAATTTTTTACTCTATGGAATGACCATATTTTTGACTATTTTGGTCAGTCATATATCGTTTAAATATTTTGAAGGATATTTTTTGAAACTTAAAAGGCAATTTTCTGTTACCAAACCAAATTTTAAAACTTAACCGTTTTTGTGAAAAAGAAGTTATTAGTATTACAATCAAACTACGTTCCCTGGAAAGGCTATTTTGATGCTATAAATAAGGCAGACGTATTTGTGATCTATGACGAGATGCAGTACACAAAAAATGATTGGAGAAACAGAAATGTAATTAAAACAAAACAAGGACTCCAATGGTTGACTATTCCTGTAAAAATGCATTTTGGACAAAAAATTAATGAAGCAGAAGTTAGTCAACAATTTTGGTATGTCAAACATTGGAAAACTTTAGTACAGAATTATAGCAGAGCGTCCTATTTTAAAGAGATAGAAGCTTTATTGCGGCCATTGTATGCAAATCTCATTTCCAATAACTTATCTGAAATTAATTTGGCGTTTATAAAACGAATAAATGAATATTTAGGGATTACAACTAAAATAGTAAGAAGTAGGGAACTGGTTTTTAGTGGTGATAAAAATGAGAGGCTAATTCAAATATGTCAGCAATTAAGTTGTAATCATTACATTTCCGGGCCGGCAGCTAAGTCTTATATGGATATACAGTTATTTGAAAGCAATAATATTTCAGTTGAGTTTTTAGATTATTCGGATTATAAGGAATATAGACAAATGTTTGGCAACTTTGAACACCATGTTAGCATATTGGATTTGTTATTTAATGAAGGGCCAAATGCCTTGAGCTACATTGAAAATAAGATATGTTAATTAGTACAAATATTAAAAAATAGAGGTGGATTTTCAAGAGATAAAGAAATATTATAAGGATAAATTTGAGTCTTTCGGGCATACGGCACAAGGTATGGATTGGAAAGACAAAGCATCCCAATACTTGAGGTTTGAAATCATTTCTAAGTACATGGATTTTAACAGTAGCCCTACTATTCTTGATGTAGGATGTGGGAGTAGTGAATTTTTGAATTTTTGTTTAATAAACAAGTTACAATGTAATTATAAAGGCTTAGATATAACCGAAGAAATGGTGGCTTCCTCTAATAATAGATTTGGTCCTAATACCGCCGTTTTGGGTGATCTGTTTACTTTTCAATCCAATGAGCAATTTGATTATGTTATTGCTTCCGGAACATTTAATGCAAAATTAAATTCAGATAATGAAAACTGGAAGCTCTTTTTTTATGACAATCTGTTGAAAATGTTTGAAAAAAGTAAAAAGGGAATTGTGTTTAATTGTATGTCTGAGCATGTAGATTGGACTTATGATAGGCTTTATTACCCAAATATCTCTAACTTAACTGCGTTTATTGTAGAAAAATTATCAAGAAAATTTGTTATTGATCACTCATACGATTTATATGAAATGACGGTCTATATCTCTAAGTAAATATGGAAAAATTACTAATTATTGGGACGGGTGATTATGCTGATATGGCATCTTATTATTTGTCCGAAAAGTACCGAATAATTGGCTTTGCCGAAGAAGCAGCCTATAGAACTCTTGAAGAGTTCAAAGGATTGCCAATAATGAATTTTGAAGATATCCATAGCTTATATAGCCCTAATGATATTAAAGTATTGGTTGCGGTTGGTCCTAATAAAGTCAATTCTGTAAGAGAGCGATTGTTTTTAGAAATAAAGGAAATGAAATACGAATGTATTACCCATATACATCCAAAGGCATATGTTTGGGATGAGCAAGCCATAGGAGAGAACTCTTTTATTTTTCCTAATGTAACGGTTGAACCTTATGCTACGGTGGGTAAGAATTGTGTTTTGTGGAGTGGTGCTATATTATCGCATCATTCAAAATTAATGGATCATAGTTTTATGGCTCCGGGTTCAACAGTGTCTGGTAGAACAACCATTAAGAATAATTGCTTTTTAGGAATAAATTCAACAATTAGAGATAATCTGGTTATAGAAAGCCATTGTATAATTGGCGGCGGGGCTATAATTAAAAAAAATACAGTGCCTAATGGTGTATATTCAGATATTGGGACAGCGTTGTATAATACAAACAGTAAGAACACAAAAGTATAGTATTTGATGTTGATACCATTCAATAAGCCTTTTTTAACAGGAAAAGAAACGCTGTATATTGAAGAAGCCGTGGCTTCTGGAAAAATTTCAGGTAATGGAGATTTTACCAAGAAATGCCAAACTTTTTTTGAAAGAAAGTTTAAAATAAAAAAGGCATTGTTAACATCCAGTTGTACTGATGCTTTAGAAATGTCTGCTATATTACTGGATATAAAAGAAGGAGATGAAGTCATTATGCCTTCTTTTACTTTTGTATCAACCGCAAATGCTTTTATACTTCGTGGAGCAAAAGTAAAATTTGCCGACTCTTATTTTAATAGCCCCAATATAAATGCCGATTGTTTGGAAGATTTGATTACTTCTAAAACTAAAGCTATTGTTGTTGTTCATTATGCCGGTATTGCCTGTGATATGGATGAAATAATGCGTATTTCTAAGAAGCATGATTTATTTGTTGTTGAAGATGCTGCTCAGGCTATTGATAGTTTTCATAAAGAAAGACCTTTGGGGAGCATTGGTCATTTAGCAACATTTTCATTTCATGAAACAAAAAATATTATTTCGGGTGAAGGAGGGTTACTAGCCATAAATGACGAACGGTTTATAGAACGGGCAGAAATTATTTGGGAAAAAGGAACAAACCGTTCAGCTTTTTTTAGGGGTGAGGTTGATAAATATGGATGGATTGATATTGGCTCATCATTTTTGCCGTCAGAAGTTATAGCAGCTTTTTTGTGGGCGCAATTAGAACAATTGGATACCATTCAAGATTGCAGAAAGCAAATTTGGAATACCTATTATAATGGTTTAAAAAGCCTGGAACAGCAAGGTAAAATTAAGTTGCCTTACATACCTGAATACGCAACAAATAATGCGCACTTGTTTTATATATTATGTAGCACTAATGAAGCGCGTAATTCACTAATAGGGCATTTAAGAAAGAACAAAATTCATGCAGTATTTCATTATTTAAGTTTACATAAATCGCCTTATTTTTTGAATAAACATGACGGTAGGGTTTTACCATATTCAGATAGTTATTCGGACGTACTATTGAGACTCCCTTTGTTTTTCGACTTAGAATTAGAAAAAGTCCGTTATATTGTTTCTAAAATAAAAGATTTTTTTGATGAGGTCTAAAATTCTGTTTGTTGTTTCAGATTTTTATCATGGCGGTGCCCAGCGTGAAATGTATGAAATTGATCGTGCCCTTAAAAGAGAGAATATTGAGATTGTTATATTGTGTCTTCTGGATTTAAAATCTTCGCGGCATTTTTCTGATTATTTCTATGAAAAGCATGTGGCTTTAAACACAAAAATTATTTTTTTAAAAGACATTATAAAACCTTATAAAAAAACAATTTTTAATAAACTGTTAAATAAATTAGGGTTGTTCAGTATTAATAGTACAAATGCAAACGTATTAACTACTTTTTTAAAGGATTATAAAGAAGTTTTTTTTATGGGTGAATACACTTATAAAAAAATAGAGCACTACATTCTAGCTGATTATAATAGAAGGAAAAATATATTTATAATGAGTGCCAGATTTCAGGGGGAACATTATCGTAATATCAACAAAAATAACAAGTATAACTTTATTAGTCCTTTTGATACAAAAGAACAAATAGAATATGAGTTTGAAGGGTTTACAGATTATAGTCATATTCATTTTCCTTTGAGTTTGTCAATTGACACATCAATGAATAAATGGTCTTTTAAGAATAATCAAGTAAAAAGGATTGGCATATTTACCAGATTAAGTAAATCAAAACCTTTGGATCCGTTTTTTTATGCATTTCATTTACTATTAAAAGATATGCCTGATACAGAATTGCACGTGTACGGTGCCGGAGATTATAAAGAAGCTGAATATGATAGGTACATAAATCATTTGGATTTGCATAAAAATGTTTTTTTCAGAGGGCATCAAAAAGATATAAAACAAACTTTAAATGCTGATGACATAGATTTGGTCTGGTTCCAAGGGTATTTAAATAGACCGGCTGGCTATGCCGGACAAGATGTAATCATTACCGGTACACCAATACTGCTTTGGGATTTTTATTTAGGAGAAAATAAAAACCTAAATAATATGGATTATGTATATCCGCACTTTAAAGATTTAAGTTCATTTGCCTTGGCTAGTAAAGCTGTTCTACAGGACCAAAAATTAGCGAACCAAATAGCGCAGAAACAATTTTCAGATATTGTAAATACAAGGGATATAAACAAAAATATTGAAAGAATAAAGCACATATTTTCATAATTATGGCTAATGATTTTATAGATATACAACTAACTTATAGGAATCTGGACAGATATTATATAAGGACATCAATATTTGAGGCACTAAAACGTCATATTCCTTTCTTTAAAGGAGCGTTATTAGACATTGGCTGTGGAAAAATGCCATATAAAGCGTATATTTTGAAAAATTCGGAAATTACTGATTATGTTGGGTTAGATATAGAGACTGCTTTAATTTATGATGCCAAAGTAAAACCGGATGTTACGTGGGATGGGAAAACAATGCCCTTTAAAGATGAAAGTTTCGATTGCGCCTTTGGTACAGAGGTTTTAGAGCATTGTCCGGACCCCGAAATAGTGTTAAAAGAAGTAAATCGTATTTTAAAACCCGGTGGTATGTTTTTTTTCACAGTGCCTTTTTTGTGGAATTTGCATGAAGTGCCAAATGATGAATTTAGATATACACCATTTTCATTAGAACGTTATTTAAAAAAAGGAGGTTTCAAAGATATCGATATAAAAGCTACCGGAGGTTGGCATGCGTCTATGGCACAAATGCTGGGACTTTGGGTTAAAAGAAGTGAAATGTCTGATTTTAAGAGAACTGTTTTTTCAAGGGTTTTAAAACCAATAATGAGATATTTGATTAAGCATGACAAGCCAGCTAATGTTATATTTAAAGAAGGGCAAATGATAACAGGGTTATATGGTACGGCAAGAAAATAGAATAGCAATTATATCGCCGGCTGAAAACGCCTATTCCGAAACGTTTATACAAGCTCAAAAGAATGGATTAAGAGGTAAGGTTTTTTATTATTATAATGGAGAACTACCCGGATATCTGGAAGGTTTTGGAAGTTTGTTAAACAAAAGGGATGGTTTGATTTTTAAAGTAAAACGAAAGTTAAAGTTGACCAAATTTAACGTTCATGAGAATGCTTTTATAAAATCATTGAAGGATAATAAAATTCAAGTTATATTGGCACAATACGGCCCAACAGCCCATCGAATAGCCCATATATGTTCCTATTTGAAAATGCCACTCGTAACACATTTTCATGGTTATGATGCAAGCGTAGACCAGATTATTGACAGTTATAATTCATATAAAAGAGTTTTTTCACAGAGTTTTAAAGTCATAGCTGTTTCAAAAGTTATGGAGCGTAAACTTTTAAGTATCGGATGTCCAAAAGAAAAAATAGTATACAATGTATGTGCTCCTAGAAAAGAGTTTGAAACCGTAGTGCCAACATATAGCAAAAAGCAATTTTTAGCAGTAGGAAGGTTTACAGATAAAAAAGCCCCATATTACACAATAATGGCATTTAAAAAAGTGTTGAAAAAACATCCGGATGCTAAGTTATTAATGGCAGGAGATGGGGTATTACTTAATATGTGTAAGAACTTAGTTAACCATTTGAAATTAGAAGATAATGTAGTTTTTTTAGGAGTAATTACACCCAAGGAATACATAAACCTGCTTGAAGAATCTTTAGCTTTTGTCCAACATTCTATAGTGGCTGATAATGGTGATATGGAGGGGACACCCTTATCTGTTTTAGAAGCCAGTGCAGCAGGTTTACCTGTAATATCAACATACCATGCGGGTATACCGGATGTAATTGAACATACTAAAACGGGGTTGCTTTGCAAAGAACATGATATAGAAACTATGGGTGAGCATATGCTAAACGTTTTGGATAATGTGGCATATGCCAGGCAATTAGGGTTAGAAGGCAAAAGAACGATTAAAAAGCAATTTAGCATGGAACGCCATATTAATAGGCTGGATGAAGTACTATTTGAAGCCAGCAAAAGTATTGTTTGAAAAATAGCTAAGCAAAATTGGCAATTGAAGTAAATATGAACCCTTTAATTTCAATAATAATTCCCACTTACAACAGAGCATCTTTTATAGGAAAGACCTTAGACAGCATTTTGGCCCAAACTTATAAAAACTGGGAATGCATTATTGTGGATGACGGTTCTACAGATAATACAGCCAAAGTAGTTGCTACTTATTGTGATAAGGACGATAGATTCCAATACCATTCCAGACCGGATAATAGAACAAAAGGAGCCAATGCCTGTAGAAATTATGGGTTTGAATTAAGTAAAGGAGATTATATTAATTGGTTTGACAGTGATGACATAATGATGCCACAAAAGCTGGAACTTCAAATTAATGGATTACATAATTCTAATTTTGACTTTTCAATTTGTCAAACTTTAATATTCGATGTTGTAAAGAATAAAGAAAAGGGGTTAAGAGCGCCAAAATTAAAATCTGACAACATTTTTGAAGACTACATAACCTATAATATATTTTGGCTTACCGGGGCACCTGTATGGAAAAAAGCGTTTTTAAAAAAGTATGATCTGAACTTTGACGAAGAATTACAGCAGGCTCAGGATTACGATTTTCATATGCGTGCATTGTACGTTTCTGAAAATTATATCGAGAATGAAACACCTTTGGTTCAATTTAACATTCATGAGGACAATATGTCTAAAACCATATATGACGATCCTCAAAAGACATTCTCAAATATAAAAGTCAAGTACAATATTCTTAAGAAATACGGTGCAACTTTAAGCAAAGACGTCAAAAAAAATACCTTAGAAGAATTAACAAAACTTTACAGCTATGTTATAAGGGAACGACACAAGAAAATATCATATAAAACCTGTAAATTTATACTTTCGCTTTATAAAGAAAACAAAGCGTTGTTTTCACTAAATAAATTTAAAACATCGGTTTATGCAATGGTTCCTTTGTTTTATGTGTATTTAGGAAAAGGGTTCAAGTTAACTAAGCTGGCTAATCAAATTATTTCTAAATAATGCCCCTGATATCTGTTGTACTTCCGGTTTATAATGTTGAGACTTACATAAGTGACGCCATTACTTCTGTATTGAATCAAACGATCCAGGATTTTGAGATCATAGTGATCGATGATTGTTCAACAGATAATACCTTGTCGGTTGTAAAGTCTTTTGAAGATAGCAGGATAAGGATCATTGAAAAACCAAAAAACAAAGGCTTGATTGATAGCCTGAATATGGGATTTAGCGAAGCGGAAGGTCAATTCATCGCACGTATGGACGGTGATGATATAAACGTTCTAAACCGTTTTGAGAAACAATTAAAGATATTACAGAACCGCCCTGATATAAAAGCTTGCGGATGTTGGTTACAATGTTTTGGTGCCAGTTCAAAAATTATAAAGCATAAAAGGGAACATGAACAGATTCAGGCACAACTATTACTGGGTAATCCCATGAGTTTAGGGGCTACTATGTTAAATCGTGAGGCCTATAAGGCGTATAACTTTGACGCAAGTAAAGAACATGCAGAAGATTATGATTTTTGGGCAAGATCGGCCTGGGATTGCAAAATGTATAATATTCAGGAGGTTTTATACCATTATAGAACTCATCAAGACCAAGTTTCCAGCTTATATAATGACATTCAAAAAAATCAGGACATTGGCATTAAATTGAGCCTATACCATAAGATAGGTTATGATAAAACCGAGTTTTCCGATGCGTTTTTAAAAAAAATGTTGTTTTCAAATGAGCAAATCTCCATAACCGACTGTAAACAATTCTTTAAGTGGTTGAGTCAAATATCGAGAGTTAATAAAAAACAACAAATTTTTGGACATAAAGAACTTTTAGACGTTGTTGAGCAGTTAAAAAGAAAATTTGTTTTTGATATCTTTTTCACGAATAACAGGGAAGGAATCCATTATGAAACCCGGAAGCAGATTTTAGGTGTGTTACCCTTTAAGCAGAAGTTATTCATTGTAAGGAAAAAACTGAAAGAGCGGGTTTCTTTATTAAGAAAACGAGAAGTAACAGGATAAACCTCTGAAAGGATGAATTTTAATAAAAAGAATGTATTATTGGTTTTTCAGGGAGGCAATCTGGGAGGTGCTGAAAGGCAAGGGTTGGGGTTGGCTAAATTCCTGGCCGATAAAAAAGGCTGCAAAGTTGATATTCTATTTATTTATTCAAATGTACTTTCCCAAGAGTTTAAAGAAGTATTAAAAAACTCAAATATTAATAAAACCTATTTTTTTGGTGAACCTTATATGTTTTTAAAGCGGGAAGTTTCCATTAAAAATTTAAAGAGGTTAAAATGGTCTTTACAGTATTTGTTGAAGCTAAGAAAAGGTTTAAAAGCATCTAAGCATCAGGTCATTATTCCTTTTCAAAATACGCCTTCTAAAATTGCCTATTATTTATACAAATTATTGCCAACTGCTAAATATGCATTTTGGCATCAGCTGGGATTGGATATATTAAAACATGATGTATTGGAAAGTATAGCGGTTAACAATATACCGTGCATTATTGGTAATGCCGAAAACTGCTTGGATATTTTTAAATATGACTATAAAGTTAAGAGTCATAAATTAAACCTGCTTCCTCAATATGTAAGTTTACAAAAACAAAACAGAGATGTATATAAGATAAAAAAATCGTTTAAAATACCTTCAGATAAATTTATCTTTGGTATGATTGCTCACTTTAAGAGTTTTAAATACCATGATTTGTTATTAACTGTATTTGAAAGCATAAACCAAAAGTACCCCAATACCCATTTAATTCTTATGGGAAATAAGGAGCATGATAATGAAACTTTAAAAACGTATAACCAGTTAAATAAGCATATCTTTGATAAAGATTTGCGATCCAACGTTTCGCTGCTTAGTAACTGGGACGTCTCAGATGTTTTGAATATCCTGGATGTAGGCATGTTACTATCTTTAACAGAAGGGACGCCCAATGTGGTCATGGAGTATATGCTCTACGGATTACCTGTAATATGTTCTAACCATCCCGGTTGTGTACATTTGTTGAAAACATCAACACTTTTGGTTGATAATAAAGCGGACGAAATTTACAGCGCTATGGAACGTATCATAGAATCAAAAACTTTATACCAAAAAGAATCTGAAGCTAATTTGGAACGCATAAAAAGATTCAATGTTGAGAATTACGTGAAAGATCTTGAAAACATCTTAGATAAAAGTTTTAATTAAATGCTCCAAAGAAATGATCATTTAATAAGTATTGTTTTACCATGTTACAATGGTGAAAATCATTTGCGGGACGCTATTGAAAGCTGTTTATGTCAATCCTATGAAAATTTCGAATTGATCATAGTCAATGATTGTTCTGTTGATGACACACTAAATATAGCAAATCACTTTGCGGAGAAGGATAACAGGGTCACGGTCATAAATAATAAAACTAATAGAAAGCTACCGGCAAGCTTAAACATTGGTCATATAAAAGCTAAAGGTGATTTTGTTACCTGGACTTCAGATGATAATAAACTGAACCCAAATTTTTTAGAGCGTTTATTAGAGGATCTTTTGAATACTGAAGCTGATATTGTTTTTTCTAATTACAATGTCATTAATGAACAGGGAAATTTTATAAGAGCACATAAAACAGGGCCCATAGAGCATATATTATTCGGGAATAAAGTGGGCGCTTCGTTTCTTTATAAAAAGAAAGTATTCGATGAGTTAAACGGCTATGATGAATCCCTGTTTTTATTAGAAGATTATGATTTTTGGTTAAGGTCAAGCCTAGAATTTAAATGGGTTCATGTAGATCAAGTTCTGTATCAATATAGATTACATGCCGAAAGCTTAACTGCCAACATTGAATTCAAGAAGGAGTCAAATGCAAAGCACAAAAAAGGAGCTTTAAAAATGTTTAAAAAGATTTCGGATACGTTATCTTGGAGCGCGGAAACCCTTGATCTGTTAACAGATCACTTTTTAAAAGAATCCGTGTCGGTGAATGACTACCTCAATAATAAGCAAAACATTGATGCCAATATTCTGTCTTTTAAATCAGATTATTTTAATGAAGATGAGTTAATATTTGGTTTAAACATGCTATTGCGTAACCATCTGTTATCCGATAATTGTAATCAAAACATTAAAACTCTTTTTAAAGTCTTAATAAGAGAAAAACTACTTTTGTTTCACAAGTCGTATAGTAAAAAAGCCACTTTTAAATATGTTCTTAAAAGTCTATTTAATGTAGCATGAGCAACAATTCCCAACTAATAAGCATCATAATGGCAACATATAATAGAGAACATTATATAGTTGAAGCATTGAATACCATTAGAAAACAAACCTATACAAACTGGGAATGTTTAATTATTGATGATGGATGCACTGACAATACGGAAAATAAAATAGCATCAGTTTTAAAGATAGATTCGAGATTTAAGTTTTTAAAAAGACCTCATACGCACAAAAAGGGACTCCCCGGTTGCAGAAATTACGGGCTTGAAATGGCCAAGGGTGATTATATCATTTTTTTTGATGATGATGATATGGTGCATCCTTTGAATTTAGAGATCTGTTTATCGGCATTAGCAAAAAACAGTAAGGCCTCTTTTTGTAATTATAAAAAGCAATCGTTTACAGGAACATTTGATTATGAAATAGATCTTGGCTTAGATTTTAATTATAAAGAAACCGATAGTACGTTATTAGAAGACGTAGTCACGCAGGTAGTACCTTTTGCTTCTTGTACAGTGTTATGGAAAAGGAATTGTTTTGAGGAAAACAGGTTTAATGAAGATTTAATGTATGCTGAAGAATGGGAATGCTATCAACGAATTCTAAGTGAAAGGATTATGGGAATAATAATAGATAAGGTCCTTTATTTTAACAGGAAACATGAGGCCTCCAATACAGGCCAGTTTTGGAGTAATGCTCCCGCAAGAGTAAATTCTAAAAAGAGTGCCATAGAATTGGTAACTTTTAATTTAGTAGAAAAAGTGTTGCTAACCCCAAGATTGTTTAAATACTTAGTAAATTTAGCCATTGGATTTAGAGATCTTAAATTGGTGAAAAACGTTCTTAAAATATCTAAAGCCAATAGGAGATCAAGATTGTTTATCACTTTTAAATATTGGCTTTTTCCTGTTTGGGTTTTTTATAAGAATAAAATAAAAAAGACATAAAAAATTGAAATTACTTCTATTAAAAACTATTAAACATATCCCTTTTAATTTTTTTAAGATCTTCTTATATAGGAACCTATTCGGATACCAAATAGGAAAAGGGGTTAGAATAGGAAAAGTTATTATTAGATGTAAAAAAGTAAACATTGCCAATAATGTTTACATAGCAAATAATAATGTGTTTTCTTGTGATGAAATTAGTATAGGTTCTAGTACCAGTATTCACTCGGGAAATACATTTATTGGAAAAGGAAAGTTTGTTATAGGAGCTAATTCCAGGATCATTAACAATCATTATTTTGATTTATGGAACTCGATAGAAATAGGCAATAATACTTGGATTGCCGGTAGAAACAGTGAATTTTGGACCCATGGCTCCATAAAAACTAAAGTGAGTAAAGATCTGTCAATAAAAGTTGGGAACGATGTTTATATTGGGGCATCATCAAAATTTGCGCCTGGGACAAAAGTCGCCTCTTTAAATTTAATAAGCCTGGGAAGCATGGTTTCAGGTGATTTTAATGAAGAAAAAACCATAATAATGGGAAATCCAGCCCGTGTGGTTAAAGAAAATATTGACTGGAGAGAAAATTGGTAGTAAGTTAATGAGTAAAAAAATAATTGTAGTAGTAGACTCAATTGATGTAAACGATAGCAGTGGTTCCAAAGCTAATGTCGCTCTTATAAATAACTTTGTTCATCTTGGTTACCATGTTTTGGTTTATCATTATACCCGAAAGCCAATTGAAATTCAAAATGCAACATGCATAGCTATTAAGGAAAAAAAGGATAACTGGTTATATGTCCTTAGTAGAATACAAAGAGTAATTCAGAGGGTCTTAAAAATAAACTTAGCTAAATATTTAGAGCCACTGTTTGGATTCTCTTTTACTTTTTATAATGATGTAAAGAGTATTAAAGCAGAATTAAAGAAGCTTGATGCCTCAAAAATAGATATGGTTTTAACGCTTAGTAAAGCAGCTAGTTTTAGACCACATTATGCCGTAAATAAATTGTCTGAAATGCATGTTAAATGGATGGCATATATTCATGATCCTTACCCATTTAGCAGATACCCTAAGCCTTACGATTGGAAAGAACCGGGACATAGGATAAAAGAGCGCTTTTTTAAGGAACTGTCTAAAAATGCTAAATATTCTGCGTTTCCAAGTTTGTTGTTACAAGAGTGGATGGGATCGTTTTTTGAAAATTTCAATAAAACAGGAATAGTTATTCCACATCAGATCATAAATTTGGATTTAGAAGGATTTAAACCTAAAATCAATTTTGAAAGTGATAAGTTCAATATTCTGCATGCCGGGAGCTTACTCAAGCAGCGTAATCCGGAAAACTTGATTATAGGATATCAGTTATTTTTAGAAAATAATGTCGAAGCTAAAGAAAATTCCAAATTGATCCTTTTAGGAAGTGCTGATTATCACAAGGATATGATAGAAGATTATGCTAAAAGTATCCCACAATTACAAATAAACTTGTCTAATATCCCTTTTAAGGATGTGGTTTGGCTTCAAAGCAAAGTGTCCGCAAATGTTATCCTGGAAGCAGATGCTAAAATGAGCCCTTTTTTACCAGGTAAATTTCCTCATTGTGTATCAGCAAATAGACCAATTGTTCACTTAGGTCCCGAAAAGAGTGAAACTAAAAGGTTATTGGGAGATGCGTATGTTTATAGTGCTGGGGTCAATGATATAAAAAAGATTTCAGAAATACTGGGGCAGCTTTATAAAAAATGGACAAATAATAACGGGGTTTTAGTGTTTGACAGGTTAGATTTAATAAATTATTTAGGAGAAAATTATTTAAAAGAACAAATTGAAAAAAGTCTGCATGAACATTAAATACAGCATATTAATTTCTACAAAAAACCGCTTACAGGATTTAAAGATTACTTTAAAGGCGATTAGTCATTTAATTGACAGAAAGGATGTTGAATGTTTTGTTTGTGACGATGGTTCTACTGACGATACATCACTTTTTGTTGCAAATAATTACCCTGATATTCAGTTGATTACCCATGAAAAAAGTAAAGGCTATATATACAGCAGGAATTTAATGCTGAGTTTAACAAAAGCACCGTATGCTATCTCTTTAGATGATGATGCCCATTTTATTACTGAAAATCCTTTAGAACAAATAGGTGCTTATTTTAAAAGTAATTCAAGTTGTGGTGCCCTAGCATTCAGGCTATATTGGGATGAAGAACCTCCAAAGCATACTAAGACAAATGATAAGCCCCAGCACGTTAGAAGTTTTGTGGGCTGCGGCCATGTTTGGAATATGGAAGCCTGGAAATCAATTCCTGATTACCCGGAATGGTTTGTTTTTTATGGAGAGGAAGAGTTTGCATCTTACCAATTGTTCAAAAATAAATGGGAGATACATTATCTTCCATCAGTTTTAGTAAACCACCGGGTCAATATAAAAGGGCGTAAAAGAAATAAAGATTATAGGATCCGTTTAAGAAGATCATTACGATCGGGTTGGTACCTTTATTTTTTGTTTTATCCCCATAATACAATTCCCAGAAGGTTTTTTTATACGTTGTGGATTCAAATGAAAACCAAAGTATTTAAAGGTGATTTTAAAGCTTTTTTAGCCATTTTACAGGCCCTTGGTGACATAGTTGTTAATGTTCCACGTTTAGTAAAAAATGCTAACAGATTATCAAAAAAAGAATTTATAGAATACTCAAAACTTTCGGAAACCAAATTATATTGGACTCCAAAAGATTTATAACACAAAGACTTAACAAAATTGAAATTAGATATAAGGACATTTAATAATAGAGCAGAATTTGCAAAAGCAATGTTGGATAAATATATATCGCATGCCCCAAAGAAAGTTGTAAGCGATGTAGGCGCAGGATTTGGGCATATGAAATCACATATTGAAGGTTTGAAAGCAAAATGGCAGCCCTTTGATTATATTAGGAAAATTGATGAATCTGTTATTTGGAATTTAAATGACGCGGCCCCGGAAGATGTTGATAAAGCCGGAATGGTTATATTTTTAGAAGTTTTAGAACATTTAGATAATCCTTTACTGGGGATTCAAAATATTTCTAACCATATGGAGCTCAATGGCATTTTGATTTTGACTACGCCTAATCCACAATCTAGCAAAAATACCTTAAGTTTGTTTTTAAGAGGATCGCTTTATGCTTTCCAGGAAAAACACATAAAGGAGAACCATGTTTTTACACCGTGGAAACATGTAGTATATGAGTTTTTAAAAAGAAGTGGTTTTGAGGTATTGGAATATGCCATTGTGGATATGCAATATAAAAACAATAAAACGTCTTCTTTAAAGGATTGGTTCAAGTCTAAAATAGAGTCTTATATAGAGTATAAAAACCCATTGGCTAAAGGAATGAGCTATGGTATCGTTGCCAGAAAAACAGAACAATGAGCGTAAAATTAATTGCAGAAATAGGGCAGGCACATAACGGAAGTTTACATAAAGCTCATGATTATATTGAGGCCATAGCAACTACCGGAGTAAATGCCATAAAGTTCCAAACTCATATTGCAGAGGCCGAAAGTAGTATTTATGAGCCTTTTAGGGTGAAGTTTACAGATAAGTACGCCACCAGGTTTGATTATTGGAAAGCCATGCAGTTTACACTTGAACAATGGCAAGAGTTAAAGGCGCATTGCGATGATGTTCAGATAGAGTTTATGAGTTCACCTTTTAGTAATGCGGCGGTTGATTTGTTAGAAGAAGTTGGAGTGGCTTGCTATAAAATTGGTTCGGGGGAAGTCAATAACTTTTTATTATTGGAAAAAATAGCCCAAACAAGTAAACCGGTTATTCTATCTTCCGGGATGAGTTCTTACGAGGAGTTGGATAAAACAGTAGATTTTTTGAAATCAAAAGAAGTTGTGTTTTCAATCATGCAATGCACTACGGCTTATCCAACGCAACCAGAACAATATGGACTTAACGTTATTCAGGAACTGAAGGCAAGATATGGTGTTCGAGTAGGGTTTTCAGATCATTCAGCCAGGGCAGAAACCGCCATTGCAGCAGTGGCTTTAGGTGCTGAGATTTTGGAGTTTCATACTGTTTTCAGTAAAAACGATTTTGGACCCGATGTAAGCTCTTCATTGACAATTAATGAGATTAAAGCGCTTACAGAAGCGGTACGTAATATTGAAAAAGCACTAATAAGTCCGGTTGATAAATTTGATAATTCTAAGTTTGCAGAACTCAAGTCAATTTTTGAAAAATCATTATCCATTAATAAAGATTTAAAGGCGGGGCATGCCATTCAATTTTCAGATTTAGAAGCAAAAAAACCGGCAAATAAAGGAATACCGGCTTCAATATTTAAAGAAGTGATAGGTAAAAGACTAGTAAAGGATATGAAACAATGGGATTTTTTAACCGAAGATGATATTAAATGAACAAAAGAAAAATTTGTGTTGTAATTACGGCAAGGCCTTCATATAGCAGGATAAAAACCGCTTTGATAGCAATAAAAAAGCATCCTGAATTAGAATTACAATTAGTTGTTGCCGGATCTGCATTGTTGGACAGGTATGGAAATGCCATTGATTACATAGAAAATGATGGGTTTAAAATAGACGCGAAGGTTTTTATGGTATTAGAGGGCGAAAACAAAACCTCCATGGCTAAAACTACCGGTTTGGGTGTTATGGAATTAGCCAATACCTTTTATAATTTAAAACCTGATGCTGTGGTTACCATTGCAGACCGTTTTGAAACCCTGGCAACATCAATAGCCGCGTCGTATCAAAATATCCCTTTAATCCATATCCAAGGTGGAGAGGTTACAGGGAACATTGATGAAAAAGTACGTCACGCCAATACCAAATTGGCAGATATTCATTTGGTAGCTTCAGAAGGTGCCAAAGCCAGAGTTATAAGGATGGGTGAGGACGCCAATTATGTTTTTAATACGGGTTGCCCTTCCATTGATATAGCACATGCAGTTAGTAAATCTTCCAATTTAAATTTTGACCCTATTGAAAAATACGGAGGTGTTGGAAACAGAATTAACTGGCAGGACGGCTATATTGTGGTTATGCAGCATCCTGTTACTACAGAATACACAAAGGCTAAGGAAAATGTTTTGGCAACATTGAAAGTGGTGCATAAATTGGGCATTCCTGCTTTCTGGTTTTGGCCAAATGTGGATGCCGGTGCAGATGGTACTTCAAACGGGATCAGATCTTATAGAGAAATTTATAAACCGGAGAATATCCACTTTTTTAAAAATATGATTCCGGAGGATTTTCTTCGATTGCTTATTAACAGTAAGTGTTTGGTGGGTAACTCCAGTGTTGGTATTAGAGAATGTGCTTATTTAGGAGTGCCTGTTGTTAATATCGGAACGCGTCAAAACGGAAGAGCACGAGGCGCTAATGTTATAGATGTTTCTTATGATGAAGCTGATATTGAATCAGCTATTTTAGACAGAATAGAGCAAAAAAATCCTATGGTAAGCGATTCTATTTATGGTGAGGGCAATTCGGGAGAAAGCATTGCCGATATTTTAGCTGAAATTGAATTGCGATTTCATAAAACCATTTCGTATTAATGCAAATTTTAGGACTCATACCGGCCCGGGGCGGCTCAAAATCCATTCCTAAAAAGAATATAAAAATTCTTAAAGGTAAACCCTTAATTCAATATACGGTTGAAGCAGCTAATGATTCAAAGAAACTGACGCGTTTAATTTTAAGCTCTGATGATGAAGCCATTATTAAGGTGGCTAAACAACTAAAGGTTGACGTACCATTTGTAAGGCCTAAACACCTGGCAGAAGATAGTTCACCAACTTTAGGAGTTATTCAGCATGCCTTAAAATTTTACGAAGAACAACATATACACTTTGATGCCGTATGCCTGCTGCAAGTTACAAGTCCTTTTAAAACGGGAGCGTTTATTGATAAGGCTATAGATAAGTTTGTAGAATCCGGTTGTGATGCATTAGTTTCAGTCCAAGAAGTACCTAATGAGTATAATCCGCATTGGACTTTTAAAGAAACTATGGATGGGCATTTAGAATTGGTTACCGGTGAGGAAAGTATAATTTCCAGACGTCAGGACTTACCCAAAGTATATCATAGAGACGGGCTTATCTATATAACAAAAACCAATGTCTTATTGGAACAAAATTCATTGTACGGCTCAAAATTGGCTTATATAAAGTCACCCTTAGATCATACCATTAATATCGATACTATGGATGATTGGGAACGGGCAGAAGCATTTTTAAATTCTAAAAACACTTAGAATGTGCGGAATTGCTGGCATTATTGGCGCTGAACACTTTCAATTTCAAATAAATAACATGTTGGAATCTCAGGCGCACAGAGGACCTGATTTTACCGGAACTTATTTTGACAATGGCTTTGCCACCTTAGGACATAACAGGCTTTCTATTATTGATTTATCTTCGAATGCTAATCAACCTTTTACAGATACTACCAGGAGATTTACTATTGTTTTTAATGGCGAAATTTATAATTATTTAGAGCTTAGAGACAGTTTAAAAGACGATTATGATTTTAAAACCTCGTCTGATACAGAAGTACTATTAGCTGTATTTATTAAATATGGCAAGGCGTGTTTAAAAATGCTAAATGGTATGTTCTCTTTTGCCATTTGGGATAATTTGAACAAAGAACTGTTTGCTGCCAGGGATAGATTTGGTATCAAACCGTTTTATTATTCACACTACAATAAAAACCTGATTTTTTCCAGTGAAATTAAAGCAATCCATAAAGTTGGGATTGAAAAAGTTCCAAATGAGTACGTGTGGTCCGGTTATTTCGTAAATGGTAGTTATGGGGCACCCAATGAAACATTTTGGGAAGGTATTAACCAATTGCCGGCAGGGCACTTTTTAGAATATTCCAATGGCAGCATAAAAGTTGAAGAATGGTATGATTTTGTTGCCAGGGTACAGGAACAACCTAAACTAACAAACTATCAGGACGCTAAAGCCATTTATACTAAGTTGTTAATTGATAGTATTAAATTAAGATTCAGGGCTGATGTTCCGGTAGGATTCAACGTTAGCGGTGGATTAGATAGTTCGGCCCTTTTGGCTTTGGCCAATATTTCTCAAAAAGATATTTCAAAAATAGAGGCTTTTACGTTTTATACCAATGATGAGAACTATGACGAATTACCATGGGTTGAGCAAATTATTGCCGCTTACAAAAATCCGTTAAACAAAATTCTGCTGTCTTCAAATCAAGTATCGGAAATATCGAAAAGTATATCCGATTTTCAGGACGAGCCCTATGGAGGGATCCCTACCCTGGCGTATTCCAGGTTGTTTGCTTCGGCATCAAAAAAAGGCGTAAAGGTATTATTAGATGGTCAGGGCATGGATGAGCAGTTAGCCGGTTACGATTATTATAGGAATACATCAAATGCCACCATACAAGGTGTTGGTAAAAGCCCGTTCAGAAAAAATATGCTAAATAATGTCTTTATGGGGCTTGCTTTAAAAAAGGACTATCCAAAACCTTTTAATTCGTCAATAAAAAATACACAATACAGGGATTTGTTTTATACAAAAATACCCAGGGCATTACGTTTTAATGATAGGGTGTCAATGGCGCATTCAACGGAGTTAAGAGTGCCCTTTTTAGATTACAGATTGGTTGAGTTTGCATTTTCATTACCTATGGAATTCAAACTAAAAAATAACCAGGGGAAGCAGCTTTTAAGAGATGTTATTTCTAAATATGTAGATGAAAAAGTTACCTACGCCCCTAAACGCCCTTTACAAACACCTCAGCGAGAATGGCTGGGCGAAGATCTGAAAGAGTATGTTCAAAATTGTATGAACAGCATTAAATCTTCAAAATATAAAGCATGGTTTAACGAAAGAGAATTGGATTTGGAGTGGCATAGGTATTTGGCAGGAGATAATCAATCAAGTTTTCATATCTGGCAGTTGGTTAACTTCTCATTGTTAATGACTTAACAGCTTATGTTTTATTGCTAAAAATGGTATCTTTAAGGTTTTAAACTAACAACAAAAAATTGCAAAAAAAAGAATCAAAATTAGCTCTTGTAATTACAGACGGAGTTGGCTTTAGAAATTTCATTTTAAGTGACTTTTTAAAATATGCAAACCAGGCCTTTAATGAGGTAGTTATTCTATCCTGTTTACCAAAATCCATTTATAAAGAACATACGGAGTTAAGGGTTGTTGAGCTAAATGTTTTTGTAGAAACTTTTAAAACATGGTTCTTCAGAAAGGCAAAAGAAATAGCGCATCTCAAATTACATAAAAAAGAAAATTTTGGTATCCTGGATAATTTAAATGCCAATTACTCAAGGTTTAAAACCAGTAGAGGATATGCTACGCGATTCATCTACAGACTTACGGCTTTGTTTCATAGTGAGTCAAATATCCAACAGTTCCAGAGGTTGCAAAATGTTACATTCAGGCATCATAAAATAACTAAGGAATATGTATCAATATTAGAAGAAGAACAATTTAATATGTTGTTCTTTACCCACCAACGGCCTCCTTATATAGCACCTTTGGTGTATGCAGCAAATCGAAAAAAAATAAAGACGTCTGCATTTATTTTTAGTTGGGATAACCTGGCTTCCAAAGGAAGAATGGCTTCGAACTTTGATTATTATTTAGTGTGGAGTGATTTGATGAAACAAGATTTGTTAAAATTTTATAAGGCAATCAAAGAGGAACATATTAAAGTAGTTGGAACACCCCAGTTTGTGCCCTATGTCATGGAAACATATAAAATATCGAAAACAGACTTTATTGATCAATTCGATTTAGATCCAAATTTAAAAACGATCTGTTTTAGTTGTGGGGATATTTCAACAAGTAAAAATGATGAACTTTATATTGAAACTATGGCTAATGCCATTTTAGAGAAGACAGTGGAGCCCGTTAATTTTATTGTAAGAACATCGCCGGCTGAAGACCCCGTTCGTTTTGAAGAACTGGTTGAAAAATTCCCTTTTATAAAATGGAATTTCCCAAAATGGAAACAAGTAAGGCCCAATCATCAGGAATCCTGGTCGCAACGTATTCCAACAGTGGAAGATGTTAAACAATTAAGAGCCTTATTAGAATATTCCGATTTGAATATTAATATGCTTTCAACGATGAGTCTTGATTTTATGATGTTTGATAAACCTGTTATTAATCCGGTATTCGGAAATGCTGATAACGGATTATATGATGACCAGCGCTTTTTGGGTTATGAGCATATTCAGCATTTGGTCAATAGCAAATCAACCAGAGTTGTAAAGAACAAGGAACAGTTGCTGGAGGCCATATCTGCTTATTTATCAAATAATTCAGGTACAAAAAACAGAAAGGCATTCATTGACCAGCAGGTTGGAGTACCTTTAGAAGAAACCAATAAACAACTGGTAAAAAGTTTAGCCTCATGGGTGTAGATAGAAAGCAAATTGCCGTCATATGTAATTATAAATTACTTCCGGACAGGGTAGGGGGCATGGATTATTTTTTCTGGGCATTTGATAAGAAATGCAAAGAAAATAATGTGGAGGTCGATTGGTTTTTTCCTAATTATTCCAACCATGATTCCTACACGGATTTAAATATTATTTCGTCGAAACAGGAGTCTGCTTTTGAAGTTTTTGTCCTTAATAGTCTTGAAAAAGATTATAGCCTCATTTTTACACACTTCGTTGAACTTTGTACATCGTTTTACTGTAAACTTAAAAAACAAACAGCCGCTAGGGTCATTGCTGTAGATCATAACCCAAGGCCTTTAAAGGGCTATCCTTTAAAAAAAAGGATTAAAAAGCGTTTGAAAGGTTGGTTATACTCAAAATGCATAGATCAGTTTATAGGAGTTTCCACCTATACAACCCATGAAATATTGAAAGACTTTGGTAGCTCCTTAGAGCAAAAAACTTCAGTAATTTATAATGGGATTTTTATAGATCATATACAAACCAATACAGATAGAAGTGATAAGTTTCCTAAGTTTTTAGTGGCTTCACATTTAAGGGAATCTAAAGGTGTTCAAGACCTTATAGAAGCGGTTGGTCTGCTACCCGAACCTGTTAAAAGTAAACTTACCATTGACGTTTACGGTGAAGGACCCTATGAAGATGTGCTTAAAGCAAGAGTTAATGCACTTTCATTGACTAAAGTATTCGCATTTAAAGGAAGTGTTTCAAATCTTAATCAAATATATGGTCAGTATGACTATATGTTACAGCCTACCCATATGGAGTGTTTTAGCTTGTCAATTTTAGAGAGTTTAGCGGCAAATGTTCCGGTAATAACTACTAATGTGGGTGGTAATGAAGAAGCAGTTACTCATGGGGAGAATGGTTACATCTTTAAGGCAAAAGACATCTCAAAATTAAAAGATATTATTGAGGACGTCTTTTCAGGTGAAAAGTATATAAAAGTAAACACAAGGACATTAATTGAAGCATCCTTTTCAATTCGGAACATGGTTGAAAATTATTTTAAACTTATATCATGAAGATTGCATTTTTAACTCCGGAGTTCCCGCATGCCAAGACAACCCCTTCAGGAGGTATTGGTGCAAGTATTATGAGTTTATCAAAGGGCTTGATAAAGCTTAAACATAGCGTTTCGGTTATTGTTTACGGGCAGGATAAAGATGATGTTATTGAAGAAAATGACCTTGTAATACACAAAGTGAAGAATGTGAAGTTTAAAGGACTATCTCTTTATTTAACACAGAAGAAGGTCCAACGTCTGATTAACCAAATGCATGCTTCAGGAAATATAGATATTGTTGAAGCACCTGATTGGACCGGATTTACGGCTTTTATAAATTTAAGATGTCCCTTAATTTTAAAACTTCATGGAAGCGATACTTATTTTTGTTATCTGGATAGACGAAAGGTAAAACCCAAAAACAGATTCTTGGAGAAAAGCGCTTTAAAAAAAGCTAATGACATTATTGCCGTTAGTGATTATGTGGGCAAATTAACCAATCAGGTTTTTGATTTAGACCTTAAGTTTAGGGTGATACCAAATGCCATTGATGTAGAATTATTTCAGCCGAAACAAGATAAAGAGCATGCTGATAGGATTTTATATTTTGGAACATTGATACGGAAAAAAGGTGTTTTGGAAATACCCGAAATATTTAATAAGATCGTTCAACAGCAATCGGAAATAGAACTTATTTTGGTAGGGAAAGATGCATCGGATATAAAAACAGGAGCAAGTTCCACCTGGAACCTGATGAAAGCTAAATTTAGTGAGAAAGCCAGTAAACAGGTTAGTTATTTAGGGCAAGTGCCTTACTCGGAAATAAAAGACTATATAAATGCTTCCGATTTATGTATATTTCCGTCATTTGCTGAAGCACTTCCCGTGTCCTGGTTAGAGGCTATGGCGATGAAAAAACCTATTGTTGCTTCCGATATCGGCTGGGCAAGTGAAATGATAGTCCATGGAAAAGAAGGCTATTTGGTTGACCCTAAAAATCATCAGGCCTTTTCGGATGCTATTTTAAAGATATTAAATGATACCGCTTTGCAAACCACTTTGGGAACAGCTGCTAGAAGTAAAGTAAAGAACGTGTTTGATATAGAGGTTGTTGCCCAAAAGAATGTAGATTTTTATAAAACAGTACTTGAAAATGCCTGATCAGCAATTAGTTTTAAAAGAATATATAACCAAATCTAATGAAACCCTGCTATACGTTGGTAAGCCGAATTTGGAGCTACTTGATGATTTGGCATCTACGCCGGGTGATGTATGGCATAGTGCTTTAGATCAGGGATTTAAAGATTGCTTTCAGGAAATTAAATACCAAACAGCGGTGTATTGGTGGTTTTTAAATGATTTTGAGGGTCGTGAAGTTTGTGTAAACTGGCGAATTAATATACATGCGTTTGTAGTTAGAAAAAGCGTTTGGGAAGTCTTCAAAGATTCTATTTTTATATATGAGAACCTTTTGGTTTCGGGCTTGGATTTTGGCTTCAACCTGTTGCGTTACCAGGGCGGAATACCTTTATACATAAAAGATCTTTTCCCAAATGTCAGGCAAACTAATGTTGAAATTTCAACATCTGACAGATATTTATTCTACCTAAAGAATTTTAAGAGGCACCATAGTTATTATATGCTTTTAAGAAAAGGTGTTTTTCGCTTTTTCAAGGAGTTAAATGCTCTAAATAAGGCTAAAACCAAAATAAGGACAGGAGGCACGCTTCAAACTTTTGTATCATTAAGGGCATTAAAGCCACTATCAGGTAGTCCGTCGGTTAGTTTGGTAATACCAACAATGAAGCGCCAAGCGTTTACGGAGTTGCTATTGCAAGATCATAATGCCCAAACCTGTTTAATTAAAGAAGCGGTCATTGTAGATGCAACGCCCGAAAGTGAGCGAGACGATAAGTATTATCAACAGGAAAATTTCAAATTTGATATTAAAGTAAAATGGCAAACTACAAAAGGTAGTTGCAGAGCAAGAAATGAAGCCATAGCCATGTGTACAGGTGATTATATCATTTTTGCAGATGATGATATACGAATATTGCCCGATTTTGTTGAAAATCATTTAAGGTTTTTACAAACATATCAGGCCGAAGCTGCCAATGGGTTAGACATTATGGCTTCTCATCAAGCCCAGGATTTGACTGATTTGAAACAACGTTTAGACGATTTGGGAGAAGAAAGATGGAAAGGCGGCGTGTCTCAATCATTTAGTAATGCTAACTCTATAGTTAAACATAACCTGGTAGAACAGCTAGCAGGCAATGATATTAACTTTGATGGAGGCTATGGAGAAGACTCTGATTTTGGGTTACGTATTTTAAAAGCCGGAGGGGTTTTGTTACATAACCCGTTTTCACCTAATTTACATTTAAAGCCGCCTCAGGGAGGTTATAGGTTTTGGGGCCAGCAGGCTAAAATAATAGGGAAACAACGCAAAACCCAACCCTGGGAGCTTGATAACCCGGTTAAATTTGTAAAACCGGTCCCAAGCCCTACAATTACCTATGGCATATTAAAGCATTTTAATAAAGACCAAATTAAGGAATGGAGACATAAACATTTTTTCATCTATTTATTTAAAAATGATAAAAAAGCATTGCCGTTGAGATTATTAAAGTTGCCTTATAAACAGTTACAGTTTACAAAGTCGCTTCAATATGCGAAACGCTTAATAGCATTAGGCCCAAGATATCAATAACATGACCTTTTCATTAATTATCTGTACATATTTGAGATCCAAACCCCTTTTAGAATTATTGAATTCTGTAAGGACGCAAAGTATGTACCCTAATGAGATTTTGATTATTGATAGTTCTACAGATAATGAGACTGAAACGATTTTAAAAGAAAACAGTTTCAAAAACCTCAAATACTTCAAGGTAGGGGATGAACACCGGGGTTTAACAAAGCAACGCAATTATGGCATTACTAAGGTTGATAAGGACTCAGAGGTTATTTGTTTTTTAGATGACGATGTTGTATTAGAAACGGATTATTTCCAAAATCTTATAGCTACCTATGAAGGAAAACCCAATGCCATAGCTGTAGGTGGTTATATTACGAACGAAGTCCAATGGAGTATTTCGGATAAAAATAATAACCCGTCAAGGTTTTATTTTGATGGTTATATGAGAAATGAACCTTTTAGGTTTCGGGTGAGACGTATATTTAATTTATTGCCCGATATGGCCCCAGGGTTTATGCCAAGTTTTTCCCATGCCAGAAGCATTAGCTTTTTACCACCTTCCGGTAAGGTGTATCCCGTTGAATTCTTTATGGGCGGTGTTTCTTCGTATAGGAAGGATGCATTTAAGAAAATTAATTTCTCAGAGTATTTTGATGGATATGGTTTGTATGAAGATTTAGATTTTTGTTTAAGAGCCTCTAAATTTGGGGCATTGTATGTTAATACACGGGCACAATTAGAACATTTTCATGAAGCAGCGGGGAGGCCTAATAGGTATAAATACGGCAAGATGGTCGTTAGGAATGGGTGGTACGTATGGCGCATAAAGCACAATCAGGTAACTATTAAAACTAATTTAAAGTTTCATGCAACAACATTATTGCTTATGGGTATTCATTTTATTAATGCCTTTCAAGGCTCCAATAAAGTACAATCATTTACTGAGACGCTAGGAAGATTTTCTGGTTGGATATCTTTATTTTTCAATAAACCAATAAAAAAATAATGAAGTTAGAATTTTTAAAGAAAAACCTAATTAATCCAATATCAAAAGAAGATTGTGCCGCTATTGAGCCGTCTGAAATTGTTTTTAACTGCGGTCATAAATATGAGACAGTCAACAATATTCCTGTAATAATTGATGAGTCAAGAAGTATATTCAGTGTATGTGATATATTAGAAAAAGTACCTACAGCACAAAATTCTAACTATAGGAAGGACAATTTAAAGAATATAATTAGAAAAAAGGTTTTACCATCACTTTCTAAGGATTTTGGATTCAGGAAGCGCTATGAGCAACTTGCTGATAAATTTAAAGGAAAGAAAGTTCTAGTTGTTGGTGCCGGTGATAAGGTAGCTTTTTATAATAAGACATTTAAAGATTCGTTAGTCATTACTTCAGATGTTCATTTGCAGTTTAATCCGGATATTGTATTTGATGCCCACCACATACCTTTTAAAAATGAAAGTTTTGATTTGGTATTAGTACCTCAAGTTTTAGAACATACCTTTAGACCATGGGAAGTTGCTAATGAGCTTCAGCGTGTTACCAAACTTTATGGTAATTTGTTAATTGAAACCCCTTTTAATTTTCCGTATCACAGTCCCCCATACGATTTTTTTAGATTCACTTTTACTGGTCTAAGAAGTTTGTTTCCTTATTGCGCTTTAGAGAAATTTGAAGCCAATGAAGGAAGCGCAAGTGCCGTAGCCACTTTTAATGCGCAATTTTTAATAGATTTATTTTCTAATAGATACCTCAGGATGCTTATGTTATTTGTTTCAAGATTTATGTTTGGTTGGATAAAATATTTAGATGTTTTTAAAAAAAGAACGGCCTATTTGAGTATGTTTTCACCCATGGGGCTAAGCATGATTTTCAAAAAGGATAATTTAAAAAGGGGGGATGTTGAATTACTAAACGACTCTTATAAACTTAAGCAATAAATGGGGTTTCTCGTATTAACACACGTTGTACATAAAAAAAAAGGAAATGACTTTTATGGTTATGCACCCTACGTAAGAGAGATGAATTTATGGTTTAAATATGTAGACCGTGTAGTCGTGGTTGCTCCCTTGTGCAATGAAGCCCCTTCCAATATAGATTTAGCCTATAATCAAGAAAATCTGGATTTTGTAAAAATACCTGAAATAGCTTTTATATCGGTTAAAAGTGCTATAAGGGCACTTTTTAAATTGCCAATAATTTTCTTTAGCATATTTCAAGCCTGT
This sequence comes from Seonamhaeicola sp., assembly GCF_028281565.1. GTDB lineage: Bacteria > Bacteroidota > Bacteroidia > Flavobacteriales > Flavobacteriaceae > Seonamhaeicola. Next base: position 61,939 of record NZ_JANQJQ010000013.1, read on the forward strand.
AGAAAGGCAAGTCATATCCATTTAAGGTGTCCAGGAAATATTGGTTTGCTTGGTTGTTTGGTTCAAATGCTGTTTCCTTCTAAAATTAAGACCGCGAAATATGCCGGTAACTGGGACCCTAATTCCAAACAGCCACTAAGTTATAGGATTCAGAAGCGTATTTTAAGCAATACCTTTTTAACAAAAAGAATGAAGGTTTTGGTGTATGGCAAATGGAAAAACCAAAGTAAAAACATAAAAGCTTTTTTCACTGCAACATATACCGAAAACGAGATTGAACCTATTAAAAAAAGAAATTATTCAGAAAAGTTGAACTTTATTTTTACCGGTAGTTTAGTAGAAGGGAAAAGACCACTACTTGCTATTAAAGTCATAGAGCAATTAAAGGATATGGGAAAAGATGTGACTTTAGAGCTATTCGGCGATGGCCTTTTAAAACAACAGTTGCAAACTTATATAATTGCGAATAAGTTACAAGAGCACGTTAAAATCCATGGCAATAAGCCTAAGTCAGAAATAAAGGAAGTTCTAAAGCGGGCCCATTTTTTAATGCTAGCGTCAAAGTCGGAAGGTTGGCCAAAAGCAATAGCGGAAGCTATGTTTTTTGGAACCATTCCTATTGCTACTAAAATATCCTGTGTACCCTATATGTTAGATGAAGGTAAAAGAGGGATTTTAATTGATCCGAACGTGGAGCATATAGTTAATAACATATTAAATTGTTTGTTAGGGGCGGATTTGTTGATTGAGATGTCTGAATTAGCGGCACAATGGTCGCAAGAATATACTTTGGATTTATTTGAATCTGAAATAAAAAAACTGCTTATCTAGTTATGCGCGTACTTCAATTGGTAGATTCTTTAGAACTTGGAGGAACCGAACGGGTAGCGGTAAATACCGCTAATGCCTTATCTCATAAAATAGATAAATCCTTTTTATGTGCTACTCGGAAAGAAGGATTATTAAAAGAAAGTCTTAATGATAAAGTTGAATATTTATTTCTTGACAAGAATAAGACCCTTGATTTTAAGGCCATTAAAAGGTTGAAAGGGTTTATTAAAGTCAATGAAATAGGTGTTGTTCATGCGCATTCCAGTTCATTTTTTTTGGCGGTCCTAGTAAAGTTGTTTCGTCCTAGGCTTAAAATAATATGGCATGATCACTACGGTAATAGTGAGTTTTTAGAGCAAAGAAGGTCTATGGTCTTGTCTATTATATCTGTTTTTTTCTCTCACATTATAAGCGTAAATGAGCTTTTGAAGAATTGGGCAGAAGACCATCTTAAATGTGCAAGAGTAGACTATTTACCAAATTTTGCAATTCCAGATAATAACAAGCCATTAACTAAATTAAAAGGAAATGAAGGGAAAAGGATTGTTCATCTGGCTAATTTAAGGCCTCAAAAAAACCATAAAACGTTGTTGAAAGCTTTTAAAGCGGTAATTGAAGTTTATCCCGATTGGACCTTGCATTGCATCGGCAAAGATTTAGAAGACAAGTACAGTCAATCCTTGAAGTCCATGGTAGATGAATTTCAACTAAATAATAAGGTGTTTTTTTATGGAAGTAGACAAGATATATCACATATACTTAAAGGCTGTGATATCGCCGTTCTTTCCTCTAAATCAGAAGGTTTACCCATAGCGTTATTGGAATATGGTTTTGCAAAATTACCCACTGTGGTAACCAATGTAGGTGATTGTAGCAAAGTTATTTCATCATCCAACGAAGGATTGATTATTAATAAAGCTGATATAAGTGCCTTAACGGAAGCTTTAGTTAAATATATTAGCGATGAAAGACTTAGAAGTAAAAAGGGGAGAAATTTGTTTTTGAAGGTGAATGAATTCTATTCAGAAAATGCAATAATTAATAAGTTAATAAACATATATAAGCTTCACGTAGTATGAGACTATCTCTATATTTTAAGCTACTTTTATTACATGTGTTATTAGGTTTAGCTGTTTTTGTTTTTAAGCCCTTAGCTACGCTGTATTTTTTGTTTATTACGTTTTTCTGTCTTTATAAAATTATAAGAGTTTCAAAAAAGAATAAAGCTTTCTATGTTTTATTAGCCTGCGCATATATTGTAGGCATTGAGGTGTTTTTAAGGATGAATGGAGGGACATTTTTTTATGAGGCCAGTAAGTATTTAGTAATTGTTTTCATTTTATTAGGAATGTTTGGCGTTAGCTTTACTAACAAAGCATTAATATATGTGCTTTATGTATTAATGCTGATACCTGGGATTTTTGTGGCTGTTTCAGAAATGGGGTTTGAAACTGATATCCGCAGAGCCATAGCCTTTAATTTAAGCGGGCCGGTATGTTTAGGGCTTGTAGCGATCTTTTGTTACCGTCGCAGAATAACATTTAATCAAATTAAAATAATTCTCTTAGGATTTTTGCTACCTCTGATAAGTATGACCGTGTATTTATTTCTTTATACGCCTGATATTAAAACGGTAATTACAGGAACAGCTTCAAATTTTGCAACATCAGGCGGGTTTGGCCCCAACCAGGTAGCAACCGTTTTAGGATTGGGAATGTTTGTTTTATCAGCACGTTTTTTCATGTCAAAAGATACTATCATGCTAAGGTTTATAGATTTGGGTATTTTAGGGTTGATGGGATTTCGGGCTGTCGTGACTTTTAGTAGAGGTGGGGTTATTACTGCTTTAATAATGATCTTAGGCTTTCTAATGTTATACTATTTAAAGGTTAACAGGCAAAAGAAGCTTAATATTAGATTGTCAATTTTTTTCTTTTTGGGAGTAGTTTTGTTTACCTGGTTTATAAGCTCTATTCAAACCAGTGGTTTTATTGATAAACGATATGCTAATCAGGATGCTGCAGGGCGTTCTAAAGGTGATGTGACAACAGGTAGAGCCGATTTATTGACTTTTGAATTTAAGGAGTTTATAAATAATCCATTTTTTGGAATTGGTGTTGGTAAGGTAAAAGAGGTTCGTTTTAATGAAACAGGCATTGAAGCTGCTTCTCATAACGAGATGAGCCGAATTGTTGCAGAGCATGGTTTGTTCGGTATTTTTGCATTTCTTATTTTACTCATAGTACCGTTAATTTTGCGTTTAAAGAACAAGTCGAATATTTTTTTCTATTCGTTTTATGCGTTCTGGCTATTAACAATAAATCATTCGGCAATGCGCATTGCGGCTCCGGCTTTTGTTTATGGCTTGTGCCTATTAAATATTGTTTATGAAACATCAAGTGGAAAGAAAACACTGCAAAGTCAACAATTATCATCTTGATGTTACATGTGACATTTGAGAAACAATAACAAAGAACACATGAAACGAGCATTAACAAATTTTAAAAATTTCTTAATAAAAAGGTAATGTTTAAAATTTTTAATGTGAGAACGGAGTGGTTGCACACGTTCTCAATTTTATAATTAACATATTATCAGATAATTACTAAAATTTAAACGTGTGAAAAATCTCCTGTACATAGGAAACAAGTTACAGCAAACTAATAAAACGTTGACTACCATTGATACCCTGAGCAAAAATTTGCAAAGGGAATCATACCATGTTATTTCAGCTTCAGGTAAAAAGAACAAGCTCTTTCGGCTGTTTGATATGTTGTATCATATTGTAAAGCATAGAAAAACTACGGATTATGTATTAATAGATACCTACAGTACTTTAAACTTTTATTATGCTTATTTGTGTAGTAAGTTATGCGTCTTTTTTAAATTGAAGTACATACCCATGCTACATGGAGGTAATTTACCGGAGCGATTAAAGTCATCTCCTAAATTATCAGCATCAATTTTTAACAAAGCTCACGTCAATATCGCTCCATCACTTTATATTAAATCCAGTTTTGAAGATTCTGGCTTTGAGAACGTGGAATGTATACCGAATGCTATCGAAATAGAAAATTACCCTTTTAAAAAAAGACATTTTGATAAAGTAAAATTATTATGGGTACGTTCGTTTTCAAAAATTTATAATCCAACATTAGCGATAAAAATCGCAAAGATTTTAAAAGATAAGCATATGGACGTTGCGCTTTGTATGGTAGGACCTGATAATGATGGAAGTTTAGACGAAGTAAAAACCCTGGCAAAGAAGTTAAATATTACAGTTCGTTTTACAGGCAAATTACCAAAAGAAGCATGGATTAAACTATCGGAAGACTATAACATTTTTATCAATACAACTAATTTTGACAATATGCCGGTTAGTGTTATTGAAGCTATGGCTTTGGGCCTGCCTGTGGTGTCCACAAATGTAGGAGGTATGTCTTTTTTAATAGAGGATGGTGTTGATGGCATTTTGGTAAGACCAAATGATGAACGGGCATTTGTGGAGGCTGTTAATAAGGTTATTAGTAGCATAGAAGATATAGAGAAAATGACACTTTTAGCTAGAAAAAAGGTTGAAAATTTTGATTGGGAAATTGTGAAGCACCAATGGATTTCAGTTTTAAAATAGTAGCTTAATTAAATTCCTTGTATCTTTACAACCCTAATTTCCCAGTCTGAAATAAAATGCCTAAAAGCAGTATCCATTTCAATATATCAGAGCGTAAAGTATTACTGCGTATTTTTGATATCGTTTTTGTCCTGTTTGTACTTTATTTTGTGGGGGATACCTTTGAATTTGACTACTTTTCCATAACTAGGGAAAACTGGAGATGGGTTTTCGTATTGATCCTTTACATTTCAATTTTTGGCTCTATTTTCGAGCTATATGACTTACAGAAATCAAGTAAAATAGAAAAGATATCAACCAGTATTGTTTTTACAGTATCAGTTACGGTTTTATTCTATTTTTTAACGCCGTTTTTCACACCGATTTTACCTGATAACCGTTTACAAATCGTTTATTTTTATTTCGCTATTCTTTTTGCATTGGTTTTATGGCGATTAGCGTATATTACCTTTATAGTATCACCAAGGTTTTATAAAAAGGCCCTTATAGTTGGAGAAATTTCAAGTATTGAGACTATCATTGAAGCTTTCAAACTTGCCGATCCTAATTATAAGATCGTTGGGTTTGTTAATTGTGAGCTAAGTAAAAAAGAAAATATAAAGTTTAATGGAATAAAAGAATACAGTCCGAAGCAGTTAAGGCAAATTGTAAAAGACGAATACATATCTGAAATTGTAGTTGCCAGTTACAATTCGGAAACCATCACGTATGAGATATATTATGCTCTTATTTCGCTTTTGGAAGACGGGGTACCCATCAGGGAATATACCCAGGTTTATGAAGATTTAACCCAACGTATTCCAGTGCAGTTTGTTGGTAGGGATTTTTATAAATATTTCCCTTTTAGCCGAAGCAACCAGAACAAAATGTATCTCTTCTTTCACCGTTTGTTTGATATTTTAATCTCGATTGTGGGACTTGTTTTTGGTGTTGTGTTTTTCCCCCTGATTTTACTTGGAAATATTATAGCTAATAGAGGGCCGCTTTTTTACACACAAGAGCGTATTGGAAAAAACGGACGTCGTTTCAAAATTATCAAGTACCGCACTATGATAAAGAATGCAGAAAAGGATGGTGTGGCATGGGCCAAGAAAAAAGATTCAAGGATAACGCTGTTTGGAAGATTTTTAAGAAATACAAGGCTGGATGAGATTCCACAGTTTATAAACATTTTGAAAGGAGAAATGAGTTTGATCGGTCCAAGACCGGAACGTCCGTATTTTGTGAAAGAGTTGTCTCAAATGCTTCCTTTTTATGAAACACGACATATCGTAAAACCAGGACTTACAGGTTGGGCACAGGTTAAAACAAGATACGGCTCTTCTGTAGACGATAGTTTACTTAAACTGCAATACGACTTGTATTATATAAAACACCGAAGCTTTTTACTGGATTTAAACATTCTCATCAAGACACTTAGTACAGTGATTTTCTTTAGAGGGCAATAGACTTCTTATAATAAGAAACCAGATAAAAATATCTGATAAGTAAAGCTATTAACAGTGGAATCAACCCTATAGCGAAGACCTGCACGCCAATAATCCAGTGCAATGTCAAAAGACATAGCATAATTATCAAAAACTTTAAATACTTAATAAACCAGGTTTTGACTTTTTTCTTTGGAAGCTGCCCGATCATTAAAATATTTAAAACAAAAGCCCATAGCAGATTATAGTTTTGGTGGGTGCCGGTGTGGTCTGTTGCAAACCAAAGAAATAAAATACATATACCCACTACTCCGGTGAAGCTAAATAAAAAAACATCTATCCAAACCGTTTGTTTTTTCGCTTTAGAATCTTTGTAGGTAATAAATAGAATAAACAAAGCCATGAGCCCTAAAATAAACAACGGACTACTAAAAAAGTGGTTGGCTGTTTTGGTTGGCCTTTCAGTGAAAATAATGTTATTTTTCTTAACCAATGCGGTACCATCTTTTTTAGTTGCAGTATCAAAGAATTTATAAATATTTTCAGGTAAGAACATATGCTCTTCAGGAGTAGCTTCTCTATCAATTACGGCGCCTAAAGCTATATCAATACCTAAACTTCCCCAGGTATTTTTATTTACATTGTCATAAATTAGATATCTGAATGTTTTAGGACTGAAATTTTCGGGATTATTGAACTCAATGTTATTATCCGTAGAAACTTTGGCTACATCTTTAATTCGGGTAGCACAATTATCAAAGAAGAATTCGTATAAGTAGCCCCGGTTTTCAGGCTTGTAATTATTAATTAGATAGTCGTAGAGTTTTTGTTTTTCACTTTGTGATAAATTTAAAACCTGCTCTTTAACTGTTCTGTTGAAATAAACATATATCTGGCAAAACCTGCTGAAATCATCTTTGCTAAGCAGGTAATTGAGTTTACCGCGGGCAAATTTTAAATAAAAATTAGGGGCATCAAAATCATACTCGCCATAACCATATACCACATCAAGACTGTTATTCGGATCATTTATTCTGAAGGCACTATGACCAAACGAATCAACTAAAGGGATACCAGGGCCAACAGTTAAAACACTAATTTCGGCTGTATTTGAAAGAGTAACTTGTTGTGCATAAGCAAATGAAGAAAAGACTAAAAAAAGAAAAAGCAGTTTTTTTAACATTACCTAAAGATACTAAAATCGAGTTTTAATGAAAATACATTAGAATACAGGGCCACACTTTGGTCACCGATATCAGTAAATGCATAATCTATTTGAATACCATTGTATTTAAAACCTACGCCAAAACTTGGTTGAAAGGTGAGTTGCTCCGTATTATCTATCTGTAATTCATTTTGAAAATTACCCATACCGGCACGCAAGTAAACCATATCAATATACCCAAATTCAAAACCTAGGGCAGGATTGATACTGGCAAAAGAGGTTGAAATAATATCGTTATTTTCTTCAAACCTCACATTTAAATTAACTGCCGCCAATAAGGTGTAATCAATGTTAAAATCGAATTGTTTAGAAATACCAATTTGCAGTTTTGGGATGGTGATTTCCGTACTTTCGGGTAATTCCTGGTTTTGGCCTTCAACAGCATCTCTAATTTTTTCAAATTCACCTTCGTCAATAGCCCAGGCATTGAATGTGGTGGTGATATCACGAGCCATAACTCCAAATTTCCAGTTGTTATTGGTTTCAAACTGAATGCCCGCATCCAGGCCAAACCCCCAGGACGAAGCAAAATCTCCAATAACACGACGTATTACTTTCGCATTTACGCCGTAATTTAAACCTTGAACCGGAAGTTCCCTGGCATATGAAAATGTGAGTCCGTAATCTGCGGTAGAGAATAGGCTAATCCTGTCATAGTTAATATTCCCTTGTTCATCAATTAATTGCGTGGTATTCAAAATATCATCAACTGCAAACCGAATTAAGGAGATACCAATCGCACTTCTATTATCTAAGGGCATAGCATAAGCGGCATAATCATAATTGGCAATATTGGCAAAATAGCTGGAATGCATCAAGGCTAACTGGTTGTCTTCCAGAGCCAGAAGTCCGGCAGGATTCCAGTAGCCTGAGTTAACATCAGCGGTGTGCGAAGTAACGGCACTGCTCATGCCTAAAGCGGCGGCATCAACACCAATATTCATAAACTCATTAGAATATTTTCTAGTGGTCTGACTGAACAAAGTAACCGATAGTAAACAAAATAAGGTGCTTAGGTAAACTTTCAATCGCAATTTTTTTACAAATATAAACCTATAAACTGTAAAATATAACAGATATTGTTCAATACTTGTTTAAGACTAAAATTGTTTGTTAATTTGGATTCCCGCCTGCGCGGGAATGACAGTTATAGTGGAAACCCCGACGCAAAGCGTCGAGGAATTCTTTTTAATTAAAACTCTTACATGAAGCGATATATCCCGAATGCCCTGACACTGTTAAACCTGTTTAGTGGAAGTATTGCTGTTATTTTTGCTGTTAATGACAACTTTGTTTCCGCAGCTTTTTTTGTGTTTCTGGGTATTTTCTTCGATTTTTTTGATGGCTTTGCCGCAAGAAAATTGAACGTACAAAGTGAATTAGGATTACAATTAGATTCTTTAGCCGATGTGGTGACCAGTGGTTTGGTGCCGGGCATTATAATGTTCAAATTGTTAGAGCTTGTAGAATCTGATTGGGAAGCGGTTGATTTATCCAGTGATTTTAGCATACCATTAGTACCTCTTTTAGGATTAGCAATAACACTTGCATCCGCATATCGTTTAGCAAAATTTAATGTGGACACAGAACAACAAAACTTTTTTAAAGGGCTGCCAACACCGGCCAATGCCCTGTTGATTGTCTCATTACCTTTAATTCTGGAGTTTCAGAACAATGATACCATAAATGCCATAATTCTTAGTAAATGGTTCTTAATTGCTGTAACAATTTTAAGTTGTTGGCTACTAAATTCTGGTATAAGGCTTTTTGCCTTAAAATTTAAAGATTGGGGGTTTAAAGCCAATGCAACACGGTATATTTTTATAGTGCTATGTGCCGTATTGTTAATTGTATTGCAGTTTGCGGCCATTCCGTTAATCATAGTATTGTATATCGTTATGTCTGTTTTAGACTCTGTAACATCAAAATAAAATCTCATGGTTGAAAATATTTTCACGCTTTTAATGCTTATTCTGCTTCAAATTGTTTTAGGGTTTGATAATTTACTTTATATCTCTTTAGAAAGTAAAAATGCCCCGGCGGATAAACAGTCGTATGTTAGAAAAGTAGGGATACTTTTAGCCATTGTATTTCGTATAGCATTACTGTTTATCCTTTTAGAAGTGATAAGTTATTTCCAGGACCCAATCATTCATTTACCATGGGTTGATGTAGCCGAAGGCCATTTTAATATTCATAGTTTAATTGTTTTGGGAGGTGGGGTTTTTATCATCTATACGGCTATGAAAGAAATCTGGCATATGATAGGTATCCATAAGGTTGACACGGATGTTGAAGACCATGGAAAAGGTTCTGTTGCCAAAGTGATTACTATGATCATTATTATGAATTTGGTGTTCTCTTTTGATTCTATTTTAAGTGCTATGGCATTGACCAGTGTGAAATGGGTAATGGCTACTGCTATAATTGCCGGTGGATTATTAATGATCTGGTTAGCAGATAAGGTATCAAACTTTCTTGCCAAAAACAGGATGTATGAAGTTTTAGGTTTGTTTATCCTGTTTATTGTAGGTGTTATGTTATTAACCGAAGGCGGCCATTTAGCACACTTAAAACTGTTAGGAAATGAAATTACCCCAATGAGTAAAACAACATTCTACTTTGTAATAGCCATATTAGTTGTTACAGATATTGTTCAGGGGCGTTATCAAAAGAAACTTATGGCAGAGCAGGAAGAGCTTCAGGATGGTAAGGATCAAAATTAATATTTCTGCTTTTTAAAATATCCCCTTGAGGGGATTATAGGGGTGTATTCTAATCTAACTTTTAAGTAACACCTCCCTTCATCCCTCCTCAAGGAAGGAACATATTTTTGGGATTCTTGCCGAAGTTTATCTTGAGCCCTTCGTCTCGGCTCAGGACAAGCTAAAGTTGAAGGCAGGAATGACAGATAAATTAAATGATAAAAGGAAAAATTACCTAGTCCCTAATCTTCTTTTTTCTAAGCTCAAAGTTTTGACCTAAATACACTTTACGTACCATAGCATCATTGGCCAATTCTTCAGGGACACCAGCTTTAAGAATGCTCCCTTCAAACATCAAATAAGTTCTATCAGTAATAGCAAGGGTTTCTTGTACATTGTGATCTGTAATTAATATCCCGATATTCTTTTTAGTAAGTTGCGCTACAATACGCTGAATATCTTCAACCGCTACCGGATCTACACCGGCAAAAGGTTCATCTAAAAGAATAAAGTTAGGGTCGGTAGCCAAAGCCCGGGCAATTTCTGTTCTTCGTCGTTCACCACCCGACAATAGATCCCCTCTGTTTTTTCTAATATGCCCTAAGCCAAACTCCTCAATTAGGGATTCCATTTTATACTGCTGCTCTTTTTTACTCAGTTTGGTAAGCTGTAATACACTTAAAATGTTATCTTCAATACTTAATTTTCGAAAAACAGAAGCCTCCTGGGCCAGATAGCCAATACCATTTTGAGCACGTTTGTACATAGGGAACTTGGTAATCTCAGTATTATCCAGAAAGATTTGCCCTCCATTAGGCTTAATCAACCCCACTATCATATAAAAGGAGGTTGTTTTACCTGCACCGTTAGGCCCAAGTAATCCAACAATTTCTCCCTGGTTGACCTCTAAAGAAACATCTTTTACCACTTTACGTCCGCTATAGGACTTCATTAAATTTTCGGCTCTCAAAATCATATTTGCAATAACGTAAATTTTAATTAATTATTGGCTTCCAAAGCATCCCAAAACTCATAAGCTTTTCTTAAATGTGAAATGACTATAGTACCACCAACCAAAGTGGCAATACTTAAAGCCTCAACCACCTGTGCTTTAGTTAAGCCTTCTTTATGGCAAGTTTCCAAATGATATTTTACACAATCATCACATCTTAACACCATTGAAGCCACTAAAGCTAAGAGTTCTTTGGTTTTCACATCTAATGCGCCTTCCGTAAAAGCATTGGTGTCCAGATTAAAAATGCGTTTGATTATTTTGTTGTTATCGGCAAGAATTTTGTCATTCATTCTCGTGCGATACTCCTTAAATTCATTAACGATATCAGACATTTTGAGCTTCTTTTCGTTTTTGATTTCTAACCACGATTTTAGAAATATAAATACTTACTTGGTATAAGACTAGTATTGGAATAGCCACTATAATCTGACTGACGATATCCGGTGGTGTAATAATTGCTGATAAAATTAAAACCACTACCAGGGCATATTTCCTGTATTTCTTAAGGATTTCCGGGGTTACCAACCCGATTCTTGTAAAGAAATAGATGATGATTGGTAGTTCAAAAATGAGTCCGGAGGCCAAGGCCGAAGAGCGAACCAAAGCAATGTAAGAACTAATATCAATTTGGTTATCAACAAGATCTGCAACATTATAGTTTGCCAAAAAGTTAATAGATAAAGGCGTTACAATATAGTAGCCAAAAAGAACCCCTAAAAAGAACAAAAGTGATGAGATTATAATAAAACCTCTGGAATGTTTTCTTTCGTTTTCATGTAAACCGGGACTTATAAATTTCCATAATTGGTAAATGACATAAGGAAATGAAATAACAAAACCACCTAAAATAGCGGTCCATATATCTGCCGAAAACTGGCCTGCCATGGTTCGGTTTTGGATCATCATAGGGACTTCTTCATTACAAAAAGTAGTATCAACACCAATATAAGTAGCACCTCTGCATAGAAATTCATAAGTAGGGAAACTCATGTCTAACGGTGCAAAAATGATGTCTTCAAAAATGAACCGGCTGAAAATAAATGCCAGTGTAGCTACAATGACTACTGCTAAACAAATTCTGATTAAATGCCACCTTAAATCTTCAAGATGATCTAAAAAAGACATCTCGTTTACGTTTTTTTTCGCCATTATATAATGCCTTCTTTTATTAAATCGTGCAGGTGAACAACACCCGCATATTTTCCGTTTTCTTCAACAAGTAACTGTGTGATTTCATTCACTTCCATAATATCTAAGGCATCCACAGCCATGGTATCATTAGCTACACGTTTTGGATCAGCACTCATGATATCTTTAGCGGTTAATGAAGAAAAATTATCTCCGTTGCTCAACATCCTTCTTATATCACCATCGGTGATGATACCAATGATTACTTCATTTTCAACTACCGCAGTAACACCTAATCGTTTTTCTGATATTTCAACAATAACATCTTTTACATTGGTGTCTGCAAACACTTTTGGTTTTTCATTGACAGATGAAATATCCTGAACTCTTAAATACAATTTCTTACCTAAAGATCCGCCGGGATGATATTTGGCAAAGTCGTTACTGGAAAAGCCTCGCATTTCCAATAGACAGACCGCCAGTGCATCACCAATAACCAATTGAGCCGTGGTGCTCGTGGTTGGTGCCAGGTTATTCGGGCATGCTTCCTTTTCAACATAAGCATTTAAAACATAATCTACTTGCTGCCCCAAGTAAGAGTCTTTATTCCCGGTTATAGCTATCATTTTGTTTTTGGCACTTTTAATGAGTGGCACCAATACTTTAATTTCCGGCGTATTTCCACTTTTTGAGATGCAAATAACTACGTCGTCTTTTAAAATCAGTCCCAGATCACCATGAATAGCATCACCGGCATGCATAAATATTGCCGGCGTACCGGTTGAGTTTAAAGTAGCCACTATTTTGTTGGCAATAATGGCACTTTTGCCAATACCGGTTATTATGACCCGTCCCTTGGAATTGTAGATAAGTTTTACGGCCTCTTCAAAGTCACTGGTAATCAAATTTGAAAGATTAAAAATAGCTTTGCTTTCGGCTTCTATAGTTTGTTTAGCAATTTGTAAAATAGATTTTTCGCTATTCAAAATTTATGTGTTTTTAGTTGATGCTTTTAAAGATTTTCTTATCTTTAAAGGTATTCAAATTCAAATTTTGTTGTAATTTGGATTTTCGTTACAAAAGTACATGAATTTTTTTCATTTGGAAATTCATAAAAGCCAATTGAAAAATTTATATGGACTGGTAAAATGGTTACTGAAGTGAAACTAAATTTTGTAATTTTTTGGGAACAAAATTTAGTTTTTTGCGGAAGAAAACTAACGAAAAAATATGAGGGTTCTTCAAAGTACACTAATTAATTATTCGGATGCATTTTGAGTATTTAGTGTGTTTTTAAAGTAGGTTAATTAATATTTAGTTAATTCATGTTAATAGCAAAAAGTGACTTGCATTCTGCTCTTAAAAAATATTTTGGGTTTAATAAATTCAAAGGATTGCAAGAAGATGTTGTTGAAAGTATTTTATCAAAAAATCATACGTTTGTAATAATGCCAACAGGTGGCGGAAAGTCGCTTTGTTACCAACTTCCGGCTTTAATGCAGGAGGGTACGGCTATTGTGGTGTCTCCGTTGATCGCCTTAATGAAAAACCAGGTGGATGCCATTAGGGGCGTTTCAAATGAAGAAGGCATAGCGCACGTTTTAAATTCATCTTTAAATAAAACCGAAGTAAAACGGGTTAAAGAAGATATTATTAATGGCGTAACAAAGTTGCTCTATGTGGCTCCGGAATCTTTAACAAAAGATGAAAACGTAGACTTTTTAAAAACGGTAAGGGTATCTTTTATGGCTATTGATGAGGCGCACTGTATTAGTGAGTGGGGGCATGACTTTAGACCGGAATATCGAAATTTACGCCATATTATCAGTAGAATCGGTGATAATATCCCCATTATTGGTTTAACGGCCACAGCTACACCTAAAGTACAGGAAGATATCATTAAAAATCTTGGTATTTCAGGAGCAAGAACATTTAAGGCATCGTTTAACAGGCCTAATTTGTATTATGAGGTCAGACCAAAGACCAAGAATGTAGATGCCGATATTATTCGATTTATAAAGCAAAACGAAGGAAAGTCCGGGATTGTCTATTGCTTAAGTAGAAAACGCGTTGAAGAATTGGCCCAGGTGTTACAGGTAAATGGCATTAAGGCGGTTCCGTATCATGCCGGTTTAGATGCGAAATCAAGGTCCAGTCACCAGGATATGTTCTTAATGGAAGATATTGATGTGGTGGTGGCCACCATTGCGTTTGGAATGGGAATAGATAAGCCGGATGTTAGGTTTGTTATCCATCATGATATCCCGAAAAGTATTGAAAGTTATTATCAGGAAACCGGACGTGCAGGACGTGACGGAGGTGAAGGGCATTGTTTGGCCTTTTATGCTTATAAAGACATTGAAAAATTGGAGAAATTCATGTCTGGTAAACCTGTGGCAGAACAGGAAATTGGTCACGCCTTGCTACAGGAAGTGGTGGCGTTTGCCGAAACCTCCATATCCAGAAGAAAATTCATTTTACATTATTTTGGAGAAGAATTTGATACTAAAACCGGGGAAGGTGGTGATATGGATGACAATGTCAGGCATCCTAAAAAGAAACATGAAGCCAAAGATGATGTTATTGTGCTTTTGGAAACCATCCAGGATACCAACGAAAAATATAAATCCAAGGATTTGGTAAATGTTATTGTAGGCAATGAGAATGCGCTTATTAATTCCCATAAAACCAACGAGCAACCATTTTTTGGAAGAGGTAAAGACAAAGACAAAAAGTATTGGATGGCACTGTTAAGACAAGTGCTTGTGGCCGGTTATCTTAAAAAAGATATTGAAACCTACGGTGTTATTAAATTAAATGACGATGGTAAGGCATTTATAAGCAGACCGATATCATTTATGATGACCGAAGACCATGTTTATGAAGGCGAACAAGAAGACGGCACCATTATTACAGCATCCAAAGGAGGCGGTGCGGTAGCAGATGAGACGCTGATGAATATGCTTAAAGACCTTCGTAAGAAGAATGCCAAAAAACTGGGTGTACCACCATTTGTTATTTTTCAGGACCCATCCCTTGAAGATATGGCACTTAAGTACCCAATTACATTATCAGAACTTGGAAATGTTCATGGTGTTGGTGAAGGGAAGGCCAGGAAATACGGAAAAGATTTTGTTGAGCTCATAGCTAAATATGTTGAAGAGAACGATATTGTCCGTCCGGACGATTTAGTGGTGAAGTCAACAGGGAGTAATTCTACCTTAAAGTTATACATCATCCAGAATATTGACAGAAAGTTGCCTTTAGATGATATTGCGTCTTCAAAAGGTATGGAAATGGAAGAATTCATTAAGGCTATGGAAGCTATTGTGTATTCAGGAACCAAGTTAAATATCAGTTATTGGATTGATGAAATTCTTGACGAAGACCAGCAGGAAGAAATTCACGAGTATTTTATGGAATCTGAGTCGGATGCTATTGATGATGCCATTGAAGAGTTTGATGGTGATTATGATGATGAAGAACTTCGCCTATATAGAATTAAGTTTATTAGTGAAGTAGCTAATTAGTACTCAGTAATCAGTAGGCAGTAATCAGTCTTGGTTTTCTGTCATCAGTCATCTTTCTTTAAAAACTTCTAACATCTAACTTCGTTCTTCTAACTTACTTTTCTATCTTTGCACTTTCTTAAAAATTAGAACAATGCAAGACGGATTATACGCAAAATTCAACACGACGAAAGGCGAAATTTTAGTTGCTTTAGAATACAAAAAAACGCCGGGAACGGTAGGTAACTTTGTCGCTTTGGCAGAAGGTAATTTAGAAAATGCTGTAAAGCCACAAGGAACACCTTATTATGACGGATTAAAATTTCACAGGGTGATTCCGGATTTTATGATTCAGGGTGGATGCCCCCAGGGAACCGGAACAGGAAATCCCGGATACCAGTTTGATGACGAATTTCACCCGGAATTAAAGCACGATGGCCCGGGCGTTTTGTCAATGGCTAATGCAGGTCCCGGAACTAACGGAAGCCAATTTTTTATAACTCATGTGGAAACCCCATGGTTAGATAATAATCACACTGTTTTTGGTAAGGTAGAGCACGGACAGGAAGTGGTTGATGCCATTGCTCAGGACGATGCCATTGAAACTTTAGAAATTGTTAGGGTTGGAGCAGATGCAGAAGCCTATAATGCCGTTGAAGCTTTCAGAACATTTGAAGGAGCCAGAGAAAAAAGAATAGCAGAAGAAAAGGCTAAGGCTGAGGCAGAATTGGAAAAACTGGCAACCGGTTTTGAAAAAACAGATAGTGGTTTAAGATATCAGATCATTCAAAAAGGAGATGGTATAAAAGCTGAAAAAGGGAAAACAGTTTCGGTTCATTATAAAGGGCAATTAGCAGATGGGACCGTTTTCGATTCATCTTATAAAAGAAACCAGCCAATTGATTTTCCAATTGGTGTTGGCCAGGTCATTCCGGGCTGGGACGAAGGCATTCAATTATTAAGCGTAGGTGATAAAGCACGTTTGGTAATTCCAAGTCACTTAGGCTATGGAAGTAGAGGAGCCGGTGGGGTTATTCCACCTAATGCTACATTGATTTTTGATGTTGAATTGATGCATGTGAAATAAGCAGGGAGACATCCCTAATAGTAGTATATCGGAACGTGTGAATCGCTTGCCCTGAGTGAAGTCCAAGGGTATTAAAAATTACAATATTCGAGCACTTCTTTTGAAGTGCTTTTTTCTGCCTAATTTTCGTGCTTATTTAAAGCTTTTTTACAGTGTTTATCGGATATTTTTCACCTTTTTATTTAGGAGATATAGTTTTGCAAGTATGGTTAGTGTAAAAGATTCAAGTTTTTATACAGAGGTTTTAAAGGAACTAAATTATCCTTTTGCTACAGCATTTATCTTTAAAGGCTTTGTAGTTGTAGAAATTAACGAAGGTATTGAATATACCTGGGATAATCACGGAAAGTTAATGGCCCAGGATGTCGCTTATTTTTTAGGAACCGATGGAGGCAATTTAATTTATATTTCTAACAGGATGCATTCCTATTCGGTTGTTCCCCAGGATTGGCTTAAATTTTTCAGGTCCGACTATCGCTTAAAAGAATACTATGTTGTAAGCCCTAACCGTAAGGGAACATTCAATTTAATAATTGAAAGCCTGTTTTTTAAGAATAAGATAAAAAGTTTTCCCTCTTTATCAGAGGCCGTAGTATCTGCCAAGAATAGTACTTTAAAAGAAGAAGTAAATAATTAGAACAGTCACTTTTAACAAGAAGATGCTGTTCTAATTATTTAAGTTTTGAGTTGTTTACTAGTGTTTCTTGAACACAGGCTTATGATGTCTTTCTATTTTAAAAACATAGGCGTAGTTACCTTTCTTTTGGGGCGTCTTTATAACTAAGCCGTGCCGTGTAAGCGACCAGTCTAGTGGTTTATCGTCTCCAAGAAGCGAAATGCTTTTAATTTCAGATTTATAGAAGCCTCGGTAAACGGGGGTATCCAGATCTTCGGGAGTAAAGTGAAGGGTTTCGCCGTCGTAGACGAAATAACCTTCAAACTCTTCTGTTTCTAAGAATATTTCTGCTCCATTTTGTGTATAGTATCCACTATTGACCTTGGTTTCAAAATCGCCACCCGTGGCTATGACTTTTTGGTTTTCCTTGAATGATAATTTAACAGTCCCCAGGTCTTCAACCTTTACCTTAAAATCATGACCTGCAATTGTGGCTACATCTTTGTAATCATTTGGGTTAATGGTATTGTATTTTTCAATACCAGTAGCAACATCGGGATCGTCACCACGTAATACGGGGATAATGGCATAGTCTCCTGGCCAATCCAGAAATGTTGCATAGAGATTGTCCCCTTTAACCGTAAAACGAATATCTTCAGGGGTATAGATCTGGTCAGATTCATTAAATCCTATTTCACCCACTTCTTCAAGATTTGTTGGTCCAACACTGGCAATGAACCAAGGCGATGTGCCATATATGGCCTCTCCGTTTGTTTCTAACCATGTCCCCATGGCAAGTAACACCTCCTTGGCACCCTCAGGGATGGTACCGTCGGGTTTGGGGCCTACATTAAGTAATAGATACCCGTTTTTACTAACACGGTCCACTAAATTATCTATTAAGCGGTTGGGTGTTTTAAAGGTTAGGTTTTCTGCCCAGCCCCAAGCGCCGCGATCATCAACGGAATTATCGGTTATCCATTCATTATAGGTTAATTGATCTTCCTGGCCCAATTCTAAATCCCGCACGCCAGAACCTGGTATCAAATCATGGCCTTTATAGGTTATAACAACCTCTTTGTTTTTATTTAGGGCATCATTGTAATAGTATGTCATAAAGTCCTTGACATAGCCCTCGGCAATATCATCTAAAGCAAAATCGAACCATATGAAATCCGGCCCGTAATTGTCAATTACCTCAATGATTTTATGATACCATTCGTCCAGGAATGCCTCATTGATCTGATCTCCAGGTTTGTGATATTGACCGTAAAGATCGGCGTATTTGGGGTTGCTGGTGTCGTATCTTGCATCGCTTACGGGGTACCAAAACCAGTTAGCAGCATGATGAAATGCCGTAACAAACTTCATGTCCTTTGCCTTAATGGCTTTTTCTAGTTCGCCTACAACATCGCGTTTGGGGCCCATTTTGGCCGCGTTCCAATTGGAGTATTGGGTATCCCACATGGCAAAGCCATCATGGTGTTCTGCCACTGGTCCTGCGAATTTAGCGCCCGACTTGGCAAATAGCTCAGCCCATTCCTCGGCATCAAAATTCTCGGCGGTAAACTTGAGGATTAAGTCCTTGTAGCCAATACTGTCTAGGGAGCCGAATTTACCCTCAAAGTGCTTCCTGGCCTCCGAATGGGGGTTCCGGTAAAGTTCATTGGAATACCAAGTGGTATTAGATCCATGGGCATGAACCGCATATACGCCCCAATGGGTATAAATTCCAAATTTGCCCTCTTGTAGCCATTTGGGGACTTGTACCCGTCTTAGGGATTGCCAATTTGATTCGTACTTTTGCGCATAGGCGGAAAAACAAAAAAAGCAACTAAAGACCAGGGCTTTTAGTAAAATTAGTTTCTTCATTTTAGGAGTTATTAATAAGTGATGCAATATAGTTTTTAAAGTTAAGAAAGTATGTTAATGTTTTCTTAATGTATATTTTTTAATCTGCCGTAACCTTAAAAAAATAGTAGTTGGATTTAGCTGGCAACTAATTAATATTTATTTTTAGTGGTCTATAAAAACTTATTCATGATAGATTCCAACACTTTAGAAAAATTAAAATATCCGATTGGGCAATTTGAATGCCCATCGCCAATTACCCAGAAGCACATTAAAGCTTGGATTAGCATTTTAGAACAGTTTCCAATTCGTTTCGAGGCCTTGGTAAAGCACCTGTCAAAGGAACAATTAGATACGGTTTACAGGCCCGGTGGCTGGACCATCCGGCAAGTGGTTCATCATGTGTCAGATAGCCATCATCACAGTTATACGCGTTTTAAATGGGCGTTAACAGAAGATAAACCGTTAATCAAGGCTTACAAGGAAGCAGATTGGGCGGAATTACATGATAGCAAAAGTGCTCCCATTCAAATGTCATTAGAACATATAAAAGCAATACATTATAAGTTAGTGCATTTGTTGAAAGGCTTATCCGGAGAAGATTTAAACAAAAGCTTTATTCATCCGGAAACCAACTCTGAGGTTTTACTGTCATACAATATTGGTAATTACGCATGGCATGGTGAACACCATTATGCCCATGTTGAAAGCGTTCTTAAACGAAAAGGCTGGTTATAAATGATAAGGGAGTTTCAACCAAAAGATACGCAGCAGCTTCTGGATATTTACAATTATTACGTTTTGAATTCTGTGGTTACTTTTGATGACAAAGTACTGTCCTTCGAAACATTTCATGAAAAAGTAACCAGGATCAATTCAGAATACCCTTTTATAGTTTTTGAAGAAAACAATACTATTTTAGGGTATGCCTATGGTAGCCGATTTAGGCCTAAACCGGCTTACAAGCATACTGTTGAATCAACCATATATTTAAAACATACGGCTCAGGGACGGGGAATAGGTACTGCATTATACGCCAAATTGATAGCACTTTTAAAAGAAGAAAAATTTCATATCGTATTAGGTATTTTAACACTTCCTAATAAGGCCAGTGAAAAACTTCATGTAAAGCTTGGATTTAAAAAAGTAGCCCACCTGGAGGAAGTTGGCTTAAAATTTGGGGCATGGCAGGATGTAGGTGTTTTTCAGCTTAAATTAAGTTAACTCCAGTCAGCTCTGGGGCATTTCTACAACCTAACTTTAATAAATATTGAAAACTCTATAATAGTTTTGGCTCTCCTCTTAAATTTAAGAGGAGAATGAATTTCAGTTTCTTTTAGAAACTGGAAGAAAGAGGAGTTTTATTGATAACCCTCCGAATCCCAATAATAATCAGGATTCACCTCCCTTTAAAAAAGGGGAGGAGCTAGGTATTAACACTAAACCTTCCACTTGATATTACAACCAATACTTGGTTTTTGTAAAGCCGTATTTTCCTTACCTTCAACCAGACAGTCTAAAGCGTGTCTTAGATCATTTCCGTTTAAAGGTTTACCATTTTCAGGCCTGGAATCATCTAACTGCCCTCTGTAAACCAGTTCTAAATTTGTGTTAAAAACATAAAAATCAGGCGTACAAGCGGCGTCATAGGCTTTTGCTATAGCTTGCGTTTCATCATATAAATAAGGGAACGGATAGCCTTCATTTTTCGCATGGGCTTTCATCTTTTCAGGGCTGTCTTGCGGGTAGTTAATCACATCATTGCTTGAAATAGCCGTAAAACCAATACCTTTTTCGGTATAAGTTTTAGCAATAGCAACAATTTCGGAGTTCACATGAATCACAAAAGGGCAATGGTTGCATATAAACATTATGACCGTTCCGTTAGGGCCTTTAATAGCCTCTAAAGTTTTAACGGAATCTGAAACGGTATCCTGAAGTGAAAAATTTGGTGCGATTGTTCCCAGAGGGAGCATATTTGAAGGGGTTCTTGCCATAAGTTACCTGTAAATATTATTAGATTTCAACAGTTCAAATTTACAAATAATATTTACAGGATCACCTATATGTGTAGCAAGTGTTATTTATCAATTATTGGGGTTTTTTCAATGAATTGTGCCGCTCAATAGCCCATTTAAGTTTATCTTCAAGAGTCATAAGATTATCTTCAAGTATATGTGGGCTTATTGCCGTTCCATCTCTCAGTGATATAATGCTATTGGGCGCATTGAACCACTCCGGATAAACTTTTTTTATTTTCGCCAATTCGCCTCTATTGACATTAATACAATGTTTTAAACGTTTAACAGAAGCTTGGGCCGCTTTATATTGTGCCAACGTATAAGCGTTAGGGGCGTTTTCCATATCAGAAATCTCCTTTTCGGCTTTTTTTAGGAGGGTTTTACACGATTCAATTTCATTAAACAATTTTTCAACTCTTTCTTGACTAGGATATTGGTTAGTTTGTGCTTGAACGATAGAAACAAGACAGAATATAAAGGATATTGATATAGTTTTTAAAAGTTTCATTTTAACATGGCTTTAATGTGTTAGTCCCAACTCTTTTTTCTTTTTCTCTAAGCGTTGTTGAATGACTTTCATCCGTTTAGAATAATGCTCATTTGATGCGCATGAAAGCGCAATATTTTGCCATGCTTGCATAAATTGGGTACTTTTTGTCAAAGTTTTTGAGTATTCAGGTGAAGATACCAGTTCAATAGGGTTGTCTTTATGCTTGGCCATTAATGCTAAAAAATCATTGGCCCAAGTCTCATAGGTGTTTAAGAAATCATCGCAGTCTTTAATCCCTTTTGAGGAAGCGGTTGGGTTTTTAGGCTCCAGCGCTTTATGAGATTGTATTTCCTGAGTGTTTTTAATTGGATTGGACTCACTTTTTTTACAACTCATATTAAAAAGTACCAAACAAATAATAAGTGCTAATTTGATTTTCACTGTAGTTGATTTTTAGGTAGAAAAGGTTGAAACCTTTTCTACCTTATTTGCGTTTTAATTGTTGAGAACAAATTCAACACGTCTGTTCTGTGCCCATGCTTTTTCGTTATTGCCTTTCACCAGGGGACGTTCTTCGCCATAGCCAATTGTTTTAAGCCTTTTGATGTCAATTCCTTTTATTACTAGGTAATTCATAACGGCTTTGGCCCGATTTTCAGAAAGTCTCTGATTAGATTCATTACTACCGTTAGAATCTGTATGTCCTTCAATTATTACCGACGTATTTGGATTTTGATTTAACAATTGGAAGATTTTATCAATAGCTGGATAGGAAGCGGGTTTGATAAAATACGAATCTCTATCAAAATGGATGTCATGGACAATTATTCTACCATCTGTTACGAGGCGTTTGTATAAAGCCAGACCAGAACCGCCAATTTTAAAGTTATTTATCTTTGCACTTTCCCACTGCGGTCTTGTTGAGCCGGGAGATCCAACATAAACTTCTAAAAAGTCGAACGTATACTTTTCTATGTCCGGGTCGTTTATTAGTTGAATACCATCGTAAAACGCTTTTAAGTTTCCTTTGTTAAAGGATATCTGGATGGTATGCCAACCTTCAGGTCCTTTGCCTGGCAACCTCGAAGTAACATCACTGCCACTGCTTATGCCAAACCAACTAATTCTTATGTCATGATTTTTATATGGATTTTTGGAATTTTTTAGATTGATATTGTACCATTCATTGCCATTTCCATGAAAATAAACTTCAAGTTCAATTTTGAATGATTGGCCCAGATAAGTATCTTCTTTAAACGTTGGTTTAATGGTTGCGGAATTGGAGATCCATTCTACTACATTATAATTTTTTCCAAACAAGTGCACCTGTTTGTTTTGAACAGAACCGCTTACTTGGGTCCATTTACTTGGAAATTCGCCTGCCCGCTCATTGTTAAAGTTATCAGAAAATAAAATATTTCCACTAATGAAGTTAGATAGGGGCGTTCTATTTTCTGTTTTAATGCCTTCTTCATTTTCTTGTTTATTATTTTTATCCTTTCCCTCAATTTTTTCAATGCCTTTGTCTATAGTTTTGTCAATGACCTTTTTACTTTTATTTTTTAAAATGCCGCCAATGTTTTGTGCAGAGGCATTTGTTGCGATGCAAAAGAGTAGCACATAAACGCATAGTTTAATGATTTTAATAGTCTTCATTTTTACTTTTTTTATAGTTATTGTTTGTCCAAATATCTGTTTTATAGATATTTACGTCAATCGCGTATATGAGGTATTTCTTAAATGAAGATCAGGAGCCTTAAATCAATTTTTGCTTAAAAGCTTTATAAATGGCTTCGGCTCTATTATTTACGCGAAGTTTTGAGTATATGTTTTTAATATGCGTTTTAACCGTGTATGGACTTAAAAAAAGTTCTGTGGCAACTTCCTTGTAATTAAATCCTTTGCTTAGTAATTTAATTACATCTGTTTCACGTTCAGAAAGGGGATTTTCTATTATTCTAAATGAGTTCACAATTTTTCTTGCTATCCGACCGCTCATAGAAGAACCGCCTTTATAAACTTCTAGTATATGTTTTAATAGTTCCGCAGGGTCTGTATCCTTTAGCAAATAGCCAGATGCCCCAGCACAAAGGGATTCAAAGATTGAGTCATCATCAGATTGAACGGTTAGCATTATAATATCAAGTTCTGGACATTTTTGCTTTATGTATTTTGTTGCTTCAATACCCGATTTTCCAGGTAGGGCAATATCCATTAAAACAATATCTATTGGGAGGTTTTCTATTGAAACCATTGCAGATTCAGCATCAGGGAATGCATAATTACAAGTAAAGCCTTGAGAGCCATTAATAATAAGCGTTAAGGTTTGACGAATCTCATTATCGTCTTCTACAATGGCAATATGTACATTTTGGTGAGTCATTAATCGTTTAATTTACAATTCTTTTTCGATGTTAGCCTCACCCAAATGGGGTATTTTTTTTAGATGAATTTTTGTACCATCTTTAGATGATTTTACTTCTAATTCTGCATTTATACTTTTAGCCCTTTCTTTCATATTCTTTAAACCCCTGCCTTTAGATTTTTTTTCTAAATTAAACCCGATACCATCATCCGTAAGTTCTAAATTAAAATAGGTTTTGTTTATTGATACTTTTAAAAGAATGTTTTTACCCTGTGAATATTTTGAGCTATTGTTCATAGCTTCTTTAAAAATCATTATGAGATGTTTTTTAGTTTTTGGATCTATGCTTACGTTTGGTGGCACCTTATGAAAGCCACGAATACCAAAGTTGGTATTGCCATTATTGAAAATATCTTCACCATAATCTTTAAGCCTTTCCAATGAGTCATTGAGACTGTCTTTTTTAGGATCGATAATCCATAACATATCCCTAAAACCAATAGAAAGGTCTTTTACATTTTCCCTAATCTTGCCTAGCCATTTCATGGAATCTTCACTGTTATCCAAGCTCCGCTCGGCTAGCGTTAAGAACATAGATATTTTTGTAACCGAAGATCCCAATTCATCATGAAAATCTGCTGCGTTTTCTTGTCTCATAAGCTCTCTTTCCGCAATCAAAGCATTTTCCAATTTAGCTTTTTGCTCTACTTCCCTTATGCGTTTTCTAATTTTTAGTAAATAAAAGTAACGTATACTACCAAGTATTAGAAGTGCATAAATAATGTAAGCAATCGTGGATTGATAAAAAGGAGGTGAAATGGAAAGTTCTATTACAATGGGGTTTTCGGACCAATTATTCTGGTTATTGCTGCCATCTAAAATAACCTGATAATCTCCTGGGGGTAAATTATAATAAGACAATTGACCCACATGGTCTGTTTCAACCCATTTTTCCTGAACTGGTACTATTTTGTGCCTGTAGATATTGTTTTTTGGAGTGGTAAAATCCAGAACCGAATAATTAATATGAATTGAATTTTCAAAATGCTTAAGTTCAATATTTTCATAATTGGTCATTTTATCAATTAGACCAAAGTCCTTAGTGTTTTTCTTTGTGGTTCTAAAAGATGTTATTGCCATATTAAATTTGTTAAACGCTTTTACTTTTGTTTGTGGAGCAATAACACTTAACCCGTTTCTACAACCAATAAAAACATAATCTTGTTTGTCAATATAGAGCGCGTTTCTGTAAGTTATATTATCAGCTAGACCATTGTTTTTAGTGTAGTGCGTAATATTGGTCAGGCTTTTCTTTTTAGGACTGAATTTTGCTTTTATGACACCATTGGTCGTAGCAATCCATAAGTAACCTTTGCTATCCTGATTGAGTCCCAATATATATTCAGAAGGCAAACCTTCTTTACGTCCCAATTGCAGAAAAGTGTCCGTTTTAGGGTTGTACAGATTAAGGCCTTTTTGTGTACCAATCCAAAGGTTTCCCTCATGATCATTAAATACCTGTTTAATAGTGTTGTTGCTTAAAGATTCATAGTTGTTTCTTTGGCTAGTATAATTAGTAAATGTTTCTTTACTGGGACTGGATACAAGCTTGCTAACACCATAAAAAGTCCCAATCCAAAGGTTGTTGTTTCCATCAACGTCAATATCGGTAGTATATGCATTTACTAAACTGTTAGGGGTATTGGGATCAGATCCAAAGACTTCTATTTCGGTATTATCCAGTGATCCGTTTAATAGCGTAAGTTTAACTAATCCAGCATAATTACATACCCAGAATGTGTTTTGGGATGCTTCATGAATATCAAAGCTCCAATTATGTGGTAAACCGTCTAATTTGGTAAAATGTTTAAATTTTCCTGGGGCGAAATTTTCATCTAATTGGGTAACACCCAGGCTTCCTTCTGCACCAATCCATAGTCTGTTTTTACTGTCTATATATAGATTTCTTGAAAATTGTAATTGTTCGTTTTTAATATGGATATATTCTTTAGGACACTTTCCTTCTATAATATCACTTTTCTTAAATCTGTATAAATCCCCTGGTGTTGTAACCCATAGATTTCCGCCATGATCCTCTGCAATCGCGTACACACTGAGGCCGTATTTAAAGCAGTCAGGAAGATACAAAGCCGGAAAATTTATTATATCCCGCTTAAATTCTGTGAGTTTATACAAGCCATTGGTATTTGGTATCCAAATATTGTTCTTGTCGTCTTGAAAAACCGACATTGAATTTCCAGACATATTTAGCATATGGCCTTGACTACCAATTACCTGTTGTTCAATTAAGTAATCTCCTTCTACTTTATATTTTTTAAAGTAATTTTTCCAAGTTGCAATCCATATATAGTTTTCATGGTCCACCATAACCCTGTATATGTGGTGGGTGGCTGTAACAATATTTGAGTTACTGTAAAAGTTGTCAATTAAAATTCCAGAAGGTGCGCTAAAAGTTCCTTTTAGTAATCCCAGGTTGGTTTCAATCAGCAAAAATTGGCCTTGAAACTCTTTTATTCCTGAAATAATGATTTCTCTAGGATTTAGTCCGTGGGAATACGTGACATTGGTTTTTTTGAAGGACAGGAAGTCGTTTTTAGAATTGATATAAATATTGCTTCCGGAAGTTATATAAATGGTATTGTTTTTAGAACAGCTAATGCCATCAATTTTTTTTAATGGAATGGATTCATCAATTAAATTTGGGATGGCAACAGGGGTCCTATCAAATTTGTTAATATAAAAGACCCCTCCATAAGTATTTACCCAAACATTTTGGTTATTATCCGTAATAATGTTTTTTATATAATTTTCTTCATCTGTCGGTGATTTTTTTAGTTGGAAATAAGAAACCTTATTTTCCTTTACAGTATGTAACCCCTTGGGGGTACCTACCCAAATGGTTCGGTCTGAAGTTTCATTAATTGCAATTATTTTATTGTCCCTTAGCCCAGTGGTATCTTTTAATGTGGAAAAGAAAGGTTTAAAGTTTTGTCCATCAAATTTATAAAGGCCGTTATTACCGGCTATCCATAAAAAGCCATTGCTGTCTTGAATGACATCCCTAACTATCCTGGATGGTAGTCCGGTATCGTCCGCATACCTTGTAACCTCATATATATGCTGGGCGTATAAACTATGGTGGAAAGAAATAAATCCCAATAGTAAAATATAAAAAAATGCATTTCCAAAATTCATATGAAGTAAAATTTCTTTTACCTTTTAAAATTAGCTATTTATATTCCAATTTCTATAAGCCTTTTGAGGTATTGTTAAGTAGCGTGCTTAATTTCTTTTTTTTATATTTAAAGATTAATGAAAACTATAGTATTCGAAGATTTTACAAAAATTGATTTAAGAGTAGGAACCATTATTGAAGTTAATGACTTTCCGGAAGCCAGAAATCCTGCTTACCAACTAACCATAGATTTTGGAGATTTAGGAGTAAAAAAGTCTTCAGCTCAAATTACAACGCTATATAAAAAAGAAGATTTATTACACAGGCAAATAGTGGCAATTATAAACTTTCCCAAAAAACAAATAGCCAGATTTATGAGTGAATGTTTGGTTTTGGGAGCCGTCAATGGTAAAGATATTATTCTCCTAAACCCTGAAAATAAAGTAAAAAACGGGAGCGTTGTGGCTTAATGTATGCAGGAACTCGATTCGGTAAAAATAAATTTTGACAATAGTGGGCTGTGGGTGCTAAATATTGCCTTAGCCGTAGTCATGTTTGGAGTAGCATTAGGCATTACTCTAAACGATTTTAAAAACCTGTTAAAACAACCCAAACTGGTTTTAGTCGGTGTTTTGTCTCAATTCATTTTTTTACCCTTAGTCACTTTTTTAGTGGTCATACTTATAAAACCGCAACCTAGTATTGCTTTGGGCATGATCATGGTGGCCGCTTGTCCCGGAGGCAATATTTCCAATTTTATGACGCATTTGGCGAAAGGAAACACGGCCTTATCAATTAGTTTAACAGCCTTTGCAACTTTTTTTGCTATTTTCATGACACCGTTTAATTTCCAGTTTTATGGAAGTTTATACCAACCTACAGCTCAACTATTAAAAGAAGTTGAATTGAATCCGTTTGAGCTAATAAAGTTGGTAACTCTAATTCTGGGTATTCCATTGTTTTTTGGTATGCTTGTAAGGCGTTACAATGAAAAATTAGCTTTAAAGCTTGCTAAAATTTTAAGGCCACTGTCCATTTTTATTTTTGGAGCCATAATTGTGATAGCGTTCTCTAACAATATAGATGTTTTTAATGCCTATATTCATCATGTATTACTGTTGGGGATCTCTCACAATATAGTGGCCATTTTTTTAGGGTTAGTTGTGGCTAAAGTATCGAGATTGTCATTTAAAAACCAAAAAACTATTGCTATAGAAACGGGGATTCAAAACTCCGGATTAGGTTTGTTACTTATTTTTACGTTTTTTAATGGTTTGGGAGGTATGGCCATTTTAGCTGCTTTCTGGGGTATTTGGCATATTATTTCAGGATTGCTTTTGGCGTTTTACTGGTCTAACAAACAAGATTGACTTATCGAATTTGAAAAAACTTTGGTTACATAGCGTACGTACCTATTTAAGGCTGGGAATGTTTTTTTACTTTAAAAAAGTAGTCATTCACCATATTGAAAATGTTCCTAAAGATAAACCGGTGTTGTTTTTGGGAAACCACCAAAACGCCCTTTTAGATGCCCTTTTAATTGCTGTTTACGGACCCAGATTTTCTTTTTTTCTTACCAGGGCAGCGGTGTTTAAAAAGAAGTTTGTAAGTAAGTTATTGAAGAGTTTGCAAATGCTTCCGGTGTATAGAATTAGAGATGGATGGAATAATTTAACAAACAACAATGCCATTTTTGAAACCTGCTCGGAATTATTGAAAGACGGAGAGGCTATTGTCATTTTTCCGGAAGGGAACCACAATTTGGCAAGACGTGTAAGGCCGCTTAGTAAAGGCTTTACAAGAATAGTCTTTGATACTTTAAACAAATATCCTGATATGGATTTGCAATTGGTTCCCGTTGGGTTAAATTATAAGAATGCCCTTGGTTTTCCAGATAGTACTGCTATGTTTTTTGGAAAACCCATAGCAGCGAAGCGCTTTGTTTCCGAACGTAAAACCGAAGGAGTTATTAAGCTGAAAGAAAGCATTCAATCGGAGTTAATGAAATTGACAACTCATATTCCACAGGAGCACTATCAGAATGATTTAAAACGATTATTGGCATTACAAGTTGATTTTTTAAAGCCTCAGGATGTTAATACATGTATTAAAAGCGGATTTACTAATTGTGAGCAAAAAGCGAAGTCCAATATAAATGGTTTAAGAACGCTTTTTAAAGGATTACTTATTTTCAATTTGATCTTACCTTATACCATATGGAAACTAATCATTGAACCAAAAATAACGGAATTGGAGTTTAAATCGACATTTCGATTTACTGTGGCCTTAACCCTGGTGCCTTTTTGGGTTTTATTGCTAACCTTTGTCCTGTTAGCCTATTTTGGCTGGTTTATAGCTTTGGGATACTTTAGTCTAACTTTAGTTTTGGCACTTTTAGCAATTAAATTATAATAAAAAAGCCGCTATAGAATAGCGGCTTTTGATAATTTCCTTATGAACACTATATATCGTCAAAGTCAACATCAGTAAAACTCTCGGTAGTTTTTAAAGTGTCTTCTGTTTCAGATTTGGCACTGGTATACTCTTCACTATTATTATGTTCCTTCTTGAAATCTTTTTGGTGACGTTCACTAATGACTTCATCTCCTCTCTGATCAATAATATAGTCAGTCATTTCCGCTAAAATATCTTTAAACTC
This sequence comes from Seonamhaeicola sp., assembly GCF_028281565.1. Taxonomy (GTDB): domain Bacteria; phylum Bacteroidota; class Bacteroidia; order Flavobacteriales; family Flavobacteriaceae; genus Seonamhaeicola. The sequence goes on from NZ_JANQJQ010000013.1 coordinate 91,695, forward strand.
AGCAAAGTCTTCTTTATAGATATATATTTTATGTTTTTTATAGTGGAATGATCCATCATCATTTGTAAACTTTTTACTTTCGGTAATCGTTAAGTAATAATCATCTGCTTTGGTAGCTCTTACGTCAAAAAAATAGGTGCGTCTTCCGGCCCTCAGTACCTTAGAAAATATCTCTTCTCTCTCCATCATATCATTGTTATTCATAGTTAAATAAATATTTATTTGAATTATCGTTTGTGTATCAAAAATCTAAAAAAAACAGTTACTAACCAACAAATTATGAAGTTTCTTTTTTAAATGTTCTTTTTTGTTGCATATATTTAAAAATTTTGAACAGATAAATAATTGATACAGAGTTTATTTTGAAGTGGTTTCACTGATTTGTTTCAGGTACAAATGTTTGTAGTAACCATCTGTGTTTATAAGTGTTTCGTGTGTTCCCTCCTGTACTATTTTGCCTCCATCCAATACAATAATTTTATCGGCATTTTTAGCCGATGATACTCTGTGGCTCACAATGATCGAGGTTTTGCCTTTTGAGATTTTTTCAAGGTTTTTTAAGATTTTCTCTTCAGTTTCAGTATCTACAGCCGAAAGACAATCATCAAATAATAATATTTTTGGCGATTTTATAATAGCCCTGGCAATAGAAACACGTTGCTTTTGTCCGCCCGAAAGGGTGATGCCACGCTCACCTAAAACAGTTTCATAGCCATTATTGAATTTTACAATATTCTTATGTACCTGAGCGTTTTTGGCTGCTTGAATGACTTCGTCATCGGTAGCGTCTTCTTTACCAAATTTGATATTGTTCTTTATAGTGTCTGAGAATAGAAAAGCATCCTGAGGCACGTAACCAATACTGTCTCTTAAATTGTATAAATTATGATCTTTAATTTTGGTATCATTAACCAAAATAGTGCCCTCATCTATATCGTAAAGCCTTCCTATCAGATCTAAAACAGTTGATTTTCCTGAGCCTGTTTTCCCTAAAATAGCAAGTGTTTCACCTTCTTTTATATAAAAACTTATGCCTTTTAAAGCTTGGATATTGGTGTCATCATAAGTGAACGATACATTATTAAAGGCAATATCACCGCTAATTTCTGTTGAAATGTCAACGGTATTTTTAATTTCAGGTTCAATCTTTAAAAACTCATTGATACGCTTTTGCGACGCTTCTGCCTGTTGCACAATAGACGTTACCCAGCCAACTGTGGCAACCGGCCAGGTGAGCATATTGACGTAAATGATAAATTCCGCAATGGTGCCCAAACTTTCAATTTCGCCATTTATATATTGCATACCACCAATGTAGATGACCAATAAGTTACTGGTGCCTATCAGTAAAATCATCATGGGAAAAAACCAGGCCTGTACTTTGGCAAGATTAACTTGTTTATCTTTACTTTCATTGGCAAGTGATGTAAAGCTTGATGCTGTTTGAGGTTCAATACCATAAGCCTTTATAACTGAAATGCCACTGAATGATTCCTGTGTAAACGTTGATAGTTTAGACAAATATTCCTGTACTATGGTACTTCTTTTATGAATTTCCTTGCTCAGTTTATATATAATGACTGAGAGTATGGGAAGCGGCAAAATAGTATAAAGGGTCAGGGTAGGAGCGGCTTTAAACATATAAATTAGTGCCACAACAAACAGTGCTACAGTATTGATACTGTACATAATGGCCGGACCTGCATACATGCGTACTCTGCCTACGTCTTCAGTAATGCGGTTCATTAAATCACCGGTTCTGTTTTTCTTATAGAAGTTTAAAGACAATCGCTGGTATTGCTCATAAATCTCATTTTTTAAGTCAAACTCAATATAACGTGATACATTAATAATGGTTTGTCTCATAAAAAAAGTAAGTACCGCAGCAATCAAAGCGGCTCCAATGATCCAGAGAATGGCAATGGCTAATTCAGATTTAAAAACATCTTTTGTAATAGCGTCATTGGCAAATCGTTCAATGGCAACAAAGATCTTTTTTACATATCTGGGGGTATAAAGCAAAAATATTCTGGCAGCAACGGTAATGATGCTACCTAATATAAGGTGTGTTTTATACTTTAAAAAATATTTATTTAAATGCTGTAGTTCTTTCATTTAAAACCAAATCAACAAGAAAACAAATATAACGTATATAAAACTATAATTAGCTTTAAAGCGGCTTAGTAATTGTTAAAAATATTCTAAAGTTATGTTGACAATAATATAAGATTGAAAATAGAGTTCCTTTTTAAAATAATATTATTTTTGCAGCGTAAAAAGCAGTAAATGTTTTACTCTATTTTAATTTAAGTTCTTTGTAATTATGCTAAACAGGAGACATATTCGTGTAAAAGTAATGCAGACTTTATATAGCTATAAAGGAAGTGAAAGTGATGATTTTAGTAAAGATCAAAAGTTTTTATTGTTTAGTATAAGTAATATGTACAATCTTTATCTTTTATTAATCTCATTACTTCTGGAGGTTAGAAAAAGAGCTGAAAAAGATTTGCTAAAGAAGCAGCAAAAACATCTTGCCACTGCTGAGGACAGAGACCCTAACAGAAAGTTTATAAACAATCAATTGCTTCAACTTTTAAGTAACAATTTAGAGTTGAAGCACCAGTTGGAATCTCATAAAATAAACAATTGGGAACTTGATAACGAATACGTTGATGTCATCTTTAAAGCGGTAAGGTCCAGTGAATTATATAAGGACTATATGCAAACGAGGGTTTCTGATTTTAAAGAGGATAAGCAATTTGTTATAGATATGTTCAAAGAGATTATTGCACCAAACGACAAGCTTTACGAATATATTGAAGACAAAAACCTGACCTGGCTAGATGACCTTCCAACCGTTAATACTACCATTTTAAAGCTTTTAAGAAAAGCTAAAGCAAATTCGGACCCATCTCATTTTGTGCCTAAACTCTATAAAGAAGATGAAGACAAACAATTTGCGATAGACCTGTTTAAGAAAACCTTATTGAACAGATCTGCCCTGAACAAGGAAATTGATAAAAAAACCAAAAATTGGGATGCCGACAGGATTGCAGATGTTGACTATACTTTGCTTCAAATGGCCATTTGTGAGTTGCAAAAGTTTTCGTCTATACCCGTGAAAGTGACCATTAATGAATACTTGGAAATTGCCAAAGAATATTCAACGCCAAAAAGCAGCATTTTTATTAATGGTATTTTAGATAAACTGGTAAAAGAATACAATGATTCCGGAGCCTTGAATAAAATAGGCAGAGGTTTGTTATAATTTCTTGTTAAGTTGTTTTTGAAAAGTTTTTAATCGGTTAAATAATTATTACTTTTACTGCGATTAATAGATAAATAGATTTAAAATGAAGAAAATATTTTTAGGTTTAAGTGCTTTATGCCTGATTGTCTTTACTTCTTGTAAAGAAAATGCAGCTAAAAAGATTGATGAAAAAAATATAGCAGCTGCCGCTGAAAGAGATGCTAAAGCATCTAAGTTTCCTGTAATTGAGTTTGATAAAACCGAGCACGATTTTGGTGAGATAGAAAAAGGAACCAAAGTATCTACGGTATTTAAATATAAAAATGTTGGAGATGCCCCCTTAGTGATAACTGAAATTAAAAGCTCTTGCGGTTGTACAGTTCCCCAGGATTGGAGCAGGGAGCCATTGGCTTCTGGTGGTTCCGGAGAGTTTACAGTAACGTTTAATGGCAGTGGTACTAACAAAGTTTCAAAAACCATTACAGTTACCGCTAATACTGAAAAAGGAAAAGAAACTGTTAAAATAACGGCATTTGTAAAAGATCCAAATGCTATTAAACCAGCTGTTAACCCGGCACAATAAATTATATAATGGGAGAAGGAGGAATCGGGGCATTTATGCCATTTATTTTAATGTTTGTGGTAGTGTATTTCTTTATGATTGCACCACAGATGAAACGCGCTAAAAAGGAAAAGAAATTCGCTGCAGAACTTAAAAAGGGAGACAGGGTCATTACCAAGAGCGGTTTGCACGGAAAAATTTTAGAACTCAATGACAAAGACGGTACCTGTATTATGGAGACTATGTCAGGCAAGTTAAAATTAGAGCGTTCTGCTATTTCCATGGAAATGAGCAATAAGTTAAATGCACCTGCAAAATAAAGGCAAAACCTATATTTTATAAAAAAAGGCTTCCAAACGGAAGCCTTTTTTACGGTTTTTAATCTAATAAATCTTCAACGGAAAGATACCGCTCGCCAGTGTCATAGTTCATTGTTAAAATGGTTCCGTTAACATTACCCACAGACAGGTGTTTTCTAACCGAGGCCAGAGAGGCTCCGGTAGAAATTCCAACCAAAATCCCTTCTGTTTTGGCTATGTTCTTAACTTCTTCAAAAGCCTCTTCTTTGGTGATCTTATATACGCCATCAATGATATCAATGTTGAACACCTCCGGAACAAACCCCGGGCCGATACCCTGTAAAGGATGTGGGCCCGGTTCTTCACCGGATATTACGGCAGAATCAGACGGTTCTACAGCATATACTTTTAAATGGAGAAATTTCTCTTTCAGGACTTCAGCCATTCCGGTAATATGTCCTCCGGTACCGACACCAGTAATTAAATAATCTATACCTTCAGGAAAGTCATTTGTAATTTCCAGGGCCGTAGTCTTTCTGTGTATTTCCGGATTTGCCTGATTTGTAAATTGAGAGGGCATCCAGGCCTTATCATTGTTTGCAACTAATTCATCAGCCTTGGCTAAAGTGCCTCCCAGGCCTTCTTCTTTTGGGGTAAGAACAAGATTTGCACCATAGGCAGCCATTAGGGAACGGCGCTCAACAGACATAGATTCCGGCATTACCAAAGTAAGCTTATAACCTTTTACAGCAGCTACCATGGCCAGGCCAATACCCGTATTTCCCGAAGTGGGCTCTATAATTTCGGTATCTTTTGTAAGGATGTTTCTTTTTTCGGCATCTTCAATCATAGCCATGGCTATTCTATCTTTAATGCTACCGCCTGGGTTTGCTTTTTCAAGTTTCATCCAAACATTTGCATTCGGAAATAACTTATTTAACTTTACAACAGGGGTGTTACCTATACTTTCCAGGATATTATTGAATTTCATAAATTATGGTTGGTTATTGGTTAGTTTTAGCAGTTTTTGTATTTATCATGTAAACCAACACCTTGTAAAATCATGGGTGTGATTTTTTCTAAACGGTTTTGTTTGGTGGCCTCCCGTTTGGCAGTTTGGATGTATTCACAATACTCACGTTGTTTATAAGGGGTTAAAGACTCGAAACGGTCTTTTAACTCTTTATGTGTTTCAAACAAATTATTTAATTCATCAGGGATAACAGTTTCCTTTTTAGTTCTGTCCGGTTTAACCTCCTTGCCTAGTTTCTGGTTCTCAATGGCTTCTTTTATATATTGAAGCACAATGTTTTTATCCACGTCATCTATGGAAGCAAAGTTGAGTTGACGCATGGCCTTGGTTTTTCCTTCTTGCGCATTTCTAAGTAATTTATGCTCATCTTTAAGAAAGACCCCGTTAAAAAACCAAAGCCCAAAATGTTCTTTAAAGGCGCCTATACCACAGACATTTTTTCCATTTATGGTATAGGTTGGAATACTCCATTTAAGTGTCTCTTCCAATTCAGTTGATATTAATAGGGATCTTAAGAGCGAAAGGGCTTCAGACCATTTTGAATTAATCTCTATGTATTCTTCTACGGAACTTACTTTTTTCATGTCATAGTTTTAATCGTGGTACTAAAGTTATGAACTTAACTTTTTAAACAAAAAAAATAAGGCTCAATATTTGAGCCTTATTTTAATATTATAAAAAGAACATTTTTATTTTTTGCCTCTTAACTTTTTAACTCCAAATGCAGCAGCCCCCAATAATAAAATACCTAAACCACCATCTAATGGGATGGAGTCTGTCCTATTTCTCTTCCTCTTTTCGGGTAAGTTGTTTTCGTTGTTGTTGTCCCATGCATTCTTCCAAAATTTCTTCCACCATTTTCTGTTTTTGCGCTTGACTTCGTCTTTGTTTTTGTTGTCTTTCCACCATTTCTTCCACCATTCGGACCAGCTATTTGTTAAAGCATATGTATGAGTTGAAGCAGTGATGGTGCTTAAAGGAACATGGTTTAATTTGATTGAGTTTGTACTGGCTGAAGCAGTATTGGTGTTACCACATAAGATAAAAACAAATACTATGGTAACCATTCTAAACGTTTTAACGAAAATATTACCCTTGATTTTCATTTGTAAATTGATTTAATGGATTAATAGCTATTCAAAAATATAAAACATACCCTGCCAAAAGATTTTTAGGGAACAGAACGTTAGTTCTGTTTGTCTCTATAGTTATTGAATTTTGTCTGTAAAATTCAATAATAACAATATTGTCTTGATTTTTAGTTTTTTGTGTTTATAAAAAAACTCTTTTCCAGAATGAGCCTTTTTATTTGATGGCAATTAGTAAGAACTAAAATGTATTTATTATTAAAAGCTTATTTTCGGTTTCTAAGTTTTCTAACTCCAAAAGCCGTTGCACCTAATAATAAAATACCTAGACCACCATCTAATGGGATAGAGTCTGTCCCCTTTTTCTTCTTGTTCTTGTTCTTGTTCTTCTTCTTATCCTTGTTCTTCTTGTTCTTCTTCTTCTTATCCTTGTTCTTCTTGTTCTTCTTCTTCTTGTTTCCGAACCAATCCCAAAATGTTAGAGCATACGTATGACTGGAAGCAGTCATGGTACTTAGAGGAAGATTGTTTAATGAGTTTGAACTGGCCGAAGCGGCATTTGCGTTGCCACAAAGTATAAATACTAATACTATGGCAATAATTTTAAATGTTTTAACGAAAACATTACCCTTGATTTTCATTTGTAAATTGATTTAATGGATTAATAGCTTATCCAAAAATATATAAAACATATCCTACAAAATATTTTTTTCGATTAAAACACAATTTTCCACGCTAAAAATTTTATGGAAATTTAAATTGGAAATTTGCCGAAAATTTTGGCTTTTTATCGAGGGTAAAATAAGCTAATTAAGCTTCTTTTTGTAATGCAGCCAGTTCAACAATCTTACAAATGACCTCGGTAGCTTTGATCATACTTTCCACAGGAACATATTCATAACGTCCGTGAAAATTATGTCCGCCAGCAAAAATATTAGGACATGGTAACCCCATATAACTTAATTGAGACCCGTCGGTTCCACCTCGAATAGCCTTAATTAAAGGTGTAATACCCAAGGCTTTCATAGCTTCCTCGGCAATGTCAACAATATGCATCACGGGTTCTACTTTTTCTTTCATATTAAAATACTGGTCTTTTATTGTGGCAGTAACCGTCTCATTTCCATATTGCAAGTTTAGTTCGTCGGTTAGCTTTTGCATCACGTCTTTTCTGGCTTCAAAGTGGCGACGATCATGGTCACGAATGATATATTCTAAAACCGTTTCCTCAACGGCCCCTTTCATATTATGTAAATGAAAGAACCCCTGATAGCCTTCGGTATGCTCCGGTGTTTCCATTCTGGGTAATGAGTTTATAAACTCAGTTGCTATATACATGGAATTTATCATTTTGCCTTTGGCATATCCGGGATGTACTATTTTGCCTTTAATTTTAACAACAGCCGATGCCGCATTGAAGTTTTCATACTCCAATTCACCAATTTGACTTCCATCCATGGTATAAGCCCAGTCTGCCCCAAATTTTTTAACATCAAACTTATGAGCGCCTCTGCCAATTTCTTCATCCGGTGTGAAACCGACTCTGATCTTGCCATGTTTGATCTCAGGATTATTGATCAGGTATTCCATGGCTGAAACAATCTCACAAATACCTGCTTTATCGTCGGCTCCTAAAAGTGTGGTACCGTCCGTTGTAATAAGCGTTTGCCCTATGTAAAGCCGAAGATCTTCGAAGTAATCCGGAGATAATACAATACGTTCTTTTTTATTAAGCAAAATGTCACCACCCAGATAGTTTTCATGAATTTGTGGTTTAACATTAGCACCGGTGAAATCCGGGGAGGTATCAAAATGTGCAATAAACCCAATGGTTGGTACATCATGATCAACATTGCTTGGCAAGGTTGCCATGATATAAGCATTCTCATCAATATTAACATCCTGCATCCCTATAACTTTTAGTTCTTCGGCCAGCTTATTGGCCAGGTCCCATTGTTTTGCCGTACTGGGCGTTGTTTCAGAATGCGGATCAGATTCCGTATCAATAGTCACATAACTTATAAATCGTTTGATGATATGGTCTTTTGAAATCATTTTTTGAATGAAATTAGTGTGTTAAGAATGCGATAAAAAGTACCCCAGGTAGGGCTAACCAAAAGTACAATTATTAATTTTTTATTTAGATTATTTCGGAGTATTTTTGCACAAATAAAACAGATGTATAAACTACTGCTTCGCCCTATTTTCTTTTTATTCGATCCTGAAAAAATACATCATTTTACGTTTTCTTTAATAAAATTCACCTCTAAACTACCTGGTTTATCATCGTTATTAAAAGGTTTGTATACCATTGAAGATAAACGCCTGGAACGCCATGTATTGGGACTTACTTTTAAAAATCCGGTGGGATTGGCGGCAGGGTTTGATAAAAATGCGGTGTTGTACAATGAGTTGGCCAATTTTGGATTTGGCTTTATAGAGATAGGCACAGTAACGCCTAAAGGACAACCCGGAAATCCTAAGAAACGTTTATTCAGGCTTAAAGACGACCATGGCATTATCAACCGAATGGGGTTTAATAACGAAGGGCTGGAGGCTGCCATTGAGCAACTTAAGAAAAATAAAGGAAAGCTTATCATTGGAGGAAATATTGGGAAAAATACTGAGACAAAGCCAGAAGATTATACGGCAGATTATTTAAAGTGTTTTAAAGCTTTGCATCCTTATGTTGATTATTTTGTATTAAATGTAAGTTGTCCTAATGTAGGGAGTCATGCCAAGTTAAATGACAAAGATTATCTTGAAGAATTGATTAATGAGGTTCAAAATGCCAATGCTGGTTTTGAAAAGCAAAAACCAGTACTTTTAAAGATTGCCCCGGACTTAAATGATGGCCAGTTAGATGAGATAGCAGACCTTATAAAAGACACTAACCTCGATGGTGTTATAGCCAGTAATACATCGGTTGACAGAGCCGGTTTAAAAGCTTCTGAAGAACAATTGGAAGCCATTGGAAATGGAGGTTTAAGCGGACAACCCATTAAAGATAAGAGTACCAGGGTGATTAAACATTTGGCAGATAAAAGTAATAAGGCTTTCCCGATCATTGGTGTTGGCGGCATTCATTCTGCTAAAGATGCTCTGGAAAAAATTGAAGCAGGAGCCGATTTGGTTCAAATCTATACAGGGTTTATCTATGAAGGCCCCAAATTGATTAAAAGTATTAATAAAGCTATTCTTAAAACTACCTAATAAACCGTTTAGTTACTTTAGAATTTTTACCGGTTATAGTTAACAAGTAAGTACCACTGGCTAAATCACTAACATTGATAGGTCGCGCTGTAACCTCGCCTGATGAAAAGGTTTGCCCAACCAAATTAGAAATCTCATAGACCAGGTGGTCTTTGTTTTCATCTGTAGTTTTTACAAACAATAAATCGTCCTTTACCGGATTGGGGTACAATCTGACGGTTTCGTCAGATATAGGGACACTTATAGTTTTTAAGAAAACGGCATCAATAGCAATATCGCCATCCCAACCAGGCCCTTTAATGGCTCTGAATCTTATATTAATAGTTTCACCGGTGTAAGATGACAAATCAATATTTTTAGTCAGGAAAGCTTCTGTTTGCTGCTGTTGTTGGCTGCCAATAAGTGGCGGAATGACATCTAATATAAACCCTGACGCTGTTTTAACATCAACATGTAATTCTCCAATATTTTCTCCAAACATATGGTAAGCAAATTCAATTTCGGAATTTTCATAAACAACATCAATGCAGGGCGAAATGAATTCAGCGACATCTCCCGGGTTTCCTTCAGAAGCTTCAGCATAAATATACTTTCCTAAAACACCATCTTCTGTATGGTCATTCAAAGGTCCTGTGTTTTCCGATGGGGTTTCCCCATGATTTACTAACCAATTATAACCGGTTTTAGAGATATCATTCGTTGTCCAGCCATGGTCTCCGGCTATTTCAAAATCATTAAAGTTCTCATCAAATAAAGCGTCTGTTGTAACGCCAACCTTTATAAGCCCGGAATAGGTCTTACTAATGGTATTTGAATTATCAGATACAGTTAATGTCACATCATAAACTCCGGAATTAAACGTATGGGTTGGGCTTGGGGCTGTATAATCCGTGATACCATCAGAATCCATATCCCATTCCCAATTCATGATGCCGGAACAGGCACTACTGAAATTTACTGTCAGGTTGTTTTCACAGGTCTGGCTTATATCAACACTAAAATCGGCATGAAAAGAAGGGCATGACAAATAGTGTTTTTGGGTCATGTAAAAGGCATACATTCTTGCCAGTTGTTGGTCGGAAAAATGCGATCTGCAAGCTTTTAACGAATAAGACATGATATTGCCGGTATCCGGGGTAAATGCATGCCCATGAGCATCAGTAACTGTGCCTGTGTATTCACAAAAATTATTAACATTTTCATGAGAAAGTTGTGGGTCCGCAGGTGTGTCACAAATACCATCGCCGTCGGTATCACAATTACTGCCGTCAACTAATTCCGTTGTTAAAGTATCATTATCAGGTCCATGCGTGTGCAATAATGAGAAAACATGCCCCATTTCATGAGCTAAAGAAGACACGTTGGTAGCACAATCATTTTTTACAACAATAAAGTCCTTGGTTCTTTCATTGTTACTATAACCGCAAATACTCTCGTCAGAATCATTTTCCAGGTATTCCGTAAAATAAATGTTTATTACCCCTGAAACATTGTTTTCCTCAATTAACGGTGCTTCGTTACCCTTTCTAAAATGACACAAGGCATCATCATCAATATAATTAATAGCGCCGCAAAGAAAGAATTCCAGGTTGGAGCCCGTAAAAGATTGATTTAAGTTTTCGATAGCTTTATCCAAATCTGATTCAGATAAACCACCGCTTCCGTTTGAGTACCTTATAATGTGGGCTTTAATGGGAATAGCATTAACCATTTTGGTAGGCACATCATTTTTATTGAACTTATTGGATAGAAATTTTTGTTCAACAGGAAATAATTGCGGTTTAATATCATTAAAGAACGTTAGTTGTTCTGAAGAAAACTGAGTACCACAATGCGCATCGTTATTTTGAGAGGGAAGTAAGCCTATTGACGATAAAAATATCGAAACGAAAATATATATAAACCTACTAATAAAGAATTTCATTGGGGCGAAACGTTTGCCCAAATGTATATCTTATAGCAAAGGCTAGCTAATAAAAACGTTTAAGCGTAGGATTTTATGGGTATATTAAAATTTAGCTACTTTATAATGAGTTTTTTAGTAAGACTTTCATCGTTAATAGCATTTATTTTTAATAAATAAATACCGGAATTTAAAGATGATATATCTAATTGAAAGTCGGAAACATTATTTCTAACCGGGAAAATTTTACTGCGCTTTCCAATGGCATTATATATCTCAATAGTTCTTAATTGAATGTTCTTTGAGTTAGAAATAATGATATGGTCCCTGGCCGGATTAGGGTAAAATGATAATTGCCCCAGACGGCTATCTATAGTATTTAAAACCGATTTCAAGGTTATTGTGATAGTTCCTATTTTTTTCTCATTAAATGGTGTAGTGTTAGAACGACTGGTAATAACGCCTTGTGGTGTTGTAGCCGGGTTACTTAAAGAATACCCGGTGCCATCTTCGGTTCCTGCATCATAGGGAAATAGATCTATAGTTACCGAATTTACCCAGGAGCCTCCATTTCTTAAATCATAACTGTTTATTGCTATAAACCAATCCGGGCTTGGAGCAATCATTGAAGCCAGCGTTAACAATGGATAATTTTCGCTTACTTGTAGGTCACTAATGGATATGGTGCCTTTTCCGGAACCTAAGCCACCGCCATTTATAAATTGGTCGGCATCAGCATTTGAAGTAACTTCAGTCTGAAACGTTCCATAAGCACCGGTTTCGGCAACAGATTCAATGCCCGGTGTAGCTGCTTGCCCCATTTCCAAAAAAGTGTTTGCTGTAGCATGCGTGGCCCCCACTAAAGAGGACCAATGGGCACCTCCGGGTAAATCTATAGTGCTACAACCATTTGTGGGGTCATTAGTGGTTGAATCCCAAATACTTTCAAAAACAATATCATAAGTGGCCACACTTTGACTGAATAATAAGGGAGAACATAAAATGGTAAGTATGAATAAAGAAGTAATTTTTTTCATGGTAGATTTTAGTTGATGTTTATTTTTATGTCATGATAATTGTAATTGCCTTACAAAAATTAATAGTATTTTTATCCTTGAAATAGATCAGTGCATGCCTGAAAAAATTAAAATCATTGAGTGCCCACGGGATGCCATGCAAGGCATAAAACAGTTTATTCCAACGGAACAAAAGGTACAGTACATTCAGGCTTTATTGCGTGTTGGTTTTGATACGATTGATTTTGGAAGTTTTGTATCGCCAAAAGCCATTCCTCAAATGGTAGATACGGCCGAAGTACTGGGGCAATTGGATCTAAGTAAGACCAGTAGTAAATTATTGGCTATAGTAGCTAATGTTCGGGGTGCACAAAATGCCTGTTTGCATCCTGAAATTAATTATCTAGGGTATCCGTTTTCTATTTCGGAGAACTTTCAAATGCGTAATACCCATAAAACCATTGCACAGTCGGTAGATATTTTGAAAGCTATTCTAGAGTTGGCCGATAGCTCTAATAAAGAGGTTGTGGTCTATATTTCTATGGGATTTGGAAATCCGTACGGTGATCCGTGGAATGTTGACATTGTAGGAGCGTGGACCGAACGGTTGCATGAAATGGGGGTTAAAATTTTATCCTTAAGCGATACCATTGGGAGTTCCACTCCGGAAAGTATTACCTATTTATTTTCAAACTTGATTCCTAAGTACCCCAACATAGAATTTGGGGCACATTTACATACAACACCCAGTACCTGGTTCGAAAAAGTGGAGGCTGCTTTTTTAGCCGGTTGTAAACGTTTTGACGGCGCCATTCAGGGTTTTGGTGGTTGTCCTATGGCAAAAGACGAACTTACAGGTAATATGCCCACAGAAAAGCTCCTTTCATATTTTACTTCAAAGCAGCTTAATAGCTTAAATGCACTTAGTTTTGAAAGTGCTTTTAACGAAGCTTCCAAAATTTTTAATAACTACTATTAGAAAATAAAGAATTTCCTAGAATGAGCATTCCCCAAGGAAGAGCCTCAGGGAATGCTTTTTGATTAAAAGCGCTATTAAAATAAATAGCACTTTAATATTTCTATATTTTAGAATCTTAATTCGAAACCACCATAAGCACCAAATGGGTGTCCTGGTCTAAGGCCTGCAGGAACTCTGGAAACAGCATAAGTTTCATCTAATAAGTTAATAATTCTACCAGATAAGCTTATGTTTTTTGAAAGGTGATATTTACCAGATATATCTATGATAAAGTTAGAATCGACCAATTCATTACTGGGTATAGTACCATTGCCCGCTTGCGTTCTAAACTCTCCGTTGTAACGCCCATTTAAGTTGAGTTCGTACTTTGCGTGTTCCAGCGAAGCGCCAAAGTTAAATTGATGTTTCGGAATGTAAGGAAGTTCATCACCTTCATTAACCTCACCCCAAAGACTGTCGTCACTTCCAAAACTGTTCAAAAACTCAGTATTGGTTAATGTATACCCAAATGTTAATGGTAATTTTAATTTATTGTTTTTAGCTAATAAATCATAGTTTAATAAAAATTCTATACCGTTTACAGCTACCTCACCGGCATTAAATTGATCTAGAGAGCCAGTACCTCCGGTAGCCGCTAGATCGTTACCAAGTAAATTGCTATAATCATTATAGAAACCAATTAATTCACCTTGTATTCTTCCTAAAGAAAAACGAGAACCAAGTTCATAGTTGATACTCTCTTCTGCTTTTTCACCTTCCTGATTACCAGGAGGCGAAAATCCTTTGTGTACACCGCCAAATAAGGAGACTTGTTTCGAAAGTTGATAACTAAAACCAATACCAGGTATAAATACATCTACCTTATTTTCTCTGGTAGAAAGGTCATTGCCTGTTCTGCCAAAATCAGATGTTCCGTAGTTATCTCTTTGAAGCGTAATGTTTTCATATCTAATTCCAGGTGTTAAAGTTAAATTATTGTACTTCATTTTGTGCATAACATATCCGGCAAAAGCTTTGGCACTACTAATTCTGTTTGCTTCCGAACCTTCAGGAGCATCAAAGGTTAGATTCATAGCACCATTAATGATGTTGTAACCGTCTTCCCATTGAAAACGATCTTCCTCATCATAATGATATCTTAAACCAATTTCCAGATCATGAAAAGTATTATTACCATACCAGTGATAATCCAGCTTGGTTTGAATACCTTTAGATAAGTATTTTCTATTGTTAGCTTTGACAAGTAGTTCATCATTATTTGAATTGACAACGCCCTTTAAGATTGAAAAATGATCTGGATATGTTGCAGGATTTGAAACTACTTCTGCTATTTTTTGTTTATCTCCATTAAAAATAACATCATCCAGTTTGTACCAATTTCTTGTAGTACGATTGTAGTAACCGTCAGTTGTGATTCTAAAGTTTTTATTCAAGTTTAATGTATGGCTTACTTGTAATTGAATATGGTCTGCATTCATTTTATCTATTTGAGAAGCAGCATATCTACTAAAGGGAGATATATTGAAATCCTCTTCAGAAAGCCCTAAATAAGTTTCATTGGATACTTCGTCATAATAGTGAAACTTAAATTCTAAAGCTTGTTGTAACAGAGCATCTTTATTGCTGTGTATCCTAAATTTAGCAACTACATCGTCTATATTAAATCCTGTATTACTTCCATTAGGTAAATTTTTAAAGCCATCAGAATTGTAATTAAGATATTCAACCATATATCCAATGTTCGTTTTATTATCCCCGACTTTGGCATGAATTAAACCTGTATTAAAGCTTCCTAGGCTAGCTCTAACATTTCCTTTAAAGGAATCCGGTATTTTAGTAGAAACCATATTAATAGCTCCACCTGTTGTGAATGGTCCATATTGAACTTGACTACTTCCTTTTAGGATCTCTACAGCTTCCATTCTGGCTACAGAAGGAAAATAGTAAGCAGCAGGAGCACTATAGGGAGCGGGAGCAATGAGGATACCGTCTTCCATTAATGAGATTTTAGCACTTCTTTCAGGTGACGTACCCCTCAAACTTATATTAGGTCTTAAACCAAATCCGTCTTCCTCATAAAAAGTTACTCCAGGTACAGTTTTTAATACACGATTAATATCTGTATAACTTTGTTTTTTTAGTTCATCTGGTGAAATATAATAAGCGGAACCCGTTCTATTTTTGGCTACATACTTGTTTCCAAAAATAGTGCCCGACTTAATAATCACTTCGTCAAGTTTTTGAATAGAATCTTTAGTTTTTTCTTCAGGGTGTTCTTCAGGGTTTTCTTGGGAGTTAATATTGCCAATTGTAGCTATACCCAGTAACAAAAATAAGGTCAGTTTTTTCATTTATTTAGACTAATTAAAAATAATTATTGTTTCTGGTATGCAAATCTATATTGTATATTTAGTTTTTCAAAATTTATTTAGAATAAATAAAAATAAAGTTTTTAAAATTCTGTTTATCAGTTATTTATGATTCTATTTTTTGTATGATGTTCTTTTTTTGTAGAGAATTACGTACAATTCTTTGTCTTAAATTGATGTGTTTTTTGATTTATGGTTACTTAGATAAATTACTTTGAAGTCTATTTAGTAATTTATAGGTTTAATTTTAGCTTGGTGATTATCACTTTTTAAGCCTAAATTCATTTATAAATTGTATATTTGCACGCAATTATAACGTAATTGCACCATGACTGCACATCAAAATAAGATAGTAGGAGAGGGTTTAACCTACGATGACGTCCTTTTAGTTCCGGCATTTTCAGAAGTACTTCCGCGCGAAGTAAATATCCAAACCAAATTCACACGTAACATTACCATTAATGTGCCTATAATTTCGGCCGCAATGGATACGGTTACAGAAAGTAAGATGGCCATTGCCATGGCACAGGAAGGTGGTATTGGCGTTCTTCATAAGAATATGACCATTGAGGCGCAAGCTAACAAAGTAAGACGTGTAAAACGTGCGGAAAGCGGGATGATCATGGATCCGGTAACCTTACCAATGGATGCTGTGGTAAGAGATGCAAAACGCGCTATGGCGGAACATGGTATCGGGGGGATTCCCATTGTTAATGATGAAGGTACCTTAAAGGGTATTGTCACTAACCGGGATCTTCGCTTTGAGCACAAAAATAAAAGGCCCATCGTTGAGGTAATGACCGGTGAAAACCTCGTAACCGCTCCGGTTGGAACGTCGTTATCGGACGCCGAGATCATTCTTCAAAAACATAAAATTGAAAAATTGTTAATAGTTGATGATAACTATAAACTTTCCGGTTTAATTACGTTTCGGGATATTACCAAGTTAAGCCAGAAGCCCATTGCCAATAAAGATAAATACGGACGTTTACGTGTTGCTGCTGCCATAGGTGTTACAGCGGATGCTGTGGAGCGTGCCGAAGCTCTGGTAGGGGCGGGTGTTGATGCTGTGGTTATTGATACGGCCCATGGGCACACCAAAGGCGTGGTTACCGTTTTAAAAGAGATAAAAGAAAAATTCCCGGAATTGGATGTTATTGTTGGAAATATAGCAACGGGTGCTGCCGCCAAATATTTGGTGGAAGCAGGAGCCGACGCTGTGAAAGTAGGTATTGGTCCCGGATCCATCTGTACGACGCGTG
Organism: Seonamhaeicola sp.; assembly: GCF_028281565.1. Classification (GTDB taxonomy): domain Bacteria; phylum Bacteroidota; class Bacteroidia; order Flavobacteriales; family Flavobacteriaceae; genus Seonamhaeicola. The sequence continues at coordinate 108,669 of NZ_JANQJQ010000013.1, forward strand.
TAGTGGCCGGTGTTGGTTTTCCACAATTTTCTGCGGTTTTAGAAGTTTCTGCAGCCATAAAGGGAAGCGGTGTTCCTGTAATTGCCGATGGTGGTATCAGATATACAGGCGATATTCCTAAAGCCATTGCGGCCGGTGCGGATTCGGTTATGCTAGGATCGTTGCTGGCGGGAACTAAGGAATCGCCTGGAGAGACTATCATATATGAAGGTCGTAAGTTTAAATCCTATCGTGGCATGGGCTCTGTGGAAGCTATGAAACAAGGTAGTAAAGACCGTTATTTCCAGGATGTGGAAGATGATATTAAAAAATTAGTACCGGAAGGCATTGTAGGACGTGTCCCTTATAAGGGCGATCTATATGAAAGCATTCACCAGTTCATAGGTGGTTTACGTGCCGGTATGGGGTATTGTGGTGCCAAAGATATTGAAACGTTAAAAGCGCATGGGCAATTTGTAAAAATTACAGCCAGCGGCATCAATGAAAGTCATCCACATGATGTGACCATTACCAAAGAATCCCCTAATTATTCAAGATAGATACATAGCAAGAATCAAATAAAAAACTGTCTAAAGAATATTTGAAATTGTCATTCTGAATTTATTTCAGAATCTCATTTTACTGATTATTAGAGACTATGAGAACCTGAAACGAGTTCAGGTTGACAAAAATTTAGTTTTTTAGACAGCTTTTTTAGTTTTTTATGTGATATTATTTATTGCACGCCTTTTTGTTTGTTTATTTCATCTTGCAATTGACGTCTTACTTTTTGTTCGCGTTCCAGAGCAATTCTACGGTGCTCGTCAAACTCTTCTTCAATTTCAGCAAGGTTTTGTTTTGCCAGTTTGGTAACGGCATTACTGTTTTTAAACCTATAAATAAACAAGATAAGCAGTGCCAGTAAAGCAGCTATAATGGTCCACATAAGCATATTATAACCGGTTTTACTCATCTGCATACCAAACAGTGCCATACTGTCTTTTTCCTTATTGGTATTATCTAACGTGGTTTGCGTTTGTGTCAAATTGCTCTTTAACTCATTAATTTCTTTATCCTGACTTGTTATAGTGGCATTTGAATTAGATAATTCTTTCTTCAGCGTATTAATGGAATCTATAGTATGTCTTTGTAAGCTAAGAAACATACTGCGCTTAACGGCTTCATAAGCTTGCCCGTTAGTGCCCTTGAAATTACCGGATTTTCTTAGTACAAACTCGAATTTTTCGTTTATAGAACCATCGTTTATAGACTGTGATTGCTGACTTTCCTGCGCATTTAATGATGTAAACGAAATAAATAGAAAAAGGAAAATAAAAGTAGATAGCTTAAAGCGATTCATTTATGATTGGTTTAAATGGATTAATTTGGTTTCTACGAAGTTAAAAATTTATATTTATATAAAGCCTCACTTGGTGAGGCTTTTGTATATACGATTAAAATTCAATATCAGATGTCTTCTGTTAATAATAAGTATAACGTCTTACTTTGGCAATATATTTTGCAAGTCTGATCACCTGATGACTATAGCCATATTCATTATCATACCAAATATATAGAATCGCATTTTTTCCGTCAGATCTTACAATAGTTGCTTTGCTGTCATAAATGGAGGGTGCTGAACTACCAACAATATCACTGGAAACCAATTCATCACTGAGCTCGTATTTAATTTGCTCCACCAGATCACCTTCCAGGGCATATTTCTTTAAAATAGTGTTTATACCGTTTAAAGTGGTTTTCTTTGCCAGTTCTAAATTTAAAATGGCTAAGGAGCCGTTTGGAACCGGAACCCGTATGGCATTTGATGTCAATTTCCCTTTTAAACTTGGTAAGGCTTTAGCAACGGCATTACCGGCACCGGTTTCGGTGATAACCATATTTAATGCTGCTGCACGGCCGCGACGGTATTTTTTGTGAAAATTATCTACCAAATTCTGATCGTTCGTATAAGCGTGAATGGTTTCCAAATGACCAGATTTTATACCATAAGAATCTTCAATAGCCTTTAAAACAGGAGTAATGGCATTGGTAGTACAGGACGCTGCCGAATATATCTTGACTTTATCCGGGTTGTTCTCTTTATGATTAACGCCATATACAACGTTGGGTACTTCTTTACCCGGAGCTGTCAATAAAACCTTTTCTATACCTTTGGCTTTTAAATGCCTGCTTAACGATTTTTTATCTCTAAAAGCACCGGTATTATCAATGACCAATGCTTTATTGATATTGAATTGTGTATAATCTATATCCTCCGGAGCATTGGATGATATGACCTTTACCGTGGTACCATTGATTATAAGGGCGCTATTTTTAACATCTATGGAAACCGTTCCGGGAAAATCACCATGCACAGAATCATTGCGTAACAAAGACGCTCTTTTTTCAAGAATAGTTTCATCAATGGTACCTCTGGTCACAATAGCTCTCAAACGCAATTGACTGCCCTTACCGGTTCTTACCATTAATTCCCGGGCAACCAGCCGTCCAATTCTGCCAAAACCATAAAGCACCACATCTTTGGGCTCAATGCCATTGTTCTTATCTGCATCTTTAAGCTTTCTGGCAACAAAGGCCGTAGCGTTGGCATGTTTATTGTCATCCAAATGAAATTCATAGGTCAGTTTACCGATATCTAATTTAGCAGGAGGAATGTCCAGGGTTTTAATGGCTCTTGCAATTTCAACAGAATCAAAAATAGAAATGGGTTTTTGAACAAATTTACCCGCATAATCATGCAAGTTTAAGATCTGACTTACGTTTCTGTCGATCAATTGATTTCGAAAAAGAACCAGTTCAATGGACTTGTCGTACCAAAGGTCACTTACTGTTTTTATAAACTCAACAGTAGCTCTTCTGCGGTCTGCCTGAAATGCCAGTTCTTTTTCATAAGTTTCATTAAAGTTCATGCTTAAATGGTTTAGTCGTGTGTTTAAGTTTGTGGCAAAATTATCATATTTCAAACGTTTTCGTAGCACATTTTAACAAAAAAATAACCCCTTTAATTTTACTTAAAGAGGTTATGCTACTTATTTACGTTTTTAAGGAAATCTATCTGAAATTAAAATGGTCTTTTTCGCCTTTGGAATTAATGAGTTCTATTCTTAACCCGTCATAATCAGACTTGTTTTTGAGAGCACTTTGAACATCATCAACAGAATTTACTTTAATGCCGTTAATAGACGTGATAATGCTTCCTTCTTCAACACTGTTTTTTTTCCAGTAGTCTGCATAGGTTTCATCCAAACTAATGATTTTTACACCGTTTGAAGCTTTGAGCTTTTTCAGGTCTTTTTCTTTGGCATTTTTAACTTCACCAACTAAGGGCATTGTATAAGTTTCATTTTTTAATAACGTTACAGGAACCGTATTTAGCTTGCCATTTCTGGCATAGGTAACGTTTACAACATCGTATGGTCTTTTAGAGTTTATTTGACCGGTAAGATCTGCAAATTTAGAAATCTTGATATTATTGATCTTTTTAATGATATCACCTTCTTGTAATCCGGCTTTATCCGCTCCAGAATCTTCAACAACATCGGCAATGTAAACACCTTCGGTATCATTAATGCCCAGCTCTTCTGAAGCCTTACTGTTTAAAGTGCCTCCTCTGATCCCTAAAATACCGTTCTGAACATTACCGTATTCCATAATATCTTCAATAACCTTTCTGGCAATATTACTTGGAACCGCAAATGAATACCCGATATAAGAACCTGTTTGCGACGTAATGGCAGTGTTAATGCCAATGAGTTCGCCATTCGTATTTACAAGTGCACCACCGGAATTTCCAGGGTTTACGGCCGCATCTGTTTGAATAAAAGACTGAACATTACCCGGGTTTCCGGAAATATCTCTTGCCTTGGCACTAATAATACCGGCAGTTACTGTTGATGTTAAATTAAACGGATTTCCAACGGCTAAAACCCATTCGCCTATTTTAGCATTGTCAGAATCACCAAACGTTACATAAGGTAAATCTTCATCAGGTTCAATTTTTAAGAGGGCTATATCGGTTTTGGCATCGGCACCTATCAATTTGGCTTCGTATGTTTTGTTGTTATTCATGGTCACCGATAATTCCTGAGCGTTTTTTATAACATGATTATTTGTGATAATATAACCATCGGCATTGATAATAACACCTGATCCTGTCCCTAATTGCGGGCGTTGAGAACGTCTTCCGTAAAAGAAATCTTCAAAAGTCATTTGCCCGGAGGTCATTGACAGATTTTTTACGTGCACAACAGCATTCACCGTATTTTCTGCGGCCGAAACAAAATCCGGAGCTTCGGTAGTATTATATAAGGTGCTTAAATTACTTGTAGGTAAAAAGGTAGGTGTAGTTTGCGTGTTATCAATAACTACAGTGTTTTCTTTTTCTAAAAATAATTTGTAGGCTCCAAGTGTTAAAACGCCGCCTAAGGCCGAAATCAGTACTAACGATAAGATCTTCTTCATAATTTTTCAGTATTAAGTTTTATTTAAAAATGACGCCTCGAATTTTTAATTTGAGGTTTCCTTTGAAATTGTCATTCCCGTGTGCCACACTGAACTTGTCGAAGTGAAGACGGGAATCCTTACAACGATTAAAATTAAATATTTATTGAGTTATGATTTTTGTTTTAACGGTATTTTAACGCCAACTTTAACTCCTATTTAACAATCAATAAAACGGTTTTATATTCATATATTTGTTCTCTGATTATGCAGCAAACTTTTTATAAATATCAAGGAACGGGAAACGATTTTGTGATGATTGATAATCGTCAATTAACGTTCGACAAAAATAATACCAAACACGTCGCTTTTTTATGCGACAGACGTTTTGGCATAGGGGCGGATGGTCTTATTCTATTGGAAGATCATGATACTTTGGATTTTAAAATGGTTTATTATAATTCTGATGGAAATGAAAGCACGATGTGTGGCAATGGCGGACGTTGTTTAGTAGCTTTTGCGAGACAGCTCGGTGTCATTGAAAATAAGGCTGTTTTTGAAGCTATAGACGGTTTGCATCACGCCTTCATTGAAGGTGATATAGTCAAATTACAAATGCTGGATGTTGACGTCGTGGAGAAACATGAAAACCATGTGTTTTTAGATACCGGATCTCCTCATCACGTTCAATTTGAGGAGGCTATTGAAACCTTTGATATTAAAATCGAAGGCGCCAGAATCAGATATGGTGCACCTTATAATGACATTGGTAGCAATGTGAATTTTGTTAAAAAAATAACAGATGATACCTTTACCGTTAGAACCTACGAACGTGGCGTTGAAGACGAAACCTTGTCTTGTGGTACAGGAGCCACCGCAGTAGCTTTGGCTATGCATGCTATTAAAGAAACCAATGATAACCTGATCAATTTAAACGTACAGGGCGGTGAGTTAAAGGTGTCTTTTGATGTTGAAAACGGCGTCTACAAAAACGTATGGCTTATTGGTCCGGCAAAATTTGTGTATCAAGGGACGATATGACGACACTTAAAGGAGAACATATCTACTTACGTGCTTTGGAACCGGAAGATCTGGAGTTTGTTCATGCGGTTGAAAACGATGAAACCATCTGGGACATTAGTAGCACACAAACCCCGTTTTCCAAATTCATAATCAAACAGTATATAGAAAACGCTCATAAAGATATTTATGAGGTGAAACAATTACGATTGGTTATATCAAGTTATAAGGATGTGCCCCTTGGAATGATAGATATTTACGATTTCGATTTTAAAAACAGCAGAGCCGGTATTGGTATTTTAATAAAAGATAGTAAAACCCGGGGGAAAGGTTATGGTACCGAGGCGCTTAAATTATTGGTGTCTTATTGTTTTGCTCATTTGGGCTTACATCAGTTGTATTGTAATATTTCTGAAGAGAATGAAACCAGTATTAAGCTTTTTAAAAGCCAGGGATTTAAGCAGGTTGGCCTTAAAAAGGATTGGAACTACGTGAATAGTTCTTATAAAAACGAGTATTTATTTCAGCTCATAAATAAACAAGATGTACATTAAAAAAATTCTTTGGGCCGTTGCTTTGCTAGGATTAGCGGTTGCAGGTTATTTCGCCTACTATATCTATTCCGCTATGATGGCACCTAATACGGCATTTAATAATGAAGAAGCCTATATCTATATCAGATCAACCGACACTTACAAAGAGGTTAGGGAACAGTTAGAGCCTTTGTTAAAAGATATAGATAAGTTTGATGCTTTGGCAAAACAGAAAAAGTACATCAGTAATATTAAAGCCGGAAAGTTTGCCATAAAGAAAGCTATGAGTAATAATGATATTATTAACTCTATCAGAAGTAACAACTTACCGGTGAAAGTATCATTCAACAATCAAAATTCGCTGGAAAAACTGGCTGGTAGAATAGCGCTTCAAATTGAAGCGGATAGTGTTGCTTTATTAAATGCCATGAAAGATCAGGCGTTTTATTCTGAAAATAATTTTAAAGATGAAACAGCTTTAGGGATGTATTTACCTAATAGTTATGAGCTTTTCTGGAATACCTCGGCAGAAGCGTTTAGAGACCGTATGTTAAAGGAATACAATCGTTTTTGGAACGAATCGCGTTTAAGTAAAGCTAAAGGGCTCGGTTTATCGGAAGACGAAGTCATGGCGCTGGCTTCCATTGTATATGAAGAATCAAAACAACCAACGGAGCAGCCAAGAATTGCAGGTGTTTATATAAACAGGTTGGAGATAGGCATGCCTTTACAGGCAGACCCGACACTTAAATTTGCTGCTTATAAGTTGCCAAAATATAAGAATACAGTTATTAAACGCGTGCTGAATGTTCATAAGGAAATAGAGTCTCCGTACAATACCTATAAATATGCCGGTTTGCCTCCGGGACTTGTCACTATGCCAGATTTATCAGCAATAGAAGCTGTTTTAAATTATGAAAAACACAAGTATTTGTATTTTGCCGCTGATCCTAAACGCGTTGGCTTTCATAAGTTCGCTAAAACGTTGTCACAGCATAATGTGAATGCCAGAGCCTATCAAAAGTATTTGTCTTCACAAGGAATTTATAAATAGGAGTGAAGTGGCTTGATGTCATATATCTTTTTCTGGCTGCATTTGTGTCAACAGCATCATTTTCACAATCAAAACTCGATACTTTTTTAACGCCAAGCGATACTTTAAACAAGCCCAGGAGAGACTTAGTGGTTATTTCTGAGACCACTCTGGCTACCGCTTCGTTAGTTGGATTAAATCAGCTTTGGTATTCGGATTTCGATCGTTCAAAATTCCATACGGTTAATGACAATAATGAATGGCTTCAAATGGATAAAATGGGGCATGTGTTCACATCGTATCAATTGGGCAGAGTAGGAGCTGATTTAATGCATTGGAGTGGTGTGCGTAAAAAAGACCAGTTACTGTATGGCGCCACACTTGGATTCGGGTTTTTAACCGCGGTTGAAGTGTTAGATGGCTATTCCAAAGAATGGGGTTTTTCGTGGGGTGATATTGCTGCAAATGCTGCGGGAACGGGACTCTATATTGGGCAAGAATTACTGTGGAATGAACAACGAATTGACGTAAAGTACTCATTTCATCAAACAAAATATGCTCCACAGAACCCTGAAAAGCTGGGAAAAGGCCTTTTGGAAGAAGTTTTGAAAGATTATAACGGGCAAACTTATTGGCTAAGCGCCAATTTGCATTCTTTTTTTAAAGAAAGTAACATTCCAAAATGGCTAAATGTGGCTGTAGGCTACGGTGCAGAAGGGCTGCTAAGCGGGGCGGAAGATATTGACAGTCAGTTGTTAACAAATAATTCCAGAAGACGTCAGTTTTTTTTAAGTTTTGACGTAAATTTGAATAAGATTAAGACCCAATCTTCCCTAATAAGAACAATTTTTAGCATTATTAATATGATAAAAATGCCTTTTCCTACGTTAGAAATTAGTAAAAAAAGGTGTGTTTTTCATCTATTCTACTATTAAATATAGTATTTAAACGAGTAGTTTTGAAGTTATTAAAATTTTTTATAATTTTGCACGCTCAAATTTCAAGGCATAGTTTTTGAAAAAATTATGCTGAAAAAATTTAGAATTATGGTAAAGAATATTGCAAGTTATTTTACCCTCGGGCTTACAATATGCTTTTTATTGTATGTTTCATTTTCCTCAAATGAAACAGTAGACTTGAGTAAGTATTCTACAAAAGGACTGGACTTAGACTATACAGTTGGTTCAGAAGATGCTGGAGACAGGGATCTTATAGCATCTAACGAAGTTTTCTCTCCTTATTTAGGTAAATCTTTTGTTGGTTTTAAAGAAGCGGTTGCTTTTAAAGAATCAAGAGGTGATTATGCCTGTGTAAATACCTTTGGTTACTTAGGTAAATACCAATTTGGAAAGGAAACTTTAAAACTGATTGGAATTAATAATCCAAATGAGTTTTTAAACGACCCAAAACTTCAGGAAAAGGCATTTATTGCTAATGCTGAAAGGAACAAGTGGATTTTAAGACGTGACATTAGAAATTTTGTTGGAAAACGAATTAATGGTGTTATTGTTACCGAATCCGGAATTTTGGCAGCTGCGCATTTGGCAGGGCCCGGAAGTGTTAAAAAGTACTTGAGAAGTTACGGACTTGATAATTTTGCCGATGGCTTCGGAACCACGGTTTATACTTATATGAAGCGTTTTTCAGGTTACGATACTTCTTTTATCAAACCTAACAAAAAGGCAAAAGCTATCTAAAACAACGTTTAGCTTTTATGAATAATAAATATGGTAGGTCTTTTATGAAGGTCTACCATATTTTTTTTCCATGCATTGACCGTTTTTGTTTTAATGAATTCTGTAGAAAGCGTAATATCACAGGCTACACATACATTAGTGCTAGCTCCTAAAACGGATGTAATATCTTCCAACATTTTATTGTTTCGATAAGGCGTTTCAATAAAAATCTGGGATTGATCTTGTTCGAACGACAGACGTTCTAACCGTCTCAATTCGTTTTTTCTTTCACCTTTGTCAATAGGGAGGTAGCCGTTAAAAGCAAAACGTTGCCCGTTCATCCCGGAACTCATTAATGCCAGTAAAATAGAAGAAGGGCCTACTAAAGGAATCACCTTAATATCCTTTTCATGGGCAATTTTAACAATTTCGGCTCCGGGGTCTGCAACGCCCGGACAACCGGCTTCAGATAGCAATCCAACATCATCGCCCTTCAGGCAAGGGTTTAAAAAGCCTGGTATGTCGGTTATTTCCGTGTGTTTGTTTAGGGTAAACAGCGTTAACGAAGGCTGTGGCTTCGAAGGTGTTATTTTTTTTATGAAGCGTCTGGCCGTTTTTTCGTTTTCAACAATAAAAATATTGAGCTTTTCAATGGTATATTGAACAGTGGCCGGTAAAACCTCTAAGGGGTTATTATCACCTAAAGTAGTGGGAATTAAATAAAGGTTTCCTTTACCGGTGTTCATTGATGTTCTAACTTAAATTTTCTGCAATGACAGAACAGGCTTCATCCAGCATTTTATATACATTTTCAAAACCCTGATCACCACCGTAATACGGATCCGGAACATCATAATTTTGATTCGGGTATACTTCGTTCAAAATCATATTGACTTTTTCAGTATCGTCCTCATTTCTCGCTAACCGCGTTACGTTGTGGTAGTTAGATTCATCCATCACGTAAATAAAGTCGAAATCATCAAAATCATTAACGGTAAACTGGCGACCTCTTAAATGCGCTATTTCCAGGCCGTATTTCCTGGCAACTGCAATAGAGCGCCTGTCCGGTTGACTTCCCGTATGATAATTAGCGGTTCCGGCAGAATCAACAAAAAAAGAATCGGCGTTTAGCTTTGATTTTAAAATGCCTTCGGCTAATGGTGAACGACAAATATTGCCCAAACAAACCATTAGTATTCTAGTCATTGGAATGGAATTTTATACAGAAAGTTTTTTAGTGATATCCTCAACGTATTTTCTGAATTGTTTATCTGTTGAAGACAGGTTATCAACTGTTTTGCAAGCATGTAAAACTGTAGCGTGGTCACGTTTACCAATTTGAGACCCAATACTTGCCAAAGAGGCTTTGGTGAATTTTTTGGCAAAGAACATGGCTAACTGACGTGCCTGAACAATATGGCGTTTCCTGGTTTTTGACTGCAAGGTGTCTATATCCATCTGGAAATAATCAGATACCACTTTTTGGATATAATCTATGGAAACCTCACGCTTGGTATTCTTAACGAACTTCTCAACAATGATTCTTGCCAGGTCAATAGTGATCTCCTTTTTATTGAACGAAGATTGTGCAATTAATGAAATGATAGCGCCTTCCAGCTCTCTTACATTGGACTTTATGTTTTTGGCAACATATTCTACAATGTCATCAGGCATTTCAACCCCGTCTCTGTATAATTTGTTTTTAAGAATTGAAACACGTGTTTCAAAATCCGGAGTTTGCAATTCTGCAGAAAGCCCCCATTTGAAACGAGATAACAAGCGTTGCTCAATATCCTGCATGTCAACAGGCGCTTTATCACTGGTTAAAACAACTTGTTTGCCGTTTTGATGCAAATGGTTGAATATGTGGAAGAAAACATCCTGTGTTCCTGTTTTTCCCGAAAAGAATTGCACATCATCAATGATCAATACATCAATGATCTGATAAAAATGAATAAAATCATTTCTGTTATTCTTTTTTATAGCATCAATATATTGTTGCGTGAATTTTTCCGCTGATATATATAAAACAGTTTTTTCAGGGTATTTGTCCTTAATATCAACACCAATGGCATGTGCCAAATGCGTTTTCCCAAGGCCTACACCACCAAAAATCAATAACGGATTGAATGATGTCCCTCCCGGTTTGTTGGCTACTGCTAAACCGGCACTTCTGGCCAAACGGTTTGAGTCGCCCTCTAAAAAGTTATCAAAGCTATAATTAGGATTAAGTTGAGATTCTACTTTTACATTTCTTATGCCTGGAATAACAAACGGATTTCTTAATTCCGGACTTTTATTATTTAAAGGAATGTCAACATCCTGAGATTTTACAGCAGTTCTGTTAGCGCTTGGAATTTTTTCAGTGAAGGGTTGTTTATTGCCATAGGTGTTTTCCATTTTAATGATGTAAACCAATTTGGCATTTTTACCCAGTTCCTTAGTAAGTGCAACTTTTAAAATTTTAACATAGTGCTCCTCAAGCCACTCATAGAAGAATTTACTGGGAACCTGAATGCTTAGAGCATTGTCAGTAAGTTTAACTGCGACTATGGGCTCAAACCAAGTTTTATATGCTTGCGGTTGAATATTATCCTTTATAAATTTCAGACAATTATTCCATACCGATTGCGCAGTTACACTCATTGTTAAATTTTATGGTTTTTGTTAGTTAGTTATTAAGAAAGAGATCCCCTATGCTTTTTTATCCCCGTTCTCGTTGGCAAATATGTGAACAAAATTCTTAAAAAAAAAATGAAATTTTGTTGAATTTTTAGAAATTTTTCCTCATGTTTATTTGCTTTCCGAAACTACAAAAAAATATTCAATAATTACAATGAAATTCGACGAAATACAAATAAGAGTGAGATATGGCGAAACAGACCAAATGGGCGTGGTATATCATGGTAATTATGCACTATACTTAGAAATGGGACGTGTTGAATGGTTGAGAAAGTTAGGAATATCTTACAAGCTTATGGAAGAAAAAGGCATCATGCTACCAGTTGTTTCCTTGAGTATAAACTATAAAAAACCAGCAGGTTATGACGATGTAATTAATGTAAAAACTCAACTAAAAAATAAGCCAACTGCCAAGATTGAATTTGACTATGAAATTACTAATGAAAAAGGTGATATTTTAACTACTGCTAATACGGTTTTGGTTTTTATGGATACGAAAACAAATAGGCCGGTGAAAGCTCCAAACTATATTTTGGAAGCATTTGATATGCTGAATTAGACTTTTTTTATATCAACTTCATAGAGGTTATCAAAAGTTTTGAATATAGTTTCAGCCTCTTTTTTTCTTACTGAAATGGTTATTTCGCAATCCAACTCCAGTTTTTGATTCGTAATTTTTAAATTCTTCTCTTTAATAATACGCATCACCGTATTCATATTTTTATAACCAAAAGATAGGATGTAATCCATATTGATGGTCTTTTCTATAATATGGGATGCTTCTAAAGTTAATTGTGCCGTAGTTTTATAAGCATTGATCAATCCGCTGACTCCTAATTTAACACCACCAAAATAGCGTACAACAACGATTAAAATATTGGTGACTTCAAAAGACAAAATCTGATTATAAATAGGCATACCGGCTGAATTACCGGGCTCGCCATCGTCATTGGCCCTGAATATTGTGGTTTCTGTTCCTATTTTGTAAGCATAGCACCAATGTCTGGCAGCGTGATGTGCTTTCTTTAAATGTGCTATGTGTTTTTTTACATCATCTTCATTTAGAACTTTATAGGCATACCCAAAGAACTTACTGTTTTTGTCTTTAAACAAAATACCTTCTATGTTTGAGGAGATGGTTTTATATGTATCCTTTTCGGTCAAAAATTAGAATAAATTGCTTTTAACATTAAACAGGTTACAGACATCATCTTTTTTGGAGTTGAGGTGCCAGGTATGAATGTTCAGGTAATTAGCGCTTCTGATATTGTCTTTATTGTCATCAATAAAGAGACATTCCTCTGCTTTAAGCTGATCCTTATTTAAGACGAAATTAAATATAGCTTTATCCGGTTTTCTCCGGTGAATTTTATAGGACAAATAAAAAGCATCAAAACAGTTTTTGAAATCTTTATAAAAAGGAATGTGCTTTTTAATCCAATCCATATGGAGCTCATTGGTGTTACTTAAAAGTATGAGTTTGTAATTGGTGTTTTCTTTCAGATCTTTAAGAAAATCCAGTTTATGCTTTGGAAAATCTCCCAAAATGGAATTCCACTTAAAAATAATGTCCTCTTTTGATTGGTCCGGGAAATAAGTTTTATAAGCATCAAGAAAGGCATCTGTTGAGATCAATCCTTTTTCATAAGACAGGTTGGTTTCAATAATATCATTAAAATGCTCAGACGATTCAAAATGTTTTATATAATTAAGTGTGTAAGCCTCATTAAGGCTAATGAAAACATTGCCAAAGTCGAAAATCAGAGCTTTAATCATTCCTGTAAATTTTAAGCGTATCAGACTGGATTTGTTCTTCTGAAATTAATTTTCCGGTAAAAACAGGAGCTTTTGTACCGTTTTTAAAGGAGATATTTCCGGTAAAAACCCTGGCTTCGTCCCACAGGTCTTCATTAATAAAGGTTTGAAGTGTTTTAGCGCCACCTTCAATGATTACGGAATTGATATCGTTCTTAAATAATATATCACAAATTTGTTTAGCTATATTTTGCGAGAAATCAACAGGATCACTTGAAATCACAATTGTTTCGGCATCATTATTAAAAACATGGTAATCTTTTGCAAGTTTAAGGTCCTTATCAATCACAATTCTGGTTGGATTTTGCCCGGTCCAATTGCGAACGGTTAAACCCGGGTTGTCTTGCAAAACGGTATTGGTTCCCACAAGGATAGCTTGCTCTTCAGTACGCCATTTATGCACTAATTGCCTGGAATAGGTGTTTGTGATCCAAACAGGTTTTTGCTCGTTTTTGGTTTCAGGTGCTATAAAGCCATCCGAGGTTTCTGCCCATTTTAAAATGATATACGGACGCTTTTTATTATGAAATGTAAAAAATCGTTTATGATGTGCCTTACAGTCATTTTCTAAAACTCCAACAATTACATTTACACCCGCTTCCATAAGTTTTTTTATGCCTTTTCCTGCTACTTGCTCATTGTCATCAATGCATCCAATGACTACATTAGGTATGTCGTGTTTGATAATAAGGTCACTACACGGTGGTGTTTTTCCAAAATGGGAGCAAGGTTCTAAAGTCACATAAAGTGTAGACGCTTTTAAAAGTGCTTTGTTTTCAACTGAATGTATAGCGTTTACTTCGGCATGATTGCCGCCATAAGCACTGGTGTAGCCTTCGCCGATAATGCTGTTGTTATGAACAATGACTGCACCAACCATGGGGTTTGGCCTGGTGTTGCCCAAACCGTTTTTGCCCATCTCAATACAACGTTTTATATAAAATTCATGATTTGTCAAAGACTACAGTTTGATTTTAACATTTTCTGTCTTGTCAATATTATAGGTGTATGAAAAGCCAAAAACTTTATATATGATATCACCCTTATATTGCACTTTAATTTTTTTACTGAACAAGCTTCCAATCAAGCCACCAATGCTTTTATCACTAAAAATACTGTCAATCGGGATACTTGCTTTTAGCGGAATGGAAAACTCCTTTTTTACGGGTACTTTAAAACTTTTGGTAGAAACGGTTGCCATCTCATTATCATTCACAAAAACCTTTATAGCATCGGTTTTTAATTCCCCGCCAATATCATTAGGATTTAAGAATAAAGCATCGGCAGAAAACGTAACCTCTTTAGATGAAGATTTTAATACTTTTATGTTTTCAACGCTCAAAAACTCCGGTTTTTCCTTTACAGTGCAGCCGGTAACCGATAATAATATAGTTGTTGATAAAATAATGAATGGCTTTAATTTCATTTTTATAGATTTAAGTATCTTCACTCGTATAAAAGTACCATTTTAAAGTGAGTAAAGATACTATTGTTATTCGAGAAATTCAGCCCCAGGATAATGCGCAAATTGAGCAAGTTATTAGGGGGTGTTTTCATGAGTTTAAAATTCCACTAACAGGAACGGCTTATGAGGATGAAGAAACGCCCAGAATGTATGAATCTTATCGGAATGATGACGACATTTATTTTGTTATTGATGATAACGGCACTATTTTAGGAGGTGCGGGAATAAAGCCGTTAAAAGATTTTGATACCAGTATATGCGAACTCCAAAAAATGTATTTTTCGCCTGAAGTAAGAGGGAAAGGTTATGGTAGGCTGATGTTCGAAACGTGTTTGAAAGCAGCCAAGGATCTGGGGTATAAAAAGTGCTATTTGGAGTCGGCTTCACAATTAAAAGCAGCTATTCATATTTATGAAAGCTATGGCTTTAAACATTTGGACGGCGCCCTAGGTAATACGGGACATTATAGCTGTGGTGTTTGGATGATCAGGGATTTATGAGAATGCTGAGGGAAGTTCAAAATACATTTCAAACCGAATTACATGCCATGTACCCTAAAAAAGAAATAGACAATTTCTTTTTTATGTTAGCAGAGGCTTATTACGGTATATCCAGGTTGAAATTAGCCCTGGAGTCGGATGTTAAGATTGAAAATTTAGAGATCATTTTGAATGCTCTGGACTTGTTAAAAAAGGGAAAGCCTATACAATATATATTAGGAGAGACTGAATTCTTTGGATTACTGTTTAAGGTGAATGCCCATGTACTAATACCAAGACCTGAGACTGAAGAATTAGTAGATTGGATTATTGCAGCGTTCAAAGATCAGGGTTCAGAGTTCAGAGTGCTGGATATAGGAACCGGAAGCGGTTGTATTGCGGTGTCACTGGCAAAAAACTTACCAAAAGCAAAAGTGTATGCCTTGGATGTTAGTAATAAAGCCTTAAAGATGGCCAAACAAAATGCTGAACTGAATAACGTTGAAGTTGCATTTATAGAAGATAATATTCTAAACCCTTGTCATACTGAACTTGTTTCAGCATCTCATAAGTTTGATGTGATTGTTTCCAATCCGCCATACGTTCGGCTTCAAGAAAAGGCGCTTATGAAAGGAAATGTTTTAAATAATGAACCCCATGTGGCATTATTTGTTGATGATGATGACCCGTTATTATTTTATAAAACTATTTGCGAGTTTTCTAAGGCTAATTTGAAGGAAAACGGCAAGTTGTTTTTTGAAATAAATGAATATTTAGGACATGATATGATTGATTTATTAAAAGATTATAATTTTAAAGACATAGAATTAAAACAGGACATCTTTAAAAAAGACAGGATGATTAAGGGTGTATTTAGTTAGTAGTTTTCAGTGTCAGTTAACAGTTAAATTATTTGTGAATTAGTGGCAATTATAATGAGTATAGAACAAAAAATAAACCAACTAAGAGATGAGCTCAGGGCGCATAATTACAATTATTATGTGTTGGATGCTCCAACGATTTCAGATTATGAGTTTGATATAAAACTTAAGGAATTGCAGGCATTAGAAGATGAACATCCGGAGTTTTACGATGCCAATTCGCCCACACAACGCGTTGGTGGCGAAGTGACAAAAAATTTTGAAACGGTTGTTCACGAAAATCGTATGTATTCTTTGGATAACTCGTATTCAAAAGAAGATTTACAGGATTGGGAAACGCGTATAAAAAAGTTGGTGGATGGTGCTATTCAATATACTTGTGAATTAAAGTACGATGGTGCTTCCATGAGTTTGACCTATGAAAATGGGATGTTGGTCAGAGCTGTTACCAGAGGCGATGGTTTTCAGGGGGATAATGTTACGGCCAATGTGAAAACTATCAAATCGGTACCATTGCAATTAAAAGGCGATTATCCCCCAAAGTTTGAAATTAGAGGTGAAATTGTGTTGCCTTTTGAGGGGTTCAATAAAATGAACGAAGAACGTATTGCCAACGGCGAAGAAGCTTATAGAAACCCAAGAAATACGGCTTCAGGGAGTTTAAAATTACAGAACAGTGCAGAGGTTGCCAAAAGGCCTTTGGAGTGTTTGTTATATAGTATCAAGGGTGAGAACCTGGGAATTACAACTCAATTTGAAAATTTGGAAAAAGCCAGGGCCTGGGGCTTTAAAGTACCTGATGTGGCTAAACTTGCTAATTCAATTGAGGACGTTTTAGAATTTGTTGCCTATTGGGATGAACATCGACACGATCTGCCTTATGAAACCGATGGTGTAGTGGTTAAGGTGAACGATCTACAACAACAGGAAGAATTAGGGTATACGGCCAAAGCACCGCGTTGGGCCATGGCCTATAAGTTTAAGGCGGAACAGGTTTCAACTAGGTTAAATAGTATCTCATACCAGGTAGGGCGCACTGGAGCCATTACACCGGTAGCTAACCTGGAACCGGTGGATTTGGCAGGGACTACGGTTAAAAGAGCCTCATTGCACAACGCAGATCAAATTGAAAAGCTGGATGTTAGAATAGGGGATACCGTTTATGTTGAGAAAGGCGGCGAGATCATTCCTAAAATTCTGGGAGTGGATTTAAGTAAACGTCCGCAAACATCAGAGCCAACAATATATATTGAACATTGTCCGGAATGTGGAACAACATTAATCAGAAAAGAGGGTGAGGCACAACATTATTGCCCAAATTATAATGGCTGTAATCCGCAGATCATTGGGCGCATTCAACATTATATTTCACGTAAAGCGATGGATATAGAAGGTTTAGGAGGCGAAACAGTGGCTTTATTGGTTAATGAAGGACTTATAAAGAATTATTCGGATCTGTATGAATTAACCAAAGAACAGGTGATCCCGTTGGAGCGTATGGCGGAAAAAAGTGCCGATAATTTAATTGAAGGGATTGCTCAATCGGTAAACATTCCTTTTGAAAGGGTTTTATATGCCCTGGGAATACGATATGTAGGAGAAACTGTTGCTAAAAAATTAGCTAAGCATTATAAAAGTATTGACGCTATTTCCAATGCCACTGAAGAAGATTTAGTAAATGTAGATGAAATAGGAACCAAAATAGCAGAGAGTGTAGCAGACTTTTTTAGCTCTGAAGAAAATAATGGCATAGTTGAACGGTTAAAGCAATTTGGAGTTCAGTTAGAAATATCAGCTGAACAACTTGAAGGACAGACCAATATCCTGGAAGGCCAGTCTATTGTAGTATCCGGAGTCTTTGAATCTGTCTCCAGAAATGAGCTAAAAAAGCTTATTGAAGATAACGGAGGCAAAGTAAGTAGCTCTATTTCTTCAAAAACCAGTTTTATTGTGGCTGGTGATAATATGGGACCAAGTAAGAAACAAAAGGCTGAAAACTTAAATATAGACATTGTTTCCGAGTATCAATTCTTACAAAAAATCAAATTATTTTAAAAAAATATCGATAAAAAGCATTTTTTTATCGTTTAATTGTAAAATTTGTTTATATTTGTCCCGAAACCAAATCTATCAAAATGAACAAGTCTAAAGTCTTGGTAAGTTTAGTCTTTGTAATTTATCTTCTATTCGCCATTTTTGGGTTTATGGGTAAGGAAGCCGTAGCTTTTACTTTGAACTCCTTGATTATACCGAGTATAGCGATTATTTATTTCATCTTTTTTGATAAAAAAACAATATTCTTTTCCCTGTTCCTGATATGTTATGCTGCTTCAGACCTTATAGGTTTGATAGTAAGTCTAATTCCATACAACGAATCATTTTTATTAGTGCGTAATATAGATTACTATGTTGGGAACTCGTTATATATTCTTTCCTATATGTTTTTAGCGATTGAAATATGTAAGTCATTAAATGTTAAACATATTCTGAAAAACTTCAAGATACACATTACAGTGCTTACGGCGCTTAATGTTTATTTAATATATGTATTGCAGTTAATTGTGGATCCTGAACAAAAAATGCCGGTTGGTAAATATTTTTTAGAGTTGACGTACAATATAGTTATGTTATTATTACTCTCAGGAGCCTTGTTGAATTACTTTTACAGAGACAATAAAAAAGCCTTATACTTATTTTTAGGCGCTTTATGTATTGTGTTTTCCGAAGTGATTGAAGTTGCTTACTTGTATATATCTCAGAGAAGTTTATTGAATTTTATATCTACTACCTTAGCGCTTTCAGCATTCTATTTCTTTTGTAAGCAAACGGCTTTATCTGATGTTAGAGAAGAAGAAATGCATGTGTACGTTGAATCTCCCAAATCAACTAAAGCTTAAAAAAGGAATGTCTTTTTTATAAATGTATAAAATTGTTGCAGACAGGATAAACATGACAACTGCAGTAATAAACAAAACACCTCCATCATTATTAACCTCAATTCCTAACTTGGTTAAGTGCATTAATATGGCACCACCAATAATGCCTAAAGTAAGTGTTGCACCTGCCCAAACGGTTTTAGGTATTAGAAGCAGAATACCAGAGATCAGTTCCAAAACACCAATACCAATTCTTCCAAAAGGCTCAAGGCCGACCTGACTAAAAATATATACACTATCGGGATGAGCGGTGAATTTAAATCGAAGTGTTTGAATTAAAATAATAGCAACAATAAGTCTTAAGGCAAAAGGAAGATATTTTTTCATAATTCGTTTTTGTTAAAGTTGAACATTTAGACGAACTATTGGCTTTAACATGTCAAAAATGGAAGCTATTTGTTCGACGAACGGTATGAATTGATAAAATAATCGATAAAATGCTTGTTTTAATCGTTGAAATTAACTTAAATTATTATATTTGAATTAACCTACTTATGTTATTATTGTGAAAAATTTGTCCAAACTTACTTTTGATAAAGTATTTTTCAGTGTTTTTCTCGTACTGATTGCCCTGATTGTTTTTATGGCTATTGGCAACAATCTGTTGATTTCAAAATCAATCTTACCTTTATTTGTTCCGGTATTTTTGATTTTCTTTTTCGTTAGGAACAGTTATTTAAATATTGCATTTATATCATTTTTGATCTTTTCCTTTTTAGGCGATTTGTCTTCCATGTTTTTTGTTGGAGATATACATCTTAAAATATCAAGTATACTATACTTTCTGAGCTACTTGTACCTGATAGGCATGGCACTAACCAAGTTTAAAGTATTACGGTTAGATAAAATAATAGGTGTTTATTTAATCGTTGTATTCGGTATTAGTATGTATTTCCTGTATACCTTGTATAATGTACTTAATATGATAGTTACAGACAGTTCGGAAGTATTAATATTTACAGTTAAAAGTTTGAGCTTAATAATACTGGCCTTTGTAGCTTTTGGAGTGTATTTAAGTACGCAGAGTAAAAAGTCGGTTATATTTTTAGTAGGCGTTATATTTATTATTTTCTCTACGATATTGAACTATATAAATTTGTACTACATCTATCATTGGAGTTTTGAGATGTTAGACCGCATGTTATATGTATCCGGCCTGTATTTTATGTTCAGATATATGATGATGTTTGAAAGGAAAGCGAAGAAGGTTACGGTAGTAAAGGAAAACTATGCTTCGGATAATATGTTGGTTAAACAATAATGGATGTACCGTCTGCCGATTTGTTCTTGTTGGCATCAAAATAAAAATCTATTCTACCAAGATTGATACCGTAAGCACCAACCTGGTTAACAAGCATATTTTTGCCTTCCATATTTTTAACAACGGTTGGTTTTTTTAAGAAGGTATGTGTGTGTCCGCCAATAATAAGATCAATATCTTTAGTAGCTGCAGCCAGGTTTAAATCGCTTGCAATATCAGGAGCGTTTTTATAATGATATCCCAGATGCGAAAGGCAAATGATCAAATCGCATTTTTCCTCAGTTTTTAAAATACGACTCATGTCCTGTGAAATTTCAATAGGGTCCAGGTATTTGGTTTCTTTAGACAGACTTTTTTCTACCAACCCTTTTAACTTGATACCTAAACCGAAAACCCCTATTTTAATACCTGCTCTTTTAAAGACTTTATAGGGTTTTACGTGTGTATCCATTACGGTATTGGAAAAATCATAATTAGCAGAAACCATGCTGAATTTAGCATGAGGTAGTTGAGCATATAATCCGTCAATGCCGTTATCAAAATCATGATTACCAATAGTGGCAGCATCATATTTTAACATACTCATGAGCTTAAACTCCAACTCACCGCCATAGTAATTAAAATAAGGCGTACCCTGGAAAATATCTCCGGCATCTAACAATAAGGTGTTAGGGTTTTCCTTCCTGATAGATTCTATTAAACTGGCACGTCTGGCCACACCGCCTTTATTGGCATTTCTTCCGTCATCCGGTCCAAACGGATCTATATGACTATGAACATCATTGGTATGAAGAATGGTTATTTTGGTATGTTTTGAAGGTGCCGTAAACGAGTGTAATCCTAAACCACCGATAGTTAAAGCACTTCCTGCTGTTAATTGCTGAATAAAATCTCTTCGTCTCATGGAACATTATTTTCTGATAAACCTGTCATCTCTAACCGGGTTAATAGTGTCAACCTTTTTGAAATAATCTATCATAGCACTTCTTACCTTGTAATCTAAGTTGAGGAAACTCTCACTAGGTTTAAAGAATGCCATATTATCACCGTTGTTGTATAAATAATCATTAGTGGCTACGTAATAGGTTTTATTTTCATCAATATTTTCGCCATTAATGGTGGCTTTGATAAGATTGTAATCCTGATCAAGAAGGATCTTCAACCCTAAAAAAGGGTGTGCCCGCTTTCCTGAAACTAAATAGGAAACCATATCATTAATATTTTTACCTTTTAACCCTACCACCACAATTTTATTTTCAAAGGGCATGACTTCGTAGGCGGTTCTTACAGTAATGGGCCCCTTAGGGATCATAGAACGAATCCCACCATGGTTTAGCATCACGGCATCAATGTTGTTACCGGTTCTTTTATTAAAAATGGGGTTTGCTTCAGAAAAAATAATATCCGTCATTAAATTGCCAATGGCCGTATTTAATTCATCATCATTTTTAGTATAAGCTTTAACGGAATAAGCCAAAACACTGTCCAGATCTTTTTCGAGCTTGTCTCTAAAAGGTTTTATAAAAGATTCAATATCGGTATGGGTAGAAAGTGTATCCGTAATGGCAATTTGCTTGCCTTCAATTTTTATTAGGTTCTGATTTTGCTCTTTACAACTTGGAAGAATTAAAAAAATTAACAAAAAAAATAAATGTGTTAACCTCATATATTAAATCAAAATTTTGAATGTAGTTTTGCTACCTTTGCCCAAAGTATAAAGATAAATGATTTTAAAGGGTTTTAAGCAAAAATCTAATAAAAAGTACTTAAACAAATTGTTATCTGAAAGGCACGTAAATGTTACCGGTTCTAAGACAGAAAGTTTAGGTGTTATCTTAAATATTGAAGAATTTAATGATTTTGAAAGCTTTAGAAAATTAGCCGATTTTATTAAGATACGGGCTAACAAACTAAAGATCATAGCGTTTTCTAAAATTAAAAAAGATGATTTGAATTCCTGGGATGATTGTTTCAATCCGAAAGATTTTGGTTGGAGCGGTGCCGTGAATAATGTTGAATTGCAATCTTTTTTAGACAGAGATTTTGATGTTTTGATAAGCTATTATCAACAGGATGTATTGGAATTAAAGTTGATGACAGCGGCATCCCGGTCAAAATTTAAAATTGGGATCTTACAAAGCGATGAACGATTAAATGATTTGATCATAAAAACCGATATAAAGGAATTTAATGTATTTAAAAATGAAGTTTTTAGGTACTTAACTATATTAAATAAAATTAAAAATGAATAGTAAGTTTTTAGGTACTGGAGTGGCATTGGTTACACCGTTTAATTCAGATTTAAGTGTGGACCATGAAGCGTTGGCAAATATTGTGAATTACAATATAGAAAACGGCACAGAGTATTTGGTAATATGCGGAACTACCGGAGAAAGTGTCACTCTGACCAAACAAGAAAAACAAGCAGTTATTAAAACTATTTCAGAAGCTAATAATGGGCGTTTGCCTTTGGTTTTAGGGATTGGAGGTAATAATACCAATCAGGTTGTAGAAGAAATCAAATCCACCGATTTAAGTGGTATTGATGCCATTTTATCGGTGTCTCCATATTACAACAAACCAACTCAGGAAGGCCTGTACCAACATTTTAAGACTATTGCGGAAGCCTCACCGGTTGATGTCATTTTATATAATGTTCCGGGTAGAACGTCAAAAAACATGGAGCCCGAAACCACATTAAGACTTGCTAACGATTTTGATAATGTTATTGCGGTTAAAGAAGCCGGAAATAATATGGTGCAGTATTTGGAATTGATAAAAAACAAGCCGGAAGATTTTCTTATAATTTCCGGGGATGACGATTTGGCCCTGGGTGTTGTTCTGGCCGGTGGCGCAGGTGTTATTTCAGTCATAGGGCAAGCGTTTCCTAAAAACTTTTCAGATATGGTTCGCCTGGGTTTAAAAGGAGATGCAAAAGAAGCTTACAAACTTCATTTTAAACTCATGGACGTTATTGGCTACATTTTTGAAGAAAATAATCCGGCGGGGATCAAAGCCGTTTTTGAAGCTTTGAATTTGTGCCAGGATACTGTGAGATTACCCGTAGTGCCTGCATCTAACGGATTAAAAGAAAAAATAAGAGCTTATTTAGCCTAATTTAAGTTACGTGAAAAAAATTAAAGATCCGGGATTAGGCAATGCTTCTGCTCCTTCTGCAGAACGTATGATGAATACAAACGGGTCTTTTAATATTTTACATTTAAATAAAGCCCGAAGGTTTTCTGAAGCCTATAATTTTCTGGTAAGTATTTCCTGGGGATATTTTTTCTTTTTAACCTTTTTAATGGGCTTTGTCATTAATGCCATTTTTGCTTTAATCTATCTTTTGATTGGCATTGAAGAAATTGTTCCCTCTACGGGAAATGCCATCAAAGATTTTTTTAATGCTTTTTTCTTTTCAACACAAACCTTTACTACTTTGGGTTATGGGGCTATGGCGCCTCATGGGCTGGCAAGTGGTATAGTATCTTCGTTTGAAGCTTTTTTAGGACTGGTACTTTTTGCTTTTGTCACCGGGTTATTATACGGTCGTTTTTCAAAACCAAAAGCCGCTATCAGATTTAGTAAGCACATAGTTTTAAGGGATTTTAATCATACCAAAGCTATTATGTTCAGGATAGTGAATAATAGAAAAAGTACTATGATACACCCTAAAGTGACGGTAACATTATCACTTACCCGGCAGAATA
This sequence comes from Seonamhaeicola sp., assembly GCF_028281565.1. Classification (GTDB taxonomy): domain Bacteria; phylum Bacteroidota; class Bacteroidia; order Flavobacteriales; family Flavobacteriaceae; genus Seonamhaeicola. The sequence continues at coordinate 132,600 of NZ_JANQJQ010000013.1, forward strand.
ATGTAGGCGATTATGTAAACGATTTTTACAACCTTAAGCTTGAAAGAAACGCTATTAATTATCTGCCTACAACCTGGACCATTGTTCATGAGATCGATAAAGAAAGTCCGTTGTTCCAATTTTCAAAAGAAGACATCAAAGAACAACAGGGTGAGTTTTTAATAATGATAAGTTACTATGACGAATCTTTTAATCAGGAGGTACATCAAATGCATTCTTATACGCTTGACGAGGTTTCATTAGATTACAAATTTGATAAGGCTTACTACTACAATGAAAAAGGGAAAATGGTGCTGGACCATAAACTTTTTGACCGTATTGAAAAGTTAAAAAGTTAAATAATACTTAAACCTTATCGTTACTAAGTGTAAGCCACTATTTTAGCGATGAAATAATATTTTTAAAATCCATTTTAATAACTTAATTTTGCATTCTGTTTAAAAATCTATGAAAAAGTTTTTTTACATACTAATAACGCTGGCCATTTTAAGCTCGTGTAGTGAATACCAAAAAGTATTGAAGCTTTCAGGAGAAGGTGCTACTAAAGAGAAGTTTACAATGGGCGAAGCACTTTACAATGAAGGTAAGTATGCCAAGGCAAACAGACTTTTTGCACAAATAGTTCCGGACTATAGAGGGAAACCGCAAGCGCAAAAACTTATGTACTTATATGCTATGACCTTTTATAAAATGCAGGACTACTACATTTCGGCTTACAGGTTTGAGCAGTTTGCAACGGCTTATCCTAAAAGTGAAAAATTGGAAGAAGCATCATTTTTAAGTGCGCAAAGTTATTATATGTTGTCCCCGGTTTATACAAAAGACCAAAAGGAAACCACAGAAGCCATTGAGAAAATTCAGGGGTTTATTAATAAATTCCCGGATTCAGAATATTTACCGGAGGCCAATAAACTGGTAAAAGAATTAGAATTTAAACTGGAGCAAAAAGCCTTTGCCATTGCTAAACAATATAGCGAGATTGCTCCGGGTTTTACGGGTGATTTTAATGCAGCCATAAAATCATTTGATAATTTTCTATATGATTTTCCCGGGTCCAGCTTAAGAGAAGATGCTCATTTTTACAGGTTGGATGCTATTTATCAACAAGCGGTGAATAGTGTTGAATATAACCGGTCTATTGAAGAAGGTATTGTTCATATAAGAAAACAACGTTTAGAGACTGCTACGGAAAGCATTGATTCATTTAAAAGGGCTTTTGCTGAATCAAAGTATATAGAGCAGGTAAATGAAATGGTTAAAGTTGTTGAAGAAGAATTAAAAAAGTATAGCACAAAAAGTTAAATATAATCATGATGGATTTAAAAAAAATCAATGCGCCTGTTAACACTGTAACTTATGACAGAAATCAAATTGATGAGCCAACAGAGAATATCTATGAGTCAATTTCTATCATAGCCAGAAGAGCAGAGCAAATTAACACAGAGATTAAAAAAGAGCTTATTGATAAGTTAGAAGAGTTTGCTACTTACAATGACAGCCTTGAAGAGATCTTTGAAAACAAAGAACAAATTGAGGTTTCCAAATTCTACGAAAAATTACCAAAACCTCATGCGTTAGCTGTTCAGGAGTGGTTAACAGACAAAATCTACTTTAGAAATACCGAGGAAGATTCCCAGGAATAATTTTTAAAAGTAAACAGCTCAAAGCAAGTAGCTTTTCAGGAGAATTTAGTACATTTATTTTTCTTTTTTAAGGGCGGATTTTCAAGCATAGCAAAAGTTACGATTGTGAATTTTGACTGAGAAAAGAGGAACGAATAAGCAAAACCTTGAAAAGCTATTTTTATGAGTATACTAAGCGGTAAGAATATACTATTAGGCATAAGTGCCGGTATTGCTGCTTATAAAACAGCTTCACTGGTAAGGTTATTTATAAAAGCGGGTGCTGACGTAAAAGTAGTGATGACCCCTGCTTCAAAAGAATTTATCACACCTTTAACCTTATCAACCCTTTCAAAAAACCCGGTGCATTCATCTTTCACCAATGAAGATGATGATAATGCCGTATGGAACAGCCATGTGGATTTAGGCCTTTGGGCAGATTTATTTATTGTGGCACCGGCTACAGCGAATACATTGTCTAAAATGGCAAATGGCGTTTGTGATAATTTATTGCTGGCTACCTATTTATCGGCCAAATGCCCGGTGTATTTTGCGCCTGCTATGGATTTAGATATGTATAAACATCCAACCACTTTACAATCTTTTGAAACGTTGAAGTCGTTCGGAAATATTATGATCCCTGCTACAAGTGGTGAATTGGCAAGTGGGTTGGTTGGCGAAGGCAGGATGGCAGAACCCGAAGATATTGTGGCTTTTATTGAAAACGATATTTTAGAATCCTTACCATTAAAAAATAAAAAGGTTTTAATTACAGCTGGTCCAACCTATGAGGCTATAGATCCGGTGCGATTTATAGGAAACCACTCCAGTGGCAAAATGGGATTTGAAATAGCCAAAGCGGCAGCCAATTTGGGTGCACAGGTTGTTTTGGTTTCGGGCCCCACACATCAAAAGGTATCCCATGGTTTAATAGAAGTAGTGCCCGTTACCAGTGCAGAAGATATGTATACAGAAGTGCATAAACACTTTGGTAGCACCGATGTGGCCATACTGTCGGCTGCAGTGGCAGATTACAGACCAAAAGAAGTTGCTTCTCAGAAAATAAAAAAGAAAGATCCGGCGTTAACTTTAGAGTTAGAAAAAACAAAAGATATTTTAGCCTCTCTGGGTGCTATAAAAAAACATCAATATTTGGTGGGGTTTGCATTAGAAACTAATAACGAATTAGAAAACGCGAAAGACAAATTAAAAAGAAAGAATTTAAATTTAATTGTTTTAAATTCGTTAAATGATACAGGTGCCGGATTTAAAAGTGATACCAATAAGGTTACTTTTATTGAGGCTGATGACAGCGTCACAACATTTCAACTAAAATCTAAGGCTGAGGTAGCTAAAGATCTATTAAATAAAATTACAGAGCAAATACATGCGTAACATTCTTATTCTTTTAACTTTTTTTCTTGCTATTACAGGGTTTTCTCAGGAGTTAAATTGTAATGTAGTAGTTAATGCACAGTTCACAGGAAACGAAAACTTTCCCATTTTTAAGACTTTAGAAAAACAATTAACGGAGTTTGTTAATAATACCAAGTGGACCAACAAAGCGTTTTTGCCTCAGGAACGTATTGACTGTAGTATGGTAATTAACGTTACAAATTACAGTGGAGAAACCTTTCAGGCAAGTTTGCAGGTACAATCGTCACGCCCGGTATATGGGTCTTCTTATGATACACCGGTTTATAATTTCAACGATAAAGATTTTACGTTTAGGTATTTGGAATATCAGAATTTAATATTTAATCCCACACAATTTCAGTCCAACTTAGTGTCGGTTATCGCATTTCATGTATACATGGTTTTAGCTTTAGATGCCGATTCTTTTTCAGCAAACGGTGGTGACCCCTATTTTAAGCAAGCCCAGACCATCACTAATTTCTCCCAACAAGGAAATTTTAGAGGTTGGAAATTAGAAGACGGTTTGCAAAGTAGATTCATGCTTATAGATAATATTATGTCACCTACTTTTAAAGAATACAGGCAGGTTATTAATGCGTATCACAGGCAAGGATTAGATGTGATGAGTGAAAATACTAAAGATGGTAAAGAAAAAATCGCAGCGGCGCTAAAGCAATTTCAGGTTATGAACAGCAGAAGGCCCAATTCCTTTTTACAACGCACTTTTTTTGACGCAAAGGCTGATGAAATTGCACAAATTTTTAGTGATGGCCCCAGTGTAAATATCGCCAGTCTTAAAGAAGTACTTAATAAGGTGGCGCCCATGCATAGTAGTAAGTGGCAAAGAATTAAGTTCTAGAGTTTTCGAAGCGTAGCTTGGTTTCAAATAAACAGTCATTCCTGCGTGTCATGCTGAGTTTGTCAAAGTAAAAGCAGGAATCCAATTTTCAGGAATAATATGTTGACATCCCTTTCCATAAAAAATTACGCCTTAATTGATAATCTCCAGGTAGATTTTAACAATGGATTTTCAATAATTACCGGTGAAACCGGGGCCGGAAAATCAATTTTATTAGGTGGTCTATCATTAGTTCTTGGGAAACGTGCCGATTTAAACAGCTTAAAAGATACCACTCAGAAGTGTATTATTGAAGCGGTTTTTGAGGTGTCCGATTATAAATTGGAAGCGCTTTTTGAATCTGAAGATTTCGATTATGAATCGCAAACTATTATCAGGAGGGAGATTCTTCCATCAGGGAAATCAAGGGCTTTTGTCAATGATTCTCCGGTGAACTTAAATAGTTTACAGCTTTTGGGAGAACGTTTGATCGATATCCATTCGCAACACCAGACGTTGCAGCTTACCAATAATGAATTTCAATTTCAGGTGATTGATGCTTTGGCTAAAAATGACTTATCGTTACAGGCTTATCAATCGGAATTAAAGGTTTATAAAAAACTTCAAAAGGAGTTGAATGAATTGCTGGTGTTTCAGGCCGAAGCTATAAAAGAACACGATTATAATTCGTTTTTGTTAAAGGAATTGACAGAAGCCAATTTGGTTGATGGCGAATTGGAAGCTTTGGAAGAAGAGTATGAAACCCTTAATAATATGGAGGGTATAAAGGAGACATTGTCAGAGGCCTATCAATTGTTGAGTGATGAACAAATAGGAGCCTTATCTACTTTAACCTCATTAAAAAATGCCTTTCAAAAACTATCTGCCATGTCTTCTAAATATGAAGATTTATTTAACCGGGCAAATAGTAGCTTCATTGAAATGGATGATGTTTTTAGTGAAGTTAATACATTGCAGGAAAGTTTGGATGCAGATCCACAAAGACTTGAAGCCGTTGATTCCAAGTTAAAAACACTGCATGATTTAATGCAGAAACATGTTGCCGGTAATATAGCTGAATTAATTGAAGTCAGGGATAAGCTTGAAGAAAAAGTGGCTGTTACTGAGAATTTAGATGAAACCATTGCCAAAAAACAACGGGAGATTGATGTACAAACTGAAAAACTGAACACCTTAGCGGAAACTATTCATAACAATAGGGTAGAAGCTATTCCCGGTTTAAAAGGGCAATTGGAAACTATTTTAGCGGATCTGGGCATGCCCAACGCACAGTTTAATATGGATGTTTCGTTGGGTGATACCTTTCTTTCTAATGGAAAAGATGAGTTGTCATTTTTATTTTCTGCAAACAAAGGCGGTAATTTTAATGAGCTTAAAAAAGCTGCCTCTGGTGGGGAGTTATCCAGAATTATGCTGGCTATAAAGTCCATTCTGTCAAAGTATATTCAACTGCCAACCATTATGTTTGATGAGATTGATACGGGCGTTTCCGGTGAAATTTCGAATAAAATGGGAGATATTATGCTTCAAATGAGTAAGACCATGCAGGTGTTTTCCATAACCCATTTGCCTCAAATTGCAGCCAAAGGGCATTCGCATTTTAAAGTGTTTAAAGAAGACGTTAATGATGTTACGCAAACCAATCTGGTCAAGCTAAATCATGACGAACGCGTGGTTGAAATTGCTCAAATGTTGGGCGGTATAGAAATGTCTTCATCAGCTATTGCACATGCTAAAGAGTTGCTGAATTGAAAAAATTAAAAGATTGGAGTTAAAAGTTTAAAGTTTAGTATTTTTGAACCCGGTTTAAACGAATAAACGAATCAACAAGTAAACAGTAAAAAAACTAACCAAGATATGTCATATAATTTATTAAAAGGAAAAAAGGGAATCATATTCGGAGCATTGGATTCTAATTCAATCGCCTGGAAAACTGCAGAACGTGTTCATGAAGAAGGTGGCGAGTTTGTATTGACCAATGCACCGGTAGCCATGAGAATGGGGCAAATAAATGAACTTGCAGAAAAAACAGGGTCTCAAATCATTCCTGCCGATGCTACTTCGGAAGAAGATCTACAGAATCTGGTTGAAAAATCCATGGAGATCTTAGGCGGTAAAATAGATTTTGTTTTACATTCTATCGGAATGTCAATCAACGTTAGAAAGGGTAAGGCTTATACAGATCAGAATTATTCCTGGACACAAAAAGGAATGGATGTTTCGGCTATGTCTTTCCACAAAGTCATGCAAACACTTTACAAGGCGGATGCTATGAATGAGTGGGGAAGTATTGTGGCTTTAACCTATATGGCGGCGCAACGTGTATTCCCGGATTACAACGATATGGCAGATAACAAAGCCTATTTGGAAAGTATAGCACGTAGTTTTGGCTATTTCTTCGGACGCGATAAAAAAGTGCGTGTCAATACCATTTCACAATCGCCAACGCCTACTACTGCGGGTAGCGGTGTAAAGGGGTTTGACGGTTTTATAGCTTATGCCGAAAAGATGTCACCACTGGGGAACGCAACCGCTTTAGATTGTGCAAATTATACGGTTACTTTGTTTAGTGATCTAACTAAGCGTGTGACGTTACAAAACCTGTATAATGATGGCGGATTTAGCAATATGGGTGTTAGTGACGCCGTTATGAACACCTTTATGGGAGAAGAATAAAGTTTTGAATCGATTTTAATTTAGACCTGACGGGTTTTTAAGACCTGTCAGGTCTTTTGTTAGGATATAGTTACATTTGTTGTAAATTGAAATGTTTTGGGCGTTACCATATGGGTGTCTTCGAGAACCTCAGACACCCTTTGAACCGGGCTTTATGCCATATTTTTTGTTTTGTCATTCCTGCGAAGGCAGGAATCCACATAAAAGGATGAATTTATCCTGAGTGTAGTCGAAGGGCTATCATCCTTAATGCAAAAAGAAACAACTTAAAAGTTATTAATGCAATTACAGTTTTCTTTTATAATACCTGTCTATAATCGCCCTGATGAAACTCAAGAGCTTTTACAGAGTTTTGAGGCGTTAGAGACCAATACGCCTTTTGAAATTGTTATTGTAGAGGATGGCTCGTCAGTGTCTTCAAAAGCGGTGGTTGAACAATTTAAAGAACAGCTCAATATTTCTTATTATTTTAAGGAGAATTCGGGTCCCGGAGATTCGCGAAATTATGGTATGACACATGCCCAGGGAAACTATTTTATCATTTTAGATAGTGATGTTATTCTACCAAAAAACTATTTAACTGAAGTTGAAAAGAGTTTAGCTGAAAACTATGTAGATTGTTTTGGCGGACCGGATGCGGCTCATGAATCGTTTACCAATCTTCAAAAGGCTATTAATTTCTCCATGACGTCATTTATAACTACAGGCGGCATCAGAGGTAGTAAGAGTAGTATAGATAAGTTTCAACCCAGGAGCTTTAATATGGGCATATCAAAAAAAGCATTTGAAGCCTCTAAAGGTTTTGGAAGAATACATCCGGGTGAAGACCCCGACTTGTCAATCAGGCTCTGGAACTTAGGGTTTAAAACCAAATTAATCCCTGAAGCTAAAGTATATCATAAACGCAGAATTTCCTGGTCCAAGTTTTACCAGCAAGTGAATAAATTCGGATTAGTAAGGCCTATTTTAAACAAATGGCATCCTTCGACAAAAAAAATAACCTATTGGTTTCCAAGTTTGTTCATATTAGGTTTTGATATATCAATTTTGTTAGCAATCTTTGGTATTCACTGGTTGCTGTTGTTTTATGTTTTGTACTTTTTAATAGCTTTTTTAGTGGCATTATTTACGACTGGTAATTTAAATGTAGCTTTCATGTCGTTGTTGGCAATCGGTGTTCAATTTATGGGGTATGGTCTCGGGTTTTTAGAGTCTACCTGGGCTGTAGGTGTTTTAAATAAAGACCCCGAAACCCATTTTCCCAAGTTGTTTTTTAAACAAAAATGATAAAAAAAATAAAGTCTAAAATAGCAACATCTATTAAGAATAAGCGGATAAATGTGTTTCTGCTATTCTTGTTTTTTTCGTTTGTAATTTTGATTTTTTCGAAGCTGTCAAAAGATTACACCAACACCATTGCTTTTGAAATTGAGAAGCTCAATGTACCTGAAAACCAGGTTATTTTAAACGATTCCACGGCATTACAAATTACACTCAAAACACATGGTTTCAGATGGCTTAATTATTACTTTGAAAAACCTACGATCACGATCGATTTTGACAAAGATGTCATCAAAAAAGAATCAACTTATGTGTTTAATAAATCAAAAGCATATTTGAATAACACGCAGTTTGACAGTCAGGTTGAGTTATTGAGTATATCACCGGATACCTTAGTTTTCAGGTATGATGTCAACCTGGTAAAAAAAGTTCCGGTTAAATTAAATGCCGATATTAAATTTAGTGCCGGCTACAATACTACCGATCCCATTTTATTGGAACCGGATTCTGTGGTGGTTATCGGACCACATATTTTGGTTTCCGAAATAGAACATTTAGAGACTAAGGAAGTAGCCCTAAGCGATATCAGAACAGATCTGGATGAAGAAGCGCCCTTACAATTACCGGAAAATCGTACCGATTTAAAATTCTCCAATACGGCTGTAAATTTAAAAGCTACGGTAGAGAAGTTCACGGAAGGGACTTTAAAAATCCCGGTTAGAGTTGTCAATATTCCGGATGGTATTAATTTGAAATATTTCCCGAGAGAAGTAAATGTATCTTATTACGTGAGTTTAAATAATTTTAGTTCAGTAAAAAGTAACGATTTTAAAGTGATTTGTGATTATTCAAAAATAAAAGGGAATCAATCGGTTTTGGTACCGGAATTAGTCGAGTCTCCGGGAACGGTTAAGAATGCTAAAATCAATCAGCAACAAATAGAGTTTATAATTACCAAATGATCATAGTAGGGCTTACAGGAGGTATAGGAAGTGGTAAAACTACGGTTGCCAAACAGTTTGAAAGTTTGGGTGTTCCGGTCTATATTGCCGATGAGGAAGCTAAGAAGCTTATGAACCGGTCTAAAGTTATTAAACGAAAACTGATTCAATTGTTTGGAGCACAGGCTTATACTGATGATAAACTCAACAGGCCTTTTATTGCAGATATTATTTTTAATGATAAGTCCTATTTGCAAAAAATGAATGCCATTGTACACCCCCGAGTCGCCAGGCATTTTGAAAAATGGGCCTTAAAACAAGATGCTCCGTATGTTATAAAGGAAGTTGCCATTTTATTCGAGAATGGAGGCTATAAACAATGCGATTTTGTAATTACAGTGACTGCTCCTAAAAAAGTAAGAGTTGAAAGACTTTTAAAACGCGACAATACTACTAAAGAAAAGATTGAAGCTATCATGAAGCATCAATGGCCGGACGATGAAAAAGTAAAGCTATCTGATTTTGTTGTTGAAAATATAGGGCTTCAGGCTACTTTAAATCAGGTTCATAGCATTCACAAAAAACTGCTTAAAAAGTGTGCTTAATTTACAATTTTAACATTTTTGTTAACGTAAGGTTAAAACATAAGTAAGCTAAATGTTAAAATGTTAATTTTGGTTGATGAGCAAAAGAATATTTGTCCTATTGGTACTTTTAATGAGTCTGTCTTTAATAGGGATAATTTTCGTTCAGGCATATTTTATAAACGATTCTGTAAAAAACGAAAAGGAACGTTTTAAATTTAAGGTAAAAAGTGCACTTAGTTATGTGTCTAATACTATTGAAGAAAATGAAGTTGCCGAGTATTATGATAGATATCAAAGTTTGCCAAAAGAAGACAAAACAGATTCTGTAGCGGTTTCTCAATTATTAATTTATCAACAAAATAATAATACAAAGGAGACTTTAATTTATAGAAGTAATGTTCTGGAAGAGAACTATAAATTGTCTTCATCGCTCTTTGACATTGGTTTAGATAGCCTTACTATTCAGAACATTATTGGTAGTTCCTCCAGTGCCGAAGTTTATAGTAATATTGAATTGTCTGAGAAGGACATTAATCAAAGTCCAATTACTAAAATAATTTCGGAAGGTATCGTTGAAGATGCACAGCGGATAAATTTTGAGAAAAGCTTTAAAGCACTTCAAAAGAATACGCCCATCCATAAAAGAATTGCTAAAGGAGAAATTGAAAATTTATTGTCTGAAGCCTTTAGGAGAAGTGAAATAGACATTGACTTTGAATACGCCATTTATAGCAATGATCTGGCCACTAAAGTTCAAAGCGAAAATTTTGAAAATGAGTATAAGTCTACTTTTAAGGTGCCCGTTTTTTATGATGAAAACAGACAAAGCCCTTATAAGCTTTTGGTAAATTTCCCAAACGATAAAAGTTTTATTTTATCGTCTATTATAGGTATGATCCTGCTGTCCATAGTCTTTACATCCATCATAGTTGTGGCGTATTCAAGTGCTTTGTATCAGCTTATAAAACAGCGTCAGATATCTGAAATTAAAACAGATTTCATCAATAATATGACGCATGAATTTAAAACACCTATTGCCACTATTAATCTGGCTTTGGATGCCATTAAAAACCCTGCTATCATTGATGATGAAACCAAAGTAAAGCGGTATCTTTCTATGATAAAGGAAGAAAACAAGCGTATGCATGCGCAGGTAGAGAACGTTTTAAGAATATCTAAACTGGAAAAGAATGAACTTAATATTAGTAAGGATAGAGTTAAGTTACACGACTTAATTGCCGATGCCATTACGCATGTGGAATTGATTGTAGAAGACAGAAAAGGGTATATAAAAACCTTTTTAGAGGCGAACAAATCGTCTGTTTTGGCTAACGAAACGCACTTTACTAATGTCATTGTGAACATGTTGGATAATGCCATCAAGTATTCTCCAAATGCGCCCGAAATTGAAGTTTACACAGAGAATGTTGGGACCAACATTATATTAAAAATAAAAGATCATGGTAGCGGTATGAGTAAAGCGGCTGCCAAACGTGTGTTCGAGAAATTTTACAGGGAACATACGGGTAATATACATAACGTAAAAGGTCACGGATTAGGTTTAGCCTATGTTAAGCGTATTATAGATGACCATCAGGGTTATGTATCTGTAGAAAGTGAAAAAGGAAAAGGAAGTACCTTTATTATAAAGCTTCCCTTAATATCATAAATATGGAAGAACAAAAAAAACGAATCTTATTAGTAGAAGACGACCCTAACTTCGGAACCGTTCTTAAGGACTATTTAATGATGAACGATTATGAGGTAACACACGCAAAAAATGGCATGGAAGGCTTTGAGAAATTTAAAAAGGACGATTTCGATTTATGTATTCTGGATGTCATGATGCCTTATAAGGATGGTTTCACCCTGGCAAAGGAAATACGCGAAAAGAACACCGACGTGCCTATTATATTCTTAACCGCTAAAACCATGAAGGAAGATGTTTTAAAAGGTTATAAAGTAGGTGCTGATGATTACCTGAATAAGCCTTTTGATAGTGAAGTGCTTTTAATGAAGATCAAGGCGATCATTCAACGTAAAGCTACCGAAACTATTTCCGATAGTAAGCAGTTTGAATTTAAAATAGGTAAGTTCGATCTGAATTCAAAACTACGTTTCTTGCGTTTTAATGGCGGAGAGCCCGTAAAACTATCACCCAAGGAAAATGAGTTGTTGCGTTTACTGGCCCTACATGAAAACGACCTCATGCCCCGTGAATTAGCGTTAACAAAGATTTGGCGAGACGACAATTACTTTACTTCCAGAAGTATGGATGTCTATATTGCCAAATTGCGCAAGTATTTAAAACCTGATGAAAAAGTAGAAATATTAAATATTCACGGCGAAGGGTTCAGGTTGGTAATAAACGAGTAAAAGACACAATATTTTTTATTTCCCTGTGGTATTAAAGGCGATAGTGAGATTAATGCTTCGTTTGCCATAGCCGCCACCAGGGTACTCCCGGAGCATCATGGTGTTCATAATGATACCCGAAAAAGTAACAACTCACAAAGGCCCAAAAGTGATTTTTTTTCAGGGATTTGGATTTGTGTTTGTTTGTAAGCTTATGCCCATGTCTATGCGGAATGTAAGTACCAAAATAAAATAATTGGGAAGTAGACAATATGCCGGGTAATATCCAAAATAACAACAAATTTTCCAGGGGAAAAATATAGCGCAATACCTGAAGGGTAATAGTCATTAAAACCAATTGTTTAAGGGTAGTATACTTCCTGATAAAATTCCAGTACCAAATGAATAAATTACCGGATTCATGGTAATCCGGGTCTTTATCAGATGCCACAAATCTGTGATGCTTATGATGCTCAATGATCAGCTTGTCGTAAAAGTTGTAGGCAAATAGAAGCGAAGTAATCCATCCTATTTTTCTATTTAGGCCTTTATGTCTTGATACCGAACCATGCATGGCGTCATGAGCCGTAATAAATAGCCCCGTGTATAAATGTGTCTGTATCGCAATGCCTATATAAACAAGCGGATTCGCATAATTGAAATCCCATTTCAATAAAACGGACAAGCATGCAAACCAAGCCAAAATCAAACACAAACCTATAATGACCCCATAAGGATCCACAGGTTGGTACATGATGTTTTTAGGTTTCATAAACGATAGTAATTTTATTTTGTTTAATTATTATAATAAAAAATTAAACAAAAATACAAAAAACTTCTGTAAGTTGCTGAATTTTTCGTTGAAAGGGTTTGTAGCTTATGCTGCCATCTGATTATTTGCAGTTTTTTCGGGAAAAGGTGCTTAATATTTTACAAAATCATCCATAGCAAATGCGGCTTGGAAGGAGGTTTCGTCTATGGTTTTATTTTCAGAAGAATCATAATCTACCAATATTTTCCATGTGCCATTTTCTTTTACCAGTATCACATGAAATTTGCCGTAATAGTTTTTTTCGTTACCGGTATTGGGGTTTCGGGTAAGTTTATAGATTCCGCGTTCGGAGGCTTTTCCGCCTTTGGCTATACGTTCTAAAAACCTAAAGGCTATGGTTTGCATTATTTGTTTGCCTTTCCATCGTTTTTCATAGCCGGCCATATAGCTAGCTTTATCCCGGACCGTTTTATTATCACCTCCAACGCGTACCAGATCTTCACAATGCAAATCACTGAACAGTTCATAATCTAAAGTTTCAAAAGCTTTGGTGAAATTATTCCAAATCTGCGTGTTGATATCTTGTAGATCGTTTTCGCTTTGCGAAAACAGAGCAAGCGCTAAAAGTGAAATAAATAGGGTTAGAACTGATTTTTTCATCTAATAAATATACGAAAAAGGAGGGTTCAATAATTATGAGATTTCTCGTCTCTCATACTTCGCTCTGTCGAAATGACAGCAGATTCTTTGTTGTTATGAGGATTGGGAAACGAACCAGATAATAAACTCTTTTGAAAGTGTTTTGAGAGTATTTCGAGCCCAGTGCCGGCTAGCTTTTATGACATCACTTGTCATTCCTGCGCAGGCAGGAATCCACAAATCACTGTAAAAATGAAATGGATTAGCTGGAATGACAAGCATGTGTGTCACACTGAGCGCAGTCGAAGTGCAATTAGGAATTAGGAGAATAGATTCCCCTTTTCACGAGAATGACAAAAAAGGGTTGATTTAAATGCGTTCGGTAAGCCAATTCTTAAATTCAAAAAAGTTCTGGGGCGCTACACCATGGCCCACAGGGAATTCCGAATAGCTGTGTTTAATATTCAGGCTTTTTAAAAACGTCGGCGTTTGTCTGGCCCAATCCACCGGGATCACCTGATCTACACTACCATGAGAGCAATAAAAATCTAAATTGGAGTAATCCTTGTTTGCCAAATCTTTGGGCAGAATATCATGATACACATAACCACTCAGGGCCACTATATTTTTAACTTTTTCCGGGTAATTAAAGGCCACACCATAGCTTAAAATGCTACCCTGACTAAACCCAAGGAGCATGACATTATCTTTATCCACCGGGTAATTTTCAACGGCTTCATCAATAAATTGAGCGATTAGGTCCCTAGATGCTTCGGCTTGTTCTTTATCATTCCATTTACCGCGTTCGGCATCAAAATTTATGGCATACCAGGCATTCCCGAACGGTGCCATTGGATAAGGCGCTCTTACCGAAATGATAAAAAGTGCTTCGGGTAATTCGCCGGCAAAAGAGAACAGGTCGTTTTCATCACTGCCATAGCCGTGCATCATGATTAATAACGGTGCATTTTCGGTTAAACTGGAGGGTCTTGTTAAGTGGAATAAAGAGAGCAAGGCATTTGTCATTTAGCGTCCGATATTTGCAAACCATTTTTGAAATAATTCACCCAACAAAGGTACCGTTTGGGCTTTACCGGCAATGGCATTTATTAAACCGTAAATAAACAAGATGCTAAAGAACAGGTAAAAACCGGATGTTATGCTCCAACTATCAAAGCCGCTTACTACAAAGCCTAAAAGGTGGAACATCAACCAAAGCCCTATGGACTGTCTTAAATGAAAACCTGTAAACGGATTCTTTTTATCATTATTTAAAAAATAGGCAATGATAATACCAATAAGCGCTAAATAGCTTACTATAGCCAATCCTTTACCTTCTTTAATATCTTGTTCTGTCATTTTATTGGTTTAATGATACTTTATTGTTTGCAACAATTCCATATACGTTTCCTTTTAAGCCGGCACCTTCAAAAATGGTATTTTTTGACCTGGATTTTATATGGCCTCTTTCAAAGGTGTATTTGCTATCCGGATTAAAAAGTGTGAGGTTCGCTTTATTACCAACTTTTATAGGGCTCTGTTCCAGACCAAAACGTTGCTTTCCTTTAGTAAGCACATCAATGGTTTTCTTTGTTGTGAAGATGGTTTGTAAGGCTCCGAAAGCACTTTCCAAACCTATGGTACCGTAGTTGGCATGGTCAAACTCAACCTTTTTTTCTTCAATATCGATAGGGGAGTGATCACTGGTAACCATATCAATAGTCCCGTCCTTAACCCCTTGAATTAAAGCCTCTATATCGTCCCGGGTTCTTAGCGGCGGCAGTACTTTAAAGTTAGAATCAAAACTTGTCAGGGACGCATCCGTGAAGTATAAATTATGAATGGCCACACTACAGGAGACATCTAATTTTTTCTTTTTGGCTTCCCGGATCAGCGCCACTGATTTAGCCGTTGAGATGGTTGGGATATGTAATTTTCCACCGGTGTATTCCAATAAGAACAGATCACGTGCTACCTGTAATTCCTCGGCTAAAGCCGGAATGCCTTTTAACCCTAACCGGGTGCTTGTTATGTTTTCGTTCATAACACCCAAACCGGAGATCTTATTTTCCTGTGGGAATGAACAAACCAATCCGTCAAAATTAGCCGCATACTGAAGGGCGATCTTCATTAGGTTTGGATTGGCAATGGGCTTCTTATAATCGTAAAACGCTACCGCTCCGGCGGTGCTCATATCGTAAAGTTCGGCAAGGTCTATACCTTTGCTTCCTATAGTTAAAGCACCAATAGGGAGTACCGTTACAGCATTATTAGTTGCTTTGGATGTTATAAAAGTAATGTCTGAATTCGTATCTAAGATCGGATTGGTGTTCGGGTTTAATGCAATGGCCGTAAAACCGGAAGCCGCTGCCGCTTTAAGCCCGTTCTTTATGGTTTCGCGTTCCTCAAAACCGGGTTCTCCAAAACTCACACTACTATCAAACCAACCCTGGGAAATATGGAGGTTTTCCAGCTTTACTTCTTCATACTTATTAGTGTTTTTAATGCTCTTTGCAATTTTTAAAATCTCGCCATTTTCAATTAATACATCTTGAGTTGCATTGTGAAACTCGCTTTTCGGATCTATTATAGTGGCAGATTTTATAAGTATGTTCATTTAAAATATTTTAAGATAAGCATTTCAATGATCAGTAATAGCAGTGCAAAAATAACAAACCATTTCCATAAGGCATTAACTTTTGCATCACTTTTTATAGTATTGAAAACATCAGCTATGGAATTGCTCTTTGATACATTTTCTAAATTTGAAAAGTCCCGGTAAGCTAAATTACTTTCGCTTCTGTTATAATTATAGCTAACATTTTTAATGGTTTCATTTTTGTTTTTAATGTTATAAATGTTAGCAACATCAGGGGTTTCAGAAGTATTAATGATCACTTTATTATTAAAATATTTTTGCCTTGGAATGATGCTAATACCATTATTTACCAGCGATAAAATAGCATCCTGTTGCAATTGGGTCTCTATTTCAAATGCATTGTCGTTACCAATGGTATAATATATTTCCGGTGTTTTAAAACTTTGTTTGGCGACGTTATAAAGGGTTGGAACAATTAATGGTGAATTTTTAAAATTAGAATGATCCTTATTTAAAGCCGAAGTAAAAACGAATACATTTTGATTTTGATACAGGAAAGGTTTACCATCTTCAAAATTTAAGATGGATGAAAAACTATTTGAAACTACCTCATAAAAACTAGTCACTTTCGGGTATTGAAAGTTAGAGACTTGCTTTTCAAAAACCCCTTTTTTGTACAACGGATGTGAATAGTTTATGGTTGTGATACGTTTTTCGGACACAATTTGATCACCAAAATTTGAATTGTAACTTGATAACAACAAGTTGTAAGACGGTATATTAATAGCTGCAGAAGGAATAATTACTACGGATCCACCTTGTGATGTAAAATGTTTTAAAGCCGAAACCAGGGCATTCGGAATGGAAGCTAATTCGTTTAAAACCACCAGGTGTTGTTGATCAATAATATTGTAATTCAAAGCATTATCAGACGTTGAAACCTGGTTAAATTCATCAGTTGTAAAAATACGTTGTAAGAAGGAGTCATCTGCACCATTGACTGTCAGAACATTAATTTTCGAACCATTATTGATGTTGAAAAACAAGCTGTTATCAAACTGTAAACTTACGTCGTCAATAGCGAGTTTCCCATTGACCACTTCATTAGATGGGAATGAGAACGTAGTTTCTGAGACCTTATCAATTTCAATGGATGTTTTTGCAATCAAATTATCACCATTAAACAGTGATACCGGTAAATTATCAATGGGATTGCCACTATTTTTTAAAACGACTTTTAGCTGATGATTTGTAGGTGTGGTTTCAGAAATATAGGCACTGTCAATAGAAACGTTATTAGCATTTATGGGTTCTAATTTTACTAAATGCAGATTGGTAAGCGAATCTAAATCAGGATTGAAATTAGTACCGCTTTGCTGAAAATCTGAAATGAACACCATGTTTTTAAGTGTTCCTTTTTTCTTTCCTAAAAGCGTTTTACTTTTTAAAAAAACTGATTCTAAACCCAATTGATTTGAGGAATATCCAAGTTGAAGCAAATCGTTCTTTATAGCTTTTATAGTGGTGTTTTTATAAGTGCCATTATTGGTTAATACTGATATGTTTTCGTTTTCAGGGACATTGGCTACCAAATCTTGTAAGGCCCGTTTTAGTAACTCGCCTTGACTTCCTTTAGCTTGCATGCTAAAAGAGTTATCAATATATATCACCGTTTCTTTTTCAATGTTAAACGTGTCATTTTTCGAAGTAAACGGTTGTGCAAAGGCTATAATAATAGCGGCTAAAAGTAATAACCTGGTGCAAAGGATCAACCACTTTTTTAGTTGTGAACTTTTACGGGAATTCTGCTTTATTTCTTTTAAAAAAGCAACGTTGGTAAAAGCTTCTTTTTTAAAACGTCTTAATTGAAACAGATGAACAATAATAGGAATAAGCAGTAAGAATAAAGCGTATAGAAGTTCGGGGTGTTTAAACTGCATTCCTTTTTAGGTTTTTCAAATCTACATAATTTTTTCATTTGTAAATATACACAGAGCTATGAAAAAATAATACTGAACTTAGCTTGTTTTAGAAAAATAAAGATATGCGAATGATGTTCTTAGGCAATTAAAGATTATAATTTTGTGCAACATGATTTTACACCTCCCTTAATCCCTCCTTTACTTCGACGAAGCTCAGCACAAGGTTAGGAGGGAAACTGTTGCTATAGATATATTGAGTATGAGTGTCCCCACTAAAAAGAGGGGAGTAAGGGGTGTGTTTTAAAAATAGAATTTTGCAGGAAAATTGAGTAAACTTTTCAACAAAAAAATATATAATCTTTAACAGGTTCTAAATTAAGTTTAGTTAAATACGCTCGTATTTGTTTTTGAGCCTCTTTATTAGCCACTGTAATAAGGCTATGAGCATTTTCAATAGTAGCCAGTGCTTCAAAATTTAGAAGTTCTTTTCCGTAAATATCCCTGCCAATTTTATTGGGGTTATCACAGATCCATTCAAACGGAATATGTCGTTCTAAAAAGTGTTTGGCCATGAGTTTTCCCTTGGTCCCGGCACCCCAAATGATCGGTGTTTTGGTTTTGTCATAATCAATATCTAAATAGTGATATACTTTTAACGCTGTAAAATGATTTTGGGCGTAATGAATATGGGTTCTTGAGGTTCTGGTACTGTAATCCCGCCATTTGTGGATGACGGTATCACAGGGAATACATTTAAATTGATGTTTGTAAAACCTAAAGGTCAGATCATAATCTTCCGGATACATATTGGGGTTAAAAGCATTGCAGACCATTAAATCGTCTCTATGGACCATCCAGCAAGGAGACGGGATCACACATTCCTTGTATATTTCATCGTAATTGTTTCCTGTTTTCGTCAAGTTATTCAACCAGGTTTCATAGCTTTTATAGCCTTCGCCAACACCTTGTTTGCTAAAATATTCAACCAATCCTATAGCAACATGTTGCTTCCCGTGTTTTTTTAAACTGTTTACCAGAATTTCCAATTTATAGGGGAGCATGATGTCATCACTGTCCATTCGGGTAATTAATGTGCCCGAACTGGTTTTAAATGCTAATTGAAGGGCGGAAATAATACCTTTGCCTTCATTTTTAAGCAACTTTATTCTCTTGTCTGTTTCAGCATATTGTTTAACAAGTTGATAACCGGTATCGGTAGAATGATCATCCACAATAAGTAATTCCCAATGCTTGTAAGTCTGATTTAAAATAGAGTCCAAACATTCACTTAAATAAGCTTCAGTATTTTTAAATGGGGTTAAAATACTTACCAATGGTGTTTGCATAGGGCGAATATACTATCTTTTAACAAAACCTTAAGAACGGTAGCCGTAACATAATAGTATTTTGTACGTCGTTTAAAAAACTATAAAAATCAAATGCATGAACAATAGAACTTTTGCCGCAATTTTTACAGGTATTTTAATGGCAGGTTGTGGCTCCACAAAAAAGTCTACCAATGATTTAGCAATAAATTTGCCCATAGAAACGGCCATAGATTTATCAAGTGTTCAGGACGATAAAGTACCGGTAACTATTAATCCCGGTAGGTTTACCGTTGAAACTGTGACATACAGATTGCCAAAAGTAGTACAGGGGACGTATTCGGTTAGTAATTTCGGGAAATATGTGGATGATTTTAAAGCGTTTAATTACAAAGGTGAAGCCATGGCAGTCACTAAATTAGACGATAATTCATGGTCTGTTGCAGAAGCTAAAGATCTGGACAAGATCACCTATTTAGTTAATGATACTTATGATGTTGAAACTGTAGGCGGTATTGGTGAAGATGTACCGTTTTCACCTTCCGGAACTAATATTGAACCGGAAAACTATGTGTTGAATTTGCATGGCTTCATAGGCTATTTTGATTCTTTAAAAAACAATCAGTATAAATTAGATGTCACGGCACAGGCAGATTTTGTCAGAACGTCTGCATTACAAACCGTAGATACAAATACCAGTGAAGATGGTAAAAATATAACGACGAGTTATTTCGCTCCGCGTTATTTTGACATCACTGATAACCCGATGATGTATGGGGATTTAGATGTTGAGGAGTTTCAGGTTGGTAGTATTAAAATTGTATTGAGTGTTTACTCTCCGAACAAAGTACATTCGGCAAAGTCTCTAAAAGAGACCATCTTTAAAATGATGGAAGCTCAAAAAACGTACATGGGGGACATTAATTCTACGCCTCGTTACGATATATATGTTTACTTATCGGAAGGAAAAGAAGATTCGCCAAAAGGTTTCGGTGCTTTAGAGCATCATACGTCAACTGTAGTTGTAATGCCTGAAGGTATTCCGGCTGAAGCCCTTGCCGAAAGTATGATTGACGTGGTATCGCATGAGTTTTTCCATATTGTAACACCATTGAGCGTGCATTCTGAGGATGTACATTACTTTGATTACAACAATCCCACGTTTTCAAAACATTTATGGATGTATGAAGGGGTAACAGAGTATTTTGCCACCTTGTTTCAGGTAAACCAGGATTTGGTTGATGAAACAGAGTTTTACAATAAAATTATGGGTAAAATTCAGCAAGCTTCTCAATTGAATGACGCTATGAGTTTTACTATTATGAGTGAAAATGTATTGAAAGCGCCTTATAAAGACCAATACCTAAACGTTTATCAAAAAGGTGCTTTAATTGGTATGTGCATTGATATTTTAATGCGCGAAGAAAGTAACGGTAACAGGGGCATTTTGTCTTTAATGAAAGAATTGTCTAATAAATACGGGAAGAATAAACCATTTGAAGATGATGCATTAATTGATGAAATTGTAGCTATGACCTATCCTTCATTAGGGGAGTTTTTTAATACGCATGTGGTTGGAGACTTACCAATTAACTACAATGAGTTCTTTGAAAAGGTTGGACTGGAAATAGGTGAGGGACAAGTTGAAACCAATTTCATTTTGTTAAATGGCGCTCCCATTGTTAGCGGAGACGGACAAAAAGGCACCATCTTTTTTATTGAAACCGCATTGGAAAACAGTTTCTGGAAAGGACAAGGTGTACAGGCTAATGACGTGATAAAAACCATAAACGGAACAGCTTTAACCCTTCAAAATGCTAACCAGGTTTTGCAGGGAGTATTTATGTGGAAACCCGGTAAGGACATAGAAGTTGTGTTGGATAGAAATGGGGAAGAAGTAGTTATTAAAACAACCACTACACAACCTTATACAACCGGAAGGGCTCTTAAAGAAAAAGCCGACGCTACCGATGCTCAAAAAGCATTGAGAAAGGCTTGGTTAAAAGGATAAATGAATTTTATTTGGAACTAAAAAGCGGGTTAAACCCGCTTTTTTTTGTTTAGTAACTTAAAGCATCTGTTAATGACTTCATGAAGCTAACAAGATCTGTTTTTTCGTTTTCAGATAAATTGAGTTTATCCGGAGGCAGGGTTTGATATTCCAGATCCATACCAAGGCCAATACCACCACCGCGATCATAGAAGTCAATCACTTCTTCTAAAGTATTAAAAACACCGTTATGCATATAAGGTCCGGTTTTTTCAGCATTCCTCACTGTTGTAGTTTTAAAGAAGTGTTTTTTCTCCTCGGCATTAAACAGGTGGTAACGTCCTAAATCGTCGTCAATAACAGCATGGATAGTATCCTTTGTTTCCGGTACACCAATAAGTTCCATTTCACTTTCTTTATAAGCTACAGGGACCGTACCGTTAAATGTTGGTGGAAAATGGCAGGTAGCACATTTGGCTTTACCCGTAAAAAGGTTGAAACCGTTTTTCTCGGAAGCCGTAAGCGTATTTTCCAGGCCATTAATATTTCTGTCAAATTTAGAATTAAAAGGCGTTAAGCTTCTTATATAAGTAGCAATGGCATTCCTGATATTGTTTTGAGAAATACTGTCTTTATACAATTTAGAAAAAGCACTAATGTATTCGGAACTCTCACTAACAACAGTTTCCAAATGATTTAAATCTGAATGGAACTCATTTTCATTAGTTACTACCGCAACAATTTGACCTTCCAAACTACCAGCTCTGTTATCATAAAAGAATCCTTGTTGAAGCGCTGCATATAATAGGGTAGGGCTGTTTCTGGTAACACCGGTTGCAATAGGTTTGCCATCGGTAAAATATTGTTCCGCTAAATGGCAGGTAGCGCAACTTATGGTGTTTTCCTTTGAAAGGGAGGTGTCATAGAATAACGCTTCACCAAGTTTTACTTTTTCAGCAGGTAGTGTGTCAAACTTTTCATAAGAAAAGTAACTCATGTTAAAAGTATTTTCAGAAAAAAGCGAAGTCATATCATTACTAAACGCCAATTCATAAGGAAAGGCTGCATTCCAGTCGTTTTTGGTTTCTAAAATGAGTTCTAATTGTCTGTGTGTGTGATCTTTTATAAAGCTGAACCTGTCAAAAGTGTTAAAGTCACTATCAAGATTTTGAATGGTTGCTGATATTTCCTTGTTCCAGGCATTAAATAGATCATTCGATGTAAAATTAGGTCTATGGATGATTAAAATATTCTGAATGGTTTTATAAGCTATGGCGGCTTCTGTTAAAGAGCGCTCTAAAACAGGAGAATCAAACCCTGTTATCCCTGTTAAAGCTATACGTGCAATCTCATCGCGTATCAACCATAGCATATGATAGTTCTGAATCTTGCTTAAATGCGGGTTTTTCTGAATGAATTCTAACCGGCTTTTTGTTTTTGTAACTACATTTTGTAGCTCGTCATTACTCAAATCGTCTTCATGTAAAAGTTCTTCAATTACCTGAAAACCAAAAGGCTTCAAGCGTTTAATGTCTGTGGCATCTTCTTCTTCAATTTTTAGAATATTAGGTTGATTTAAGGCTTTGTAATTTTCAGAATCTGCAAAAGCCAGAATAGGCTCCATCTTTTTAAAATGATCTCTGGCCTTAATATAATGCCTCAGTTTGTTATCAGATTGCATTATGGTATCTAAATAAGCAATACAAACTTTCAAATTATTCTGATAAAAAGATTCTAATTGTTCGATGGGGAGGGTTTCTGCAGTATGGGTTTTATTTTTTTTGCAGGAACATACTATAATTGCAAAAAGACACACTAAAACATAGTGTGTCTTTTTGAGTTTTAAAACTTTAAGTACTTTCATTCTTATTTTAATCCTCTAATAACATACATCATACTTCCTTCTTTTCTACTGTTTGCAACGTCCGGGTTGGCAGTAGGATCGGTAAATGCAGATCCGTCAGCCGGTTCCCATCCGTGGTTTTGTGTAATTAATAAGAAAGTTTTGTCTTTATCCAATTCTTCAGAGATATCGATCATACCGGTGATTTCCCAGGTTCTTCCGTTTGAAGGGTAACCGGCAGCTTCGGCAGCATCCTGATCACACTCTAATACAACTTTTAATTTTTTCGATTTTAAGTTGTATTGGTATAAATAAGCGTAGTGATCTTTATCAGCAGTATCAGGGTAGCCGTTTGGATCTTCCTGGATGTAAACATTATCTTTGGTCACTAAAATGTTATCCGGACTATGGAATGCTTTAGCTTTTCCTGATAAGTTGTCACCATCTAAAATACAAGTAATGGTTCCAACACCAGCAGGATTAGTATCATTTAAAACTACTTTGTAAATTCTACCGTATAACGTTCCTTTTCCAACTAAACCATCTTTTTTTCTACCGGTAACACAAAAATAAATTTCTCTGTTGTTTTTAGCGGAACCACGTCTCCAGTCAATATCCTCTAATCTGGAGAAGCCCATAACACCTTTGGCTTTTGCTTCGGCATCTAATAAATCTATATTAGTTTCGTTTAATGGAACAAATTCCATGGGGTATGATTTTCCTTCATCCATATCCATTTCAAAATCAACATCCGGGTCTATAACTCTTAATCCATATAATTGGCCTCCATAAACATCACCTCGGTTACCAACATACATACCTAATTGACCGGAAGGGATTTCATTGTCAGAATGGTCGTCACCAATAAAAGCAACGGTTTTTCCAGGGTATGCTTTTTTACCAATAACAACAGCATTTTCAGTAGACCATTGTCCCCAGGCGTCTAACATTTCAAAAGAACCGGCATCCGCAGCAGCTTTATACGGATCTGTTAAGAAAACACCTTTAGAAGAGCCGCCCCATTCACCACCTGATAAATATAAAGGGCCAAAACCATGCTCTCTTGGGGTAATTAAAGACCCGGAGCATTGCGCCGTAAACGCTGTGGCAACAGCATTTAATATATGCTCTCCACTTACAGGTTTGAAAGTTTTGTCTAAATTAATTCTGGCAACGGCATAATCTGCTTCAATATTGTTAATTATAGAGAATGTTCCATCGCTGTTTTTTAATATTCCGGCACCATCTGCCATACTACCATAAACAAAATCAGGTGATTCCGGTAAAACGTCTTCAGAAGATAATAACGTTGTTACCTTCAGGTTGCTAAATTCTGGTTTTACATCTAAGAAATTAGGTGTAACTGAGTAATCTTTAAATTTAATTTTGTCTTTGTCATCATTACCATTGTTTAAAAAGTCGTCAATAAGATCTTTTTTACAAGAGGTTAAGGTCACTAGTGCTGCTAAAGCCAATAGAACTGTTTTTTTCATTTGGAAATATATTTTTCGGTTAATTAATTAATGGTTCAAAATTATTGGCTTTAAACCCGAAAAACGTTATTTCAATTTTGGCTTTAAATGAAGATTTTGTTATTACAATATTATCAAATTAAACTAATCGTTAATGGATAAGTTGAAATGTTAGGAAAGAATTAATAATTAGCATCAGTCTAAATAAGAATATGATTTTTCCGATCCGTTTAAATTTAGCAAGTATGCCTAAGTTCCTGTTAACTACCGGAACTTTAGCACTATTAGTATTTAGCAGCTTTGCCTTTTGAGAGCGAGCCGTTTATAAATGCACGTAAGTCGTCATTAGCCGATATCAGGTCTTCATGCCTTAAGTACATCATATGGCCGCTGCGATACCCTTTAAATGTAAAGCGGTCTTTCATTTTTCCACTGGGATCAATTTGCCACATGGTATATTTAGCACCAAAATAGGTAGTGGCGCCATCATAATACCCGGATTGTACCAGTACTTTTAAATAAGGGTTTTGAGCCATGGCCTGTCTTAAACCGTCTCGGGTGTTATCATTTTGCCTGTCCCAGGGATGCACATCACCAAAAACACTGTATTTAATATCGGTTTTAAAATTAAGATGCGTTCTTATATAATAATTTATAGCCGGTGTAAAAGAGTGTAGCCAGGAGGTTAATTCGGCACTGTAATCAGGGCTGGTACCGGTCTCTCTTTTGTCAATTCCTAAATACCTGGAGTCTAATCTGCCTATAGTTTGCCCTGATTTATTACGTAGCAGTTCTTTCCAAAAAAAGGATGTTGGTACATCCAAATTATTTTGTAAAATGGCCTTTTCACTAAGTCCGGAGTAATAGGCCATTTTTTTAGCGATACTTCGTTTTTCATTATCCGAGATAAACCCGCCTTTAGCCAATGCAGGCATTAGGTTCTCAATAGCAAAGGTTTCTGCTTCCGGTAAAATGTCTAATAAATCTTTTTGCTGTAAGGCCTCTGGCAATGCCTTTTGATACCAGGCTGCTGCCGTAAAATAGGGTAAGTTAAGGGCGGAATACACCGGTTGAGACGTTCTGTATAATTTATAATCTGCCGGAGACACTAAAATAACACCGTTTAGGTACATCCACTGCTTGTTTTGCAACTCATTGGCTAAGCCCATAACACGCGTGCCTCCATAACTTTCCCCAATAATGTATTTAGGGGATTCCCATCTGTTTTTACGTGTGACAAAGGTATTTATCCATTCCGCTAAGTATTTGATGTCGGCATTGATTCCGAAAAAAGTATCCCGTTTGGGGAATTTACCTTCTTTGTCCGGAATCATTCTGGAGTACCCCGTGTTTACCGGATTTACATACACAATATCTGCGACATCGAGAATAGAGTTCGGATTGTCTTTAACACCGTAAGGTTGCACGGGATACCCTTCATCATCAATTTTCAGGACTTTAGGGCCCGTATAAGCAATATGCATCCAAACCGACGCCGATCCGGGGCCGCCGTTAAATGACACTATTAAAGGCCTTTCAGCTCTGTTTTTAACATTATTACGTTCATAATAGGTATAATATAACGTAGCAATGACATCATCTTTGGTATTCCAAACCGGTTGCGTTCCGGTAGTGGCCGTATATGAAAAGCTGGTACCTTTTACTGTGGTGTTATGTGTGGTTACAACCATGGTGTCGATTGGAATGGTCCTGGTTTGCGAAAAAACGATTAAAGAAAAAATGGAGCATAGAAAGGCTAATAAATACTTCATAGTCTGTGAATATAAATTAATTTTTTGGACGTCCGTTTTTTGTCATAACATTGATTTTCTATCATGCTGAACTAGTTTCAGCATCTTAATAATAACTGTAAGTCGATAGTATATAATGAGACCCTGAAATGCACTTCGACTAAGCTCAGTGTAAAAATTCAGGGTGACACTTGCGTTTATGATTGATTAAGGACATTCAATTTAATTTATTAAAGATACTGAAACAAATATTAAAACCCTTCAAAAACACCTAAACCGAATAAAGCAAAATCATATTTTACCGGATCTTGTTTATCAAGCTTACGAAGCATAGTGTCTAATTCCAAAAGGGCTTTAGCATCGTTTTGTTTCCGTTTTAACAACCCTAGTTTTCTGGCAACATTGCCTGAATGCACATCCAAAGGGCAGGATAATACTGCCGGTGACATACGTTTCCAAATCCCGAAATCCACACCTGCGCTATCTTGTCTCACCATCCAACGTAAAAACATGTTGATACGTTTGGCAGCTGAGTTTTTTAACGGATCACTAATGTGTTTTTGAGTCCGGGATAAATGGTCAATTTCAAAGAAAATAGCCTTAAATTTTGAAATGGATCTTTGTAATGACTCATTTTCAGCATGTTTTGCAAAAAGTGCTTCTAACCCGTGATGCTTTTTGTAAATGTGGTTTAATGATTTAATGAATTGCATACAATCCGCTCCATTAAAGGTGCGGTGCACAAAGGGTTTTAGTTTTTCAAGATCTGTATCCTGATGATTCATTACAAAGTCAAAAGGTGCATTATCCAATAATTGCATCAGGCGTTTAGCATTGTTAATGATGCTTTTACGGTTCCCCCAGGCAATGGTGGCCGTTAAAAAGCCTGCAATTTCAATGTCTTCTTTTTTAGTGAATTGATGAGGTACCTGAATAGGATCGGTTTCAATAAACCTGGGATTGTTGTATTGAATTACTTTTTCGTCTAAAAAATCTTTGAGTTCGGTCTGTGTCAAGAAGATAGCCTTTAGTTCATTATTTTCCCATCAACCATGGTGAGTTTTCTATCGGCCATATCTGCTAATTCTTCGTTGTGCGTCACAATAACAAAGGTTTGCCCAAATTCGTCCCGCAGTTTAAAAAAGAGGCTGTGTAGATTTTCGGCAGATTCGCTGTCTAAATTCCCGGAAGGTTCATCGGCAAAAATTAAATCGGGTTTATTAATTAAAGCCCTGGCAACAGCCACGCGTTGTTGTTCACCACCCGAGAGTTCACTGGGTTTATGATCATAACGATGCGATAATCCTAAAAAATCCAGCAATTCTTTGGCCCTGATTTCGGCGGCTTCTTTTTTGGTTCCTTTTATGAATGCCGGTAAGCATACATTTTCAACAGCGGTGAACTCCGGCAATAATTGATGAAACTGGAATATAAAACCAATATGTTGGTTCCTGAATTTTGCTAATTCTCTATCAGAAAGTGCAGATAGATTGGTGCTGTTAATGTTCAGTTCAAAAGGTTCCTGTTTTGAGGCATTATCTAAAGTACCTAAAATCTGAAGCAACGTGGTTTTTCCGGCTCCGGATGGCCCTACTATGGATACTACTTCCCCTTTTTCAACCTGAATGTCTACCCCTTTTAGCACGTGTAGGTCATCATAGTATTTATGAATGTTCTTCGCTTGGATCATAAGAATAAATCTATGGGTGAAAATACTATTTTAAATAATGCCGTACAATTAAGAATTGTTTTTATTCTTAAACAACTTTTTCACCTCATTATAATCGATAAAATATTGAATACGCAATGAAAAGGTATGCTGAATAGGCTGATCTAATAAGAGGTTTAAACTTTCTGAAAACCCTTTATCGGAATCATCGTTTTCATAAAACAACCGGTTTCTGTATAGAGCTGTTATAAAACTGCCGGGGGCAAATTGCCAGGAATAACTAAAATCCAAATTCCAGGTGTTGAAATTGATATTAGGATCGTTCTCTAAACCGGATGCCGTGTAAACACCCTCCCGGGATAAGGTGCCGTTATCTGCTAAAACGAATAGATTGTTATGATAATCCACACCGGACCAGTAATTTCTAAATTTTAAAGATAATGATTGAAAAGGATTAAAACTGTAATCGGCAGATAAGGTGTTGGTAATTTCTTTCTGATTTCTAATACCGAAAATAATAGCATCATCTACTTTGTCGGTATACCCAATATCCTTGTCGGCTTTAACATATTCTGTGGAATATCTTAGCAATAGATGGTCATTCAACCGAAATCTGGGTGAAAAATTGATGCCGTATTTCCTGGTGTCCCTGGAATCATCAAAATAGGTCTCAGTGCCTAGGTTTATGTTAAATGCAAATCTTTTATTAAAGTTTGTAGAGATCCAGGCAGAAACCTCCGTTTTGTTTTTATACAAGAAATACCGGCCTTCGGTTCTTGGTTCAAAATAATCGTATCTGTTGCCCATATCCATTTCAAAATCAAACCCATAAGTGAATATCTTTCTGGTTTGTGCAAAATAATCCAATTCCAATTCCGTACCGGTATAAACATTCGGGACAGCCAGATAGCGGTGGTTTAACTCTACTGCAATACTATGCCGGTTTAATCGTTTGGTAGGCTTAAATATCCTGTAGGAGGCAAATGCTCCATAATTACTGTAATTGTTCCTGCGTATTAAACCCAGGTCATTGATATCATACTTATTATCGGCATAGACATGATAGGCTCCATAGCGCATATTGCCATGAGATTTTCTGGCAGAGACGAGGTAATTGT
This sequence comes from Seonamhaeicola sp., assembly GCF_028281565.1. GTDB lineage: Bacteria > Bacteroidota > Bacteroidia > Flavobacteriales > Flavobacteriaceae > Seonamhaeicola. The sequence continues at coordinate 161,437 of NZ_JANQJQ010000013.1, forward strand.
ATCCCACCTGATCCCCGTCGGTTAAATTTAAACGGCTCATTTTTAATTGGCCGTCAATGTTGTAGGTATTGCGTTTATTTGAAATATCGGCTAATAAACCCGTAACATTGGCATCTCTAAAGTGACCGGCCCTGGTAACATTGGTATTAATTAAGCTAACCGATGAATTTTGGTTAAACTGTTTATCAATTACCAAAATGCTATAGTTGGCTAAGGGCTCTACAGTTTCGATCCTGGTGGACCCATCAGTGTTATTTTTAACCGTAGCCGTAGTTTTTTCGGTAATGGCATTGAACACGCCAATACCTAGCCCCTTTTTAGTACGTCCTGATATTTTTAAGGCGTTTAATACTTTGACCGTTGACGGATTATGAACGTATTCTTCATCATCATTCAGCGATATATCACCGCTTGGGCCATTTCCAATACGCCTTGAAAAGAACAGGTTTCCTTTATTGAATAGATCAACCCCTTCCGTAAAAAATTGACGTTGTTCTGAAAATGTTTGCTCGAATGGGCCTAAGTTGAGTTCCACATCATCAAAACCGGCCTGGCTGAAATCCGGAATTAGAGTGGCATCCAGTGTGAAGTTTTCACTGATACCGTATTTTAGATCCAGGCCAATATTGATATCGGTATCTGTTTGCCCGTCAATGGTATTTAGCAAACCCGATGTAAACGGATATAAGCTTAATCTAACCGGTGGATCAATATTTTCAAGTCCGCGGAGCACACCGTGGTAGAGTCCTATATTTCCTTTAGAGGGATCTATAGGGTTCCAAGTGTATTGTGTTCTGTCCCTTCTAAAATGCCGATGAAATTGTAAGCCCCATTCCTGCACGTTGGTATTGGAAAAGCGCAGACAGCGATACGGTATTTTCATTTCCACGATCCAACCATCAGAGACTATTTTTACAGCACTGTCCCAAACCGCATTCCAACTAAAGTCTTCGCCATTGCTTGGGCTCTGTAGGGCATCAGCCTGGGTGCCGGAACTAAAAACAAAAAACTCGGTATCATTTTGGCCGTCGTTATTCGGATTAAAGATCACTCCGAAAAAGTCCGATTGCCCAAAATTGTCTCTGCTGGTAAGCTGTTTCATGATGTCTTTAGGATCGTCATATAGATAGGCACCGACGTATATGGCATTATCATCATAAGCCATCTTTACAATGGTCTTTATGCTATCGGCTTCCACAACATCCATTTCGGGTCGGAATTGCACAAAATCCTTTGCCTGATCTGCCTTTTGCCAGATAGTTTCATTTAAGATCCCGTCAATTTTGGGAGGGGTGCTTGTTCTGCTAATGGTTAGAGATTTCTTCGATTGTGACCAGCATAGCGTGGACAATAGAGTCATTATAAGGACCAGAAATCTTATTTGTCGCATTTTGATTGATGACGAGCTTAGAGATGCTGTACAAAGCTACTTTCCTGATTTGTGAAATAGTGCTAATTAAAAGTTAAAAAAAAGCAATAATCCACTTTTTTCCCACTTTTTAGAACCCATAATGCTTTCATTCGGTTTTTGCGAATTTTTAAATGAAAAAATTCATGTACTTTTATAACACAAGATTTATCAAAATATATGCCGTATAAAAAGTTTGAAGAATACAACATCCAGGTCACTGACGATGTTAAGGACCGTTATAAAAAAATTATTGAAGATCTGGGTGAAGACGCAGCCCGTGACGGGTTGTTGAAAACCCCGGAACGTGCAGCCAAAGCCATGCAGTTTTTAACACAGGGGTATCATCAGGATCCGGTTGAGATCCTTAAAAGTGCCATGTTCAAAGAGTCTTATGACGAAATGGTGATTGTAAAAGATATTGAGTTGTATTCGCTTTGTGAGCATCATATTTTGCCGTTTTTCGGCAAAGTGCATATAGCCTATATTCCTAATGGACAAATTGTTGGTCTGAGTAAGCTACCGAGAATTGTTGATGTTTTTGCCAGACGTTTGCAGGTGCAGGAACGCTTAACCGAACAGATCCTGGATTGTATCAACGACACGTTGAAACCTCAGGGGGTAGCTGTGGTTATTGAAGCATCTCATATGTGTATGATGATGCGCGGTGTTCAAAAACAAAATTCAATCACCACCACCTCGGGGTTCAGAGGCCAGTTTGAAAAAATAGAAACCCGTAATGAGTTTTTAAAACTGATAGGGAAATAGTTGTAATACAATAAATTGGTATGTTTCTTGTTATTAGGTTATTAAAATTTACAAGTATTTGTTTTATAAATTTAAGAACAAAGAATCAAGACAGAAGACGGAAGTTGGAAGACAGAAGACCGAAGTAGGAAACTAAGGTTGGAACTTGTTTGGTATTTGGAATTTGAGATGCCTTGGCGTCTTTGCGCCTTTGCGAGAAACTAATTGGAATTAAATATTAAGACGGAAGATGGAAGACCGGTGGTGGAGGACGGAAGTTGGAATTTGTTATTTAAGATACTTTGTTGTCTTTGTGTCTTAGCGAGCGAGCAGTTAATTGGATTTGATGAGAATCTGAAACAACACTTAGGCAAGTTCAGTGTGACAGTTCAGGTTGACAAATGTTATGGTCATTTATTATACAAAAACAATAAAAATAATTCATGAATAAATACAAAAAACTACTCTTAAGCCTTTTCCTGGATGCTATGGGATATGTGTCTTTTATTATTCCGGGCATTGGTGAATTTTCGGATATTGTTTGGGCGCCGGCTTCTGCCTATATAATGACTAAGCTGTATAAAGGAAAGGAAGGTAAGATTGCCGGAGCAGTTGCTTTTATAGAAGAAGCGATGCCAGGTCTTGATGTCATACCAACATTTACTTTGATGTGGTTTTACTCCTATGTTTTAAGTCCTAAAAAAGAAACCGTCATTGAGGTTTAGGTTATAACTATTACATAGGAATGGTAATGGTTAGTATGGTCCCTTTCTTGACCTCAGAATTAATATCCAGTGTCCCTTTAAGCTTTTCAACCCTGGAAGCAATATTTTTTAAACCGATGCCTTTGGCCGGTTTTTGCGGGTTGAATCCTGTACCATCATCCCTGATCTCTAATTGCAAATGAGTATTTATTAATAAAAAGCTTACTAACAAGTTAGTGGCTTTTGCATGTTTAATAGTGTTTTGAGTGGCTTCCTGTACAATTCTGTATAAATTGACCTTAATAATATCATTAATATCCTCCCAAAAGATGGTTTGGTCATTGGTTACCTCGCAATTTAATTGGTGAAGCTCACATAAAGGTTTGAGGTAAGTTTTTATAATACTTATAAAATCACCATTTAAATTTAGTTTGGTATTTTTTAAGTTATGGGAAAGATCCCTGATATCTTTTTCAATACTTTGAAATTCATTTAGATAGGGCTTATATTTTACTTTGACAGGGGCATCATCATAAAAAAGGAATTCAAGTCCTAACCGGGAACCGGTAAGCCTGTTTAAAATACCATCATGAAGTTCTTCAGCAATATGATGCCGTTCCTGAAGCCGGCCTTCTTCCACTTTGGCCTGTTGTCTGAGCATAAGCGAGTAGATCTCTTCATTGGCTACCTGTTGGGCACTTACAAAACGCAGTTTTTCGTTTTTAGAGTGTTGTATTTTGATGATGTACAGTAAACCTAAAACCAGGACAATAACCAACCCAATGGCTATGATTACAGTATTCTGGGAGCTTAAACGTTTAGTTTTATCAATATATGTATCAGTTTCAAACCTAATTCTGGCAAACTTGTTTCTGGTTAACCGTTCATTCTTCTGAATACTATCATTAAGCTTAATATACTCTGCATAATGCTTTACGGCAATACTGTCATCTTCAACTTTTGAGAGTACCAATAATGATTTTAATAAATCATCAGCATAGTATTGTTCAGATTTTTCTTTGGCTTTATATGCGTGAAACTTAGCGGAGTCTTTTTGTTTAAAATGGTAATAGTACTCGGCTAGATGTTGATGGGCAATTATGGTTTCGTAAACTACGTTTTCGGCGTCTGCTATTTTTAATGTTTTATGATATAAATATGGTAGTTGTTCATATTGCTTAGATAAAAATAATGTGTGAGCATAATTTTCCAAAGCTAATACATAAAGCCAAACGTGATTTTGTCTTACGTTTTCATCCTTTAATATTTGATCAAAATGATTAAGAGCTAATTTAAATTTTCCTAATTTTTTATAGGTATAGGAAATATTGTTGAGAGATATATAAATACTTAGTTCAGATTTTTCATTTAAATTTTTCTTTAGTAGCAGTGCCTTGTTGTGGTATTTTATTGCTTCTTTATATAATCCTAACTCAACATTTACTATACCCAAGTGGTTAAATATAAGTGATTTTAAGGTGTTTGTTTTGTCGTTTTGAGGTAATGATTTTAGTAAAGTAAGAGCTTCAAATGAATCAACTTCACTACCAGTAAAATCTTTTTCCTCTTTCTTGATTACAGCTTTACCTAATATCGCTTTTGCAAGCTGAAATTTAATACCTAAATCTCTATATATTTTTTCAGCAACATGGTATTGATAAAAGGCACTATCACTGTAAGGTGTTTTTTTTCTATAATAATCACCTAAATTTAAATGGGCTCGCCCTATAGAGGAAGAGTCTTTTACTTTTATGGCTAACTCTAAATTCTTCCTGTTAAGGTTTCTATATTCATCAAACATGTTATTCTCCCAAAATGCTTTAGAAAGAGTCTCATTACTTTTTAAAGTTATAGAATCATTACGAGTTTTATAGGATAGCTCGCTCGCCTTTTTAGCATATAGAAGTCTGGCATCCAAGTCTAAAGATTGATCATCAGATAGTTTATGTAAGTGTTGTATACTATCGAATACCTGCCCAAAATTGTGATCCTGAGCAGGTATAGCCAACCAAAAAAAACTAAACAAAAGGTATAGAGAGTACCTGAAGTACATTAGCAACTATTAAAGGTACTAATGTACAGTTCTTTTTTCTATCGGGAGTGCGTGAATACCACATTTATAGGCTTACCCATAAAAAAAACCCTTTCAAACTGAAAGGGTTTTTTTATCTGTATCACAAAAGATTATGTGCCACTAAGCCACGGTAACATTGAAAGTTACTTCTATATCGGTGCTTCCACCCGCGCCTGTAGCCGTCCCATCGTTTGGTTTTGTTGGCTCATGCTTTAAAATTACGGTTAAAGTACCTGTACCTGCAGCACCGGTATCTACCGTTGTGTCTATACCAACAGGATTACCACCACCATCAACATCGGTTTTAGTAATAGTTAACCCGGCGGTATTGGTGTAGAAGAATTCATGTTCATCATCTTCTGCCTTCACTTCTATGGTAATATCTTCTGCAGGGGTTTCAGTAGCGTTCCATAACTTCATAGCTCCGGTATAGGTGGCATTGGCAGTAAAAGGACCTGAGACATCATACACACCATCCGCACCACCTTCACCGTCGAGATCAGTAAAAGTTAATATAACTACATCTGTGTTATCTGCATTATTGGTCAATGTGTAGACAACGGTGGTAATTAATTCTTCTTCATGGTCATGATCATCATCATGATCATCGTCACTTGAACAGCTTAAAACAGTTAGGCTGGAAATAAAAAATACGGCTAATAATTTAATTGTTTTCATGGTTTTTAATTTAAAATTTGACATGATTTATTAATAATTGAATTTGAGTTTTACATTAAAGTTTCTGCCTACCTCATCAGCAAAATATCGTAACCTGTTTAAGTTTTCTCTGTAAGAAACATTGAACAGATTTTCTATATTAAATTCTACTTTGATGTTTCCGGTTTTAAAGGCGTTAAAGTTCATGGAACTGCTAAAATTAAAAAGGGTATAGGCAGGAGGTGTCGAACTAATATCTACATAAACATCGTCTTGTAGTACAGGATCGAACGTGAAAAAATTATAGTCTGGAAACCTGTTTTGTTGTAATACAGTTTCTTGTTTAAGACCGATAGATAACTGGTTTAGGTCTTTGTTTTTATATGTTAATTCATTTGAAAAATTTGTGGAGGGCATGTGAATAAGTGGAATGTCATCTGAAAGATTATCACCTTTTAAGAGGCTTAAACTGCCATTATAACCTAAGTTATTAGTGATTTTCTTATCTACATCTATATCTACACCAAATATTTGGGCATCAACCTGAATATATTCCCATTCAACAAATGCTCCTCTAATAGTTGTTGTTGCATCTATTGGTATTAATTGAATGAAATCACTTATATATTTGTAATACGGACTGATCGCAAAACCAAAACCCTGGTGGTTTCGTTCTAAAGACACCATAAGTTTATTGGCAACTTCTTTCTTCATGTTCAGTCTTCCTATCTCTATTCTGGCAGCACCGTGATGTAATCCGTCACTGAACAATTCGGAAGGGTTTGGCATTCTGGAGGCTAACCCGTAATTAATTAGTAATTCAAAGTCATTGCTGTAATGCCTTACATAGCCTAAACCGGCTGATATATTATGGAACGAAAATTTGGGGTTAGTTATATATTCCAGATCATCAATTCCTATGTTAAATTCAGGAAATAATTCGTCGTAATTATAAACATCGTCCCAATCTGTAATCCTATACCTTTTGTTAGCATCTATTCGTGAAAAATCATACCTCAAACCGGCACTTAGCTCTGAGAACAGATTTAAACTATAGACCCCTGTGGCATAGACGCCAAAATCATATTTTTCGTAATCGGGAATTAATTGGCGAGCTCCGGTTCCTGAAATGGCATCATTTTGCTGATATCGTAGTAAAAATCCCGTATTCAGCTTTAAATTATCAAAAGCATCTATTCTCAGATTAGGTTGTAATGATGTGGTAAATAGCCTAAGATCGATTGCCGGTCTGTTTCTAAGCTCACCTCGTCTTCTGTCAAATTCTTTTCGTCTGTTTATTTGAAAATCGTACTGAAGTGTCAATTTACCCAAACCCTTAAATCGCTTATAGGCTTCTATTTTAGCCAAATGATGAAAGATGGCCTGTTTTGGATTGTCAATGTGATGCGAGAACTCATCAATATAGTCCGGCTCTTTACTTTCAATAGCTCTTACCAGGTCACCAACATTACCAATATGAGCTGCTCTTAATATTCCAAGTGTATTATCAACAAAACTGTAATAAGCATCAAAACCCTTTTCGAAAGATTTATAACCTACCCTGGCAGAAGCATTTATACTTTTAACCCCTGTGTTTGATAAATTATAATCGGGGGCTTCAAAATCCCCAAATACCTTATAACTGGCTTGAGCTCTGGTATAAAAGCCGTTTTTAAAGGTTCTTACCAATTCAGAATTGATGTTGCCTCCCCATCCGTTTGTATTTAAAGACAGCGCACTTTTACCAAATAGACTATCTTTAACAGCGTAGTTTTCCGGGCGAATTAATATTAATCCCCCAATGGCATCGCTTCCGTACATTAAGGTATTAGCCCCTTTAATAACGTCTATTCTTCCTCCGGAATTGATATCAATATTAGGGGCATGTTCGTCTCCCCATTCCTGGTCAAATAAGCGTACATTGTTGTTAACAATTAAAAGCCTGCTACTATGCAACCCATGTATCATGGGTTTTACAATAGTATTTCCCGTGTTTAATGACGAGACACCACTAATGGTGTTTAAAGCATCTCCTAATGATTTATCAGAAAAATTCTCAATAACTTCTTTGGAGACCGATTGCTGTATGCTGGTCTTTTCAATTTTTGAATTAGCAGTAACAACCACTTCATTTAAGGCTTCTAAATGATGCTCCAGGCTGATGGCTTTGTATATGTTCCCATTAATTTCCAATACAAAAACTTTAGTTTCACAACTTAAATGCGACACTTCTACATTATAGGTGCCGTGGCATAAGTCTTCAAAGGTGAATTTTCCTTTATGGTCTGATATGGTAACCTTATTTGTACCAATAAGTTTAATAGTTGCATTTTCCAGCGGTTTTTTATTATGAAAATCTGTTATTTCCCCAATAAAAATACCATTGCATTTCTGACTGTAACTAAAACTGGATATTAGTATAAATAAGATTAGAAAGATATTTTTCATTTATTAAATATCCTGATTACTAATTTATTTACTAATGGTTATGAAGTACTAAACCAGAGAAGGAGGGGCTTTGTTTCTGTTGTTGTTTAAACAGGGCTGTTCATGAAGTAATTCAACGTGAACCGTTAAATCCTTTAAAGTATATTGTTGAGTAAATACCGTACTTTTAATTGAAAACTCCGGCGCTTTATTGTAGTCTAAACCGTTAAGTGTGAAAGCAATATGACATAAATCACATGGGATATCTGAATCCTCTTCATTATCGTGATTCTCGCTATCATTGTTTTGACAGTTATTAAGTGCCTCGACTTGCTCATGAAAATATATATGCAAATTAACGACATTACTGGCCAATAACACTGTTAAAAAAAAGATAGACGCTATTTTTATGAAACTGTTTTTCATCAAAATTCAAGCAAAGATATGCTATATAAAACTAAGAACATTAACAAATTATTGTTTTTTTACTTTAAAAAGGCCAAATCTTCGTAACATTTTCTTCTCAAAACCCCAGAAGAATTTGTACTGTCCAAAGAGCCAGCCAAAACCAACCAGTAAAAATTGGTAAACTATAAAAAGCAAAAGGATGCGAATGGTCCAATATCCAAAAGCCCCCAGGCCTTCGGACGTAATATTTAAGTAGTTAAGAATGGGCTTTCCAATGTAGGATGCCGTAGAACCGGTAACAGCAAATACGATAAAAATGATCACAATTTGCCAGTTAGATTCTATACCCCAATGTTCTTTTAATTTATTCACAGCTTTTCTTTAACCGCAAAAGTACATGATTTTTTTTCATTTAAAAATTTAGTTTTGCAGAAGAAAAATAAGTAGCATCGTTAAATTCTTGGAATAAACGGCCCTAATCTTTGATTAAAGCGCATCTGAAAATAAATAAAGTAGTTGTAAAGCTTGTAATTCACCTCATAGCCATAGTCAATATGCGGCTCATAATCTATTCTAAGTTCGTATAAATTAGGATTGAAACGAAACGGCTGCTGAACTCTCTGATTCCACTCTATAACATAAATTTTATTCCTGGTTTCCAGATACTGTTGTGAATAAAACCCTTCCGGCCTGGCATTTGTAAGTAGCCAGGTGGCAAAACCAGGATCTATAATTATAATTTCGTATTCTAACTCCTCATTGGCAATCTTAACGGTATCATTTACTTTAATGGTTTCAGTACGCTCGTCTACGGTATGCTCGTCATTTATTGACGCCACTTGTTTTGTAGAGTTACAATTAAAAGCAAAAAATACGCAGACGGCCATTATATATATTAAATTTTTCATCATGTATCAATATTTCAATTTAGACTTCAAAACTACAGTACCATTTGTCTTTGCTAAAGTACCATTGAGGCAACACCTGTTTTTAATGAGTAAACGTTACCGGATCACGTACTTAAAGTTACAAAAATCATTCCGTAAAGCTTTATCAGATAACGATTTTAACAAAAAAATGCCAAACATTAAGTTTGGCATTTTTACGTATTTGTTATAGAAATGACTATCGTTTTCCTCCAAATAAGCCTCCCAGCAAACCACCAAGTCCGCTTTTCTTTTTGTTGCCTCCTAAAACCATCCCTGCAACATCATCAATTACACTACCGTCACCATCGGCATCAAGGATAGACTCTAAAAAACTTTGTTCCTGTTGCGGTGAGTTGCCGCTAAGCAAACCACCTAACAAGCCTTCAATCCCACTTTGATTGCTTACGTTTTGTTGCCTGGTCTGTTTCCCTAAAATACCCATTAGTATGGGGGCTGCTACTTTTAATATTTGGGCTACAGTACCGGCATCAACGCCTGACTTTTGACTTAAAGCCATTTGCACATTTTGTTGTTTGTTCCCTAAAACATGTCCCAGAATTTTGCCACCATCATCCAGTACATCATTGTCAACACCACCGCCAAATAATCCACTTAAATCATCTAAAATACTACCGTCGTGTTTCCCGTTAAGAGCACCTAATAAACCTTCGGCACCCTGAGGTGTTGAAGCATTACGTTTCATAGCTTGCATTAACACAGGTAGAGCCATTGTTAATACATCTTGTGTTTTATTTTGAGGCTGATTAGTCTGACCTGCAACACCACTAACAATGGTTTTTCCCAGGTCACTGTTTAATAAATCTAAAATTCCTGACATGATTTTATTCTAATTTAAAAGGGTTAAAAAATGGATATTGAAGGTACAAAAAAAGTCCCAACTTATACAGTTAGGACTCCATTATAACGTTTAGGTCACATTAAAGCGTATTACCCAAGAATACTAATGATTTGTGACGCTAATTCTGTACCAATTCTGTCTTGTGCCTCATTAGTCGCCGCACCGGTATGAGGTGTTAACGATAAAGCAGGATTCATTAGTAATTGAACTTCTGGCTTTGGTTCTTTTTCAAACACGTCCAGAGCGGCTCTGGCAACTTTACCACTTTCAATGGCTTTTACTAATGCTACTTCATTAACTACACCACCACGAGCGGCATTCGCTAAAATAACCCCTTCTTTCATAATATTAAACTCGGCTTCGTCAATGACATAATCTTTTTGAGCCGGTACGTGAAGCGTTAAAAAGTCTGCTTGTTTTAAAACGTCTTCCTTAGAAATGGTTTCGATATCAAAATTTACTTTTTGACCATCAAAGAACTCTAATTCCAAATTGGCTTTATCAATAAACGGATCAAAAGCAACGACTTTCATGCCGGCACCTAAAGCTACTTTTGCGGTAGCCTGACCAATACGTCCGAAACCTAAAACACCTAAAGTTTTGCCTTTTAATTCAGTTCCTTTGGCGTAAGCCTTCTTTAAACCTTTAAAATTGCTATCGCCCTCTAAAGGCATTTCTCTGTTTGCGTTATGTAAAAAACGTGCTAAACCATATAAGTGGCCAAATACTAATTCTGCTACCGAATGTGATGATGCAGCAGGCGTATTAATAACATGTCTACCTTGCTCTCTGGCATATTCCACATCAATGTTATCCATACCAACACCACCACGACCAATGATCTTTAAGTTTGGACAAGCATCAATTAGATCTTTACGAACTGTTGTGGCACTACGTACCAATAATACACTAATATCATTCTCATTGATATAGTTTATCAACTGTTCCTGCGCTACGGTTGTGGTACTTACCTGGTAACCTGCTTTTTCTAAAGCATCAATCCCGCTTTGTGAAATACCGTCGTTTGCTAATACTTTCATTTTAAGTTCTAAGTTTTAAATTCTAAGTTCAAAGTTATGCTAACTTCATACTTTGCACTTTAAGATTATGTTATTTTTTGTCATTGTGAGGAAGCATGACCAAGCAATCTTATGAACAGATTCCTTCACTTCGTTCGGAATGACGTCTGGTTTTAAGCTTCAGTAAGCAGCTGATTACTGGGACTGCTCACTGAAAACTTTATTTATGCTTTGCTCTCTAGTTCACTCATAACTTCTACAACAGCCTTAACGCTGTCAAGTGATAGAGCATTGTACATGGATGCCCTGTAACCACCAACACTTCTGTGACCATTTAAACCGCTAATGCCGGCTTCTTTTAGCATGGTTTCAAAGGTTTCTTTAAGGTTTTCGTTTTCTAAGGTGAACGTGGCATTCATCATAGAACGGTCTGCTTTTGTAGCAAACCCTTTAAATAAGGGGTTCAAATCAATTTCAGAATACATTAAACGCGCCTTCTTTTCGTTTTCCTGTTCAATAGCTGCAATACCACCAAGGCCTTTTAACCATTCTAAGGTTAGCATAGAGGTGTATACTGCAAAAACAGGAGGTGTATTGAACATACTACCTTTGCTTATATGCGTTTTATAATCCATCATGGATGGAATTTTACGCGATACTTTACCTAAACAATCCTCTTTAATAACAACCAATGTAGTACCTGCCGGTCCCATGTTCTTTTGAGCTCCAGCATATATAATATCGAATTGTGTAAAATCCAAAGTCCTTGAAAAGATATCACTACTCATATCACAAACCATAGGGATTGGCGAGTCAGGAAACGTTTTCATTTGGGTTCCAAAAATGGTATTGTTTGAGGTACAGTGAAAATAATCGTAGTTTTCAGGAATATCGTACCCTTTTGGAATATAATTGTAGTTAGCTTCCTTAGATGAGGCAACTTCGTAAATATCATCAAAAATTTCAGCTTCTTTAATAGCTTTAGCAGCCCAGGACCCTGAATTTAAATAACCCGCTCTTTTTTCCAATAAGTTTAAAGCAACCATTAAAAACTGTGTGCTTGCTCCACCTTGTAAGAATAAAGCTTTGTAACCTTTGCCTTCTAAACCAAGTAATTCTAATGCTAAGGCTCTGGCATTTTCCATAATATCAACAAAAGCTTTACTTCTGTGCGATATTTCAATTACTGATAATCCGCTGTTATCTAAATCCAGAACAGCTTGTGATGCTTTTTGTAATACTTCTTGTGGTAAAACGCAGGGACCTGCATTAAAGATATGTTTTCTCATTTTGTGTGGTAAAATTTAAAGATGCAAAGTTGGTAATTAATTAAATAAATCTTAATAAAAATTCAATAATTTTTTCGTCAAATTGATAACAAAAATTCAACAGAATCGACACTATCCGCATAATCCCAAAGTTGCGGTTTCTGGGTGTCTCCAAATGCGATTTCGTTTTCAATGAATCCGTTGGAGACAACACACTGAATTTGTTGTTCGTCCGCCTTCAGTTTTTTCTTAAGCTCGTCCAAATCATCATAGAATTCATAAAACACCGTGGCTATAGGTGATGCGTAGCTTTGGTCTTCTTTGATCATAAGGAATCCGTTCTCCAGCATATCAAATTCGCTCATTAAATACACGGCCTTATTATAATCATAATTGTTGGCGTATTTGGTGTCTTCTATAATGGGATGCCAGTGATAAACAGATTCAAAGAACGTATCAAAATTATAGCCCTTTGGAACAAATAGCTTTGATACATTTCTGCATCCCAAACCATAATACCTGAAGATGTCTTCCGAAAGGGCTTTAAGGTCGCCTTTAGTTTCATTACCGGTTAAAACCGCCACAGAATTTCTGTTATTCCGAATAATTGAAGGCTTTCCTTTAAAGTAATATTCAAAATAACGTGCCGTATTATTACTTCCGGTAGCTATAACTGCATCAAAGTTTTCAATTTTATCTTCTGTGAATGACATCCGTCCTTTAAAATCGGGCGCTACATGCTCTAAATATTTAGCCAAATAGGGCAGCAGCTGTTTGTCGTTTGAAGATTGTTTTACCAGTACATTGTGGCCGGACATCAGTACCGATAAAAAATCATGAAACCCTACTAAGGGGATGTTTCCTGCCATTATGATAGCTACTTGTTTCGGACTAACAGCATTTAAATCATAAGGAGACATCCACTTGGTTAAATTGTCTAAAGTTAAAGCATCACTCCAGCTTTTTAAGGCAAAGGTGATAGTCTCTTTTGTAAACCATCCGTTGTGCTCTTGGGCTAGTTTTAGCTGGTGCTTAAAACCATCAAAGAAAAGATTATTGTATTCAATATTATCATTTTTAGTAACAACTTCGTTAGAGAATTGCCCTAAAAAATCTCCTAATTTTACAAAAGCATTAATTCTTTCCTGTAATTGCATGCTTGATTTGGTTATGAATGGTTTTGGCTTTATTTTTGCGTCTGCAAATTTAAGGAAACTCAAGAGAAAAAACGGTATGGCAATAATAATAACAGACGAATGTATAAATTGCGGGGCTTGTGAACCAGAGTGCCCAAACACCGCAATTTATGAAGGCGCCGATGATTGGCGTTATAAAGATGGTACCAGCTTGGAGGGTACGGTGGTATTAACGAACGGTACAGAGGTTGATGCTGAAGAAGCACAAGAACCGATCAGTGATGAGTTGTACTACATCGTTCCTGATAAGTGTACGGAATGTAAAGGCTTTCATGATGAGCCCCAGTGTGCGGCGGTTTGTCCGGTAGACTGTTGTGTGCCGGATGAAGACCATGTGGAAACAGAAGAAGAATTGTTGGCTAAACAACGCTTTATGCATCCCGATGAATGAATTAAAAGTTAATAATGAATAATTAAAAATCCCGAGCGTAAGCTTGGGATTTTTTTTTAATTACAAAAAGTTATATTTTTCTTTCTTAAGCAACACTCTGGAAATTTAATTGTAGACTTTTATAATGGAATTGTTAGACGTTTTATGGAACGAAATAATAAGTTTTTTAGGAATTAGTCAGGCCTGGGAAATTTTAGAAGCAGGAAATTATGAGACTTTTAAAACTCGGGATGGTATTGTAGCACTTATATACCCTGTAATTCCATTGCTTTTATTATTAGAACTAATTTTAAGTTTTGTCTATAAGAAACCGCAAACTAAAGTTTACAAAGTAAATTTCCTGATTTACGTATTTAATCGGTTTGTAGGTAGATTTATAGCCATAGCTATGGTTACATTCTGTATTGGTTTTTTTCAAAAGTATGCTTTATTTGAAACGCACCTTAGGTGGTATTGGTTTATATATGGTTATATTGTCTGGGAGTTTGGGCATTTTTTATACCATTATTGGGGGCATAAAGTGCGTCTTTTATGGTGCTTGCATTCCACTCATCATGCTCCGGAAAATATGAATTTGTCTGTAACATATGCGCATTTTTTCCTTGAAGCGCCTTATGCGGATGTTATACGTACTACAGTTTGTATTTTATTAGGGGTAAAACCCGAAATGCTTTTTCTAATCATGTTTATTGATGGGACTTATGGCGCTTTTATTCATGTGGGTGAAAATTTAATTAAAGATGGAAGGCTGGGGCTTTTGAATAGAATTATACTTACACCATCACATCATAGAATACATCATGCCAGAAACCCGTTATATATAGATACAAATTTTTGTAATCTTTTGAACATTTGGGATAAGCTTTTTGGGACATTTCAAGATGAGGATAAGGACATAAAAATAGAATACGGTATTACCCGTAAGATGAATTCAGGCAGTTTTTTAGATGTCTATTTTGGTGAGATCATAGCCCTTGTAAAAGATGTATATAAAGCACCGGGGATTAAAAACAAACTATTGTATTTGCTAATGCCACCCGGATGGAGTCATACGGGAGATCATAAAACAGCCCGTATCATGCGTACTAAGTTTTTGCAGCAAAGAAAGTTTAAACCCTAAAGCTGTTTTTTCCAATGTGTTGTTAGTCAGAATTCTTTTTTAATATATACATTTGCACTCGCAAAAATAGATTTCCGCCTTAGTGGGAATGACAAAAAGAAAATTTTGATGAAAGCAGGAATTGTAGGATTACCAAATGTAGGGAAATCAACCTTATTTAATTGTTTGTCAAATGCCAAAGCGCAAAGTGCTAACTTTCCGTTTTGTACCATTGAACCTAATATTGGGGTGGTAAATGTACCGGACCCAAGATTAGAGAAGTTAGAAAGCCTGGTAAACCCGGAACGTGTTATTCCTGCAACCGTTGAGATTGTAGATATTGCCGGTCTGGTGAAAGGAGCCAGTAAAGGCGAAGGATTAGGAAATCAGTTCTTAGGCAATATTCGTGAAACTGATGCTATTCTTCACGTATTGCGTTGTTTTAATAACGATAATATTGTACATGTTGATGGTAGTGTAGACCCCATTAGGGATAAAGAAACCATTGATATGGAATTGCAGTTAAAAGATTTAGAGACTACCGAAAAAAAGCTGGACAAGGTAAAACGTGCCGCAAAAACCGGAAATAAAGAAGCTCAGGCAGAAGAAGCTGTTTTGTTAAAAATAAAAGAAGGTTTGGAATCAGGGACTTCGGTAAGAGCTTTGGAATTCAGTGATGAAGATTATGCTGATTATGTAAAACCTTTACAGTTTATAACTGATAAACCGGTACTATATGTTTGCAATGTAGATGAAAGTGCTGCAGTCACCGGAAATGACTTTGTTGAGCAGGTAAAAGAAGCTGTTAAAGATGAACATGCCGAAGTCCTGGTATTGGCTGTAGGTACGGAAGCTGATATCAATGAATTGGAAGATTACGAGGAACGCCAAATGTTTTTGGAAGATATTGGATTGGATGAACCGGGTTCTTCAAAATTAATTCGCGCCGCCTATAAGTTGTTAAACCAACAAACGTATTTTACAGCAGGACAAAAAGAGGTACGTGCCTGGACGGTTGATATCGGAGCATCTGCGCCCCAGGCAGCCGGTGTTATTCATACCGATTTTGAAAAAGGCTTTATCCGTGCTGAGGTGATCGGATATGATGATTATGTGTCTTACGGAAGTGAAGCCAAAGTAAAAGAAGCCGGCAAAATGCGTGTTGAAGGAAAGAATTACACTGTTAAAGATGGTGATGTGATGCATTTCCTTTTTAATGTTTAGAGCTGGTTTCCAGTCGATAGTCTTTAGTTGTTAGACTTTAGAAGCTATGGTTGCAAATTCCAACATCTAAATTCCAAACTGAGACTGTCAACTGTGACTGCATACTGAGTACTGCAAACTGCAACTGAAGACTCAAATCTTCTCGCTAAGGCGCAAAGGCTCAAAGTTTTTAAATTACAAAGGAGTAAACTCCCAATGCTAATTATTTTTTGCGTCGTTCTGAGTTTTAATTGAAAAACGTAAGAATCACTTCCCTTATTTAACCAGGAGATTGTTACGTCTTCCGATAACTATCGCAATCCTTACAATGACGGCATAACTGCTAACTGCGACTGTGACTGAAAACTGTTACTGAACATCGTAATCTTCATTAAAAACGGCTTTTACTAAAATAAGGGTCTTTTACCTTCGCTTTATGCAAAAACCAACCAGGACCTTTATTTACGGTATTATCTTAGGAATATTGGGGATCGTTCTGTTTTCTTCCAAAGCGGTTATGGTAAAGCTGGCGTACCGGTATGAAGTTGATCCCGTTAGTGTTTTACTACTGCGTATGATTTTTGCCTTTCCGTTTTATGTGGTTGTGGCTTATGTATATCGAAATAAAAACTATAGTGATGAAATCACTGCTAAGGACTACTATTGGGTCATTATATTTGGGATTGTGGGCTATTACCTGGCCAGTTATTTTGATTTTATTGGATTAACATACATCAAGGCTAGTTTAGAACGCATCATCTTATTTTTGTACCCTACCATTGTCTTGCTCTTAAACAAAATATTTTTGAAGAAACCCATTACCAAAATTCAGGCCGGCGCCATTGCTTTAACGTATTTGGGGATCATCATCGCTTTTGGCGATGAAGTTAGCATTTCCGGAAGCGATACCTATTTAGGAGGCTTTTTCATCATTCTCAGTGCCATTGCTTACGCCTCTTATTTGGTAGGTAGCGGTTGGCTGATCCCAAAGTTTGGTGTCGTAAAGTTTACATCGTATGCCATGTTGGTGTCCTGTTTTTGTGTATTTATTCATTACAGTTTGACAACCGAAGCCAGTATTTTTAATCTCCCCTGGCAGGTCTATTTTTTAGGCTTTTTGATAGCTATTTTTGCGACGGTTATTCCCTCATATTTGGTTTCGGCTTCCATTGAGATGATCAATTCATCAAATTTTGCGGTGATTGCGGGCATAGGCCCCATATCAACTATCATTCTGGCTGCTATATTCTTAAACGAAAAACTAACCCTCTTGCAACTATTTGGGGCTTTGGTAGTTATAGTTGGTATTTTATTGGTATCTTTAAAAACAGGAAAAAATAAGGCGCTATAGTTCTCAACAATATTCACGTTTTATTGTTAATTACTTTGTATAGAAGCTGTTTTATTTTTTAAGACGTTGTCTTATATTAGCGTTCCATCATTAAATTTCACACTATTTTATGGCAGTACAATCCAACTATACTGAGGAAAATATACGTTCGTTAGACTGGAAAGAGCATATCCGTATGCGTCCCGGAATGTATATTGGTAAGTTGGGTGACGGTTCGTCTCCGGACGATGGTATTTACATTCTGTTAAAAGAGGTTCTGGATAACTCTATTGATGAGTTTGTGATGGGGGCCGGAAAAACCATAGATATCTCCATTCAGGGAAATAAGGTGATTGTACGCGATTATGGGCGTGGTATTCCGCTAGGTAAGGTGGTAGATGTAGTTTCCAAAATGAATACCGGAGGTAAATACGATACCAAAGCCTTTAAAAAATCAGTTGGACTAAATGGGGTTGGTACCAAGGCGGTCAATGCGCTTTCAAACTATTTCAGGGTTGAATCTACCAGGGATGGGAAATCCGCTTCAGCAGAGTTTGAAAAAGGTGAGCTTACCAATAAGGAAATGCTGGACGACACTTCCAGGAGAAAAGGAACCAAAGTATCGTTCATTCCTGATGAAACCATTTTCAAAAACTATAAGTTCAGAAGTGAATATATAGTAAAAATGCTGAAAAACTATGTGTATCTCAACCCGGGATTAACCATAGTCTATAACGGTGAAAAGTATTTTAGTGAAAATGGATTAAAAGATTTACTGTCTGAAAACACCAATGAAAATGATTTATTATACCCAATCATTCATTTAAGAGGTGATGATATTGAAGTAGCTATTACACACAGTAAGACACAATACAGTGAGGAATACCATTCGTTTGTTAACGGTCAAAACACCACCCAGGGAGGCACGCATTTAAACGCTTTCAGAGAGGCTATTGTTAAGACCATTCGAGAGTATTATGGTAAGAATTACGATGCTTCCGATATTAGAAAATCTATCATCAGTGCCATTGCTATTAAAGTAATGGAGCCGGTTTTTGAAAGTCAGACCAAAACAAAGCTTGGGTCTACCGATATGGGAGGAGACTATCCAACGGTTCGTACTTATATCAATGATTTTGTAAAGACCAATCTCGATAATTATCTGCATAAAACCCCGGATACCGCTGAAAAGATTCAGAAGAAAATCCTTCAGGCAGAACGGGAACGAAAGGAACTGTCAGGCATTCGTAAGCTGGCGAGAGACAGAGCTAAAAAAGCAAGTCTACATAATAAAAAACTGCGCGATTGTCGTGTTCATTTTGGTGATACTAAAAATGAACGAAACCTGGAAACCACTTTGTTTATTACAGAGGGAGACTCGGCTTCCGGTAGTATTACCAAGTCACGTGATGTAAATACCCAGGCAGTATTCAGTTTAAAAGGAAAGCCATTGAACTGTTATGGTCTAACCAAAAAGATCGTTTACGAAAACGAGGAATTTAACCTGTTGCAGGCTGCTTTAAATATTGAGGAATCTCTTGAAGATCTGCGTTATAACAATGTCGTAATTGCTACAGATGCTGATGTTGACGGGATGCATATCCGTTTGTTATTGATCACGTTCTTTTTACAATTCTTCCCTGAAGTGATTAAAGAAGGGCATTTGTATATCTTACAAACACCATTGTTTAGAGTTCGAAATAAAAAGGAAACCATTTATTGCTATACGGAAGAAGAACGCGTCAATGCTATTGAAAAATTAAAACCAAAACCTGAGATTACGCGATTTAAGGGGCTAGGGGAAATATCACCAGACGAATTCAAGCATTTTATAGGCGAGGATATGCGGTTAGATCCGGTCATGCTTGATGATAATATGTCTATAGACGAACTGTTGTCTTTCTATATGGGTAAAAATACGCCAACACGACAAGAGTTTATTATTGACAATTTAAAGGTGGAGATGGATTTGATAGAGGAGAAATAGAGGTGCAGATGAGTACTAATGGGTAGTATTTAGAATTGAAAAATTGGAGGTCACAATTTGTGACCTCAAGTTAGAAGTGGGTACTTTTAATAAAGTGAAGTATCGTAATAGATAGATTAGTAAATTAAAAGGAACTGTCATTCCGCACTTGATGCGGAATCCATAATAAATTAATAAGATTCCTGCCTTCGCAGGAATGACAAAGTATGGTAGAAGAAGAAAACGACGATTTAACGAATGAACAAAACGAAGAGCCCCAGGAAACCATAACCCGTGTTACGGGCATGTACAAAGACTGGTTTTTAGACTATGCTTCCTATGTTATTTTAGAACGTGCGGTTCCGGCCATTGAAGATGGTTTTAAACCGGTACAGCGTCGGATCATGCATTCTATGAAAGACCTGGATGATGGACGCTATAACAAAGTGGCAAACATTGTGGGGCATACCATGCAATACCATCCACACGGTGATGCCAGTATTGCTGATGCGATGGTACAGATCGGGCAAAAAGACCTGCTCATTGACACCCAGGGAAACTGGGGAAATATTTTAACAGGAGACAGTGCTGCGGCCTCCAGATATATTGAGGCACGTTTATCCAAGTTTGCTTTAGATGTAGTTTATAATCCTAAAATTACGGAATGGCAGGCCAGTTATGACGGGCGTAGAAAAGAGCCGGTAAACCTTCCGGTGATGTTTCCGTTACTTTTGGCTCAAGGAGGTGAAGGGATTGCTGTTGGATTATCAACTAAAATTCTACCACACAATTTCATCGAACTCATTGATGCTTCCGTCAAGCATCTGCAAGGAAAGCGTTTTACTATTTTACCTGATTTTCCAACGGCAGGAATAGCCGACTTTTCAAACTATAATGATGGTAACAGAGGTGGAAAGGTTCGTGTACGGGCCAAAATTTCTCAATTAGATAAAAATACGTTGGTAATTACTGAATTACCATATGGTACAACGACATCTTCTCTAATTGACTCCATATTAAAGGCTAATGATAAAGGGAAGATCAAGATCAAAAAGATAGAGGACAATACAGCAGCCGAAGTTGAAATTTTAGTGCATTTACCATCCGGTCTGTCACCGGATAAAACCATAGATGCGCTGTATGCATTTACAAATTGTGAATCGTCAATTTCGCCTTTAGGATGTGTGATTGAGGAAAATAAACCACTATTCATAGGGGTTTCCGAAATGCTTCGTCGTTCTACCGATAACACCGTTCAGCTATTAAAACAAGAGCTGGAAATAAAGCTTGGTGAACTTGAAGAACAATGGCATTTTGCTTCTTTAGAGCGTATTTTTATTGAAAATAGAATTTACCGGGACATCGAAGAAGAGGAAACCTGGGAAGGTGTTATAAGTGCTATTGATAAAGGGTTACAGCCGCATATTAAACATTTAAAGCGTGCCATTACGGAAGATGATATTGTACGTTTAACAGAGATCCGGATCAAGCGTATTTCAAAATTTGATATTGATAAAGCACAACAAAAAATTGAAGCTTTAGAGGAACAAATTGCTGAGGTAAAGTATAATCTTGAAAACCTTATTGATTATGCCATAGCGTATTTCACCAGGCTTAAAAAGGATTATGGTGAAGGGCGTGAACGTAAAACGGAAATCCGCACCTTTGACGATGTAGATGCCACCAAGGTAGTTATCAGAAATACCAAGCTTTATGTGAACAGGGCAGAAGGCTTCATAGGGACTTCACTTAGACGTGACGAATACGTTGGTGATTGCAGTGATATTGATGATATCATTGTATTTACCAAAACCGGTAAAATGATGGTGACCAAAGTGGACACAAAAATCTTTGTCGGTAAAGATATCATCCATGTGGCGGTATTTAAGAAGAAGGATAAACGGACTATTTATAATATGATCTATCGGGATGGAACGCGTGGTCCGTCTTATATAAAACGATTTGCGGTTACAGCAATCACGCGTGACAGGGAATATGATCTAACCAACGGAAACAAAGGCTCTCTAGTGCTTTATTTTTCAGCAAACCCTAATGGAGAAGCAGAAATAGTTTCTGTTAATTTAAGGCAGGCAGGTAGCATTAAAAAATTAAAATGGGATATTGACTTTGCCGATATTTTAATAAAAGGCCGTGTATCTAAAGGAAATTTGGTAACCAAGTATTCCGTAAAACGTATTGAATTAAAGGAAAAAGGGGTGTCTACTTTAAAGCCACGAAAAATCTGGTTTGATGATACGGTGCAACGTTTAAATGTTGATGGACGTGGTGAATTGATTGGGGAGTTCAGAGGCGAAGATAAGTTGTTGATCATTAATCAAAAGGGGATTGCTAAGACAGTCACTCCTGAAGTCACTATGCATTTTGATGATGACATGATCGTCCTGGAAAAATGGATCCCTAAAAAACCGATCTCAGCTATTTATTTTCATGGTGACAAAGGGATCTATTACGTGAAGCGTTTTTTAATTGAAAATGAGAATAGGGTTGAATCTTTTATTTCTGAGGCTCCTGATTCGCAATTGGAAATTGTATCAACCGATTGGAGGCCTATGGCGGAGGTAGTTTTTGCCAAGGAACGGGGTAAAGATCGAAAAGATAATTTGGAAATAAACCTGGAAGAGTTTATAGCGATTAAAGGGATAAATGCTCTGGGCAATCAATTAACTAAAGATAAGGTGAATCAAATTAATTTATTGGATCCGTTACCATATGAAGCTCCCGAGGAAGTACACGCTGATGATCTGGAAGTTATTGACGAAACCGAAGTATCTGCCGAAAACTCAGCTGATGAGAATACCACAAGTACAGATGATGGACAAACGGCATTGTTTTAATTAGCTTTCATTTCCTTTTTCACCTGGTTTAATGTTTGGGTAAAGGAAGCATTGTTTAAGTAGTTTTTTGCATCCGGATAGATTGTTTTCAAATCGGTCAAAGTAAGATAATCCGGGTGATAAACCTCTGAAATGGTGGCATAATGATAGCTTTTGTCACCTTTTTTTACATTGAATCCATAGATATATATGGCTAATTCGGAAGGCATTATGTGTCCCATAAGGTTATATACTTTTACATAATCAGGTGAGGCAGATATCGCTCCGAAAAGAAAAGGTTGCTTTTCAATTTTCCATTGGCCTTCCTTAAAAACACGTCCTATAGATTCACCGTCTAATATCTTTGTATGTTCTTTTAAGAACATACTATCTATACGCTCCGGATAGCGAACCACAGCAAAAGTTCTTGTTATTTTCTTGTCATCATGTAAGCTATACAGGTTAGAGACCCTTAATTTTGAATTCTTTTTAAGAACGTCTATACCATAACTTCCAAATGCCATTTTAATTCTTTCGCTATTAAGTAATTTGGGAGATAAAACAGCTTCCTTGGAAACAGGTGATACTATTGAGTGACGGTTTTTATCCTTACAACTATTCAGACCATAAAATAATCCGATGACTAGTAAAAGAATGAGTAAATAGTTTTTGTTTCTCATTTACAGGTGTGCCACTATGGTCCGGGTTACGATTTCTTTTGGTTTTACAAAAAATTAAATTTACAAAAAATAGCAGGTAATTTATTAGGATCAACAAATAAAGTCAGACCAATTCTTCACAATAAATACCTCTGGCTTTAACCTGGTCAATAATATCTTCTTTACTTAGCATATGGTTGGTTTCAACCCTTAGAACCTTATCAATGTCTTCAAGGTCTACAGACCATTTATAAATTCCCGGATGAGCATTAAAGAGTAGCTTTATGGTATTAATGGCTAGTTTGGTTTCAATATTGGTTTTAAGTATATGGATTTTAACACCCTTTTTTCGACTTTGGTAAAACGGACTAATCATGGTCTTCATCTTTAGTAGTTACACGCTCTATATAGGCTTCATAGGCTTTATTGCCTTCTTCTTTCCAGAAATCATCGTAATGCTGCCATTTGGAAAAGTCACCTTTACGATCTTTTTTGCATTTTGATTTTGATTTTTTTGAGGAACTATCGCTTCCGAAATTACATCCGCCAAGTAATATTTTAAAGAGAATAAAGACCCCGACAGCTTCCCAGAAAGTGAGTGTTGTAAGTCCGAAAATCATAGGCATTAACCAATTCCATAGCCACATGATAATAAAACCGAATAATATGGCTAGTCCTGTTATGGCAATAATTCCGAAAATGATCATTCCGGCAATCTCTCCCGGAGACTTACCACGCATTTTATGTTTAAAGTAATTTGACATGTTGGTGTTTTTTTAATTAATAATTTCTTTTTTAGATTTTAATGTTTTGTACAAGAGCGAAATGGCTCTATGGCGTCTGGACATCAAAGTTCCCATAGGAATACCGGTTTCTGCTTCTATTTCTTTATAAGTATAGCCTTCAAAATCAATGGCTATAATAATATCCCTGTACGGTGGCTTCAGGTCTATGATGGCTTTTTTAAGGGTGTCTTTCATCTCTTCAGTGTGTTCGCTTTCAGTGGTTTCATACAGTGATTCAGCCAGTATTGCTAACTTTTCTTCATTTTGATTTTTATCATTTATCATTTGTTTGCTTCCGGCTCTCATAACATCAATAACCTTATTTTTTATGGCTCTGTATACAAAACCGGCTACATTATTTATGGGTGAATATCTATCGGCGCCTGCAAACAATTTTAAAGCCACATCCTGCACGATGTCTTCGGGCTCCCAATAGATGCTTGACTTAAGTTTAGAGCCTACGTAAGTTTTAAGAGACGTGTATTCCTCGTTAAAAAACTCATTAAGCTTTTTACTGTTTTCTGATTGATGATTCATTTAAAGGCACTTTTTATAGGCGCTTCAATTATAAAGACGCAACTTTTCAGATCTATTGCATTTTTCTTCTAATTATTTTTTAAGAAGACGGAACACAACGTGAAATGTTTCAGAAAAATGAGTTAAAATTTGAGTTGGGGAGGTTGGGGTTAGGTTTTTGAAAGGGAATAGCAGATATGTATTGAGGGGTGATTAATATTAAAAGAATAGGATTATTGCTGCAAAAAAAGTTATTCTTCAATTAATATTTTTTTACAGTCTTTCCAGCGGAAAGTTTTTTTTACTCCGTCAACTGTTTCACTAGTTACTGTCCCATCATATTCACATAACTCATAGGGTTCTTGTTTTCCGTTTTTCCAGATGACAACTTCCAATTCTTTTTTATCAGGGTTCCATATTCTGTGGATAAAATTATCAGGTGTTGTCTTACCAAATTTAACAGGGTTCTCACTATCAAAAATTTTAAAGCCTTCTTTGGATACAAATAAGTATTTGGGTTCTTTTCCAGGATTTTCTTGCCAAAAAATAAGCTCCTTTATTTTTTTACTGTTATTGGTAAAGGGATTTCCAATAATCCATTCTTTTTTAACGATGTCTCCATCGGCTTTATAGTAGTTTACAATAACGGTGTCACTAGTTGTTGTAAATGAATAGGAGTGATGTAACTTGTTTTTATATCCAAAAACTTTCCATGTTCCATATGGTTTTCTGTTTTTGAAATTACCTGTACGTCTAATATTCCCTTTCTCATCAAAAATTTTAAATTCGGAATCAGTTAAAGAAGCTTTAAACTTGATATAATCATCATCGTATTTATTCCTCATTTTTTTGATTGAATCATGCAACTCCTTATTAACTTGATTTAACATCATTAGTCTAAACATTATGTTGTTATAACCTTCTTTTTTTTGGAGCCTGTTAGTCAACTCAAAATCTTTATCAGTCAGCTCATGTTCATTTTTCGAATTGAATAAACCAATTTTTGCTAAAACATTAGTAGAATCTAGCTCTAATGCCCTTTTAAATTTAAGGTAAGCCTCTTCTTTATCCTCATCAAAATAAGATTTCCATCCATCAATTTCGACCTCATGACTTTGAACTGAATCTTGAATTTGAGCAAAAGCAAATTGAATAGAGAGTAGTGATACTAATACCAGTCTAAATTTCATTGCATAAAATATTACAATAAAGTTTAATCACCTTTCATAACAAACCAATCAAACGTTGCAATCCGTCTGCTTCTTTGTCCTGTGGAAGTAGCATAAATTCCGGTATAAACACCGTTAAACCTTTGGGCAACTTCGTCGGAAATCAAGGTGTAATCCTGAATGTCTCCAATAGGCTTTAAACTGTTTTTATCTTCGCCATAAAAGAATTGCACTTTAATACCTTCTACTTTAGCTTTTAATACTACCTCTTTATTTTTATAAGGTATGTTTGCTATGATTTGTGGTTCAAAGTTGCCTTTATTGCCTTCCTGAAAAGCTTTAATCAAAACAATGCTATTTTTGCCTTTAAGTAGCTGATAATTATTGCCATGTCTTCGGTAAATAACTAACCCGGCTTTTTCATTGTCTTTATTCGTTTTAAAGTTAAGCTTAGTACTTGCCGTATAATTATGATGCCGTGTTCTTCTAGCAATGAATGAAGGATTTACCAATTCGGTAACCGTTTCAGGGCGTAGTTGAATCTCTAATTCCCCATCTTTTAACTCGTACCATTTTGACCGGGGCGAGCGCAGAAAGTTCCATTCCAGGTCTAGTGTTTCTCCGCTAAAATCATCATGTTCTTTAACCTTAGAAACGGGTGTCCAGGATAAATCCGGGCGTTCCTGCTCAAATTGTAACAATCCTATGCCTGGGTTAAATATGGGGGTTATACCCGATTCTTGCTCGGTCATGAGCACTTTTGCTAAAAACGTTTCGCGTGCCAAAGTAATATAACCGTCTACTTTTCTTTTTGCTAACATAACGCTCCACCAATCCCCGTTTTGCGTTTGAACTAAATCGGCATGACCGGTTTGTCCAATAACATGCGTTTGTCCTAAATGCCGGTGCGTCATGACCGGATTGGCATGATTGGGAATATAAGGCCCCCAAAGGTTCTTACTATTAAAAACAGTGACGGCGTGATATTCGCCAGTACCACCTTCTCCAATTAGCAACAGATAGTCTCCGTTAATTTTGTATAAATGCGGCCCCTCCGCCCAACGTGCATTGGAAGCATGCCCATAAGTGAGCTGCTTTTTTTCACCGATTAATATTCCTTTATCCGGATCTATTTCCTGCATCCAAACACCATTTTTTCCCGGCCATTCTTTTTGAGTTCCATCTACAACTCCCGCACCGGTATAATAACAACGTCCATCTTCATCCCAAAACAGTGATGGGTCTATGCCCGGAGCATTTTCAATCCACATAGGATCACTCCAGGGGCCGGCAGGATCTTTGGCAGTAATGATAAAATTCCCTTTTTGCCCCACCATGGTGGTAATGATGTAAAACGTACCGTTATGATATCGAATGGAAGGTGCAAATATGCCGAGCGAATTATCCAATCCGTCTTTATACACAATTTGATCCGGACGGTG
Source organism: Seonamhaeicola sp. (assembly GCF_028281565.1). Taxonomy (GTDB): domain Bacteria; phylum Bacteroidota; class Bacteroidia; order Flavobacteriales; family Flavobacteriaceae; genus Seonamhaeicola. Next base: position 188,527 of record NZ_JANQJQ010000013.1, read on the forward strand.
CAAACCGTATCCGATCTTTTCCCAATTCACCAGATCCTTACTGCGATGAATGGGTAACCCCGGATACCATTCAAAACTCGAGTTCACCATATAATAAGTGTCTCCAACCCTACAAATGGATGGATCGGGATAAAACCCCGGAAGAATAGGGTTTTTAAAGTTTTTTGGAGCATTCTGTGCCGTTACTTGTCCGACCAAAAAACTCAACAATATTGCTGCTACAAACTTCTTCATTCTTTAAATACTTTATTCAATTATATTTTTGTTTTCAAACCAATCGAAATAAGCCCAATTAGCACTTTTTTGTCCATTAGACGTTGCATATATCCCTGCAACTGTGCCGTTAAATCTACCTGCAACTTCATCACTTACAATGGAAAAATCTTGTATGTCTCCAATTGGTTTCATTTTAGTTTCAGATTCACCATAATAAAATTGTAAATCCAAACCTTTACCTGTCACTTTAAGACAAACTTCTTTTTTAGAATAAGGAATGGTAGCTATAACTTCTTTGGCTGATTCCGTTCCTATTTCCTTAAGAGCTACGGTTTTTATTAAGGCTATTTTATTCTTTTGTTTCATTAATTGATAATGGGTGCTTGATTTTCTGTAAACCACTAATCCTGCACTTTCATTGTCTTTTTTAGTTTGAAAAGACAATTTTGTTCCTATTTCAAAATTGTGAGAACGAATACGTTGTGCCCAAAAAGACGGATTCCCTAAACTATCAATGACCTGTTCTCTTAATTTAAGTTTTAATTTCCCATTTTCTAACTGATGCCATTTTTCAATAGGAGAGCGCAAACAAATCCATTCTAAACCAAGTTTATCATTATCAAAATGATCTCTTTCTGTTAATTTGGGAACCGGTGTCCAAGTTAAATCAGGGCGTTCTTGTTCCAACTGAAGTAGTCCTATTCCAGGATTGTAAATAGGTGTGATGCCAGATTCCTGTTTTGTCATTTGAACCCTTGCCAGGAAAGTTTCGCGACATAATATCGAATAACCATCAATTGGTCTTTTAGCATGCAATACACCCCACCAATCTCCATGTTGCGTTTGAACCAAATCACCATGCCCCGTTTTTACAATAGGGTGGGTATAATTAAGATGTCTGTGAGTTAGAACCGGATTAGCATGATTTGGAATATAAGGCCCCCATATGCTTTTACTATTAAAGACAGTAATAGCATGATTCTCATTAGTTCCGCCTTCGGCAACCATTAACAGGTATTCTCCATCAATTTTAAATAACCTGGGGCCTTCTGTCCATCGGGCGTTTGAGGCATGTCCGTGTGTTAGTTGTTTTGCTTCTCCAATTAGTTCTCCGGTTTGGAGATTAATTTTCTGCATATAAATCCCGTTTATACCGGGCCACTTTCCGTTAGCACCATTCACAATTCCGGCAGCCAGAAAGTAACAAGTGCCGTCATCATCCCAAAACAATGTGGGATCTATACCAATTGCTCCCTTAATCCATATCGGATCAGACCAGGGGCCTTTCGGATTTGTAGCTGTAACAAAGAAATTACCTTTACATCCCACACAGGTACATATAACATAGAAAGTACCATTGTGGTATCTTATGCTAGGGGCAAACATACCCAAAGAATTATCTAATCCATCTGGAAAATTAATTTGATCAACCCTATGAATGGCATGTCCGATTTTTTCCCAATTCACTAAATCTTTACTACGCATAATGGGTAATGCAGGAAACCATTCTAATGTAGGATGTGTCATATAATAGGTGTCACCAACTCTACAAATTGAAGGATCTGAATGAAATCCCGGTACTATGGGGTTTTTAAACTTTACGGGCTTGTTTTGAGCCGGTAAACAGTAGCTCAAAACCAGTATGCATAGAAAAGAAAAATAGCGCATAACTATTCTTTTTTACTCTCTGCAAATTCTGCTTTGGTATTCCTGTTTCTGGAAAAGCTGAACCGTGACAGGTAATTATCTCCGGTCCACCATGTTTCACCGGGATAAACTTTTGTTTTGTGGTGTAAGCCCCAGCTCAGTGCTTCTGTCGGGTGCTTGTCATTGTCTAAATCAGTTACCAGTCCCATAGCCGTTGGTACCCAGTTTACATAAGACATAATTTCGAAATTAATACCATCGGGTGCATATTGCAGTGTTTGCCTTTCCGGACCATCTGCTGAGGATGCCATGGCTATGCCACCTTTGTATGGCCAGACACAAAGCTCATGTCCACTGTGTGTGATCGGGTTGTATTCAGATTTAATGTAAGGCCCTTCAATGTTATCGGCGATAGCAACCCCCCAACGTATTTCACGTCCACCGGCAGTATTTCGTTCTCCCATGCGCTCGCCTTTGTAATACAGGTAGAACTGATCTCTGTAGTAAAGCAATGTGGGGTCATGAACTTTCTGACTATCAAAGCTTCCTTGTGATTTTACGGCGAAACGATTGTCTTCTTCTCCAAGCCATTCACCATCCTGAGCAGCCTCTAAAATGGGGGCTTCCAGGCGCTTCCATGGGCCCCGGGGATTGTCAGCTACGGACATACCTACCGTATTGAAAGAACGATTTACATAAGGTGCTTTAATGCATTGATACACCAGATAATATTTCCCTTGATGAGCTAAAATTTCCGGCGTAAAAACTGAGCGGTCATCATAGGCACCTTTTGGTCCGAATGTTACTGCCAATCCTTCTTCTTTCCAGTCCCATCCATCTTTGGAAGTGGCATACCATATTTCTGTTTTATCCCAGGGGAATACTTTTTTGTCAGGATCACCGGTTCCAAAGCCATAGGTTGCTCCCGTAGATTTTGAATACCAGGTATAGTATAGACCATCCACTTTAATTACCATCGTGGGATCTCGTCTAATAACGCCTTTTTCATAGCCAACGTCACCCTTTAAAGGATGGTCGTTGAACTTCCCGAACCACTCTTCATTTTTATGGTAGTTATTTCTTAGGGCTCTTTTTGATGCGGCACTCATTTTTTCCGGATTGCCAATGGCCAAAAAATCGTAATCGGCTTCTGTGTATTGTGCTTCAATAGGGGCTGTGTCTTCTGTTGTTTTGCTATTGTTACAGGACGTTGCAAGCACAGCGATACTTAAAAATGTGATAAATGTCTTCATTAGTTTAGTTGTGTTGATTTTTGTTTTAAATAGTTTATAAATATACTTAGTATTTTAGATTTCTTTTTGAAAATTCAAGATCATTTTTACCCGCATTTTCATGCCATAAAATAGCTTCTTTATTAGCCTTTTTCACCTGTTCCAAGGCGTCACTTCTTGGATTTCCAAATGGGTCAAACATACCGGTTTGCTGTTTCCCTGTATTATCCAAGTTACCGCCTTTCCATTGTTCCAAATAACCGCAGTATAACCAACCAACCATATATGGCAGGTTCATGATACCTTTTAAATAGGTGGTATATTCTTCCCCAATAGCTGCATGGCTTTCAACAGGTATACCTTTAGCTTTTTCCATTTCAGGAGTTGTATATCCATAGGCGTGATCACCATTTAAAATAGGCTTTCCGGAGAGTTTATAAAAACGGTTCAGTTTTTTAACATGGGATGGTTTAAAAAATTCAAAGTCCTGGATAAGCAATACATCCACATATTTTCCGGCAATTTCATAAACCCAATCCGGATGACCGTTGCCATGACAACTAATTTTATCACCCAAAATGAGATGATTAGGATCATACTTTAAAATAGCGTCTCGATTTATCTGATGCCATTTTTCAATGATTCTTTTACTCATCTCTGTCTGGTCTGCTATCCATTTTTCAATATTATCAGGTCTTTTCCAGTTAGAAATTTGTGCAATTTCCTTCCAGCTGTAAGCGTTTAGATTATAATTTAAAGCAACATGCTGTGGAGAACTATAGTGTTCTTTTAAAATGTCGATCCAAACCTGTTTGCCGGCTGTCATTTGGTCAACATTGATGAGGTCTAAAACCCATGGATGAAATTCCAAACCATTTTTGTCCTTTTTGGAATATTTTAGCCTTTTATTATAAACTTCAAAGGAATAGCTTGGTAAATCATCATAAGTATAGCCAATTAAGTATTTACTGCCTTTATGCTTGGAACAGTAATTTTTAGAAACGCTTTCAGCATGCTTTTTAAACTCGGCACTAAATACATCCGGGAATTTAACACCTAATTTTCTAACTCGATTAGCGTGAATTTGGGCCGTTTTTATTTTTCCTAAATAATATATCCCAAGTTCATTGAAATATACATCGGGTAATTGCATGGGACGATGAAAAGCTATGGTATTAAAATGATAATCTTTATGATCTTTAGCAGTCTGATCCATCCATTTTTTAATGGCATGCTCCGCATGCCAGTTAACTTTATCGTTAGAAAGTATATCACCTCCAAATTTTTCTGACCAAAAATCATGATTATGAGGTGCAAACCTTATGTAATCGGCCATATGGTTCATTCCCGTTGAAATAAACTTTTCACCATCTGCATTTACTAATAACCACCATATGCCATCTATTTGCTCAAGATGTATATAGAATTCAGAGCCTATAATACGATTTTGTGCATCTGTTTGGAGACCATAAAATGAAATCAGGCAAAGAATTAATAAACTTTTAAAGTTCATAGTCTTGGTAAGGTTTTGTTTTAGTCATTAATTACTATATTTTTACGCTGTAGCCATCAGTTTTGTATTGCTGTAATAGGGCTTTTAAAGTGTCAACTTTATCCGGGTGTTTTTCAAAAAGATTGATACGCTGCTCAGGGTCTTCTTTCATATTAAAAAGTAAACCTTCCGTGTCAAAATCTTCATATTTTCTGAGGTTTTTAAAGCTTTCGGGCATTTTAGTATGTTGTCCGGTGGGTTTGTTAATATACAACCAGTCACCATGTCTCATACCCCAGATGCCTTCATACGTATTGTGTACCATATCGGTTCTAACGGTGGTGTTTTCTCCCAACAAAACCGGTAATTGATTAAAACTATCGGGAGCTGCATTCTCAGGGAGTTCAATATTAGTTATATTAGCAATGGTTGCCATCATATCTGTTTGAGATATTAGGGCATCAGAAACGGTGCCGGGGTCTATTTTTTCAGGCCATCTAATAATAAATGGGACATGATGACCACCTTCCCAAACATCCCGCTTTAATCCTCTAAAATCGCCCATGCTGAAGTGGTCATGTGTTTCAGCCCTGGTAAAAGCATACCTTTCAGGACCGTTATCAGCACTGAAAATGACTATGGTGTTTTCTTCAAAACCTTTATCTTTTAGTGCCTTTATGACTTGACCAACAACCCAGTCGGATTGGTACATAAAATCACCATACGCACCTGCTTTTGATTTTCCATCAAATTCATCATTCGGAATTATAGGCGCATGCGGTGATGGTAATGCAAAATATAAAAAGAAAGGGTGTTTATCATCTTGCCGATTGATCCATGCTACGGTTTTCTCTGTAAGAGTAGGCAGCACTTTGTAAGGATTCCACCCCTTTACTTTCGGTCCGGGACGGAATTCCCATGCGCCTTCCTTGACTTCAAAACCAATATTATGAACGTCCATAACCTCTGTTGGCGTTTCAATAATACGATCGTTTTCAACCCAGGCATAGGGTGGAAAATTAATGGTGCCGTCGCCAAAATAATAATCAAAACCTCTATCTAATGGGCCACCGGTAATAGGTTTGTTGAATTCTATGTCTTCCGGTTTATAAAATTTCCGCAATTTTTGCCATTGCAATACTTCGCCCGAAGGGTCGTTTTTAAATTCCCAATTCCATCCTAAATGCCATTTTCCTATACAGGCGGTGGTGTAGTTTTTGGTTTTTAAAATCTGTGGTAAGGTGACATCCGAATCTTTAAAAAACGGTTTGCCAAAACTATTTACAATACCGTGTTGCCTGCGCCAATGGTGCACGCCCGTAAGCAGTGAAAACCTACTTGGTGAACAAATGCCGGAAGAACTGTGCGCATCTGTAAAACGCATCCCTTCATTGGCAAGTCTATCTAAATTTGGTGTGGGGATTTTAGAGTTTGGGTTTTGACAATTAAGGTCGCCATACCCCATATCGTCTGCGTAGATTATAACTATGTTCGGTAACTTTTCAATAGTAGGTTTTGAACAACTTGAAATTAAAAGTAAAGAGCCTATAACAAGTTTGATCAGGCAGTTTTTCATAATGTGGTAGCTGTTTACGTTTTGTTGAAAACTAGCCCTAAAATACTAAAAACTTATTCAGTAATAACTATTTTAATTTTGTAAATTTGCCTGCGTTTATAAGCGCAACATGACAAGTACAAAATACATTTTTGTAACCGGTGGAGTTACATCTTCTTTAGGAAAAGGTATCATAGCAGCCTCTCTTGCTAAACTATTACAGTCTCAGGGTTACCGGGTTACCATTCAGAAACTGGATCCTTACATCAATGTGGATCCGGGAACACTAAACCCTTATGAACATGGGGAATGCTATGTAACCGAAGATGGTGCGGAAACCGATTTGGACTTAGGACATTATGAGCGCTTTTTAAACGTCCCTACAAGTCAGGCAAATAATGTAACTACCGGACGTATTTACCAAAGTGTTATTCAGAAAGAAAGACGCGGTGAGTTTTTAGGAAAAACGGTGCAGGTAGTTCCCCATATTACGGATGAAATAAAACATCGCATTCAGATTTTGGGAAAGTCTGGCGATTATGATATTGTGATTACGGAAATTGGTGGAACTGTAGGTGATATTGAATCGTTACCATATATAGAAGCCGTACGTCAATTACGTTGGGATTTGGGGGAACATAATGGTATTGTAGTGCATCTAACATTAGTACCTTATTTATCCGCTGCCGGAGAGTTAAAAACCAAACCAACGCAACACAGTGTTAAAACGTTGATGGAAAGTGGAATTCAAGCGGATGTACTGGTGTGTAGAACCGAGCACAATTTACCTAATGATTTAAAACGAAAATTAGCCTTATTCTGTAACGTTACACAGGAATCTGTTATTCAGTCTATTGATGCCTCAACGATTTATGATGTTCCAAATTTAATGTTGGAAGAGGGGCTTGATAAAGTTGTTTTAGAAAAACTAAACTTGAAAAGCTCAAAACCTGATATGATGAGGTGGAATGAGTTTGTAACGCGTCATAAAAACCCAAAGACAGAAGTAACTATCGGACTTATTGGTAAGTATGTGGAGCTTCAGGATTCTTATAAATCTATTTTGGAAGCCTTTATTCATGCCGGTGCGGCTAATGAAGTTAAGGTGAAGGTAGAGTCTATTCATTCGGAATATTTGAATAGTGACAATATTGAAGTGAAGTTATCGCATTTAGATGGAGTTTTAGTAGCACCCGGTTTTGGAGAGCGTGGTATTGAAGGTAAAATTGACGCCGTTAGATTTGTACGTGAAAATAATATTCCGTTTTTAGGAATTTGTTTGGGTATGCAAATGGCAGTCATTGAGTTTGCGAGAAATGTTCTGGGTATTCAAGATGCTGATTCTACAGAAATGAATACGGAAACCAATAATGCTGTTATTGATTTGATGGAAGAACAAAAATCTATTACAGACAAAGGTGGTACCATGCGTTTAGGAGCCTGGGCATGCGATTTGAAAATAGGCAGTTTAGTAAGAGATATTTACAAGGTAGAATCCATTGAAGAACGTCACAGGCATCGTTATGAATTTAACGGTGATTATAAATCACAAATGGAAGAAAAAGGTATGATTGCTACCGGACTCAATCCAGATACCGGTTTGGTGGAGATTGTTGAAATACCTGAACATCTCTGGTTTGTTGGTGTACAGTATCATCCTGAATATAAGAGTACGGTTGCTAATCCGCATCCATTATTTGTGGCGTTTGTTAAGGCTGCCTTAAAATATAAAAGCAAGCAAAAGGGTGTCAGTATGGCACAAAATTAAAATTGGATAGTTTTTTGATTATCTATTAAACTTTATAATAAATAATATTTTGTCATATTGAGCAAAGCGAAATATCTCATTGAGGTTCTTCATTTCATTCAGAATGACATTAACTAAAATATGGAAGAAAAAAAGTTAGATATAAATTCGATTATAGGCTTTGTGCTTATTTTCGGAATTTTGGCTTACATGCTGTGGCAGAACCAGCCAACACCTGAAGAGCTTGAAGCACAGGAAAAGGTGAAGCAGGAACAGGTAGAAGCTGAACAGAAGGCCAAAGCACAGGAGCAAACTAAAGTGACAACAACAACAGATTATGCCATTGGCTCCGATGTTGATTCACTTCAACAAGTTGCTCTGACAAATAAACTGGGAGCTTTTGCATACTCTGCTTTAAAAGCCTCCGATGAAGAAACGGTTGTAGAAAGTGATTTGTTGGCGTTAAAGTTTAGTAATAAAGGCGGGCATCTTTCAGAAGTCAGATTAAAGGAATTTGTAGATTTTAGAGACCAACCCATATATTTGGTAAAAGATAACAACACCGCTTTCAATATTAATTTCGGAACAACCGATAGCAGAATTCTGAATACCCAGGATCTATATTTTGAACCTACAATTACCAAAAATGACGGTGGAACAGTAGTTTCTATGAAACTGAAGGTTTCTGAGAGCAAATTTTTAGAATATCGATATGATTTAAAAGATGGTGATTATATGATGGATTTCACCATTCGCTCTCAAGGTTTGGATGACGTATTTAATAGTTCGCAACAGATCAATTTAGATTGGAAACACAAAGGCTATCGCCATGCAAAAAGTATTTCATATGAAAACCGTTATACCGATATCCATTATGAATATGAGGGCGGTAAGGATGATTATACCGGTATGCGCGATGCCGATGAAACCCTAAATGATGTTACCTGGATAGGGTATAAGCAGCACTTTTTCTCGTCTATTTTATTAACAGACACCGCTTTTAAAACCGCTCAAATCACATCTGAAAACTTAGTTGAAGACGAAGCGGTTGATACGGTTTACACGAAAAAGTTCACTTCTAAAATGCCTTTAGAACTAAAAGGAGGGGAACTGAACTATAATATGAATTGGTATTACGGGCCAAGTGAGTTCAGAACACTGAACGCTTACAACCGAAACCTGGATGAAATGGTACCATTGGGTTGGGGTATTTTTGGTTGGATCAACCGCTACCTGTTTATGCCGTTGTTTAGTTTCTTAGGTGGCCTTATGCCTTACGGTATTGCTATTGTTGTAATGACCATTTTGGTAAAAATATGTTTGTCTTTTGTACAGTATAAACAATTCTTGTCACAGGCTAAAATGAAGATTTTAAAGCCTGAGTTAGATGCCATACGAGAGAAGTACAAAGACAATAAAATGAAAGCACAACAGGAAACCATGGCGTTACAGACTAAGGCGGGAGCTAGTCCGTTGTCAGGTTGTTTACCGGCATTAATTCAGTTACCGGTATTTTATGCGTTATTCCAGTTCTTTCCATCGGCTTTTGATCTAAGACAGGAAAGTTTCTTGTGGGCGGACGATTTATCGTCTTATGATACCGTAGCAAATCTTCCATTTAATATTCCATTTTATGGGGATCACGTCAGTTTATTTCCATTATTGGCTTCAATCGCTATTTTCTTCTATATGCGTTTGACCACCGGGCAGAACATGCAAACCCAGCCACAGCAGGAAGGTATGCCGGATATGGCTAAAATGATGAAGTACATGATGTATTTCTCGCCAATTATGATGTTGTTCTTCTTTAATAACTATGCCTCCGGGTTGAGTTTGTATTATTTCATTTCAAACTTGATCAGTATTGGTATTATTTTGGTAATTAAGAATTATATTCTTGATGAAGATAAGATCCATGCTCAGATCCAGGAGAATAAGAAGAAGCCAAAGAAACAAAGTCGTTTTCAGGCCAGAATGCAGGAAATGATGGAGCAGGCTGAAAAACAAAAGCAGGCACAACAAAAAAGAAAGCGATAAAAAATAAATCAAATCCTTCCCTTTAAAAGGGAAGGTGGCTTTCAGTTTAAGAAAACTGAAAGACGGAAGGGTTAAAGCTGCCAACAGAGACTGTTACTGAGTCACTAAAAATGGCAGCTTTTTTGTTAGATACAATTTGAAAAGCTATTTTTCGTTTATATTTTGCTATTCACAATCAAAGTAAAATTTTGACCATTTAAGTTTGTTTTATGAAACAATTGCATCTGATTATAATTTTATTTAGTTTTTTTTCACTTTCGGCGCAAACTATAAATCAGTTTGATGAAAACGGAAAGCGCCATGGTATCTGGAAGAAACATTTTGAGGGAACCAAAGTACTGCGGTACGAAGGACAATTCAACCATGGTAAAGAAACAGGGACCTTTAAATTTTTCAAGAACATTAAAGGGAAGGCGGTTTTAACTGCTTCTAAGGTTTTTAATGAAAAGGATAATATGGCTGTAGTTAAGTTTTTTTCTTCCAGAGGAAAGTTAATCAGTGAAGGGAAGATGCATGGTAAAAAGTACATGGGAGCCTGGAAATATTACCATAAGGATTCTGATAAGATAATGACTTTGGAAACGTATAATCAAAATGGTAATCTTGATGGCGAACGTTTTGTGTATTATCCTAATGGCCAGGTAGCCGAAAAGCAAAATTATATCGATGGGAAGCTGGAAGGCGAATCTATTTGGTACTCTCTAAAAAATGTAGTTCTGAAACATTTTATTTATGTAAATGACGAATTACACGGTGTATCTAAGTATTATAACCCTAAAGGTGAATTAATTGCGGAAGGACGTTACAAACATGGAAAAAAACATGGTATCTGGAAATACTACGAAAACGGGAAGTTAAAAGAAGAAAAAGATTTTACACCCAAATCAAGATACAACAAAAAAGCTCCCTGAGATAGGGAGCCTTCCTTTTTCATAGACAATTTTAATAGTGAGAGAGAGATAGCTATTAATGTATTCTATGTCTACGAACTAACCAACTAACTAATCAAACTAACAAGAGTTTCTTAATATCTTAAGGTAGAGGTGGTAAAACAACCTTATCGATTGCATGTATAACACCATTTGAAGCTTTAACATCAACAGCAATTATGTTGCTTACTCTGCCGTTAGAATCTTCTAAGGTTGTACCACCCATGATATTTGCTGTTTACCCTCCACCTTATAATTTTGTTATTTCATCTTTGGATTTACAACCGCATTCGTTCTATTTGATGCGGTTGTAAATATTGTTAAGCTTTTATAATTCTTATCTTATTACTCTGTCAATCACATGTACAACACCATTTATAGCCTGAATGTCTACTAAGGATGTAACTATATTGCTTGTTCCGTTACTATTTGTCAGCGTAAAATTGGTATTGTCTGCCGTTATATCGCCACCTAAAGTAGTTACGGTTCCGTTTGGTAATCCACTGGATTGTACATTCGCGTTAACAATATGTAACAACAGAACGGAATCCACAGTACCGGTAGGAATATCTGTTAAAGCACCTGCTCCCAAGTCCGTTAATAAATTTCCGAAAGCATCATTAGTAGGAGCGAATACCGTAAATGGTCCGGCAGAAGCATCAGATACTGTAGCTATATAAGGAACAGTAGGTGTACCTGTATCGGCATAAGCCAGGGTTGCAACTAAAGTTGATAATGCGGGATTACTGGTTGCAAAAGTTGCTATGGTAGGCAATCCAATAACTTTATCTACGGCATGGATAACACCGTTAGCTGCTACCACATCCGGTAAAGCTACTGTTGAAACACCATTGAACATAACGCCATTAGATGTATCGAAGTAGATACTCATGGGGTTATCACCTGCACCGGTTGCACTGGTATTAGAATATCCTGAACCGGCATTTACCAAATCTGTTGAAAACGTGGTTCCACCCAGGACATGGTTCAATAATACTTGTGAAAGCGCATCGGTTGGAACATCGCCTAAAGAAGCAAAATTATTATCGGCTAAGAAGCTTGTAAAGCCATCATTTACCGGTGCTAACACAGTAAATGGACCATCACCGCTTAGTACATTAACCAAATCTCCGTCTGCTGCAGTTAAAGCCGCTACCAAATTACTAAAAGAAGGGTTAGCTAAGGCATGATCAACTACACTTGGTAACCCAATCACTTTATCTACTATGTGAATGACACCGTTTGTTGCTTCAATATCTGCAGAACTAACGGTTGAAATACCATTGAACATAACACCATTAGACGTATCGTAATAAATACTCATATTCATATCTCCGGCTCCCATGGCATTGGTATTAGCATACCCTGACCCACCGGCTATTAAATCTCCCGACATAACTTTTCCGGTAATTACATGATTTAATAATACCTGAGCTAAAATATCTGTTGGAACATCGCCTAAAGAAGCGAAATTATTATCAGCTAAGAAGGTTGCAAAAGCCTCATTTGTAGGAGCGAGTACTGTAAATTCGGTAGTACCGTTTAAAATAGAAACCAGATCACCATCGGCTGCCTGAAGCGCTGCCAGAAGGCTACTAAGGCTTTCATTAGCTGCTACTTTACCCGCTATGGTGTTTGGAATATTAGGTAAAACCACCTTATCTATTACGTGAATCACGCCATTTGCTGCTTGAACATCAACCACTTGTATATCACTAACTCTTCCATTGGCGTCCGTCAGTGTTGCACCTCCTGTAACATTAGCCGTAATATCGCCACCCAGCGTAGAAACGGTCATGTTATCCATTAGATCGGATGAAAGTACATTGGCTCCGGCAACTGCATGCAGGTCTAAAGTAGCTTTTAATGTCGGTTCATCGATATCTCCTAATGAATTTGCTCCCAGTTCCGTCAGTAAATCTGCAAAAGCTTGATTTGTAGGAGCAAAAACTGTGAATGGTGCCGGATCCGTACCATTTGGTGTGGATAAAGCCGAAACGTAATCAAACGTAAGATCTGATCGGGTTAATGCTGACACTAAAATTGAAAAATCATCATTAGTTGTTGCAAAGTCAACTAAAGATGGCAAACCAATCACTTTATCAACAACATGGATCACACCATTGGTGGCATCAATATCAGGAGTTGTAACCATAGACATACCATTCAGTGTAACACCACCTGCTGTATTTATGTATATACTCAAGTTAGCTCCGGTTGTAGCTTCGGTAGCTAAAGTTTTTCCGTATCCTGTTGATAATGAGCCGGAAACCAGCTCACCTGATATCACATGGTTTAACAATACCTGTGTTAATACAGGTTGAGGAACATCTTCCAAGCTTGCAAAGTTATTATCTGCCAAGAATTGCGCAAAGGCATCGTTGGTAGGAGCAAACACTGTAAAAGAAGCTGTTGGGTCATCCAGAACGGCTGCAAGGTTTCCTTCTGCTGCCAGCAGTGCTTGAACCAAAATGCTTAAATCTGGTGTTGCAACTGCAAGTTCTGTAATAGTTTCTGGGGTTTTTTGAACAACAGTATTATCGTCATCATCACTACATGATATTACAATGAATGTAGCTAATAACAGTAAAGTTGTTCGTGCTAAGGCTGCTAATGTTTTCATGATTAAAAAATTTAAATTATCATTTTGTTTGACAAATTTATAAAAAAGTTAAACAAAAATCCAAATTTTGTTTCAAAAAAATTTAAAAAAGTTAAACAAAATGATTTTTTGAAGATTTCTCATGATGCTTTTTTGGTATCAATTTGTTTAGAGAATATGTATCTTTGTAGCCTAATTTAATTAACATGAAACGTGTCATTATAGGGCTTTCAGGGGGAGTGGATTCCAGTGTTGCTGCTTATCTATTAAAGCAGCAGGGTTATGAGGTTATTGGTCTGTTCATGAAAAACTGGCACGATGATTCTGTGACCATTTCTAATGAATGTCCCTGGTTAGATGATAGTAACGACGCCATGTTAGTGGCCGAAAGATTAGGCATTCCTTTTCAAACAGTAGACCTAAGTGAGCAATATAAAGAACGCATAGTAGACTATATGTTCAACGAATATGAAAAGGGAAGAACGCCTAACCCGGACGTACTTTGCAACAGGGAGATCAAGTTTGATGTGTTTATGAAGATAGCCCTGGATCTGGACGCAGATTATGTAGCTACCGGTCATTATTGTAGAAAAGGTGTTATTGAGAAAGATGGCGAAGAAGTGTATCAGTTACTTGCCGGGGTAGATAATAATAAGGACCAATCGTATTTTTTATGCCAGTTGTCCCAGGAACAATTATCTAAAGCACTATTCCCTATTGGAGCATTAACAAAACCGGAAGTTAGAGATATTGCTAATGACATAGGGCTGGTTACTGCTGATAAAAAAGACTCTCAGGGACTTTGTTTTATTGGTAAAGTAAAATTGCCTAACTTTTTACAACAACAGTTAAAACCAAAAGAAGGGGTTATAGTGGAAATTCCTAAAGAACAGGAAATTTTCAATCAGGAGCAACCTGAATTCACTTCGGAAGTAGACAAATTGGAATACCTGTCAAGAAAAATTGATTACAAAGTGGAGTTTGGAAAGATTGTTGGCAAGCATCAGGGGGCTCATTATTTTACCAAAGGTCAAAGAAAGGGATTAGCAGTTGGCGGAACCGTTGAACCATTATTCGTTATTGATACTAATGTTGAAGACAATGTTATTTATACAGGTCAGGGAAAAGAGCATCCCGGATTATTAAAGAAAGCATTGTTCGTTAGCAATGATGAATTACATTGGATTCGGGAAGACCTTGCATTAAAGGTAGATGAAACCTTAAAAGTGGAAGCCAGAATTCGATACAGGCAACCACTTCAAAAAGCAACTTTGCATAAAGTGGATTCCGGGTTATATGTTGAATTTGAAGCCTATCAATCAGCTATTACCGAAGGGCAGTTTGTTGCCTGGTATATAAACGATGAACTTTTGGGTTCCGGCGTTATTTCTTAACTTTCAAATATGCCAAATAGAATTACCGAACTTTTTAATATTCAATATCCCATTGTTCAGGCCGGAATGGTTTGGAACAGTGGATGGCGTTTAGCATCTGCAGCGAGCAACTCAGGGATTTTAGGACTTATTGGAGCCGGGTCCATGTATCCGGATGTGCTTAGAGAGCATATTCAAAAGTGTAAAAAAGCTACCGATAAACCTTTTGGGGTCAACGTTCCAATGTTATATCCAAATATCCGGGAAATTATGGATATTATTGTTGAAGAAGGCGTTAAGATCGTTTTTACTTCTGCAGGAAACCCTAAGACCTGGACCTCCTGGTTACAGGAAAAAGGTATTACAGTAGTCCATGTGGTTAGTAGTGTAAAGTTTGCTCTAAAAGCACAAGAAGCCGGAGTTGATGCTATTGTTGCAGAAGGTTTTGAGGCCGGTGGACATAACGGACGTGATGAAACTACAACCTTAACTTTAATTCCTATGGTTAAGGAACATATTAAAATCCCGTTAATTGCGGCAGGAGGTATAGCAACCGGTAGTGCTATGTTAGCTACTATGATTTTAGGAGCCGATGGGGTTCAAATAGGAAGCCGTTTTGTTGCCAGTGAAGAAAGTTCGGCACACCAAGCGTTTAAGCAGGTGGTTGTTGACGCCAAAGAAGGTGATACGCAGTTAACTTTAAAGGAATTAGCACCTGTAAGACTCATAAAAAATAAGTTTTACGATGAAGTTGAAGCACTTTATAAAACAGGCCCTACCGTGGCTCAACTAAAAGAACTGTTGGGAAGAGCGCGTGCCAAAAAGGGTATGTTTGAAGGCGATTTAGATAATGGTGAACTGGAGATAGGACAAATTTCAGGGTTAATTCATGATATAAAACCAACATCTCAAATTGTTAAGGATATTATTGAGGAGTTTAAATTAGCAAAAATAGAGATTGACCAAATTATATTATAATGTCTATTTAAATGAAGTAAATTTGAATAATTCCATTATATCTAAAGTATTTTATAGAATTTCTAAGGTAAAATTGATACCAAAATGGATAAGGTCATTAGGTGTTATTCAGTTGGTAAAACTACATGCAAATTTTAAAACTAATAATGGTGAAAATATTAGGCTTAAGGTTAAAGGGTATGATAACCCAATTTATTTAAGGCCTAATACAACGGATTTGAGAATATTTCGACAACTTTTTATTGAAGAAGAATATAATGTTGATATCCCTTTTAAGGTTAAAACTATTGTTGATGCTGGAGCCAATTGTGGGTATTCCCTAGTGTATTTTGCAAATAAATTTAAGGGAGCCAAAATAATAGCTATAGAACCAGAAAGCTCTAATATTGAAATGATTAAAATGAATATTTCCAATTATAGAAATATTGAAGTTATTCAAGGCGGTCTATGGGATAAGAGTTGTAGCTTAATGATCGTAAATAAAAATGCCGGCAAATGGGCCTTTAAAGTAAGTGAAACCACTGAAGATAAGGCTGAGTTTATGGGGATCTCTTTGGAAGATATTATGAGCACATATAAACTAGAGTCTATAGATTTGTTAAAAATGGATATTGAGGGTTCTGAAAAAGCTGTTTTTTTAAATCATTATGAAAATTGGCTTCCGAAAACTAGATTTGGTCTTTTGGAAATACATGAAAGTTATGAAAAAGGAATAACATCCTTAGTATATGATAGGCTTAATAAATATAATTTTGAGATTTCTCAGTCCGGAGAAAATTTAGTTTTTAAAAATATAAAAGTTTGAGTTGTCTACTTCATTAGTAGATTGGAAAAAGTCTAAATAAAGAAAGTTGTTTTGTTAAGTAAAAAGGAGGAAATAATTTCCTCCTTTTTAATATCGAAACGTTTAAGCTGTAATTTTTAATCCCTATAAAATAAAAGCCGAATGTTTCTATAATATCGTAATCATATAAATGATTCTATATTGACGTAGATTAACGGCGCTCAAATGTATAAAAAATAACCACCTAATTATATGAAAGTTATATGAAGTTATTAACATATGTTAATTGTGAGATTTTGAACTAATTTTATAAAATTGGTTAATGCCAAAGCTAAAGGTTACTTTTGCATCATGCAATTACAAAACTATACCAGGGAATTTAAGTACAATTGGCAGTTAGCGGCTCCTGTTATGTTAGGTATGCTGGGGCATACCTTTGTTAGTTTTGTAGATAATATCATGGTAGGGCAGTTGGGGACTGCAGAACTGGCTGCCGTGTCTTTAGGTAATAGTTTTATGTTTATTGCTATGTCTTTGGGTATTGGTTTTTCAACGGCCATAACACCTTTAATTGCTGAAGCGGATGCCGCAGAGGACTTTTTAAAAGGGAAATCGTCTTTTAAGCACGGCTTGTTTTTATGTACGGTTTTAGGGGTATTGCTCTTTTTACTGGTATTTTTTGCCAAACCACTCATGTATTTTATGAAACAACCGCCCGAAGTAGTTGAATTGGCAATTCCGTATTTGGATTTAGTAGCATTTTCTTTAATTCCCTTGATTGTTTTTCAAGCCTTTAAACAATTTAGTGACGGGCTATCCATGACTAAATACCCTATGTATGCTACGCTTTTGGCAAACATCATAAACGTATTATTAAATTATGTTCTGATCTTTGGAAAACTTGGCTTTCCCGCCTTAGGCATTGTAGGGGCGGCTTACGGAACATTGATTTCCAGGTTTATAATGGTTGGGTATTTATGGTATTTGTTGAGAGGAAAAGAAAAATCAAAAGGCTTTGTAACCAACATTAAATTCTTTGTGCTTGATAGATTAATGATAAAAAAGATCCTTAATTTGGGAACACCCAGCGCCATGCAAATGCTTTTCGAAGTAGCCATCTTTACAGCTGCTATTTGGTTGAGCGGACTATTAGGGAAAAACCCTCAGGCAGCAAACCAGATTGCCCTAAACCTGTCGTCAATGACTTTTATGGTGGCTATGGGATTAAGTGTGGCTTCTATGATTAGAGTAGGAAATCAGAAAGGGTTGCAGAAGTATTTTGAGTTACGCAGAATTGCTTTTTCTTTATTCCTAATGGGAACCATACTGGCTTTTGGATTTGCTATTATTTTCTTTGCATTTCATAATTATTTACCGCGATTATACGTTGATTTTGACGATGCCAAAAACTTAGCAGATAACACTGAAGTACTGGCTATAGCATCAAAGTTGTTAATTACAGCAGCCATTTTTCAAATAAGTGACAGTATTCAAGTCATTGTTTTGGGAGCATTGCGAGGGTTGCAGGATGTAAAGATCCCTACGCTTATTACGTTTATATCCTATTGGTTGGTTGGGTTTCCGGTTAGTTGGTTTTTTGGAAAAGCAGATGCTTATGGTAGTTTTGGCATTTGGTTGGGCTTGTTAGCAGGTTTATCAACCGCTGCCATTTTATTGTATATTCGATTTAATTATTTAACTAAAAAGTTGATATCCCAAAAGGTACAAGTGCACTGAAGTGTCTTAAGTATTTAAAGTTACCAAATCCTATGACAAATAAAGAATTTGCGGTTCAATTGGAAAAACGTACTGTAGCGTTTGCCATTAATGTTATAAATTTATCATCTAGTCTGCCAAATAATCCGGAAGGTTTGGTATTGAGAAATCAATTAACCAAATCGGGAACAAGTGTTGGCGCAAATTATAGAGAGGCAAACCGGTCTAGAAGTCCAAAAGACTTTAAAAACAAGATAAAGATTAGTTTAGGAGAGGCATCAGAAACGGACTATTGGTTGGAAATAATTGAAGCATTAAGTTGGGGCAACGAAAGTTTAAAAGATTTAAGAACAGAAGCCAAAGAACTTCTGGCTATTTTCACTTCAATAGCAAACAAACTATAAAAAAAAATCTAAAGTTGAATTGAAAACTCAAAACTTTAAGTACTTTAGTCTGCACATAACTTTAGTGCATTTAAGGCACTTGTAACTTAGAACTTATAATGTCTCTTCCAAAATTTATTTTAGGCGATAATACCGAGTTTCCCAACGCTATTTATGTCATTCATACGGAATTTCCAAGATTCATCATTAATCTTGAAAACGATGCAGTGGAATGGTTTGAAGATTTTGATGCTGAAGACCAGAAGGAACTGGAAACAGAAACTGAGAATGCCATTAAATTAGCAACGGCCTTCTACGATAGCGAAATTGCAAAGTATGACGATTAAGATTTTGAATTTTCTAAGATGCTAGAAAAGATTTTACAGTACGATACGGAGTTATTTTTATTCTTAAACAATTTAGGAACTGAAACCTGGGATGGACTTTGGTTACTGATAACAGACAAACTTACATTCATTCCATTATATGCGTTGTTATTGTTTTTATTATATAAAAAATATGGGTGGAAAGCACTATTGGTTTTTGTAGTGGTTGTTGCTTTAATGATAACGTTTACTGACCAAATCACTAATGTGTTTAAACGTGGATTTGAAAGACCTAGACCATGCCGTGAAACAGATTTAATAGACCAAATGCGCTTTATAGCGGTACGTTGTGGTAAGTATGGTTTCTTTTCCGGGCATTCATCAAACTCAATGGCAGCTGCTGTTTTTGCCGGTTTATTGCTTAGACCATTCTACAAAAATGCTATTTTTATTTTATTGTTTTGGAGTGCCGTGGTGGCATACAGTAGAATTTATGTAGGCGTACATTACCCAACGGATATTGTTTGTGGTTTAACTTTTGGAGCTATTTCGGGATTTATTTTTTATAAGTTGTCGAAGTTTTTACTTAAAAAGTTTGCCATTACTTAATTGTTTAGTTTTAACAAGTAATCAGCCGCAGCAAACGGTGTCGTTTCATTATTTTCAATGAGTTCCAATTGCTTTTTAAGTTCTTTTTTGATTTTTGGCTGATTGAAAAAATCCGATTTTAATTGCGCTTCAATGGTTTGAACAAGCCAGTATTTGTTTTGCTCATTTCGTTTTGCCCTGAAGTAGTTATTTTTAGTAGTAGTGTCTACATAATCTGAAATGATGTCCCAAATGGTATCAATGCCCTTATTTTCCACAGCACTACAGATGGTAACTTTTGGTTGCCAATCAGAGGCTTTTTCAGGATAGAGGTGGAGTGCCCTTGCAAATTCGGTCTTGGCAAGTTTTGCTGCTTTTAAATTATCTCCATCAGCTTTATTAATGGCAATGGCATCAGCCATTTCAATGATTCCCCGCTTAATGCCCTGTAACTCATCACCGGCGCCGGCAAGTTTTAATAATAAAAAGAAATCTACCATGCTGTGTACAGTGGTTTCGCTTTGTCCAACACCAACGGTTTCTATGATGATCACATCAAAACCGGCAGCTTCGCAAAGTGTAATGGTTTCTCTGGTTTTTCTGGCCACACCACCCAAAGAATCTCCGGATGCCGACGGACGGATATAAGCATTTTTATCTCTGACCAAAGCTTCCATTCTGGTTTTATCCCCCAGAATACTTCCCTTAGTTAAAGAACTACTGGGGTCTATTGCCAGAACAGCTATGCGCTTACCCATACCGGTTAAATGCTTTCCGAAAGTTTCAATAAAAGTACTTTTGCCAACTCCCGGAACACCTGTGATACCTATTCTAACAGATTTATCAGCGTGCGGCAAACAGGCTTTTATAATACGGTTCGCTTTTTCTAAATGTTTGGGATTTTTACTTTCAATTAATGTGATGGCCCTGCTTAAAGCCGTAATATCCTTGCTTAAAATAGCTGCAATTAAAGTATCTACATCTATTTTAGTGCTTCGCTTTTTCTTAAGTTTTTCAATAGCGTTATTACTGGTGATTTCCGAGATAGAAATACCATCTTTTTCCTGGAGCGCTGTCTTTTTTGATTTTGCCACTAATTCATAAATGTTTGTAAGCTAAGATAACTAATTAAGAGGCTAATAAAAACAGTTATTTTACTTTAGAGGCACTGCAATTTTAACATCATCCCAGGCCATGGTTAAGAATAATTTATCTGTAGAATTATCAAAAGCAATCGTGAACTGCTCTACAACCGATTCCAGTTTTTGCACCGGGACTTCAACATTGATAACATCGTAGTTAGGATCCCACATGGGTTTCATTTCAGAATCCACACCCCATTCATATTCTTTAGAATTGAACATGACGGTCCAGGAAGAATCTTTGGGAACCGTCCATAAAGTATATTTTCCAACCGGTAAAATCATACCATCAATATCCAGTGTTTCGTTGGTTTGGAACGTGGTGGCTTCGTTTGCACCCGTACGCCATACTTTATTAAAAGGAACCAGGGCACCAAATATGTCACGTTCCTTTTTATAAGGCCTGTTATAAAACACTTTAAGCCTCAAATCATTTAGTTCAAATTTTACAGTATCTTTAGGACTCAGGCGTTTTTCAAAAATATTTTCAACAAAAACAGAATATAAAAGTAGTCCCAAAGCTATTATTGAAAGTAGGATTAACACACGTTTTAAGAAGGCATTCATATGGAGAGATTTTTTCGATATAAATATACTTTAAAAACTTATAATTACTAAGAAGCAAACGCATAATTGTTAGGTTTTGTTATTAAACCAATAAAAAAATAATTTTTTTTGCAACACTTCATTTTTTTTATCGTCTTTTAAAACGAACTAACTTAGACCAAAAGTAGATTTAGTATGTTTCAAGTTGACATTATTGAACAATGTAAACAGAACAACCGAAAAGCACAATTGCAGTTATACAACCAGTACTGCGATGGTATGTATATTGTGGCCAAACGTTTTCTGAAAGATGCTAATGATGCAGAAGATGTGGTACAAGAGGCCTTTATTAAGGCTTTTTCAAGACTACATCAATACAAAGCAGAAGTTACTTTTGGAGCCTGGTTAAAACGTATTGTGGTAAACAAGAGCATTGACTTTTTAAAATCTAAAAAACAACAACTTGTTGAGTTAGATGACGTGCACTTAAAAGTAGTTGATACTCCTGTAGATGACAAATGGTTAGTAGATGATGCTATAACATTAGATGACGTAAAACTTGCTATTAACAAATTACCGGATAAATATCAGTATGTGGTGATGTTGTATTTAATTGAAGGTTATGATCATCAGGAAATATCTGAGATCTTAAGTATTTCTGAGGTGGCATCAAGAACGCAATTATCAAGAGGTAAAGTAAAATTACAAGAACTGTTAACACTTAGGAGTCATGGCGCAAGATATTAGAGAGTTATTTAAAGATGATAAAATAACGCATGAGAAGATGCCGGAAAATCATCAGGAACGTTTTCTTAAAAGGTTGGATGAAGCGTTCCCTGAATCACAAAAGTCTAATTTTGGTTGGATACGTATAGCCGCCAGTATAGTATTGGTAATTGGTTTAAGTGTTGGTGGCTATAAGATCTTTAAACCGGAAGCAGGTACGGTTGACCCGGTAGAAATGGTAAGCACTCCAGTTGAAACTGCAGAAACCAAAACCTTAGGAGATATGTTTCCGGAGCTTAAAAAGGTTGAAGATTACTATTTGGCAAGTATTAATTTGGAGTTATCTAAAATAAAATACACGCCTGAGACTAAAGACCTTTTTGACGGTTACATCGAACAATTAGGAGAACTTGATAAAGAATACAAAAGACTGTCTTTGGAGTTAACCGAATCCGAACCAAGTGAACTGACCGTTAATGCCTTAATTGACAATTTAAAATTGCGTTTAAATTTATTATATCGATTAAAATCTCAATTAAAAGAATTAACACCTTCTGAGGCCGGAACCGAAGAGGTTGAACAATCCATCTAAAAAAATCAAAAAATGAACAGATCATTAATAAAGCTAAAATTACTGGTAGTTGCCTTTTTTACGGTCGGTAGTTTAACAGCACAGAAACAAACTAAAGTATCACAATCGATTAAGGTTGATAAAGATGTTACTATAGATTTAAGCACGAGTTATTGCAATATTGTATTTGACACCTGGAACAAAAATGTCGTAGAAATTGAAGCTTACGTTGAAGGCGACAATTTAAGTGACGAAGAATTAAAAGAAGCTTTAAAGAACTGGAAAGTCAATGTTGATGCTTCAAGTGATGAAGTAACTATTAGCACCAATAGTGCTGCAAGAGCACCGAGAGTTTTGGCTTTTAGTCATGGACATGATGGTGAAGATGCAGTAAATGCTGTTTTAAGAGAGCTTAAATTTGAATTGGCAGAATTACCTGAAATGGATTTCAACTTCAATATCAGAATACCGGAACTTCCGGAATTACCTGAAATGCCGGAGTTACCGGAGTTGCCTAAAGGTGTAAATAGTTTCCATTTTGATTATGAAGCCTATAAGAAAGACGGCGAAAAGTATCTGGAAGAGTACTCCCAAAAAATTGAATCTGCCTATGGCGAAGACTATGCCAAAAAAATGGAAGCCTGGGGTGAAAAATTTGGTAAGGAATGGGGAGAAAAGTATGCGGAAAAAATGGAAGCCTGGGCTAAAAAGTTCGAAAATAGTTGGGACAGTGAAGCGTTTGAAAAGAAAATGGAAGCCTGGGGAGAACGTTTTGCCAAACAAATGGAGCAACAGGCCAAAAGAACTGAAGAACAACAAAAGCGTTTGGAAAAAGTTCAAAAAGACAGAGAGCGTGCTTTAGAAAAACGTGAATTATTGCGCGAAAAATTAATGAAAGAAAGAGAAATACAAAAAGAGAAGCGTGAAAAACTGGCTAAGGAAAGAAGGGTATTAATTGAAAAAATGGTTCATAAGGAAGTTCGTTCTAAAGTCAAAAAAACCATTAAAATTAAAATGCCTAAAGGTGCTAAACTAAAGGTTAATGTAAGACATGGCGAAATTGAGTTAGCCGCAAATGTTGATAATTTAAAAGCTGACCTGGCTTATACTAAACTAACAGCAAATAGCATTAATGGGGGGTCTACTTCCATTAATGCTTCTTATTCACCGATATATGTGTCTGATTGGAATTTAGGTGAGTTAAATCTAAATTATGCTAAAACGGTAGAGCTAAACAATGTAAAGCACGTGGTTTTGAATTCCAATTCGTCTAATGTTACCATTGATAATTTATTGGGAAACGCTATTATTGACGGTAATATAGGTGATATAAAAATTTTAAAAATAGATGATGCCTTTACAAATTTGAATGTTATCATTCAGAATTGTGATGCCGTTATTGCCCTTCCCAATGTGAATTATAATTTACAGTACAAGGGGAACAGGTCGCGTTTCAGTCACCCTAAAAAAGACCCCGGGAATGTCACTACGTTTTCAACCGGCAACTTAAGCAGCGGTAAAAGTATTGTTGTAAATGCCAAATACAGTAATGTTGCCATGAAATAAATCTACCTTGTTTTTTTACAATTCTTCACTACCTACTTATCAGCCAATACTGCATTTCTCTTCTTATTGTAAACCCTAGTTTTTTATACAAATTGATGGGGCCTAAATTAGTGTTATCAACATGTAAGAACGGTATTTTATTTTCCTTGAATATGTTTTTAGACGTATGGGTTATTAACTGTTTAGCATAGCCCTTCCCGGTATGGTCCGGATGGGTTGCCACGGCACTAATTTCAGTAAAGTTATTGGTTTGCATGCGTTCACCTGTTACTGCAACCAGCTGGTTATTTTTATAAATGCCGTAATAACGTCCAAGTTTGTTGGTGTTCTTTTTAAAGAAATGCGGATATACCAAATCAATTAAATCCATTAAGTCTATATAATGGGTTTCGTTTAGTTCTATGATATCCTCTGTAATCGGTTGATTGATTTCATTATAAATAATCATTTGTAAACCCACATATCTTTTAGGCGGATTAAAGGAAGCAGGAACTTTTGGTTGTTCACCAACTATAAAAAAACGGTCCAGTAGTTTGGCGTGCTTTTCAATAGCATCACTGGTATCCGCTCCATCTGTAAACGCTCCGAATGGGGTGAAATCCGGGTGATAAAATTTCACACTGCCGTAGTCAATACAGGCATCAAAATGAATGTCGGTTAACGAAGACCAAACCGGATTATCTAAGGGATTTTCAGGAAAAGACATAGTTATGAAACGTTTATTTTTTCAATAATTTCTTCTACAGGCACCATATAATCAAACCAAATGGTGTCTTCATGCTTTCTAAACCAGGTTAGTTGGCGTTTAGCAAATCTACGTGTATGCTTCTTTATTTCTGAAACTGCAAAATCCAAGGGCCACTCACCATCAAAATATTTAAATAGTTCTTTATAGCCAACGGTGTTTAAAGCGTTCAAATCTCTATAGGGAAGAAGCGCTTCAGCTTCTTTTAGGAGGCCCGTTTCCATCATGATATCAACGCGTTGATTAATTCTGTTATAAATGGTTGCTCTTTCTGCGGTAAGGCCAATGGTTATTGTTCTGAAGTTTCTGGCTTCTTTGGCTTTATTTAAAAATGATGAATATGGTTTTCCTGTTCCAATACAAACTTCCAGAGCGCGAATCACTCTATGAGGATTTTCAATAGCTATGGTGTTATATGACACAGGGTCTAAAGTATTCAATTGGTTTTGAAGTGATTCCAAACCTTCATTTTTTAATTGACTATTCAGAGTTTCCCTAATAGCACTGTCAACATCCGGAAAATCATCTAATCCCTTGATAACAGCATCAACATACAACCCGGAACCACCTACCATAACAACTACATTATGAGATTTAAAAAGCACTTCTAACTTTTGAATCGCATCCCTTTCAAACGAACCAACACTGTAATTGTTATGGATGGATTTATGATGAATAAAATGATGTTTAACGGTTGCCAATTCTTCCATGGTTGGGGCGGCTGTACCAATTTGCATTTCTTTAAAGAATTGCCTGGAATCTGCCGAAATTATTTCGGTATTAAAATGTTGGGCCAACTTAATACTCAGGGAGGTCTTTCCAATGGCAGTTGGTCCAATAACAGAAATCAGATATTTTGTATTTGTTTTGATCTAAGTTGGTATTAGGGGTGTAGTTTTTCACCACAGTTATAACAAAATTCGGCTTTATCCCTATGATTTTCGGTAAGGCAATTTGAACAAGACCGAGAGTTCAATTGAATATTGTCATAATTAGGTTTGTTCCTTCTTCTTTGGGAAGCATATTCGGCAGAAATAATTCCGGTAGGTACGGCAATAATGCCATAACCTAAGATCATTACTATAGAAGCTATAAACTGACCAAGTGGTGTAACTGGAGAAATATCACCATAGCCAACCGTGGTTAAGGTTACAATACACCAGTAAACACTGGTAGGGATACTGGTAAACCCGGCTTCATCACCCTCAACAAGATACATGATAGTACCCAAAATAATAGAAATTATAATGACCGTAAATAGAAATACCGAAATCTTCACCCTACTGGATCTCAGGGCTCTGATGAGTGTGTGAGACGCACCCACGTACCTTACCAGTTTTAATATCCTGAATACTCTTAAAAGCCTTAAAGCCCTTAATGCGGCAAGCGCATGAATACCACCAAATATTAATGAAATATATTTTGGTATGGTTGATAGCAGGTCTATAATGCCATAAAAGCTAAAAATATATTTAAGGGGTCTTTTAACAGTAATGATTCTGGCAATGTATTCTAAGGTGAAGAGGATAGTAATGACCCATTCCGAAACGTTTAGAAAACCGTGATATCTGGCATCAAAACTATCAACACTTTCCAGCATTACAAGGATGATACTGGCAATGATTACAAAAAGCAAAATAACATCAAATAATTTGCCTGCCCTGGTGTCTGCTTCATAAATAATGTCATGAAGTCTGGTTTTCCAATGTAGCTTTGCCTTATCACTCATATATTCAAAAATAAGAAAGAATCATTACTTTCTCTTTAATAACACAAGCGAATTGTTTTGAATATTAACTATTTTATTCATGAATTTTTTTAAATACGGGTAATATTCAGCAACATAAACGGCCTTCTTAAAGTCTATTCTTAGTGTTAATGATAATTCATTTTCAAAAATAGATGATGAAAAGAATACTTTACCTGCTTTGTCAGGTAAACTGGCAATGACTGGTTTTGGTTTTTCAACTACTTCATATTTACCGCCCAAATTGAGCTTTAAGGTGTAGTAATAAGAATCCTGATATCCGAAGTCAATAGGGTAGGATCTTTCCTGAAGTTTAAATGGGTTTTCTGTGAAGAATTTTACAAAAAACGGATCGAGATAAATATTATCGCCTGTTTCTTCACCGGGGTATTCAATCGTATATT
The DNA here is from genome assembly GCF_028281565.1 of Seonamhaeicola sp. GTDB lineage: Bacteria > Bacteroidota > Bacteroidia > Flavobacteriales > Flavobacteriaceae > Seonamhaeicola. Next base: position 215,579 of record NZ_JANQJQ010000013.1, read on the forward strand.
GTTCCTTAAAAACCGGACCGGTCGTTGTACTTTCAATAGCTTCAAAGTCTGAAATAATAATATCTGGAGATTTGTTTTCTAGCCGTTCTATGTATGCCGGTTTGTTTCTAAAGTATGATCTTCTATGATTATAAGCGTGATACCCGGTTCTTCTGGATTTAATAGTTCCTACAATGTTTTTGTCTTCATCAATTTGCATTTTAGCTTCATATACAACATTTGATTTTTTGGGTACAATATCAAACCAATCACTTCCGGCATTAAAATCTAAAAGCCTGCCAAATAGGTTTAAGCATCTGAATGGAATCTCTCCAAAACTTAAATACTTATCTGTGGCATCCAAAAGGTAGGTTTCCCCATTAATGGTAACATGAACTACTAAATAATTGAAATCTGAAATTACCGGATATATTTTTGTTGGATGACCGTTTTGTCTGGTTGAAATTAAAAGCGGTTTAACATTATAGCCTTTTTCTTTTAAGATATTATGTAGCAAAATATTTAAGGCCCCCACGTTACCGGATTTATTCTTTATCAAATCTTTAACAGATACATTTTTGAAAATTCTAAACTTTTCGTTCCAGGTATAATTTTTTTGAATATGCTCATAAATAGATGTCGCATTTTCCAAAGAATTAGAACCGTTTATCAGATCTGTGGGAAGCAAATCTTCCAGTTTAACCGATTTTAAAAGTTGTTTTCCAACATTTTGATCAATTCTCAACTCTTTATCAACATCTTTCCACTCTTTAGTGAAATTTTTTACACTACCGTCAAAACCATTAAACGTTTTTAATTCGTATTCCACTCTGGCTAAATAATTATCTACGGTGGTCATGTAGTCTTCCTCTATAAAAGCAGGAATATCTTTCATGGCATATACACTTTCTAAACAATTTGCACTTGCGCCCCTGGAACCTTCCAAACAGTTTCGTTTTACATCAGCAGTGTTAGTAGCGAGTTTCTTTCCTCCAACCAATTTAATATTGTATATCCAATTTCCTGGAATACTGGTTTGGTATTCACTATAAAGTGTAGGGACGTCATGCTGAAACTCCCAACCTTTATATTTAAACATGAATGGTGATTTTATGGTGTAACTGTAGGTTATAACAGACCCTTCTTTAATGTTTGGCAATGTGAATTTTACAACATCGAAGTTCTCATTATATTTTTCTTTAAAAATATCCTTTTTACTAAGTTGAGATTTTACCACATTACCATCAACCATATTGTAGGTAGTAGCTAGAATGTCATCAACTTTTTCATAATCATTTCCATTTCTTCTATACATGTAAAGCTCAACCGTTGCTTTATCAAACCCTTCTTTGTTTAGAATTTTTATTTTATGCTTTTCTTTGGTCATTAATTTATAAGTGGACGGACTCACCCAGCTTTTACCATGTTGGTATATAATAACCGCATTTGCAGTAGAATCTTTTTCATAGACATTAGTTTCAATATCGGCTAAAGTCACCCGATAAGCTTCTGAATTAAATGATGTTTGAGAGAAAAGCGTTAGTGTAGGAAGTAATAGCAGCATTAAGATGATTCTCTTCATAAATCTTCAAATATAATTTGTTTGACTTTCTTGTTTTTTCTGAGATAGCTTTGGATGATATGTTGCGTATCCCTATTATTATTCATGGGAGTAATAATAGATTTCAGCACCTCTATATTATTTATTTGATAGTTTAGATTGAAGAACCCTAAACCTCTGAATACACCGTTTTCAATTAATATGGCACTGCGTTCATCAATGTCCCGGCCTTTATCAATAATGACCATATTTTTATTGGAATAGCTGTTTTTTGAGATTAGTGTTTCAACACGTTTGTTATAGGATTCTATAGGCTCTTCCCGAATACAAGCCCCATTACAAGTTTTTATATCATAATTGAAACAACTGGTTTTGGTTTTATATAACCCGGTTAGCTTTTGGCATAATTGATACTCTTCAATGGCCTTTAGAATAAAATTTTTTCCACTTTGTCTGTTGCTGAATGTAGTAATGGGTTTTTTTTTCCGATCAACAATGTCAATTTTTAAATTTATGTAGTGGTGTTCATCAATAAAACTATATAAAGCATGTGTGAATCTTGTTCTGCGCAAAGCTCTGTTGAAGACTGGTTTTATACGTTTTATTTCTTCGCTTTCTTTTAAAAGCGCTACCAATTCGCTACCTGTGGCTTCATAAGTCACGGCACTAACTAAGGCCTGAATTTTTTTAGATTTTGGGTTGGTATTGGTAAAATGCTGCGTGATACGTTTTTTTATGTTTTTGCTTTTACCAATATAAATAATTTCACCATCAGCTTTATGGATGTAATATACTCCGGTTATAGCGGGCAACTCATCTATAATATCAATATGCCTGGGCTCTAACTGATGTTTTGGATTAGAGCGAACAGAATTCTGGATGATATGCTTGGAAGTATCCTTATCCATCAACATTTTAAATAGTTTGACTGTTGCTAAAGCATCACCGGAAGCACGGTGTCTGTCAGAAACAGGAATCCCTAGCGACCTAACCAATTTACCCAGGCTATAAGACTGTTGTCCGGGAATTAAGTGTTTGGAAAGTTCAACAGTACAGAGTGACTCCCGCTCATATTCAAACCCTAATCGTTTGAATTCAGTACATAAAATTCTATAGTCAAATTGGGCATTATGGGCTACAATAATACAGGCTTCGGTAATTTCAACAATACGCTTTGCAACTTCATAAAATTTGGGGGCGTTGCGTAACATATTATTGTTTATGCCGGTAAGGTTAACTACAAAAGGCTGAATATCCCGTTCAGGATTTATCAGGCTTATAAATTGATCCACCACTTTATGACCGTCATATTTGTAAATGGCAATTTCAGTAATGCCTTCTTCGTTATAGCGGCCCCCGGTGGTTTCTATGTCTAGTATTGCGTAAATTAGTTAAAAGTTAAAAGTTAAAAGTTAAAAAATAATTTTGCTCACTGCTCACTGTAATGCCGGGCGCCAAAAATGCTACTTCCCACTCTTACCATGGTACTGCCACAATCAATAGCCAGTTGATAATCACCGCTCATTCCCATAGAAATTACCCTGAATATTGGGTGTTCCTTTTTAAGTTGGTCAAAATAGTTTTTTAACGATTGGAATTCTTTTTTTATTTGTTCTTTATTTTCCGTAAAAGTAGCCATTCCCATCACCCCAATGATATTCACGTTACTACATTCTGAATAAGCACGTGAACCTAACAGCTCATTTGCTTCGTTAAAAGACATTCCAAATTTAGAATCCTCTGAAGCTATTTTTATTTGTAGTAAGCAATCAATAACTCTATTGTGTTTCATAGCCTGTTTGTTGATTTCTTCAAGAAGTTTGATGCTGTCAACGCCATGAATTAAATTCACAAAACTTGCCATATGTTTAACCTTATTACGCTGAACATGCCCGATCATATGCCACTCAATATCTTTAGGCATGACTTCATATTTTTCAACCATGTCCTGAACTTTGTTTTCACCAAAAACCTTATGGCCGGCATTATAAGCCTCCATCATATCACTAACAGGTTTGGTTTTTGAAACAGCTACCAGGGTAACATATTCAGGCAAAGTAGATTTTATCTTTTGAAGGTTTTCTTTTATCGACATTATTTTAAAAATTGCCCGGATACTTTTTCAGCTTTTTTACTTTCTGAATAGTCATAAAAACCTTCACCTGATTTAACACCCAATTTGCCGGCTCTAACCATATTTACCAATAAGGGACAAGGGGCATATTTAGGATTTTTAAAGCCATCGTACATGACGTTTAATATAGAAAGGCAAACATCTAACCCAATAAAATCGGCTAATTGTAACGGACCCATGGGGTGTGCCATACCAAGTTTCATAACGGTATCGATCTCTTCAACACCGGCAACACCGTTATACAAGGTTTCAATGGACTCGTTAAGCATGGGCATTAAAATGCGGTTAGCTACAAAACCAGGATAATCATTAACTTCTACCGGGATTTTACCCAAAGTTTTAGATAAATCCATAACGATTTTGGTCACCTCGTTACTTGTGCTGTATCCCCTAATCACTTCAACCAGTTTCATTATGGGCACCGGATTCATAAAATGCATGCCTATGATTTTATCAGGCCTTGATGTGGCTGCCGCAATTTGAGTAATGGAAATGGAAGAGGTATTGGTTGCTAAAATGGTGTTACCAGGACAAGTGGTATCTAACTGCCTAAAGATGTTCAGTTTTAGGTCAATATTTTCGGTAGCAGCTTCAACAACCAAATCAGCAGTTTTTACACCTTCTTCCAAGTTTGTGAAACTTGAAATATTGGCTAGTGTTTGTGTTTTGTCGGCCTCAGAGATTTTTTCTTTGGCAACCATTCGGTCTAAATTCCTGGTAATAGTATCAAGTCCTTTTTTTAAAGACACTTCATTTATATCAATTAACTGAACTTTAAATCCACATTGAGCAAAGGTATGTGCAATACCATTCCCCATGGTTCCTGCACCAATAACAGCTATGTTTTTCATATGATTAAAAGTTATTTATAATTTGATTGGCAACACGCAGTGCTTCGGTACCGTCGTGAAGGGTTACAATCGGTGTAGTATCAGTATTTATGGCATCGGCGAAGGTTTCTAACTCATCCAGAATAGCATTGTTTTGGGCTATGTTAGGATTGTCAAAATAGATTTGCTTTTTGACACCTTCTGCATTTTGAAGGATCATATCAAAATCTCCGGGGGTTTCAGGAGCATCTTTCATTTTGACCACTTCACATTTTTTTTCTAAAAAGTCCACAGAGATATAGGCATCTTTTTGAAAGAACCTGGCCTTACGCATTTTTTTAAGTGAAATCCTGCTGGCAGTCAAGTTGGCAACACAACCATTTTCAAATTCCAGACGGGCATTGGCAATGTCAGGAGTATCGCTAATAACTGCAACACCACTGGCTGAAATATGTTTTACTTTTGATTTAACTAGGCTTAAAACTATGTCTATATCATGAATCATTAAGTCTAAAACTACGGGGACATCCGTTCCTCTGGGGTTAAATTCAGCCAATCTATGTGTTTCAATAAACATTGGTGAATTAATATCATCTCTTACTGCTAAAAAAGCCGGATTAAACCGTTCTACATGTCCCACTTGCCCTCTGAGTTTATGTTCAGCCAAAAGTTCTCTTATATGTTCTGCTTCTTCAACGGTATTGGTAATGGGTTTTTCAATAAAGATATGCTTGCCTTTGGAAATGGCTTTTTTGGCACAATCGTAATGCGATAATGTAGGTGTAACAATATCAACCATATCAACCGCGTCTATAAGCGCATCAATAGAATCGAAAAACTTGTATCCAAATTCAGCTTCTACTTTTTTGGCGTTTGCTACATCGGCATCATAAAAGCCAACAAGATTGTATTTATCAGATTGATTTAGAAGTCTTAAATGGATCTTTCCAAGGTGGCCAGCACCAAGTACACCAGCGTTTAGCATAATATTTAGTTTTTAACAAAAGTACGTGAATTTTTTCTTTTAAAAATTGATAAAATAAAAGAAAAAGATCATGTACTAACGTAGTGATTACTGAGGTAAAACTAAATTTTGTATTCTTTTTTATGAAATTAAGTTTTACCGAAGAAACCTACGATATTTAGCAGATGAAATTAATGATTTTTGACCAAATTTTCGGTCATAAAATGATATTTAAAACCGCTTAAAATAAATTCTAGTCAAATTATTTTAAGCTTTAAAATGTTTGACTAATTTTAGGCTGAAAAACTTCACTAACCATTGAAAGACACATTTAAACATAAAGGATTAAGACAACAGTTGGTTAACATAATTAAAGCCAAGGGTATAGCAGATGAAAATGTTTTAAAAGCCATTGGAAATGTGCCCAGGCATTTATTTATGGATTCTGGTTTTTTAGATCATGCTTACCAGGATAAAGCGTTTCCTATTGCTGCAGACCAAACCATTTCACAACCATATACCGTTGCGTTTCAAACCGAGTTATTACAAGTAAAGCCTGGGGACAAGATTTTGGAAATTGGAACCGGTAGTGGTTATCAATGTGCTGTATTGTGTGATTTAGGTGCTAAAGTTTACAGTATTGAGCGCCAGCAGGAATTGTTTAAAAAAACCAGTAAGTTTTTATCAAAATTAGGATACAGAGCTAAAAAGTTAATTTTTGGCGATGGCTATAAAGGGTTACCGGAGGAATCACCTTTTGACGGTATTATTGTAACTGCCGGTGCGCCTTTCGTACCCAAACCTTTATTAGGCCAGTTAAAAATAGGAGGCAGGCTGGTGATTCCGGTAGGCACTGATGTTCAAACTATGACTTTATTTATTAGAAAGGGGCCAAAAGAATTTGAGCAACACGAATATGGGGCCTTTAGATTTGTGCCTTTGTTAGAGGATAAGAATTAAAAAGCTGGAAGTTTGAAGACTGAAGATAGAAGTAAACAGTCTCAGTCACAGTACTCAGTTGGAATTTGATTTTTGGTGCTTACTATATTTATGTTTTCGCGGGATTTTTAGTTTTGTCTACTGTCTACTGTCTACTGTCTACTGTCTAATAACCCCGTTTCAAACCCATCAATACTTTTAACATTTTTTTCTTTGCGATAGTTTTTTAGGCGCTCTTCGCCTTGTTTTTCAGCCCAGGAATTCAGTTGTTCACGATCTTCTTTAAAATCCATAAACGGTACGGCGTAACCACAGGAAGTCTGTACCAGATCTACATGCATCTCAATAATTTGTCTGGTACCGGATATTTTAGGGAACAGGTCAATATACTTATGAAACTCAATATCTCTTTCATGATAGATCTTGGCGTTTCCGTAAAGCCTTAGGATAAGTGGTTTCCCTTCAAATGCACAAAACATGATGGTCATTCTGTCATTTTTTAATAAATGGGCTGCTGTTTCATTACCACTGCCGGTCAGGTTTAACCAAACCACTTTTTTGGGACCAACAACTCTGAAAGTATCTTGCCCCTTTGGAGATAAGTTGACTCTACCTTCGGTAGCAGCAGTGGCCACAAAAAATATCTTTTGATTTTCTATAAAGGATTTTAATTCGGGGGATATTTCGGGAAGCTGTTTAGCCATACTTTTATTGTTTTGGTAAATATTTATCAGGTATTGGATTATCTTCGGTCTCTTGTGTCCAGTAAATGTTAATGATCCACCAGCGATTGCCATCATTCATTAACTGAATACTGTTAATACCTCTCATAAAAGGTTGTTCATCAGATTCACTATAAAAGGCCTCATATGTGCTGAATACCTGGGCTATATTTCCAAATTTCTGAACTTTTCTATGGATCTCTTTTTCAAAAAAACCATTATCAACCAACCATTTCCCGGAGCTTTTTATATAATCGTCAGGTGTAATAAAGCGCGCCATATGAACCCCTTTTTTATTTTTTCCGGACGGAATTAATTTAGCATCCTTATAAAATAAAAGTTTAAACTGCCCCCAATTGCGTTTTTCCCCTTTTTCTCCTGAAATAACATTGTAAAGGGTTTTTATGGTCTTGTCTAAGGTAGTTACTTTGGTACTGTCAATACCATATACTTTCTGAGCTTCGCTTTTATCCCCGGATTTTTTTTGAGCTTGAACGGTCAGCACAGTAAATGCCAGAAATGTTATTAAAAGGATGTTTTTCATATTAATTATGATTGCTGTTATTAACGGTACAAAGTAAGGATTTCAATAAACTTAAAACGTTAAGTGTTTCTTAATTATTTGAAGTCCTTTTTAATTCTATCAAGATTGCGTTTGTTATCTCTGTCTTTTATGGTTTCGCGTTTATCGTATAGCTTTTTACCTCTGGCCAGGGCAATATCAAGTTTGGCATAGCCCTTTTCGTTTATAAACAACCGTAATGGAATAATGGTAAGCCCCGTATTTTGCACTTCTTTTTCCAGTTTTTTGAGCTCTCTTCGGTTTAAAAGTAGTTTACGTGTTGCTTTCGGTTTGTGATTGTAATAGGTACCATGGCTATATTCTTCAATGGTCATATTAACGACAAAAAGTTCACTACGGTCATTAAACTCACAAAAACTTTCGGCAATAGACGCTTTGCTGTTTCTAATGGATTTTATCTCAGTTCCGGTTAACACAATACCGGCTGTATACTTATCCAATATTTCATATTGAAAGCGTGCTTTTTTGTTTAATATGTTGATGTTTTTTTGCATGGAGGACAAAACTACATAAATTTATTATTAGAGCTTTACTTCATGGTTCTTAAAAGTTAAAGAAACACTAATAGGTATTTAAATAAAAGAAATAGAATTACCTTAGCGGAAGCTTCAGATTTTAATAGTTATATGAAAAAACTGCTTCTGTGTATTTCCGGTTTAATACTTATGGCTTCCTGCGTGAGTGTTAAAACATACAATGAACAAATTACCAGTTTACATTCGGTTGAAGATTTACATAAAGATGTTGATAAACTATACGAGCAACTAAAAAGGCATCATCCTAAACTGTATCAATATACTTCAAAAGAAGATTTAGATTTTAAGTTTGACAGTTTAAAGAGGTCTATCCATACACCTATGGACTCCAGAGCATTCTATAAAGCCTTGGCTCCCGTTGTTACTAATGTCAGGCAAGGTCATGTATCGGTGAGTTCAGCTGCAAAACGTTTTGTTAGAAAGGACCGAAAGAAGTTGCTCAAACAAAAATTTGAGTTTTACGATTTGGATTTTGAATATTTAGAAGGCAAACTTTGGGTTAAAGCTAATAGAGGTAAAGATTCGTTATTGACGGGCAGCGAAGTCATAGCTATTGATGGCGAACCCGCAGTAGAGCTTGTAGAGACTTACAAAAAACGCTTTGCTTCCGATGGGTATAACACCACCCTGCATAACCGGTTTGTAAGCAAAGGGTTTGCTGTTTATTACTATAAAGACAAAGGGTTTGTCGATAGTTTAGAAGTAACTTTTAAGACTAAAGATTCGTTATTTTCAAAGGTTTTAAAACGCATCCCCAAAAAGGAAAAGAAGGACAAGGCTATAGAAGATTCCCTGAAAAAAGTAAAGCCTAAAAAGTTATCAAGGGAAGAAAAGATTACAAAAAAGCGCCTTGCCAGGAAAAGGCGAAAGGATAACAGAAAGTACGGTTATTTAGGCAAGCGAAAACAATACACCCGGAATTTCAACTTTATTGGGAACGATAGTTCTGTGGCATATATGAAGATCAGAACTTTTTCTAACGGGAATTATAAGAAGTTTTACAAAGAAAGCTTCGCTAAAATGGACTCGTTGCAAACACAATACTTTGTTCTGGATTTACGGGAAAATGGGGGTGGACGTATAGCAGAAATAGAAAAGCTGTATTCGTATTTAACAGATAAGGAATACCAATTCATTTTAGAAAGTGAGGTCAATAGCAGAACACCATTTTTCAAGTATCTGATGAGTAATACCACACCAAATAGCCTCAAAGTGGTTAGTGGTGTTTTATCACCTATAATCTTTGCGCACAATTTGCTGCATACTAAAAAGAAAGCCGGAAAGCTGTATTATAAGTTTGGAGAATCAAAAATTAGAAAACCCGATCCATTAAACTATAAAGGCAAAATGTACGTACTTATTAACGGGAATTCGTTTTCGGCTTCTTCATTAATATCTACGCATTTAAAAGCCACAAAAAGGGCTACGTTTGTAGGTGAAGAAACGGGTGGTGCATACAACGGAACTGTGGCCGGTATCTACAAACTATATAGATTACCGACGTCCAGATTAAGAGTACGAATGGGCTTAATGCAAATTGAAGCACCACAAAAACAAACACCCGATGGCTACGGTGTGAAACCCGATGTTGAAGTGTTGCCAACTGTTAAAGACCGACAATTAAATCGAGACCCGGAATTAAACTGGATTTTAAAGGACATGGGTAAGTTATAGTTGTTCAATAGAATCGCTTTAAAGCTAAATAAAAGTAATATTTTGTCATGCTGAACTCGTTTCAGCATCTCTTAATCGATTTATTGTGCTAGTGAATGGGACCCTGAATCCCGATAGCTATCGGGACAGGGTGACTCTTTCGTTTATAATTGATTATAGGGGTAGAAATTACATTATTATAATTTTTTTCAGTCAGAATTATTAGGAATTATAATTCTACTCTATAAACTACTTTTTTCATTGCCTTACCATAAAACATTTGTATTTTTGGTTTTCCAATTTTTTAATACAAGAATTAGTTTATGAGTTCATACGATGTAGCCGTTATTGGTTCGGGTCCCGGAGGGTATGTGGCAGCCATTCGTTGCGCACAATTAGGAATGAAAACGGCCTTAATAGAGAAGTATTCAACGCTTGGTGGTACGTGTTTAAATGTAGGATGTATCCCAAGTAAAGCACTTTTAGATTCTTCGCATCATTACGAAGATGCCGTAAAGCATTTTGAAGAGCACGGCATTGAAATCCCGGGGGATGTTAAGGTAAACCTGGAAAAAATGATCGCCCGCAAACAAGCTGTGGTAGATCAAACTACCGGAGGTATTGATTTTTTAATGAAAAAGAATAATATTGATGTATACCAGGGTCTAGGAAGTTTTAAGGATGCCACTCATATTGCAATTACCGGAGAAGAAACTACCGAAATTGAAGCCAAAAACACCATAATCGCTACGGGAAGTAAACCATCAAGTTTACCGTTCATCAATATTGATAAAGAGCGCATCATAACATCTACCGAAGCTTTAAAACTTAAAGAAATTCCAAAACATTTGATTGTTATAGGTGGTGGTGTTATTGGTTTGGAACTTGGTCAGGTTTACAAACGTTTAGGAGCCGAAGTTTCGGTGGTTGAGTTTATGGACAGGATCATTCCAACCATGGATGCCGGTTTATCTAAGGAACTTAATAAGGTCTTAAAGAAGCAGAAATTTAAAATTAACGCTTCTCACAAAGTAAAATCTGTGGAACGTGTTGGTGATGAAGTGATTGTAAAAGCAGATAATAAAAAAGGGGAAGAAGTAGAATTTAAAGGCGATTATTGTTTGGTATCTGTTGGCCGTCGCCCGTATACCGATGGTTTAAATGCCGAAGCAGCCGGTGTAAAGTTAGATGACAGAGGCAGGGTAGAGGTCAATGATCATTTACAGACCAGTGCGTCTAATATTTATGCTATAGGAGATGTGGTTAAAGGGGCTATGTTAGCCCATAAAGCGGAAGAAGAAGGTGTCTTTGTTGCTGAAACATTAGCCGGTCAAAAACCGCATATAGATTATAATTTAATTCCCGGTGTGGTTTACACATGGCCTGAAGTTGCAGCGGTTGGAAAAACAGAAGAGCAATTAAAAGAAGCGGGTGTTTCGTACAAAGTTGGACAATTCCCAATGCGCGCATTAGGCAGAAGTAGAGCCAGTATGGATATCGATGGCTTTGTTAAAGTACTGGCTGATCAGACTACCGATGAAATTTTGGGCGTCCATATGGTTGGAGCCCGTGCAGCCGATATGATCGCTGAGGCTGTGGTTGCTATGGAATACAGAGCAAGTGCTGAGGATATCTCAAGAATGTCTCACGCACATCCAACGTTTACGGAAGCTATCAAAGAAGCAGCTTTAGCGGCTACGGATGACAGAGCGCTGCATATTTAAATTAATTTAATTTTATCATAAATCAATCAAAAAGAGCAACCAATAAGGTTGCTCTTTTTGATTAAAATGCCTTTTTGTCAACCTGAACTTGTTTCAGGTTCTCATTCTGTTTAAAGTTTGATATGATGAGATTCTGAAATAAATTCAGAATGACATTTTCAACATATTTTTAGTTTAGTACGGCATTTATTTTTTCAAAAGTAATTTCCTTAAAATCGGTTATCACTTTATTGGCGGTAGAATAATCCTGGTTTTTAGAGTGAAAGCTATCAAAGCCTACGCAGTAAATACCGGCCGCATTGGCCGCCTGAATACCATTGGTAGAATCCTCAATAACCATGCATTCCTCTTTTTTAAAACCGGAAGCTTGGGCAGCTTTAATAAAAATTTCAGGATGTGGTTTGGATTGTTTTAAATCGGCACCACTTAATTTAGCCTTAAAATATTGGTTGAGGTCAAAACGTTCAAAGATCTGATCAATACTGGTCATAGCTGCAGATGAGCCTAATACTAATGTCAATCCGTTATGGTGATAATCTTTTATCAATTCTAAGACCCCATCAATAAGGGTTAGGTCTGAATTAGTGTCAAAAAAATGTTTGTAATGCTTTCTTTTTAAAGCCACCAAAGCCTCCGGAGATTGTTCCAGCTTAAAATGATCACATAAACGTTTGCAGATATTGATGGTGGATTGTCCGGTAAACGACTCATATAATTCACTGGAAACTTCAATGCCTATTTCGTCAAACATATCGTGGTAGGCCTTATAGTGCATGGGTTCGCTATCAATAATAACACCATCCATGTCAAAAATAACCGCTTTGAACATTACAAAAATTTTTGGCGAAGATAAATCAATCTAAAAAGGCAGCCTAAAAAAATCATTTTGTATTTTAAAATTATTTCAACAACTTTGTGACTTATGATTGTATAAATTAAAAAAGATTTCATCAATGTGGTACATTGATGATTTCCGTTGAAATTGTCATTCCCATGAAAATGGGAATCTAGAATATAAAAATCTAGATTTTTATTTCGACTTCCGGTTAACGTCGAGGTTCTCTCGAATAGTAAAGCGCTAAAGGATTACACCTTTGGCCATGTCTATCTTTTAATACAACTAAACATGCAATCAAATAAAATATCTTTTAAACAATTCATTCAATACTTCAAAATTGCGGTAACCGGTAAGGAGCAGGAGTTTACATCCGGCAGTATTCGCAGGGCGGTTTTTATGTTGTCTATTCCCATGATCCTGGAAATGCTCATGGAATCCATTTTTGCTATTGTGGACATTATGTATGTGTCTAAAGTCAGCGTGAATGCCGTAGCCACTATTGGTTTAACAGAATCAGTCATTACACTGGTTTATGCCGTTGCCATTGGCTTAAGTATGGCAGCAACTGCCGTAGTGGCAAGACGTGTTGGAGAAACCGATATACAAGGGGCGTCAAATGCAGCGGTTCAGGTAATTTTTCTGGGCATATTGGTGGCGGCCATTATAAGTGTGATCGGCATTTTATATCCAAAGGAAATATTGGGCCTAATGGGTGGAGAACCTGATCTAATTGAAGAAGGTTACGGTTATACACAAGTACTTTTGGGAGGTAACGTAACCATTATGTTGCTTTTTTTAATAAACGCCATATTCAGAGGTGCCGGGGATGCATCCATAGCAATGAAAGTGTTGATTGTTTCTAACGGGTTGAATATTATTCTGGATCCTATTTTTATTTTCGGATTAGGCCCTATTCCAGCTTATGGAGTTAAAGGTGCAGCAATTGCAACAACCATAGGCAGAGGAGTAGCCGTTGTATTTCAGTTAGTTGTTTTGTTCTACGGTTACGGTAAGATTAAAATTGCTTTCAAGGATTTAGTACTTAGAATAGGGGTAATGTTTAATCTTATTAAAGTATCACTTGGTGGTATTGGGCAGTTTTTAATAGGTACATCATCCTGGGTATTTTTAATGCGCATCATGAGTGAGTTTGGTAGTGAAGTATTGGCAGGCTATACTATCGCCATTCGCGTGATGATGTTCACTTTAATGCCGGCGTGGGGTATGAGTAATGCCGCAGCCACTTTGGTGGGGCAAAATTTGGGAGCTCAAAAACCGGACAGGGCAGAACTATCCGTTTGGAAAACGGGTAAGTACAGTTCCATTTTTATGGGTTTTGTATCTATAATCTATTTGGTATTTGCTCCTCAAATCATTGTGCTTTTTAATGATACGCCCGATGTGGTCAAATACGGTAGTTTATGCTTGCGTGTTATAGCTGCCGGTTATGTGTTTTACGGTTACGGTATGGTGGTTATCAATGCGTTTAACGGGGCAGGTGATACCAAAACACCTACCAAAATCAATTTTGTGTGTTTCTGGCTGTTACAGTTGCCGTTTGCTTATTTTATGGCGTTTAATTTAGATTTCGGACCCACAGGCGTATTTTGGGCCATTACTTTAGCCGAAATTCTAATAGCAGTCATTGCTATTATCTGGTTTAGAAAAGGTGATTGGAAGCTGGTTAAGGTTTAACTTTTCTTATTCCTGAAATCAGCTTTATAAAATAAACTTAACTGCAATCTGTGTAAATTCATGCCTTTTATTTTTCTGTTCAGGTAACCTACCTGTAGGTTTGCCGATTTAAACACATTAATACCTAAGGCACCATAAGCTCTGTTTTCATCAAAGCCATCATTCTTTTTAGTTTGAACGGTCCATATATACTCATTGTTCAATCTGATAAAGAATGTTTTGTTCAATGTTATTTTGGTTCCCAGTCTGTAGCGGAATCGGTTATGAAGTATGTCGTCCGTTGGTTCCGGTTTATCTAAAAAACGCTGCTCAAGTCTTATTCTGTGGTCAAAAGGCAGTTTTCCTAACTTGTGCTTGTAGCCAATTTGCTCAAACAGCCTGTTTTCATAAGTGTGGATTCCTTCTTTATTAAAACCACTATCAATGTCCATAAAACCATAAGAAAGAGATGTGGTAAGCTTAGGAGACACATGATAATTTACAGCTATATTAGTAAATAAAAAGTTGAAATTATCGGCAACTTCATAATGCCAGGACTGCACACAATTACTTAAACTAACTTTATCGGAAATTCTGTAAGTACCGCCGTAAGTGAACCAGGAACCCATTTGTTCCTCAACCGGAGCCTGAGCAAAAGAACTGTTCAAACTAAAAACAAGTATTATAAGGAAAATATATCGTTTCATTTTATCTGTTTTAGAGGTTTTAATTAAAATGGCCAAATCATTGGAACCAGTAATAATGAAATAATTAAGAACAGTAATAAAAGTGGCGCCCCGACTTTTAGATAATTCATGAACTTGTATCCACCTGCTGTCATGACCATAGCGTTTGTAGTTGTACCTATTGGTGTTAAAAATGCTGTTGATGCACTAATAGCTACTACTATCATAAATGGCTCCGGAGACAGGTTTAGCGAGCTTGCCGCTAATATGGCAATGGGTGCCATAAGTACCGCTGTTGCCGAGTTATTGATCACCTGACTAAAGGTTGTTGTTAACAGAAATACGCCGCCTAACAATAGTGACGGATGTATAGCTCCTAAATAGTTAACCAGGCCATTGGCTATAACCTGAGCCGTTCCTGTTTTTTGTAGTGCTATACCCATTGGTATCATGGCTGCAATCATTACAACACTGGTCCAGCTAATACCTTTATACGCTTTTGCCATGGGAACACAGCCCGTAAGTAATATGATACCTGCGGATATTAAAGCGGCAATTGAGCCCGGTACTATCTTAAAGACCATAAATACGATCATAAGTAATAATGATGCCATTGCTATATAAGATTTGTAGTTCAGGCTTTCAACGTTTTTAGCCATACCTTCGGGACTACCACAGATCACCAGGTTTTCGTGCTGTTTTTTAAGGTCTTCAATACTATCCCAGGTACCCCTCAACAAAAAGGCATCACCTACTTTAACTCTTATTTCTTTTTCTAATAAAGGGGTATGGTTTCTGGAGACTGCCAGGAGTTGAATACCAAATCGTTTGAAATATTCACCCAATTTATATTTTCTGCCAACTAACATGGAGTTAGGGTTTACAATAACCTCAGTCATACCAACCTCCTGATTAATAAGGTTATGTTTCAACTCATCGGTTGTTTCCGGTTCAAGAGGTAATAACCCTAATCTAAAACGGATCATAATGCGGTTTATAGCCTCGGTATCACCTTTTACGGTTATAATATCATGATATCTTAGTTTGGTATCTAAATCCGGAAACTCTTCAAACTTAGGATACCCCTTTAACACATTGGGGTGCCTTCTTTTAAGTCTTATTATGGTCACATTGAACGCTTCTTCAAAGTCCCATTTTTTGATCTTGGTATTGATTAAAGGAGACAATGATCTGATACGTAACCTATAGTAATCATCATCTATTTTATAGGCTCCAATCCAGTTGTGTAGTGTAGATTCAATGTTTACAGGTTTGTTATTTGTTTTGTTCTTTGGCAACAACTTATAGCCAATATACCTGAAGTATAAAAGTGCTATGATTAAAAGAGGTAAACCGATCAGCCCGAATTCAAAGAAAGAGAAGCCTTCCAAATCGGCTTCAACCAAAGCATTACTGGCAATAATGTTAGGAGGTGTACCTGTTAAGGTTAGCAAACCACCGGTGTTAGAACCAAAAGCAACCGGCATTAACATTTTAGATGGTAAGGTCCCAATACTCCAGGCAGAAGAAATTGTAAGCGGCATTAAGGTGGCAACAGTACCGGTGTTACTCACAAAACCGGAAAGGACACCGGCACCTAAACTTACTATGACCAGTAATTTGGGGACGCTCTTACCGGCCCATTCCACAAATTTCTTACCCGCCATGGCTGTCCAGCCGGTTTGGGCAATACCTTCACCAATAATAAAAAGAGCGGCAATCATGATAACGGTTGGGTTACTGAATCCGCTCAATGTTTCGGGAGCCGTTAAAATGCCGGTCAGGTATAAGCTTATCATTGATATCAGAGCAACAATATCGGGAGTGAACTTTCCCCAGACAAAGAGTCCGATAGTCACAACTAATATGAAGAGCATTAAGTACATAGTTTTTAGTGTTTTCTTGTTAACTTTTTTTGATTGGTTTCCTTGTAAATAAATTACATGGTAAAATTACCACCCAGTACCCCTTATAATTATGACTAATGTCATACTTTTGGGCATCCCTTTATTTTTCAATAATTGTTATATTTAGCATATAAAAATTAAAGAAAGTGCTAACGAAGACGTTTTCGTAATTATGAGTTTTACGAGTTCTTTAATTTCTTTTGAGGAATAGGAAACAGAAACCTTAAAAAACACCTTAAAAATTTAAAGTATAGCCCTAATTTTAGGGCAGATTTCATTATTTATGTGTAGAAATTGAAACTATGAAACTAGATATTCTTGCCATAGGGGCCCATCCGGACGATGTTGAATTAGGTTGTGGAGCAACCATAGCTAAAGAGATCGCTAATGGTAAAAAAGTGGGCATTGTAGATTTGACAAGAGGAGAATTGGGAACACGGGGAACTGCGGAAACCAGAGCTACTGAATCCGAAGAAGCCAGAAAGATCTTAGGAGCTGTTATAAGGTTGAATATGGGATTTGCTGATGGCTTTTTTGTAAATGATAAGTACCATCAAATAGAACTTATTAAAGTGATACGCAATTACAGACCGGATATAGTTTTGTGTAATGCTGTTGAAGACAGGCATATTGACCACGGAAGGGGAAGTAAACTGTTAAGCGACGCCTGTTTTTTAAGTGGTTTGGTCAAGATTGGTACTAAGGCTGAAGATGCTGATGGCTGGCAGGAACCATGGCGCCCCAAACAGGTGTATCATTACATACAATGGAACAATTTGGAACCTGATTTTGTGGTTGACGTCTCAGGGTTTATCGATAAAAAGATGGAAGCTGTTTTAGCGTATAAAACACAATTCTTTGACACCCATAGTAAAGAACCGGAAACGCCTATATCAAGTAAAAACTTTAAGGACAGTATAAAATACAGGGCACGAGATCTGGGGCGTTTGATAGGTGTGGAATATGCCGAAGGTTTTAATGTAGAGCGTTACGTGGCTGTAGATAGTTTATACGATTTGAAATAAAGAACGGAACATTTCTTGCTTAAAATATTAAAAAAGTCTTTGCAGAAAAACCGAAATCCGTTACATTTGCACTCGCATTGTAAAATGCGGTTTACATGGTGGTTGTAGCTCAGTTGGTTAGAGCGCCTGATTGTGGTTCAGGAGGTCGTCGGTTCGAGACCGATCTTCCACCCAAAACAAAAGCCTCTCCTTTTTGGAGGGGCTTCTTTTGTACATAGGATAATCGGTCGAGAAGTTTATACTGAGCGCAGTCGAAGTGAGACCGATCTTCCACCCAAAACAAAAGCCTCTCGTTTATGCGAGGGGCTTCTTTTGTATTAAAAACTTTATTTTTTCTCTTTCTTTTCATCCAGTTCAATACGTGCCTCTCTGTTCGCTAATTCCCAGGCGGTATAAAAAATCAATTTGGCCCGGGTTGCCAGAAGTTCGTACTCAATCTTATCAGGCGTATCGGTTGGCTTGTGATAATCAGCATGGGTACCATTGAAATAGAAGATTACCGGGATATTATTTTTGGCAAAATTGTAATGGTCTGACCTGTAATAAAATCGGTTGGGGTCATTATCGGCATTATAAGTATAATCAAATTTCATATTGATATACTCTTTATTAACAGCCTCTGATACCTCGTGCAATTCTTTACTTAATTTATCTGATCCGATCAGGTATAAATAATTTGGATTGTTTTCATGTTTTGGATCGATTCTTCCAATCATATCTATATTCAAATTAGCAACGGTGTTTTTCAAAGGAAAAACAGGGTCAACATCGGTATAATAACGTGATCCGAAAAGGCCAATCTCTTCACCGGTAACATGTAAAAATAAGATAGAACGTTTTGGTCCGTGGCCTTTATCGGCAGCTTTTTTGAACGCTTCTGCAATTTCAATGATCGCCACTGTGCCTGAACCGTCATCATCAGCCCCATTATTAACTTCTCCAAATTTGGAAATACCGATGTGGTCCAGGTGCGCCGAAATAACAAGGACTTCTTCCGGTTTTTCAGACCCTTTGATGTATGCCAATACATTTTCCGAAGCTTTAATGCCCCCTCTAAAGAATGACTCCGGAATTTCCTGAAAATAATCCCCTTCACTTATGGGCGAAGGAATACCATTAGCCACATACTGGTCCTTAATAAACGCTACTGCCTTCTTTTGTCCGGGTTCCCCTGTTTTCCTGCCTTCGTATGCATCCGAGGCATAGGTATAGAGCATTTCTTTCAACTCATCTGCTGTAATGGTGTTAGCATAGTCTACCGGATTAGCCGCTTTGTTATTGTCTTTATTTTTTGAAGAACTACATGCCGCAATTAAACATGCCGTAAAAAATAATAATGTTATTTTTCGCATATTATCTCAACTTTTTAAGCTGCTATAATACAAAAAAAGCCTTTATTAAAAGGCTTTCTTCGGTTTATTTTAACAGTTCATTATCTTCGTCCAAAACGATTCTGTGTTCCTGGTTCGCTATTTGCCAGGCAGTAGCAAATACCAGTTGAGCTCTCCTTTGTAGTAACGGATAATCAATCTTATCAGGAGTATCTGTGGGTTTGTGATAATCGGCATGCTCACCATTAAAGTAGAAAATTACCGGAACACCTTTTGTCGCAAAATTGTAATGGTCTGACCTTGAATAATAGTTGTTACTTTCCCGTAGGGCATTGTATTTATAATCAAGATAAATATTGAAATAGGCCTCATTAACTTTTTCAGAGAGATAGTGTAATTCTTTGCTCAATCTATCTGAGCCAATTAAATAGATGTAGTCTTTGTTGTTTGTGTGTAAATCATCAACCCTTCCAATCATATCAATATTAAGGTCGGCAACCGTATTTTCAATAGGAAAAGCAGGATACATGGTATAGTATTCCGAGCCCTTTTTCCCTAATTCCTCAGCCGTAAAGTGAAGAAATAAAATGCTTCGTTTCGGGCCAAAACCTTCTTTTTTTGCTGTGTTAAAGGCCTGAGCCATTTCCATAAGGGCTACAGTGCCCGAACCATCGTCATCTGCTCCGTTGTTAATTTGTCCGTCGTCTTCAATTCCCAAATGATCCAAATGTGCAGATATAACCACTATTTCATCCGGCTTTTCCGAACCTTCAATAAAAGCTAAAACATTGTCTGTATCTTTTGTATTATTATTGAAGAAACCTGACGGAATGGTTTGAAAATAATTATCACCACCATAAGCAGATTCTATGTGTTCATTTTGGTAATACGTTTTTAAAAAATTAGCGGCTAATTGGTGCCCTTTTTCCCCGGCTTCCCTACCTTCAAACTCGTCCGAAGAAAAGGTGTAAAGATGTGTTTTTAATTCTTCGGATGTTATGGTATTAGCATATTTTACTACTGCCGCACTATCCACCAGTTGAATACTGTCTTTCAGGTTTTGAATTTTTGTAGTGTATCTTGGTGTGGCACAAGTGCCTACTAAGGTGAATGCAAAGAGTATGCAAAAGGTTTTCATCTGTGATTAGTCAGTTTTAGTGTCAGATGGATTAATAGGCTATTTTATGGCTTACTAATTTTAGTCTTGCCAAATATACAAATAACCGGGAAAAGCTTGCCTTATAATTAGAGATCTTCTATTTCCGTTGCATCCATGTCAAACTCATCTGCGTCTATGCCTTCCAACTCTTTAATAGCGTCTTCTTCTGATTTGATTTCAGTGGCTTCCAACGCTTTGGTGTCAGCTACTTCGGTTTTTGTGAATACGGCTTTGTAAGTGGTTATTGCTAATGCCATAATGGTTAAAAAGAAAGTGAATTGAATAATCTTTTTTACTTGTCCGGTTTTTTTTGAAAAATAAAAAGCCAGGAGTCCAAAAACAAGCGCTAAAACAGAAGGGATTATGGCTAAATTGGAAGCAGGTAAAACCGCTAATGAGATTGCTAAAAACGAAGCAATTATTGCTAATATTGTGAAAAGTCTTCTCATAATTTAAGATTTTAATCCGGTAGCCGATTTAATTTTTAACTCGCCGTTTCCAACGGGAATTTTAAATGTTCCGTAAACCATTATTTTGTTAGCGTCAGCGGTAAGCCATAGTAAATTATTATTACTGCCCTCTAAAACTTTTGATTGACTACCTATTGAAATTTTATAGCAGGTCTTTTTACCAATAGCAGTATTAATAGTTTCTTTGCCCAGGTACGTAATAGATGCTTTGGTCTCTTTTCTGTCAAAAACAATAGTGACTGTTTTTCTTTCTCCCTTTTGCATGGATTCGTAATTAAATAACCTGATATGGTACAAAGTGGAAACGATATCTTTGGTTCCGGGGTTAAACTTAAAATCCTTGTTTTCAACCTGATTGTTCTTTTTGGTTTGTACGGATTTGATCGTTTTGGTTTTATTACTGAAAGTGTATTTCATGGCTTTAAAATAACTACCTTCATTAATGTTTCGTTTGTATAGATACGGCGTTAAGGTTTTTGGGTTTACATAGCTTTCATACAGATCCCTGATCTTAAAAAAATGGTCCCATTTGCTATAAGTGGCCGCTGTACATTTCAATCTTAAAAGTGTCGCTTTAGAGGTTTGCACATTACTGGTTTCCATAGTTACCTGGGCAATATCATTAAGGATCCCTGACATGTTGTATGAAGCCGTATAAACAAGCTTTTCACCCGGAGCTATAGCAGTATTTTGAGCGTTTACGGAGCCAGACCATAAAAAAATGAGTAGGAGTAGAATACGCGTCATATAAAATGATTTATGGCTTATAAGTTTCGTTGAACATTTATTATGCCGAAAATACAATGCTTTAGATTATTTTGCTAATTTTTTGTTATGATAACGTAATCTGTTGTGTAACTGATAATTGTCATAGTTTTAAATGGTATTTGAAATTATATTTACGTATCATCAATATTTATGTAGTTATGAAAACCATCTTATTGCCTACAGATTTTTCTAAAAATTCTATCAATGCAATTAACTACGCTACAGAGTTGTTTAAAAATGAAATATGCAATTTTTATATTCTGAATGTTCAGAAAGCGTCTTCATTTATTTCAGATGATATGATGGTGGTTTCGTCATCTGCTACTATTTATTCAACGTTAATTGATGCTGCTAAAAAATCAATTTCTAATATCATTTCCAGCATTGAAGTAAGTCAGAAGAATGATAAACATCAATTTTTTTCTATTGTAGATTACGATAACTTTATTGATTCTATAAACCAAACATCAGAGAAACACCAGGTGGATTTGATAATTATGGGTACAAAGGGAGCTTCCGGATTACAACGTGTACTTTTTGGAAGTAATACCGCCAGGGTTATGCAACGTTGCCATACACCTGTTTTGGCAATTCCGGAAGGATGCAAGTATGCACCATTGCATAAGATAGCTTTTACAACCAACCATATAAACCTGTTTACTATTGAAGAGTTGCAAGCCTTGAAAACGGTTTTAGAGCTTTGGAACTCCAAGCTCTATATCTTGCATGTTGCAGATGAGCATCATTTGGCACAGAAGCAATTGCAAAACATGGATTTTTTTGATACTTATTTCCCTGATGCCGTACATGATTATATTGATGTAAACACTAAAGATATGTTTGATACTGTTCATCGGTATATAGCGGATAACAGTATTGATATGTTAGCCATGATCAGTGAAAAACATTCATTTTTAGAACGTTTATTCACCCGGCATGCTTTAGAAACCTTTGCTTTTAGTATTGATGTTCCTTTTTTGGTGATGGAAAGTACGTCCAATAAATTCTAATCGCTATTTGGCATAACGTCTCATTTCGGAGGTAACTGTTTCCAGGGCCTGTTTCCAGGCACTAAGTAATTTGTCGTTACATAAATCCCCAAGTTCTTCCCGGATGGTTTCCATAAGGCATTCCAGAACAACGGGATAATGTGCTTCATGAACGCCGTAACGCACATGACTTTCACCCAAAAGTTTGAGCCCCATGGCCAAATGTTCCGGCCTGCTCATGGAGTAAACAATACCACCCAGCATATGTGTTAAAAGCCTTCCCTGGGAGGCCATGTTATTTTTGAACAGGGCTCTGGCTTCAGGTGCTTTTGTAAATACTTTATCATAGAATTTACTGGCAAAAGCATCTTCATTTCTCAGTAAATAATCAAGGGACTGCTGTAGCTCCAATTGAATATCCATGTCCTTAAAGCCAAATAATTCATACAGTAGGGTAGCATGATCATGCCCGGCCATTTGGTTGCTAAAAGAGCGCCCAATGTCTAAAGTATCAGCGGGAATACTTTTGAAGACAGCATCTGATATTAAAATGTCAGTGCCTGCTTCTTTATTATAAGATTGGATTCTGCTGGCTGTGTTTACCGGATCGCCTACAACGGCAAATTGTTTATGCTTAGGATGTCCCAAATGACCTATATAAGCCCTGCCGAAGTTAATACCAATCCCCATTTTTATGTTGACGTCAAAATCCACCAGCTCAATGTGATTAAGCCGTTCAATAGCATACTGCATTCCTAATGCAGCTCTTACGGCATCCTTACAGTTTTTACTTTTCATACCACCTGAAACACCAAACAAGCCAATGATTTCATCGCCAACATACTGATAAATCACACCGTTATTGATAAGGATAGGGTCGCCTAAAACCGTATAAAATCTGTTTAATATGTGAGCCACATCA
The DNA here is from genome assembly GCF_028281565.1 of Seonamhaeicola sp. Classification (GTDB taxonomy): domain Bacteria; phylum Bacteroidota; class Bacteroidia; order Flavobacteriales; family Flavobacteriaceae; genus Seonamhaeicola. Next base: position 238,973 of record NZ_JANQJQ010000013.1, read on the forward strand.
AAGGAGCTGTTTTCCGAAGCTAATTTTGTAAATCCTCTGATATCACAAAATAAGATGGCTATCGGACGTTCTTCCGCGATGCCCTCGGGAATGGTTTCCAATTGCAATCTATTGATCTCAGAATTGATCCATACCAAACGCTGAATGCTTACATCACCTTTGGCATAACATTGACAAGCCAATCTTATAGAAGGGTCCCACTTACGAATTCTGGCCGTTTCCTGTTCTTTTAAGGTTCTTGGGTTTAAGTTACTGTGCCCGTCCATGACCCTGATACGGCAAGTGGTGCATTGCCCATTTCCGCCACATTCATGAATGTGTGGAATTTGATTCATAATGGAACACTCTAAAAGTGTAGTATCAAGGTCATGATGCTCAACCTGTTGATTGATTCCGGTATAGGTGATTACGGGTGTTTTAACTTCTGGCATTTTAACAAGGATTATAGTTATTTGTTAGTTGCTAAATAAACTTTTTAGGGAGTACATCAGGAACAAGCTGATCTCAGTGATGCTTTCTAAACTTTAAGTTGTAAATAGGATAATACCCAGTATTAGAAGATTTATAATAATACTAAATGATACAATATTTATATGTCTTGTTTTGTGAATTGTTTTCATGACTCATGCCTTAATATGTTTTGAAATTTTTTATTCTGAAGAAGTTTGGCTCTATTGATAGGAGTGCTTGCCGAATGCACAAGGTACTTGTTAAACCTGGTATCAACCTGTTTCTGGATAGCTCTCATCCGGGATTTAAACTCATCAGGGTTAGTGCTTAATAGTTTTGAAAAACGCTTTTCTTTTTTCAGATAATCTTCAATCTTTATTGAGGGGATATCAGAATCCAGTTGCAACGTGTTTAACCTGTTTTCTGCCCGCCTGGGGTCATTTCTATATAACAACCATTGTCCTGAGTTAACGGCTGCTTTATGATATTGACCGGGGTTTTTCATATCAATACCATGTGAATCACTATGACAATAGGCTATTATAATGGATGGGCCGTCAAAACTTTCAGCTTCATTAAAGGCTTTTAAGGTTTGTTCCTGATCGGCTCCAATAGCCACTGATGCCACATAAACATTGTCATAGTTCATGGCCAATAAGCCCAAATCTTTCTTTTGCTTTTGTTTTCCGTTGAAGGCGAATTTAGCCTGGGCTCCAAAAGGCGTAGCTTTTGAAGCTTGTCCGCCGGTGTTATCATAAACTTCGTTATCTAAAATCAAAATATTTACGTTCTCACCGGAAGCTATTACGTGATCTATACCGCTATAACCAATATCATAGGCCCAACCGTCGCCGCCAACAATCCAAACGCTTTTTTTAATTAAAGCATCGCATGAATTAAGCAGCTCTTTGGCTTTCGGAGTATTAAATTTTTGCAGTGCTTTTTTTAGTTGTAATACCTTTTGCTTTTGCTCGTTTATTTTAAATTCGGTGTCCTGTGTATTATTTAAAATATCAAAAGCTAATTCAAAGCCTACTTGAAATGATAACGCCTCCACTAATTGTTTTGCCTGCTGCTCTTGTTGATTGGCAGATAGTCTAAAACCTAAACCAAATTCGGCATTATCTTCAAAGAGGGAGTTGGACCAGGCAGGACCTTTACCGTCTTTATTTTTTGCCCAGGGTGTTGTTGGCAAAGTACCTCCAAAAATAGAACTTGCGCCGGTTGCATTAGCAACTAAAAGTCTTTCCCCAAACAATTGCGACATAAGTTTTAAATAGGATGCTTCACCACAACCTTCAACACCAATTGAATATTTGAATAAAGGTTCCTGCAACTGTTGTTGACTCACCTTTAATGTATCAATTAAATTTCTATCCAGTTCCGGAATGGTCTCAAAATAATTCCAGTTAGTTTTTTGTTCATTATAAATGTTTTCAGTTTTTTCCGGTTTTAGTGCTTTTACAGGACAGGCATCCACACAGTTATTGCAACCGTTACACTGATCCGCATTAATTTGAATGGTATAATGCATCAAATCAAAATCTTTTGAGATCACATGTTTAAAATCTTCGGGAGCATGATTCAAATGGCTACCGTCAAAAGCTTTAATTCTTAAAGCTGCTTGTGGACAAGCCATACTACAGGCGCCACATTGGGTGCAGGCTTCTGTATCCCATTTGGGGAGGTATTCCGAATTTTGAACAGGATTGAATTTTGAAGTATTACTTTCATAAGTGCCATCTATTGGTAATAAGCTTACCGGAATATCATTGCCTTCGTTATTCAATAATTTCCCTAAAAGTGAACGGCTAAACTGTGCATCATCATCCAAAGAAACAGGGTCTTTTTTGTTCACAGAGTATGTGTCAACTTTATAAATAAAATCGTTTAGATTATAGATGGATTCAGAATAACTCAAATCGCTTTTAAGAGCTAAAAAGCAAGCGTGTAATTCTGAAATGTTTTCATTTTTAAGTATATCCAGTTTTACAATGTCATTAACATTCACGATAAGTAAATTAATGTGCTTTGATATGATGTCTCTTTGGATATTAACCGATACTGATTGCCAGAAAGCTTTAGACGTTAGTGAAGAATTAACCAGTAGGGTGCCTCCTGGTTTTAAATTTTTTAAAGTGCTGTCGTTTAAGGTGAAGTTAGCTTGCTGGCAACCAATAAAATCGGCATGTTCTATTAAATAGGGTGCCTTTACAGGGGTTTTGTCAATGCGTAAATGGGCCGCGTTAAAGGTGTTGGATTTTTTGTAATCGCATTGAACATACCCTTGAATAAAAGTATTTTCCTTTTTTGAAATAAGCTTTAAAGTGTTTGTGAAACTTTCGGCTTCTTTGGTGTTTTTATTTTGATAAAATATAGCCTGGTAACTGCTGTTATCAATTTGAATGGATTCTGTAACATTTAAACTCAAATTCATAACGTCGTCATTGATACCAACGGTGAAATTATTTTTAGGTTGATCTTGTTTTAAATTGTTGAAAATAGCGTTTACCATATCTGGTGTAAATTCTTTTGAAGACAGGCCGTATCTGCCGCCTACAACTTTAGGGAAGCTTGTTAATTTATTGTTTTGATATGCTTCGGTAACTGATTTTAAAATATCCAAATACAATGGCTCTCCATTGGAACCGGCTTCTTTAGTCCGGTCTAAAACGGCAATGGATCTTAGCGTTTTTGGTAAAGCCTGTAGTAAGTGTTTTGTACTAAACGGTCTGAATAACCTAACTTTTATTAGGCCGAATTTATTTCCTTTTTTATTTAAGTGCCGGATAGTTTTTTCAATAGTCTCTGTTGAAGATGCCATAGAAATAATAATATGTTCTGCATCAGGATGTCCGACATAATCGAATAATTTATACTGTCTGTTGGTTAATGAGGCGAAAGTATCCATATGTTTTTGAACAATATCCGGACAAGCTTCGTAAAGCGGATTTACAGCTTCTCTACTTTGGAAGAAGACATCCGGTCCTTGAGAAGTTCCTCTAACAACGGGATGGTTAGGATTTAAGGCGTTGGTTCTGTGTTTTTTAATAGTCTTTTCGTCCATCATAAATTGAATGGTCTCATCAGAAATGGCTTCAATTGTTGAGACTTCATGAGAGGTTCTAAAGCCATCAAAGAAGTGCACAAATGGAATACGGGATTTCAGTGTTGCTGCCTGAGCTATAAGTGCAAAATCCTGTGCTTCCTGTACGGATGCGCTACCTAGCATGGCATATCCTGATTGACGAACTGCCATAATATCACTGTGATCACCAAAAATGGAAAGAGCATGAGTTGCAACGCTTCTGGTAGCCACATGAATCACATTAGGGGTTAGTTCACCGGCAATTTTATACATATTTGGAAGCATCAACAGTAAACCTTGTGATGCTGTGAAAGTAGTTGATAGAGAACCGGTTTGCAAGGCACCGTGCATGGCTCCGGCAACACCTGCTTCGCTTTGCATTTGAAAAGCCTTGGGAACATTTCCAAAACAGTTCGGTTTGTTTTCAGCGGACCATTGCTCAACCAATTCGCTCATTTCAGAAGCCGGAGTGATGGGATAAATAGGAAACACCTCATTGGTTTTATAGGCAATTCTGGCGACTGCCTGATTGGCGTTGGTGATATGCTGTGTTGAAGTTTTCATGTTTTGGTGTTGAGATAAGTTTTGATTGATGAAAATGAGGGTATTTAAAAGACTTATTTACGTTGTCAGGTTGAGCTTGTCGAAACCTTTACTGGATCGTTAATGATTTGAAACATTTCGACAGCGCTCAATGTGACATAGGATTTAATTTTTAAAAACCCTCATTTTTAAGGTTGGGTTACTACTGTTTTACAATTTCTATCTTAACAGGAGTTGGGTTGCTGATCATGTCAAATACCGGAGAAAATTTAGCTAAGTTCTCAAGTTGCTCAGCAGTAGCATCCGATTTAACTTTTAATTGCATGGTGATACCATCAAAACCGGTTCTTACTTCGGGATCTAATCCTAAGAAACCGTGTAAATCAGCTGTTCCTTTAATAGTGGATTCCGCACCTTCAATGTCGATACCGTTAGCGGCAGCGTGGTAAACCATAGCACCTGTTAAACAAGAGCTTAATGCATGTAATACAACTTCCGGTGGGGTAGCAGCTTCATCTTCCCCTAATAATACTTGTGGGTGGCTACATTCCATAGTGAAAGTTTCTTCACGAGTAGTGTCTTCCTGACCGGCACCATAGAAGCCTTTAATACTGGACACACAATGTCCGCCATCAATCCAATTGTTTTTAGCTCTAAACTCAAATTTTGCTAAATCCGGTTGTTCTTGAATGTGACCGATAGTTTCTACTAATTGATCTACGTTTACGCCGTTTTTTACATTTGCTGTGTTAATCATGTTTTCTAAAATTTAAATTGTTAATAATTGATTTTTCAAAATGTTTGACTTGTTTAATGCTATTGCCGTGCCAAACTATTTAAATTATTGTAAATCAATTAGTTGTGTTTAAATTTAGGAATTAAAATATTAACGAAATGTCGTTAAGTAACGAAATATCGTAAATAAAATGACGAAATATCGTGAGAATAATAGAATTTCTAGGAGTGAAATTCTATAATATTAGATTCCCGTTTTATTCATTAATTCGTATTTTAAATTATCGGATTCATGAATCTTTGATTTCATGGGAATGACAATTTCAACGGAAACCTTGACACAGAGTGCCAAGGAGTTCTTTTTAATTAAACAGGGCGTTCTATACCTAGTGATTTTATTCTGGAAGCCAATGTTGTTGGTGGTATTTGGAGTAACTCTGCAGCACCATTTTTACCGGAAATCTTCCATTTAGTCTGTTTCAGGGCTTTCAGAATGTTTTCTTTTTCCAGTGTGTTCAGTTCTTTTATGGTTAAGATACGTTCTTCATTAGTTTGAACATTGATTTCTTGAGTGGAAGTATTATTAGGAATAATGGCGTGCCAGCTTATCTCACCGTTTTCAGAAACAATAACGGCACGCTCAATTAAATTCTGAAGCTCTCTGACATTTCCGGGCCAATGATAAGACGATAAAAGCGCTTTGTCATTATCAGATAAATTAACAATGGGTTTATTTAGCTTTTTTGAGAACTGATCCAGCATTTCTTCCGCAATAAGATGAAGGTCGTTACCTCTGTCACGAAGTGCCGGTACTTCAATAGGAAATACATTCAAACGATAATATAGATCTTCTCTAAATTTTCCTTCTTTTGAAAATTTTAAAAGATCTCTGTGTGAAGCGGCTATGATTCTAACATCAACTTTTATAGTTTCCGAACTGCCTACGGGATCAAACTCGCCTTCCTGAATGACACGTAATAATTTAGGTTGTAACTCCAGCGGCATTTCACCAATTTCATCTAAAAAGATAGTGCCTTTATCTGCTAAAAGAAAACGGCCCTTCCGGTCTACCGTTGCTCCTGTAAATGCTCCTTTTTTATGTCCGAACAGTTCACTTTCAATTAGATTGGCAGGAATGGCACCACAGTTAATTCGTATTAACGGTTTGTCGTTTCTGTCGCTTTCCTTATGGATCGCTCTGGCAATAAGTTCTTTTCCGGTTCCTGTTTCTCCATGAATTAATACAGTAGCATCGGTCCTGGCTACTTGTTGAATTAAGTTTAAAGCCTTTTTCATGGCTTTGTTTTCAGCTATTATACCATAGCTACTGGTAAGTTCTTTAATCTCTTCTTCCAGGTATTCTGTTTGTTTGGTCAGCAGATTTATTTTGTCTTCGGCAATGAGGCGTTCTTCAATATTTCTTAGTATAAGGGTAAAAAATATTTCGGAACCACTTCCGTACTTACTAATGGTACCTTCGTTTAAGGTTTCCGTATCATCTGACCCAATTACCTTTACAATGTTTGGTAGATATTTGTTTATGGAAGTTTCATCTTCCAATCCGGATCTTACAATAGCTTCTATTAAGTTTGCGCTATCATCATCAAAAAAGAACAACACATTTCGCTGTAATACATCCTCATTTTCTAAAAGCTCATGGGCGGAAGGATTGGTAAGCACTATTCTAAAATCGCTATTAAACATGATAATGGCATCCATGGCACCGTCAATTAAGCCACTCATTTTACTATTGACCGTTTCAATTTCTAGTTTTGAGGAGGCTAATCGTTCCTGAATAGTATCCAATTCCCTGTGGCGTTTGATCATAACTGCAAGAATGCCTTTAGCAAAACCGCCATCATCTTTAATTAGATTTAAAAAATGTACACGTTCAATTTTCAAAACGGTTGTGTTCTCAAGTGCCGTTACTGAGGCTGAGCGGGTTTCGTTATCAATCAAAGCATATTCACCAAAACAATCACCTTTTGTAAGTGTGTCGTAGATATGTTTTTTGTCATGAATTTTTACTGAACCATTTAAAATGACATACATGGAATCGCCAATAGTATCTTTCTTAAAAACAACTTCATTTTTGATATAAGTTTCTTCGGTTAAATGGTCTACCAAATGTGTAAGTGATTTTTTGGAAACTTCTGAAAAAAAAGGAATTTCAGATAAAAAACTTTCAAGGTTTTCAGACACTGTTCTTAGATTTTTGGTTGGCTAATTACTGTTAAAGATATTAATTATTTATAACAGTTTTAAAACCCAATTATAGGTCAGGATACCATCTTTGAAGATAATTGATTAATTTAGTAATCACCTAACACCAACCAAAAATGTCCGGGCAAAGACAACTCGCAGCAATTATGTTCACTGATATCGAGGGGTATACCTCTTTGATGCAAAAGGACGAAAAGCAAGCCATATCCATTAGAGAACGCCATAGAAGGGCTTTTGAAATGACTACCGAAGCCTTTAACGGTAAGATTATTCAATATTTTGGAGATGGCACTTTAAGTGTGTTTAAAAGTACGGTTGAAGCGGTTGATTGTGCAATTGAATTGCAAAGCGCTTTTTTAGAAGATCCTAAAATACCGGTTCGAATTGGTATTCATGTAGGGGATATTGTTCAGTCTAAAGACGATATTATTGGTGATGCTGTTAATGTAGCTTCCAGAATTGAGTCTTGCGCTGTTCCCGGAAGTATTTTAATTTCAGATAAAGTTCATGACCAGATCAGGAGTCACAGGCATATTCAATCTAAATTTTTAGATGCTTACGAACTTAAGAATGTGGATGATGCCATGCCAATTTTTGCCATTGCAAATGAAGGCCTGGTAGTACCCAGACCCGAAGATATTAAAGGGAAACTTAAGGAGAAGAAAAAAGAACCTAAAACACCTTTTTTCAAAAAGAAGAGCACTTATGTATGGCTTGCTATACTGATTCTTTTAGCTGTTGTTATTTTTAATATTACCTCCATTACCATAACAACGGGCAATGCTTCTAAAGATCTATCCATTGCGGTATTGCCTTTTGATAATTTGAGTACCGATGAAGACTCCGAGTTTTTTAGAGACGGTATCACCGAAGATATACTTACACAATTAGCAAAACTTAAAGAGATCCGTGTTATATCGCGGACTTCTGTTATGCAATATAAAGACACACAAAAAACAATTCCGGAAATAGCCAGGGAATTGGGTGTAGCCTATATTTTAGAAGGAAGTATCAGAAAATATGGTGACGCTATTAGAATTACGGCACAGTTGATTAATGCAGATGATGATGAACATTTATGGGCGGAGAATTATGATAAGACCATTACCAATGTGTTTAGTGTTCAGACGGAAGTGTCCCGGGAAATAGTGAATGCTTTAGAACTTAATCTGTCATTTGAGGAACAAAGAAGCTTATCAAATATAGCCACTCAAAACATTAATGCTTATAAACTTTTTTTAGAGGGTAGAAGTGAAGCTGATAAACGGAATTCTAAGAGTATTGCCAAGAGTATCATACTTTATAAGGAAGCTATTACATTAGACCCAAATTATGCAGAAGCTTATGCAGAAATTGCCAATTCCATTTTTTTGGAAACTTACTATTCGGGAAGAAATGTTAAGGAAGCTTCGGAATTAGCAAGAGAATACCTTGAAAAGGCAGAGACCATCAGTAATAAAGTGCCAAGGATCTATTCGGTTCGCGGATTTATAAATAATATTGAAGGTAAACGGGAAGAAGCCGAAGCTGCTTTTCAAAAAGCAATTCGTTTATCCCCTAACGATTTAACCGCAAGGCATCAGTACGCCACGTTTTATTACTACACAAGGCAATATGAAAAAATGCTTGTACAGGCCGAAATAGCATACAAGTTAGATCCGTTATCGTTTGCTGTGGCTAATAATTATGCTACGGCTTTAGCCTATACGCATAACTATGACGAAGCGGAAATGCTCATGAAAAAAGTTGAGAAGTTAGGGAAGGAAAACAATCAATTTGTGATTAACAGAACGTATTTTAGAATTTATACGGATCAGAGAAAGTACCGGGAAGCTATAGAACCTCTTAAGTATTTGGTAGCTGAAGCCAATGTCTACAACCGGTTTTTAGGCTTTTGTTATGCTAAAGTAGGAGATACCCTTAGTGCTCATAGAATTCTTGATACCATAAGGGCCGTGGCTCATCCTGAAGAAAAAAGCCACCAACTGGCCGTGGTATTTGCAGGTTTAGAAGTAAAAGATAGCGTACTTTATCATTTGGATATCATTAGGAACAAAAAAACAAATACTTTAAGAAGAGAAGCTCCGGAGTTTTTCTACTTTTTAGATGATGACCCTGAGTTTAATGAGATTCTTAAAAGCCACGGTATATCGTTGAATAAATAAACGTATTGGTTTTGTAACATTTTTGATTGGGTTGCGTCAAATAAGTAATCAATCAAAACAATCCTTGCTATGATGCGACAAGACAATCAATTAATCGTTATTACCCATTTAAGCCAGTTAGTGGTTTTTCTAATAGGTTTTGGCAGTTTAATAGTACCGCTGATATTGTGGGCTACTCAAAAAGAAAAAGTTTATAAAATGGATGCACACGGAAAGAGCATAATCAATTTTCAATTGAGCTTAATAGTGTACTTTTTAATCTGTATCCCTTTAATACTACTATTCGGTTTAGGCCTGTTAGGATTTTTAGTCCTGGGAATATTTTCAGTCGTTTTCCCTATTATAAATGCTATAAAAGCTAATAATGGTGAAACTCCAAAATACCCGTTATCTCTTAATTTTATTAGTTAGTTTAGTTAGTATGAGATAAACTAAGACGCCCACAGAAATGTGGGCGTCTTTTGTTTAGGGGTTTCCCTGTTCCCGAAATTTCATTTCTTAAGAATATCCCGGTACGAAAGTTTATCCATCTATATCGTGAATTCATTGATATCAAACGGTTTGATCTTAAGCAGATCAGCAGCTTCATTAGCCTCTTTAAGCAAGGCATCCATTTTTTCCGGGAACTCTGTAAACAACGTAATTACATATTTGTTATAACTTGCATTTTGCGCATCGCGTTCTAACCTGGAAAGGGTTTCATAAGAAGGGGCCCTGTTCTCACTGTGTAGAATGCCGTCAATTACTTTTAGGGCACTGGATTTTGATGCTTGTTTTACGGCGTCATCATCTGCTCTTAGAAAATCCATCATGTAAACTTCTAATTTGAGTCCGAGCGCTTCACCATAGCCCTGGGTTAATTCAAGAGATTTGTCCAGGTACTCAATGCATTTATGCCTTTGGTTTAGTGAATTGTAATTGTGATAATCGTTTAAAGCTGTTAATGCCCCATTGATATAGGTATTAGACTTGAGTTTGAAATCCTTTTCATATGTCGATATTAAATCGTTAACCTCGTTGTATTGTTTTTGGTCATAATATATGTAGCTTAAAAGGTTAACAACTGTGGGGATTTGAAATTTATTTTCGGAAGCTTCTATATCATTTAATATGTTTTGAGCGCGATTCAGGTCTTCCGGTAATTGATATTTTTTCTCAGTTATTATAAGGTTTGTCAAACTTTCAATTTCCAAATTGGTTAAATAATCTTCCGCCTTTTTTACCTGGGTTTTTGCTTTTTCAATCTGCTCATGTATTTGAGTCAGGCTACTCTCATTATCTTTTTTAAGAAGGTCTATGTTTTGTGTAAGTCGTTTCTCTATTTCAGCAAGCTTACTTTCAATATTATCTTTATAAAAACTTTGTATGTCAAGGATGGATTCCTTTGCAGCAATGTTGACCTGTGCCTCAATAAGCTTTTCGTTTGAAACACGCGACTTGTTAAACTGAAAAATTGAAAACAAACTAAGCAATGTGATTAGACCAACAGTGATTCCAATCAAAGCATTTATTTTTGAATTGACAAGGTTTGATAATCGGTTCTCTATCATAGTATCAAAATCTTTTTTGGGAATCCGTATATAACTGTCATCAATTATTTCTTCAATTTGATTTTTAAGATCACTTCTCAATTCCACACGGGTGGTATCCTGTGGAAATAGTACGCTTAGGGGAATAGTAACAATAAACAAAACTAAAAGCATCCTTTTTTTCATGACATTTAATTATTAAGGTTAATAAATTAATTTAATAGTTTGATAATCAATTCATTTTGGGATATAGCTGACTACCCAATAAAGACTTGATTTGAAATTGTTTCGATGCTTCAATAAACTCAGCAAAGGAGTTTTATATCCGATGACGTAAACAAAACTTCAATAAGTGCCATCTGATAGTTCGTAAGGAGTAAACTAAGTTCGTGAATTTTTCGTACAAAGTCAAGGGGTAATTTTGAGCACAAAAAAAAGCAGCAATCAAATTAAAGATCACTGCTTATATTTTATCAGATCCTTTCTCGTCCCTGATAGCTATCGGGAGTTATTAGAATGCAGGAGTTTAAGAATTCAACATCACTGGCATTACAAGCATAGTCACCTGTTCTCCTTCTTCCAAGCCGTCAATAGGGGTTAAAATACCTGCTCTGTTAGGCATGCTCATTTCCAACTGAACCTCATCTGAATTTAAGTTGTTCAGCATCTCAGTCAAGAAACGTGAGTTAAACCCAATTTGCATATCGTCCCCCTGGTAATCACAAGTTAAACGTTCTTCAGCTTTGTTACTGTAATCAATATCCTCAGCAGAAATGTTCAATTCGGCACCTGCAATTTTTAAACGTATTTGGTGCGTTGTTTTGTTTGAGAATATGCTAACACGTCGTACGGAGTTTAAGAACTGTGTTCTGTCAATAACCAGTTTATTAGGGTTCTCTTTTGGAATGACCGCTTCGTAATTAGGGTACTTGCCATCTATAAGTCGGCAAATTAAAATCGAATTTTCAAACGTGAACTTGGCATTAGACTCGTTGTATTCAATAGTCACGTCATCTTCACTGGCAGCTAAAATACCTTTTAAAAGATTTAAAGGTTTTTTAGGCATAATGAACTCGGCCACCTGGTTAGCTTTTACATCTTCACGGGTATATTTTACCAGCTTGTGAGCATCGGTAGCCACAAAAGTTAAGCCCTGCGTTGAGAACTGAAAAAAGACCCCGCTCATTACCGGGCGTAAATCGTCATTACCGGCGGCAAAAATAGTTTTACTAATAGCGGTTGCCAATACGTCTCCGGTAACTACTGTTTTACTTGGGTCTTCAAGCTCTACAGCTTTTGGGAATTCGTTCCCGTCTGCATAGGCCAGGGCATATTTACCGTGGTTAGAGCTAATTTCAACCGTGTTATTATCTTCTACAACAAAAGTCAGCGGTTGCTCCGGGAAAGTCTTTAAGGTATCAAGTAACAAACGCGCAGGAATGGCAACACTTCCGGTACTATCACTTTCTACATCCAGAGTAGAAGACATGGTAGTTTCCAGGTCGCTGGCAGAAACAGTAAGTGTACTATTATCCAATTCAAATAAAAAATTATCTAAAATAGGTAAGGTGTTAGAACTATTTATAACACCTCCTAAAACCTGCAATTGTTTTAATAAATAAGTGCTCGATACAATAAACTTCATGAACTTATGTTGGATTTTAATTTTTGAATAATGTTATCTACAAATATATTCTATACGGATAAATAACCGAAACAAACTTATTAACATTTAAGAAGCATATTTTTTCTTTCTAATGAAATTGAATGTAAATCCAAAAAGAGCCAATAATACCAGTGGTAATGCAATGTTTATGAGTTGCCACCTGGTTTTTTCCGAGGCTGTTTTTTGTTGATTTAGAAAGGCAATGGTAATTTCCTTGGATCGAATGTTTATAAGTCCGTCATCATTGAGTAAGTAATTTACGGCATTGAGTAGAAATTCTTTATTACCATAATTTTGACCTGTCCAACGGTCAAAGCCCAATTCCTGGGGCTGGTTTTTTACTACGTCATTTTTAATGACATCCCCATCAGCAATAACAATCATTTTGGTCGGTGTACTTTGATCTTTAGTATGATCCAGCTTGACAGGTTTTATAAGGTTTTTATATGCCGAAATAAATTCCCCTTCTAAAAGTACTGCCAGCGTTTGGTTGCCTCTGTTAAATTGCTGAGGATCTTGTTGTTTGGTAACCAAATCCAGGCTTATTTCCCTAGGGACGCCTTCTAGTTTAGTCAATGGCGCCGATTCTAAAAGGATAATTTTTTGTAAACTATTCTTTAGTGTGTCAATCTGATTAGCAAAATCAAATCGAACCAAATTCAGATTATTTACGATAGGATGGCCACTACCGGAACCGGCTAAAGGGGAGTAGGGCCATTGCAAATGTTGAAATTGGGAGCTACTACCTTCACCCATAGCTAAAGTAATAGGAGCAGAGTAGAGTGTACTCACAATACCCGGATTGATACGAACCCCATACTTAAAGAAGAAATCGGTAAGATTTAGATCCCTGGAGACGGCGTAGTTTGTTCCGGTTTCATTGTACAAACTGTCTTTTTCAATGGCAACGGCATCAATCAACCAAAGGCTTTTGCCACCGTTCATAGTGAATTGGTCCAAAACTAATTTCTCTGTTTCCGTAAACGGTTCGGTAGGTTTTGCTGAAATGATGAGGTCAAATTCATTTAAGTCGCTTAAAGTTTTTTGCGCACTGGTAGCTACACTATCCAAAGTAAAGGGTGCGATAAAGTAATACTCCTGAAGTTTTTTTATAAAATCTGCAATGTAGATATCTTCCAGCTGTTTATTGCCTTTTAAAACAGCTATTTTCCGCTTCTTGGGTTTGGTGAGTTTACTAAAACCATCAGCAAAAGCATATTCCAAATGTTGCACGGAATTAGACACCAGTTCCTGTTGCGTGGCTCCTATTTTATTTTTTATAAGAGGAATGGTTACTGTTTGCTCATTATAACTGGCCAGGGCCCAGGGGAAAATAACGGCTTTTGAGGATTTACCGCTTTCGGTAACGCTTAGCTGCATAGGAGTTAATCCACGGGCGTTCAATTGTTGCATGTTTCTATCACGAGTGGCTTCGTCTTCCAGCGGATCAATAAAACTAAAGACGATGTTATCGTTTATGTTGGAAAACTCGTCGAGCAACTGTTTGGTCTCAGTTTGAAGTCGTCTGAATTCCGAAGGAAAATCATCACCTTCCAAAAACACATCAATGACGATAGGTGATTCTATATCCTGAACTATATTAACGGCAGATTCACTTAATGTGTAGCGTTTATCCTGGGTGAGGTCGAAACGACTATGCCATGATGCCGTGAAAATATTTATAACTATTAATCCTAAAGGCAAAACCAGTAAATGCAGCCACTCTTTTTTCTTAAAAGGCTCATTTTTAATACCTCTGACCGTAAGCAGGATGAAGAAAAGCGTGACACTTAAAAAATAAAGAATATCAGCCGTATCAAGAACGCCACGCCCCATACTTTTAAAATGGTAACTCATACCCAATTGCTCCACAAAATTGCTGGCAGTAAAATCGGCAATCCCTTCAAAACCGATATAGAACAGGAAGCAGAGGAAAACAGAAATAATAAACGCCACAATTTGATTGTCTGAAAGGGTAGAGGCAAACACCCCAATGGCCGTATAAGCGGCTACCAAAAACAGCAACCCAAAGTAAGAGCCCCAGGTGCTTCCCATGTCTAAATTGCCAATGGGATTTCCTAACTGATACACTGTATAGACATAGAGCAACGTTGGTAAAAGTGCTATCAATATTAAAATAAAGGCTCCCAAATATTTACCCAAAACTATTTTTAAATGTGAGATGGGTTTGGTTAAAAGCAATTCCAAAGTGCCTTGTTTCTTTTCATCTGAAAAACTGCGCATGGTCACAGCAGGGATCAGGAAAATGAGTATCCAGGGCGCTAATAAAAAGAAGGATGACAAATCAGCAAATCCGTAATCAAGAATATTAAATTCGCCTTTAAAGAGCCATAAGAACAAGCCGTTTAACAGTAAAAAAATGGCAATGACCAAATAACCGATGGGTGAGGCGAAAAACGAGTTTATTTCTTTTTTTAGAATTGCTAGCATTAACTTTATTTACGATTTACGATTTTAGAGTTAAATCAATACGATGCGCGAATATAAAATATTTTTACTGTTCACTGTCACTGAAAACTGTTTACTCGAGCGTAGCGATTTTATCCACACTCCAGGCTTCAGGCTTCATACTGAATAACACTTTGGTTTTATTCCAAACGGTTTTAAACAAATCAGATTGCCTGTAATGTTCCAAATCGGCTTCAGATTCCCAATAGCTGTAGGTGAAAAATATATTCGGATGGTTCTTATCTCTGTAAAGCTCTAATAACTTACAGCCTTTAAAGTTTCTGATACGGGCTTTATTCTCGTTAAAGTTTGAAAGAAATGCTTCAATGTGCGCCTCCTGAAATCCCATTTTAACAATTCTTACAAACATAAATTACGCTTTAATAAAATTAACACTCACTGCATCCATGATGCCTAATCCCATTAAACTACTGGCACTACCAACAGTGGCAGAGTTGCTTTTGTAAACAGCAATCTCTAAAAAATTCCCGGAGTTAAAAACCACCAGACCCCGACCTTCATCAAAACGTTTTCCTTCAGGTATTTCAAAGTTTACTATATCGCTATATTTTTTGTAAATGGTTTTGAACTTATAATTCCTTGCCGAAATCTCAAAAGCACGCCCTTTTTGTATGGTCTCAAAAAAGCCCCGTTTAATGTTGGTCACCACGTTACCATAATTATCAATATAAATAACACTGCCAATTATTTGGGTTTTGTCATCATTCACGTAAGGCACAATATTTTTTATGGGTTTAATCTCCTGAACAGTTTTGCCAATGACTTCCAAAGTCCCGCCACGTGCAATATGACAAGCCACTTTTACAAACACATCCAATACCGGAAAGCTGGTTTGAATCTTATCGTGAATATTGATCTCTACAATTTTTTCAGGCGCAATTTCAGAACAGATCATACTCATAATACCATTGTTGGCACAAATAAAGTAGTGGTCGTCTAATTTAATGGCAATGTGCTTGTTTTCCTGGTTAATTTCAGAATCAATGCCTATAATATGTATGGTGCCTTTTGGAAAACTACTGTAAGCATTCTGAATAATGTATGCCGCTTCCGGAATATTAAAAGGCGAGACCGAATGTGAGATATCAACAATTTTAACATCGGGGAGTTCACTGTAAATAGCGCCTTTTGTCGCGCCAGCAAAGTGATCTTTTTCACCAAAATCGGTCGTTAAAGTTATGATTGCCATGGGCAAAATTGTTGATATGTTTTTAGCTTAAGGTCGTTCAATTTGTGTATTTTTGAACAATTCAAAAGTACATGAATTTTTTCATTTTGAAAATTTCAAAAGGGCAAATGGAAAAATTAAATGGACTAACGAAGCGGTTTCTGAAGTGAAACTAAATTTTGTATTTTTTGGAACATGAAATTTAGTTTTTTACAGAAGAAATCTAAAGAAATCATGTTATCTGATTACATATAATTTTTAATAATCTCACAAGTAATTTAAAATAGTCTACGCCTTTGAATGAATTAATTTTTGAACTTGAAGAAATCTCTCCAAAAGAATTTTTTGGAGCCCAAAATGTAAACATTGAACTTTTAAAAAAGTATTTCCCAAAACTTAAAATTGTAGCAAGAGGCAATAAGATCAAAGCCTTTGGTGATGAAGAATTATTAGAAGAATTTGATCGCCGTCTTACTATGCTGTTAACGCATTATGCCAAGTATAACAAACTGGATGAAAACGCTATTGAACGTGTGTTGACCAGTGTGAGCAGTGATGATTACAGCACTTCAAAACAAAGTGGTGAAGTCATTGTACATGGTGTTGGCGGAAAAGTTATCAAGGCACAAACGGCTAACCAGCGCAAGTTGGTAGAGAGCATCAGAAAGAATGATATGGTTTTTGCCATCGGTCCTGCAGGAACCGGTAAGACCTATACCGGTGTTGCTTTGGCAGTTCAGGCACTTAAAAATAAGGAGGTTAAACGTATCATTTTAACACGTCCGGCTGTAGAAGCAGGAGAGAACCTAGGGTTTTTACCGGGGGATCTTAAAGAAAAACTGGACCCATATATGCAGCCATTGTACGATGCGTTACGTGATATGATAGCAGCAGAAAAGCTGGCTCATTATATAGAAAACGGTACCATTCAAATTGCACCGTTGGCCTTTATGCGTGGACGTACTTTAGACAATGCCTTTGTGATTCTGGATGAAGGCCAGAATACTACGCATGCACAAATGAAAATGTTTTTAACACGTATGGGTAAAAATGCCAAATTCCTGCTAACAGGTGATCCGGGGCAAATAGATTTACCACGACGTACCATTTCCGGGTTAAAAGAAGCCATGTTGATCTTAAAAAATGTACCAGGGGTAGGCATGATATTTTTAGACGATAAAGATGTCATCCGTCACAAACTGGTGAAAAAGATCATTGAGGCTTACGATAGTATAGAAAACAGAGGGTGATTTCAGTAGGCAGTATACAGTGAGCAGTATGCAGTATTCAGTGGCAGTTAGTAGTAAAAAATAGTTGTCATGCTGAACTTGTTTCAGCATCTCATTCAAGAATAAAGTTCTCGATATTTATGCTGAGCCTGCCGAAGTACAATCACGCCAAGAGCGTGACACTCGAACCGACATAAAATATAATTTTGTCATTCCGAACTTGATGCGGAATCCATATAAACGAATAAACAAATAAACTCATAAACAGTCACACATGAGTAACACCATAACAGATACCAACTTTAATTTTCCCGGACAAAAAAGTGTCTATAAGGGGAAAGTAAGAGAAGTTTATAATATCAATGACGAGCAATTGGTCATGATCGCCACCGATAGGTTATCAGCCTTTGATGTCGTCATGCCTAAAGGGATTCCGTATAAGGGACAAATACTAAACCAGATTGCTACCAAAATGATGGCGGCCACCGAAGATTTGGTACCCAATTGGCTTATGGCAACACCGGAT
Source organism: Seonamhaeicola sp. (assembly GCF_028281565.1). Lineage (GTDB taxonomy): Bacteria > Bacteroidota > Bacteroidia > Flavobacteriales > Flavobacteriaceae > Seonamhaeicola. The sequence continues at coordinate 256,785 of NZ_JANQJQ010000013.1, forward strand.
CCTAATGTAGCGGTTGGGCATTTATGCGAACCGTTTAAAGTGGAAATGGTGATACGCGGCTATATGAGTGGTCATGCTGCCCGGGAGTACAAGGCAGGCAAACGTTTATTATGTGGTGTACCGATGCCGGATGGTATGAAAGAGAACGATGCTTTTCCCGAGCCTATTATTACACCGGCGACCAAAGCCGAGAAAGGCGACCATGATGAGGATATTTCCCGTGAGGATATTTTAAAACGTGGTATTGTATCTGAAGCAGATTATGTAATACTGGAAGATTATACACGTAAACTATTTCAGCGTGGTTCTGAAATAGCTGCAGAACGCGGTTTGATTTTAGTGGATACCAAATACGAATTCGGAAAAACTAAGGACGGACAAATTGTCCTTATTGATGAAATACACACCCCTGATTCTTCTCGTTATTTTTATGCCGAAGGTTATGAAGAACGTCAGGCTAAAGGAGCGCCACAAAAACAATTGTCTAAAGAGTTTGTACGCCAATGGCTAATCTCTAATGGTTTTCAAGGTTTAGAAGGACAAACTGTGCCGTTTATGAGCGACGAATACATTGAAACCGTGTCTGACCGTTATATTGAACTCTACGAGAACATTACCGGTGAAACTTTTGTAAAAGCAGATGTTTCTAATATCCAGAAGCGCATTGAGGCTAATGTTTTGGAGTATTTGGGATAGAAGTTTTTGGTGTCTGAGGTACTCGAAGACACATTTAATAAGTTAAAAAGACCTTGCATTGTAAGGTCTTTTTTATTCCTTGTTTTTATGGAGTATTTTCACAATTCGATTTATAGATATTTGCGATAAATTCCATTCGTATCCTTCAAAATCTGTGGTATTCAAAAATTGAACGATAACGGCGTCTATGTCTTTATGGTATTCTGCAAGGCTTTGATAACCAGGAACCAAACCGCCATGCTCAAACTCGTAAATAGAAGCGTAGATTTCCTGTTCCCCTTTTTTAAATACAGAACCATCATTAAGTGCTCTTAAAAATATACCCACATCTTGGGCTGTAGCTAACATGCCTTGTTCCTCAGTCTTTAAATCTGGTTCATATCCTACATAGTAGCCACTCATCACATCGTTAATATCTACTTCTTTAAGTGAAAAAAAGGTGTTTTTAAGTCCAAGCGGAATTAATATTTCTTCTTTAATATATTGGCTATAGTCATACCCTAACTCTTTATTGATGAGTTCGCGAAGTAGTAAGTAATTGGTGTTAGAGTATTCATAGTCTTCCCCAGGCTCAAAATTAGCAGGTAAATCTAAGACCAATTCAAGAGTTTCTTTACTGGATTGTGGCGGATTTTGCCAAAACTCCGGAAAATCGGTAAAGTTGGGAATACCACTACGGTGTTGTACCATATGTTTTAGCTTTATTTTCTCCGCATTTTCAATTCTTTCCGCAAGCTCTGGAAAATAATCAGCTAATGTTTTATCTAAGAATAAGCGTTGGTTACTTACCAATTTGGTAATGGAAACAGCAACATATAGTTTGCTTATACTGGCAATTTTGAATAAGGCATTTGGGTCAGCAGGGATTTTATTTTTTTTGTCTTTCCAACCGCCAGAATAAAAAGCAGGTGCTTTACCAGCTTCATCTACGTAAACAATCATACCGGCAAATCCGTGTCCAACGGTTTCGTCTACCTGTTCTTGTATTGTGTTTGGTAGGGGCAATATCCAAGCCCAAACTAAAATCCATGGTACAAAAAATAAGGATATTGCAGTGGAAGTAAACAACACTATTCTGAATACTTGTATTTTCTTCATACCTAATTTAATTTTATTATTGGTTATTAGACTATTTTAAGGTGGGCATAGTTCAAAGGTCTGGATTAAATACAATTTATCTAAATCTGAGTTTCCCAATTGTCATTTTTGAAGGATGAATTGGTTAATAATAAGAAGTATGAATGTGCTTTTGCCATTTGAAATTATATAAAGCTTTATGAAAACATCACAGGCGAAACTTTTGAATAAGCAGATGTTTCTAATATCCAGGAGTGCATTGAGGCTAATGTTTTGGATATTTGGAGTAATAAACTAGCCATTGTCAGTTCAAGTATTATGTTCCATGCGTGATGTATCAATTTGCCAAATCAATTGGGATTTTGTCGTAAGTCTTGACTTTTTTGGTTGGTCCCCATAATTATCGGGAATGTGTCAAGACAAAAATGAACATTACAGTTAGAACATGTGGATTCCTGCTTGCGCAGGAATGACAGAGTGATGCTGCACTTCATTGTATTCCGTTCAGAATGACATTATAGTCTGCTTGAGTGGCCCCCATCACCGTCAGGATAAGCTTAAAAAGACTTGTTTTTTGAACGCAAGGTCATTATTTTCCTTGTTTACCGGTAAAGGGCACAAACCGTACAGCCATTAAATTATTTTCAGTGGTCTTACCTCTTCGTTTTTTTAACAGTTTGAGGGCCTGTATCTCACCGTGTTTACCAACAGGCATCACCAGGGAACCACCTTCTTTTAATTGCTCTATCAGTGGCTGAGGAATGTGATTCAGTGCTGCCGTAACGATGACTGCGTCAAAAGGGGCGTGTTCTTCCCATCCCAGATAGCCGTCACCACTCCTTATTGTAACATTTTCATAACCAAGCATATCCAAAGTATTGGTTGCTTTTTGTGCTAATTTCGGGATGATTTCTATCGTATAAACGTGATCCACTATTTCTGCCAATACAGCAGCCTGGTATCCGGAACCGGTCCCTACCTCTAACACTTTCATACCGGATTTAGGTGAGATGGTAGCTGTCATATAGGCAACGATATAAGGCTGCGAAATAGTCTGGTTATTCCCAATAGGTAAGGGACGGTCCTCATAGGCATATGTAACCATGTACTTGGGAACAAAATGATGACGTGGCACCTTATACATAGCTTTTAATGTGGCCTTATGAGTTATACCGCGCGCCTCAATCTGATGTTTGACCATACGCTTGCGTTCGGAAGCATATGGATCCACCTGGAAGACCGCGTAAAAAACAAAAATGAGAACCCAGTATTTCATAACTTACATTTATAAATAACCAGCAACACTTAGGTCATGATATTTGAGTAGATATGCAGGTTATTAAAATTAAGAAAAAATCTTTTGTTACTTTTGATAAGTTTGTTTTAAAATTTTAAATATGGATGTTCTTGGAATAGATATTGGAGGCACGGGTATGAAAGGTGCCTTAGTGAATTCATTAACCGGCGAAATACTAACCAAACGGTTTAGGATACCCACACCAAAATCCAGGAAACCAAAAGACATGGCTAAAGTTCTTAACGACATTGTAGAGTACTTTAATTACAAGGGGCCGGTAGGCGTTGGTTTTCCAACCATTATAAAGCATGGCGTGTGTATGGCCACGGGAAACTTGCATAAAGATTGGTTAGGCGTAAATGCAAAGGAACTTTTTTCTGAAGCATCCGGATTGCCTGTTACTGTTATTAATGATGCAGATGCTGCCGGTTATGCGGTTATGAATTACGGCATTGGTAAAGGCGAACAAGGTTTGGTATTAATGATAACTATTGGCACCGGAATTGGCAGTGGCGTATTTTTAAATGGCGAATTGCTACCCAATTTTGAATTAGGACAAATACCTTATAAAAACTACAAAAAGATTGAAGCATATGCTTCAAATTCAGCTAGAAAAAGGGATAACTTAAGTTATAAGGCCTGGGGCAAACGTTTCAATAAATTTTTAGAATTGGCTGAGATCATAACTTGTCCGGATTTAATTATTCTAGGCGGTGGTAGCTCCAAAGATTTTGATAAATACAGGAAACAAATAAAAATACAAACCCCTGTTATTCCTGCAGAACTCGGAAATCATGCGGGGATCGTTGGAGCTGCCGCAGCTGCATTGCATGAAGCACCAAAAGATTAAAAGCATTTTAAAGGAATTAAGAGGTTAATCATTATCTCCCACATAAAAATACCTGTAATAGCTCCGGAACTTAACTCCCCGGCTGAATTACCATCAGGGTCATAGCTTAAATTAATTAGCATACTTATTTTAAGTACTGTGCCCGTGTAAAGTAGATAATCAAGCCGTACTTCAGAAAACAATAGACTTCTTATAGCTTTGGTTTATAAACCCTGAACCAATCAACCTTCATAGTATTTTTAGCCGGGTCTTTTAGATCGGCATCCGTAGGGGTTCTGCCCGCTTTGACATGCCAGTCCTGAGATTCCAGGTTGATAATAATATTCAAAGGCTTTGTAAACCCTTTACCGCCTTGATACTCATACGGGTCAATGATACTAACCGAAGACACCTTACTGGCCTTTTGTAGTTCCGCAAACGAATAGGTGTCTTTTGTGCTAAAAGGCGTTATTTTTTGTTTTCCGTACTGTACATCAAGTTTACCATTGGTCATGGTTGGATAACCGTATTCCCATTTGCCATTTATTTTTGTTGCCAGTGCTTTATCGTATAACACGCGTACCAATTCGCCATCAATATAATGTTCAAAATGCACGGGGCTTTTCCAATACACACCGGTTCTTACATATTTTCTATCGCCGTTGTTCCAGCAGTATTCACCCCAGCCGGTAACACCGTCCCGGTTATACCAGGCCCCTTTATCCCTGGGCTGATAATCCGTAAACGGTTTTCTGATAAAGGAGTGATGGCTGATGTGAATGGATTTGGCAAAATAACTGTTTCCCGGCTCTTTACCCCCGTAGCACTCCATAATGTCTATTTCCTGGGTAGCATCCGGACTCAATAACCACACATCAGATGCCAATACAATATTGGCCACACTACTTTTAGACTCGATAAACACCGGGTACACCACCGTTTTGTTAGAGGTTATACAACCGGCGCTAACACCACCCTTAGGCTTGCCCATTTTATTAAATTTTAAGGCCTTAGGCGCCGTTTCGTTTTTGCCTTTCCAACGCGAGGCCTTTATGATAAGATCGTTACCATCAACCGCTACATGGTTATATTTCCAATAGGTAGTCCCCGGGCCGTCCCATTTGCTTTGGTAAAAATTGAACCATTTACCATTACCGAAATCGGTTTTTTTATTTTTTGGCAGGAAGGTGTAATTAAAATTATCAGACAGGTCGTCCTGAAACTCCCAGACCGTACCATCCTGTAAATGTTCGGGAAGTGGTAGATCTTTTATGTTTTCTGTTTGTCCGAAAATAGTATGGCTGCTAATGATGATAATACCAAGGATAATTTTATAGAATTTCATAGGTCTGTGTTTTGTTAGTAACAAACTTAGTTTGTGTTATTAAAACATGTGTAATTCAAAACTTGAAATTAACTATACAATGACCTGATGAGGAATACTAATGTTTAATTATGTAGAACAAAATACCAATGGTACCGATCCAAAACAAGTATCCATAGGTTTTAACGCGATATGCCTGTTTTAACTTTTTATCGAACCCATATTTTTTAAAGCGTTCAATTTCCGATTCTGAAAAATGGTCTTCTCTATGATTGGGCCTTGGAGTAAAGAATGGTAAAAAGAAAAAAGTCAGCCATTCCTCTGTTGTTAGAGGCTCTGTTTTTCTGTTTCGTTGGTTTCTTTGTTCTAAATCGTTTTGCATCGTTGAAAGTCAATAAAGGTGGCCATATGGCTTCAGGTTCCAATATGTTTTTATATCATTCCTGGTAATTAAGCATAGGCCATTTCCCGGTTATACTTTTTTTGATATGCTTTGGGCGCTAACCCGGAATATTTTCGAAACGTCGTTCTAAATGCTTTATCATCATGGTATCCAATATCATACATAACCTCAAGTATGGTTTTGGTAGACGATTCCAGTTTCTTTTTAGCGGCTTCAATCTTAACGCGTTGTATATATTCCAGGGGTGTATTGGAAGTGGCTTTTTTAAATCGCCGCAAAAAACTTCTGGGATTTAAATGGACCATTTGCGCAAGGTCATTTACATGCAATTTATCCCGGTAGTTGTTTTCAATATAAAGTTGAGCCCGTTTAACAGGTTCATCCGAATGATCTTTTTGTCCGCTAAAAATGATAAACGCACTCTGACTTAATCTGTCAAACTCTATTTCCGAAACCTTTGAGCACCATATGGCTGTTTCTCTACCAAAATAGCGTTCTATTAAATACAGTGTAAAATTCAATATGGAGTAAGCACCTCCACTGGAATATATACCGTTGTCTTCGCAGATTATTTTTTCAGGTATCAGGTTTACCTCAGGGTATCTCCGTTGGAAAGCTTCATGAACTGTCCAATGTGTGGCACAGGATTTTCCATTTACCAGGCCGGTTTCAGCCAGTAAAAAGGCCCCTTTGCATAAACTGGCAATTTCCGAATCATTTTCTATCCGTCGTTTTTTAACCCAGGTAACAAAATCCATATTAGCCTTAATAGCTTTATCTAAATCTCCGCTTATTGGTGAAATAATGATCAGGTCGGTTTTTGATATATCATGTATGGTGGCTGTAGGCAGTATACTGAATAAACCCTGATAGGTCACAGGCTCCTTTGTTAACCCTACTAAATCAATGCTGAAAGGATCTTCTGCCAATTTGTTCAGCTTCTTATAGTATGAATTTGCCATCTTAAACATATTAAAAGGCGCAATGATGGTATCTACAATGCTATGACCCGCAGGAACAATGACGCTGATATGTTTCATCCGTTTAAAATTTTATAGTTATCTGAAAATGCCAAAACTCAAAATTTCTGCTCATTTCATAATTATTTTTATAAAGATATAAAATCAAAGTGTCGTAATCAACCCTTTAAAATGTCTAAAAAGACACTATTGTAGTATATGTAAACGACATAACTTTGTGGTGTAATCAATTTTAAAAATCAAATATCATGGAAAATCAGGACATAATGGTAATGTATAAGTGGACTGCTAAGGAAGGAAATTCAGAAGCTTTAAAAGCTATTTACAGGGAGGTGGAAAGTCAAATGAAAGCCAATGAACCGGGCGCATTGAAGGTGCAATGTTATTTTGACGAAACGTCTTCTACATTAGTGGTTATGGATTTATTTGTTGATGCCGGGGCGGTTGGCTTTCATTTGGGAACTACCGCAGCCGGACATTTTGAAAATTTACTGCAAATAGCGGTCCCAGGGGAATTTTTGTTCTGTGGTGACGTTCCCGAAGCCATGAAGCAAGCCGCGATAGGAATGGGGCTTAAGGCTACTTTTGCGCCAAGGATTTTTGGGTTTGAAAGGTCTTTAAGTCATTGATGATCTGTTTTAAATTATTTGATGATCATTCTTCGGCTGTAGCGCTCCTCTTAAACTTAAGAGGAGAATGAATTCCAGTTTCATTAAGAAACTGGAAGAAAGCCGAGATTTTTATCAATTAACCCTCCGAATCCCGATAATTATCGGGATTCACCTCCCTTCAAAAAAGGGAGGAGTCATTTAGGTACCTCTAAGCTAAGGTTATACCGATAGCATTTAATAATGATAATTGACAATCCTGCCGTTTAAAGCCTGCTCATTTCTATAATTATTGAGAGGCATATTGTTCTTAAGTTTCAATACTTCTTCTACAGATAGTATAATAGGTTCTTTAAAGACGATCCAATTGACATTTTCGGAGCAGGGTGGTGTAGTTAATGAACCGCCATAAGAATAATAATGCTTGTCCTCTAAGAATAAACCGGATAGATCTATTTTTTGATGGATATCCTTAACAGCGCCATTTTCAAGGGGTAAAAAACTTTCAAAGAATTCAAACAACTGACTTTCCTTGCCTTCTTCCCCTAAAACGCCTAAAACGGTGATTTCTCCTCTTTTACTAACATGAACCAGGTGCATTTCAATAGGATAGATCATGCCATTAATCCTGTGTTCCGAAGGTTCGTGAAAATGAATTTGCTTTAAATAAAAGGTTTTGCCTTTATAGTTTATGGAATCTCCGGGTTCAAAGTCAAATTGAATGGAATGTCCGTTGTTTTCCACCTTGCTCAGTAGGGTAGATGGCGTATATAATATTTTTAGATCATTATTGATGCGAACCGAGTCCACATCATTGTGAATGATGTTTATAGGCGATTGGTGGTTCCCGTTGCAATCGGAATTCTTTTCTATTTCGGCCCAATGAACAGGGGAAGTTTCACCTGAGTAACTCCAATGCATTTCTTGTGTCCCATGTCCTGCTATAGTATTGTTCGGTCTTTTTTGAGTTTTGTAACAGGCAATAGCTACTAATAACGTTAGACCGATTAGTATTTTGACTGTGATTTTCATAATGGGGTTATTTAGTAATCATGCTACAAAATTAGTTCGGATAAAAGCTATAAAATCTAACTTTTGTCAGGTTTTGGCTTTTAACCGAAAAAATTATTAACTATTACGTTTTCTTAGGGCTTAAGGATTAGACATATGGGAATGAATGACTTTCCATTTGCCATTTATTTTCGAATATACAAAGCTCCAAGCGAATTTACCTTTTAAAACCCGACCATCAACAACTTTAGCGGCATAGGTGCCGGAAGTCGTTAAAAGCACTTTACTTTCAGAAAGTACCGTGATCTTTTTATTGGTCACTGTCATATCCTGAGACTCCAGACCCTGGATACCTTGTTTGAAGCCGACCATTAATTCGTCAAAAGTCTCAAAGTATTGCCCGTTATCGATAAAACCGCTTTTTAGGGAATCATCAATGTTACTTTCAATACCATCAACATCCAGCGTTTCACCGGCTTCAATACTTTTATTAAAGGTTTTGTAAATCTCAGTTTTAATGGATTTAATAGTGGTGTCGGACAGGTTCTGAGAATAACTTGGTCCCTGAAAAACAAGAACCAGTAATCCTGTTAAAATCAGAACAGGAACATTTGGTTTTGTACTCATGATTTTTTGTTTTAAATATATGTTGTAGCGTTAACTTTTAACGCTTACTTTTCTGCGTTTATAAGCCACCAGAATGGTAATTAAGACCATACTGAAAAATATCACATAGACAAACTTTGGTATTGGAACAGGATCTCCTGAGGCATAACTATGAAGGCCTGATAAATAGTAGTTTACACCAAACGAGGTCATGATTATGGACCAAAATGCAAACATGCTGGCTACATTTAATGTGTAAAAATTATTGAGTTTTGGTACGAACCGTAAATGCAATACAATAGCATAAACGATGATACTGATAAGCGCCCAGGTTTCTTTAGGGTCCCAGGCCCAATAACGTCCCCAACTTTCATTGGCCCAAACACCACCTAAAAAGGTACCTATGGCTAAAGTAAACAAACCAATGGTCATGGATAATTCATTGATATAGGTCAGCTCTTTAATTTTTAATTCTATGATAGATCTGGTCTTTTTCGTTTTAAAAAGCATAAGTAATAAGGCCATGATACCAAGTACTGCCGATAGTGCTAGAGGCGCATAACTACTCACAATAGTAGCTACATGAATCTTTAACCAGTACGATTTTAATACCGGCATCAGGTTGGTGATCTCAGGGTTTAACCAATCCAGGTAACTAACAAATAGTAACGCACCTGAAAATAATGTAGCTAATGGCAGTGCAAAATCCGATTTTCTAAAGGTTATTAATCCGCTTAATAATAAACACCAGGCTACAAATACCAACATTTCATAACCGTTACTCCATGGGGCATGTTGCGCTACATACCAACGTAAAATGATATTAAAAGTGAATAGCAAAAAAGATATGAGCGTAAGAAGGATTAACCCATTCCACACCATGTTTATCAGTTTATTTAGGGAAAACATTCTTACTATAGACATGATGAGGAGTGCGAAACCAATAGTAAAGAACACTTGGAATAACCAAAAATTGATATTGGCCTTGTTGTACCATAATTCGGCTTCAACACGTTCAGGTGTCGGAATGATGGATGCTCCGATAACATCCTGATATTTTTTAACGTAGTTTAGTTTTTCATAAGCTTCGTTGTATTTCCGCTGATTGAGATCATTAAAATAAGCCGGCAATATAGATTTGGCAAAACGACCATCTTCTTCGGTGAAATCTTTAAAATCATGTGTATAACTGTACCAGGTATTATTTTCATCTTCTTTATTCGGGAATATTTTCAGATAATTCCCTGAGAACAGATTATAAAGAATATTAAAACGTTCGTCAATTTTTAAAACTTCTTTATCAAATTCGTTACGTTCCGCAGGTTTCTTTTTATTGGCCTGTTCGGCGGCATCCGATAACAAATAACGTCCTTCATGATCTAAGAAACTGACAAAGGCGTACAGTCCGTTTGCTCCAACTGAAATATTGTTTAATAGATCCCCTGTTTTTTGCGTATCCGCTTTAATAATGGGAATTTGTTGCCATATGCCCGGCGCCATATGCATACCTAAAAATACCTGATTCACATCAAGTTTCAGGGTTTCACCATCTACGGGATATTTAAAATAAGCTTTTCTTGAGATCTTTCTAATGCATTCGGAAGCCAGCGTATTTATAGGTTTGATACGCCCATCTAAATCCTGAACCAATAATCTGCCAAAGAAATCGGCTTGTTGTATATCTACTTGTTGTGATTGTACCAGTTTTTCAATAGAAACTTTTGGAATACTATCCTGATCTGTTGAGGCTTGAGATTGTTGACTCAACAAAGCAATCATTAAAGCAATAACCGTAACCGTTTGTGTTTTTAATTTTTTTAGCTTTTTATTAATAATTTGAAAACGGGATGTTTTCCCAAAAAAGGTAAAGCACATGCCAAGGCCCATTAAAAAATAACCAATATAAGTTATCCAGGTACCGATACTATCGTAATTTACTGATAACACAGTGCCTTGTTCATCGGTATCATAACTGGCTTGAAAGAATCGGAACCCTTTGTGATCCAATACATTATTCATGAAGATTCGATAGGGAATTTGCTCATCACCATCCAAAATCATAACCTCACTGGCGTACGCCGAAGGACTAGAAGAGCCCGGATAGCGCTCCAGTTGAAAATCGTTTAATTTTAAAGCGAATGGTGTTTGAATGGCTCCGGAACCGTAAGACAGAATAATTTGTAAGTCGTCATTAAATTCCCCAATGTGCTTTACAGGTAAAAAGCCTTCGCGATAGAGCAGGTTGGTTTCCTGGATGGCTTCGTCATCAACCCTAACATCTACTATCAGTGCATCATCCAAAGTTTTATCATTCTCTGTTTTGGATGTTGTCGAACTTTTCAGTTTAAAGGTTCCATGGGAATGGTGCGCCGTTGGAACAAAAGAAAAATCCCCGGAACGAAATAAGGTTCTTAATGATATGTTCTGAAGGGTGTCTTGTTGGATCTTTCCGGCCTGCTGACTCGCCATGATAAAAAAGTCAATCGGGTGTGGTGCTTTAATTTTAAAAGTACCATCAGCTTCATAAATATTAATAATGCCTTCCTTATCTGATTCAAAGCCTACCTCGTGCTGATGCGCTCCAATGCGTTCAATTTCACCTTTTTGCAGATAGACGGTATGACGTCCGTTACCGGCAGTAACTACCATTTCTAAAAGTGGTGTGCCGTTAACGCTATCGCTAATCACTTCCGGTGTTGCATCGGCAATATAATCCTTATAGGTTATGCTTATCTTTTTTCCTTTAAAATCGGTATCGACTTCAAAATGATTATCCTGCAATGGTGAAAAACTGAATTTTTTATGAACGGTCTTTTCGTTTTTCCCATCGGTTATGGTAGCAGTCAGGAGTTTGGTGTCAGAAATAATGATATTGGATGAAGCGCCTTCACGAATCCGCATTATACCACTGTAGGACGTGTATCTTGTTATTCCCGCACCAAGAATAATGACTATAAAAGCAATATGAAACAAAAAGATGGCCCACTTTTGTTTTCTGAACAGCCTGTATTTAAAAATGTTGAACAAAAAGCAGATGGCCAAACCTACCATAACAACTTCAAACCACCAGGCATCATAGATACTGGCCCAGGCAACGACAGTACCATAATCATTTTCAACAAAAGTGGCTATAGCCATAGCTATGGCAAAAACCAATAGAAGGATTAATGCCAGAGTCGATGAAGAAAAGAATTTATATAATTTTTGCATAATGTGCTATTTGAAAAAAGATAATCTTTGAAGTATGATGCTCCAAAGATTATCTCTTTTAACTCGGGGCGAGTTTAAACTATTAACGTACTACTAATCTATTTCTTTAATTTGCTACGGATACTTTTTGACTTCCGTAGGTAGCTTCTCTTTTTTCAGCAGCTTCTAACCATTTTGGTAAAAGGTTTTCTTTAAATTCCTCTTTTTCTTTGGTTAATTTTTCCATATCCAGGCCAATGTATTCCTGAGCTTTTTCTTTACTTGAAAGATCCGGCATTTCAACAGGTTTGTTATGTCCAAGTTCTGCTAGCAGACGGGCTAGTTTTACACGACCTTCGGTAGCTTTGTCTAAACCACTACTTAACACACGGCCTGTTTCAACCGGAGAATGGAACGATGCTCCGTGAGCAGCAGCAGCATAATCCCAACGCCATTGTGCATGGCGGATATCCATTAAAATATCTTTCATTTGTTCTTCCGTAGCACCAAGATCCCAACATTTTTTAGCCTCTACATGCATTCTAACCAAAGCATCTTCTAAACGTAATCTACTCTCGGCAGCTTTTTGCTGACGGTCATAAACATTGGCTCTTAATTTCTCAGCTTCCTCGCGGTGACATACCTGGCATGAGTTCGCAATATTGTTCAAAGGTGATTGAATGTGGTGATCCGTAAATTTTTGTCCGCCTTCACTTTTATATGGCATATGGCAATCGGCACAAGAAACACCTCTATCGGCATGCACACCGGTTAAGTAGGTTTCATAACCCGGATGCTGTGCTTTAAGCATTGGGGCCTTACTTAATTTATGCGTCCAATCTTTGAAGTTCATGTCATCATAATATTTCTCCATAGCCTCCACAGACATACCGTTTTTCCATGGGAATGTTAAATAAGGCACCCCTTCTTTCCCAGGTGTATTTTTATTGAAGTAATACTCTACGTGACATTGTGCACAAACCAATGAACGCATTTCCTGATGGGTAGCTTTGTTGATATCTTTGCCCATGGCTTCAAAGGCTTCAACCAATGCAGGACGCGTAATGGTTAGCTTCATGGTTTTTGAATCATGACAATCTGCACAACCAATGGGGTTAACAACTTCTTCCCCTTTATCGGCCCATTTACCACTGTAGAATTCGGCAATACCAATCTCGTTCATTAAACGTGGTACATCCGGACTCTTACAGGTCCAACAAGTAGCTGGCATAGGACCGTCACCTTTTCCTTTTGGTCCGCCGGTTCGCAATGAGTTATGTAGATCCTCAACGGCGTATTGGTGACCTCGGCCCTGATTGTAATCTTTGGAGAATCCGTAACCGGCCCAAAGCACCGCTAAACGCGTATCTTCTTCTAACATATCCCGCATGGCATTACCGCCCTGGAAGGAAGCAAAATCACCTTGTTCTGTTTGTAAAAACGACTGATACTCTGCAGGAAAGTTTTTCCCCCATTCTTCATTTCTCGGCTCATTTTCATTGATCTCTACCTGAGGTACATATTTAAATTTAGCTTCATTCTTTCTGTTCACGATACTTGAAGCCAGAATTCCTAATAAGAAAACTACAACTACAGTTACTATAAATAATACTTTGTTTTTCATTGGTTTAAAATTTGCAGGTCGTTGTTAATTAGTTTTTATCGTTTATTTGATTGTTTAGCCATTTTGGGATCACCGTTGTTAAGGTATCCGTTGGAATAGGGGCTATATTATTTCTGATAGTTGATATACCATGCACGGTTCCATGTGGGATTTCCTGATGGCATTCCCAACATTTCCGCTCCGTTCTGCTTTCTTTGTGGCCATCTATCCAACCGTCATATTTAGTTTGGGTTACTTGCTGCACATGACATCTGATACAATTGTCCTGTACTACTTCTTGTGACGCCTCACGCATAAACATCACTTCAGGTTCCATACGAGCGGTAAAAATAGTGGCGTGAAATAAGCCGTCTTTTGCTTTAAAAAAGTATTTGTTGGCAACATTGTTATGCGGTACATGACAATCGTTACAATTGGCATATTCCCTGTGCGAACTATGCATCCAACTGTTATACATAGGTGTCATAACATGGCAGTTAACACAGGCCTGAGGTTTGTTGGACATATAAGAAACTAACGAAGCCTCCTTAGCCATAAAAAAGCCCAAACCTGTAAGAGCTCCAATTAAGACGACTGCTACCGGACGCCATCTGGACTTTTTATTGGGTAGAATTTCTTTTTTCTTTAGGTTCAAGTTACTTGTTTTAGTTGGTAGATATACCTTAAAGTTTTACAAGGCCAAAAATAATTAAATGAAAACCAGCAAAACCTTACAAATGTCATGTTTTTATAATTTTTTTGTTATAGAATTATTAATCATGACATTCTTTACTTTACGCTGAATATCGCATTTTATTTTTATAAATAAAAACCTTTATACCTAAGTGATTATTATTTAAGGAGATACATTTTATTTAGCCTTCTTTTTTCGTGGTTTACTGCCTTTTGCCAAAGGATTAAAAGCAATGCATAGGTCCAGCCAATAGCTAAGGTCTGCTTCCGTATCAAAACCTTCAGGAGTTACAAAGATGTAACCTTTCATGGGGCGTCCGGTGAAGTCCATGGGTAAACAATGTGGTTTTTCCAATTCCTGTTCATATACATCTTGTCCAATACGGGCCATTAATAAACTATCTCCGTATTTTTTGTCAATATGTATGCCGCATAGCATTTTATTATCCATTTTAAAACAAAGTCCGCCCATCATTTTGAGTTCTGTGAAATGCGCTTTCTTTTCTTTAAGTTGTTGCCTGATGCGATCTGCTAAATACTCGTCGTATGCCATTTTCTTATGAAATTGATTGTTATAGCTTCATGTTTTAAAATTACGTTTTATATATTAGAGTCCATAATTTTTTTCATATGACTAAAGAAAATAAGGCAAGGGCCTATTGGAAGGAAAACATCAAGTATGTTTTAATATTACTCGCTATCTGGTTTTTAGTATCTTACGGAGCGGGTATTTTGTTTAAAGACGAATTGAATACCATTAAAATAGCGGGTTTTAAGCTTGGGTTTTGGTTTGCACAACAGGGGGCCATGTATGTTTTTGTGATTCTCATTTTTGTTTATGTACGCTTAATGAACAAACTTGATAAAAAGTACGGTTACGATGCATAGTTTACTAATTGCGGCTATTGCCGTACAGGATTGGACCTATATTTTAGTGGGTATAACTTTTGCTTTATATATAGGAATTGCTATCTGGTCCAGGGCAAATTCCACTAAAGATTTTTATGTAGCCGGAGGGGGCGTGTCTCCATGGGCTAACGGTATGGCTACAGCAGCGGATTGGATGAGTGCTGCCTCCTTTATTTCTATGGCGGGTATTATCTCATTTGCCGGGTATGATGGCGCGGTGTATTTAATGGGATGGACCGGGGGCTACGTATTGTTGGCCTTATTATTGGCACCCTATTTAAGGAAGTTTGGAAAGTTTACGGTTCCCGATTTTATTGGCGATAGATATTATTCAAATGCAGCGCGAATTGTAGCTGTCATTTGCGCCTTATTAGTATCGTTTACTTATGTGGCAGGACAAATGCGCGGTGTTGGCATTGTATTCTCCAGGTTTTTGGAAGTAGATATTAATTCGGGAGTTATCATTGGGATGTTCATCGTGCTTTTTTATGCCGTTTTAGGAGGCATGAAAGGGATCACCTATACGCAGGTGGCGCAGTATTGTGTGCTGATCTTTGCTTTCATGGTGCCTGCTATTTTTATTTCCATTCAAATGACGGGAAACCCAATTCCACAGTTCGGCTTTGGAGGTGAACTGGCGGATGGATCCGGAACTTACTTATTGGATAAATTAGACGGACTGAGTAAAGAACTGGGTTTTGCCGAATATACTGAAGGTTCAAAATCAACCATAGATGTATTTGCCATCACTTTGGCACTAATGATCGGTACGGCTGGATTACCGCACGTTATTGTCCGTTTCTTTACGGTTAAAAGAGTAAGGGATGCCCGTAAGTCGGCAGGAATTGCGTTGTTGTTAATCGTTTTACTATACACTACAGCACCCGCAGTGGCTGTTTTTGCAAGAACAAATATGATTGAAACGGTTTCTGATAAACCATATACCAGTATGCCGGAATGGTTTAAAAAGTGGGAAACTACGGGATTGATAAGTTTTGAAGATAAAAATGAGGATGGCAAGATTCAATATTTAGCGGATGGTAAGCATAATGAGTTGACAGTTGATAGAGATATTATGGTATTGGCTAATCCTGAAATAGCCAAATTGCCTAATTGGGTCATTGCTTTGGTGGCTGCCGGTGGTTTAGCGGCGGCTTTATCAACAGCTGCAGGATTATTATTGGTGATTTCTGCATCAGTGTCTCACGATTTGATTAAAAAAGTTATAAAGCCTTCCATTTCGGAAAAAGGGGAGTTGGTAGCAGCTCGTTTATCAGCTGTTGGAGCCGTGGTAGTAGCCGGTTATTATGGGATCCATCCGCCGGGTTTTGTGGCGGCTGTAGTAGCCCTGGCCTTTGGTCTGGCAGCAGCTTCGTTCTTTCCTGCTATTATTTTGGGAATCTTCTATAAACGGATGAACAAAGAGGGGGCAGTAGCGGGTATGGTGGTTGGAATCATATCCATGCTACTATACATGATCAAATATAAATTGGGCTGGTTTGACGATACCTTACCTGATAAAAGCGAATGGTGGTTTGGTATTTCCCCGGAAGGTTTTGGCGCGGTCGCGATGCTGTTAAATTTCATAGTTTCCATTACTATTATGAAGTTTACCAAAGCGCCTCCGAAAGAAGTTCAGGACATAGTTGAAAATATCAGAATACCCAGTGGGGCCGGTGAAGCTATCAATCATTAATATCCAGAAACTTTATTGTCCGTCGATAGTTGTTAGTTATATGTAGAAAAAACTTAGTAGGAAATCATTTATTTATTTATTTTAGGGCGCAACTAAATTTGGCGTTAATTTTAATTAAAAACAGATATGAGCAATTACCACATAAAACACTTAGAGGAATATTATCAGGTTTATAGAAAATCGGTCCGGGACCCGGAGCATTTTTGGGAAGAGATCGCCGAAGAACATTTTATGTGGCGCAGGAAGTGGGACAAGGTATTGAGTTGGGACTTTTCAAAGCCTGAAATAAAATGGTTTGAAGGCGCACGATTAAATATAACAGAGAATTGTATCGATAGGCACCTGGCCACCAGGGGGGACAAGACGGCCATTTTATTTGAGCCAAATGACCCGGATGAAAAGGTCATATCAATTACCTATAAAGAGCTTTCCGAACGTGTCAACAAGTTTGCCAATGTATTAAAGGAACAGGGGATAGGTAAAGGAGATCGCGTTTGTATTTACCTGCCCATGATACCGGAGTTGGCTGTATCGGTATTGGCCTGTGCCAGGATAGGTGCGATTCATTCGGTAGTTTTTGCCGGTTTTTCCTCCACAGCCCTGTCCACCAGGATTAATGATTCCGAGTGTAAGATGGTGATCACCAGTGATGGTTCCTACCGGGGCGCCAAAACCATTGACCTAAAAGGTATCGTAGACGAAGCCCTAAAGGATTGCCCCTGTGTAGAAACGGTTTTAGTGGCTAAACGAATAGCATCCGATATTCACATGGAAGCAGGAAGAGATAAGTGGTTACAACCTTTATTGGATGAAGCTTCTTCAGACTGTAAGGCCGAAGTGATGCAAGCCGAA
>NZ_JANQJQ010000017.1 GCF_028281565.1 Seonamhaeicola sp.
ATGAAATGAGCCATAATAACTAAACGGAATACCCACCAAAATGTTTAATGGCGAATTACATCTGACCTATGTAGAACAATAAAATTTAAACAGATGAAAGATTTTAATAAAGAAGAAAAATATATTGGCGCCAAAAAGCGGGTAGATGATATAAAAGCCTTTTATACACATCTTGTTGTATACGTTTTAGTAAATATCTTTATATCTTCTATAAAAATTGCGTTTAACATCAGAGGCGGAGAATCGTTTTCCGAGGCTTTCTTTGATTTTTCAACATTTGCCGTTTGGATGGCCTGGGGTATAGGTATTACATTTCATGGTTTTGCAGTATACAGTGAAAACACCCCGTCTTTCAGACGATGGAAAGAAAAGAAATTACAGGAGTTTTTAGAGGAGGAAACAGCCAATTTTAAGACAACTAATAATCAACTGGGGCTGGAACACTATGAAGGCGATTTTTCTAAAAGAGAGGCTTATTTTCATTCTAAAAAGAAGGTAGAAAATCTAATGGGTTTTTGTTGGCATGCCGTAGTTTATATTGTTGTTAACGTATTTATTCTTTCTGTACTGTATTTTGTTACCAACATATCTTTTACGGCCTGGTATACTTATGCTACAGCCTTTTTCTGGGGTATTGGTTTAGGCTTTCATGCCATAGTGATCTTTGGCAGAAATGTAGTCTTCGGAAAGGGTTGGGAACAGCGCAAGATCAAAGAATTTATGCGCAAGGAAGAACAAACGGATCTTTGGAATTAAATGTCAAGATTATGAGGCGATTAGAACAAAATTATAAATCAGAGCCACTCAGAAAAGAAGATGCTTATTTAAGAGCTCAAAAAAGGCTGAAAGAACTTAAGGGGTTTTACTGGCATGCCTTCTGGTATGTGGCGGTAAACATATTCATTTTTATTATGATTGGAAGGGGATCCAATTGGAATGTCTGGCATTTTGGTACCCTGGCAACGCCGTTATTTTGGGGTATAGGATTGGGGTTTCACGCCATAGGAGTGTTTGGTAAAAACCTGTTCTTTAGCAAATCCTGGGAGGACCGAAAGATCCGGGAATTTATGGAAGAAGAGGACAGAAGGCAAAAATATGAATAATCATGGAGCAAGGTAAAAATAAAGGCTATTTTAAAGCCAAAGACAGAGTTAGACATATAAAGATGTTCTATTACCATTTAGCGCTGTATATCGTGGTGCTAATCCTTCTTAGTATTAATTTTTACTATTTGGATGAAAACAATAAATATGCAGATTTTTTCATGTTATTTAACTCCATAATCATTGTAGTTTGGACCATTCTTATCATCTTACACAGAAGGTGGGCACTTAAAGGCAAGACCTTCTTTAAGAAAAGCTGGGAGGACAAAAAAATGAAAGCGTATTTGGAAAAACAAGAAGAAGAAACAACCCTTTGGGAATAAATACGTCTCTTTTAGACATTTTAGATGTCACACTGAGCGCAGTCGAAGTGCTCTCAAAGCTCTAATGATACAATAGCTAACGCAAAATATAAAAATGAAAGTACTAATCATAGAAGACGAAAAACCATCGGCAAGACGCTTACAGCGTATGCTTGATAAATTGGGGATTGAAGCCGAAACCATGTTACACTCGGTTGAGGAGTCTATAGCCTGGTTCCGGGAAAACCAACATCCGGACCTGATCTTTTTAGACATCCAGTTAAGTGACGGCTTGTCATTTGAGATTTTTGAAGCTATCAAAATAAAATCAGCTATTATTTTTACCACGGCTTACGATGAGTACGCCTTACAGGCATTCAAATTAAATAGTATAGATTATTTACTAAAGCCTATTGATTCCGAAGAATTAAAAAATGCGGTGAAGCAGTACCAGGAGAATGCACCGGAAAAACAAGCGGTTACCTTGGACTTTTCAGATATTAAAAAGCTCTTGGTAAATCCGTTGGACCGGGACTACAAAAAGCGTTTTTCAGTAAAGGTGGGGCAACATTTAAAGCTCATAAATGTTGACGACATAGAATGCTTTTATTCCGAGAACAAAGGAACGTATTTGCATACCAGCGAAGGCAGAAACTATTTGATGGATAAAACCCTGGAACAGTTGGAAGACGAACTGGAACCTCATACCTTTTTCCGTATCAACCGTAAATTCTTTGTAAATATCAATGCCATAAAAGATATGGTAAGCTACACCAATTCGCGTTTACAAATTAAACTGCACTCTTATAATGAACAGGACGTTATTGTAGCCCGGGAGCGGGTTAAGGATTTTAGGGCCTGGTTGGAATAGTGATTTGGGTTTTGTCCAACATCTTTGTGTATAATGAAGCTGGTGTCGGTTTTTCTTATGAACTGTGTTGGGTGTAGTCTGTATGTTCTTTTTCTAGTTTAAACCTAATGAAAAATTGTAATGACTTTTCACCATTTTCAAGATCCAGAATTTTTCTCATTTGACAATTTTTATTTAATTCAGGGCATAAAAACTCTTTTTTAATAATTCCTGTTCTAATAGCATTTTCTGCTTCTTTGTATGCAGAACAAACATAAAGTTTTGGTTTTTGATCTATTATTATTTCGTGATTAACAATATATTCATAGAAGTGATTTACCCAAAAAACATCATGATTATTTGTCTTTTCTTGTTCAACAAATTTACCACAAAGATGAATTGCAACAAATTGATTTTGATTTTCCGGTTCATCTTTATAAACCGATTCTAATTCAATTTGGTTTTCTTTGCTTAATTTATTCCACCAATCTTCTACCTTAGAAATTTCTTGAATTGGAACAACTGATTTAAGATTTCTCGGGATTTCCCGAATTTCTTTTTCTTTCATACTATTCCCCAGTTGATGTTAAACGAAGGTAGTCGAAATTTTTTACAAAGACAAGATAAAAATACTACTGCTCCACTCGGTTTTCACCAAAAGAAAAAAGCAGCTTGAAGGATTACTCAAACTGCTTTTATATTACGAATTAATGAAGGTTTACCTATTGCTAAAAGTTGAACTTTCCGTTGGTGTTTTTCCATTCAGATTCATCTAAAATAGCTTCTATAACATCCCAATGTTCTGCTATTTTTCCATCCTCAATTCTAAATAAATCGTAGAAAGACGTATGCTTTCCGGCAAATTTCCCTTCGCTAACCGCAAGTACAAAATTCCCTTCACCCAAAACAATATGGTTTTTATCATATACCATGGTAATACCATTTTTAGCCATGTCTTCAAGTGCTTTACCTAAACCGGAAACACCATCACCAATCATAGCATTGTGTTGTATGTATTGATCGCCATTAAAATAACTACCCAACTTATCAAACTCACCCTTTACCAAAACAGTATTTATAAAATCAGTTACAAGTGATTTATTGGCATCGGTTTTATCTAAATCTTTAATTTCAGTAGTGCCATCGGTTTGACTATGGTTACTAGGGTTATTTGGCATAATGGCAGATAGGTTGTCCCAATGTTCAACTATTTTACCATCTTCAAACCTAAAAATGTCAAATCCTACTTTAGGGCCAAAAAAGTCATAAATGGTATGCGTAAAGGCATAGTTGCCATCTTGAAAAGAACGTACTATTTTAGCTTTAAATCCGCCTTCCGGTGCGTGTTGTAAAACAGCCCCAAAACCCTCTAAACCATCGGCAACAGCAAGGTTGTGCTGGATGTATTTTTCCGGGTTAATATAACCAACAGGTGTTTTGTCACCGGTTTCAAGACTTACTAATAAGGCTGCAGCTTTTTCTTTGTTTGTTAATTCTGTTTTGGTTTCCATGTCTTCAGTTTTTAATGGGTTTTTTTCTTTTTTTGATGTATTGCAGGAACTTAGTACTAAGGCCAAGGCAATTGTTGTTATAATTTGTTTCATTTTTGTGTTTTTTATTTGGTACAAAGATGCGTCAGAATGATATATGAGAAAAGATGAAAAAGGGAATAAAAAAGGTTAAAATAGAACCTTAGGTATTATTTGTAGTTGTTTTTGAAAGATTTAGGGGTTAATCCCGTACTTTTTTTAAAGTACTTGTTGAAATTAGTTGGATCTTCAAACCCTAATTTATAGGCTAGTTCGTTCACTTTTATATCCGAATTAATTAAATTCCTTTTAGCCTGAAGAATGATATAATCATCAATAACAGATTTGGCTGTTTTGTTTACCAATGCTTTACAAACGGCGTTTAAATGTTTGTAAGTTATGGCCAATTCCTTAGCATAAGTGTCGGCACTTCTGGTTTTTGCAAAATTGCGTTCCAGTAACGAGGCAAATTTTTGGAAGAGATTAATTTTAGAAACGTTTTTTACATGAAAGGTCTGATGTTGTTTTAACTGTTCAGCCTTTGAAATCAATATAACAAAAAGTGCCTTTACAATAGTTTCTTTATTGAACCCTTCCTTTTTTACGGACTCTTCATATAGTAAATTAAAATAGTTATGGAATTCCGACTCCAAGGGTATTTGTAGAATTGGTGAAAAAAGTTGTGGATTAAAAAGCCTAAAAACAAAGTCTTCGGGTAAATGGGAAAAGCTGTTTGCAAAATAAGCTTCAGTAAAAATGATGCAAAAGCCATCCATAGTATCGGTAAAACAAAACGCATTAATTTGATCTTTGGTCAAATAGATCAAACTGTTTTTTTGAATGGGATACCATTTAAAATCGACAAAATGTTTGCTTTCACCTTGAGTGATAAAGATGAGGTTATAAAATTTTAATTGGTGTGGTTTTTCAGGGTTTACTTTGAATGATTTTTTATTTGCAGCAATTCTTTTTAAAGGCACTATTTCAAAACCAAAATTTTCATCTACTGATGATTTAAAGCTTATTTGAGGAATGTCCGTTTTCATTGCACCTTGTAAAAACTACTCTTCAACTCTGTTTTCATCAAAAGCCGAAGGCAATAATTTAGGAATAAATTTTACCACTAAAGGTAGTAACAACGCCCCGCCGGGGAGCATAAAAATAGCGAGACTGGGTATGGATTTAAAAATATCTAATAACTGTTCCTGTACCTTTTTTTGTTCTTCGTCATTTAGATCTCTCATGGTAGACTGTGTTAACAGCACCATAAGTTCTTTACTGTCTTTTAATTCCCTGTACAAACGTTTTCGGTTTCTGGAAATCAGTTTGGTAACCATTTTGCTGGAGTTATTGTAAAAACTCTGAACAATATTTTTAGAACTTAAAAGGGCTATATTATCCTTGTTTACCGAATAAAATAAATTTACAGAAGTAATAGATTCCTTAATTCTGTCTTTGGAAATACTTAAATCGGTACCAAGTTTTATCAAAAATCGTTGTTCGTTTTTATCAATTTTTTTATCGGTCCAGGTAGCCATACAGGCCAGGTCCAGGATATAGCTTTTTTCCTGATCGGTTTTAATATAGCTTATGGCTTTCAGATATTCCAAAGGTTTACTATTGTGATATCGCAAAGACGATTCAAACAGTTTAATCAAACTCTCATCGTATTTGTTAATGGTTGATTTTGAATTTAAAACGTCTAAGATGATGGCTTCAATAGAGGCTTCCAGTTTTTTTAGATAGTCAATGGAAATGGACTGTTTTATCAGATATTCCTGATAAGCCAATACATCAATGTACAACAGCGCATTAATGATGAAGTACTTAAAATTTTTGGTAAGTACATTAGCATCAATCTGAATACGTTTATGGATTATTTTCTCCAGTTGTTCACTGGATTTTTTACCACCCAGGAGCTCCCGAAAAAAGGAGGTTTTCAGTTCATTTATTTGGGTATAAAAACTAATGGCGGTATCAACAAAAGGAACTTTGGTTTGCGATTGATGGTGGGCATAAAATAGCGCTAAAAGTAAATTGGTCTTTGATAATTCTTCTTCGGTGAGGTCCCTTTTGGGTACAACCGCTAGAACTACATCCAAATTGTTTCCATAGATAAACCCACAGCCTCTTAAAGCATCGTAGAAATCGGTTTCCTTAATGCTTAAAAAAGCAGTGTTTTCAGAAATCTCCTGAAATAATTTTTTAATCCAACCTTGAGCCGATGGGTTCATACAAAAGTTGTTTGCGATAAAATTACATCTTATTTATGAATACCAAAAAGAACTGATATTAAATAGAAGTTTCTAAATGTTTAACCAAAGCCAGCATCATGTCCACCCCTTTGTTTAACTGATCTTTAGAAATATATTCATTGGCCCTATGAGCCTGTTTTATAGAGCCCGGGCCACAAATAATACTTTGAAAACCGGCATTGGCAAAATGGCCGGCTTCAGAAGCATAAGAAACCGTTGTCCAGTTGTAGTTTCCTGTTATTTTTCCAATAAGATCAATGGCATCGGAATCTTCACTTGTATTCAGTGACGGTACAATAGGATGGTTTTCCACGACCTCTATTTTAAATCCTGAGAAAATAGAACGGAGTGCCTCTTCTCTGGATTTACAGTAGTCCAGCAGGTCCTGATATAACTGGTTGGCATCATCTTGCGGAAGACATCTGATATCCAGTGAAAGTGTGGCATTATTGGCAATGATATTAGGCGCTATACCACCATGTATCATCCCGGTATGCAGGGATGAATGTGGCGGATTAAAACGTTCGTCAATGCTACCGGAGTCAATAAGGGCGTTCATTTTTTGTTCTGCCCACAATACAATTCTTGCTGCTTCATGAACGGCACTCACTTCTTGTTTTATGCGACTGCTATGGCCTTGCGAACCATTAACGGTAATATCTATGATATGGATGCTTTTTTGGCCTATGATGGGTTGCAACATGGAGGCTTCGCCAATGATGGCGTATTTGGGGGTTTCAACATAGGCTTTTTTAATATGCTCTATAAGCGATGGTGCGGCTAAACAGCCTATTTCTTCATCGTATGTAAAAGCAAAATAAACGGGTGTTTTTAAGGGCGCTTTAACCATATCGGGAAGGGCTGCCAGACAACAGGCTAAAAAGCCTTTCATATCACAACTACCGCGGGCGTATAAATTGCCATCACCTTTGTCTACAAGTTCAAACGGGTCCGTATCCCAGGGCTGACCTTTAACAGGAACCACATCCGTATGGCCGGAAAGAATGACACCGCCGTCAACTGCCGGGCCTATACGGCAATGCAGCGACGCTTTGTTGCCTTCTTTGTTGGGAACCAGCGTAGTTACAACATCAAAGCTTTCAATGTATTCTTTGATCCAATGAATGATCTCTAAATTGCTTTCACCTCCTAATACAGGAAACGAAACCAACTTTTTAAGTATGTCCTGGGCAGTCATTAAAAGTTTTTAGCTTTTTCGAATTCGGATTTTTGCTTTTCGCACATATTTTGAGTCACAGTTTTCAGTCTCAGTAGGCAGCACTGTATCCACTATGTGTCTCAATACCTTTGCGTCCCTGCCTGCCGGCAGGCAGGTTTGCGCCTTGGCGAGAGCATTTAATTCTTTCTCAGGTAAGTACTAACTTCAATAGCCACATCTTCCCAGGTTTTACTAACATTGTCAGCACCCTTATGTAAATCAAAGCATACCTTATTTAAAGAAGCTAAGGCATCCAAAGCGTTCCAGTCTTTAAGATTCATAACACCGGTCATGGTAACACGTCTTTCCTCTTCAATACTGACATTTAAAGGCAAATCATGCGTAACACCATTCATGGTCAGAGAAGCTGAGCATTTGTCATTAGTATAGTTGATGGTGCCTTTTATGAACTCCGTGTCCAGCATAGCACCAAAAAAAGATGTTTTTATTTTAGCATCTCGTGTATTAGTAGCGTCATTGGTAAATAAACTACTGATGGGGATGGAAAAACTTAAACCATTAAGAGCCTCTTGGGCAGATGATCCGGATTTAATTTCAAACTTAGAGGTTGTAAACTCACCGCCAACACCTACTTTATCGGTAGTTTTATAGGCGGTCCACTTAACTGAGGTTGCTTCAGGTTTAACGACAAATTTTTCTGTTTCAACTACTTCTTTTTCAGTGGTTTTAGTGTCTTTCTTTTCGTTTTTGCAGGCAACAATGCTTATTGTTAACGCTATTAATAAAAAACTGATCTTTTTCATACGTTTAAATTTTAGTAATTATCTGTTAATAAATTAATTATAAAATTGAGAACGTATGTAACCACTCCGTTCTCACATTAAAAATTTTAAACATTCCCTTTTGTAAAAAATGTTTAAAATTTATTAATGTTCGTTTCATGTGTTTAAAAAGTTTTATAAGCCACCAATAATTAGATATGATTTACTTGGTGGATACTGGTATTTGTTTACTAAATGCCCACCCGCCTGACCGAACGGGCAGGTTATGGGCTTTCATTTTTTTGATTGTTTTTATTGAGGTGGGAAGTTAATCATTATTAACAGAATTACAAATAAAGGTATGACATATATCATGTTTTTAAAGGAGGATTGGTTATAATTTTGTTTTGTAATTGTTAGGTATGTCAAGAGCGTTAATAAATAAATATAATATTGCGGGGCCTCGTTATACGAGTTATCCAACGGTTCCTTATTGGAATAATGGAACGTTTTCGTTAGAATACTGGAAAGATTCCTTAGTAAGGTCCTTTAAAGAAAGTAATTCTGAAGAAGGTATCAGCCTTTATATTCACCTGCCTTTTTGCGAAAGCTTGTGTACGTTTTGCGGTTGCAACAAACGTATTACAAAGCAACACAGTGTAGAATCACCATATATAAGTGCAGTTTTAAAAGAATGGCAGCTGTATTTGGAGTTGTTTAATGAAAAGCCGGTTGTCAAAGAATTGCACCTGGGCGGCGGTACACCAACATTTTTCAGTCCGGAAAATTTAAGTGTATTGATAAACGGTATTCTTAAAGATTCTGTTTTGGCTGAAGATCATGAATTTAGTTTTGAGGGCCACCCCAATAACACCACAAAAGCCCATCTACAAACGTTATACGATTTAGGTTTCAGACGTGTGAGTTATGGTGTTCAGGATTATAACGAAACCGTTCAAAAGGCGATTCACAGAGTGCAACCTTTTGAAAATGTAAAACGTGCCACCGAACTTGCCAGGGAAATAGGTTATACGTCGGTTGGACATGATATTATTTTTGGTTTGCCGTTTCAGAATTTAGACCATGTAAGGGAAACGATTTTAAAGACCAAAACCTTATTACCGGATAGGTTGGCATTTTACAGTTATGCCCATGTGCCCTGGATAAAAGGTAACGGGCAACGTGGATTCAGCGATTCCGATTTACCATCGGCAGCATTAAAACGTTCACAATACGAGTTAGGAAAAGAATTACTGGCAGAAGTAGGTTATCACGAAATAGGCATGGATCATTTTGCCCTTAAAACAGATGCGCTTTACAGATCTATGGAAACTGGTGCCTTACATAGGAACTTTATGGGCTATACGGCTTCTAAAACCCAGGCTATGATCGGGTTAGGGGTATCATCCATTAGTGATAGCTGGTACGGTTTTTCCCAAAATGTAAAACGCATAGAAGACTATTACAAACTTTTAAATCAAGATATCATACCGGTTTACAGAGGCCATATTTTAAATGAAGAAGATCTTATCATCAGAAGGCATATTCTTAATTTAATGTGTGGTTTTAAAACCGAGTGGCATCAGGATAATCTTTATTTTGATGAGCTTCCTGAGACTTTAATAAGGTTGAAAGAAATGGAAGCAGACGGATTACTCAATAGGAATTCCAATAGTATTGAGGTGACTGAAAAAGGCCAGCCATTTGTCAGAAACATTTGTATGGCTTTCGATCTATTATTACAGCGAAGACAACCCGATACACAGTTGTTTTCAATGACCGTTTAACCTGACAAAGCACTTCCTTGAAGTTGGCTTCAAGGGAATTGTTGAAATTGTCATTCCCGTGTGTCACGCTGAGCTTGTCGAAGTGCAAACGGGAACCTAAATTTAGAAACCATGAAAAAGATTATTGTACCTATTGATTTTTCAGAGCATTCGGAATACGCCCTAAAAGCCGCTGCTGAATTAGCTAAAAAGAATGATGCGGAATTGCTGGCATTGCATATGCTGGAGATGTCGGATATCATATTGACGGGAGCGGGTGAGGAGCCACAAAAGGTAATTTACTTTTTAAAATTGGCCGAACAGAAGTTTGAAGGCTTTTTGGAGAAAGATTATTTAGAAGGCATCAAGGTGACCCCTATTGTTAAACACTTTAAAGTGTTTAGTGAAGTTAATGAAGTTGCTAAAAAATACGAAGCAGATCTTATAGTTATGGGCTCACACGGTGTAAGTGGTGCCAAAGAATTTTTTGTTGGATCCAATACGGAACGTGTGGTCCGTAATGCCGAAATACCGGTATTGGTTATTAAAAACGATATTGCCAAAGTTAAGTTTGAGATCGTGGTATTTGCTTGCGATTTTACCGAAGATTCCATTGAGTCTTATCTGAAAGCTTCAAGCATGTTCAGTAAAATGGACTCTAAAATGTATCTGGTTAATGTAAACCTGCCGAATGACAGATTTAAAAGTTCGGATGAAATAGAAAGAGATGTTGTTAATTTCTTTACGAAAGCCGAACGGAATTTAGATAAAATGAATGATGTTCATTATGTGGCGGATTACACTGTAGAAGATGGTATATTAAATAGTGCCAATAAATTAGGTGCGGACTTGATTGTAGTGCCTACACATGGTAGAAAAGGCCTGGCACATTTCTTCCAGGGTAGTATTGGAGAAGATGTTGCCAACCATTCCACATTACCGGTGATGACATTTAAAATATAAAATATTTAAAACTTGGTTAATTAATTTCGGGAAGGGCGTCGGATCTATTATTCATTAGATTTGGCGCTTTTCTTTTTTAGTGAAACTCTGTTTTTAAAAAGCAACGAAACACGCATTTAAAATAGTTAGTTGAACTCTTGCCTGCTGGCAAGCAGGAATCCCGCTGAAAAGGGCGATCTCTGGTTTATTGCTATGTGGTGTCACGCGGAGTCTTCTGGGATAAAAAAAATTAAATTTAAAACACACCCCTTATTCCCCTCCTTTCTAGGAGGGATTAAGGGAGGTGTAAATTTGTTTACCTAAACTGTTTGCTTTTAAAGTAAAGTGACTTAAAAATAATTTTATATATTTGTACATACAAATAATGTGGTTGTATGAAAAATTACTTTCAGACTGTTTTCGAAATTATCAGAACGGGGCATTGGATAACAGATTCCATTTCAAAAGAATTAAAGGAATACAATATTTACGAGCCACAATATAATGTGTTGAGAGTTCTTAAAGCTGCAGACGGTAAACCTGTTTCGGTTAATGAGATTTTAGACCAAATGGTGCAAAAGTCCAGCAATGTAACAAGAATTGTGGATAAATTAACGGATAAAGGGCTGGCAGAAAGAACCTTATCTGAAGTTGATAGAAGGAAAATGGATATTGTAATTACAAAAAAAGGCGAAGAACTTTTAGCCGTTTTAGATAAAAAAGTTTACAGTTTTCATAAGCCGATGATGCATAATTTAACGGATGAAGAAACCGAAACACTCAGACAACTAATTAAAAAGCTGAAAGGAAGCTGAGTACTATTTTTTTGAATAAATATTTGTATATACAAATAATGTATGTGTAATGAAAAAAATGATTATCATATCAATTCTGGCATTAGTACCATTTTGCTTATTAGGGCAAACAGATAGCCTAAAAGTGGAGGCCAGAGTAGGTGTTAGAGGTAAATGGCAAACAGGGAATTTAGCCCAGTTTGTTATTAACCCCAATGCAGGGTTGACTTTTAAAAAGAACAATAATCAGTTGGAGTTTCAGGGAAATTATGAGTTTTTAAAAGTAAATCAGGGCAGTTTAATAAATGACTTTTGGACCTATGGGATCTATCAATATCAAGTACATAACACCCTGTTTCCCATTGTAATGATTCATTATGGTTATTCTCAGGCCTATGCCATAGATAATTCTTTGATTGGTGGATTAGGCTTTGGGGTAAATCTTATGCCAAAAAATCATCGGAGTTACATACAAACCAATCTTTTCATCGGACATCTGAATATAAAATATCAAGATGTTTCAAAGCATAAGGGAACCAGTCTTGGCTCCTATGTAAAATTAAAATTTCCGATTGTGAAAGAATCCTTGGAAATTCTATTAGACGCTCAGGCCTATCTATCCTTAAAAGATACAGCATACAGTAGCTTTAACAGCAGGATCATTTTCCTGTTCAAGCTGATCAACAACTTTGGGTTTGACCTCACTTATAATTTAGTGTATACCAACAATAACCCATCAGTTACTTCAAAGGCCAACGGCAAGTTAATCTTTGGCCTTAATTATTCATTTAAATAAAACGAAAACATGAAAACATTTAAAATACCATCGTTAAAAAACATCACTGGAGATAAGCCCACTTCTGATCGGAATGCTAAAAAAAGCATTTTGGCACGAGGGTGTGATCCATACTTGTCTCTTAAGGCTTCGAAAGCTATTCCTCCATTAATTGGAAACCCGGAATATGTTCCGGTAACAAATGATATCGACTTTTTAGAAAAGTTAAAATCACGTCAATGGTCGGTAGTTTATTTTGCTCCCGGGGCTTGCAGGTACAGTGAGGCAAAATTGCCCATTCCCGGTTCAAATTCCAGTACGCTTGGTTGGACACTTGCCGAATATAAGGATTTGATAATGGAACTTCAGGGCAACGATGTAAAAATGGTTGAAACACCTTATGAGTCTGAGTCCATAAACTTTTTAGCTAGGGCCCTGGAAACTGCCAGAGAAACAAAATAAATCAATATAAATTTTAAAAACAAAAACAATGAAAACACAAAAGAAAGTGACATCCATCGCAATGACATTATTGACTACTTTTTTCGCATTAAGCATTTACGCCCAAAACCCGGGAGACAGTTTTATTCCCAAAGATCCAAAGTTTGATAATCTATTAACCTCGGAAAACACCGTGTTGTTGGTTATCGACTTTCAGGAAGAAATGCTGGGGATGGTTAGAAATATGGAAAGAGATGTTCTGATCAATAATACGCAAGCCATGATCAAAACCGCTCAGGTATTTAATATTCCAATAATTGAATCTACTATAGGGGTTGGTTTAGGTGCTAATAAGCCCATGCTTCCGGAGTTTAAAAAGTATATGAAAGATGTAAACAATATTGATCGAATTTCATTAAACGCCTGGCAAAACAGGGAGGTTATTAATGCTGTGGAAAAAACCGGTCGTCAAAAATTGATCATTACGGGCTTATGGACGTCCGGTTGTCCAACATATACAGCTTTAGATGCTATTAAAGCCGGGTATGAAGTTTATATTTTAACCGATGTTATGGGCGATGCTACTACAGATGCTCATAACAGGGCCATAGAAAGAATGGTACAGGCAGGAGCCATTCCGTTTACCTGGGAAGGTGCAGGGGCTGAGATACTGAGGGCTTATACAAACCCTAATGCCATGCAATCAGATAAAATAGATGGTGGTTTTGTTGGCATTATGAAAGACCACTTTTACCCGTTTGCAGGAAAATATTAATAGCAATTTATTGGTAACAGGCACCGGTAACAGGTGCCTTTGCCTTTGGGTTCTAGTTTAAAGGAACATCAGACAGTGCCAGGATATTAAATAAATTAGCTTTGGTATTTAAAAGGTCATTTTCAATTTCTATGGCTTTTAATTTGGAGTCTATAAGTTTTGATTCTCTCGAGTTTACCAGGAACAATGAACTTTCTCCAAGAAAAAATTTGCGTTCTTCGGCAGATAATAGTTTTGAATAATCTTCCACTATCGTTAAAGTAAAATCATTTTGCAACATATAAGACTCCAGTTCCTGGCTTATGGCATCAATTTTATTTTTTAAGCTTAGCCTGGTGTTTTGTAAATCAAATTTAGTATCCTGAAGCTTTATTTGTGCTAATTTTAAATCACCACGTTCTTTTCTTAGGAATAAGGGGAAACGTATGTTTAAACCGCTTTTGTAGGCTGATGTACTAAAGGATCTGGCTATTTCAGGTGTTTGTGACAGGAAATTGTATTGCAGGTCAATTTGTGGTAACAGATTATTGCGCATAAGTCTTTTTTCAATTGACAGACTTTGTATTTTATAATCCAGGGACCTGAGTTTTGGATGGCTCTCCATATTAAAAGTTTCAATGTCCAAACCAGAGGTGTTTAAAACGACGTCAATGAGCTCAAAGGTATCTTCATCAGGAACAATAGTATCCTTAATTTCAACCGGGGTATTATCATTTAACCAGAGAAAATTAGATAATTCCAATGAGGATTTAATAAACTTAATCCTGGCCTTTTCCAGGTTTAGCTTTCTACTGTTAAGTGTTATTCTGGCTTCCAAAGTATCAATAGCCGGTTTGTCCCCAACTTCATAACTCTTTTTAATGCCGTTAAAACGTATTTCGGCATTTTCTAAGAAATTTTCATAAACATTTTTTTCATTGTATTGTCTTAACCAATTAAAATAGGTTTTGGTGGCCTCATAAAGTATGTCATTTACAAGCAATTGCCTGTCTGCTTTTGCCTGTTTTACATATAGCCTGGATTGCCGGAGTGTTGCCATACGCTTGTTTGTTAACAAGCCTTTTGCTAAGGGCACAGAAACTCCGGCACTATACAATCCGTCAATAGGGACATTGGCTTCGGGGTTTAAAAAGTCACCCGTATTCTCTTCCAGATTACCTTTGAACTCAACTCCAAACCACACCGGAATTTTGAATGAAGCATTTAACCTGTCGTAATATTCGGTACCCTTGAACTTTTTTCGATCATAATCCACCTCTAATTTCGGATCGAATGCGCCACGGGCCTTCATTAACTTAGCTTCACTTTCGTTTATTATCAAGTTAGCCTGTTTAACAATAGGGTGAAAAGATTTTACATACCCCAAATATTCTTCCAGGGTTAGTACGGAAGAAACATTTTGGGCATAAGTGTTGCTTATAAAAAACAATATGATTAATATAAGTAGTCTCATTTTTTACTTTTTGAAGCTGTTTTATTGGTTTGCGGCTCATAATAATTCGGAGGGAAACTGTTTATTTGTCTCCATAATTCAAACCAGATAGGAACATCTTCTAATAATGCAATGGTTTTTGCTCCGGAACCCACTCTGATAGCTTCCGGCCACTCATGGTCTGTTTCATCCGGTGCCAATAAGATCCTGTATTTTCCGTTGTCACTTATAAAACGTTCAATAGCAACTACTTTTGCGCCATAAGTTCCATAGGATACATTGGGCCACCCACTAAATACAATCGCGGGCCAACCGTCAAATTGAACACGTACTTTTTCACCTATATGAAGCAATGGTAAATCTATTGGTCTTACAAAGGTTTCTACCGCTAAATCGTATGAGGCCGGCATAACGCCTACCAATTCCTGACCTTCTTTGAAAGTGACTCCAATACCACCTGTTAATGCTTTATTGATGAATCCGCTTTGAGGCGCTGTAACATAAAGTAAACTGTTACGCTTTTTATAATTGGCATAGGTGTTTTCCAGTTTTGTAACCTGGGCCTTTGTATCTAACTGACTGGATTGCGCAGTATACATATCGCTTTGTGCTTTCGATATTTTGTCCGCGTAAGATGCTTTCGTACGGGATAACTCAATTTCAGCATTGATAACTTCATTTTGGCTGGCCAAATATTTATTCTCCTGTGATATGAATTTGGCCTGAGTTTCCCGAAGCTTTATGCGCTTTAATTCCACATCTTTAACAGCTTTTAAACCTTCGTCTTGCAGGGTTTTTTCACGGTTAAACTGTGTTTCCGCAATTTTTAAATTGGTTTTAGCGGCTTCTAAGTCAATGCTATCGCTTTGCACTTTTAATCGTGCCTGTAGCAGTTTATTCTCTGTCTGCTTTAATTTTAAACGTCTTTCATTCTCTAAGGCCGTAATTTGACGCTTTAAGGCTTCCACTTTACCACTGTATGCTACTACTGAGGATGATTTAGCCTGTATTTGTTCATTGGTACGCTCTACCAATTTGTCATCAAAATAATCGCTCTTTATTTCAGAGATTCTTAAAATGGTATCGCCGGCTTTTACAAAATCCCCTTCCTGAACAAACCACTCTTCAATACGTCCCGGAATTTGGGATTGTATCGTCTGTGGGCGCTGATTTGGCTTTAAAGTAGTAACTATGCCCTGCCCGGTAATATTTTGGGTCCAGGGTAAAAACAATACGATTAAAAGTATAACAGCTGCTGCCAGTAAGAACCTGTTAAAGTACTTATAGTAACTTTTGTTCATGATATTCTTACCGGATTTAAATTGACTTAAATCCACTTTTTTATTTAGCTGATTATGAGATATGTTTAGCATAGCTTCCTAATTTTTTATTTTACCTTTTTCTAAGGTTATTATTTCAGTGCATCGGTCAATCCATGCACTGCTGCTGCTTACTACTATAAGCCCCCAGGGCCTGTCTTTGTGGGTTAAAAACTCTATAATGGATTTTGTCTCGGTTTCATTAAACCTGTCTAAGGCATCTTCCAGTATTAAGATTTTTGGCGCTTTTAAAATAGCTCTGGCCAGGACAATTTTTTTCGATAAGGTATATGATAACTGTTTGCCGTCCGGATATAAAATGGTATTTAAGCCGTTCGGCAGTTCTTTTACATAGTTTTTTAAACCTACAATCTCTAAGACTTTATAAATGTTGTCATCTGTAATGTCTTGGTTTCCAAAAGACAAGTTTTCTCTAATAGAACCTTCAAATGGTGATTCATCAGAAAGAGATAACCCCAGTTGGGACCTGTAATAATTTAATTTCAGGCTTTTAATAGACATATCATTCACATATATATTTCCCGAAGTGGCTTCTATAACACCGGAGATCAGGCGTAGTAAAGTGGACTTACCGGAACCACTTTCTCCTTTAACCAGGATCCTGCTTTTTGAGTTTAACTCCAGAGAAATATGTTTTAAAATGTGTTTGTCCCTATTTGAAACTTCATAGGAAACGTCTTCTAATTCAATGTGTATCCCATTCTTATAGGGAGGGGTTTCTCCTTCCTGGTTTTCTAAATTTTTGTCAACTATTTGCCCAATTTTTTCTAAAGAGGTTAAGGTGTCATAAAAAGATTCCAGTCCAAGTATGAGTTTCTCAACAGAGGCAATGACCAATATTATTATAATTTCGGCTGCTACAAATTGACCAATGTTCATCTCCTGGTTTAGAACCAAAGCCCCTCCAATTAATAATAAGCTGGCTGTTACTATCACTTTAAAGCTTATCATTTGAATGAATTGAAGCATCAGGACCTTAAAATGACTTTCTCTTGCTTTTAAATAACCACTTACCAGATCATCATTTTTATTTGTACTTAGATTGGTGTTCCCTGACAACTTAAAACTGATGACGGAACGAGCTATTTCCTGAATCCAATGGGCTACCTTATACTTGTTTTTAGACTCATTTAAACTGGTTTCAAGGCCTTTTCTAGCTGTAAACTTAAAGACGGCCAAAACAAGTATTAATAAAAGGAAGCCAAAAACAATGAAAAACGGATGGTAAAAAGACAGTAAGATCAAAGCAAACAGAATTTGTAAAACTGCCGTAGGCACATCGATTAATATTTTTGACAAACTTTTTTGAATCGTCAGAGTATCAAAAAAACGATTGGCCAGCTCCGGCGGATAGTAATTACGCAATTCGGCCATTTTTATTTTTGGAAACCTGTAGGCTAACTCAAAAGAGGAGCGCATAAAAATGCGTTGCTGTATGGTTTCAATAATCCTTAGTTGCATCAATTGCAAACTTCCTGAAAAAGCAACTCCCAGGGTTACCAGGATTACCAAAATTATCCAGGAGGTAGAGACTTGTGCACCCTGGATCAGGTTGATTATTGCTTGAATACCCAGTGGTAACGATAAAGCTACAACACCGGCAAATATGGCATAATAGAATATTTGAAGAATATCTCTTTTTTCTAATTCCAGTAAGCCAATTAAACGAAGCCATGGGGTCATTTGTTTTTTAGTCATAGTTAAGATTTCAAAGTGTTAAACACCAGGTTTTGGTAAAAGTCTATAGGAGTTACGCCGGTTTTACAATCAGTAATGGATTTAAAATGATCCTTCAGAAAATGCTGGTGTAAACTGCCCTCAATAATTGTACTGGCCAGACTGGACGGAAACGCATAGTCCGGATTGATATCTTTTATCATATCGCGTAACCTGTGAACAATGCGTTTGTAAATAACAAAATAGCCATCCTTGTTTTCCTGATCTACTTCTTTGGTTAAAAAGGATTTAGAGTTCTCATTAACAATTATTCTGTTTAGGATCACCTCATCAATGTGTGAAAAGTTGGTGTCTTCTTTAGTACTTCTTGCCACTATTTCAATGGCTTTTTTAAGTTTTTCGGTAGGGTTTAAACTGTGGGTCTCAAAAACCAATTGATACTCAATCCATGCCCAATACCATGAAGATAAGTAGAGAAGCAGCTTATGTTTGCTTTCAAAGTATCTGTAAATAGAACTCTCGTTAGAACCTATTAAAACACCTAATTTTTTAAAAGTGAAAGCCTCAAAGCCTATCTCATCAATTAGGGTAATACTATGTTCTACTATACGCTTACCCAAATCAGATGATTCCGGATCTTTTACATAGATCTTTTCCGGGACAGTGATCTTTAAATTTGAAAGTAATCTATCCATTTTTAATTTATTTGAACGCAAATATAATAGTAATACTATTAATTTAGAGAATAAGACTATTGATTTTATTAATGGGAATCATAATAAAATCTTATGAACGGACTATTTTTCGTATTTAATAGATTAAAAATCAGTAAGCTATATTCTTGGTGCTTAGCCTTTGAATAAGCTAAAAAGAAATAGTTTTCAGGTTAGAAAAGCCGTTTAATGGCAATCAACAGCACTGTTCACCATATCATAAACCGGAGCTGGGGACAGGTAAGGAATACCAAGGCCAAGGCCTCTTATAATAAATAGCGCTCCTATAATGACTACAAAAACAGGAATGGCTTTTTGGATTCTTTGCCTGGCAACACCTTTTAAAAAATGACTTGCATAAATAGCCGTAGTCATTAAGGGTATGGTACCTATACCAAACAGGGCCATATATAAACTGCCTTGAAGCGCATTACCTCCGGTAATGGCACCAAAAACAGCCATATAAACCAATCCGCAAGGTAAAAAACCGTTTAAAAAACCAATGGTCAAAAAGGTATCGGCAGATTTTCTTTTTAAAGCCTGACCTAATGCCGATTTAACTTTCGAAATCAGTTTATAAATAGGTTTGGAAATATTATACTTATTTAGTTTTTGTTGTGGAATTAAAGCAAAAGCAATCATTAGAACCCCAATGATAATTGATAATTGTTGTTGAAATCCAAACAAATAAAGACTCTTTCCTATCAGTCCAAAAACCAATCCTATAAGGCTATAAGCTAGAACTCTGCCAATATGGTAAAGGGTAATTTGAGATACTTTTTTAAAAGCACTTGTTCTGTCCACAGGCAGCATAAAAGCGATGGGACCGCACATGCCCATGCAGTGAAAGCTACCTAATATACCTAAAACAAATGCAGAAACAAGCATAATTAAAAATTTATAGATTCCTTAAATAAGCATTTCTATTATATTGCCAATTCACTTTAATGTTCCAGTTACCATCTAGCAAACGGGAGTCAGGTATGAGCAAATGTGGATTAGATAATGAAGTGGTATTTTCAAAATCTAGATGTTTGCCAGATGGTACGTTTAGGAACAATTTTTCAATATTTTTTTATTCACCAAAATAAATTGACAAACTAATAATCTATAGATTCTTTAAATAAATAAGAATTTCCATTATATTGCCAATCCACTTTAATGTTCCAACGGCCATCTACCAAACGGGAGTCAGGTATGAGCAAATGTGGATTAGATAATGAAATGGTAGTTTCAAAATCTAGTTGTTTGTTAGATGGCCTATATAGGAACAATTTTCCTGTAATTTTTTTATAATCTATATTGCCCGGGAACATAATTGTTAACCCGTCCTTAGTCTTTTTATAAGTAATATTTTCACTTAATGCTTTAGCATTTTTGAGCTTATCAATATCCTTTTGATATGCTAACTCGTCAGCATAATAATCTTCGGAGACCAAGTCATGGTCATATGCATCGTTGATATTCATCGTTACAATAAAGTACATTATAAAGGCAATAAACCCTATAAATGCTAAAACTATTCCTGTTCCCCAATTTAATTTCATCTTGCTTTAATTAATACCTTTTCTTTTTTATGGCTGCTGTGGTTATTGACTGCATTTTAAAAATCCAAAACAACCAATAACCTTGCAGCCACCAACCAAAATATTTATTTATAACTTCTAGGGCCTAAAAAGTTGGCCGTACAAGTTTCTATTAATTTATCATTGACGTAAACGCCAATTTTAATTTTGTTTCTATCGCCTGTTAATGCCGAATTATTTATTTCAATAAACAAGGTGCCTTCGGCTATTCCCTGGTTTGGTACAGTAAAACTATCGCTGGTTGCAACCCGTTTTAAAGTCCCTTTATGTGACATTAACTTTAGCGTTACATTTTCAATATCTTTAGTTGTTTTGTTTACCAGTTTATAGGTAAACACATTACTAATGATGTTGTTCTCTTTATGCTCATAAAGCTGTCCCGGTAATCTTAAAACATTGGCCTCTACATCATTCCTTAAAAACAACATACCTGTCAAAATACCAATCAAAATGGTCAGCACAGCTATGTAACCTTTCATTCTGGCGCTAAGCCTGAACGGCACTTTGTTTTTTATGTTTTCTTCACTGGCATAGCGTATCAATCCTTTGGGTAGATTGATGCTTTCCATAATGTGATCACACTCATCAATACAGGCGGTACAGTTAACACATTCCAGTTGTGTTCCGTTTCTAATATCAATGCCTGTAGGGCAAACATGTACACATTGCAAACAATCTATACAATCACCATGTCCAAGGGCTTGTCGGTCTTCATTTTTTCTAAACTTCTTTCTGCCGTTTGGCCCTTCCCCACGTTTATAGTCATAGGCAACAACCACCGATTTGGTATCTAAAAGCACGCCCTGCAATCTTCCGTAAGGACAAGCAATGACACAAACCTGTTCTCTAAACCATGCAAATACGAAATAGAACACTGCTGTAAAAATCACTAAAGGTATGAGCGTACCCATATGGCTTAACGGACCATCAATTACATACTGTATTAATTGATCTCCACCAATCAAATAGGCTAAGAATACATTAGCGATTAAAAATGAAATGATTAAAAATATAGAAAGCTTTAAGCCTTTTTTTCTAATCTTTTCAGCATTCCAGGGTTGCCTGCTAAGGCGCATTTGTTTGCCCCTGTCACCTTCAATCCAGTATTCAATACGTCTGAAAACCATTTCCATAAAAATGGTTTGCGGACAAATCCAACCACAGAAGATACGTCCAAATGCCACTGTAAACAGTGTTATAAAGACCACTCCAATGATCATGGAGATTACAAACAGATGAAAGTCTTGTGGCCAAAACGGAAATCCGAAAATGTTGAAACGACGCTCTAGTACGTTGAACATTAAAAACTGATTGCCGTTTATTTTTATAAAGGGCGATGCCAGTAAAAACACCAACAAGCCGTAACTAACAAGCTTTCTCTTGTCGTAATACCTACCACTCGGTTTTTTTGGATACACCCAGGCACGTTTTCCTTCTTCTGTTACCGTGCTAATCGAATCTCTAAATATTTCGTTCTCCGGGGTTTCCAAAACTTTATTTTTTAGACCTGCCGGTTATAAAACCTGGCAGGTCTGGTCTCAATTTTAGTTTGTTTGTGTAGAATCTGCTGGCGTTTCGGCCGGTGTTTCTACAACTGTTTCACCTTCTGCATTTTCATCTACCCAAATATCACCCTCAGGTGCTTTAGGATTCGCCGGTGTAGTACCTTGTAAGCTTAACAGATAACTGGATACCTGTGCTATTTGTGCAGGTTTTAATTGGGTTTTCCAGGCAATCATACCTTTACCGGAACGGCCCCCTTCAGAAACGGTTTTAAATACATTTTTAATCCCGCCTCCTAAGATCCAATGCTGGTCTGTTAAGTTAGGCCCAATACCGCCACCGCCGTCAGCCATATGACAAGCTATACAGTTAGTGTCAAAAATGGCTTTACCGGCACTTAAATCTGCAGCATCAGTCAATAATGTCACAGTGTTAATATCAACCAGATCTTTAGCTGTTTTCTTGTATTCTTCAATTGCTTCCCGGGCTTCTGCCAATTCCGTTTCCAGTTCATCAAACTGCCCCTGTCCATCAAATACATGATATCTGAGTAAATAAACAGCGGCAAATACAATGGTAATATAAAACCCATATAACCACCATGGTGGTAAGCTGTTATCAAGCTCTTTTATGCCATCGTAATTATGATCTAAAATAATGTCACCTTCTTCTTCAATAGGTTTTTGACCTAAAAGTTTTTTATAAATATTTTTCAGCCAGGTGAATTGATATGATGTTTCTTTTTCTGCTAAAAAGCGTGCTTTAGCTTCTTCATCCAGTTTATGAAGCATCACATTTTCAAGTGCTCCTACAATAGCTTCGATTGCTATTAAAATTAAGAGGACCAAAAAGAGAAATAGTAATACTACCGGATATTCTATAAAGGCTGGTTTTTCGCCTGAGTCTATAAAGAATTCTACAACTCCGAAGATGATGAAGAATACTACGGGTACTCTTACCCAAGATGGAACTAACTTTCTCATAATGTGTCGTCGTTTTGGTTGTCTAA
>NZ_JANQJQ010000048.1 GCF_028281565.1 Seonamhaeicola sp.
TTACAATTCATGACCACAAATATAACCAAGCACCAATTTGACCTACGTAGGGATAAGAAAACTTTATTTAATAGGTTTTAATAGATGTTTCATCTTTCATGGAACTATAATGAGCCCCTTAATCGAGGCTCATTTTCTATTTAAATTCCTGATAATCAATAACAAAATGATACTTTCTTTCAAAAGCGCCATTTTGACCCATTACCAATTTTAACTATCCCAATTATCTTTTAAAAATCTGGTATTAGTACATATTGAGTCTATTTCCTTTTTAAAATTCATAAAAAACTTATCTGGAACCATAATAAGTACTCTATACAAAA
This sequence comes from Seonamhaeicola sp., assembly GCF_028281565.1. Lineage (GTDB taxonomy): Bacteria > Bacteroidota > Bacteroidia > Flavobacteriales > Flavobacteriaceae > Seonamhaeicola. Next base: position 324 of record NZ_JANQJQ010000048.1, read on the forward strand.
CATCGTTTATACTTGTCAAGTATACAATACCCGTGATTTCTTTATCTAATGATAATTTTAATTTAAAAACCTCTTTATTTTTAAGGAGCAGTTTATCAATATTAAGTATTTCTGATTTCCCTATATCTTTTAAATATTCATTTATATTTTTTTCAGAAATCGTTTTTGCATTATAGTTTAATTTATTAGACATTAAATAAACTAGATATTTTATCTTTTCTTTTTTAGTATCAATTATCTTATAAACATCTGTGTTGGATAAATCCTCTTTATCAGATTTAAATTTTTCATATGTTAATGGTTCAGGGATTTCAATACTATAAAAATCAGTTTGCAAAACACTCTGAGATATAAGGTTTAATGGAAAAATTATAATATATGTATACAATAAGAATTTCATAAAAAAAGTTTTTTAAACATATTTAAGAAAAAATTGCCGATAACAAAATACAACCAAGTAAAAAAGCTTAAAATAAATGCAACAAAAGGAATAAACAACATAATTATAATAAATCCTTTTATACCATAAACTTTTTCATCATTAAAGTTGACAGGCACTAATTCAAATAATGATAGAACTCCTATTAATAAAGCAAAAGGTGCGTATGCAAATAAGAAGTTTATAAACAACAACTTAAATAAACCTTTTGGTTTCTTACTATACTTTTCTAATATTTTCTTCATTTTAATATACTTAAAAATCCCAAGTAACTAGGTCACTAACATATTCACTAAAATAATTTAGCCCTCCTTCAACAGTTTTGGCTAAACCTTTGCCTAAATTATATAAATTTACACTTCCTGAAACTTTAGCAGGCCCTATTTTCCCTGTTGCACCAAATTCTAACACATCTTCCGGTTTTAAATTAAATGAGTCTCCTACTCCCAAGTTTACATCACCATCAAATCCTCCATTTTCTATTGAACCATCTATATTTAAATCTGTATCGGCAGATACATTGATATCAGCAACATTAAAGCTTCCCCATATATTTGCAGCAGCATCACTATCTTTAGGGCCAACCTTAATACTTCCTCTTATATCTACTACTCGTAATTTTCCGTTTACAGTTGTTTTGTCAGCACCAGGCACAACTTCTCCTGTGACCGAGATAATATTTGCTTCTCCTTTGATATCTGTACCAAAAGCCTTAATACCTCCTCCAACACCAATCTTTCCTTTTACACTTGCTTTTAATTCAAATGCGTTAGCTAAAAGGTCCATTCCTTCAGAAAGTAAATTGGCTGTTTCTTCAGATGGTGTAAAATCTCCATTACTATAAAGCTCTTGTAGTGGGGTTTCATAGTCATCTTCATCACCAGGGGGGTCATTATCATTACAACATCCAGAAGGAGACATCCCATCGTAATCAATCCAGTAGATTGGGTTGTCAAAAGCATAAGCATAAGGAGAATACCTCCTCATTTTTTCCGCTAATGGGTCAATGTTCATCCACCTGCCAAGATACGGGTCGTAGTTACGTGCCGTGACATCGTACCAGTTCAGGTCCAGTTCATCCTGGTACTCCTTGCCACCGAACTTTCTCTTAAGTGCAATGTTGGTACTTGTAACGTTGGTGTTGTATCCTTTGTGTTTCCCGCCAAAAGGATAGTAGTTATTCTCTTCCAGTATTTCTATTTTAGAATTAACTACTAATACATTGTCCAAATAAAAATAAGTAGAAGTACCGTTATCACCGGCTAACCCTTTTTCTACTTTTATCCTGATCTTAGAACCGGTAGTAACATCATAAGAACCACTAATAAACCCATTGGCATCTGATTCAATAACAGTAGTTTTAAGCTTTACATAGCTATTATCATGCTCATAAATAACCAATACCAGTTTTTCTGTAGTGGCTTTATCCAATAACAGTTGATAATTGATCTTATCTCCAACAGTTACATCATAATATTTCTCTACACCATTCCATTGGTTGGAAGCTGTTACTTTTAACTTTTGGTTCTCATTAACTAAAGTTGCCGATTGCCCCTGCCAACCACCTGTTCCGGAGTCAAAAGTATCATTGTCTAATGTAACAGAATTATTATCCTTATAACTCAACCGTATATTCCCTAAATGGTCTTTATATTGGTATACATACTCATACCCGCTGGAAGTATCAACATAACCCTCAGCGTGGTTAAAGAATTTCAAAGAACTGCCAGTACCTGTATCTTCATAAACATAGTTACCAGCATACTCGGTAGTTGTACCGGTACTAACTATTTTTTTAAGTTTAATACCATTGGCATCGTAAATATAGTGAATTGTTGCACCGGTTGCAAGATCATAAACAAATGATGGTAAATTTAAATGATTATGCATTACATAGATATTCTTATTGTAATCAAACTCCATATTACCATTAGCGTCATAGGTATAATCATCGGCACTATCGGTGGCAGCATTCACTGCATCATCCTTAAACCCGTATTGGTCCAGTGTGGCGGCATCAGCTACCTTTAACAGTTTGTTACTATTAGCCTGGTAGGAATAGGTTAAATTATCCATTTCACCATAGCTGGTAACCGTACTACCACTCATAGCCCTTACACCCTGTCTTACTAAACTGGTAATGTTGCCATTTTTATCATAAGCCACAGCACTCAGGTTATAATTACTTGAAATGTTGGTCCCACTGGTAATTCTGTTAAGGGCATCATAACTATATTTATACCATTTTAAACCGTTATCGGTATTGGCTGTTTTCCATTCGGTCTCGGAGATATTGCCATTGTACAGGGCCGTACCACTATGGTCCGTGGTGTTGTAGTTTATCTTAAAGCCAAACAGATCACTGCCCAGGTTAGATACGTCGTTTATCTGCTTTAACCAGCCTCTTACATTATAGGCATAGTTTACGGTTTGCAAGCCCTTGCTGTTATCTACTATGTTCAGGTCTTTGATTTTATCGGATGTATTGTGAATGGAGACATCCCCTAAAAGTATTCCTGAGGATGCTACGGCAGAAGTGTAAAACACCTCGCCGTTCTGTTTGTAATACACGGTTGACCCTATACGCTCTACCCTAAAGATATCACCGGCCTGGTAAGTGCCAAACTGCCCTTTGCTGGTACCGGATTCATAAACATAGATGTAGCCGTTCTCATAGTTATAAAGCGCATAATCAATGGTATTGTAACTAGCACTGGAATTATCTGAAGAAAGGCCAACCATCAACCGGCCTATCTGGGGCATCTCGTATTCCACATAACCGTCACCGGTAAAGCTTCCTTTGGTAGCCAGCCCACTGTTCCAGGTGTTGACCCCGGTTTTTGTGATCTCGTCACCTGAGACCACTATACCGGCGCTGATGTCTTTATACCCGGCTTCGGTACCATTACCCGTAAACTTGGATTCCAATTGTCCCAGCGCATCATAATTATTATGTACCACCCTTTCGGAAACCACACCGTCCACATTATTTGTCTGGGAGATCAGCCTGCCCATAGGGTCATAAGTAAAGTAGTCTATAGTTGTTATAGTACTTTGACCGGCTTTGGTATGTGTAGTAGTGGTTTTTTCTATGTTACCTGTAAAGTCAAATTCATTCTTTATTTTATTCGTAGTACTTAAGTGCTCATTAAAACTATACACATAAATAGGGTTGGATTCATCATCATAATAATTTACGGTAGTTATGATATCATCAATATATGTAGGTGCAAAACCTCCCATGTTTAAAACCTTTGTTTTAGTTCCTGTTAGCAATCCTTTTGCGTTGGTTATAGGTGTAATGCCTCCAGAGCTTTCAGGAGTACCGGAGCCTATATCAAAATCATAATCATCATAATAATTAATGATATGTATTTTTATCCGATTGCCATGACCCCCGTTAGGATAGCCTTCAAAATCGTAATAAATTGAAATTCCTTCTAAAGTTGTATTGGGAGATGATACCCTGGTCACATGATTAATATTGGTATTATTAGCGGCATCTTGAAAAGAAGTTCTAGCTGTACCAATCCCAACAGTGTAATGAGGTAAAATACCTGTATAAGCCACACGCCCCAAAGCATCATATTTAGTACAAAACCACCCTACTTCTATTAGGTGAGTAATATAGTCCTGGGTCATTATAGGCCTGTCCAGGTTATCATATACAATATATTCCCAGCCCTTTCCGGGTATTTTCTTTTCCACCAAACGGTTTCTGTCATCGTATACATATTGATAGCACAGTTCAGAGAGTTCCGTAGCATCCGGTAGGGCCGTACTTGGTTCAGCCTTTGGCGGCAATACATAGCTAAGGTTACCAAATTTGTCATAAACATAATAGGTGTCATGTGTGGCATTGGCTTCTCCCGGGTCTAAAGTGTCCCCGTCCATATTGATATCACTGGCCCCATACGTACGCTTTAAGACCACACGGCCCTGTTTGTCCTTAAACTCCTCGGTGGTATGGTTGGTACCACTGGTCCAGTTCTCGTCTTTGGTAATGCTTTTATAAAGGGCATTGGCTGCGTAGTAGCCATTATTATTAGCAGGGCTTGTATCTAAAACCAGGGTAGGGATATAGGTAATGACATTATTCTCTACATCCCTGGTTAAGCTAACCTCATAATATCGTACTTCGGTTCCCGTATTGGTCTGGTAATCGAATGCGATCTCGTTGCCGTTGCCCAATTTCCAATCCTTCCCCGGCGCGGCCTGTTTCATGACCCGGTTCAAGGGAGAGGCTTCAAATTCCTTCTGTGAAAAGGCATTAATGTCATTGAGTGCTACACCCGGGAAATCGGCCTCGTACTTAGGCGCATCATAATAAGTATTTGTGGCATTTAGGGCATCTATTCTATAACTGCCCCCGGTTGTTGTGGCACTATAAGGTAAATACTCCTTATCCTGCCTGCCGTAGGCATCATAACCTATATGGGTAATAATATCTTCATTACTACCACCGGCTCTTAAACTAACATTTTGCATTGGCCTGCCTAGTCCGTCAAAATAGGTAACGGTTTCTATTTTTTGATCGTTGGTTACGCTACCGGTGGTTGTTTCCGTCCTATAGATCGTGTTCTTAACGTAATTCTCGGTTGCGGTCTGTCCAAACATTAAAGATATGGAACAAATAGCTATAAGGGTTATTAGTATTTTTTTCATGATGATATCTTTAATTTATGGTTTGTAATTATACGCGCTCTCACTTACAATGTGACCATCCGGATCTATGACCTTTATGAGCCTGTTGAATTCATCATATTCATAACAAGTGATATAGCCCCTGGGGTCTGTAACACTTGTAACCCCAACTAACGGATTGTAAGTATAGGTAGTTACCAAAGCATCAGGCAGAGAGTTTCTTAAAGCATTTAAGTCTGTTCGAAGATTTTTTTCATCACAATTGCCGGCGTCCAGACAGGTATCATCATCCAAATCAGATTTTGATTGTAAATTAGATACCTGGCCAGATACCTGGGCATAGGTAGCATTTTCGATTTTGGCAATAGGGTACTGTTCATTATAGCCCCAAATGTAGACTATAGTGGTCCCATCGGTCTTTTTTAACTCTTTTATATGACCGTTATCGTAATAGCTCACAAATTGCACCCTATCCTTCAGGGTATTATCTTCTAAGGCCGTTTGAATATATTCGGGCAATAAGATATCCGTATCGGACGGAAGGCCTAAGTCTGAATCCCAATCCTTGTAATTGGTACGTTGTCTGTTTAAAAGTTCATTGGCATCTGCAATCTCATCCTGGTTGGCATCTTCATAGGTTTCTGTTTGTACGACCTCTGCCTTATGATGTAATGATTTAAGCTTATCAATAGCACCTTTTTCCGCGGTGGTTAAATCATCGGCACCTAAGGCGCTGACGGTATCCACATCATCAGGGTAATAGTTTTTTGTAATTATTGGTTTGGAATTGCTGGTAATTGTTTTAGAACTATTAAGCTGATAATGATTTGTATAATCATAAAAGTATTGTGTTTCTGAAATAACAGGCTGTGCATTATAATACGATGTTTCTTTTGAGGAATATAAATGTTGGGTGCCTCCTGTAAGGTTATAAACTTTATAATCGTTGTGATCCCAGGATGTAGGGTCTAAAAGATCTTCACCTCTGGTAAAAATTATTAGGGGCCTGTGAAATTTTAAATTATTTTTTAAATAGTGCAAGGCTCCAATTTGAGGGGGTAAAGGTGGATCGGTAAGATTGAAAACCCCCAGAACATTAGCATATTTATAAATATTCTCGGTTTTACTTATAAGCTCATAGCCGCTTGGGGTTTTTTTATAACTTTTAGATGTTAGGAGCTTACCGCGCATCCACTCATTATCCATAGGTATGGTATATGGAAATTCATAAAACGTGCCGTAATCGGGTATTGCCGTAAATGTATATTCTGTTTTCCCTCCTTCTCCTGAGGTATTACCATCAATATATTCGGTAACATGACCATAGCCTACATGATTCCCTTGTTCATAGGTTAGTGGGCTTCCCGGGCGTGAACCATAGGGGTCTATGACCCATGGCCCGCCAGTACCTAAGGGTTCCTGTACAAAGTAAAAACTAGGTAGCGAATAAAGCAACCCACTTGTGGCGCCCAAATCATCCAAATATTCATAGGAACGTTCTATAGTACCATTGTCATTACTGTTTAAAATAGCCTTTTTTATGCGATTCCCTCCACTATAAACAGCTACAGATTCGTCTAAAGATTCCCTCCATGACAGGTTAACGGCAAAACTATTTACAAAATCGTTAGGATCATCAATGCCTCCTTTTTGCTTCACTACAATTTTATAATCTCCGGGGGGAGGTGCTATTATCTTTGTATCTCCCATAAAGATTAACGTAGAGTAACTGGCACTCACGCCTTGTATAGTAACACTATACCTACAACTGGTTAACTGCTCTGTGGCGCTGCAGGTACCAAAATCTCCCATGAATTGAACAACGGCCCGCATGTAGCCGGCTATTGTATTATCAATAGTAAAAGGTAATTCATAGGTTCTGTTACCCACATAATGTGCCGGGCCCTTGATCATACCTGCACTTTTTGAAGTGGTAGGGTTTATGCCTTTATAGTATAAATCTTTAAAATAACTGGGAACTGTTGCCTTATTCGCTTCAAATTCAAATTCCCTGACACCTCCTGTTGGTAAGTTAATCTTATTTAATAAACCTGTCTGTGCCTTTAAAGTATCTACACGACGGTCTACAATATTGCCATTTTCATGGTCAAAAAATGTCAAAAAATCGCCGTTAGCAGCTCCATTGTAATAGCCCCATGTATCCTGGCTATTGGAAAACCTGTGTGGCAAACTTGCCTTGTTAATATATTCAAAACTGTAAAATGGCTCGGTACCACCGCCTGATCCAATTTTTTCTATATTATCCAGAAACAATCTTTTTGTAGCTTTAGGATCATCGGATAATATAAACGGATTTACATTAGTAGGGCTTAGGTCATTACTGTAACTATAGTTAAAACGATATTTGGAAATCAAAAGATTGTTTAGGTCTCTTACCTCTATTTCTTTAAGGCTATATCCATTATCGATATCTTCACGTTCTACGGTATCCTTTGTGAAGACAATTTTACCTTTATTAAAAGTGATCTCTTTTATTTTGTATTCCTTAGATCTAATATCGGAAAAGAAGGATGTTGTAATATCTTCCGTAGGATCCATAGGGTTGCTGGTAAGTTCCCTTTTGTCATATGACCGCCTGTAAAAATCTGTAGTTTCCAGTTCATAGCTAAAGGTCACACTGTTTCCGTTGGGGCTTTCTATGGCCAACAATTGCCAGCTATTATATGTAGAGGGCACTACCGGGCTACCTAAATCCTGCAAGCCATTATCAACATTATAGGCATATGATCGTGTGGTTTCGTCTTTATTGGCAATGACTAAACCTCCATTATATTGGCCAAAATGAAATTTAAAACCTTCTGCATTTGTAATCACCCATGATAATATTCTTTGATAGTTAATGGGGTTATCATATAGGGGTTCTATCTTTAAATCTTCAAATTCCTGAACAACTGGCTGTTTTGTTTTCTGATCAAAAATAAATTTCCCTGAATATCCGGGAAAACTAAACATAAACTGGTCCGGAACTAAATCGGCAATACGGTTTATATCATCCTGATAAACGCTAATTCTAGTAGATTCATTGGTTTCAAAAGTATCATAATAATTTTGAGTTAAATAGCCTTTGGAGTCACCTCCCAATAAATCATCATTTTTCCCTCTGGCTTGTCTCGAGATCACCCCTCCATAATTTAAGGTCCATCCTATCCCGACTCTGGAGGCAATTTCTTCCACTTTTATACCTCTGGCATGGTAGGAAAGACCGATAGGTATTTTTAATCCATCCAGATCTATAGTATAAAAGGGTACATTGATAGTAGGTAAGCCTGAATAATGCGATACAGGGATTTCAATAAATTTTGAAAGCGATGTAGCCTCAGGGCTTGGTGGAACTATTTCAGGTAATTCTTGCCCCCATAGTGTTTGCAGGGCAAAAACCATAAAAACGAGCGGTAACAAACGTGATTTCATAATATAGCTTTTACAGAATTTTTAACTGTGTAAAGCTATCACTTAGCAATGAATTACCGTGAGGGATTTCCATTAGAAAAAGTAAGGGAAAAAATAGGTAGTACGAAATTTTTACTTACAAAAACTAAGGACTTTCCCTCACGATTATTGATTTTATTTTAATATATTAAGCCGGTTTATAAATAAACCAATAAGGACACCGGTTATAGAGGCTATCCGTTTAGGGTAGTCTCTTTTTATTTTGACAAAACCAATATATGTAGTATTTGTCCCTTATAAGGGTTCATAATGCCTTTTATATTCCTTCCTATAGGTTCGCTAGTGCTCGTTTGTAATGAGTACCACAATGTCTTATCAATTTAACTAAGCCTTACGAACAAAAGCTACCCTATTTTAAAGTGGTTTTTGTTTATAAATAGCACCCGATACGGTCGGGCACTGGCGGGATATTTGAATCCCATATGAGAACAAAAAAAAAGCGCAACTAAATTTAGTTGCGCTTTTTATACTTCTAGCTTCTGTCTTCGAACTTTAGATCCTTCGACTTCGCTCAGGATAAGTGATTCACACAATAAATACTGAAATTAGTTCAGTATTGGTTCTCTACTTACTTTACTTCTTCAAAGTCCACGTCTTCAACGTCGCTTCCTTCACTCGCATCACCTGCCGCACCGGCATCCGGTCCCGGTTGGGCACCACCGGCTTGTTGTGCTTCGGCTTGTGCTTTGTACATTTCCTCGCTGGCTACTTTCCACGCTTCGTTGATTTTCTCTAAAGCAGGCTCAATAACAGCTATATCTTTCGTTTCATAAGCTTTTTTCAATTCATCTAAAGCATCCTGAATCGGTTGTTTCTTGTCATCAGATAACTTATCACCAAATTCCTCTAATTGTTTTTCGGTCTGGAAGATCATAGAATCCGCTTCGTTCAATTTCTTAGCTTCCTCAGCAGCTTTAGCATCCGCTTCCGCATTGGCTTCCGCATCTGCTTTCATTTTTTCAATTTCCTCCTCTGTTAATCCTGAAGAAGCTTCAATTCTAATATCCTGGGATTTTCCGGTAGCTTTATCTTCAGCAGATACTTTAATGATACCATTGGCATCAATATCAAAGGTTACTTCAATTTGAGGCGTTCCACGTCTTGCCGGAGGAATACCGTCTAAGTGGAAACGTCCAATGGTTTTATTATCTGCAGCCATGGGTCTTTCACCCTGTAATACATGAATTTCCACTGAAGGCTGATTATCAGCCGCTGTAGAGAATATCTGCGATTTCTTAGAAGGAATGGTAGTATTCGCTTCAATTAACTTGGTGAATACGTTACCCATAGTTTCAATTCCTAATGATAACGGCGTTACGTCAAGTAACAGGACATCTTTTACATCTCCTGTTAATACACCACCCTGGATACCGGCACCTAAGGATACTACTTCATCCGGATTCACACCTTTACTCGGCGCTTTTCCAAAGAATTTTTCAACAGCTTCCTGTACGGCCGGGATACGTGTGGAACCTCCTACTAAAATCACTTCATCAATATCACTTTTGCTTAAGCCGGCAGCTTTTAAAGCAGCCGCACAAGGTTCAATGGTACGTTTTACCAAATCGTCAATTAACTGCTCAAATTTAGAACGTGTTAATGTACGAACTAAGTGTTTTGGACCACTGGCCGTAGCCGTGATATAAGGTAAATTGATCTCTGTTTGTGTAGAAGATGACAACTCGATCTTAGCTTTTTCAGCAGCTTCTTTTAAACGTTGAAGCGACATTGGATCTTCTCTAAGATCCATACCTTCTTCAGACTTAAACTCGTCTGCTAACCAGTTAATGATCTTTTCATCTACGTCGTCACCACCTAAGTGTGTATCACCATCGGTAGATAATACTTCAAATACACCATCACCTAATTCCAGGATAGATACATCATGTGTACCACCACCAAAATCAAATACCACTATTTTTTGGTCTTGTCCTTTTTTATCTAAACCATAAGCCAATGCCGCAGCCGTAGGCTCATTAATAATACGCTCTACTTTTAAACCTGCAATTTCACCGGCTTCTTTAGTAGCCTGACGTTGCGAATCGTTAAAGTAAGCAGGCACTGTAATTACAGCTCTGCTAACATCCTGTCCCAAGTAATCCTCGGCAGTTTTCTTCATTTTTTGAAGGATCATGGCCGATAATTCCTGTGGTGTGTATAATCTACCGTCAATGTCAACTCTGGGGGTGTCATTATCACCCTTTACTACTTTATATGGTACACGTTCTGCTTCGTTCTTAGACTCAGAATATTTATTCCCCATAAAACGTTTAATAGAATAAACGGTTTTAGTAGGATTTGTTACCGCTTGTCTTTTTGCAGGATCACCAACTTTAATCTCACCGCCTTCAACAAATGCGATCACCGAAGGCGTGGTACGCTTTCCTTCAGCATTTGGGATTACAACAGGATCGTTACCCTCCATCACTGAAACGCAAGAGTTGGTTGTTCCTAAATCTATTCCAATAATTTTACTCATAATATGTTTTCTTAATTGTGTTGAATGTTCTTTTTTAAACTCGGTTTGTATTAGTCAATCTTTATGCCAATACAAAAATGCTGACACAGTGTCATATTCCAGTCTCAGTACACAGTAGCAGTAGACAGTATCTCATGAATTCGATAAGAATTGATATACTTCCTGTCACTTCAAGTGTCACGCTAAAGGCGTGATGTACTTCGATACTTCGACTAAGCTCAACAAAACTATTGAGAAGTTGGGCGTTCCCCAACATTTCGACTCCGCTCAATGACTACGGGTCGGGCTTGGAGTTTATCCTGAGCGCAGCCGAAGGGCTATATCTTTTTTGGGTGTCATTGCGAAGGTAATTTCTAATTACCTGTGGCAATCTCCTAACTGGAGAGAGATTACTTCGTCCTGCCTCCTCGTAATGACGCACTTTTGTTATTTCAAAAAAGGATACCACTGCAATCCCTAACGCACCGGTTCGCAGCACTAATCCTATCACCCTATTTATTCACTAAAACCTTGTGTCTTTGTGCCTTTGCGAGGGAATTCAGTAGGCAGTCGCAGTATTCAGTAGGCAGTCAGGATTCCTCATTTTGTAATTTGAAATCAAGACGGAGGACCAATGACCGAAGACGGAAGTCCGGATTTGTTTTTTGGAATTTGAGATTTAAGATACTCTAGTGTCTTTGCACCTTCATGAGAAATAAAAGTCAAACTCGAAACTTCAAACTATAAACTTTGAATTTTGGACTTTGAACTCAAAGAAGAACCATCTATATTTGCGAAACTATAACGTTTTCGTAAATGGAATGTATCTCGGTTTTCGACATGCTTAAAATTGGCATCGGCCCTTCAAGTTCACATACCCTTGGGCCATGGCGCGCAGCTGAATGTTTTATAAAAGAATTAAAAGATTCCAATGATTTTAACAACGTTCAAAAGGTCACTGTGGGCCTCTATGGCTCCCTGTCTTTAACCGGTAAAGGGCATGCTACAGATTATGCCATTATTTTAGGGCTGTCAGGGGCTGATCCGGAAACAATTCCTGTAGAAACCATTTCAAAGAAGATTGAAGCTGTAAAATCAACCGGCACATTGTATTTTAATAATGAAAAGGCTGTTGATTTTGACTTCGAAACCGCAATCACATTCCATAAGAACTTCCTGCCCTTTCATGCCAACGGGTTAACCTTTACGGCGTTTACCCAATCTGATAAGATAACTTCCACCTTTTATTCTATTGGCGGCGGATTTGTTATAAAAGAAGACTCAGATAATGCTCAAAAGAATTTTGAAATAAAATGCACCTTCCCCTATCCTATTGAAAAAGGCACTGAACTTTTACAATATTGTCAAACTTTGGATAAATCCATTTCAGAAGTGGTTTTGGAAAATGAAAAATCTATCCGTTCTGAAACGGACATTGATACCGAATTAAAACGTATCTGGGATGTCATGCTGGAATGCATGTACACAGGTTGTCATACCGAAGGCACACTCCCAGGCGGGTTAAATGTAAGACGACGTGCTTTTGACATGCATCAAAAACTAAAAGGTACTTCGCCTTATTCTAATCCTGTGGAATGGATCTACGCCATTAGAGATACCGAAGTTAAATTCAGGCAGATCATTAAATGGGTCAGCTGTTTTGCCTTAGCCGTTAATGAAGTGAATGCCTCCTTAGGACGTGTAGTTACTGCACCTACTAATGGTAGTGCCGGGGTTATTCCAGCTGTACTTATGTACTACCTGGTGATTGAAAACCACGATGGTAACTTTGAAGACATCAAACAATTTTTACTGGTAGCCGGAGAAATAGGCAGCATCTTTAAAAAAGGAGCTACAATAAGTGCTGCTATGGGTGGTTGTCAGGCAGAAATCGGCGTATCATCCGCTATGGCGGCAGGCGCCCTATGTGAACTTTTGGGAGGCACACCGGAGCAAGTATTGATCGCCGCAGAAATTGCTATGGAACACCATTTAGGTTTAACCTGTGATCCTATTGGGGGTTTGGTACAGGTCCCCTGTATAGAACGCAATGCCATGGGTGCCATAAAAGCTATTAATGCAGCTGAATTAGCTTTAGACACCGATCCTGAAAACACCCAGGTACCCTTAGACAAGGTAGTGGCCACCATGTGGGAAACCGCTAAAGACATGAACACCAAATACAAAGAAACCAGCGAAGGGGGCTTAGCGGTGGGCGTTAACCTGACGGATTGCTAAATTTAAAATTATTCCTAAATGAAATTTTTCGATTCGAATGGTCTTCTGTCATTCCTGTGAAAACAGGAATCCATAAAATAGTTCTCGATACAATCTTCTGTGGAAAATCACTCGAACTGACCCTAGTTTTCTATTTATTCATTATTTGACTTTGCACGAAAAATTAGCGAACTTCGTCTAACGTTGGATATAAACAATCTATATTCATAAGATCATTATGCAACATTTCAATTATCGAATAATTAAAACTTCATGAACGCTTTTAAGACCTTGTTTAAAACCAAATATGCATTAAGCGAGCCGGCCTTTAATATACTTCATTCAGAGATGACTGAAGTAAACAGGAAGAAGGGTGATTTTTTAATTAAAGAAGGAGAAGCCCATGATTTTGTATACTTTATAAAAGAAGGCGCTTTAAGAAGTTATTACATTAACAAGGACGGAAAGGATGTAACACTTTGGTTTGGTTTTGAGTGCGATATAGCAGCTTCTTTGAGCAATTTCATAGAATCAAAACCATCCCTTGAGAATTTGGTGTTTTTAGAAGATTCAACACTCTTAAAAATTAAACGGTCGACACTTTTGAATCTTTTCAATTCAAACTTAGAGCTATCCATTTTTGGTAGAAAGCTTGCGGAAATAGCGCTTTTAGAGATGGAACAACAGATTTTGTCCATTCATTTTACAGATGCGAAAAGCAGGTATTTAACACTAATTGAAAAATTTCCACATATCTTACAAAGGGTCAACCTGGGGCATATAGCGTCTTATTTGGGTATCACACAAGTAACTTTAAGCCGTATCAGGGCTAATAATTGATGTGAGTTTGATTTAAATTTCAACAGAAGAACTATTGACTATAAAATTGAAAACAACGATTTGTCATATCGACAGAGCTCTTTTGAGAGCGACGAGATATCTCATCATGATGAGATTCCTCCTCGTACCTCGTTCGGAATGACATAGCTACTATTAAAAAAACCCACATAAACAATTAACTGTCAATACATAACATATCGAACTCGCACTAATTAATTTTTTAACATAGGTAAAAAGAAAGCTTCCTATACCTCTATAATTTTGCCATGAAAAACAAAAATGAGGATGCATTATGAAATGGCTTTACCTAATACTGGCAGGTTTATTCGAAATCGGGTTTACCACCTCAATGAAATTTTCAGAGGGTTTTACTAAATGGCAGGGAATCGTAGGGTTCTTCATATTCGGAGGATTAAGTTTCTGGCTACTTTTAAAATCCATGCAAAGTATTGAAATGGGTACTGCTTATGCAGTGTGGGCCGGTATTGGCGCTAGCGGAACTGTACTAATGGGAGCTATATTATTTAATGACTCTATAAGCTGGACAAAACTCCTGTTTTTATTCCTCATCATTGTCGGTATAATCGGCATCAAATTAAGTGCATAAGTAAACAATTAAAATATATAAAAATGAAAAGCATAACAATCATTGGAGCAACCGGCCAACTAGGGTTGCCAGTTACAAAAGAACTTAATAAAAAAGGCGTAAAAGTTAAAGCTGTAGTAAGGGATGTCGATAATGCCAAGACACTTTTGCCAGAGGGAGTAGAAATTGTCTATGGTGATGTGGCTGATAAAAATAGCTTAAAAGAAGCATTAATTGATACAGATACTATTTATTTAAGCTTGAACACTACAAATTGGGATGAAGAAGCACCTTTTCACACGGAAAGAGAAGGTATCATTAATATCATTGAGGTAAGTAGAGAACTAGGCGTCAACCATATTATTCAAATATTAGGTATTGATTCATCAAATCCTGAATTTGCTGTAAAGGGGCTGGAGTACAAAACAAACCGAATTAGGAAGCCTGCCATGGACTACATGAAAGCATCAGGTATCAATTACACCTATCTGCATTGCTCATTCTTTTTAGATTCCTTCCCTGTATTTATACAAGGAAATGAGTTTAGCATCATTGGAAACCACCAATATCCAATGTACTACACAAATACCATTGATTTAGCGGAAAACATCTACAATACCATTGGTAATAGTGATACCTACAACAAATCTTTTACTATTCAAGGGAAAGAAGGCATGAGCTTTCCGGATGCTGCCAGAATATTCTTAAGCGAATTCAACGCAGAGGTTCAGGTAAAAGAATATCCAATAGAAATAATTCATCAATTAGGACTACCAAGTGTTGAAGAAGAGCAGTTTATGGAACAACTGCTAACCTATGTAGAACAGTTAAAAGAAGAACAAATATCAGAAAGCACCTGGAAGGTATTAGGCGAACCACAATTGTCAATAAAACAGTTTGCAAAAACTTTGGTCTCTTAAATAAAATAAATGATGGTCAGCAATTATAGATAATAGATGGATTTGTCACTCTGAACTAGTTTCAGAGTCTCTTCTTTATATCTGTTTTATAGTTTATTGAGATGCTGAAACAAGTTCAGCATGACAAGAATTTTATTTTTATGTCACTTTACGAATATTCAATAAAATAATTAAAACTTAGCATATGAACAATAATAAAATAGTAACAGCATTTTTGATTTTAGCAGGCCTCACAGGACTTTTTGTCGGTGGCGGCTTGCTCTTTTTCCCTGCTCAATTGCAGGCAGACAACGGGATTATACTTTCCTGCGCAAGTCATTTTAGTGAAGCAAGAGCGCCTGGAGCAGCTATTCTTTCTGCGTCTGTTTTTATCTTTTTTTCAGTATTTCGAACAAATTGGAGAAAAAGTGCTATTGGACTGGCTGCACTGTTTTTTCTTTCGTATGGAACAGGACGATTACTAAGTCTGATCTTAGATGGAAAACCGGCAGATGGATTATTCTATGCCATGATAGGAGAATTAATTATAGGTATTATAGCACTTATATTTCTTAAAAAAGTAAAAAACAGTTAATTTACTTTACAAGAGGCCCGCCTCCTGGTATCAATCATATAAATAATTTCCCAGGCATCACCATTTTTAAATAGCTGAAACGAGTTTACACCACAATGGTGAAATTCATCATTATACCAGAACTCATAAGGCGTCCAGACGTTAGCCATGTTACCATCAATCTGAATGTTATACGATAACAGGCGTTCTTCCCATTTTTGATCTACAGTCCTGGTAGCGATAGCCTTTAAAACGTTTCCGGGCGAATCATCTACCAATATATCTTTTCCTTCCTTATTTCTGAAAGCGGTTTGCATGATGACCTTATCACTCATAACAGATCGCATCAGCACCGTATCGCCTTTATGAAAGCCTTCAAAGAACGTATCAATAGTGGCTTTAGCCTTTTGTTCTTCCTCACTTTGACCAAATACTGCCGACGTGATCAACACAATTAAATAGAAAATGACTCGCTGCATAACTTTTAGTTTTAAACTAAAATAGGCCAACATACCCAAAAAGGGTTATCAATAAACAAAAGTTTAACTTTTTATTTTATTACTTTTACATGCTATTTCTAAACTAATAAGAGATGTCTACAGCCAAAAAAGAATATAAGCGCGTAACCGTTAAATCATTGGTGGATATGAAAGCCTCCGATGAAAAAATATCCATGCTAACCGCCTATGATTATACCATGGCAAAAATTGTGGATGGTGCCGGTGTAGATGTGATTTTAGTTGGGGATTCGGCCAGTAATGTGATGGCCGGCCATGAAACCACTTTACCTATCACATTAGATCAGATGATCTATCATGCTTCGTCTGTTATCAGGGCCATTGACAGGGCTTTGGTTGTGGTGGACCTCCCGTTTGGAAGTTACCAAAGTGATCCGAAAGAAGCGCTTCGATCGGCTATCAGGATCATGAAAGAAAGTGGTGCCCACTCCGTAAAGCTTGAAGGCGGGAAGGAAGTGAAAGACTCTATCAAACGGATTTTAAATGCCGGGATTCCGGTGATGGGGCACTTAGGGTTAACTCCGCAATCCATATACAAATTCGGAACCTATACGGTTCGTGCCAGGGAAGAGGAAGAAGCAGAGCGCTTAATTCAGGATGCTAAAATGTTAGAGCGCATTGGTTGTTTTGCCATTGTACTTGAAAAAATTCCTGCGGCTTTAGCTAAAGAAGTAGCCGACAGCGTCAAGATCCCGATCATTGGGATTGGTGCAGGTCCGCATGTTGACGGACAAGTATTGGTATTACATGATATGCTGGGCATGACCCATGAATTCAATCCGCGTTTTTTACGCAGGTACCTCAATTTATATGAAGACATGACCAATGCCATGAGACAATATGTTACCGATGTAAAAAGTGCTGATTTCCCTAATGAAAGCGAACAATACTAAATAGTTGACAGTCGTAGTCACAGTTAACGGTGGCTGAGGTTCTCGAAGCCGAAGTGCCCTCATAGTTACCTTTTATAAGTTTTGACTAAAAAAATATTATCAAATAAAAACAACCTTCAAATCTTACATGAGGATAATCATCTCATCATTGTTAACAAACGGGCCGGAGATATAGTACAGGGAGACAAAACCGGTGACAAACCGCTTAGCGATATTGTAAAAGCCTATATCAAAGACAAATACAACAAGCCCGGCAATGTATTTTTAGGCACCGTTCACAGGCTTGACAGGCCAACAACCGGTATTGTAGTATTTGCCAAAACAAGTAAGGCCCTGACCCGATTGAACAAATTATTTCTTACCAAAGCCATTCAAAAAACCTATTGGGCCGTTGTTAAAAATGCCCCTCCAAAGCAAGAAGATACCCTCATTCACTGGCTTAAAAAGAATCCTAAGAACAACAAGTCTTATGCCCATTTAAAGGAAGTTCAGGGCAGTAAAAAGGCCGTACTTCACTATAAAACCCTAAAAAAACTGGATCATTATGTTTTACTGGAAATCAATCTGGAGACGGGTAGGCACCATCAGATCCGATCGCAATTATCCGTTATAGGTTGCGTGATTAAAGGCGATCTAAAATACGGTGCGGACCGGAGCAATAAAGATGCCGGTATTCACCTGCATGCCAGGCAAATTCAGTTTGTACATCCGGTTTCCAAAGAGCAGATTAACGTTATGGCTCCTCCACCGAAAGACCCGGTTTGGGACGCTTGTATATAGTCCATAAGTTTGATATTTTTAATGGCTCCTCCCTTTTTTTAAAGGGAGGTGAATCCTGATAATAATCGGGATTCGGAGGGTTAAACAAATCTTGGCTTTCTTCCAGTTTCTTTTTGGAAACTGAAATTCATTCTCCTCTTAAACTTAAGAGGAGAGCCAAAAACAGAAATACTATTACGGTGTTTTTAAAATTTATATTAATCATTAGACCGTTTAAAAGACTCTGGTCAAAGTACCAAAGTGACAGTGAAGTACAATCGGGAACTATTTAATATATTTATAAAAAAAACTTTGAACAGCATTCCGGACATACTTTCAGCCCAGCGCACCTTTTTCAAATCTCAAAAAACCAAAGCCATTGCTTACAGGCTGCAATTATTAAAGGCTTTAAAGGCAGAAATTATTTCCAGGGAACAGGCTATTTACGATGCTTTAAAAAAGGACTTCAGAAAACCGGAATTTGAAAGTTATTTAAGTGAGTTCGGGTTGGTGCTTTCAGAGTTGAACCTGGTCATTAAGAACCTTAAAAAATGGGCAAAGCCGAAGCGCGTTAAAGCTTCCATACTTACCTATCCTTCCAAAGATTATATTTATAAAGAACCTTATGGCAATGTATTGATCATTGGCCCCTGGAATTACCCGTTCCTGCTAACCATTGAACCTGTGATCATGGCCATTGCCGCCGGAAACACCGTCGTCCTAAAACCTAGCGAACTAACAGAAAACACCTCGAAACTGGTTTCTGAAATAATAAACACGGTATTCCCAAAAGAGGTGGCGACTTCTGTTCAGGGTGCTGTTGATGTGGCTACGGAATTACTGGCCCAAAAATGGGATTATATCTTTTTTACAGGTAGTGTTCCCGTAGGTAAAATTGTGGCTAAAGCCGCCGCCAAGCATTTAACACCGGTAACTTTGGAGCTTGGGGGTAAATCGCCCTGTATCATTGATGATACGGTTGATCTGAAATTAGCAGCCCGACGCATCGTTTGGGGTAAATTTCTCAACGGCGGACAAACCTGTATTGCTGCAGACTACCTTATAGTCAAAGACACTATAAAAGCCCCCCTTTTGGACATGCTGAAAAAGGAAATTACCCGGGCTTACGGTAACGATCCTAAGGCATCTGTTGATTTCCCTAGGATCATTAATAAACGAAACACGGAACGTTTGGCAAAAGCCCTTGAAGGTGCGGACATTATATTTGGAGGGGACATAGATATGGAAGATCGTTACATAGCCCCTACTTTAGTCAATGAACCGGCTTTGGATAGCGCCTTGATGTCTGATGAGATTTTTGGTCCCATACTGCCTATTCTCAGTTATGATACGGAAGAAGCTATTGAAAATATCATCCGGAACTTTGAAAAGCCTCTGGCGTTTTACGTGTTCTCAAACAATACCTCCTTTGTTGAAAACACCATCAAGAAGTTTGAATTTGGAGGTGGTGTGGTCAACGACCTATTGATCCATTTCGGGAATCACCGTTTACCTTTTGGAGGCGTTGGTGCCAGTGGCATGGGTGCCTATCACGGCAAATTGGGGTTTGACACTTTTTCGCATGACAAAGCCATTGTAAAGCGTGGCAACTGGACCGATCCGCCGGTGCGCTATGCGCCTTATAAGGATAAGCTGAGCCTTATGAAGAAGATGTTTAAATGGTTTGGGTAAACTGTCATTCTGAACGGCATACCATGGCGTGAAGAATCTATTGTAAATTATATCTATGAGATACTTCGCTTTGCTCAGTATGACAACAAATAACACTAAGTATTTTATGTAAGCGGGTAATGTATCACCATTTCAACTTCCGTCCTCCGTCTTCGGTCATCGGTCTTGAATCCTCTCGCTAAGACGCAAAGGCACCAAGGCATCTCAAATACCAAATTTCAAATTTCAAGTCGTGGTGTTGTGACTGCCCACTGAACACTGCGACTGCCTACTGAATTCCCTCGCAAAGACGCCAAGCCATCTCAAAACCCAAATCCCAAAAAACAAATTCCAACCTTAGTTTCCAGCTTCTGTCATCGGTCCTCTGTCACCGGTCTTCTGTCTTCCGTCTTCTGTCTTTTGTCTTTGTTCTTAAATGTATAAAACAAACACTAGCCAAACGGGTAATGTATCACCATTTCAACCCCTTTACCGGCTTCTGTTCTTAGCTGTAGGTCGGCATGAATTAAAGCGGCCCGGCTGTTCATATTTAAAAGCCCTGCGCCTTTTTCTACGGTAGCCATATCAAAGCCTTTACCATCGTCTTTGGCCGTGATCACAATGTGCTCCGGTTGATAATCTAACGTAACACTAAGGTTTTCCGCTTCGGAATATTTTACCGAATTAGATAAAAACTCCTGGATAATTCTAAATAAAATGATCTCGTGCTTTCTATTGGTAAAAGGCCGCTTCTCACCTATCTTCTGAAGGGTTGCCGAGGCAAACTTCATTTTCTTTAAACGCTCCAGCTCGTTGGAAACCGACTTTTCAAAACCAATATTCAATACGACTTCGTTGTTCAAAGTCCTGGAAAGTGACCGTACTTCTTTTAAACTTTCTTGTAAAGCCTCGGAGGTATCCTTGAATTTTTCTTTGATATCATCAGGTGCCCCCATTTTTAAAATGCTTAACTGCATACTGGCAAACGATAGTAACTGCCCCACATTATCGTGCAATTCCCAGCCAATATTTTTTAGGGTTTGTTCCTGGGTTTCGGTTTGGGCCTGGGCAATTTCTTCTTCAAAATCCTGCTCCTGCTTTATTTTGTCAAGTAACAGTTTGTTCTTGCGCTTTAAAAACACCACAAAAAATACAATAACCAGGGTGGTGATAATTACTAAAACAGCAATCATATACACCAACAAATAGCGTTCAGACGCTGTACTGGCTAATCGTTCTCCGGTTTGCACCATATTAAAGCAAAGGTAAAAGTTAAATACATAACAATGTTAGCAAATAAATAGATCTGCCACTTCAAAAAAATAAAATTCCAATCCATTTCAGAATGGTAAATATCATAAAACACCAATGGTGTTATAATCAGCCACCAAATAAAAATAGCAGCACTAATGTAAAAATTAAGAGATTTATAAAATGATAATATTCTATCACTTTGTAAAACTTCAACAAAATAAAAAACAGTACATAAGAAAATGATGATTGCCCCTAAAACATCTAATACTGGAAAAAAACGTATAAAATAGTCATCCCAATTGTAGAGTATATAAATAACAGAAAATGTTAAAAATAAATAACCACTATATAGAATGACTCGCTTAAATTTTTTTTTAGCTAAAACTCTATAGTAATAGAAAGCGAAAAATAGAATAGCTCCGATTTTCCAAAACAATGTGGACCACCAAAAATTTCTAACTAGTCTAGTGCCTTCCAAAAAACTCAGAAAGCTATCCTCTATATAATGTACATAGCTTCCCAAAAAATCACATAAAGCTAAGTATACCAAAAACCAGATAAAAAATTTAGCAGCTGTTAAGCTATACTTTTTATAAAGTATTAAACCGATAATAGCTGCTAAAATTTCTACACTAAACGTGATGTTATTGTAGTATTCTAATAAGAAATCATTCATTAACTTTATTGTGGATAGCCACCTTGTCCGCCTGTACCATTATTCATCGGTAAACAGTCATGACAATTCCCACCACCTTCTTGCACAGCGATATTAAATAAACCCATACTAGCCTTTTGTGTAGAACTAATCGTAGGCACTATAAACATAGTAGTCAAACCCCTTTTATTTTGTTCGGTATTTTCTCCATAGACTCCTAAATACATACGAAGCCCATTCATACTATAACCAAGACTGTCAGTTTGATGTCTTGAAAAGGCAATGTAATCTTCTATATCCTTTATAGACCACCAGGCCCATCTGTAATCTTCTTTTCCTACCCTGCTTTCTGTGATAGAATCAATAATCGATTTTCTTAATTGTGTCCAATTGTCATTTAAAGCCGTAGCTTCTGCCACAGAAATAACGCCTTTTGGTTTAATAACTTTTACTGTTTCGGTTGAGGCATCATCACCTGCTTGCCTTGGGCAAAAGAAGTAAGTTGCCAATGCCCCAATAATAATCCCCAAAATGAGAGGTCGTAAATTTTTCATACTTTAATCTTTGATTGGTTAATAATAGTTTCTTTAAAAATAGTAAAAAGATTTAATTCCCTGTAAGAATTAGTGAAAATTACCTAGCCGGGAAATCCTAACATATTCCCCATGCCAACAGTAAACAACCAGCACCCGTAAACAGCATGTTCTATGGAAACCAATAAGGTAGATTGGGTTTTCTTATACGTGATTGCAAATAATAAACCACCTAAAAACGTCAGTACGATCACCAGGGCATTTTTAAAGAATATATGCCCCAAAGAAAAAATAACGGCATTTAAAAAGAGGAACAGGGTCTCATTCCTTAACAGATCCCGGTAACGTTGAAAAAAGAAGGTACGGTAGATCAACTCTTGCGGATATACTGACAGAAACGTATATATAAACAAAATAATAACCCATAGTTTAGGCTTGTTAAGCAATACATTAAAAAGAGCGGCTTTGTCCGTCACCCATACAAAAAGCGTGGTAATGGCTACTATGATTAGAAGTTTCAACACGGTGGCCTTCCAAAAGCGCTTCCAATCCAGGTTTGGTGCTATTTTAAACTTAAGCTTTTCTACTTTAAGCAAGACGTAAATAACGTAAACAAACCCTATAAGCCCGATCATACCTTTTATCCGAAACGAATAGTTTATAGTAAAGCTAACAGGCACTAAAACAAAAATGATAAAAAACTCAAGGCCTTTATAAATAGTAGTCTTCATGGTTACATAGTTATAGCCGTAGTGTGTTTAACTTCATTAATAACAAACATACTGTGTGTACTGCCAATATGATTGATGGTTGTTAACTTTTTTACCATGAATTCTCTAAATGCTGCCATATCTTTTACCAAAACTTTTAGGAGGTAGTCGTAATCACCACTTAAATGATAA
Organism: Seonamhaeicola sp.; assembly: GCF_028281565.1. Taxonomy (GTDB): domain Bacteria; phylum Bacteroidota; class Bacteroidia; order Flavobacteriales; family Flavobacteriaceae; genus Seonamhaeicola. The sequence goes on from NZ_JANQJQ010000048.1 coordinate 23,637, forward strand.
CACTCCAGCACCTCATTTAATTTAGCCACTTCCCTTTCAAAACTAAAGACATAGTCCTGGCTATGCTGAATCAGTTTGACATGACAAAATACGATAAAGTTCTTTTGCACTTTATCCTTATTGACCAGGGCTATATAACCGTCAATAAAACCTTCTTTTTCCAGTTTTTTTATGCGTTCGTAAACCGCTGTAACTGACAAGTTTAACTTATTGGAAAGTTCTTTATTGGTCTGTTTACTGTCCTGTTGCAAATACCCTAAAAGCTTTTTATCGGTGGCATCAAAAACCATAATTGAAAAATTTTCATAAATATACAGATAATTGATTGAGTTTTATATTTTTTTTCTAATATATTCCATTTTAATAGTTTTATTTTCTATATTTTTTTATTATCATTGATTTTTTGCCTGTTTATCCCGAAATTTGATTTAGCAAAATCAAATGTTATGTCTTTCAAACCCGCAAACAATATTCAGGATCTGCAATATTTTGGAGAATTCGGAGGGGTGAACCCTTCCATTTCAGATTCGTCAACCTATACCTTTTTATCAGCTAAAACCATGTTCGATACCTTTGAAGGTAACGCCGATGGTTGCTACCTGTATTCGCGCCACTCCTCGCCTTCTAACCTGTATTTGGGAGAAGCTTTAGCCGCTATGGAAGGTACGGAAACCGCTAATGTAACATCCTCAGGCATGGGCGCTATTACTTCGGTTATATTACAATTGTGCAACGCCGGAGATCATGTGGTGTCTAGCAGAACCATTTACGGAGGTACTTATGCGTTTTTAAAGAATTTTACACCGAAATTAAATATCAATACCTCGTTTGTCGATATCACAAACTTAGAGGCTGTTGAAGCTGCCATTACTGAGAACACGAAAATGATCTATTGTGAATCGGTTAGTAATCCGCTTTTGGAAATAGCTGATATTAAAGGGCTCGCAGCTATTGCCAAACGCCATGATTTAAAGCTTGTGGTAGATAATACCTTTTCACCCTTATCCATTTCTCCTGCCAAACTAGGTGCCGATGTGGTGATCCATAGTTTAACAAAATTCATCAACGGCTCCAGTGATACGGTTGGTGGTGTAGTTTGCGGTACCCAGGACTTTATAAACGAATTGCGAAACGTTAATGACGGCGCTTCCATGTTATTGGGTGTGACTATGGATAGCTTAAGAGCCTCGTCTGTTCTAAAGAACTTAAGGACCTTACACATCCGAATGCAACAACATAGCAAAAACGGGCTTTATCTTGCTGAAAAATTTGAAGCTGACGGGCTTAAAACCGTTTATCCCGGATTAGCGTCTCACTCATCACATACATTGTTTAAGGACATGATGAATACCGAATATGGTTTCGGAGGCATGCTTACTATTGACGTGGGGTCTTTAGACAAGGCCAACGAACTCATGGAAATGATGCAGGAGAAGAATTTAGGCTATTTAGCCGTTAGTTTAGGCTTTTATAAAACCCTGTTCAGTGCGCCGGGAACGTCTACATCCTCTGAAATTCCTTTGGAAGAACAGGAACAAATGGGATTGACCGACGGCCTGATACGCTTCTCCATAGGATTGGATGCCGACATCAAACGCACCTATAACATGATGCGAAGCTGTATGGAAGAATTAGGCATTTTATCAACAGAAGAAGTAACGAAAGTAGCTTAGCTTAGGTGAACTTGATTTAACTAAAACTGCAAAACCGTATTTCACAAGATTATCGGTTAACAAAACGTTTTGCTTTATAAACACCCTCCTTAACAAAAGCTTCGCTCTCTAACTTCAATCAAAGGTGTACTTTGATTTCGTTAATCTCAAGGGAGGAATGTTACTCGCAAAATTGTCCCCTTGAGGATTATTGAAGTGAAAATATATTTTCATTGAAGATACCGAGCGTAGCTCTATAGGGGTGTTTACTTACCTTTTAGTCGTACCCACAGGGCATTCAGGGCATCAGAGACATTATCTTCGGTGCCCTCAAAGGGCTTCATGTTCAATTCGCCGTTATCGTCGTACAACACAAACCTGAAGACCGAGGAGTTCGAGTTTTCCTCACTGGTGATCGGATAGCGTAAATCGTTATACAGGTATTCGTTTGCCCCTGTTTTATAGATGCTGTAGTAGTGATTGCTAAACCAGGCCAGGTCTCCAACACGTTTATAGGTATCCGGTGAGAGTGCCCGCTCTTTTTTCAGCTCCCTGAAATCTGAAAACAGGTTGTCTTTGTCCAGTAACGAGTAATAGCCTACCCAATAAGTGGAATCGGTTTCAGCAATGCCATACCAAAGAATGTTGTTAAAAATAGTGGGCTGCGTATAGTTTCTTTTAAAATCTATCTTATTGGTGATCAAGGACTTTTTAAACACCGTATCCATATACAGTTTATTCCCGAACGTGAACAGCAAATACAGCGAACTTATACCAATGCCCAGCTTTAAAACAAACCGCCTTTTAACTGAAGTTCTTCTGAAAAACATCAGGACGATCAGGCATAATAAAAACGGTAAGGTGTAAATGGGGTCCACTACGGCAATATTGTTGAAAGCCACCCTGTAATTGCTTATCGGAGCAAATAACTGCGTGCCATACGGTGTAAAACAATCCAGGATAGGATGTGTAAACAGCGACCAAAAGAATAGGTTTTTCCAATCCTTTTGAGTGGTTGTATGTAGTCGTTTTCCGGTGTTATATAATTTATGTGTGATCCAGCCTAAAATAATGGCAGCCACCACAGAAAACAAAATGGAATGCATAAACCCGCGGTGGAACAACATGGCATCAATTTCATTGCCATGGATCCAGCTTCCAACAAAAACATCCAGGTCCGGAATGGTCCCGCCAATAGCTCCGAAAAGCAGGGCCTTGTTCCCTATTTTCCTGCCTAAGACCGCTTCGCCGCAGGCAGCACCTAAAACAATTTGCGTTAATGAATCCATAGATGATCTAAAACCGAAGCAAATGTACAGAACTATTTCTATTTGCAAACATGGCTCTAAAGTCGTAACATTACGTTGAAAATTTCAAAAACGCTTCATGGATAGCCAAAATATAAAACCCAGAGACCCCCAGGACGAAAATATCATTACCAATAAAGAACTTAATATCTGGGAGGCGCTCATTCCGGTTTTTGCTTTGGTTGGCATGCTTTTTTACAATGTGTTCTTTGTATTTAAAGATGATGCTTTAAGCGGCAGTAACCAGTTTATTTTATTATTAGGCGCAGCTGTGGCTGCCATTGTTGGGTTTTTCAACAAAGTATCTTACCGGCAAATGCTGGATGAAGTGGCCGAAAATGTCAAATCCACCACCGGAGCCCTTTTGATCTTGCTTATGGTTGGGGCTTTGGCCGGTACCTGGTTGATAAGCGGTATCATTCCGTCCATGATCTATTACGGTTTGCAAATTTTGAATCCGACTATATTTTTGGCTGCCTGTGTGATCATTTGTGCCATTATTTCCATTGCCACCGGAAGCTCCTGGACCACTTCTGCTACCGTAGGCATCGCCTTAGTGGGTATTGCCAAAACACTGGATGTTTCCGTAGGCATGACTGCCGGTGCTGTATTGTCAGGCGCCTATTTTGGTGATAAAATGTCGCCCTTAAGTGATACTACGAACCTTGCTCCTGCCATGGCCGGTGGTGAACTGTTTTCCCATATTCGCTATATGGCTTTAACTACGGTTCCCACCATTACCGTGACGCTCCTTGTGTTTGTTATTATCGGATTTAATATTGATACTACAGGCTCCCCGGATATTTCGGATAAACTCACCGCTATTAATGGGGCTTTTAATATTTCGCCCTGGTTATTTATAGTACCCGTTATAGTAATCTATATGATCATCAAAAAAACACCGCCTTTGGTAGCGCTTTTGGTGGGCACCTTATTGGGCGGTATTGCGGCCATCATTGCTCAACCGGGTATTGTGGCAACTGTTGCCGGAACGGATTCCCTGACCTTTCATTCGGCTTACAAAGGGGTTATGAATGCCATGACCGTGGATGCGTCTGTGGAAACCTCAGACCCTGTTTTAAACGACCTGTTTTCTTCGGGTGGTATGAGCGGGATGTTAGGCACTATCTGGTTAATTATCTGCGCTATGGTCTTTGGTGGCGTTATGGATGCTATCGGTGCCCTATCCAGGATCAGTCAGGCCCTGTTAGGTCTGGCATCTTCAACCTTTGGCCTGTTCGCCAGTACGGTGGCCAGTTGTTTGGCTTTGAATGTGACGGCCTCCGACCAATACTTGGCCATCGTAGTTCCTGGGAAAATGTTTAAAAAAGCTTATGAAGATAAAGGTTTGGCACCTGAAAATTTAAGCAGGACTTTAGAGGATTCCGGTACCGTAACCTCCGTTTTAATTCCGTGGAATACCTGCGGGGCTTACCAATCGGGTGTGTTGGGGGTTCCCGTGATAGATTATCTCTTCTTTGCCATTTTTAACTGGTTGAGTCCGTTTACAACCTTGCTCTTTGCAGCCTTCTCAATTAAAATAAAGCAATTGACCGCTAAAGCATAGCTAACCTACTCATTTTCAGATAGCATAAATAAATACTATGAATACATAAGTATTTAAAATCTTACAGCTGTTTGTTTTTGTTGCGTAACTGTATATTTTTGCCACTTCGAAAACAAAATCATTAATTATAAAATTTTAAAAACAAATGGCTTTAGTAGGGAAAAAATTTCCGGATTTAAACGTAGACGCAATGAACGATATGGGCGATACTTTTAAATTAAACGTATTAGAGGAAGCAGTTAACAACAAGAAAAAGGTAGTATTGTTCTGGTATCCAAAAGATTTCACTTTTGTGTGTCCAACAGAATTACATGCATTTCAATCCGCTTTAGGGGAGTTTGAAAAAAGAAATACTATTGTAATCGGAGCTTCTTGCGACACGCCTGAAGTACACTTTGCCTGGTTAAATACGGAAAAAGATAACGGTGGTATTGAAGGCGTTACTTATCCGCTTTTAGCTGATTCTAACAGAAACTTAGCCTCTACCTTAGGGATCTTAGATATTACGAACGAAACATACAATGAAGAGACCGGTGTGGTAACTGTTGACGGTGATAACGTGACTTACAGAGCCACCTACATCATTGATGAAGACGGTATTGTACAACACGAAAGTATCAACAACATGCCATTAGGCCGAAACGTACAGGAATACATTCGTTTGGTGGATGCTTTAACGCATGTACAGGAAAAAGGTGAAGTTTGCCCGGCTAACTGGGAAGAAGGTAAAGATGCTATGAACGCTGACAGAGCCGGTGTAGCTGAGTATTTAGCGGCGCACGTGAACTAAAGAAATCCCAAACGTCATTGCGAGCGAAGTGAAGCAATCTGTTTAATGATAGTAGATTGCTTCGTTCCACTCGCAAAGACGGTAATATTACAGTTATGGTAAAAGAATTAGAACAAGACAACCTGCAAAATCTGGTAACGGAAAACGACACGGTGGTGGTTCAATACTCTGCTTCGTGGTGTGGCAATTGCCGCATTATGAAACCTAAAGTAAAGAAGTTGGCTTCTGAACTGGAAGACGTTACCTTTATCATTGCCGATGCTGAAAAGTTTCCAGAGTCCAGAAAATTAGCCACGGTGGATAATTTACCGACATTCGCAGCTTTTAAAAATGGTGCCTTTGTAAACCAGGTACAGACCAACAAGTTTGATGTTTTAAAAGCACTTGTTGAAGAAGTAGCATAACAATAACTCATGTCAGTTCGAGTGTCACGCCATTAAGCGTGATGTATCGAGAACCAAAAAAAAGAGATTTCCGCTTTCCTGTCCGTTCTCCAGGCGGGCGCGGAAATGATAAATAAAATATCATTTATGAAATTACCCGTAATAAAACATTTAACCACTTTCATCGAGGAAAACGACGAAGATTTTGTGGTAGAAACCATTGAAACTTTAGAGTCCTTAACTGAAGTGTCCTCTTTAAAGGATGAAGAACTGGATGTGATTGGCGAGTTATTGTCTAACCTTTACGGTGCTTTGGAGGTTAACAAGATGACCAAAGACGGTACGCCTAAAAAGGAGGCTTTAAATAGCTTTATGGGGCGTGTGATGGGGTCTATTGATACCTGACCACTTCAGCAGAACTGTCCTTCTGAACGCACTGTCATTCTGAGCGAAGCGAAGAATCTTATTTATTTGACCAAAAGTTCTTTAAGGTTCCGGAGATTCTTGTTTTATTGATACCTAACTGAAACAAAAAAATGTGTATAGAAAACCACTTCATTTGAAGTGGTTTTTTTATTGCAAAGAATTGAATTTGTAGAAATTTTCAGCTATATTCGTGAGTATAGTGAATTATTATAAAAGCGTTACTTATTGTTGTAAAAAACATTTTTGGTACTTGCAGCTAACAAACAAAATACTTATAATCAGATAATTGAAAACAAAAACATATAAAAGAAATATACATAATTGCTGCTTATATAACCGTTCTATGCAATCTGACAAAACTATATGAGAAATGATATACGGAAATGGGTTTTAAAAAATTTCGGAAACATATTTAGTGTTTTCGGAGTTTTCGCAACCCTGTATTTTGGTATTTTCTACATTCCAGATTATATAGAGGAATCTCAAAACGCAAAACTGAACAACGCTTCGAAAGAAGTAATTCAATCAATTAAAGAGTTAGTCTATTCAGATTCTATAGCTTCTGTAAAAGAAATAAAAGCACTAATAAGAAGTAAAGAAGTTGGAGCTAATCTAAAATTTGAAAATTCAGACAAATGGTTTCTTTTAAGAGCAGAGGAATCATTTATGGAAGATAAATTCATTCCTCTAACCGAAAGAAGAAAATTAATTGCGGAAATTGAAAATCTAACTTCTAACTTACCTCAAACTAATGATAAGGAACCTGAGAAACTACAACAGAGCAAATCTAAATGGATTTCTTCTGCTTTGTCAATTTTAGGGACTTTACTCGCATTACTTGGAGGGTATTTTTCATTTAGAGCAAATTATTTAACTCGAAAAAGTAAGGATGAGGAAATAGAAAATGAATTAAAAGAGGCTCAAACAGAAATTGGTGCAACAATTATGTCTGTTGGTTATCAGAAAATTGAAAAAGATATTTTGAGCATTTTAGAAAAATCCAAGTATGATATAAATCCAAATTCATTTAATAAAACTGATAGAGAATTTGACTTTGAATTTAGAAAGGGGAAACGAAAGTACTTTGTTGAAGTAAAAGTTTTAAGAGCAAGTAAAGTTGGTTTAAAATCTATAGAATCTTTTTTATTACAACTTCGCGGAACAAGAGGAATCGGGATATTTATTTATAATACCGAACTCACGACTTTAAGTGCAAGTAGAATTCGGGATTTTAACAAAATAGATAAGTTTAGCAAAGTTTATACGATTCAGTTTACGAATAAATCCGAAGTTGAAAAGAAAATTAAAGAAATTGTAGAAAAGACTGCATAGAACAATGGCTATAAGTAATTGCTTATTCTTGCCTATTTTGGAAATTCCGCAGAAATTTACAACTTAGTGCGTACTTGCAAAGTTAAGTGTCAACCCGAGCAACTACACATAGCTGAAACCGTTAGAGACAATCACAAAATGACCAAAAATAGTACAACATATGATAAGATAATTTTGAAATTTAAGCAGAATAAGTTGCTTAGCATAATACTTGTAGCTGGAACCGTAATTATCGCGATTGGAAGCTTTACGGACTCAATAGATAAAATTTCTAAAGTATTTAATCTTGAACCAAAGGACAATGCAGAAGTAGAAATATTTTACAAAGCCATAGAAAAACATCTTGAATCTAGGGGTAGAAAAAGTACTCATCAAGAAGTTGTAGACTACGCTGAATACATGGCTAAAGAATCTGAATTGCTGGCTTCAGCTTGGGATGAAATAGTTAATTCTCTCATAAATGGGGCGGTTAATAATGATACGCTAAAAATCAAGGAAATCAGAACTAAGTATAAATCTGGTTTGAGAATAAACGGCATGCTCTTTACTAGAATAACTGAGTTATACTCAATCTATCAGAATGATCCAAACCATAAATCACATGAATGGGTTGAGAAAATTTCACTTTCTGTTGCTGAAATTATTCATTGGAGAGAAATTTCTGTAGAAGGATTAGAAGAAGTGCTGAATAGCCTTGATAATCCAGAGTTTTTTGATGCACAGAATACTTTTGACCAGCTCAAGAGTTTATCGCAATCTGTTGAAGTACTAAAAAAAGAATCAGCAAAGATTCATGCATTATCTCTGGCAATAAAAATGAAAGTGCCTAATAATAAGTAAGCGGCATTAAAACGACCGTTTACTAAAACCGTTGTGTGCAACCAAAGAGAATTCATACTTAGGATTAAAATTTATGGAGAATTTGTTAACATCAACATTAAAAGATTTTGATTTAATTGAATCGCTAAATAAATACAATTATGACAAGGAATTAAGAAGAATAAAAAAAGGGAAATATGATAATATTATTAATAAAAAAAATGAAGAACTTCTGTATAAATCGAACAAAGAATTCTTCAAATTGTGTAGGTTTTTTTATAATACTTCAATAAAGTCAGGCAAAGGAAATCTATGTTATAGAAGTAGGGAAAATGAGACTAACCCCGATATTACTGCTCATAATTTACGCATTTTTTTTAATAGCAATCTTTTATTACAAATGGGGCTTATAGGGGGTACTGCAAGCCCAATAGCTCCTTTCCCAATTCCAAGTCCAGCACCATTCATTAGTAACTTCTTTGGGGCATCAACAAATTGTTAAAAATTATGTATATTATTAAAATTAATTTAACAATATTTTTTATTTTGATTTCATGTGGTATGGATAATATTAAGTTTGAAAACTTATTAGGAAAACACATTTCTGTTGCGGAAGCAACTATAGAAAATGATTTTAGTGAAACTAATTACAAAATACATAACACAGAAGTTAAATTTTATAGTAATGCTGAGTATTTACTTAAGCTACTAGATTATGAAATAAAAGATTATTTCAGCATGCCATATATTAATCTTTTTATCGAAACAGATAAAAATGATACAATAATATCTATTAACGTTCATTTCCAAAAGTTAATAAATCGTCAATTTTACAATGCTTTTAATAAAACCTATGGAGAACCAAGTAGTATATTGGTTATTAAAAAAAGAAATGTTATTAGCGAAGGTGTTGAAAATGATGATATTCATGGTTTTAATCAGTATTTGAGAAAAAGTGAATTAGAGTTAAGAGAAGGAACGTTTGAAGAAGGCCCATTATATATTATTTGGGAAAAGGAAAATTATCAAATAAAAGCATTGTTAAGGCAACAAAATATGAGTGAAATAACTTTTAAATCAAAATAAATTACTACCTACAACGCAGTACATAAAAAATAACAGATAAAGAGCTAAACCAAAGGTTTGGTTCTTTCTGCTAGCTTTATTTTTAACCGAAAAACCATTGTGTTTTAAGCCTACTACTTTTCATATACAAAATCGTTACCTGCAAGCTGTAAAATGATAATCCGATACAACATATTGACAATAATGGTTTTGCTTCTCTGCTCTTGCAATGAAAAAGCTAAAAAACAAAAAACTGAACATTATTCGGAGCCAATTAAAGAATCTAAAACTGAATTAAAAACCGAATCGGAACTAGATACTGACTACTTCATATCTGCTGAACTTTTTGTGAAAGAGGTGCTAAAAGATCATTTGAGAATGCACTCTTTTGATGCTTCTGATTTGAATAAACCAAAGCATACCGAAATTTTTGACAACGTTGGACTTAAAAATATAGTAGCCTACTCGAATAAGAATTATCCAAAAAATAGTGAACCTAATAGTTATGAGCATTTCATTCTTTTTGTTGCCAACTATCATAGCGAATTGAATGCCTTCAAAACGTTTGCTTCAATAAAAATGACCTCTAAAGAAAAGCCAGCTGAATACCAATTAGCTCAAAAGAAATTTGTTGAACGTATTAAAGCATTGAATATCGGAACCAAACCAGGTGGAATGATAATGCAGAGAGGTAAACAAATATTTAGTTTAGTGGAGACTTGTCGAGAAACACCTATTGGCGGAACTTGGCAAGATTATGAAGATAAATTCATTGGATTTATAGTAGAAAACGGAGAAGAAGTTGAAATACTAAATTCCGATTGTGGTATGGACAAATATAGAATTGAAAAGAGAAAAGCCAGCAGGTAACAAAGAACTGAGTTAAAAAACAAGTGTTCTTGGTTTAATCTCGATCCCTAGCTGATGCAAGTTTGTAACTCCTACCATTAATACAAAACCAAAGATTCAATCCAGTTCTTCGAAGTTTTCAACTTCGAAACTTTTTGGGCGTGTCACGGGGTCTATTGATACCTGACTGAAGCAAAAAAACACGTATAGAAAACCACTTCTTTTGAAGTGGTTTTTTTATAACCATATATTGAATTTGTCGGAAATTTAGTTAAATTAGTATGCCTAATAAAAATACATGGTAAGCCTCTTTAAAGTATTGCAAAACAAGCCTTGGTAACAAAAAACAAATTGACAAACAAGTGGTTACAAAAAGTAGTAGAAAGAAGAAATATGCGTAATTAGCGTATACTTAACCGTTAGCAGCAATTTGACGAAAAATGTGAAATCAAGAAAAGAAATAGAAAGAATAGTCTTTTATTCAAAAGAGGATGGAGCCACAAGTCATAACCTGATTAAAGCAGAGAAATTATTAAACAATTTTAGTTCTGAACATAAATTTACACTTAATGATTTACTTGAATTCTACAACATAAAACTATATTTTGATAACGACCTATTTTTAACCAAATGGAGTGAATCAGACAAAGAAAAGTACAATCAAATTGTAGAGGAAAATTGGTTATCGTTAAAAAACAGGTTTTTAAAAATTAACAACCTAAATATTGAGGAAATTATAAACGATTTAGAATATCGATATAAAAATAACTTTTGGGAGTTAATCAATAAACTAAGCATTTATAAAAACATATCTCAACCAACATTTAGTTGTATCCTCGAAAATTTTTCATCCCAAATAAATTACATACTGCCACAAAAGAATATTGTTCAAAAATTCAATAAAGTAATCAGAGATTTTTTGCTGACATATAAAAATTCCGCTGAAATTTTACTGTCTCAATTTGAAGAAAAGAAAACTGACAAAAAAACACCTAAATTTTATTTCCCAAAAAGCCTTAGTTTATCAGATAAAGAAAATATTATAAGTGCTTACTTAGACCGTGAAGATTCCAACTTAAATTATGTAAGGCTAGCCCAAAAATCAAAAGATTCAAATGAATTAAAGCTTTCTGACAAGACTAGATACAAAGCAAAGAAAAAAGCTGAAGAACAAAACAATGAAATACTAGAAAAAGGACATACTTGGAGTATCAGAGTTCAAGGTGGCTTGAGTAAAGACCAAGATGAGCCTGTAATATTTAAAAATGAAAAAGGATTAATTGAAGCTATTTACAGCGAAAAATACTTAGATGGAATTGAAAACCAAGTTGATTTATTTAAAGTGTTTAGTTACCTATTTAGTTATACTGATGAAACCTCATTAATCTACTTAGTGAGCAAAGCAAGTGAATTAGACGTTATGGAGCGTGTAATGGGTTTAAAATCAAAAAATGAGTATGATATAGGAGAAGTCTTTACTAGAAAGGAAATGCTTTCTATTTTACAGTTACATCTCATTGAAAATTATTTGAAAAGAAAAGATAGCGGAATTGAGCAAATAATTAATTCATTTATTTCATATTTAAACGAATTTCTTGAACCAAATAATTTAATATTTCAAGTTAGAGTTTCAGACTCACCTGCGTTAGACAAAATTCGTACTCTTTTACCCGATTTTGATTTTTTACTAAAACAATATAAAAATTTGGCTGATGAAGGTACTATTGATATTGAGCTTCTTCAAGTAAGTTCTAAACCAATTGGATTTAGTCAAATTACCAGTCAAAATAACATAAAGTATGTTTATTCTAATGACAGACTAATTCTACAGGTCAAACACATATTTTTTTCAGACCAAAGTCATATGTACTATACAGAAACTTTTGGAACAAAACATACTAATCTGTTTGATTTACTAACACAGGAAACGGTTAGTATCGAGGATTTTGCAAACTATCAAAAAGATACAATTCAAAGTTTAGTTAAAGACGGTTATCTAAGAATCAATAAGGAAAATAATGTAGAAATAGATAAAATCACTTTTATATACATCATTAGAGAAATTCATAGAAATGAATTATTGAGTTATTGGCATTATCCAAAATTCGTAAGAGACGAAATTGACTTGTTAATAGAGGAAAAAAAGTTGTTTGTCGAAAACACTTTGTTTTCTAAAGAAGAAGTAAAATATCTTAATTTCTATCTAAACCAAAAGATATATACAAATGGTTATGATTTAAGAAACAAGTATTCACATGGAACAAATACTCAATCTGAACAAAAACACAAAAATGATTATTATTTAATACTCAAAATAATTATTCTTACTTTGTTAAAGATTGAGGATGATATAATTATAAATAAAAAAACTGCTGCTAACAATGGATATAAGTAATTGCTGGTTCTCGCCTACTTCTGAAAATCCGCGAGGATTTTCAGCTTGGTGTGTACTTGCAAAGTTGAGTGTTAAACCACGCAACTACTCATAGTCTAGACCGTTAGCGGTCAGTATTCCAAACTAAGAATCTGAATACGGTAATAATCAATGTATAAAGCAAATTTAGGAATGTTGAATAAAGAAATTCAAATTATCGCAACTCTTGGTCCGGCTATAAGCTCATTCGAACAAATTAATGAACTTATAAAAGCAGGTGTCAATATTTTTAAAATTAATTTTTCTTATGCTAACTACCAAGATGTAATTAGTAGATTAGAGATTATTAAGGACATTAATGAAAAATATGGAGCTTCTGTTACAATTTTAGGTGCGTTACAAGGTCCAAAACTAAGAATTGGAATTGTAGGTAATGATTGTACCGTAAAAGCTGGAGCTAATTTTATATTCACAAATCAGGATATAATTGGAAACTCTGAAAAAGTTTCCATTAATTATATAAACTTTGCAAAAGATGTAAAAGTTGGCGAACTAATACTAATCGATGATGGGAGACTTATTTTTAGGGTAGAAGAAACAAACTACAAAAATACAGTAAAAACAAGAGTAATTCAAGGAGGGCCATTGAGATCCAAAAAAGGCGTATATCTCCCCAATACAATATCCTCACTCCCTTCTATTACAAAAAAAGATTGGAAAGATTTAGAGTTCGCTTTAAAAAATGAATTCGATTGGCTTTCGATTCCATTGATTAATAATAATAAAAATATAGATGAAGTAAATGAATTGAGAAGCTTTATTAAATTAAATAGTCCAAATACTAAGTTGGTTGTTAAAATAGAGCATCTTAATTTATTAGAAAATGTTGACTCGATTATTGAAGTTATAGATACTCTTATAATTTCTTCAGTTGATTTAAGTATAAATGGATCATTTTCTGAAATCCCTATTCTTGAAAGGACATTAATCGAAAAATGCAACAATGCTGATAAAACAGTTTTTTTTAGTGGAGGTATAGTTGAGAATATGATAGTATCAAAAAAACCATCTCGTCTTGAAGCTAGCTATATATCTAACTTAATTTTAGGTGGGGTGAATGGTATTGTTTTATCTGGGGAAACTTCTGTTGGACAATTTCCACTTGAAACTGTCAAGGCACTAAAAGAAATAATTTTTAGAAGTAAAAACTACGAAAAAAAGTTTGGTGTAAATATTAAATTAAGAGCACCAAAATCAATACGAACTTTTTTAATTCAATATTTAAACTTATTTAATGATTTTATTGAAATTTCAAAAAACTCTGAAGTTCAATTAAATGCAACACAATTTGAGAATGGAATACTTTTGAATTTCATTAAAACTGATGAAAATAATAAATGGGAAAACTACTTTAATGAATACATATCCTTCACTCAAAAAAACATAGAAAATATTTCGATAGAATTTGAAAAGAAAAATGTATCCCAATTTGAGCGAGAATTATTCATTTCTATTCTAAAGAATGAATTGAGTAATCTAAGGTTTAAATTAGAAACAAAGGAAATTGAGTTAAAATATTTAAAAAAAGAAATTATTCCTCCATTACAAAAGGCAATATCTAATTTTTCAACACCTCGGAAGCTTAAATTCAACAATAAAATAAATCTCGAAAAAAAAGTTAAACGAAAAAAAATCACCATTCACGAAATCAACACAACATATAGGGATAACACTGAATTCAATGAATTAAAGACTTTATTGAGTGAAATACAAAAATTGACTGGTAAAAACAAAGAATGGCAGAATAATTTCAAAAATTCTTTAATTGCAATTAAGAATTTAGAAAAAGCTGAGAGAGATGGTAATGATAATAAAAAGAAAAAATCAATATCTAAAATCAAATCATTTTTTGATAAAGCCAAAAATATTAAAGACTGGTATGATGTTCTAAATTTACCAACTGAAATAGTAGAAAAAATTATTAGAATAATAGATATCGGCAATAATCTTTTCTTTTGATTTTTTGAACAATAATACTGAACCGCTAACAACGCATATAAAAAATAGCGATTTAAATCTCCCCGCTAACGCGAGTTTGTAACTAGCACCATAATATAAACGCTAGCAAGCGCAACTTAACCTTTTAGCTCATTAAGAAAATGAAAGAAATACCGATAAAAAAATATATTAGATACCTGTTCGTAATAACAATTTTGGTTTTCTTTCTAAACAAGTTTTATTTGAGGCCGTGGGTTTTAGAAAAGGATCTACCCAATGTTTTCAAAATATTCGTCTTATCGGTTCCGAATTTAGCTGAAGCCATAATAGGAACGCTATTGTTGACAGGACTATTATTTCAATTGAGACCATATTTTAACCAACGACTGAGAGCCCTTAAAGACACTTATATCCATTTAGCAGCAGTTGGAATAGCCGGCGTTTATGGTATTTCTCAAGAATACAAATGGCACAATATAGGTGGGAATAACGTATTCGATATTTATGATGTCATGGCCTCCATCATTGGTTTAGTGATTGCTTTTGGATTACTTCAAAAATTTGGTTTTATAGACAAGACAGAACTATATAAGGAATAAAACGTGCTACAATAAGGTGTATAAACCCCCGCCTGGGCGAGTTTATAATCCATACTATTAACACAAAGAGCAAACACTCAATTAAACCGTCATGCTGAGGGAGGGACGACCGTGAGAATCTGTAGCTATTAAGGATGAGATTGTTACGTCGCAAGCTCCTCACAATGACGTCCTTTTAAGATATCCTCTGCTTGTGCGAGTTTGTAACTCGTACCATTCATACAAAAACCAAAGATTCAACTCAGCTTCCTCTAAGTTTCTACCAAAGACAGACAAATGCAACTTCGAAACTATCAAATCTCAAACTAATCCAAACCCAGAGGGAGCAGGAGATTAAGAATAAAAACTGTAGCCAACAATGGTTATAAATCATTGTGGTTTAGTGCCACACCAAAATAAAAGTATCAATCAGCGGATGATTTCTACAGCGGAATAATCCTGCCCTTCGACAAGCTCAGGAACCACGGATTTATCCACAACGAAATCATACACAGAACGTTGTAAACATTATAAACCCAACTATGAAATAATACATAAATACTCCATATGGGCGATTGATTTAACCATCTTATCGCCAGATATTTAAAGTGAACAATAAAACTTCATTATCATGAAAATTAAAATAGTCTTACTGGCCTTTCTCTTACTAGGAACTATAGTTCCTTCCAAACTTATTGCACAAAGCTATGCTAACCCCGACGCAGCCCGTATGCGACTGCTCTTAGCCAGAATAGCCGACTGTAATAACGATATAAAAAAAGCGGAAGCAGAGATAGAGGCATACATAAATTTAGATTCCGAAATTTCCCTGGAATTGTATCATCAACTCAAAGAGAACTTGGCTATAGCCACCAAATGTAAAGAAGCCTCTCAACGAGAATATGATGATCTTAGAGCCGATTATGAAGGCTGGTTTAATGAATCTACTTCGGCCATGACAATAGACAGGCAGCGTGTTACCCCTTATTGGCTTGGTGAGTACATAGGACAAATGGTTATCATCTATAGCGCGGTATTTGTAGTGTTCAAGAAGATACCTGTTCCTGAACATTAATTGAGACCGAAATGCAAAGCTGCTAGCAACGCATATAAAAATAGCTGGATAAGCATAAACCCCCGGCTGGTGCGAGTTTGTAACTCATTTTATTAACACAAAGAGCAAACACTTAATTAAGCCATCATGCTGAGGGAGGTACGACCGTGAGAATCTGTAACTATTAAGGATGAGATTGTTTCGTCGCAAGCTCCTCACAATGACGTCCTTTTAAAATATCCGCTGGTGCGAGTTTGTAACTCGTACCATAACATTTAATATAAGGCTCAAAATCACCTAAATGCCCCAATAACCTCCTTAAACTACAAACGTCGCTGCCACTAGTTTGTAACTCTTTCCTAACCGTTGGCAACAAGCTGAAAAAAAAGAAAATTACCAATTTGGTAACTTTTTTATTATATTTGCGACAAACAAGTATAATGTGAGAGTAATTGCTAAACGAACTTTGCGAGATTTTTGGGAAAAACATGCTGACTGTGAAGAGCAATTAAAATCATGGTACAGAGAAACCGAAAAATCTGAATGGAAAAATATAAATAAATTAAAGAATGATTATCCAAGTGCAAGCATTCTAAAAGACAACCGAATTGTTTACAATATAAAAGGCAATACGTATCGCCTTATTGTAAAATTCAACCTTGAATATCAAATTTGCTGGATAAGGTTTATTGGGACTCACGCAGAATATGACAAAATTGACGCAAATAATATCTGATTATGAAAATAACACCTATTAGAAATGAAAAAGATTATCAAAATGCCCTCAACCGACTTGAGGTAATTTTTGATGCAAAAAAAGGAACTGAACAAGGAGACGAATTGGAAATCCTATCGATCTTGATTGATAGATACGAAAACGAGAACTTTCCAATTGGAATGCCAGACCCAATTGAGGCCATAAAATTCCGAATGGAACAGATGGGAATGAAACAAAAGGATTTAGCAGAAATTGTCGGATTTAAAAGTAGAGTAAGTGAAATTTTGAACAAAAAGCGCAAACTGACTTTGGATATGATTAGAAAGTTGAACACAACACTTCACATTCCGACTGAAGTTTTGGTCCAGGATTATTAAGAAAAGTCAGTGGCTATCAAAGCCCGCCGCTGGTGCGAGTTTGTAACTCGTACCATACCCCTAGCTCTTCGAAACTATCAAATCCAAATACTAAAATTACAGAGGACTACCAACACCAGGTAGTCCTCTATAAATTTTAAGAGGTTGCCACCTGCTCCAACCCTTCCCACAGGAGCTTTAAATTAAAAAGGGCCTGTTTCTCATCGGTATTAAAACACACGTTTGTGTTATACAAAGCGAGGTCATGAATTTTCTTTAAAGAGGTAATGACCTCCTCAATACCATGAAGTTTGAGGTTATCTACAAATTCTTTTTCAGGAGCGGTGGTGAAATAAAGCCGTTTTGACCTGTCAAATACATAGCTAATGTGCTCTAAAAATCGGATTTGTTTTGGAGAAAGTGGTTCTCCCTTTTTTACTTCGGTTATAAATAAACCGTAAGGGGTCTGCACCAGATTATCGGCGATGCATACCAATGGACCATTTGAAGTTCGCATAATGAAATGGATTAAGTTAATAAAAAGAGGAGAGGTCACTGCGAACTTCATCAAAGCGGTGCTTTAAATTGGTCTCGGGACTTGCACCCGTATGCCTCTCCAAAATTTTTCTTTTAAACCGAATAAATGCTAATAGCACCATTAGTAGTAATTTTAATAAAGTTCGCGTCACAAATGTAAGAAAATAAACCATGCTTAACAAAAACTTAATGCATTCCTTCCGGTTTTCCTATCGGAAAATCCTTGCAACTTTGTTATATTTGGTTATTGTTGAAAATCAATTAAGTGTACTGCGCAACAAACCATAGCTAACCGTTGTGTATCAACTGTAGAAACCAAAAACGAATGGCCATTTATCAATATTATTTAGCAGTCGTTCCTGAAGAAGGAATTCTAAAAAAACACGATTCGATTCCAAACGAAATCGGAATTAGTATAGAAACTGGTTTTTTTGAATCAGATGCTGAATTATATTGGAAAGAAATTGACAAAAAAGCAAATGACATAATACCAAAAATTGATTCAATTGTTGAGAGAGCCGATTGGGGAAATAGTGAAACAAGTTATAATTGGAAAACATATACGGAAACGTTGGACAATGATGCTTTTATGTCATTGGATAAAAAATCTAAGGCAATAACCCATTTTTCCTTTAGAGCGGATTTAAGAGAAAAAGGATTTACCTTCCTAAAAAATATAATCGAATTGGGAAAAGAAAATGACTGGATGTTTATGGACAGAAAAGGAAAATTAATGAAAGCTGATTTTGAGGAAATTAAAAACAGCATTCGTAATTCAGACGCCCATAGTTTTTTGAAAGACCCTATTAAGTTTTTAGAAAGCCTTGACAATAAAAATGAATAAAGCCATACTCACAACAATGCATAACCACGATTCTAAACCGACAAACATTAAATTTTAACTCTTAACTGGCGGTTATACGAGGCCGATGGTAAACATTTAAGAAGAACATTCTATGAACCGAATTTTAATATTGATAATTATGTTTTCATTTTTTGGATGCGGAAAAAATAAATCGGAAAAAAACGATAAGGACCTCATAAATAATTACGAATCAACAACTATTGAACTGAATATTGATAACGAACCTTCCTTAGTGATTTTACTTCATAAAGACGGAACAATAAACCGAAAAGGCAGTGGGACAGAAGAAATTGATAACAGCTTTTATATAGGAATTCAAAACGATAGTTTGTTGCCGAAGTTGACAAGCACCGTAACATCCGATTTCCAAGCTTTGCTAAACCGGGTTTATGATTATCCTGATAAGAAAGGAAAAACCTGTATGTTGGAAATTACACTTTCAGATGGAAAAGAAACAAAAGGAGTTCGATATATTTATGGTTCTGAATCAATGGGACCACCTGTACCGATTGCAAACTATGTGAATAAAGCAATTGAGTTGACAAATCCTTGGTTCAATGAACAAGTTAAGATGATCGAAAACAGTAAAACTGAATAAAAATGAAAGTTACAGCCGAAAAAAATGAAAAAGTTGCGAATATGATCTTTGCATCTATCTACCCGCTTTACTGGAACAGACTGGAGAAGCACGGTAGGACTAAGGAAGAATTCCACCAGGTAATTGAATGGTTCACCGGTTTTGATGAAGAAAAATTACAAGCACTGATTGATGAAAAAGCAACGTTTAGAACATTTTTTCAAAAAGCAAAAATACATCCCAATGCACACATGATTAAAGGAGTCGTGTGTGGTTATCGCATTGAAGACATAGAAGATGAATTTGAAGTGTATAAACAGTGCAGGCGTATGGAAAAGCTGATTGATGAATTGGCAAAAGGTCGTAAAATGGAGAAAATTTTGCGTGAGGAAAGCAAGTAGCAACGGGTGCTGACAAAACCTAAACTGCATTGAAACGCAGTTTGGCCAAATCGTTGTAATACATTTAAAAACTTACTGCATAACCAAATGATCACAAATAATAAACTGTCCAATTTAATACCGAAAATATTATTTGGATTTGCTGTAATTGGGTTTATAATTCTGTGGTTAATGTTTGGTGGAAATGGCAGGTTTCAGAATACATCTGTATATCATGATTTAAGCAGATTATACCCAGTAGCAATTGGAATTGCTTTAATTCTTCCATATTGCATCTATTTGTTTACATCAAAATCAAAACAGAAAAAAATACTTAAAAGTAACCCTATCGATCTGAACAAAATCGGACTTACTACGATGGAATATTTTGAGAAGAAATCTAAGGAAAATATTTTCGAGATTTATGTAAAAAATGAGACTTCTGACACGTTAATTGTAAATAGGAAATCTTTATTGGAGTCTAATAGTTGGTATATTTTTACAACAGATAAATACAAACCTATTTATTTTAGTAATGGAATTGAATTCCATATTGACAAAGAACTGAATCTGGAAATAATTGATTTCAGAAATCAAATAATTGGATTGGGAGAGGACTATTTTAAGCAACACAATGTGCCTGAATATGTGAATTGGGCATTTGTTATAGCCGAACCGAATCAAGGAGATATAATTGAATAAAAAACGTTTTACTATAATGTATAACCGCAATTCCAGCAATAATAAATAAAAAGAATATAAAAACATGTAACGGACGGTTATATGAACCGATGTAACCACATTAACTCATGAAGGAAGTACAAAAGACTAACATAGAATTCCTGATTTCTGCATTTGCCTATTCTTTTGCCTTATTGAATGAGACGTTTTATTTAAGAAAAAGGGATTTAAAAGTAATTGGTGTCCATATTTTTGACTATCACTTGATATCCGAATGTAAGTCTGAATATGAAACAGGCTTAGGCAAAGAGGCGGAAAGGGATATAAAAGAAGCCATAATTGCAAGTGAAAAAGGCTATGATACTCATATCCTTATTCCTAGACTTACCAAAGAACAAAGGTTCGAAATTATGAATATGTTTATTGACTCAAATCCTAAATTCAAAGAAAGGCTTATTGAAAATCTCAACAGCCTGATCGATTCAACTGAAACTAAAGGGTTTGATCACTATACAAAAGAATTAAAGCCTGGTGTGGAAATGGGGTATCTGACCCATGGAATTAAAAACAAAAAATTAAAATCAAACTGGACAAAGTTTTATAGAGATAAAACCAGAACTATTGCCCTTTCCTGGTTAGAAGAACAAAAAAAGGCGCTACAGCAAAATGCCTAAGGAACCGAAAAACGCAACGTACAAAAGTCTCAATTTAAGTATTAATGAGTTAATTTCGGAAGCTGACTCAGGGAATCAAATGGCTCAAGCTGAACTGAGCTTAGCATACTTTGTTGGAGAAAAGGTGGAAAGAAATTTAGGAAAGGCATTGGAATATCTGGAATTAGCTTCCAGTGATTTTGTTTCCGTAAACAGATGTTTTAAAGCAGCAAGAGATACTAGGAAACCTGAAGCATATTTTGGTATTGCAATGATGTGGAAACATGGCTGGGGTGTACCGGAAAGTCCGGAACAATATTCTAAAAACCTAATGAAAGCTGCCGAACTTGGATATCCAAGAGCCCAATTGCTATTGGGACTTGATTATAAAATGAATATTTTTGGACTTAAAAAAGACCTTACCAAAAGTGAATTTTGGCTTTCTAGGGCTGTTGAATCCGGCGTAAATGATGCTCATTTACATTTATTCCATTTATATACTGATGAGGCTAAATTAGATAACCAAAAAGCTTTTTCCCACTTATTAAAAGCAGGTGACTCAAATGATGGAATGGCACAAATCTATTTAGGAAGACATTATTTGGATGGAAGTCTCGCAGCACTTGATAAAATTGAAGCAGCCAAGTGGTTTTTATTAGCAAAAGAGCATAATCATTGGGATGTAAACGAAGTTGACACTTTGAGGAAGTCATTCTCACAATACGAATGGAATGAAGCTGTATCAAGAGTTCAGGAATGGAAAAAAGGCCATAACCAAAATAAACTCTAAATTCATCTCAATAGCCCTGTTGGTAAAAGTTTGTAACTCATACCATTACAAAAGCCAAAGATCCAACCAGGCTGTCATTCTGAGGGAGGTACGACCATGAGAATCTGTAGCTATTAAGGATGAGATTGTTACGTCGCAAGCTCCTCACAATGACGTCCTTTTAAGATATCACCACGCTGGTGCGAGTTTGCAACTCGTACCACAGATAACAACTAAATCACTTCAACAGCTCTAATATCTCTTTAAACCCTTTTTCCTGAGCATAATCCAAAGCCATTTTTACCATCATGGTCTTTAATAGCTGTATCTGCCTTATGCTTTAGCAGGAGTTCCACCATTTTAATCTGGTTATACATGGTGGCAAAAATTAAGGGTGTTACACCCTGGTTATTTCGGGCATTGACATCAGCACCATGTTTTAACAATAACCCTGCTAATCCCGTATTACCCTTAAAAGCTACGCCAATAAGGGCGGTATTCCCAGAAGCATCGGTAGCATCTACTTCGGCATTATATTTTAAAAGTAGTTCAACAATATGCTGTTTATCAAAATAGGCCGCAAAGATCAAGGGTGTAAATCCGCGCTGGTCCTTACCGTTTACCAGTTCCGGGTGTAATTTTAAAAGGGTTTCAACACGGTCCGGGTCACCGGACTGTACGGCGCCCAGGAAAAAATTTATGTCGTTCATATACTTTAATTTATTATCTATGTCAGTTCGAGTGATTCCGCCCCGATAGTTATCGGGATTCAGCGGAATTGTATCGAGAACCTTTTAAAATATCGTCTTTAGAGGCTTCTCGATACATCACGCTTAAAGGCGTGACACTCGAAGTGACATGAGTTATTCTTTAGTAAATTCCGTATAACACATCTTAAGCACTTCGATACTTCAACCGGGCTCAGCACAGGTTGGCTCAGTATAACAGTAGGAACTCCAGATCCCGATTTTTATCGGGATTAGTTCAACTTACTATTTTAAATGTATTTATTATACAGTATAAAACAGAGTTTCACTAATAAAATTGGGGTAAACTTACTATTCGTGTCTACCCCAATTTCACAACTAAAACTAATAAAAAACTAAACTTTATCTTAAATCAAACCGGTCTGCGTCCATCACTTTGGCCCAGGCCGCTACAAAATCTTCTATAAACTGTGACTCACCATCATCGGCGCCATAGACTTCTGCCACCGCTCTTAACTCGGTATTAGACCCAAAGATTAGATCGGCACGTGTTCCTGTAAATTTCACAATGCCTGTTCGTCTGTCACGCCCTTCAAAAATGGTATCATCATCAGACGTGGCACTCCAGGTGTATGCAAAATCTAAAATGTTGGTAAAGAAATCACTGGTTAAATGCCCTACATTATCCGTAAACACCCCATGGTTAGAACCATCATAATTGGCTCCCAACACACGCATCCCTCCTACCAAAGCCGTCATTTCGGGTATGGACAGGTTCATTAAATTGGCACGGTCTACCAACAGGTCCTCTGCTGCAACTTTTAGATCGGCTTTTATATAATTTCTAAACCCATCTGCCAAAGGCTCTAAATAAGCGAAGGATTCCAGGTCGGTTTGCTCCTGTGACGCATCCCCTCTGCCTTGTGAAAATGGTACTTCCACATTGTGCCCTGCATTTTTAGCAGCTTCTTCAACCCCGGCATTACCTGCCAGCACAATCAGGTCGGCCATGGATATATCGCCCTGAAAAGCATTTTGAATGCCTTCCAACACGCTTAAAACGTTTTCTAAATCGGCCGGATTATTAGCTTCCCAGCTTCTTTGAGGTTCCAAACGCAACCGTCCGCCATTGGCACCGCCACGCTTATCTGAATCTCTATAAGTTGAAGCCGACGCCCATGCTGTCCTTACCAATTGGGAAATGGTCAAGCCTGAAGCCAGGACCATCTTTTTCAATAGTGCTATATCATCGTCGCTCAACGTATAGTCCACTTTAGGGATCGGGTCCTGCCAGATCAATTCTTCCTGAGGCACTTCAGGCCCTAAATAACGGTCTATAGGCCCCATATCACGATGCGTTAATTTATACCAGGCCCGTGCAAAAGCATCTTCAAAGGCTTCGTGATCTTTATGAAACCGTTGCGAGATCTCTAAATACTTGGGATCGGTCTTTAAGGCGATATCCGCAGTAGACATCATTAAAGCTTGTGTTCCGTCACCACCGGCCGCCGGGGCCTTTCTGGCATCCGGATCTTTAGGGGTCCATTGGTGCGCCCCTGCCGGACTTTGGGTCAGTTCCCAATCGTAATTCAACAACACGTCAAAATAATCGTGGTCCCACTGCGTCGGGTTCGGCGTCCAGGGGCCTTCCAGACCACTGGTAATGGCATCGTCCAAAACCCCTGTATTATAGGTGTTCTTCCAACCTGTACTCATTTCTTCAATGGAAGCGCCATGAGGCTCCGGCCCGACATACTTATCGGGATCTGCAGCACCATGAGCCTTACCAAAAGTATGGCCTCCGGCAACTAAGGCTACCGTTTCTTCATCATCCATAGCCATACGCCCAAAAGTAATTCTGATATCATGGGCCGATTTCATGGGATCCGGCACACCGTTAGGCCCCTCAGGATTCACATAGATCAATCCCATATGTACGGCACCCAAGTGGCCTTCCAAATCACCATCACTCGTATCGTAACGGTCATCATTATCTAACCAGCCTGTTTCCGACCCCCAATACACATCTTCTTCAGGCTGCCAGACATCTTCGCGTCCGCCGGCAAATCCAAAGGTTTTAAAACCCATAGACTCCAGGGCACAATTTCCGGCCAGGATCATTAGATCTGCCCAGGATAATTTTTTACCGTATTTCTTTTTAACCGGCCATAACAATAAGCGTGCTTTATCTAAGTTGCCATTATCCGGCCAGCTGTTCAACGGTGCAAACCGTTGGGTTCCCGATGCACCGCCACCTCTGCCATCCCCTACACGATAGGTTCCGGCACTATGCCACGCCATACGGATCATAAACGGTCCGTAATGCCCGTAATCTGCCGGCCACCAGTCCTGGGAATCCGTCATCAGATCAATCACTTCCTGCTTTAAGGTGGGGAAATCTATACTGTTGAACGCTTCGGCATAGTTAAAATCCGCATGTAACGGATTGGGGCTTTTGCCATGTTGGCGTAAAATATTAAGCTTTAATTCATTGGGCCACCAATCGCGATTTTTGGTACCACCGCCTGCTGGTTGTTTTTGTGCGCCGCTCATGAATGGGCACTTACTAATGTCGTTGCTGTCTGTGCTGTGCATGATATTTATTTTTAGTTGTTTAAAGTGTCTTGTGAATAGTCTAAAGTTAGTAAATGTTTGAATATAAAACCATAAAAAACATTTTTATAAATTATATTGAGATTGATAAAACTTATGGATATTTACCCATTATGCCTTTTGATTAAAATGAGTAAAATCTGTATTTCGATAAGCAATACTCAGTATTTAGACATGACCTACGATATTAAATTTATTTACTAAGTCATTTCGACCTTTCGACTTTGCCTGTCATGAGCCAAGACGAAGGGCTCAAGATAAACCTTAGGAGAAATCTCATTATAAGGATCAAGTATTCCAAGCAAAACATATTATGCGATGTCTCACCTGTGTTCGACATGACTTACGTATTCCAAATTAAATTGATTTAGCCATTTCACTGACACAACATATTATTTTGATTCAAAATGCATAATAGGATCGACCTGTAAATAATCTTTCGGGATACTCAAAAATATTTTCGTAAAGATTATTTGTAATTATAACATAACGTATTAATTATTCTTATTTTAGTTTCAGAAATTAAAACATAAAAAAAATGGCAACATTATCATTAAAAGGAACAGCAATACATTCAAAAGGTGACTTACCCGAGGTTGGAAGTCAGGCACCTGATTTTGAGTTGGCAGCGGCCGACTTATCAAACAAAACATTAAGTGATTATAAAGGCTCCAGAGTCATTATGAATATCTTTCACAGTATTGATACCGGTACCTGTGCCGCTTCTGTCAGACAGTTTAACCAGGAAGCCAGTGAACTGGAAAATACCAAAGTGCTGAATATTTCTAAAGATCTACCTTTTGCCATGAGCAGATTCTGTGCTGCAGAAGGTATTGAAAACGTTGAAAACCTTTCGGACTTCAGAGATGGCAATTTTGGAGATACTTATAACCTGACTTATGTGGATGGCCCTATTCGAGGACTTTTAGCCCGTGCTATTGTGGTTCTTGACGAAAACGGTAAAATTTTACATACCGAACAAGTTCAGGAAGTGGTGGAAGAGCCTAATTATAAAGCTGCATTAGAGGCTTTATATTAAGATACTATGACTAAAAAAGAATCCTTCCTGGTCAACAGGCTAAAGAGTGTCGGGTACGCTTTTAAAGGGGCCCTATACCTCATTAAAACCGAAGCCAGTATTAAGATCCAGGTGGTGATAGCCATTTTGGTGACCATAGCAGGATTCTTTTTTAATATATCAGCCACTGAATGGGTACTTCAATGTTTGGCCATCGCTTTGGTGATGTCTGTGGAAGGTATTAATACGGCCATTGAAGCTGTGGCCGATTTTATTCACCCGGAACATCATAATAAAATCGGTATCATAAAAGATATTTCTGCAGGTGCCGTTTTTATAGCTGCCTTTTTTGCCGTAATCATCGGACTCATTATATACTTACCCAAGATTTTTTAAAATATTAACTGCTATTAAAAAGATCCCGATTTTCATCAGGATTAACGCGACTACGCATTTTGGACATATGGCTCTGCAATTTTTCAAAATAAAGTTTCGTTAATGTTAGTAATTTGTATTTTTGCTTAAATCATGAGCGCATTAATGGCGAAGAGAAAAACCAGAACTAAAAAATCAACTAAAAAAAGACTTAAAGCTCCAAGTTTTAAACTATCCAGCCAGCAAAAACTGGTGTTTGGTAGTTTTTTGGTGATCTTCGGTGTTATTCTGTGTATTGCCTTTATTTCTTTCTTTTTTACCGGTGAGACCGACCAAAGTACGCTTTCAAATTTTTCATCCAGAGAAGCTAAGGCTGAAAACTGGTTAAGTAAATCAGGCGCCTGGTTAAGCGACTTTTTTATTCAAAGAGGGTTTGGAGTGGCCTCGTTCATTTTTTCCGGACTCATTTTTCTTTCCGGTGTTTATGTTTTAATGAACCTTCCTAAGGCCCGGTTACGCAAACATTGGTTTTGGGGTTCTTTGACCGTGATCTGGTTATCCGTATTTTTTGGTTTTTTTGCTGAAACCAATGATATCCTTGGTGGTACTATTGGATTTGAGATCAATACCTTTCTTCAGGATTACCTGGGCAAAATAGGTACCTCGCTCCTATTACTATTTGGACTGATCACCTATTTGGCCATTCGTTTTAAAGTTACTTTTGATAATATTTTAAAACTCTTTAAATCGGCGAAAAAAGATATTAAAGATGAGTTCTCTGATCTAAAGGACGATACTGTTGTTATAGTAGACAATAACTTATCGGATGAAGCCGAAGCCATTAAAACGGCTTTTGAAATTCCTCTGGAGAACAATACTGAAACTGCTCCCGAAGTAAAAGACATTAAAAAGGACGTAGCTCCTGAACCGAAAAAGGTTGAAGAAGAGCCTGATATTGAAATGGAAGTTGAAAAGTTTGCCGAAGAACTTTCGGAAACCGATAACCTGGCCGATAAACTGGTTGAGGATTTTGGGCAGTTCGATCCCACCCTAGAACTAAGCAATTATAAATTTCCGCCTTTAGAACTTCTTAAAAAATATGAGACCGAGGGGATCACTATCAACCAGGAGGAATTAGAAGAGAATAAAAACCGCATTGTTGAAACGCTAAACAATTATAAAATTGGCATTGCCAGTATTAAGGCTACTATTGGCCCAACGGTAACCCTTTATGAGATCGTTCCTGATGCCGGGATCCGTATTTCAAAGATCAAAAACCTGGAGGATGATATTGCCTTGTCGCTTTCGGCCTTAGGGATCCGGATTATTGCCCCAATTCCGGGGAAAGGGACTATTGGTATTGAAGTACCCAATAAAAATGCCACCATCGTATCGATGCGTTCTGTAATTGCGGCTAAGAAATTTCAAGGTGCCGAAATGCAATTACCTATTGCTTTGGGAAAAACCATTAGTAATGAAACGTTTGTGGTAGACCTTGCCAAAATGCCACACCTGCTTATGGCCGGTGCAACAGGGCAAGGTAAATCGGTTGGACTGAATGCCGTTTTAACGTCGTTACTCTATAAAAAGCATCCGGCTGAGGTCAAGTTTATTCTGGTGGACCCCAAAAAGGTTGAGTTGACGTTATACAATAAAATTGAACGTCATTATTTAGCCAAATTACCGGATAGCGAGGAAGCTATTATCACGGATAACACCAAGGTTATCAACACGTTGAATTCGCTTTGTATTGAAATGGACAACCGTTATGAGTTGTTAAAGAATGCCATGTGCAGGAACATAGCCGAATACAATGCCAAGTTTAAAGCCAGAAAATTAAATCCGAATGACGGCCACCAGTTTTTACCATACATTGTTTTAGTGGTGGATGAGTTTGCGGATCTGATCATGACCGCTGGTAAAGAGGTGGAAACCCCAATTGCCCGTTTGGCTCAGTTAGCCCGTGCCATTGGTATTCATTTGATCATTGCTACCCAGCGTCCGTCCGTGAATGTGATTACCGGTATCATTAAAGCTAACTTCCCTGCCAGAATTGCGTTCAGGGTGACCTCTAAAATTGATTCCAGGACCATTTTAGATGGCTCCGGAGCTGACCAGTTAATTGGTCGTGGTGACATGCTGTTCACGCAAGGCAATGATATGATCAGGATCCAATGTGCTTTTGTTGATACGCCCGAGGTTGAAAAGATCACAGACTATATAGGTGCCCAAAAGGCCTATCCGGACGCTTATCTTTTACCGGAATATGTTGGAGAAGAAAGTGGCACAGGTCTTGATATAGACATTGAGGACAGAGATAAACTGTTTAAAGAAGCTGCCGTGGTTATTGTGACAGCACAACAAGGATCAGCTTCTCTGTTACAAAGAAAATTGAAATTAGGATACAACAGAGCCGGACGATTGATAGATCAGTTGGAAGCAGCCGGAATTGTTGGTCCGTTTGAAGGCAGTAAGGCCAGACAGGTTTTAATCCCGGACCTGGTAGCTTTAGAGGCCCATTTAGAAAATGAATAATTATTATGACGATGACAATAAAACATATTGTAACCCTGTTTATATTAACCGTTTCGGTTCCTGTATTTGCCCAAAATCAGGGAAAAGCCTTATTGGATGAGGTGTCTCAAAAAGTGAAGGCTTATGAAAATATTTCAATAGATTTTAAATATACTCTTGAGAACATTTCAGAAAACATCAAACAGGAAACCCGGGGCGACGTGATAATGCAGGGCGAAAAATACAAATTGAACATTCTTGGTGTCACACGCCTTTTTGATGGTACTAAACTTTATACTATAAGCCCCGAGGATGAGGAGGTTACCATTTCCACAGAAGGGGAAGACGAAGAAGATGCGATCACTCCAAGTAAAATGTTATCCTTCTATGAAGACGGTTATACCTATGAATTGGATATTCAGCAAAATATTAAAGGGAGAAAAATACAGTATGTCAAGCTAATTCCTATAGATTCCAACTCCGAATTAAAAAGTATCCTGTTGGGCATTGATGCTCAGACCAAGCATATTTACAACTTAATTCAAATTGGAAAAAACGGGGCCAAGACTACCTTAACTGTTAATTCTTTTAAAACAGATCAGCCCATATCAAAAACCTTATTTACCTTTGATGCTAATAAATACCAGGATTATTACATCAACAAACTAGACTAAGGTGCTTTCGTGAAAATTTTAGACCGTTACATACTAACTGCATACCTTAAAACTTTTATCAGTGTGTTTTTAATACTCATACTGATATTTATTTTACAGACCCTTTGGCTATATATTAAAGAATTGGCAGGTAAAGACTTAGACCTTATAATAATAGGTAAGTTCCTGTTGTATTTCCTTCCAAAACTTATACCATTGGTATTACCGCTTACCATCTTACTCGCTTCCATTATGGTTTTTGGGAATTTTGCCGAAAACTATGAGTTTGCCGCCATGAAATCTACCGGTATTTCATTGCAACGGGCTATGTCAGGGCTTAGTGTTTTTATTGTGGGGCTTGCCATTACCACCTTTTTCTTTTCAAACAATGTGATTCCTTGGGCGGAACTTAATTCCTTTAATTTAAGGCGAAACATAGCCAAACTAAAACCGGCCATGGCTATTGCCGAAGGGCAGTTCAATGAAATCATGAATTATAACATCAAGGTTGAGAACAAAAGCGGAGACCGGGGGCAATACCTTGAAGATGTGATCATTCATATAAAAGGGTCTGACGGCAGAACAAACGCCACAACCATTAAATCGAAAACAGGTGAATTGGCAAGTGCGGAAGATTCCAATGTTTTAAAATTGATCTTATACGACGGTAATTA
This sequence comes from Seonamhaeicola sp., assembly GCF_028281565.1. Lineage (GTDB taxonomy): Bacteria > Bacteroidota > Bacteroidia > Flavobacteriales > Flavobacteriaceae > Seonamhaeicola. The sequence continues at coordinate 53,921 of NZ_JANQJQ010000048.1, forward strand.
TTACAGCGACGTATCGCCTTCCAAGGCAAAGGAAAAATTAAGAAAGCCGTTCGCTAAAAGTACGTTTGAAAAATATATTATCAACATTGATCTGTCTAAAATGAATAATGTTGACCTGGATGAGCAATCTGATACGAACAAATACAGCATGCTCAGTGTAAACGGTTTGAATAAAGCCATTGATTCCCTGGAAAAAAGAAAAAGTGAAGAGCATAAATCTTTATCCAAGATCTTATTACAGCGCTCCTCGGTGCTTGCAAAGCCAAAACCATTAAATAAAACACAAAAAGCTAAAGAAAAGAAGGTTGATTCTGTTTATACCGGCGCTATTTTAGACCTGTTTAACACACGAAGAAAAAACGAATTGACCGATGCCGCTGCAAGAGGCATTACCAGTGCCAAACAAATACTGGCCTCTAAAAAGACAACTCAGAAGAAATCCAAGGAATGGTTAAACAAGCATTACATTTCATTGCATGAAAAATTTGCTCTGGGCTTTGCCTGTGTCATTTTATTCTTTGTGGGCGCACCTCTTGGGGCTTTGATCCGGAAAGGTGGTATAGGCTTACCTATGGTCATTGCTATTCTCTTGTTTTTAACCTACCACTTCATTGGGATCTTTGCCACCAATAGTGCCAAAAACGGCAGTTTCAGCCCTATTTTGGCAAGCTGGTTTTCTACCCTGATCATGCTACCCTTAAGTGTTTATTTAACCAGAAGAGCTACAGCCGACAGAGGGCTATTTGAGATTGGAAATATTAGCGAGCCCCTCAGAAAGATCTTCAAAATAAAAGAAAAAGACAGCGTTGATTACAAGTTCCTGAATTCACTACAAAATGAAGCACTGTTCGATATCATAAAAAACTATGACACACTGGGTTATGAAGAAAACGTGCGTTTTGAAGCTATAAAAGTCCTTAAAAGCAGGGATATTGATACAGAAGCGTTGAGAGCAAACGGTATTGCTATTGATGAAAGGTTTGATACTTCGGAGTCTATAGCTGATCATTATCACGATCACTCAAAATTCGCCATTATTCTTTACAGTGTTGGCGTGGTCTTATTGGTGCTGTTCTTTGTTTTCAGGAATAACAAATTACCACATTTGGCTTCGGCCTCCATACAGTTAAGCATTACTTCGCTTGTCCTCTTTGTAGTGTATTATATAAAATCCTCTATAAACTTACACCGGTTGTACAAGCACATCGGAAAACAAAAGAAACTTGCCATACTGCTCTCAATCCTTGGAATTCCGTTTTACATGATCGCTTACCCGTTCTTAAGAGTGAAAATTAAGGAAGAGTTAAGACTTAATTGTTTAGAATCTTTAAAATAAGCAATATCTTTGCAGCCATGATAGCCGAAACTATGACAAAAGATACAGCAACCAAACCGTTTAAATTAAATACGATTCACGAAGCTATTGATGATATTAGAAATGGTAAAGTGATCATTGTGGTTGATGACGAAAACAGGGAAAATGAAGGGGATTTTGTTGCTGCTGCAGATAAAGTAACGCCACAAATGATAAACTTTATGGCCACACATGGCAGGGGCCTTATTTGTGCGCCTCTTACCGAAAATCGTTGTAAAGAACTGGAGCTCGATATGATGGTTAGAAACAACACCGACCCGATGGAAACGGCTTTTACTGTTTCGGTTGACCTGAGAGGTGGCGGCGTTACTACAGGGATTTCGGCAAACGACCGGGCCAAAACCATAAAAGCACTAATTGATCCGGGCACTAAACCTTTTGAATTAGCGCGTCCCGGGCATATTTTTCCTTTGGTAGCTAAAGAAGGTGGTGTTTTAAGAAGAACCGGACATACCGAAGCTGCTATAGATTTTGCCAGGTTAGCCGGCTTACAACCTGCCGGTGTTATTGTGGAGATCATGAATGAAGATGGTAGCATGGCCAGATTACCGGAACTGTTTGAGGTTGCAAAAAAGCTGGATCTGAAAATTGTTTCCATTGAAGACCTGGTGGCCTACCGCATGCAACACGACTCTTTAATTGAGAAAAAAGAGGATTTTCAGCTTGAAACCCGTTTTGGAAGTTTTAGATTAAGAGCTTACAAACAAACTACTAACAATCAGGTACATATAGCCTTAACAAAAGGACAATGGAAAGCTAATGAAAAGATCGCCACCAGAATAAATTCTACTTTGGTTAACAACGATATTTTAGGAACGCTTACCAATAATGCTGACAGGAAATTAGACAATATGTTCAAGGTTATAGAAAAAGAAGGCAAAGGGGCCATCATTTTTATAAACCAGGAATCCCAATCGATGAACATCTTAAAACGATTGTCTTTTTTAAAAGAACATCAGGCGGATCATAAAGTAGTAAAAGCCCCAAGAATTAATATGGATGCCAGGGATTTTGGTATTGGCGCCCAAATTCTGCACGATCTGAACATCCACAAATTAAGACTGATCTCTAACTCAACCCAAACCAAACGTGTTGGCTTAATTGGCTATGGTTTGGAAATTGTTGAATACATTGAATATTAAAAAAGGAAGCAAATACTTTTGTATTTAACTTCCTTTTGCTCTATTAATAGCTTCTTTAAAATTATTTTACTAGAATTTTCTTAATTATACTTCTATTATTGCTAAATACTTTTAATAAATAAATACCAGATTTTAAATTGTATAAATTGAGTTGTTTTGCATCAGATGTTTGCATAACTTTTTCACCCATAACATTATACATTTCCACATTATCTACAACCGAAGTAGATGATATATTTAAAACATTTGTAACGGGATTAGGGTAAACTTTAATGTTTTTACTGTTGAAAGACTCAGTACTTAAAGGTCCTGCAACTGAAAAATCATTTTCCTCTTTATAGTAGGGGACCCATGCTCCCATACTCCAGTTTTCAAAAATGTATACTGTTTTATTATCATTTCCGTCGTAAGTACTTAGCTCTCTATCAGAATTATCATAACTTGATCCATTCCAACTTTGTTGAAGATACTCCGTTTCAAGCGAACCAGAATAACTAGATAGATATCTTTCAAATAAATCATACGAGCTTCCGTTATAACTTTCAACAAGAAGTTCCGTGCGTAAACCACCTACATAAGTTGCTGTAGATCTCTCTACTATATCCCACAAATTAATTGAAGTATTCCATGTACTTTTAAGTTCCTGGTTTGGCTGTCCCGGGGAGTTATACGTGTATTCAAACTTTTCATAATTAATTAAAGTTCCAGAGCTCCCGTCCTGAAAGGTTATTTTAGTGATATCTGTTCCAGAATATTCATATAATACTTTAGAAACATCAAATCCTTGATGAAAACTAAAAGTAGTAATATCTTTTATATTGCTAGTGCCTGCATAATAGGTATAAGTATCTTGCGAATCATTAACCCATTGAGATCCATCCCAAGTTTGCTTTAAATCTAAGATGATATCATTATTTGAATTATAGCTTTTAATGTGTTGGTATACTTGTAGCATGGTTGAAATTGATGTTGCTACTATTTTAGTCGCTTTATTTCCTCCATTTACATAAGTATATTGTTCGGTAATATCGTGTTTCCAATCAGGCGTACCATTCCAAGAATAAATTCTTCTTTCATCAACCCGGTAAGTAGTTTGAGAAAAACTTGAAAAGAAGGTTAAAAAAATTATGATAATTGCTGAAAAACGAAGATGCAGTTTCATTATTTATATCTTTAGGTGGTTTATATAAATAATAACGTAGCAAATTAAAAATGTCATAAGTTAAACTCAGACCTTTTAAATCTCAATGGACAGTTTTGGCGAGAGTTATGATAATAATATTTTAATAAAATCACATTTAAATTAAATGATAAAATATAGTTTTACCTTTATTTAAGGCTTTTTTACCTATAAGCCAAAAGAAACAAAAATAGCATCCAAAAATAGATGCTTATGATGACCAAACATATTTAATTTGTTTGGAACCTACGCTTATAGGCATTAGAGTCTTACCTAGCTTTTTAGTGATTTTTCAATGATTTTCATCATTTTTAAAGCTCTTTCTTTAACTTCTTTTTCTGTCCAAGAAAGTTTTATTAAACAAGATATATTTCTGCCTATATAGTGGTCTGAAGCTTCAAAAGTCTTAGTCTCCAGGTATTTTAATCCTTCTTTGACTTCTTTGGTTATTGGAAATAAGGACTTCAGTTCTTTTAAATGTTCCCATTTACGAACATAATGCCAGTTGTTATCGTAATAATTCCAACAAGCATCTACGCCGCCTTTTTTAAAACCTTCTATTACGTTCCTGGCTGTTTCCAGATCCGGTAAAAAGAAATTTAAAAAGGCACCACTCTCCTCGCCTCCTTCCGGTACGGTTCTGAATGTGACTTCGGGAATTTCAGATAAAGCGTCTCTAAGGGTATTGAAATTTTTCCTTTGGATATCAATGAATTCCGGTAAACGTTTCACTTGGGCCAAACCTACGGCCGCATGCAGTTCTGAAATTCTAAAATTATAGCCTAAAAACGGATGCGTCTCTGCTCCCCTATCCTTTCCAATATGATCGTGTCCGTGGTCACTAAAATGGTCCGCATTAATATAATATTCCTTATTGTTGGTGATTACCGCACCCCCTTCTCCACAGGTAATGGTTTTTACAAAATCAAAGGAAAAACATCCTAAATCACCAATACTCCCTAAAGGTTTTCCGTTGTAAGTTCCCCCAATGGCCTGACAGGCATCTTCTACCAATAACAGCTCATGCTTTTTGCAAATAGCCTGTAAGACACTCATATCGCCCATACTACCACACATTTGCACTACCATAACCGCTTTGGTCTTAGGTGTAATTGCAGCTTCTACAGCTTCAGGACTAAGCGCTAACGTATCATCAATATCTACCAAAACCGGGATAGCTCCTAAGGCCATAATGGCCTCAAAACTGGCAACAAACGTAAAGGTTGGCATGATAACCTCATCTCCTGCTCCTACGCCGGCCACAGCCAAGGCCACCGATACTGCTGCTGTACCGCTGGACACTAATTGTACATATTTCGTCTGAAAGGTATCTTCTAAAGCAGCTTCCAGTTCTTTGGCTTTCCAATGGCCCTTGCGTATACTGTCAAAGCCATAGCGCATTAACACACCGTTATCTAAAACATCATTGACTTGTTCTCTTTCTAAATCACCAAATAATTCAAATCCTGGCATAATTTGCTTTTTTTGTTTTGCGTTAGGGATTGAGGCGTACTTCGACACTGCTCAGCACAAGTTTGTTGAAACTCTCCCGATGTAAAAATCGGGAAGTGACTGCTGTAATATTTATATTCACGAATACCTTAGTATAAGATATTAAAACATGAGTAAAGCCCGACCCGAAGGGTAACGCCCAAATAATTTATAGTTCTATAACCGTTTCTTCAACTTTCATCCTGACCTTTTCGAAATCGGCAAACATATCGTCCTCCGCCCTGTATCCCACCGGTAATAATAAGACTGATCTCAAGCCTTTTTCATGAAGTTTAAGAATGTCATCATATGCTTTTGGATCAAACCCCTCCATGGGGCAGGCGTCTATATCTTCAACCGCACAAACCGTCATTAAATTCCCCAGGGCTATATAGGCTTGGTTTTTGGACCATTGTTGCTGCTCTTTGACCGTCATATCACCTAAGGTCTTAATAAGGTTCAGACGGTAAGGTTCCAATATTTCTTCGGAGGTGTTACGAATATCTACAATGTTCTTAAAAAAATCATTCACATCATTTTCCAGCACATGTTCCTGTATACAGATTACCAACAAATGGGACGCTTCGAGTACCTGATTCTGATTAAACGTATGCTCAACCAATGATGCTTTTAAATCTCTATTTTCAATTACAACTAGTTTAATGGTTTGCAATCCGTAGGAAGTAGCTGTTAAATTAAAGGCTTCTTTTAAAACATCCAGTTGTTTGGTGGAAAGCTTTTTAGTAATATCAAATTTTTTGGTAGCATAACGCCACTTCAACTTATCAATAATGTCCATTTAAATTTAGATTTCTGCAAATGTACTATTTGAAATTCCAATATGGCACAATTATAAAATAAATTGAATTAATAACGGCATAGGGCAAAATTATTTTTCAAAAAGTTAAGGTTTTATTTGAAAGAAAAGAAAAAGGATTTTATATTTGCACCCGCAATCGGAGAAATGGCAGAGTGGTCGAATGCGGCAGTCTTGAAAACTGTTGAGGGTCACACCTCCGGGGGTTCGAATCCCTCTTTCTCCGCTTAGAGCAAAGCTCAATATCCTTTGGATATTGGGCTTTTTTGTTTTATACTGTCCCGAACTGCGTTCGGGTAAATGTTTTGAAATAAAGAAGTCTAAAATTGCTCAGGCAATTTTGAGCTTTATTGTAAGGTGTGGAGTTAGTAGGGATCATTTAAAATAATCCCTCTTTCTCCGCAAAAGGAAACCTACAACAAACGTTGTAGGTTTTTTGTTTTCAGATTATCGCTAAGTTGGAAAAACTTACTTAAATCAAGATATCTTATTAATAAAGACATCACTATTTTCGAACAATGAAACGTTTTTGCTCAATTAATTTTGTTCCCTGATAAATGTTGAGCCAGTACGTTCCTGATTGCAGTCTATCCACTAATAGTTCATGAGCCTCCTCTCCACTGTTTAACTTAACACTTAATAGATTTCTCCCTAAAATATCAATCACCTTAATAGATGTGAATAATATATCCAGATCCCTGGTAGATAATGTTATTCTTGAGTCAGTTGGATTCGGATATAGGGTAAACTGCGGTTGAACCTTTTTAGTGTTATTGACCTTAGAAGGCGTTTGACTACAACCGCCCTCTTGCCCACCATCTGAAATATTCCAAAAATAAGTACTCACCAAAGTAGCTCTTGCCGTTGTTCCGTTACAATACTGACTATTGCCTGCATTAAAAAGAACCGAGGATTGCAGATTTAAACTATTCCAGCCAATCAATAAATTATCGTAATTGGCGGTTGATAGTGTCACGCCATTAAACATGTCCCTCATTTCCGTAACATTGCTGACATCCCAGTTACCTATGTCCTGATCAAAAGCGACGGCATTGTCGAACATCGCTCTCATATTAGTTACATTAGACACATTCCAATTTGCCAGATTTTGATTAAATGCAGTAGCGTTGTGAAACATATTTCTCGTATCGGTAACATTGCTCATATCCCAATTCCCAATATCCTGATTAAAGCTTGAATTGTCTCTGAACATGGAACTCATACTGGTGACATTACCAACATTCCAAGTACCGATATCTTGATTAAAGGCACTAGATTCAAACATTAAGACCATACCCGTTACAGAACTGACATCCCATAAACCTATATCCTGGTTAAATGAAACCGCACCTTCAAACATGGAGTTCATTCCCAAAACAGCACTGACATCCCAACTCCCAATAGGTTGATTAAAATTTGAGGCATTTCTAAACATTCTACTCATATGCGTCACATTGCTTACATTCCATGCACTTATATCCTGGTTAAATGCTGTAGCATCAAACATGCCATCCATACCAAGAACATTGCTTACGTCCCAATTGCCAAGAGGCTGATCAAAGAGCGTAGCACTCTGAAACATATTCGACATAAAAATAATACTACTGGTATCCCAACTATTGAAACTTGCATTTCCGACCAGAGAGGTGCATCCCATAAATGCTTCATGTAATGTTATTACCTGACTAAGATCAGGAGCGTCTTGAGCTATCACATCTAAATTTGGAAACCCTTTAAAAGATCCTTGAAACGATTCCCAACTAATATCTCCCCATTGGTCAATCGAAATAAGCTTAAATTTATCTGTTGAAGACCCAACGAAAAAATACGGATATTCTCCGGAGACCTTAATGGTATAAGTCCCTGGTGAGGCATAAGTATGTGTAACGCTGGTTTGTAACCCAAATTCTGATGTCCCATCTCCCCAATCAATGTTATAGTTGTATACATAAGTCCCTCCATTGGGTGCAGGAAATCTGACCTGGTTATTATTCGTTGATCCCGGATTATCAGTTTTCCATTTGGTTATAAATGGACGTTGCTGAATACACGCACTGTCCTTTCCGCCATCACTAATAGTCCATCCAAAGTTATTAATCATGTTTTGCCTTGCTGTTTCTCCAAGACAATATTGACTATTCCCGGCACTAAAAGAGACATTACCCTGTAAAAGTTGTGTAGTCCAGCCTAACAACAAGCCATCATAATTTTCGGTCGACAAAGTGACATTGTTGAACATCTTATTCATGTTATTAACCTGACTTACATCCCAGTCACCTAAATTTTGGTCAAAAGAAGTTGCTCTGTCAAACATTTTCCCCATATCTGTCACCGAACCTACATCCCATACACTAATATCCTGATTGAAGTCTTTAGCCTTTCTAAACATGGCAGACATATCATTCACACTACTGACATCCCAGCTACTGATATCCTGATTAAAGTTATTAGCCTGGTCAAATATAAACGACATGTCCTGAACAGAACTAACATTCCAACCACCTATATCCTGATTAAAATCAGTTGCCCTGCGAAACATTCTATGCATACTTACAACACCGGAAACATCCCAGGTACCAATAGGTTGATTAAAAGAATTAGCAGCACTGAACATAGAGTTCATATCTGTTACATTGCCAACATTCCAACTACCGATATCTTGATTAAAATCCCTGGCCTTTCTAAACAGCGCTTTCATATCGACTACTAAACTGACATCCCAATTACTAAGATCCTGGTTAAAAAGTGTTGCTTCTTTAAAAGCAGAATTCAGGGATATTATAGAACTCGTATCCCATGTGTTAAAAGACGTAGTTCCAATTAATGAATTACAACCAAAAAACATCCCTTCTAATGAATTAACTTCCGTTAAATTAGGTGCATCTGTAGCGACAACATCTAAATTAGAACAGCCTTTGAAAGCATTTTTCATAGAAGACCATGCCGTACTACCCCATTGATCTACAGTTACTATTTTTTTCTTATCACCGTTATTGTTAAAATAAATTCTTGGAAATTCTCCGGATATGGAAACCGTGTAAGTTCCGGAAGCAGCGTAAGTATGTGTTATACTTCCCGTAACATTGGAATTGGAGTTCCCATCGCCCCAGTCAACAGAATAATTATAATTTTCTGATGAAAACGTAGGAATACTGATTTGATTTGACCCTGACACACCGGGATTATCTGTTTTAAAGGTCATCACAAAAGGCTGGTCAACAACGCAACCTGCTTCCTTACCGCCATCTGTAATAGTCCAATTAAACGCATCTACCAAAGTTTGCCTGGAAGCTTCACCTAAACAATATTCACTATTACCTCCACTAAAAATAATATTTCCGGGTATTGCCGTTTCTCCTGTATCTAAGGTAGCCCAACCTATTAACAACGCATCATAGTTTTCGGTATCTAAAGTAACCCCTGCGAACATATCTTCTGCGTTCGTTAAACTGGAAATATCCCATCCTCCTAAGTCCTGTTCAAAATGACTGGCGTTTTGAAACATGGCGCGCATGTTTGTGACCTTAGAAGTATTCCATCCGCCTATATTCTGATTAAAATTCGATGTACCAAACATGACTTCCATGTTAGTTACATTGGATGTATCCCAAGCACTAATGTCCTGATTGAAATCTAATGCCCCCCGAAACATGTTTGCCATAACGGTTACCGAACCGGTATTCCAGTTACCTATATCCTGATCGAATACACGGGCATTCCGAAACATATTTCTCATACCGGTTACCGCTCCAATATCCCAACTTGCTACATTTTGGTTGAAAGACACTGCATCTAAAAACATGTTATCCATACTAATAACTGTTGCTGTATTCCAATTCCCTATATCTTGATTAAATGCCCTGGCATTAGAGAACATATTAGCCATTGTAGTAACTGATGACGTATCCCAATTACCAATATCCTGGTTAAAAACGGTTGCCTGGGCAAACATAGTAGACATATTAGTAACTAAAGCCGTATTCCAATTACCTATATCCTGATTGAAGATACTCGCGTTGAAGAATGTGCATTGCATTCTAAGTACTGATGAAGTATCCCAGGCCCCAATATCTTGATTGAAGTTTGATGCGCCGCTAAACATAGAACTCAAAGATGTTACCTTACTAATGTCCCAATTGTTAAAATTCGAATTTCCTACTAAAGATACACAACCGTTAAACATGGATTGTAATGAAACAGCATTAGGGAAATTTGGTATATCTGCAGCTACTACATCTAAATTAGAACACCCGTGAAAGGCTCCTGCCATAGATTGCCATTCTATATCTCCCCATTGGTCAATAGTCAATAATTTGTCTTTGTCTCCTTGATTAGCAAATTGAATCTGTGGAAAATCTCCTGTTATTGATACCGTATAAGTTCCCGGTGCTACATAAGAATGTGTAGCTTCCCCTGTTTCACTGGTAGTGGTGCCATCTCCCCAATCTACAGTATAATTATAAGTCAAGAATTGATTTGTTGGAATAGTAATTTGATTATCTGACGAAACTCCGGTGTTATCAGTTTTCCATGTTGTTACGAAAGCGCTCTGCGGACAATTAAGTCCGCCATCAATAATGGTCCAGTTATAATTATCTATAATACTTTGTCTGGCATTTTCACTCAAACAATACAAACTATTACCTCCATTAAACGCCAAATTAGGTTGCAATGTCAATGAGCTCCATCCTTGTAAAATGCTATCATAATTTGCCGTAGATAGTGTAATATCTTTAAACATATCCTCAATGTTGGTGACACTACTAATATCCCAACCACCTAAATCCTGATCAAAAGAGATCGCATTCGAAAACATACTATTCATATTCCTCACCAAACTAACATTCCAGCCACTTAGATCTTGATTGAAATCTTGAGTATCTCTAAACATATTGCTCATGCTAAGAACAGAACTCACATCCCAGCTACCAATGTTTTGATTGAAGACTCCGGAAGCAAACATGGCTGTCATATCCGTAACGCTGCTCACATCCCAATTACCAATATCCTGATTAAAAGCGTCTGCATTATTAAATACGGCTACCATTCTGGTAACCTGACTGGTATTCCAAGCACTTATATCCTGGTTGAACGTGCTAGCCGCTGCGAACATACTTCCGATATCTGTCACATTGCCAATATTCCAATTACCTATATCCTGATTGAAAGCTGTAGCAAGCTGAAACATCCCTCGCATGGTTAAAACCGAACCAACATCCCAATGTCCTATACCCTGATTGAAAAGTTCTGCACTTCTAAACATCAAGCTCATATCTGTTACGTTGCTGACATTCCAATCACTTATATTTTGATTAAAGACAGTTGCGGCTGAAAACATTCCGTTCATATTTGTTATAGTGCTCACATCCCAATCGTTTATAACATTATTTCCAACCAAACTAGTGCATCCTGTAAACATCTGTTCCAAATCGGTTACATTAGAAAGATTAGGAACATCTCCAGCTATAACATCAAGATTAGTACAGGCTCTAAAAGCGTTATTCATGGAAGACCAGATGATATCTCCCCAGCTATCAACTGTTACTATTTTTTCTCTATCGCCGCCGCCATCGAAAAATATTCTTGGAAAATCTCCGGTTATTGAAACAGTATATGTTCCCGGTGCTGCATAATTATGAGTAATATCTCCTGTAACTCCGTTATCAGAGGTTCCATCTCCCCAATCCACTGTGTAATTGTACAGTTCTCCCGAAAAGGTAGGAATGGTAATTTGATCAGCCCCTGATACACCAGCATTGTCAGTTTTCCAGGTTGTTACAAAAGGTCTAGAAGGGCAGTTTAAACCGCCGTCAGTGATAGTCCAACTATAATTATCTATTATATTTTGCCGGGCAGTTTCTCCAAGACAATATTGACTATTACCTGCACTAAATATGACATTAGGCTGCAAGCTCGAAAGATTATTCCATCCGATCAAAATAGCGTCGTAATTTTCCTGAGATAGCGTAACATTGGTAAACATTTCAAACATGGTTGTAACACCACTCACATTCCATGACCCCAGATTTTGATCAAAATTTATGGCATCTTTAAACATTCGTTGCATGTTTGTAACAGCACTTACATCCCAAGAGCCTATATCCTGATTAAATGCCGTTGCTGAATTGAACATAAACCTCATATCCCGTACATTGGAAACGTCCCAGGAACCAATGTCCTGGTTAAAAGCCGTGGCTCCGTTAAACATGGATCCCATATCTGTTGCATTGGATACATTCCAACTTCCGATATCCTGGTTAAAATTTGTAGCATTTCCAAACATACTTTCCATAGTGGTTACAGAACTCACATCCCAAGAACCTATATCCTGATTAAAAACACCTGCACTTTTAAATAATAAATCCATATTGGTTACCGAACTCACATCCCAATTACCAATGGGTTGATTAAAAGCTAAAGCCTTGTTAAACATCACAGCCATATTCCTTACAGAACTTACATCCCATGAGCTTATATCCTGATTAAATTCAAACGCGTCTGAGAACATACTTCTCATGTTAGTAACATTACTCACGTCCCAGGAGCTTATATCCTGATTAAACACCCAAGTGCTATTTAAGGCTGACTCCATGTTAGTTACAGAGCTTACATCCCAGGAACCTATATCTTGATTAAAACTTCTCGCCAGAAAAAATAATAAACTCATATCAGTAACCGAACTCACATCCCAGGCACCAATGTTTTGGTTAAAGTTTAGACATTCTCTGAATAGGGCACTCATTGAAGTGACATTACTTACGTTCCAACCACTAATATCCTGATCAAAAATATCACAGTCCCAAAACGTCCCATTCATAGATGTTACGTTACTTACATCCCAATTACCTATCGGCTGATTGAAAGACCTGGCCAACAAGAACATTTCATCTAGGTTTATGACATTACTAAGGCCCCATGAATTAAACGAATCATTTCCGATAAGGTTTTGGCAATTAAAAAACATTCTTTCCATTGAGGTAACCTGAGATAAATCCGGTGAATCTATAGCCAGCATATCCAGGTTGTTACATCCGGAAAAAGCGTTTTCCATTGATAACCAACCAATTGTACCCCAGTTGTTAACACTTAACAATTTTGACTTGTCCCCCTGATTATTAAAGAAGAGCCTTGGAAAATCTCCCGATATAGAAACGGTATACGTTCCAGGCGATGTATACGTATGTGTTATACCTGTAGTTACGCCCGAATCTGAAGCACCATCTCCCCAATCTACAGAATAATTATAGGTTTCTCCAGAAAATACTGGTATGGTAATCTGATTGCTGGAAGAATCACCTGGGTTATCCGTTTTCCAGGTAGTTACAAAAGGTTGCTCAATAACACAATCTACGGTCTTGCCTCCATCCGTGATGATCCACCCATCATTATCAATCATATTTTGTCTTGCCGCTTCACCTAAACAAAATTGCGTTTCTCCCGCGCTAAAAGTCACATTAGGCTGTAGATTTAAACTGTTCCAACCCATCAGAATATTGTCATAATTTACAACAGAAAGGCTTGTTAGGTTAAACATTTGTACCATATCAGTAACATTACTGACATCCCAACTTCCCAAATCCTGGTCAAAAAGAGTAGCCCGTTGAAACATAGATCGCATCGTAGTCACCGAACTGACATTCCAATTACTTATATCCTGATTGAAAGCAATAGCATTAGAAAACATACCATCCATATTAGTGGCACTGCTGACATTCCAACTTCCAATATTTTGATTAAAACTCTCGGCTCTAATAAACATTTGAGTCATAACAGCGACATTGCTGACATCCCAATTTCCTATATTTCCATTAAAAGCAGTGGCCCTGTCAAACATGTGTTGCATGTTAGTAACAGCACTAACATTCCAGGCGTTCAGGTTTTGATTAAAATTGGGTGCCTGATCAAACATAAAGTCCATTCTGGTGACATTAGAAACGTCCCAATTACCGATGTCCTGATTAAAAGGTGTTTGCAAAAACATGGAGTTCATATTAGTAACAGCTCCTACATTCCAATTTCCGATATTTTGATCAAACGGGCTTATGGAAAACATGGAGTTCATATTAGTCACCGCACTAACATCCCAGCCTCCAATATCCTGATTGAATGTGCTTCGATTAAACATGCGTAACATGGTAGTGACGTTACTTACATCCCAACTTCCTATATCACGATTAAAATTACTACTGTCGAACATAGCGCTCATACTGGTAACATTGCCAACGTTCCAACTACCAATATCCTGATTAAAACTTGTCGCACTTGCGAACATAGACCCCATGTTGGTAACATTACTAACATCCCAACTGCTAATATCCTGATTGAATTGAGTTGCATTATTAAACATAGCGGAGGTCGTTGTCACAGAAGACATATCCCAACTACCAATATCAATATTGAATAAGGTTCCCTGAAACATATTATTCATAAAAAGGACATTGTTCACATCCCAATTACTAAAAGAGCTATTCCCAACCAGAGAGGTGCAATTGGAGAACATCCCGCGCATGTTAAAGACATTACTTAAATCCGGAATATCGGTGGCTAAAACATCCATATTGCTACACCCTAAAAAAGACTCATCGAAAGACACCCATTGCGAATCCCCCCAATTATCAATAGAGATCAATTTTTGATTATCCAATCCATTCTGCCTAAAACCAATGTAAGGAAATTGACCTGTTATTGTTACCTGATATGTTCCGGGAGTTCCGTAAGTATGTGTAATGCTTCCGGTTACATTTGAATTGCTGGTTCCATCTCCCCAGTCAACGGTATAATTGTAAGTTGACGTTACAGCTGTAGGAATGGTAATTTGATTATCATTTGAAATCCCCTGGTTATCTGTTTCCCATGTGGTTACAAAAGCATTGGATGGTATGGGTGCTGATATTTCAAATATCTCTACACTACCCGCATTGGTGGCTGTACCATCATTCAAATACGCACTAATGGCTACCCTATTACCTGACCCATCTAAACTTACGGACCATCCGGATTGGTTGTCTACGGAGGCCTCGCCATCAATATCACCTCCCAATTGTGTCCAATCACCTCCACTAAATTCATAAATTCGGGTATGCCCAGAGTTTACTGCACTACCATCATTCAAATAAGCTCCAATAGCCACTACATCTCCAGTATCATTCAGACTTACCGACCAACCTGATCGATCTATGGCTGCTTCTCCATCAATATCACTTCCTAACTGAATCCAATTGCTTCCATTAAATTCAAAAATACGAGTATGTCCCGATGCAGCTCCATTACCATCGTTTTCATAACCTCCAATGGCAACTATACTACCATTAGCATTTAGACTAACTGAATGCCCAAATAAATCCTCAGCGGCCTCGCCATCAATATCGTTACCCAACTGTATCCAATCGGTAGAATTGAACTCAAAAACTCTAATATGTCCAGCATTAGGCCCTCCGTCATCATTTAATCGGGAGCCTACTGCTACCCTATTTCCATCATCACTTATACTTATGGACCAACCGGCCTGATCTATTGCGCGTTCCCCGGTAATTTCATTTCCCAATAGTGACCAATCCCCATTAACATACTCGAAGACTTTAGCACCTCCGGAATTCACACCATTTCCGTCACTCAAATAAGCCCCGACGACAACACGATTTCCATCGGCACTAAGTCCGACGGAATATCCGGATTGTTCTTCTACCGAGGTACCATCAATATCAGCCCCTAATTGCACCCAACTACCATTAGTAAACTCATAAATTCTAACATGACCTGAATTAAAAATGCCTCCTCCGTCATTTAGATAAGCACCTATTGCCACTCTATTACCATCAGCATCTAAACTAACTGACCATCCGGATAAATCCAATGCGTCTTCACCATCGATATCTGCCCCTACCTGGGTCCAACTACCACTGTTCATTTCATATACCCTGACATGCCCGGAATCAATGCCGTTACCATCATTTAATTGTGCTCCAATGGCAACACGATTTCCATCGGAGCTAAGACTGACCGAATACCCGGATTGGTCACCAAAAGCTTCTCCATCTATGTCCTGACCCAATTGTGAAATCTGAGAAAAAACCAGTACTGGAAGCATACTAAAAACTAATAGATAAATTTTTTTCATTTTTATTGTTATTTAGAATTTATTATTTGTGTTATATGGAGTTTTTTATCATTCGCCAAGAAAAGACAAGAACCGGTAGACTCTGAATATTATTATCAATGCGGATATAATGGCGAGGATAACCTTCAAAGTCCAGGTTAAAAACTCGCCAACAATCCATCCGCCTATATACCCGATAAAGCCTCCAACCAGGAAACCAACGAATGCATTTAATTCCGGATCTTCATTAGCTACACCTGCACCTAATATAGCCCCGGCAAAACCTGCTATAAATCCTAATCCTTTTGAAAAACTATTACCTTCTTTATTACCCATATCCAATAATTTATTGTTTAAAATTTGAGAATAAATCTCTCAATTATGAGTAACGATGTCAATAGGGATATTCCCGTAATCTTTTTACTATTAGTTAATTAATAATGTCTATTTTAGATGTATGAAAAGTACTATCTCAAGTAAAAGAAGGCTAAGATTCGTTGACCATCTATTAATTTTTTGCTTTGGGATATTGCTAAACTCCAGTTCTTTAGCTCAAAATACTTATAAGGTTCGCGAAATTATTAATAAAGCTGATAGTCTGATTAAAGTTGATAATTTTAACCAAGCGAATACATATTATGAGGAAGCATTATTATGGTCTATTGATAAAGGTTATCAGGATACCATTCCTTTATTGTATAAAAAAATAGCGACTTTATTAAGAAAAACTGAAAACTACGCTAAAGCCAAAATATACTATAAGAAAAGTATTGCTGAAGACTCCACAACTATAACTGCTGCCTATTGCTATTATAGTTTGGCTATTCTTAAACGAAAAGAACACAGCAAAGACAGTGCCGTTTACTATCTTGAAAAATCCCTGAAAATCTACGATGGATATAATAATAAAGAGGCTCTAAATGTCTTTTTAAGTGCCGGAATTATATTTAAAACTAGGCAACAGTATAATAAAGCATTGAAGTACTTACTGAAAGCTTATGACGGCTTCGCTAAAATGAAAAACCTGGAAAAGCTAGCCAAAGCCTCCAATGAAATAGCTCAAATACAAACTGACATTGGAAGCAGTAAGAAAGCATTTTACTATTATTTTAAGGCCTTATCATATAGAAAACAGCTTAAAGATACCTCGGAAATACTTTTAAGTTATAATAATATTGCCAATGCTCATAAAGCTGAAAAAGCTTATGATTCTTCTCATATATATTATCAATCGTCCTTAAAATTAAGTAAAGAAAACAGCAGTCAGAGGGCTTCAATTCTATACAATATTGGAACCATCCACTATTTAAAAAGTAATCTGAGCCTGGCCAGAGACTATTACAAAAAGGCACTGGCTATAAACATAAAAAGGAATAACTTCAGGTCTACGGTATTCAATTGCAATGAATTAGCATTAATCCATCTTGAAACCAATGATGTATCTCAAGCCGAATATTATTTAGGCATTGCTAATGATTTAATATCAAAAGTGGAAAGCAACGAGTTAGTAGCCAGGAATTTTGAAATAAATGCCTTGTTAAATGTTCGGCTCAAGAAATACTTAAAAGCTTACGATTATCAAAAACAATATACTCATCTCTACAAAACTATTTTTAATGAAAAAAGAGCTGAAGTCGTTCAAACCCTACAGGAGAAGTTTGAAAATGAAAAAGCACTAAATGAAAACTTAAAGTTATCTCTTAAAAACAAACAAAATAACCTTCTAATTAAAGAACAAAAAACTAAAATTAAAATTAACAGATTATTACTTGTAGTTTCCTTCTTGATAATATTCTTATTATCAGCTGCTTTCTTATATATAAAACAAAGGAATAGGATTATAAAACAAGAACAATCTATTAATTACTTAAAAGCCATATTTAAAGGCCAAGAAGAGATTAAAAGGCACATTAGTAAAAATCTTCATGATATTATAACCAATAATCTTGATGGTATTCGATTAAAAATTGAAGCTTTGTCTTTACAGGAAAATAAGTATGAAAAATCGTCGATTAATGACATCACTAAAAACTTAAAAAACATTAATCATGAAATGCGATTAATATCCCATCGCCTTTCACCCCTCCATGATAGAATTAAATACAACAAATTGTCTGAAATCATTATTAACCAATTATCCGAATTTCAATCGTACAGAAAAATCATGGTATCTGTCGAAAATGATATCCCGGATGTTATCGATAATTTAAGGTTAGACTCACAAACTAACCTATACGGCATCCTTTTAGAGGCCTTAAATAACATTGAGAAACATGCAAAAGCCAGCAACATCCGAATCGCATTCCAAGCCGACGAAAAACAAAATAATTTGCATGTCGAAATTGAAGACAACGGAATTGGTCTGGAAGATAATAGTGTTGGCATTGGTATCATTAATATGGAGCATCGGACCAAATTATTAAAAGGCAAGTGTAGTCTATCAAGAACAAAAGAAGGTACAGTCTTCAATTTAGACTTTCCCATTAATCAAAACTTAAAATGACAAAAAAAGCAACCGTATTAATTGTAGAAGATTCGATTATTTTTGCTGAAGGTTTAGAAAAATTATTAAAGCACAATGCTTTAATCTCAAGGATACTCATAAGTCACAATTACGACACTGCATTCAATTTTATAAAAAAGGAAAAAATAGATGTCGTTATATTGGATCTAAATTTTCACACTTCAAATTACGACGGTTTTACCATAGCAAAAAGATTAAGAAAGGATGCCCCAAAAATTAAAATTATAGTCCTCACTCAATATGCCAAAGTTGACCATTATGATAATTTAATAAATGAATTTAAGGTTAATGGATATTTAGACAAACAGTTACCCGCGAAGCATTTATTCAATGCTATTGATGAAGTAATTAAAGGCAATACCTATATTGACCCCAGTTTAAAAAAAATGATCAAAATAGGTAGGCTATTAAAGCTATCGAAGCGAGAAAAGCAAGTCGTTGAAGAACTTAGTAAAGGGCTAACTCAAAAAGAAGTGGCCTCAAAACTATATATAGGACAAAAGACTGTAGAATCTCATGTAAGAAATATGTGTGAGCGTTTAAATGCAAAAAATAGCGCAGAACTTATTAGAATTTATATAAATTATAAAAACGCGCATAAAGAAAATTATGAATTCTCAATTCCTCCTTTTAAAAAATAAAAAAAGTAATATCTTAGCTACAAAAAAAGATGTTTGCTTTGATGCAAACATCTTTAAAAGTATACTTTATTTAAACAACTAGTTAACTATGCGGGATGTGACTACTAGCAGTCTTCCGGGTCCTCACAAGGATCAGGAGGTATCGGATCTGACGGTGGATCTGATTCTTGAAAAACCTCTGGATTTGGAGAATTCTCATTCTCATTTTCCAGACTTGTTCGGGTGCATGATTGTACAATTACATTTAGCATTGTTACAACGATCATTAATTTTAAAAAAATTTTCATAATGCATGATTTTTAATTAATACTTATTTTAAAATCATGCTCGAGCACATAGATTTGAGATTAGAAACTCCGGATTAATCAACAAATCATGTTGCAATAATACTGACGAAATAAGAGTAATAAACGGTAGAGTTTATACTAGTAGAAACTAGTTCAAAAATTTTTGAATTATGAAAAGGGATGGCCTTATAAATACAGAGACAGAAATAAAAGCATTACTTTATCTTATTGATTGTTTGAATGATAAAAAGGTTATTGATATTCATGAGGCCATCGTTAAAATGAATGATAGTTTATCTAAAAAAACTATAAAAGAGATCAAAAATTTTGAGTATTCTCCTAAAAATTTCAACATCAATTCTATAGACAAGGTGACTAAAGTTCATAACAGAAACACTCTCAATTTCAAAAAGTTCTATGACGATAATGAGACACAGATCGAGGAATTTTATAAAAAAGAATTTAACATAAAAGGTGAGAAAAAAGATAAGGCGAAAAAAGAAGATTTTTTTGAAGCTCACAGACGTTATAAAACCGGAAATGGAACATATAAATTCCTTTCAACAACTAAAAACCACACCCCTCCCAAATGCGCTTTTAAGTCTCAAATTAAAAAGACGAAAATCACTGTTAGAATTCCACAAATTAACCATCTTAAAGGAGTTTCATCCATTTGGGAAATGTTATTAAAAATACTCCAAAACGGTCTCAATATAGAAATCGAAACAGAAATTCGCAATGGAGATGAAAGAGGTATGATTACAACCGGAGCTTCAATTATAGGTACCTTCAGCACGGATATTCCAAATATCATTGAGGACCTGACCGTAAAAATCATCCATCAAATTGAATTGTCAGACCTAAATACCGGCAAAGGTATTAAGCACAAACTATGTGATGGTAATGCGACTATTTTAGAAAACAATACTGGAACCACCATATTGATTAAAAAGAGTTGATTTTTGTAGGTGGAAATTATGCTACAGTAAATGTGAATGTAAACTATTCAGTCCTTTTTCGAGTAGATCCAACAAGTATATACTATCATGGGCACTTACTTCATTAAAGAGTAATCTTATGTTCCTCTCTCTTTCGACAGGACTGGGATAACCTTTTCTTTCAGGCTTGGATTTTATTTTATTCGAATAGTAATCTTCCTCCAGACCCAGGTATTTAAAAAACAACACCGGTGCGCACAAAAACATGCCCTGGAGTGCTATGTAAGACGATTTATCGGGATGTTGAATGACCCTTGTAAAATAATTATAGCCTAATGTATCTGCTTCAAACTCCCTCTCTGCAACACTCATATCAGGTCTTAAGTAATCGGAGACCGTATGGGCTATTTCATGGCACATAATAAATGCGATCATCGCTTTACTTAAATCATGAGAAAACTTCAGTAAGTCATCATACTTTTTATTTAATACAAGCATGTCATCCCTGTTAAATTCATGCAGGTCGGCTATTCTGAACACATCCAAAGTAGCTCTTAAAGCGTCTAACAACTTCGTACCGGTAGATGCTGAAAATGGCTTGAATGTAGCTATGGAATTCAAAAAACAAATTTCAAATAGCCAGAAATCAAATTGTTCATCAAAAAAAACATGTTCTCTAACACCTCCAATGTTTGTCACATGAGAAGTAACCTTTCTAATTGCACCATGGTCGAACAAAATATGACTATCTATGCCCAATTTCTCAATGATCTCTTCAAAATAGACCTGATGAAGTATCTCTGCTAAACGCTTAACATCTTCTTCATCATAAGGAATTCCTAGTTTTTTTGCTATGTTTTTCGCAATTCTTAGTGATTCCTTGTTCGCTCTGTAGCCACCATATTCTTTACTCATAGCAATCCTTGTTCTGTACCAGCCATGTATCAGACCACATAGAAATATTATTAATAACCCGTTCGGCATCCTGAGGCATTTCACTTGTTTGCTTCATAATACGTAATAGATTATTTGCCCGATCCATTGGTGGTGGATGAAACCTGGATATCGGTTTTTTGATTTTTGTTTCTACATCATCCAGCCATTTGAAAAAATAATAAATAGACAGAAAATTAGCCCAGGCAGCTTCATTACAGGCTGCTCTGCTTGAAAGGGCTTTGATAGCAAACTCATCGGCAGAATATTCAAGGGCCCATGTTTTTTTATGATCATAATCACCTTCAGTTGCTTCATGACCTGTAATGGCGCCTAAATGACTTTTATAATGAGTCACCTCTGTTAAATCATCATTAACAATATGACCAAATTCGTGTAAGCCAATAAATTGCATGATCATCATCGCCATGGATGATTGAAAAGCTGATAAATGACCATAGTTTTGAGGTTGTAATTTTTCAGGTTCAAAAAAGAGGTTTTTGATAGCCTCTTTTTTAGGCTCAAGAAATAAACCAATGGCATCATTATATAACTCCGGGGCATTATTTTTATACTGTTTTAAATCCTCACTTACGGTTTCAACAACAAAGGCTTTACTGATCAGATTGAGGCAGTAATAAATACCTTGATTAATACAAATTATATATCCGTCCAGTGGCTCTAAAAAATCATCTACATTAGAACAAAATGCGGTACAATCGTTATATGGTATGAAAGATAAATAGGTATTATTCCACTTATCAGAGTACTTATTTTGAGTACAATCTTTAATATCCTCCATCAGAGAATAAGCTAACTTGGAAATTAATAGATCCAGACGCTTATCACCTGAATTTTCTTTAATAAAATGATCTAGTTTACCGCTCTCAAAATCCTGTAAAATATCTTTGTAATTAATACTGGCTAAGGTATTCCTGAATTGAATATCATCATAGTCCTCTTCAAATACACTTTCAACTGTGACCATCCACCCTTTAGAAGAATTATAAGCCATCTCTCTTATTTCGCAAAGGTATTTTTCGGCTGATTTCATACGTGTTTTTGTACGTTTAAATTTTCTTTAAATGTAAAATTAGTATGAAAATAGAAAAACTTCTCCTAAAACACTCTATGATATTTAAATAACAAACTTTATCATTGACTATTTGAATTGATTTAGGTTATTTCAATTCAAACGCCCTTTGTGAAACCTTATCTGTTCCCGGAAAGTCTTCCGGTATCTCTATAGTAACTTTACTTGTGGCTGCCCATTCAACCCCTCTGAGGAATGTTGTAATAAACCCAACACAGCTGAATGCCTCCGTATCATGGCCAAGGGTGGTATGGAATACTCTGCCTTTGTAATAATCAATGGCCATTAACATAGGCTCTGCCCTATTGGATTTGGTACTAATAGCGGTTCCCAAAATAGTTACATTTTCAGCCGGCCCTCTGAGTTTAGCGTAACATTCATCAAAAGCATGTAACCATGTTTTTGGAATGCCTTTACTTATCGGGTGTTCCTGATCATACATAGTAACTATAAAATCTTCTTTTTTGCCATGGGCACCACCATACCCTTCAGAAATGGAATCCTTAACTACATAGCCTTTATCATCAACATACAAGTAGGGTCCGTGCTTTTTATTTCTGTCCCAACCACCTATACCTATCATTTTATTATAAGCTTTCCACTCGGGAAAACAATTATCTGCAGCGTGTACCGTCACAAAACCACCACCATTTCTGATGTACTTTTCAAAAGCTTTTTGAGTGTCCTCCGGCCATGGTGCCGTACGCCACCCAAAATTTGAGATGACTACATCATATTTTGAAAAATCAGGATTAAAATCAGGATCGGTTTTAGCTGGTTTGGTTTCTATACCCTCACCTGCATCTGCCAATGGCAAATACTTGGCCTCCCGCTGGCTGTTCAATAAAAACTTAGTCCGTATGATATCCACCCTAAACATACCGGTCTCTTCAAGGTACTGACGCATCATAATAGTTGACTTAGGCCACACGGCATGGTTATTCTGACCATCAATTATTAATACTTTAATCTTTTTCTTAGCTGTTGCTTCACATGCGCCACTTATAAGCACAACTATGAAGCATATAAAAAGGTATTTGAATTTCATCTGTCCCATTTAGTTTGAGGCCTAAAAATATTCAATATAGGCTTAATATTAATCATAAATGGAAAACTTTTTTATCAGTGAAGTAAAAATTTAAATGATAGATAAAAATTAAGACAGGTTTTTTCAATAGTAACACACTCTGAGATTTTTAGAACTTTTCTTTACTACAGCTGATATCACCGTTAACCTAAAAAACCTGAAAACATGGCATTAAGTACATAAGTGTTTCTATTTCCATTCAAACTCACCATTGGCCACAGACCAGTCATTTCCAAAAAAGCCTGCACATTTAATACCGGACACTCCATGGCTTAGAATGGTATCGTCAAACAGGACCACATCCGGAAATGTCGTGCCATTTACCAGGTAGTGATTCATGTAAGCAGCCTTCATCCCTTTTGCTCCGGTAGCCGTTACAACGCCAATACTGGCAGTATCACTATCCTTACGAGCCGTTATAAAGTACATGCCCCACATCTCCCCATATAACTTTTTGCCATCAAAATTCACCTCATTGTTTTTTACTTGTATAGGGCTCTTATTTAAAAGTTTGTTCCAGGCAGCATTATTATCGCTATTGCCGTAAAGAATAACGTTGCGATCCGGGTATTTATCCAAAGAAAACTCTATATCCCTAACCAATTCAACGCTTCCATTTGCCCGATACCAAAATTTTTCGGCATCAAAACGTGCCCGGTTATAGTACCAGTCATTTTCGGTTTTGGTACCTCGTGTGGCATAAACAAACACCATGTGATTCCTGAAAGCGTCCTTAAATCCGCCAGACCTGTGAGGCCCTTTTTCGCTTAATTCCGGTTCATCAGCTAATTGCCACGCACCATCAATATTTTTAAACACCACCGTGTCGGCCTTAGGTAAAGGCAATTTACCGCCGTCAATAACTATTTCCGATACGGAATCGTTTATAGTCTGACGATCCAATTTCAGAGTAGCCACATTTTGAGTTTGCAATTCCAGGGGATCCCTGTTAAATGTAAAGGAGCTAACCTGAAAGGGACGCTTCTGCTGGAGTATTTTAACAAAATGAGAGCCACTGGATACACCGGGAGAGCCGGTAGAAAATTCAATTGTTTTGACTGCTTTATCCTCAGGTATCTCACGCTGTTTAAAAAAATCGAAAATGGGATTCCAATCCACACTGTGATCGCCATACCAATGAGTACCGTCCGGATATTCATAATAGGTAAAATCGGGATGAAACTCCCCAAGATGCTGTCTCATGTCCCTGGCAATAGAGGTAGGTACAATATCGTCTTTTTCCCCATGCAGGACATAAATCCCCAGATGCAAATAATTCCTGATAAGTTTTAATGTTCTGCTGGGTGTCCCAGCACGTTTTATAATGCGCTCCACTGCTGAGGGTTCCGATTTACGCATAAAAGCAGCAACCATCTGAGGGCTTATTCCCATAGCAGAAAGTTCCCTCTGTGACATACTTAGTCGCTTGCTTACAAAATAATCCCGGTAGGCCAACAAATCGGGATAGCCGGCGCATGGTGCTATTGCAGCAAAATGATCTGGATACGTAGCTCCAAGATACCAGGAGCCATGACCGCCCATAGAATGTCCTGTCAGATAGATTTTTTTCGGATCGGGTTTAAACATAGTTTTGGCATTACCCAGGACCTCCAGGGCATCCAAACGTCCCCAATCTTCCCATGCAAAACCAAAAGGACGTCTGTTCGTGGGTGCCACAAGGGTGCCCCAATCTTTCTGCTTATAGGCATTAGCCTGATTAACCGCTTCAACCGAAGCGCCATGTACGGAAAGAAAGAGTGCAGCATTTTTACTTTCCTCATTGCTATTAGGGGCCACACTGTAATACTGTACACTACCATCAATATCACTGATGAATGTTCGTTTGTGGTGTTTGAACCTAGATCTTAATTGTAAGTTTATAGCTATCTGTTTACCAACGGGCCTGTTTTTGTTCTTTAGCTGTAAAGTTAAGGCCTTAGCCCCCAAATCCTCTTCTGCCGGAGCATCTGCAACATCAAACCGTATCTTTCGGACACTCATGGGTGGTACCGCCGGCACCTCTGTAATACGGCTTCCACCGGCCCATTGCGTATGAATCCTATGCCCCTTTACCCAACTATCGGTACTATTAATAAGCCTTACCGCACCCATATAATCTTGTCGGGTTTCAGCCAGTATATCGGGCGTGGTCATATCTCTCTCAGTGAGTTGTACTCTTGCATCAGGGATTATAAGTCGTGCCCTTATCCTTGGAAAACGGCCTACCTTCAATAAAAAGGTATTGTTCCCTTTTTGTAACCGTACCGGGATCAGGTTCCAGCCGTAATCATAATAGTCCCCTTCATGTGGTTGCCCGTTAATAAGGGCCACACTATGCCCGGATGCTTCAAAAAGCACGGTCCTGGATACCGCAGACCTGTAATTCAAATAGACATAACTGGATCGCAGATGTGGTTCATTAAAACTGTTTGTTGTATCGGTACTAATGGTTTTCCACCTAAGTTCAGTTCCTGAAATATCAATATCAAAAACCGCCTCAGAAACCGGTCGATATGAGGGAACGGTCAAAAACTTATTGAAGACCGGGTCCTTGGGAAACGAAGAAAAATTAAGACTGGGGACTTTAAGTGCCAATCCGGTCTTAAAGATATGCAGCAACTTCCCCTCTTTGATATCATCTATTTTTTCTTTTCCGAAATACTCAACAATATTGCCGGTTCTTTGCTGTGCAAAAACAGTCGGCTGCATTAGTAGAAAAGCACCGACGATAAGGAAACACAAACGCCTTGATATATGTTTTAAGATTCTATATTTCATCTGTTTAAATTTATTGTTTTCATAAGTCATGCTTCGACGGAACCTGTCTTGAGCTAGCCAAAAGGCTCAGTACAGGGCTGTAATTTGCCATTAAGTTATTATGACTCATTTCGTGATTCTGTAGTTGAATGAGCCCTCAATTCATAGCGCTTGAATACTCTAAACCCGTACCAGGCTATATATACAAAGCACAGGAATGGTAATATAAAAGAAAAATTAACTTCAGAAGTTCCCAATATGGTAATATCGGTCACACCGGATCCTCCGGCATCTATGATCATACCTTGTAATTTTGGCATGAGTGCTCCTCCTACAATGGCCATCACCAAACCTGCCGAAGCTACTTTAGATTGTTCTTCGGAAAGCCCTTTTAAGGCAATGCCATAGATCGTTGGGAACATGAGCGACATAAAGAACGAGACTCCTACGAGACTATACAGCCCCACCATGCCTTTTATAAAGATCGTTGCAACTATAAGTACCATGGCAGAGATAGAAAACAGCATCAATAGCCTGCCTGAACTCATAAATGACAGCAGGTAGGTTCCGATGGCGCGCCCCATGATAAACAAACCGAAAGCACCCATCTGATAATAACCTGCCGTAACACTGTCCATACCAATACCTTCGGCATATTGATAAATATAGGTCCAGCACATGATCTGAGCCCCTACGTAAAGGATTTGTGCCAGAACGCCCAATACATACTTTTTGTTTCCAGCCAGGACGGAGAAAGTGTCTTTGATGTCAGGCATACCGTTCTCATCATTGGATTGTGGCATCTTGCTAATCAGAAATATTACAAAAATCCCAACAAGCACTAAGCCTAAAGCAACATACGGATCACGAATTACCATTAAATCTGCCGTTTTAATGGCGATTTTAGAAGCTTCATCAAGTGTATTAAAATCTGCAATATCATCTGATTGTAAATTCTTTAAAACAAGTTGCTGCGCCACAATTAAACCGGCAATTAACCCTACGGGATTAAAAGCTTGAGCCAGATTTAAGCGCTGTGTAGCCGTTTCTTTAGCTCCCATAGCCAGTATATATGGATTTGCTGCGGTTTCTAAAAAAGCCAATCCAAAGGTTAAAATGTATAACCCTATACAGAAGAATATAAAGCTTTCGGTCTGTGCTGCAGGATAAAATAAAAGCGCACCCGTAGCATATAGTGCCAAACCAATTAAAATACCCACTTTATACGAGTACTTTCTCATAAACATGGCCGCCGGTAATGCCATACAAAAATAACCTCCGTAAAATGCCATTTGTACCCAGGCGGCTTGTGAGTTAGATAGTTCAAGTACTTTTTTAAAGGCCTGGACCATAGGGTCTGTAACCGCATTGGCAAAACCCCACAGGGCAAATAGAGAGGTTACCAGTATAAAAGGGACCAGTACTTTTTTAGATACAACAGGGGTCTTTTCAGTGTTTCTCATCTTTATTTTGTTTATTATTTTTTCGCTTTAAAAAAAAGAAGAACCAGAATCTTATTCCAGCTCTCCTTCTTAAACTAACTAAAACAAACTTACTTATGAATAAATAAACTTCTCACAAACTAAAAAACTATTTAGTGACAGTATAAAGAAACTTAATTAGCCAGTATAAAAAGTAATTATTTCGACCAATAACAATTCTCAAAAGGCGAAGAGTGAAAATTTGATTCATCTGTATTTATCTACCGGTTCATCTTAAAAATCTGAAGCCAATAATCATTATTAGCTACCAGCACCAATTTATGATTTTGAGTTCCCAAGAACTTCACTTTCCTGGCATCATTATTCGCAAAAAAACCGCTTTTGGAATTATGTATAGCCTCAAAGTTATTCTTACCGTCACCTAACAGTATGGCTCCAATACCGCCGTCATTACGCGTGGTCTCAATCTCGGATACGAATAAATTTCCAACCATGAGTATATCCGGATTTCCATCCTTATTAAAATCGTCTACCAGCATATCGTTCACATTAGATACCTGTGCTTCCACCGGCAAATTGGTTATGTTAAAGCGTCCATTGCCAAGATTCTCCATATAGGATGTGGCAAAAGTTTCAGCTTTATAGTACAAGGCTTCTTCCAGTTGCTGACCATAGACTTCCTGGATTTCCAAAGACGCAAATAAATCATATGATTTTACCTTGGACTTTAAGTCCGGAACCTGTTGTGCAGAACAGGAAAATCCACGTAAAGGATAATGCTTTCCAAAATTATAATAGCCCAATACAATATCTTTACTCCCATTATCGTCAAAATCGTCATAATAAACATCGAAGGGTGCTTCCGGCAAGGCCTTATATTTATAATTCAAACCAAGATTTCCCAAAACATAATCCATATCACCGTCATTATCAAAATCACCCTGCTCAATACTGAACCACCAACCGGTGGTGTGTGACAGATCCGGGAGAATATGCTTTGAAAAATGGCCTTTAGTATTTTCAAAAACAGTAACGGGCATCCAATCGCCTAGTAATAATAAATCTTGATCGCCATCATTATCATAGTCAGAACTTATAGCATCTGCTACCATCCCAACACCGAATAATTCCGGAGCTTTATCTTTGGTAACGTCAACCAGTTTTCCGTTTTGGTTTTCCAGAAGTTTACTATCTGCCGGCATGGGGTAATCTTGAGGTATGTGACGTCCACCTACAAAAAGGTCTAAATCACCATCCTTGTCAAAATCAAACGGAATCGCCACACTTCCGCTAAAAGCAGGCATCTTCAGGTCAGCCCTTGAGAACATGCCTGTTCCATCGTTTAAATAGAGACGGTCACTATAAAGGTCATGCCCTGCCAAATGTGCATTGCCTCCGCTAACAACATACAGGTCTTTGTCTGCGTCACCATCTACATCAAAAAAGACAGCATCCACGTCTTCGGCAAGTCTGTCGTTTCTCAAAACATCCTGCCGTGTGGAACGAAAGGAACCGTCAGGTGATTGTATGAATAATTTTGAAGGATAGCCTGCGGCGGCCCCAATATATACATCGTCCAGGCCGTCATTATTGACATCATCTGTAGCCAGGGCCGGTCCAAACTGTGACATTTTATGTGGCAACAGAATTTGGGCCTCGTAATCATCGAAATTATTTTCCTGATGCTGATATACTAGTGTCCCTTCAGAACCGATATCCTCAAATAGGGGCACTTGCTTTTCCGCCTCACCATCAACGAAAGATTTACCATCTTCCATGAACAATTCTAATACCTTATTAGCCTTAATATTACTTAATCGGGTTTCTTTCCCATTGGGCCACTGTATTGTAAGAGATGGCACTGTTCCAGCTTTTCCCAATCCAAAATGAACTGTTTGTTCACTGGTGGAATAAATGCCACGTACATTAGTAGTTTCTACCATTTGAGACGCGTTGTTTGATTCCAACATGACCCGCGTTCCAAAAACCGGTTTATTCGCTTTGCTTTTCAAGTTGACGCGCAAATAGTTTTGGTCGGTATTATTCCTGTATATGAAGGCTTCTTCATTAATATTATTCACCACTATATCCAGATCGCCATCATTATCAAAATCCGCATAAGCCGCTCCATTTGAAAACGACTTTTGATCCAATCCCCAATCTGAAGCTACCTTTGTAAAAATAAGGTCACCGGTATTCTTATACATAAAGTTTGACAATGGTTGAGAAGGTAAAAGGTCAAGTGTTTTGTCCAGGTCCAGAATATCCCAGATACTCACCTCGCCTCCATTGGGATTTTTTGTTGTCCAATCCGTAGCAGTTTGCATGACATAATCACTTACAGCCTGCGATGCATCCGTATTACGTATATCACGTAATAACCCATTGGTTATGTAAATATCCTTCAGGCCGTCATTGTCAAAATCGGCTATTAAATTGGCCCAGCTCCAGTCAGTAGCAGCTACATTGGCTAATTGGGCAATATCACTAAATGTACCGTTCCCATTATTGAGGTGTAAATTATTAAACATGTATTGATAATGGCCACCATTCTTAACCACTTTCCAGAATAATGAGGGCTTCATACCACTCATATTGGATTTTAACCGAAAATTATCTTCAGCAACCATGTCTACAACAAAAATGTCCAAAAAACCATCGTTATTAATATCAGACACATCAACGCCCATACTGTAATATGGCATATGGTTTAAAGCTGAGTTGGCCACATTGGTAAAAGTTCCGTCCTTGTTATTCATATAAATGACATCTGGTGCATAGAAATCATTTGCCACGTACAAATCTGTCCAGCCATCATGGTTCAGGTCACTTGCAGAAACGGCATTGGGAAACCCTGCTCTGAACAACCCTGCTGATTCGGTTACATCCTCGAAAGCTGTTCCATTTACATTTTTATAAAGCCTGGAAGTATATTTTGGTTGTAATAATTTGGTTCCGAAGTATTCCGAATAACTCCCCGGGTTGGGAGGTTGGTTCAATACAAACAAATCCAGATAGCCATCTTTATTGTAATCCAGAAAAGTAGCGTGTCTGGTGCGTTCCGTATTGGCTACCCCATAGGCTTCAGCCCTTTCTGTGAAACGCCCGTCTCCCCTGTTAATATACAGCTTGTTTTTTCTAAGTTCAGGTTGATGATCATAAAGTTCACAGGTCACATAAATATCCAGGTGTCCGTCATTGTTAACATCGGCCACGGTCACACCCGTGGACCAACTGCCATCATTAATAATACCTGCTGCCAGAGTTACCTCTTCAAATTTAAAATCACCCCGATTTAAATAAAGCTTATCTTCTACAAGATTACCTGCGAAATATATATCCGTTAAATCATCACCATTAAAGTCTCCCACACCAACTCCGGCACCACCATAATAATTTGCATATAACAAGATATTATGTTTAACCTTATCGACAATTGTGTTTTCAAATTGAACTCCTGTATCTTCTGGTTTTAAGAGGCTAAACAATGTTGTATTCTGGGCAAATGACCATTGAACAGCCATCAGAATCACGGCATAAAGGCCCCTATTTATTCTATTGCGACTTATCATTACTAATGGTTTCAAAAAAATAAAGGAGAGTATAACCACCCTCCTTTATCCACTTTATTACTTAATTATAATACATAAATTTAAACATTAATTGGCATCCCACCAAACGCGTGTGGTAAGCACATCCGGCCCTTGAGCCGCAATGGCTGCCGCATAATTTTCAGGATTGGCGGTTTCCTCACTACCGGAATAAGTTAACCTTCTTGGGATGGTTCCATTGGTCTCATTTCCGGGGAAGTTAACAGGTGTCAATACCGGGAAGCCTGTACGTCTCCAGTTGGCAAACGTTTCATATTCATTTAAGAACGTGGCTATCCAATATTGATTTCCAATCATTTCTAGCGCATTGTTACTGTCAAATGGGTTTGCAACCAAATAATCTGCTATGTCAGTATCACTAATAACTGCTGCTTCTCCGTATAATGAAAGCATCTTCATTGCAGCCGTAACGCCGGCATTATAGTGAGCTTCCGCATCACCTCCGGCAAGTCCCCAGCGCTCAGCACATTCGGCCAGCATAAACTCAACTTCCGCATAGGTTTGGAAGAACATTGGTGCATCTTCACCGGTAATGATACTTCTATTGGGCTCTGCATAAGCATCAGTATTCTCCTCTCCAGTCAAGTCTAATAATCCGGCAGAATCCAATCCGTTAGGCAGTCCCTTCAGGTCGGCAGGATTCGTACTACCGTCACTGCGGCGAGCTGCTAAGATCGGTAAACGCGGATCTCCTTGTAAAAAGCCCATAAAAGTTTCACTGATTCGCGGGCTTCCATCTGCGGAAAATACTTCACCATTACCATTTTTATTTATGCCGTCAGGCCCATTGGTATGTGCAAGATAGGCTATGTCATCGTTAGATGTCATCAGGCCACCGTTAATGGCCTTAGTTGCCCAGGCCTGAGCCCCTGCGGCATCAACTTTGATAAGGCGTAAACTTAAGCGCAACATCATAGAATTTGCAAATTTTTTCCACTTTGAAAGATCGCCGTTAAACATAACATCTGCAGCACCGAATTCAGAGGTACCGGTTCCCAAAGCGGCAGCAGCTTCTTCCAATTCTTTTAGCATATCTGCGTAAATAGCTTCCTGTGAATCATATCTGGGCATGGTAATACCTTCAATCACACCTTTTCCGGCTTCACTGTAAGGTACATCGCCATACAAATCGGTTAGCCTATGATATACGAAAACCCGTAAAATTCTGGTAACTGCGATCATTTCTTCCGGATGCCCCTCTTCATTTAACTGAAACAATAAGTCCTCAACCGTTTTAACGGTGTCCGGATAGTAACGATCAAACAGGGATGAGGCATAACCTCTGTTCCAGCTATATTTATCACCGGTCCAATACCCCGGAATTGTAGCAAAATGCTGCATCATGGTGGAACAATAGATCAAATTGGCTCGCCAATTCTCATAGCGCCCTCCTGATGTTTGCAGGATGGCTTTTGTCAGTTTATTACCCGGTGCTATTTGTGCTGCTTTAGTAGGGTTTACATTCAGTTCATCAAACCCCTCATCACAAGAAACGAATACAAGTAATACTGCTAATATTGTAAATACTATTTTTTTCATAACTTCTTTTTCTAAAATTTAACATTTAAACTTACACCATACCTTCTGGCTGAAGGCAATCCGAAATATTCCAGACCCTGGCCGTTACCTACCTGGTATGAAGATTCAGGATCAATGTTCTCAGCATCTCTTAACAAATAGAACAGGTTTGAACCTATCACGGAAACTGACGCGCTTGATATTGAGAACTTTTCCAAAAATGTGCTGGGAATTGTATACCCTAGACTTATTTGTCTTAGTTTAATATAATCAGCATCCTGAATAAACGCTTCGGATATGTCTCCGATATTACTCCAATACTCAGCCAGATCCTCAGGTGCCACAGTTGCTGTAAACTGCTGGCCTGTGTCTACATCTGTTCCGGTTACCGTTAAGCCGTTTTCACGACCTTCCAGGGTTTGTTTATGCAACCCTCCCAAAGTAGTAATTCTGTTGGTGGAAGAAAATATCTGACCGCCAAACTTGGCATCGATCAGGAACGATAAATTAAAGTTTTTATATCTGAATTCATTGGTCCAACCCATAGTTGTTGGAGGTACTCCTTCACCTAAAATCTTATACTCTCCGCGAACTGCATGAGGAACACCATTAGCAACGTTTTCGTATACAATGTTACCATTGTCATCTCTTACATAAGACGTCCCATATATGGTCCCGTAAGGTTGTCCGACAAAATGTCTTATTTGTGTTAAATTACTAGTGGTTCTACCTAATTGAATATCGCCGTTGGCTGCATCGGTAGCAACCACTTCACTATTGTTTATGGATAAATTATAGGTTGTTTGCCAGCTAAAGTCATCCGTTGAAACCGGTCTTGCAGAAATTAACATTTCAAACCCTTTATTACTGATTTTACCAATATTCGCCAGGGCACTGCTATAACCTGATGTGCTTGACGTTCCTACAGGTACAATATCATTAGTTGTTTCTTTAGAATAATATGCAAGATCCAGGGATAATTTCCCGTCAAGCAATCGTGTATCCAATCCTACTTCAAACTCGTCTACGTTATAAGCAACTAAATCACCCAATGGAATCTGATTTGGGTCTGATCCTCCAACACCTCCAAAAGGTTGTCCCAGGTGAGATCCGTCAATTCCGTAAACTAATGCAAGTTCATAGGGATTATCGGCGCCACCGGCCACTTTAGAGTAACCTGTTCTGAACTTGGCAAATCTTATAACCTCAGGTAATTCTAAAGCATCTGAAAGAATAAAACTTAGGTTTCCTGAATAATATAAATCATTATTCGGTGTTGTTTTTCCAGGGAAAGACAAGGTTGAGAACCAGTCATTTCTCACTGTTCCTGTTAAATAAAGGTAGTCATTATAAGACACCTCCAATGACCCATATAATGAGTTTATTTTTTTCTTAAAATACTGATGCTCTAATGTTTGATTGGATGTATTCTGAACATGCTCCAAACCTGCCACAACAAAATCTTCTCCTCTTAATTTTAAATTTTCTCTTTCCTGAGTATTTTG
Source organism: Seonamhaeicola sp. (assembly GCF_028281565.1). Lineage (GTDB taxonomy): Bacteria > Bacteroidota > Bacteroidia > Flavobacteriales > Flavobacteriaceae > Seonamhaeicola. Next base: position 88,358 of record NZ_JANQJQ010000048.1, read on the forward strand.
AGCGCCTCCCACAAAAGCACTTACTGCAAACTGATCATTAATATCTCTGTCAATACCGATCATAAGGTCGGAGTCCGTTTGAGAATAGCGTCTCTCCCATTCTTCCATGGCTCCAAGCGGTTTGTAAGCGGTTCCCCAAGGCTCCGTAGCCGTTGATTTTCGAGCGTAAGTATCTGTTCCCACTCTGGCATTAATATACAACCAATCTAACACATCATACCTGACGGAAAAAGACCCTATAAACCTGTTCCTTGCATCCATGTTATTGAAGTGGAATGCTGCCCAATAAGGGTTCTGATTAAAGATATTGGAGTTTATTCTAAATTCGGTCCCATCTTCATTTATTCCGGGTCTATAATCCAATACATTAATATTAGGAGCTGCGTTCATCACTGAAAAGTTTCCGTTTCCGGGGGCATCAGACAAACGCGGCCTGTTCTTGGCACCCTCTCTTATATACTTGGCATTTACAGTTAAGGTTAACTTTTCACCTAGTTGGGATCCCAAATTTAAAGAGAAGGATTTTCTGTTTAAACTGGCATTAGGCATAATATCCTGATTTGACAGATCGGTGGCAGAAAACCTGAAATTAGACTTGTCATTAGATCCTGACAACGCTACCGTATTGGTAAAGGTTGTTCCAGTTCTGTAAAATTTCTTGAGGTTATTTCCGGTATAGGAATAAGGTCTTGATACACCGTCAAATTGCACCACACTGGAGCCATCTAATCGTGACCCCCAGGAGCTGGAATTATTTAAGGCATCCTCCTGGGTTAAAGGAGCAGCTCCAAAGCTTCCCTGACCATAGCTTGTTTGAAAATCCTGAAGGCTGGTATCCACAACATCAAAAACCGTTGTAGAATTAATCTCAACTCCAATACCTTTCTGACCTTTTCCTGTTTTAGTAGTGATCATGATAACACCGTTTGATGCTCTTGACCCATATAATGCAGCTGCCGCCCCACCTTTAAGAACAGACATCGATTCAATATCATCCGGGTTCAAACTGGAAACACCGTCACCACCATCATTACCTCCCCATAAGGAAGCCGATCCACTAACATCATTACCCATAGGAATACCATCTATAACATATAGTGGTTGATTCTCTCCTGTTAAAGAGGTATTACCCCTTATGATTACCCTACTGGAACCAGCGGCACCGGTGGAGTTTTGTGTAATATTAACACCGGCAATCTTACCCTGAAGTCCATTAATAGCATTAGTCTCTTTAACCAAAGAAACCTGCTCACCTTCCACCTTGGTAATAGAATAACCCAGGGCTTTAGTTTCCTTTCTGATACCAAGAGCCGTTACCACTACTTCATCTAATTGACTGGCGTCTTCCTGAAGTGCTACATTAATAGTAGTTTGTCCGTTAACCGCAATTTCCTGGGAGGAAAACCCGACATACGAAAACTGCAATATGGCATTAGCATCGGAAACCTCAATGCTATAGTTACCATCAAAATCGGTTGACACCCCTTGCGAAGTGCCCTTGATAACTACGTTGGCACCCGGAAGTCCCATGTTATCAGCAGCGTTCGTAACAGTTCCTTTTACTGTTATCTGAGCCTGCATGCCATATGTAACGAGCAACAAGCCAAAAGCTAACAGTAGTTTTAGTACTTTTTTTGTCATAATTTTTGAAATTAGTTTTATTGTTATTTATAATGTATAAATTAAGAGAAAATCCGTCTGGCCTTTAAAAAAATTCGACCAATGACAATTCTCCAAAGGAGTTGGTTGTTAAAATGTTTATTTATAGATGGGGTATATTTATGGTATGGGCCTAAAACAATCTAAAAAAAATTTGATCCTCATTTTTTTCAACAGATTCCCGTAATATTATTGATATTACAATTGCTAAAGTATTTAACCACCGGCACACAAACCGGAAAGTTAAAAGCAAAACATTTATAGTTGTACGATTTCGATATAAAATGGCGTATAATGGGTAATATCCTTTGCCAGGAACCAACCGTCAAGGCTGCAATCCCCTTCATTGAGAAACACCTTATCAAAGACGATAGTTTGAAGGTCTTTTTCATTAATGTCCCTGGTAAAATTTTGGATTCCGAATCTAATAAACATCTGTCCCGTTTTTGGTACCGGATTTCTAAAATGACAAACAACCTTATAATTACCAGCCTTTACAATAGACAGGTCCCAACTTACATGCATCTGATCGTCATCCCATATTAATTGCATCCCGCGGGCATCATTTCTATTAAGAACGGTACGGACTTCCTCATCGGATCCGATAATGATTCTGGGTAAGTTATTGATATGCGGACTTTTCATAATATCATCATACCATGCATCCAGCTCATCTTTCAATTGTTTTAGGATACCAGGATTTTCTTTACTGATGTCCCGGGTTTCAAAGGGATCTTCAACGAGATGATATAACTCAAATTGATCCAAGCCGGATTCTTTGTTTACATTTCCAATTAATTTATATCCATCTCGAATCACAGCCATGTTACGATATTTTTCCGGAAAACTGCGCTGCCACTCAAAAAACAACGGTCGACTCAGTGATTGTGCTTCGGAGCCAATAAACTTACCAAGATCCAGGCCATCCAGATCTGTTCCTTTATTAAGACCAATGCCGCATAAACCGGCAAGTGTTGGTAAAACATCAATATGGGCTGCTGCTACCGAAACAACTTTATTGTGCTGAATATTTTGCGGGAGCTTCATGAAAAACGGTACATGAATACCTCCTTCTCTTACCTGACCTTTACGTCCCCGGAAGCCTCCTGTATACCGATGCTGTTCAGGGCCATTGTCTGTCATAAAAATGATAATGGTATTATCATATAAGTTTTGAGCTTTTAACATTTTGATTAGCCTACCTATATTATCATCAATATTTGAGACCATGGCATATACTTTTCTGGCCGCCTTTATATCTTCACCTGACATAATATGCGAGTATACTCCACGATTGTTAAAATATTCCGATGATATTTTGGTATTGGTATATATTTTTTCATATCTCTCCGGCACTTGTAATGGTGTATGAGGAGCGTTAAATGACAAATAAGCGAGGAAGGGTTGCCCATTTTGCTGTTCTATAAATTTTATTGCCTCATTGGTAAAAACATCAGAACAATAACCTTCACTCTGAAATATTTCACCATTTTTATAAAGCATTGGGTCAAAATAAGAGCGATCATATTTGTAATAATTAAAAACATCTCCAATCTGCCCGATACCACCACTTAAATGCCAAACAGAAGTATCGAATCCCTGATCCTGTGGCCTTGATGGATACGAGTCTCCCAAATGCCACTTGCCAAACATACCTGTATTATAGCCCTGTGATTTGAAAATCTCGGCAATAGTGGTTTCCTCAGTTGCCATAATGGCTCCTCCTGAATAAGTGTCAAATACCCCCGTCCTAATATTATAGCGTCCGGTCAACAAACTAGCCCTGGTGGGAGCGCATACCGGACTCACATAAAAATTGCTAAACACTGCACTTTGCACTGCCAGTGCATCCAATTCCGGTGTTTCTATAAATGGGTTGTCGTGATATCCTATATCGCCATAGCCCATATCATCAGCCATGATAATGATCACATTTGGTGTAGACCTTTCACCTGAGACCGTTTGAGCCGAAACCAGACCGATACCACTCAATACATGTAACATTAAAAATAACTTAAGCATTCTCATAGCCTTATTTTTTTTATACGGTCATAGAAAAGAATAATTTCATAATTCAAAGATGCCCTTTTATCACTCTATCAGAATCTCATCAATAAAAACCCAGGCCGGGCTTCCTGCCCCACTATGCCATGACGGACAGGCACCAACATTACGTATCTTTATTTTTATGAATTGCGTTGTTTGGTGAACCTTCTGTATTAGTCTATCAATGCCTTCGGTTCTAAGGTTGATGCTATTTGTATTTTCGGAAGCTATGGGCTCACTGTAATGAACACCGTCATCTGAAAAGCTCAGCTCAAAATATCTGGGGCCAAAGATCCAATAGTGAGGCTGATGAAGATATTGCAGGCTTATGGTTCTTATTGATTCTTGTTCGCCAAGGTCAACAATAAATTCCAGGTCCCCGGATTCCTGACCAATCCATTGTCCGGTACTATAGTCCCTAAACCCCATTTTGCCATCCAGGAGTACACCTATGTTATTGTACTTTGGATGCAATTCATCTGTTGATTCAATCTTAGCCCTAAACCCCTTGTGTTTTATAATTTTTGACACTTTTGGAATATCTTCAACATCGGCGTGTTCCCATTTGCTATAAGTATCTATTAAATCCTGTACTTTTTCAGGATACTGCAATGCCTGGTTATGCATTTCGGATACGTCTTCATCCAGGTTAGATAAAAACAAAATATCATTCTCAGGATGCAGTGCTCCTTTTTTAGAAGTATCTTTTGGAAACCCAATAAGCTTCCATGGTCCCTTGCGCACTACCCATTGGTTCCCATATTTCCAGAAGGCCAAATCACGGAGCGACTGTTTTCCCGGATAGCGTAACATTTCCGAAAGATCCAGGCCGTCAATATTATCAGGTACCTTTTCCAAACCACATAAAGCAGCCAGCGTAGGCAGCCAATCAATATTCAAGAGCATCTCATCATTTACAATACTTTCCGGAAGATTTGCTTTCCAACTTATTATGGCAGGTAAACGGATGCCTCCTTCAAAAAGGCTACTTTTCGCACCCCTGTAGGGGCCCGCACTTCCGCCACCTTTAAATGCCCGTAACTCTGTTGAATGCCCATTATCAGATTGGTATATAATGATGGTATTATCCCGGATCTTTAGTGCTTCCAATTTATCCAGTAAAAACCCAATGCGTTCGTCTATGGTCGATACAAACGCTGCATAGTCCGCTCGGGGTGCCGGGATAGCTTTATCCTTATAATGCTTTCGCCATTTTTCTGTGGGTTGATATGGGTAATGTGGCATGTTAATAGCATAATACATAAAAAAGGGCTGGTACTTATGATCTTCTATAAAGGTCAGGGCCTTGTCCGAAATCAAATCGGGAAAATATTTACCCGGATAAAAAACCTCTTTACCATTTTCATAGAGATCATGAATGTTAGGCCCACTCCAATAAAAGTAATGGGAATAATTATCAATACAACCTCTCAAATGACCAAAAGAATAATCAAAACCCTGCGCGTTGGGTCCGGTCTCTACGCTCATACCCAGGTGCCACTTGCCAATATGTCCGGTGGCATAACCATTATCCTTAAATAATTCTGCCATGGTATATTGGTCTGTCGGCATACCATGACTCCCGGGCCTTGCAGATGTATTATTTGTTAGCCCTGCATTTTGCGGGTATTTTCCGGTAAGCAATCCGGCCCTGGAAGGCGCACATACTGGGGCCGTTACATAGGCCTGTGTAAAACGTGTTCCTTCTGCCGCAAGTCGGTCCATATTAGGCGTGAACATATCGGACGCCCCATAACATCCCATATCGACCGCTCCCTGATCATCTGTGTATATGATAATGACATTTGGCTTTTCAACGGATACTCCTGTCTGGGCCAATACGGACATCATACCGCAAAGTATCGCCATCAACAGTATCATCCATGTCTTATGTCTGTATACCTTACTCATTATGATTAGATTTACCCGAGGAACCATTCCGGGTAGAGATTAAGCCTCCTTAAGGCCCCATAAATGTCCATCGAACAGTTTTATAGTTAAACAGGTCTCCCGATATCCGCTGCTCGTTCCCCATCAACCTTCCATTGGCATCCCGTTTTGTCTTTAATCTGGTCCATGAAAAAGCGCCCTGTTCATAGTCAAAGGTCTCTCCATCATCATCATACAATAAAAACTCGCCGTCTGCCTCTCCGTAATGACGCACTTCCAACTCCTGTAACTCATCCCTTTCCGGAGCATGCAAACGCGGTTGGATCATGGGTATGATACCGCCATCCTTTACATACAAAGGAATTTCTTCCAATTTCGAATCTACATGAATGATCTTGTTCTCGCCCACATAGTCACCGGTGTAAAAGTCATACCACTTTCCTGCGGGTAATATAACCTTGCGGGACTTCTGTCCTGCAAATATAGGAGCCACCAAAATGTTATCCCCAAACATATATTGATCTTTAATATCCTCCTGTGTGGCCATTTTATAAGGATTCTTCGTGTCATCCAAAACACCCTGAACCGTTATGTCTTTTTGAACAAAATTATCCAACAGTTGCATCGGGCGAACAGGAGGTGTTCCGTTAAAATGATAGTCGGCAAAAGTTGAATATATATAGGGTAATAGTTGCATCCGTAACAGGGCTACGTTTTTAACATCTTCGTAAACCTCAGGGTAAGACCAGGGTTTCGTTCCGCTATACCAGGCATTGATCATAGCCATGGGAGAAAAACACACGGCCTGCATACGTCGTAACCACTCCTCTCCTGTGGGAGAGCTGCGTACTTCCGGTGTCCATAGCAATCCGGAAAATCCGGAATTAACCAATGCGGTTATAAAGTCCTCGTGTTTATAATAATCGTTATAAATCACGAACGGAAACCGGGATGCACCGGCATTGGATGCTCTCACCAAACCATAGGTCCTTACATTCTTTTGGTGATATAGATCGGTGATCATGTCCTGTAAAAGAAGCCCATAGGTTTGGCGCATCTGTTCCGCATCTATGCCAGAAGGAAACGAAGCTACATTGGGCCATAACCAATTATCATAGCCGTCAACCTCATCGATCTTCAATCCGGACACACCAATATCAAGTTGGTGCTTTGTGTAAAAATCGGTAAACACCTTGCGGGTCTCTTCCATCGAATAATCAGGTACGATCCCGTTCCAAACCGTATGTGAACCTGACAAAGGAAGCATGGGTTCATATAATGTGGCCTTAGGTGCTATATAAGGATTGATCCATAGATTTGTTCGGACCCGTTTGTCCAGAAGGGTCTTCACAAATTTCCCTGGTTCCGGAAAACGCCCTTCGTCCCATTCGTAAGAACACGGATAGGACCTGTTCATCCATCCCGGCTCCAGGCCAATAAAATCCAACGGAAAGCCTTGTCTTTCAAATTCGTTCACTTCATTTATGACATCTTCGGCAGAGAATAAGGTATGGGTTCTATAAGTAAAGCCCAGTCCCCATTTAGGAGGTAAACAGCCTCCTCCGGAATACAGGTTATATTTCCGCACTACATCAAGTAGAGTGTCTCCTCTAAAAATAATGATTTCGGCCTTATCATCAGGGATCAGTATTTCCACTATGTCCGATTTTGGCTGTGGATCCCAGTCAGGGTCAGTATTCCGATCATATACAACCGGTTTGTTTGGACTATCAACGCGTACCCCTGTTCCCACATAAACATCAAGATAGCGTGCCGTATTGATGAGTACCCCGTAGCCCTTACTGGATACATAAAACGGTACCGGGGCATGAGTACGCCCGTTATCCTTTCCATCATAATGATCTACCTGTAAATGATACAACTTACCTCGCCTGTTAACACTTTTAAAATGAAGCCCCAGGCCATAGATATCTTCGTCTTCATCAAGAGGGAATCTCAGATACAATTTATTGTTTTGATGCTCAATATGTATTTGTTCCCGGTCCAGCGGAAAATCGGCTTCTTCAAACTGATTTAGCCTTTCCAGATCAGGGATTGCTCCGGCAGCATCCAGAAGTGTTACGGCATCTTTATTGCCAACCGTTTGTTTCCAAACACCATTTGCCACCTGTTGCCATGACGCTACATTGCCTTCTTCCGTACTCTTATTGCAAGCACTTGCAATTATAAACAGGCAGATTATTGCTGAAATATGTTTTAGTTTCATGGGTGTTGTCTTTTATATTGTTTAGTAAATGCTTTCTAAAATCCTAAAGATATTATTTCCAATTCATATGGGGAATACTGTCCATTTCAAATATTAAATGTTCGCCGTTAACGATATCGGAATGCTTAATGAACGGATGTTTTAATACCCTGCCATCCAATGTAGCCGATTTGATATATTTGTTTTTATCAGATACATTATTTGCCAATATGGTAAACGTTTTCTGTTTATAGGGTTCACCAAGCTTAATCGTCGTTTTTTCGAATAGCGGTGTGCCAATGGCATAGCTATCACTTCCCGGTGTAACCGGGTAAAACCCCATACTACTAAAAATATACCAGGCGGACATTTGTCCACAATCATCGTTACCACTTAAGCCATCGGGTTGATTCTTATAGTTATCATGCAAAATCGCCCTGATCTTTTCCTGTGTTTTCCAAGCTTGATCGCAGTAATTATATAAATAGGCATAATGATGGCCGGGCTCATTATCATGCCTGTAATGGCCCAGATCAAAATTCTCATCCAGTTTTTTTGCAAAGGCTTCTTTGCCTCCCATGGTATTTATCAGGCCATCCACATCCTGCATGGCACAAAACAAATAGGTCCAGGGGCTGCCTTCTGTAAAGGCCTTAAAATCTTTGGGGTCTCCCGGATAAAATGTTCCGTTGGCCAGCCTGGCCTGCATAAAACCACTTTGTGGATTATAAAGGTTTTTGTAATTCTTGCTCCGAAGCATAAACATGTTCTGATCTTCATATTTTCCCAGGGCCTGTGCCATTTGAGCTACGCAAAAATCATCATAGGCAAATTCCAGAGTCCTGGATACGGACTCCTTGGTTCTATCTGCCGGAACATACCCCAATTGCTTATACCATGATAATCCTCCCCGGGCTTCATAGGATGTCCAGTCGGCTCTGTCCGCCCATAGTTTGTTCCGGTCGCCATCGGGAGGGGTCATGGCATTCTTATACATGGCCTCGTAGGCTTTGTTCACATCAAAATCACGGAATCCTTTTACATAGGCATCCGCAATCACGGCATCGGCATGTGTACCGATCATGATATTCGTATAGGACGGGTTTGGCCATTTGGGCATCCATCCCCCTTCATCATACATTTGTAAAAGAGAACGGATCATTGGATCTACATGCTCCGGAGCCGTAAACAACAGTAGCGGGTGCAACGCTCTAAAGGTATCCCATAAGGAATAATCGTTATAGGATATACCCTGATGAATCGTATCATCAAAGGCACTGTAATACGAACCGTATTCCGAGAATATTCTTGGGTAAAGCAGGGCATGGTACATAGCGGTATAAAAATTCACCTGCTGATCATGTGTCCCGCCTTCAATAGCGATCCGGCCCAGATAATCTTCCCAGGTTCTTTTGTTATGTTCCTTAACAGCATCAAAGTCCCAATCCGGAATTTCTTGTTCCAGGTTTTGTCTTGCCTGTTCGATACTAATGAACGAACTTGCTATTTTTACTTTTACGGTAGTCTCCGGTTTGGCTAAAAATTTGACGTAGGCACCAATCTTAGCTCCTGACTGTTCTTTTTTGGAATTGAAAGTTTCAACGCCTTCAGCACTATCCATCCAGGTACCGAATGTATCGAAACCGACATCAAATTTTAACACAAAATAGCCTTTAAAATGCTCCAGGTCAGGACCCATTTTATCCTCATAGACCAAATTGTGGCGGTCCGGGTTATATCCAATAATCTCATTATTGTCCGTATCTATTTTTACAAAACCATCCGATGCTTCCAACCGGGACATTTCTATCATCAAGCCCGGGGATTCAGTACGGTCGTACTTAAATTTAAAGAACCCACACCTGGTGGAAGCAGTGATTTCTGTTTCAATAGCTGCCTGCTTATCTTCCATTTTAACCGAATAAAAATAGGGTGTAGCTATTTCATCTTCATGCTTAAACGGTAAGCCTCTTTGATTAGGGGTTACTTTTAAATCACCCGTTTGCGGCATCAAGGAGATGAAGCCATAATCGCCCATCCAAATGGCAGGCTGATGAGTTCCGGTAAACCCAATGATGGTATCGTGATCATAGCGGTAACAGGCCTGGCTGATACGATTCTCCTGGGTCATCGGAGACCATTGGGTCATTCCAAACGGCATGGTCACTCCGGGAATCATACCGCCATACTCACTTATATGTTCTCCCGTTGTGCCTATATATACATTCACCAGATCTACCAACAAACCAGTTTCTTCTTTCTCCGGTGAAATCCCCTGGTTACAGCAGAGTACCAGAGCACATAGCATCAAGGTATAAAATCGTTTCATTTCTATATATCCGGAAGTATTTAATCTTTCCCAAATAAGTTATTTCAATATCGACCCGGAAAAGTATTCGACGGACAACATGTGGGCTTAGACAAATAACCCGGCTTTACTCTAAAACCATTTTTAGAGTTTGGCTATCAACCAAATCGGCATGATCAACAAAATAACTTTTGTAGGGTTTACCGCCAAGATACATCTTACGAATATGCCCATCCGGTTGTCCGGTCCGTTCTATGACCAGTTCTTTATGTTTATAATATGTTGTATCCAACTGAATGGTAACTTTATCAAACATGGGAGCCGAAAGGGTATATATTGGTGCTCCGGGTGTTATGGGATAAAATCCCATCATGCTGTACACCAACCAGGCCGACATAGTTCCGGTATCATCATTCCCCGGGAGACCGGCGGGTTTGTTCTGAAAATATTTTGCCACCAAAGCCCTTACCGTTTGTTGTGTCCTCCAGGCTTCTCCCTTCACATAATTAAAGAGATAAGGGTAAGCAATGTCCGGTTCATTGGCCATATCGAACTGATCCGTATCAAATACCTTTTGCAACTGCAGGCTAAATGCGTTACGTCCGCCCATGAGCTTCATAAGTCCCTTAATGTCATGGGGGACCATAAAGGCGTATTGCCAGGCATTGCCTTCTATAAACCCTACATTTTCTTCAAAATTGGCTCCTGAGAACGGATCAAACGGTTCGTACCATGAACCATCTGCATTTTTAGGCCTTAAAAGATCCAGGTCTGCATCAAAAAGATGTCGGTAAGACAATGCCCGTTTTTCGAATCGCTTTTGATCTCCGGTCTTACCCAATGCTCCAGCCAAAAGTGCAATAGCATGATCGGCAGCATTATACTCCTGTGTAGTTGAGACCGGCCCTTTATGATTAGTTGTGACATAGCCTTTTTCTATATAGTCCTTAAGGCCCGGACGAAGCGGATTATCCTCTAATTGTTCTGCACTCTTGAGCATGCCTTTATAGGCCTTATCAACATCAAAATCCCGAAGTCCTTTTAAATAGGTATCGGTAATGACAATGGCCGCAGGGTCACCTACCATGGTAAAGGTCTCTGTAGAGTTCAATTCCCACTTGGGTAACCAGCCGTTTTCATCGTACATGGCTATCATACTTTGTACCATTTGTATTTGCTGTTCCGGATATACCAGTGACATCAATTGGTGGTAATTGCGGTAGGTATCCCAAAGCGAAAATACGGTGTATCGCGTCCCTGTAGTTTTCCCGATCTTTCCAGTTTTGATCTCGGGAAACTCTCCGTTGACATCATTTAAAATATTGGGATGGATCAATGTATGGTAAAGCCCTGTATAAAAAATGGTCTTGTCATCCTGGGATCCACCCTCCACACGTATTCTTGATAGCAAGCGATTCCACGATTCAAAAGTGTCCCGGTAAATGTTGTCAAAGGATTTATCCTGAGCTTCTGCTTCAAGATTTTTTCGAGCGTTCTCTATACTCACATAAGAAATGGCTACTTTAACCTCTACGGTTTCCCGTTTATCAAACTTATAGGTCATGTAGGCACCAATACTATCTCCAACAATCGTTCTTGTGGCGTTCTCCATGATACGTGTTTTACCATTATACCCCATCCATTGGGCTTCCACCCCGTCATATTTAGCAGGTTTTTTCCAGGCTCCAAAAGTATTGGCCGACTTGGAAAACCTGGCTACAAAATATACCGGGTAAGCATCTTCAGGGCTGTTGTAACAAAACGATCCTATCGAGCGAAGCCCTTCAATTTCCGTATCCGAGACCACCCGTAAACTGGCTCCCTGTTCATTTGTTAATCCCAATCCGAGATTCAACAGGATATTTGACTCTCCTTTGGGAAACGTAAAACGACTTACGCCAACACGCTCAGAGGCAGTACATTCTGCCTTAATATCATACTTATCTATATGGCAGGAGTAATATGCTGTTTTAGCCTCCTCTTTGGAATAGGAAGATCCATATTTAAGGTGATCGGTTTCAAGATCTCCTGTTGTAGGCATGAGCAATAAAACACCCAGATCCGGGCATCCTACACCACTTAAGTTCACTTGACTAAATCCGGTTAAAAAACTATTTTCAAAGACATAGGGATTGGATAGCCATCTACTATCTTTTTCCAGGGTATTTTGTGGCCCTGACACATTAAACGGACTGATACTGGCCATTCCTCTTGGAGCCACCGGACCGGGATAGGTAGCTCCAAAGTTGGAAGTCCCTATAAACGGATTGACATAATCTACCGGTTCCTGACTATGAACTCCCAGACATACAAGCATTGTAACCCCTACAACCAAATGATTTATACAGTCGTTTAACATGAACTTTAAATATCTTTGGGAGCCTTTATTATTCATCTATAGCATCAATTTTGAAAACCCAGGCATATTTTGATCCCGGGTTTGCCTGCAAGCCTTCCGGTATTTCTATTTTAAACCCTTCATCAAGCTTCTTCCATTTAAGTCGTTTATTGGTTCCCAGCATAAGGACCTTTGAACCGCGTTTTGGTAGTAACGACTTTACAATGATCTCTTTGGGCATACTATTCTCATGCTCTGCTGCCAAATATAGAAGGTAAACACTACCTGCTTTGTCCCGGGTAAAACAGATATTATTTTCTTTATACGGCGCTATCGGTTTCGTTCCGTAAATGGCCTTATCATTAACTTTCATCCAGTCACCATAAGCCTCCAGCAGGTCATAAGCTCCTTGTTGCCAAGCGCCATCAGGTCCCGGTGCCACATTCAACAACAAATTACCACCTTTGGCCACGATGTCTATAAGCATATGTATGGCTTCCCGATGCCCCATATACACAGCATCCCTGGTATGTGACCACCCGCCTCCGGAAATGATATTGGACTCCCAAGGATAGGGCAACATTTTTTCAGGAACCCTGTTCTCTGGGGTTAAATAGTTTTGGTTCTTTCCATGTACAGCTCTGTCGACCACAATTAATCCGGGTTGCTTTTTACGAGCCTTGACCACCAGGTCATCCATTTTTATATCCTGATTTACAATTCTGTTCTTTAGAAATCCGTTAGCTCCGGCTTCTTTGTGTTTCCCTATATACTCGGCCTTTATTTCTTCGGGTGTCTTTTTGGCTACCCAGCCACCATCCAGCCATAGAATATCAACCTTTCCATAATCGGTCATTAGTTCCAGGATCTGATTATGGGTAAAATCAACAAACTTTTGCCATTTCTCCGGATAGATCGCGGGATCGTAATTTACATTACGGTCCTGTGGTGGAAAATAAGGATCCCAGTAACTTGGGTGATGCCAGTCCGGTTTTGAAAAATAGGCCCCTACCCAAAAGCCCTCTGCTCTGAAGGTGTCAAACAATTCTTTGGTTATATTAGACCTGGGATTGGAACCAAAGGCACAGTCATCACTGGTTACCTTATAATCTGTATATTTTGAATCGAACATGGAAAAGCCATCATGGTGCTTAGTGGTAAAAACCATATACTTCATACCGGCGTCTTTTGCTGCTTTCGACCATTTTTCAGGATTGAATTTAACGGGATTAAAGGTCTTTTTTAACCCTTCGTATTCCCGTTTGTAATCATAATAATTCCCTGCATTTGACCCAGCCTTACGCTGACTCCAGTCATAATCCTCAGGGCAAAGCGACCAGGACTCTACAATACCCCATTGGCTGTAGGTTCCCCAGTGCATCAACAACCCGAATTTCAGATCCTGCCATGCCTCAAGTTTCTCCAAAACCAGAGGGTCGGTTTCGGGGACATAACGTTCGTCTTCATAAATGGCCTGTGAAAAGGCATTTACCGAAATTATTACCATTAATAGTAACCATGTTTTTTTTGCTGTGATCATATCTATATCTTTAATTTATAATTTTTACGTTCCATCCAACCTGTAAATAGTACAACTCCTAGTGCAAACCCCAGCGACACCAGAAGCCCTACAAAGCCCCGATTGAGCTCCTGCGGCAACCTGAAAGGAATCATCTCTCGTAACGGATACACGAAATAGGGGATCATATAACAGGTTAAGGTCGCTGTCCCCGCGGGCATTATTATTTTGGCCCAGTTTGTTTGCCTCATCATATCCGAAATAATGTAAAGTATGGCGGTCATAAGGAATCCAATCCCCGTACAGATCCCTACCCAGGCCGGTGTTGCCTGAATTTTCGATATCCCCCAAATGGGTTTAAATGCTATGCCATAGACCAGGCAACCAAGACCCAGTAATACCAGTATTAAAACGGTGGCTAAGTGAGGCCTGTTCGATTGTTGATCCATAATCATTCCCGCTAAAACACCAGCAGCCGTAAAAGCCGGAATACTTCCCTGGTAAATGACTGAAAAATAACTAAGCATGCCCGTAGGTTGCTGTAATATTCCGGAATGGCTTAAAACAGCCAGTCCGTTAAAAATTACAAACATGAGAATTACCAGGATCCAATTTCCTTTTGACCAAAGATGCACCAGGGCATTTACAAGATAGGCCCAACCTATAAGACCAAGTATGCCCCACCAATGAGTTCTCATACCCATGGAACCGTCATCACCGCCACGATACAGGAATACGAGAATGATCAGTAACAAAAGCCCCGTCAGCCTGGCCAGGACGTATTGTTTTTTTGTAAGCGGACTTTTTTTCCAGTTCATCCAGAGGAGCATCACAGCTGTAGCCATAAGGAGTCCCCACAAATATTTACCTCCGGCTATACTTTCATGATGTGCGGTTTCATAGTTTACCATAAACACACCTATAAGAAGCAGGGATAAAGACCTGATCACAATATGCCTGCCAATGATATAATCCGAACTTCCGGATGCCTTCCGGTTTCGGATCGCAAAGGGAATACTTAATCCAACAATAAATAAGAACAGTGGAAATATGACATCAGAAAACCCTAAGTAGTCCTCTGTAGCCGACGCATGTTCCAACCACTTTGGCACCTCTGTAAGAGTGAAGAAATCGTTTACCCAGATCATTAAGAACATGGTTAAAGCCCTAAGGATGTCTATTGCTATTATTCTTGTCATTATGAAACGTTTGGTAACAGAAGGCCTACTATTTGAGTTTTATCGTTTTTCCTGTTGCGGCACTTTCTTTTGCAGCTTCCAAAACCTCCATGACGATCATATTGTTTTCCAAAGATGACAGATCATAGGGCGCGAGTGTTATTTCACCATTTACAACTGCTGCAAAAAAAGCAAAAGGGTCGTTATAAGGATATTGTCGCTCTTTCAAGGACTCCTGTGCTTCCAAAGTACGCTCACTTAATCTGTACTTTATATCCGTCCTATTTTCACAGATAACATATCCGGACACCCCATAAACCTCCATATCTTTTCTTGATATGGGCCAATTCCATGAGGCCTGCACTATACCCTGCAATTTGGGATACCTTAGGATAATGGTGGCTTCATCGTCAACTTTTGGATATACATCCGGTTTCATAGTTTGTGTTATCGCTGTAACCGATTCCGGCCTTTCCCCTCCATTTAACCATGTGATCAGATTGACTCCATAGCAGCCAAAATCCGTCAGGGCTCCGCCTCCGTTTCTATCGGGATCTGTTAGCCAACTCAGGAACTCTTTACTAACCCCAATCTCAGAGGGCCCTTTATGCCCATCATGAACAACCACTTTGCGTAGATCTCCGACAACTCCGTTTTGGATCATCTTATGAGCTTTATGGTTAGAAGCATACCAGGTGGTCTCGTAATTGGTAATCAAATGAATCTTATGGGTTTTTGCCAGGGCTTCCATTTTTTTAGCATGCTCTAGGCTTACAGCCAGCGGTTTTTCAACCATAACGTGAATCCCTAAGGGTGCAAAGGTCTCAACTACCTCTAAATGTTCATCTATTGGCCCAAATGCAGCAACGGCTTCGGGTTTGGCGGCTGCTATCAGGGCTTCCATGCTATCATATACCATAGCCATCGGATAGCCATATTGATCGGAATAGCGCTTCGCCAGGGCCTTGTTTGCCTCAACGATCCCTATTACCTTTATTTCCTGGCTTTCAAGTTTTCCCAAAATCCAATGTACATGATCATGGGACAGGCCAATTACTGCCATACGTACCTGATCCTGATTTGTCTGGCTGTGCAACATAAGTGTATGAAAAGTAATTATTATGAAATATAGTATATGTAACCCTCGCTTTCCCATACTTAAAAAATTATTTATAATACTAATGTCAATTTTTATTGATTGTCTGACTCAGTGAATATGGGGCTTCTGCTTCTTTTTCGGCATTGATATTGGGTTTATCATCCATTTTAAAATACAACTTTCCGCCTTTTTGAATGGCATCAAAATCAAGATATCGTTTGTTGTATGCCTTACTGTTTAGCTGCATGGCATCAATATAGTAATTCTTCCGGTTGTTATCGGGTGCCAGTATTTCAAAAGTATTGCCATTTTCCAAATGGATCGTCGCCTTCTTAAAAAGCGGACTTCCTATTACGTACTGATCGACACCAGGGGTTACGGGATAAAAGCCCAGTGAACTAAACACATACCAGGCCGAGGTCTGCCCGTTATCCTCATCACCACAATAACCATCCGGTGTAGGTGCATATAATTTGGTAAGTACTTTACGAATCTTCTCCTGAGCTTTATAGGAGGCATTTGCATAATTATAAAGGTAGATCATATGCTGAATGGGCTGATTGCCATGTGCATAATTCCCCATGTTCATAATTTGCATTTCTCTTATTTCATGTATGGTAAACCCATAGTAGGAATGATCAAAATGTGGTGGCATGGTAAATACGGAATCCAACCTATCTACAAAAGCTTCTTTGCCTCCCATCAAATCTATCAGTCCCTGGATATCATGAAATACGGACCATGTATAGTGAATGCTATTGCCCTCTGTAAAGGCATCTCCCCATTTTAAGGGATTGAACGGACTTTGAAAACTGCCGTCTTTATTCTTACCACGCATCCATTTGGTTGAAGGGTCAAATAAATGCTTGTAATTCATGGAGCGTTTATAGAAGGTCTCTGCCAATTCCGATTTACCCAGTTTTTCAGCCATACGGGCAATAGTAAAATCTGCAAAGGCATATTCCAGGGTCCGGGCGGCATTTTCATGGATGCCCACGTCATAAGGTACGTACCCCAGCGTGTTATAATATTCGACGCCTTCACGCCCTACGGATTTTATCACCTTACCATTGGCTAAAGGGCGTCCTTCAGAAGTGGTAGCATTCTTTACCATAGCTTCCAACAGGAGATCCGTGTCATTCAGATCAATCCCTTTTAAGAAGGCATCCGCAATGATTGGCGACGAATTAGACCCTATCATACAATCGCGATGCCCGGGACTGGCCCATTCCGGTAACCACCCCGATTCTTTGTAGGTGTTCTCCAGGCCTTTCATGATCTGAGCATTCAGCTCGGGATACATCATATTGAAAAAGGGAAAAACAGCCCGAAAGGTATCCCAAAATCCGTTATCGGTAAACATATAACCGGGCAACACTTCACCGTTATAAGGGCTGTAATGAACCATCTCATTGTTCCCGTTGAACTCATATAACTTCCTTGGAAATAATAAGACGCGATACAAACAGGAATAAAAGGTTCTGATATTATCAATATTATCATCTTCAATACGAATCCTGCCAAGTTCTGCTTCCCAGGCATTTTTGGCTTTAGCCCGTGTTTGTTCAAATGAATCTGTTCCTATTTCCCTGGTCAGGTTGATATGAGCTTGTTCATGACTGATAAAGGAAGAGGCCACTTTTACGTGAACAGCTTCTCCTCTTTTTGTCTGAAATCCAATGACGGCCCCCACATGGTCTCCCATACTTTCCAGACTATCCTCCAGAAGTGTCCATTCGTCGGACCAAGTATGGGTGATCTCAAAATCCTTATCAAATTCTGCTACAAAATAATTATGAAAATTATCGGGAACACCACCGTTGTTATTTCGGCAGTATCCTATGATCTTTCTCTCTTCGGGAATAATCTTAACCATGGACCCCTTGAAAAACGCATCCAGCAAAATGTAAGCGCTCCGGGACTCCGGAAAGGTAAACTTGAAATGGGCAGCCCGTTCTGCAGGGCTTACTTCAGCTACCACGTCATAATCAGCCAGGTACACACTGTAGTAATGTGGTTTCACAACCTCCGATTTATGAGAAAACCAGGAGGCACGCTCGTCTTCCTGAAACTTCAGGGCACCCGTTACGGGCATTAGAGAAAAGGCAGCATAGTCATTGATCCAGGGACTGGGCTGATGAGTCTGCTTGATGCCCCGTATTTTATTATCATCGTAATTATAGGTCCACCCGTCCCCCATTTTGGAAGTCATGGGTGTCCAGAAATTCATGCCCCACGGCATTGCAATGGCCGGGTAAGTATTGCCGTTGGAAAGCTCAAACGAAGAATCCGTTCCCATTAAGGGATTGACATAATCTACCAGGGACACTGCCTCATGCTTTGAAATAACTACATCCTGCTTACACGAACAAAAACAAATCACCACTACCAGTATGATGGCTTTGTTTATGACCTTATTTAAAAATTGTCTACTCATGAGAAAACGTGCCTGATTCATATTAGAATTACTTAATAACTTATGCAATTTAGTATCATTCCATAAATTTGGGATATATTATGCTTGCAACGGCATTTTTTCGACGAATAACAATGCTGAACCTGCTAATTTATTTTTTTAGGAACTCCAGGCCATTTTAAACGGGGCATCTTCCAATCTGTTGCCCTTTTCCGTATTGTCGCAAACAGCGTAATTGAATCCGGAGCGCAAACTATATCCGGCATAATCACCCTGTTTATTCACGGCAATAAACCCGGTTTGCAAATACTCCATATCCGGATGCCCAACATGTTTTTTATGGATGCGATCTACAACTTCCTTACAGGCTTCCAAAGGTGATCTCCCGTGACGCATTAATTCAACCACCATAGCCGCTCCTGCTGTCCGAATAATGGCTTCGCCCAGTCCGGTAGCGGCCGCAGCTCCTACCTCATTGTCCAGAAATAATCCGGCACCAATGATAGGGGAATCACCTACACGGCCATGCATCTTCCAGGCCATACCACTGGTTGTACAGGCGCCCCATAGATCGCCGGAACTATCCAGGATCAACATACTGATTGTATCATGATTTTCAATATTGATAACAGGGTTGTATTTGGATTTTTCCAGCCAGGCCTTCCAGTCTTTTTCCGACTCAGGGGTTAGAAGATTCTCTTTCACAAAGCCTTTGGACAAGGCAAAATCCAGAGCGCCTTTACCTGAAAGCATGACATGAGGTGTATCTTCAAGCACTTTCCTGGCTACCGAGATGGGATGTTTTATCCCCTGTATAAAGGATACAGCTCCGCAATCACTGTTCTTGTCCATAATACAGGCATCAAGAGTAACGTTGCCTTCCCGGTCCGGTAATCCGCCATAACCTACACTGCGTTCTTTTGGGTCCCCTTCCGGAACTCTCACCCCGGCTTCTACGGCATCCAGACCGGAACCACCACTCATAAGAACCTCCCAGGCCACTTCATTGGCTGCCAGTCCGAAGTTCCAGGTTGAAATTACTAAAGGCACTTTACCGGTTAAAGAACTAACAGGGACAGGAGTTCCGGACGGCTCATTTGCGGCCTGCTTACAACTATAGACCGTACTTAAACCCAAGGTTCCCAAAGCTGCTGTCTTTATAAAATCTCGTCTGTGTGACATGTTATCTCGTTTTAATTGTAAATTTCTCCACTACGCAACGGCCTATAAACCGTACTTTTATCCGGTGAGTCTCCCATGGTAAAAACAAGCTTGCCACCATTCATAATTTCTTTATGAGTGATAAAATTTCGCAATAAAGGTTTCCCGTTAAGACTTATGGACTGTATATACATATTACCCTTTGTGTTATTCAGGCATTCTATTTCAAAGCTATTTCCATTTTCCAATTGAAGCTTCACATAATCAAACAAAGGCGATCCGAAAGCATAAGCACCCTGAGCGGGATTGACCGGATAGAATCCCATGGCACCAAAAATATACCAGGAAGACATCTGCCCACAGTCTTCGTTACCGCAATGGCCATCGGGTGTGTTTTTATACTGTGTTTCCAGAATACGCCTGATCATCTTCTGAGTTTTCCAGGGTTTGGAAACGTAATTATATAAATACCCTACATGATGGCTGGGCTCATTGCCATGGGCATATTGCCCAATCATTCCTGTACTGAAAATAGGTAGTTTATCCTCTGGAAGCGGATCCAGGGTAAACATGGAATCCAGCTTCTTTTCAAATAGTGCATCGCCTCCCGAAGCTTCAATAAGCCCTTCCATATTTTGCGGTACGTACCAAAAATATTGCCAGGCATTACTCTCACAAAAATATGGCGTATATTCCTTAGGAATAAAGTTGGTTACAAACGTTCCATCCTTCAATTTAGGCCTCATAAATTTGCTTTGGGGATCGTATACGTGTCGCCAGTTTTCCGAACGTCCCAAAAAATAATGATAATCTTCTGTCTTTCCCAGGTCTTTGGCAAATTGTGCCAAACACCAATCGTCATATGCGTATTCCAGTGTTTTTGAAACCGACCAATTTTCGTGATGACCATCTACGGGTACATATCCCAAGGCTTTGTATGTATCTATTTGCCTGGCGTTATCCATGGCACTTGCTCTACAGGCTTCGTAAGCCAGCTCAGTATCAAACCCGCCTATTTTTTTAAAATGCGCATCTACAATGACGGGGATAGCGTGATAGCCTATCATCATATTGGTTTCGTTTCCCTGCATGGACCAAACCGGTAATAATCCGGTTTCCTTATAATGCGCTAATAATGAAGCAATCATCTGTCCGCTTCGTTCCGGATGCAACAAGGTGTACAGGGGATGAGCAGCCCGAAACGTGTCCCAAAGTGAAAATGTATCATAACGCTCATAATTCGTCACATGCATTATGGAATCGTTGGCCCCCTTATAATTACCATTGGGATCACTTAATAAGGTAGGTGCTAACATGGACTGATACATCATGGTATAAAAGATATTCTTTTTGGAAGCATCTGCCGTTTTAATATGTACTTTTCCAAGTTCGGATTCCCAGTCGGCATTTGCCAGATGACGGAACTTATCAAAATCAAACCCGGGTGCTTCGGTATCCAAAGACCTGTATGCACCTTCAATGTTAGCTGTAGACAACCCCACTTTTAAAATGATCTGCTCATTTTCTACCGTGTTATAATCTAATATGAGCCTGGTATCTTCTCCCCTGACCTGACCGGTATTCAGGGAATCCCCATTGTACAAGCGGTAGGACTCAAACGGTTTTGAAAATCGCATTACAAAATACACGCGTTGGTCTCTGGCCCAACCGGTGGATTTCCTGTAGCCTTCCACCGTACTGTCATTAACTACTTTAATATGCGTATCGGTAGGACGGTCCCAATTCAGGGCATAGCCCAAATCAATATGTAGCTGCGAGGCCTTATCTTCAGGAAAGGTGTATCTGTGAATGCCGGTTCTTCGGGTTGCCGTAAGTTCTGCTTTAATCCCGTAATCCAGTAAATCAACAGTATAATAGCCCGGTTTAGCGGCTTCACGGTCATGAGAATACTTTGAAAACGGCTTAAAATTATTGGCTTCAATCCGTTTTGAAAACCGACTATTGGTGGGCATGACCAATATATCATAAAGATCTCCTGCCCCTGTACCTGTGAGATGCATATGAGAAAACCCGGAAATAATGGAATCCTGATAATAATAACCGGCTATCCGGTCCCAGCCGGGAATACCTATATCGGGGCTCAGTTGTACCATCCCAAAAGGTACTGTAGCTCCGGGATAAGTGTTTCCCGGACCATCAGTCCCGATAAATGGGTTTACATATTGGGTAAATGATAACTGTTCTCTTTCCTGTTGGCAGCCAAAAACAAAAATCATGAGGCATATCAAGCTCCAACCGTAAGTTTTCATGGTCTATCTTAGTGTAATTGTGCTTTCGTCTCTTTGATCACATTCAGGTAATCTTCGGTCAGGGCATTACCGTCAAAAAAGGTAACGCCTTTAGCTCCATTGTCTTTAGCCTGAAAGATGGCTTCTTTCAATTCGGCAGCCGATTGGAACGGCGGTAGATACAACCCGGTGTTAAGCCCTATAGACCTACCCTCAACATCACTTACACCTTGCTTTGTTGCGAACCCTATCCAATCGATCTCTTCATTGTAGAACCCGTGGTAGATCATAGGATACACCTCATCAATATCCCATTTATCCCAGCGTTGCCTAACCATATGATCGGCCATTTCGGGGTAAGGAAATACAGCAGCGGTTAAGATCTTCCCATGTTTATGGGCAATATCATAAGCATCATCCACCATACGCTTCACACTGTTCAATCGAAACTGTTTCCATTCCATATCAATGGCTGTATTGGTACTGGCCCGAATATCCTTATGGTGCTTGGCTTCAAATGCACTTACACAAGCATCACAATAGCAAAAATCATATTCCGGGAGTTCTTCATCCTGTACCAGATTATACTTGGGCAACAACCCTATAGGCAGGAAAATATCAACATACCTGATATAATCCAGATGTACACTCTCTATGCCTTCCACTTTGGCCAGCCCTTCTACCAAACCCAGTATATGGTTTCTTGAAGCCTCCCGGTTCGGGCAAAGCCACTGATAGTAATCTACATAGGGCCTTGTATCAAAACAGGATTTACCTTCTTTACTTACTGCGTACCATTCGGGATGTTGTAAGGCAATGGAATCTCCCGGGCGGTTCATGGTCATGATCCAGGCATGAACGCGAAGACCTTCGGCTTTAGCCAGAGGTGTAATTCTGCTTAAGATTACGGGATCGGTATTGGTATTTATTAAAACCTCATCCATCCCCGCTTGTGCATATTTTTTGAATTCGGCCGTATAATCGGCATCCGATTTGTCAGCATCGGCAGTAGTCCAGACTCCAAATTCAAAGGTTGGTTTTTGTTCTTCGGTCTTCTCAAGCTGTTCTTTTTTCACTTTACCTGAACAGGCTACAATACTACAAAGTATTAATAAACATAAAATGCGTTTGATCATCATGATATAATTTTTATTTAGATATAAACTTGCCGTCTTCTTTTACAATCAGGGTACGTTGTGTAAAAGGGCTTTTAACGGTTATGTTCCACCCTGTACTATGGTTTTCTAATGTGGGTTTAATGGTGTGTCCGTCCAGTACCCGGTCTTTAACCTGTAACAAATCCAGGCTTTCAGCCCAGGCCTTATGGGTTTCCTTATGGGCTTTTTGAGCTCGATAGTATTCGTACAGATACCATTTGATCCTTTCATCATTCGGAATATTGAACTGATCGGAATCTCCGGGCTGTTTTGGTGAAAAATACAGATAGCCCCAATGTTCAGGAACATGCATGTTGATCACGCCCTGTGGAGACCATACCCAATTATACTCACTTAAATAATGTCCCGAAGCATCCTTTTTACGCTGGTATTTGCCATTGATAATACTATGTTGCCAATTCACCCGCGAAAAATTAATTCTCCAGAAGGTCCCTGCGGGTTCAATCTTATGATAGTAGCCTGTTTTAAATGCAGTCCATGGCAAAGCAATTTCAAGGGTCCAGCTTTGGTCTTCATCAGCTGGGTTATTCAGAGTGCCATCTACATGTACTGCCGACTTCAATCCTGTGATGTCCCAATCGTGTTTTATCGGGTTACCCTTTTCTCTAAAAGGCTTGGTAATAAACAGGTCCCAGACCGTATTGAGAGCATTTATCTCAATTTCGTAATAATTATGGGTATCACCATCCGGATCAATAAAGAGTTCGAAGTCGTTATTATAGAAAATGATGGTATCACGCTGTTTTAGATTCCCCCACACATGGGGCTCTTCCATTTTTGCCAACACATATAGATAGTCATCATCCCATAACATCTTCATATGGGTAGGATATTTTGGTGTTTTAACACCTTCTATATCTATAAAGCTGGTAGACCAACTAACATTTGACCAGGCCTGTTCATTGTCTATCCCATCAATCTCAAGCGGCTTGACCGTCTTGTAAGCCACATAGGATTTTGGCTCAGGGTTCTCAGACTGGGCACAACTGAGTACGGGTAAACACCCCAAAAGAACGATCCAGAAATTAAGCTTCAATTGCATCTTCTAAAAATTATAAACTGTTTTCTTTTGTAAATACCACGATCTCGTCCAAATAACCAAAGGCCATAGCTACAACCGTATCGGCAGCACCATAGTATACGCATAACCTGTTTTGGTTAATATCATGTAACGCTGCACAGGGAAATACCACATTGGGCACATCCCCCACCTGTTCATAGGCAACCTGTGGTGCCAGTAAATAGGGTTGTGTTCTGTATTTGACCTTTTCCGGCTGATCTTTGTCCAGAATGGCTGCTCCCATGGCATAGCGAAATCCGTTACAGGTATTAATAACACCGTGATAGAGCATCAGCCAGCCTTCATCTGTTAAAATGGGAATGGGCCCCGCTCCTATTTTGGTAGACTGCCACGCACTGTCCTCAAACGGCGTCACCTTCATAACACAGCGGTGTTCACCCCAATATTTCATATCAGGACTATAACTTATATAGATATCTCCGAAAGGCGTATGCCCGTTATCACTGGGCCTGCTCAACATGGCGTATCTGCCGTTTATCTTCTGAGGGAACAACACGCCATTCCTGTTAAACGGAAGAAAGGCATTTTCACACTGGTAAAAGGTTTTAAAATCAAAGGTGTATCCAATACCTATGGTTGGGCCGTGATACCCATTACACCAGGTGATCCAATAGCGGTCTTCTATAAAAACCACACGTGGATCGTACTTGTAATCCGATTGGATCATTTGGGTATTCCCGGGCTGCATGACGATTGGTTCATGGTCAATTTCCCAATCAATACCATTCTTACTGAATCCTGCAAAAATATTCATTTGCACGGCCTTATTATCACACCTGAAAACACCTGCATAGCCATCTTCAAAGGGTACCACTGCACTATTAAAGATACTATTGGACGTTGGTATCTGGTCCCTCCGTATAATTGGGTTTTCAGAATACCGCCACATGATATCCGTACTTCCGGCGGGCCTCTCCTGCCAGGGCATAGTTATTATTTTACTATCAATCATTTAAGTTATTGATTATGGTTTGCCTAATTCGGTATTTTATTAACCTTATCAAGCCATGTAAATTTAAGAATTATCGAAGTGATAATGAATAGTATCAGGGCTATAATAGCTTTATTATAATCCCTTATTACAAAATATATGGGCAACACGATCATACTGGACTGCCAAATAATACCTATGACACAATTCATCATATCCTTCCAAAAAGCGTGGTTCTTTGTAATGGAAGGGTCTTCCTTTTTCAATTCTTTATAGATCGTATGCCACCATCCCCAGGGACGTACATCTTTGTAAAACGATTTAAGCACCGTCATATCAGTAGGTTTACTCAGAAAGGTTCCTAAAAAGGATCCCAGGAGTGATACCCCAAAAATAATAGGGAACAAATAAATAGCATGTAATTGTGATAACTCATGCAAAGCACTGCCTTCAATAAAGTTTCCCTTGTTCTGATCAAGTATGAATTGCAAAGTAGCAATTATAAGACCTGCCAGCATGCCCCAGAAATAGCCCCATCCATTAAAGCGCCACCAGACCCATTTCAGGAAATTGGCAGCCACATAACCACCAAATAGCGCACTGGTGATCCACAGGGTCAGTGAGTTGATAGAGTTGGCAAAAAATCCCATGAACACACCAATACCTACTACCAGAAAAGAAGCCAAATGACTCACTTTTACATAGTGCCTGGGCGTGGCTTCGGGTTTAAAATATTTCTTATAAATATCGTTGACTATATAAGCCGGCCCGGCATTAACAAAGGCTGAAAAGGTAGACATAAAAGCAGCGAGTAATCCCGCCAGCAAAAGTCCTTTAATACCTATAGGTACATGAAAGTTAATCACTTTTGGCAATAAGATTTCTAAATCCTCTCCGCTAAGCAGGGCATCACCGTTCATTTCAGGACTTAAGGTAACCAATGCAATAACAACCACCGCAGCGATTAACAAATAGCGAGGAATATATAGGATCAGGCTCGTAAAGCCACTCATATAAGCAGCTTCTTTTACCGTTTTTGTCGATAGAATTCGCTGTAGATCAAAACTGGGCACCGGTCCTGCAATACTTGCAAAAAAACCTTTAAACAAGGTCATCCCTATAAAGGCACCAAACATCTTATAGCCTTCGGAATCGATCAGATCATTAAAGGCCTGATATTTTTCACTCCAATGTGTTTCAAGTTCCCAGCCAAAGAAGATATTCTTCCATTCTTCCGAAATGACCGATCCGATCTCCACATCACTGATAGAGATAAACACATAGGCCGCAACCAATAAGCCGGCAATACACATGATACCGTACTGCAATACTTCGGTAGCCACCACAGAAAACATACCGCCTTTAATGGTATAAATCGTAGTAAGTAATATGATGATCAATGCGTAGGATTGCTCGGAAGTTAAAAGTTGCTGGGCTCCCAAATGCAGTGCCATGTCCCAGGGTAAAATAATGGCAATAAATTTCCCGACACCTTCAAAAAAGTAAGCGATAAAACCTATAGAGGATACAATGGCAAAAATAGCCACAATTATATGCGAAGCTCTTCCTGCGCGGTCATTGCCGAAACGTGTCAATATCCACTCGGAACCGGTCATTATATTGGACCGACGAATCCAAACGGCCAGAAACATCATAATAAATACCTGGTTCCATACAGGCCAGAGCCACATGAACATAAAACTCTTCACGCCGTATAAGAACAGAATACCAACCATCCAGGCGGTTCCGGAGACATCAAACATCCCCGAGCCATTACTCAAGCCAAGGAAATACCATTTTATGTTATTGCCTCCCAGGAAATAAGATTTAAGTCCTTTGGACGCCTTTTTAGAAACCCATATTCCAACGAAAAGCGTGAGAAGCAGATATACTAATATTATGGATGTATCAACGATACTCATTCGGTGTCACTGTTTTTGATTAATCCCCAGTTCTTGTTAGGTTCGGGTCCCATAACCAAATGCAATGTGCCCCCATTCAGAATGTCCTGATGTGCAATGGATGTACCTTTGAGTGTTTCACCATTTAACGTAGCTTCCTGGATGTATATATTTTTGTTACTCAAATGTTCGGTTGTAATACTAAATTGTTTTTCAGAATTCGGAATATTGATCTGAACACTTTTAAAAAGCGGAGTCCCCAACTCATAGTGTCCGGATGCAGGATTTAAAGGATAGAATCCCATGGCGCTAAATACGTACCAGGCAGACATCTGCCCGCAATCTTCATTACCGCTCAGTCCGTTTGGCGTGGTATTGTATTGGGTATCCATAATATGCTTTGTCCAATACTGTGTACGCCAGGGTTTACCGGCATGATTGAACAAATAGGCTATATGGTGACTGGGTTCATTACCATGGGCATACTGGCCGATAAGGCCGGAAATATCAGCAGAAATATTGTCCCCTGTAATTTCAGAAGATTCAGTAAATAACTGCTCCAGGCGCTGCGTAAATATAGATTCGCTGCCATGCATATCAATGAACGACTTTGTATCATGTGGTACAAACCAGCTATGTTGCCAGGCATTCCCTTCGGTATAATCGGTATGTTCCCGGTGATTGGAATATTTGGGATCAAAAGGGGTGTTCCAGGTTTTTCCATCATCTGCCTTTCCTCTCATAAATCCGTTTTCGGGATCAAACAGGTGTATATAGGCTTTAGAACGTTCCAGGAACATCTTGTAATCGTCTTCTTTACCAAGTGCTTTTGCCATCTGTGCCACGCACCAGTCATCAAAAGCATACTCCAAGGTAATGGTGACCGATTCATCCAAAAGGTTGTAAGGTATATAGCCATATTCTTTATAGAAATTGAGTCCCCTGTCATCATTCATCATGGTGGTTTTCATGGCTTCAAAAGCCATGTTGGCATCAAACCCCCGAACGCCCTTAATATAAGCTTCTGCAATAACGGGAATGGAATGATAACCGGTCATAGTATTGGTCTCATTGGCGTAAAGTGTCCAAACCGGAAGCACACCCCGTCCTTTATAATATTCCAGCATGGAATTAATAATATCCGAAGTTTTATCAGGTTCGAGTAAGGTTAGTAGCGGATTTTCAGCCCTGAATGTATCCCAGAGCGAGAGGGTTGAATACGCGGTATAATTGTCAGCTGTAACAATACTATCATTTTCTTTTCTGAACTGGCCGTTCTTATCGCTATACGTTACCGGAGCTAACATGGTATGGTATAAAGCAGTATAGAATATAGTCTTAAGGGAATCCACATCTGTTTCAACCTGGATCTTCGATAAGTGATCTTCCCATACTTCCTGAGCTTCCGCTTTAACCTGTTCGAAGTTGAATTGGTTTTTATAATCGAGATTCTCTTTGGCATTTTCAATACTTACCGAAGATATGGCTACTTTAACTGCCAGATTATTGCCTTCATTTTCACCAAAGAACAACTGCGCCGAGGTTTTATCTGCTTCAACGCGTTTCTCATCTAATAGTTCATGATTGGCGTGGAGGTTATAACCAGTTATAGGTTTGGAAAATTCTACTACAAAGAACACCTTTTGGTTCCGGGCCCAACCTTTACTGAAACGATAGCCACTCACTGTATTTTCGTCCTCTATGTTAATGGACGTCTGTGTAGGGCTGTCCCAGTTTATGGCAAATCCCAGATCCATAACAACCGATTTCGGATCTTCTTCCATAAACGTATAGTTGTGGAAAGCCGTACGCTGTGTAGAGGTTAACTCCACATTAATATCATGGTCCTTCAGGTACACCTGATAATATCCCGGAGCAGCTTGTTCCTGACTATGGCTGTAAACGGAACGGTATGCTATGTCATCTCTGGACTCGGGTTTTACAGTCAGATCCACTTTTTTATTTACCGGTATGATCAATATATCGGTTAGATCCCCTATACCGGTTCCACTTAAATTCAAATGTGAAAACCCAACTAGCAAAGAATCCGAATAATGATAACCGGAACTCCAGTCCCAACCTCCAACACCATTAACGGGGCTTACCTGTAACATGCCAAACGGAACAGTTGCTCCGGGATAGGTATGACCGTGTCCGCCGGTGCCTATAAAGGGATTTACATAATCAGTTATTAAGTCTGTATTGGCTTCCTTGTCCCTGTTAATCTGGTTACAACTAAACATAAGGACGGTCAGTAATGAAATTAAGGTAATGTTCTTCATACGCTTACTCTGGCTATTTAGTTTATAAAAATTTGTAATTTTGGTCGGACGAAAAATAAATTTAGACGGATAACGTGTAATTGAAGCTAAACGGCAAAAAACGAAGTAATCGGTTCTTTTAAATATGAAATTTAATTCAAGTAAGTTATATCAAATCTCACTGTCTCACCATGTTATTTTCTGGTCTGTCTATTTTTTATTCAATACGTTTCGCTGGGGAAGCTATTTTAACGACTACGTGTATTCACTCCAAACCAATTTATTGGGCTTTCCTATACATATGGTTTTGTGTTATCTCAATATTTATGTATTGATGCCGAAATTGGTTTTTAAGAAGCGGTACCTCTCGTATGTTATTCTTTTACCAACCTGTATATTTTTAATGGTGCTGCTTAAATTTAATCTCACCTATTTTTTAGTGAGTGAAGATGTCTGGCCTGAAGGTCCGGAGGTCATCAATCGTATTACGCTTAATTATACCATTGATATGATGATCGGTGAACTTTATGTGATAACATTTGTCACCGCCATTAAGATCACACTTGATTTTTTGAAAGAGCATAAACGTGTAACCGACCTGGAAAAGGCACAGTTAGAGACCGAGCTCTTATTTCTAAAAGCGCAGATATCTCCGCACTTCTTTTTTAATACGCTAAATAATATTTATTCGTTGGCAGTTGAAAGGTCGAAAAAAACGCCTCAGATTATTCTCAAGCTATCGGAATTAATGCGTTATCTGCTTTATGAGACCAAGCACCGGCGTCAGTCTTTAGAAAAGGAAGTGCTCTGTATTCAAAATTATCTCGACCTTGAACGCATACGTCATGGCGAATTATTAGAGGTCAATATGTCCATTTCCGGAGACATCAGAGGTAAAAAGATCGCCCCTATATTACTGTTATCTTTTGTTGAAAATGCTTTTAAACATGGAGCCAATGCAAATATTGGTAAAGTAAAAATCGATATTAATTTTATGGTTCAAGAAGATTTTCTTTATTTTACAATCTCTAACCCGAAGCCGACCCTAAGTAAAAACAACCAAAGTCAAAAGATAAGTTCCAGCGGTATCGGGATTGAAAATGTAAAGAAGCGACTTGCTCTGGGGTACAAAAAGAACGATTATAAATTGACTTTTAATACAGACGATGATCAATTCATTGTAGACCTGAAAATAAAAGTAGCATGAAAATTAAATGCCTGATTATTGATGATGAACCGTTGGCGGTAAATGTTATTAAGAATTACCTCGAGCAAATAGACGATGCTGAGTTGTCAAATACCTTTAACAATGCCATAGACGGGCTTAATTATCTAAAGAATAACAGCGTTGATGTCATCTTTCTCGATATCAATATGCCTGTGCTTGACGGACTTGGTTTTATTAAAAGCCTGGAAAACCCTCCTTTGCTCATTATCACCAGTGCTTATGATGAATATGCCATAGAAACCTATGAACTGGATGTTCTGGATTACCTGGTTAAACCGGTTGAATTCCCCAGGTTTATGAAGGCATTTAATAAGGTGCATCGTCGTTTGGGCATTAAAAAAGCGTCTCAGGATAAGCTTAACGAACGCCCCTACCTGTTCATTAAGATAGACAAGAAGAAAATGAAAAAGATCTTCCTGGATGAGATCCTGATCATTGAATGTTTAAAGGATTATTTGAAGATCAACACCACCACCGGGAAATATATTGTGCACAGTACGCTATCTGATTTCACCAATTTATTACCCGCCAGGAATTTCATTAGAATCCATCGTTCCTATACCGTGGCTATTGATAAGATTGAAGCTGTGGAAGGCAACAGTGTTGAAATAGATGGACTTCGTTATGTTATCGGGCGTTCCTACATCGATCAGGTTAAGGGCAAAATCCTGAATTCCACAACCTGATCACCTCAGTTGCAATACGTAGATAAAAACTTGATATTTTTTGAGCCCTACTCTAGAATAAATAGCGCTTAAAAGCTTCCATGGCGGCATAATCGGCCAGCCCCATATCATTGTATTTTTTGGCTGTTAACCGGTTTCTGTCCTCCACGCGTACCCAAAACTCCCTGGAATCATCTCCCTGGAACATCACGCCATCTTTTTGGGACTGATGATAAAATATGGCATGGCGTTTTTTAAGTACCTGATCCGGGCTCATGGGAACTGCCATATCAATTTCATAAAGCTCCCACTCGTGCCAGGCACCGCGGTATAGCCATACCCAGCAATCCTTCATATAATCCTTATGCTTTAAAGCCTCTATAGCCATAAACAAAGCATCTAAACATACTTTATGGGTACCATGGGGGTCAGCAAGGTCTCCGGCGGCATAAATTTGATGGGGCTTAACGCGTTCAATGATGTCACACATGATAGCGACATCTTTTTGCGACAAATTATTTTTCTTGATGGTGCCCGTTTCATAAAACGGGAGGTCCAGAAAATGCACATGACTATCATCAAGGTTTAGATACCTGGTGGCGGCCAGTGATTCGCTACGACGGATATTGGCTTTCAATTTTCTAACTGGAAGTGTATCGATGTCATTTTCGGTTTTCTGATTTAAAAATTTGATGATAGCATCAGCATCTTTTGAATCGGTGCTAAGGGATTTAGCTATTTCGGCAAATTTCAATGCTTCTTCGTCAGATACGGCAATATTCCCGGAAGTCTGATAAGCTATATGCACCTCGTGCCCCTGCTCTACAAGCCGGTCGAATGTACCTCCCATAGAGATCACATCGTCGTCCGGATGTGGGCTAAATATAATGACCCGCTTTTGCTCCGGTTGTGATCGTTCGGGACGGTAAGTATCATCGGCATCCGGTTTACCTCCGGGCCAACCGGTAATGGTGTGTTGCAGTTTGTTGAACATCTTAATGTTCAGATCGTAAGCAGTTCCTTCTTCAGTCAAAAGACCGGACATCCCATTGTCATTATAATCCTTATCGGTTAATTTTAAAATGGCTTTATTAGTTAATTCACTTAACCAAACCACCGCTTTTAATTTTAAAAAATCGGTCCAGATACAAGAGGTTACCAACCAGGGAGTCTTCACGCGGGTCAACTCTGAGGATGCCCCCTTATCCAGCACAAAAGTTGTATTGTTGTGTTCCTGCAAATAGGTTGCGGGAACCTGGGAGGTGATCGCTCCTTCAACAGTCTTCTTAACAATATCGGCCTTACTCACACCCCATGCCAAAAGGACAATGCGCTTTGCTGCCCTTACCGTACCTACCCCCATAGTAATGGCTTTTCGGGGCACATTATCTATACCCAAAAAAGCAGGTGCCGCATCCACTCTGGTAATATGATCCAGCGTAATACTTCGCGTTCCCGAATTGTAATGCGAGCCGGGTTCATTAAAACCGATATGTCCGGTTCGGCCTATGCCCAACAACTGAAAATCAATACCTCCATACGATTTGATCTTCATTTCATAGTCGATACAATGCTGATACAGCGCCTCAGCCCTAACACTACCATCCGGTATATTAATATTTTCAGGCAGTATATCTACATGGTCAAACAAATGCTCTTGCATGAAGTAGTAATAACTTTGGATATTCTGCTTGTCCATCGGATAATACTCATCCAGGTTAAAGGTAACGACATTGGCAAAACTGAGCCCTTCTTCTTTATGCATTCTCACCAGTTCTTCATATACCTTTATTGGTGAAGATCCTGTGGCCAGGCCTAAAACACAGGTTTCATTCAGTGCTTCTTTCTTCCTGATGAGATTGGCCATTTCCCGGGCAACAAGTACGGAGGCCTCCCGGGAAGAATCAAATATGACGTTGTGGATACGCTCAAACCGGGTGTCTTCAAATTTGCCGGCTTCAGTGTAGGTAATGGTTTGATCTAACATGATTGCAACATTTCCAATTAATAAAAATAAATTTAGGTATTGTGGTTATTTCAAAAATCAAAATTTCGACCAACAACGGCTGGCACAAGACAAAGGTATTAGCCATTATTGCCCGTCAATCGGATTTAGCTATGAATTCTTAGGAGAATATATTTTACTATCAAATTCTTGTTTAAATTAAATACACTTTTATAAAATAAAAGCGCAGTACACCGCTACGCTTTTAACTAACTCAAACTAAACTAATCTTAACAATTTATTGGTGTATATTAAGGAAAACGATGAAGTAATTTTTATAAGGGCTACACCTCAAATGATATAAATGGGTGTAGCCCAACCAAACTAAACTAACTATATAATCACTCAAATAATAGAACTTTTGTATTTACGGACGTCTCTTCATTAATTCACAAATAATTTAGTCTTCAATCATTTACATTAATGCTTTTAATATCTCCTCTTTCTTTTTTCCATGTCGTTATAACCAAAAGAAGACAAAGTATTGAAGCTATGGCGCATGAGGCATACATAGCAAACCATCCAAGAGTATCGGTAATATAAGCTAAACCGACACCCGAAAACGTGGCTCCGACATAGCCAAAAATACCCGTCATGCCACATGCACCGGAAATGGCTTCTTTTACCGTAACCCTTGAAGCCTGAACGCCACTAATTAAATTCTGCGGACCATCAATGAGAAAACCAATTAACAATAAGGAAACGCCCGTTAGGATAATATTATCGGGGCCGGAATAAAAATAAAAACCAATGATACTGAAGGTTAATAAAATGAGATAAATAACATTTATGGGGACACATCGGCCATTCCAATACCGATCTGCCAAATACCCTGCAACGATACCTCCGGGTATGCCTGCTAATGGCATCAATGTCCAGAATATGGCAACACTAACTTGATCAATGCCCTTGATATCATACAAAAAAATAGTTGCCCAATCCAAGGTGCCATATCTTACAATGTAAATAAACATATTGGCGATACTCAAGATCCAAATATATTTATTGGTAAATATGTATTTTTTTAATATCTCCCAATGCGACAAACCGGAGGAGCCCAGCTTAACAACGGCTCTGTCATTTTTATAGTTTTCAATTGGAGGCAGACCTAATGACACCGGTCTATCCCTTAAAGTAATAAACAAGAAAATAGCAGTCAGGCAACCAATTATTCCGGGTACATAAAAAACCGCTTCCCAGCCAACTATTCCTTTATAATACAGATTTATTATTCCGGCAATAAGTAACCCCACACCAAAGGTACCTGCCGTATGTGAGGAAGACATAATGGTCCATTTCGTTGCCCTTTCTTTCGGGGAAAACCAATGCACCAAACCTTTCGCTATTGGCGGGAAACCCATTGAATTGAAAGCTGCGTTTAACCCCCAGAAAAAAACTATTAAATACAGACTATTCAAGTAGCCAATAAACAAATGGATAATGGAGGCTAAAAAAAGACCTATTGCCAAAAATATCCTGATATTAGCCCTGTCCGCTATCATGCCACTAATAAACTTTCCGATACCATAGACTACATAGAACACACTACTTAAAATCCCCAATTCCACAAGATCTATTTCTAACTTCTCACTTATAAGCGGTAAAGCCGGTGAAATGTTTTTTCTTGTAAAATAAAAAATGGTGTACCCAATATACATACCAATAAACATTCTCCACCGCCAATGTTTGTATGTCTTATCAATTAGGTTTTTAGGCACTTCATATTCTGAAGGCTTTATCTGCCTTAATGAAGGTAATTTTCGAAATAACATGCTGAATTGAGTTAGGATATATGTGCCTTCAACAGACACACATATCCAGCTTTAGATTAGTGATTTTAACTATTGGATTTTTTTTGAACTATTATGGTATGAAATCTATTACCAGCCTTCATTTTGAGTTATTGTACCATCACTGGTACTTATAACTAATGGTGGTATGGGCCATACATGATAAACATCCGGTTTATATTGTGGACGCGCCGGCCATATTTCTTCAACAGTAAAAGCTGAGTTAGGATCTGTTTTGTCAACATGGATTCTTCCGTGTAAGGCATTTGGAATTACTGAAGCTGCATCACCCCATCTAACCAAATCCTCATATCTTCCAAATAGTTCTCCGGCAAATTCAGCTCTTCTTTCATACTTTAAGTCATCCATAGTCGCCCCGGATAGGGATGCCAAACCGGCTCTTTCCCGTACCTCGTTTAATGGCCCGTCACCATTTTGCCCTTGCATTAATAAAGCTTCAGCCTTCATCAATAAAATATGAGAGTATCTCAATAAAGGCAGGTTTAAATCTGTGGTTGGATGATCTCCATTACCATTTAAGTGCTGCGCATCCGGATAACTATAGGGTTCCATATACTTATTAAATTGAAACCCTGACCAATTAATTGTTGACCAATATTGTCTTTCTTCTCCAAAGTAGGTAAATGTATCCCCAAATTTTAATAACGTGGCTTCTCTCCTGCTATCGCCTGAGAGATAAGATTCGTATAATTCCAATGTAGGCGCGAAATACCCCCAACCATTATATTTACCCCATCCTTTATTCTCTAAAGAAGCCCCGGGAAAAATACTGCCTCCTATTTTGTTACTTGGAACTGACCATAAATACTCCGGTCCCCAATTGTTTACAATAGTAAAGACATCTTTAAAATTAAGCTCCAGGGCATTCTTCCCTGAATTGATCACATCATTACATGCTTCCACAACTTTTGACCAGGAACCTGAGTCATATTGAGCATTGTGCAAGTGTGTACGTGCTAAATATCCTAAAGCAGCATTTTTGTGTGGTTTTCCATAATCCGCCTGATTTAACTGGTCAAAATATGGCAGCATCTCGGCGGCTTTGGTAAAGCTTTGGGCAGCAAAAGCATAACTTTCACTCACATGACTAGGTCTTTCTATAAAGAACGTCTCAGTATTTTCATCTACAATGGGAATACCTGCCCGATGGTCCCCATAAATAACTGACAACTGAAAATAACATAACCCGCGCATAAAATAGGCCTGGCCCAATGCAAAATTCTTAATATCGGTATTAATATCCATATTGGGAACATTAGTTATAATATCATTTGCACGTTTAATTACTATAAAATGCTTCCCCCAAATATCTCTTGTATAAGACCCTGAGCCATCTGTATAGAAGTTCTTAATATCTTCTATTTGCCCTTTTGATTTTCCAACGATGAAATCATCGCTTGGAATTAAAGAGTACAAGTGCATCCCTCTACCATAGGTTCCTTGAAAATCATTCATTATATATAGACCATTGGTAGCAGCCGTTACATCTTCAGCCGATTTCCAAAAAGTTGCCAAAGTTGGAGCGCCTTCGGGTTTAAGTTCCAGAAAGTCACCATCACATCCTGTTAGGATGAGTAATACAAATGTTAATTTTATAATGTTTTTCATCTCTTCAATTTTTATTATTAAAATGTTAGATTTATACCAAGCGTAAAGATTCTGCTTATTGGATATTGCCCGCCATCGATACCTTTATTCGCAACTTCCGGATCTAACCCTGAATAATTGGTAATCGTAAATAAATTTTGTCCTGACACATAGGCTCTTAACCTGCTATAAAACTTTGACTCCGGAAACGTATAACCGATCGTTAAATTCTTCAGTCTTAAATAATCAGTACTTTCAAGCCAGAAGTCCGAAGGTCTTAAGTTGTTATTAGGATCATTATTTGATAATCTAAAATTTGACGCATTCATGTTTCCGGGATGCCAGGTGTTAACAGCTTCGGCTGATAAGTTTGCCCCGGCCACTGAGGTTTGAGCCGGATAAAGGGTAGTTAACTTAAAGCCGTTATAAGCTTTAGAACCACTTACGCCCTGGAAAAATAAATTAAGATCAAAGTTCTTATAATTAAAAGTCGCATTTAAGCCATAAGTGAAATCAGGAAATGCGCTTCCTTTGTAGACTTTATCCTCACCATTGATCACGCCATCATTATTCTGGTCTTTGAACCTTAAATCTCCGGCAACTGCATTAGGGTGTGCGGTATCCGCGGACGCCTCACTATCCGATTGAAAAATGCCATCAGCCTCTAAAAGATAAAATGAGAATAATGGTTCCCCAATTACAGACTCTATAGGAAAATGGGTTGCAACCTGGGTAAAATCTAAAATATTGGTAATGCCGTTATCTAATGCTACTAATTCGTTATTTATTTTAGAAATATTTGCAGAAATATTATAGGTGAAATCACCTTCATACTTTTGATAGCCTAATGATAATTCCACACCCTTGTTACGCACTTGTCCCGCATTTACAAAAGGGGCATTACTTACACCGGCAAGCGAACTAATAGGCAGTGGTAAAATTAAATCTTTAGTATCCTTTATAAAATAATCTGCAGTAAGGGTTAATCTACTATCCAACATGGATAAATCAACTCCAAAGTTCAACTGCTCTGTGGTTTCCCACACAATATCCGGGTTAGAAATACCGTCTAAAGCAAAACCGCTTACATAATTTGGGAGCCCAAGAATTACTTGTGTTTCAGACAAGGGCACATTAGTTGGATAATTACTTAAAGATGAAATATTGCCTATTCTACCCCAACTTGTTCTAAGCTTCAAACTATTTATTGATTTACTTTCTTTTAGAAAATTCTCCTCAGATAGTTTCCATGCCAGCGCTAAAGAGGGGAAAGTACCCCATCTATTTTCTTTAGCTAGTTTGGATGTGCCGTCTCTTCTAACACTGGCAGTTAATAAATACCTGTCTTTAAAAGTGTAGTTTACCCTGCCAAAATAAGATGTTAATCTGTTCTCTTCTTTTCCTTGTACAGGTTTATCAAACGACGTTGCGTTTACCAAAAAAAGTGAATTAGAGTCCTCACTTGATAAATCCCGTCCTATAATTGAAAAATATTCCTGGGAATAACTTTGTAGTGTATATCCGCCTAATAATGTAAGCGCATGTATATCTTTAAAAGTTTTGTTATAAGAAATAGTATTTTCTAAAGACCAATCAATTTGTTTTACTTCAGCAACTTGCAAGCTGTTAGTCGTTTTCTGGGTTTTAGATACTTCAGGAACACGCGGATCAAATTCTTTATAGGATTCATTCTTAAAATTTATTCCAAAGCTTGATTTAAACTTAAGCCCCTCTAAAATGTCATAATCCAGATACAAATTTCCAAAGAGGTCTGTAGTTGGATGATCTATATCAATTCGTTTTAAAGTTGACACAGGATGAATGGTAAGTCCGTAACCGGCATCCGGCATATTAGAATAATTCCCATTTTCATCGTAAACGGACAAATGCGGAGGTGCTTTTATAGCTTGTGCAATAATACCATTATAATTGGTTTCACCATTGGCCGCCTGGGTACCGGTAAATGCACTGTTACCATTAATTCTTGTATATGAAATATTCTCCCCAACCTTCAATTTATCGTTAATTCTAAATTCTGAATTAAACCTGGCGGTTATACGATTAGCTATGGTATTAAGAAGCGTACCTTCCCTTTCATTGTAACCCAATGAAGATGAAAATATATAGTTTTGATTACCTCCACGGATACCCAGATCATAATTTTGAATAAACCCGGTCTGAAATATTTCGTCCACCCAATTAGTTCTGGTAATCTGACCATCGGGGTTCTGAGAAGGATCATGTACAGGATCTCTGGCCAAACCCGAATTATCTGCTGAAATGTTATAATACTCAGCTTGTTGTGCTGCATTTAGAGCTTTTGGCTTCTTCCAAACACTTTGTGTCCCCGTGTAGGCGTTAAAATCAATTTTCAAATCGCCATCTCTCCCCTTTTTAGTAGTAACAAGAATGACCCCACCGGCCGCTCTCACACCATATATAGCAGTGGCAGAAGCATCTTTTAATATGGCCATAGACTCAATGTCAAAAGGATTTAGAGGCCCTCCGTAATATGGCACGCCGTCAACAATCCATAAAGGTGATTCGTCTGATGTTGTACCAACACCTCTGATTCGGACTTTAGGAACACTTGTTGGGTCTCCTCCGTCACCAATAACGGTTACCCCAGACACATTACCCTGAAGTGCTTCTTCTGTATTAGTCACTGCTCTGTCCTCAATATTTTTCACACTTGAAACGGCACCTGTAAGATCCTTTTTAGCAACGGATCCATAACCGACCAGAACTACTTCATCCAATACGGATGCATCCTCAATAAGAACTATATCTATTTTTGTCTTATTCTCCACTAAGATCTCCTGAGTTTTAAAACCTATATACGATATGACCAAAGTTGTATTTCCTGTTGAAAGATGTATTGAATAATTACCATCAAAATCAGTTTGGACACCATTAGTAGTCCCTTTTTCTAAAATATTTGCTCCGGGTAAAGGTTGGCCGGATTGATCAGTAACAGTTCCTGAGACTTCATGCTCCTGCTTATTCTTTAGTGGAACAAGTGTACCCGGTTTCTTTTTAATCAGGACAGTATTATCATTGGTCACTACAATATTAAAATTACCGCTCGACAGACTTTTATTTAATAATCTATTCGCTTTTATAGTTCCTTTTTTAACCTGAACTTTAGGAAAATCATCAAAAATGCCTTCCTGATAAATAAATTTATAATCTGTTTGATCCATAATAAGATCGAAAACCTGATCTACCGTAAGAACCTTATCGCTATCTATTTTAACTTTAGAATTTTGCGAAATAATAGTATTCGGTGTCAAACCAAATACTGTTGTAAAGCACAAAAAAATAAAGGTTCTCATGATGTTAATTAATACCTTCTTTCCAATATTGGATAGAAGCTTGTTTGAATTAATTTTCATAAATTTGATTGTTATTAGTTGATTAAACATTTAATTAATTAGTAATCGATATCAAGGGGATGGAGTTTTATACTTTCCACGGTCTAAACTCTGTTCCCTTTTTTTTAGCATGATATGCTAAAAGGTCTTATTCTAGTGTAATTGTTTTTCCATTTATTTCATAGTTTTTGATTATACTTAATGTTTGTATGGTAGTTAAAATTTCTTCCAGGTTTTGATTCTTGCCTAACACCCCCTTAAAGGTAATGTCTTCCAACTGCTTATTTTTAAAAGCCACATCCACATCATACCATCTGGAAATAACTTTCATAATATCTTTCAATGGCTTACCCTTAAAACTAAACACACCTTCTTTCCAGGAAATTTCGCTTTCAACATCTACTTCAGCAACCGAAACGGTATTGCTCACTACATCTAAAATTGATTGTAGGTTTGGCGTTAAGTTTTGTTTCTTGTTATCATAACCTACGGTAACCTTACCCTCTACCAGCGTAGTATAAATATTAGTTTCGTCTCTATAAGCTTTGATATTGAACTCTGTACCTAAGACCTCTACTTCCTGTGATTTATTTAATACGATAAACTTAGAACCGTTATGCGCTGCACTTGATGTTACATCAAAATACGCTTCGCCATACACCAATTCCACCTGACGTGTTTCTCCTTCAATGAAACTAACCGGATATTTCAACTGAGATTCGGAATTTAACCAAACCTTTGTACCGTCTGACAGCACTATATAAAACTGTCCGCCTCTTGGAATGGTTAGATAATTGTACACCAGTTCTTTTGTTTTCCTACCTCCGGCTTCATAAACAATTTGCTCCCCATTACTATTGGCATTTGAAGTTTGAAAGGAAGCACCTTTTTCCAAAGGCACTTGCTCTCCATTTGCTAAAGTCAAGGTGGCTTTGTCTGTGCCCGGCGCTATGATATTTGTATTTACAATTACAGGAGTGACATTGTCATCAACAGATTCACTAAACAAATCATACTTAAAGAAATAAGCTGTCACAAATAACCCTATTATAATAGCCGCGGCGTACTTAGAATACTTTTGTATTCTTTTTAGCCTGATCAATCGCTTTTCTTCTTTTATAAGTTGATCAAGTTTCTTTCTGGTATTATCTGAATTGAACTGCTTCAAATTGTATTCTACTATAAAATTTGTTTTAACATAGTTGCTAAATTCTCTTTCATTATCCGGATTTTTAACCCATAACTCCAACTCATCCAGTTCTGAAGAAGATGCCTGATTTATAAGATATTTAGTCAGGAGTTCCTGAATTTTTTTTGACGCCATAATAATTACATTCTATACCCATAAAGCGAAGCTAAATTGAACAACCCTAACTTTTTTGATAAGTTTTTTTATATTTTCGCATTAAATCATATCAAATTTTATCATTTTACATATGCACGTAGTATTTAAAAGTGATGTTATTCTTATTAAAGCTTTAAAAGATGGTAACCCTAAGGCATACAGCTCTTTAGTTGACACCTACCACCATAAGCTATGTGTTTATGCTCATGGTTTGACAAACGACCATGACCTCTCAGAAGATATTGTACAGAATGTATTTGTTTATGTATGGAAAAACAGAACGAAACTTAAAGATGACTTTTCCGTAAAAAATTATTTATACCGATCTGTATACAATGAATTTATTGACCAGTACAGAAAACGAAAATCTGTTTTGGCTATAGAAAAGAAATATATTGATGCCTTAAGTCAAATTGTTGAGGAAGAAGAGAATTCATTGGAAAAACTGATAGCTCTGGTAAAACAAGAAATTGAAAATCTCCCCCCTAAATGCAAGCAGACTTTTTTATTAAGCAAGCAAGATGGGTTGACTAATATAGAAATAGCTGAATATCTGAACGTATCCATAAAATCAGTTGAAGCACATATTACCAAGGCCTTTTCCATTTTACGCAAGACAGTTGGTAATAAAATGGACGGTATTCTGTTTTTGCTGTTCGGAGCCAATAGAAAAAACTATTCTTCAAATTAGATCTTGCAGTAATAATTAAGTTTTAGCCAACATTTGTGATTAGTTGTATTTTGAGTTATAAATGAATCCATCCTGTAGTCAAGTCCAAATTCGGAGCGTTGCTTTTCATTCACAGTGAAGCCTATCAATGGAACCATTCGAACTTCAAAGTCATAGCCTTTTTCGAACTTCTTTAACCTTTCATTAACTACACAAAATAAAACGAAGCTATTATTTTCAAATATTGAAAAAACGTAATTGCAACTAAAACTAAACTATGTTGTGCTTCCTTTTCTATTTTATTCAACTCCTCCTATAATACTTTGAACAACCTCAGGATTCAATAATGTTGATGTATCTCCTAAATTACGGGTGTCCTTATGGGCTATCTTTCTTAAGATGCGCCTCATGATCTTTCCGGATTGTGTCTTTGGTAAGCCACTGGTGGATTGGATCTTATCCAGTTTGGCTATAGGCCCTATATGTTCCGTAATGATCTGATTGATCTCTTCCCAAAAATGCTCCGGATCCCTGACCTATTTTCTATAAACCTGATAATATTCCTCTAAATGTTTTATGTGGTAATTGCTCATATCTTAAACTTGATGTTATCTTTAAGCGATAATAGTTTCCAAATTGTTAATCACATTATCTATGGGTCTTTTGACAAATGACCTAATTTTTATATTTCTTCTTTTGGCTTCTTCCAGGATCTCACCTTGCAGATAAAACCCTATGGAACCTACAAAGTGTAACGGTTTATCTATAAGTTCCTGTTTATAACAACTAATTAGGTTATCGAACAACTCTTTTATACCCTTTTCTATAATCTCACTTAAAAAGGGCTCCGATCTATTATCTATTAAAAAAGGGGTGAATCTTGCCAGGTAGGCACTTGGATTATTAACTTCGTAAAGATTTTTGAGCACTGTTTCCAAAGACACATCAAAGACGCCCTCAAATTCCTCTTTCAGATGTAAGGGCATCTTATTATAGAAATATGCATTTAACAATTGCTTCCCGAAATAATTACCACTGCCTTCATCCATGATAATGAAACCTAAGGAAGCCTGATGAACATGTGCTTGCTCTCCATCAAAAAAACAACAATTAGACCCCGTTCCTAAAATACAAACTACACCGGGTTCATTCGTTGTCCCATGGATAGCCGCCATGAGATCTTCTTCCACAACCACCCTGGCCTTCGGAAAAAATTCTGCTAATATTTTTTTTAGAAATAATTTGGTAGTATTGGCACCACACCCGGCGCCATAAAACAGAACCGTATTTACATCCTCATAAATACTAACCAGGGTCTTATTTTGAAATAAAATATCACTAATCTGGGATATATTGAGCAATACCGGGTTTATACCCTGGGTCGTTATTCTGGAAATAACATTTCTAGTTGAATCTAATAATACCCAATCACATTTCGTAGAGCCACTATCTGCTATTAATATCATTTATATATTGTTCTTTAAATTTTGAAAGTATTTTACATGATCGTAAATACTTTTTAGCCTTAGTTTCACTTGCTCACAGGCCAATTTAGACTTCCCTTCTACTTTTATCTCCATAACAAAGCCCTCATTGCTTTTATTTAACCGTCTTATTACAAACCAACCATTTGGAAA
Organism: Seonamhaeicola sp.; assembly: GCF_028281565.1. Classification (GTDB taxonomy): domain Bacteria; phylum Bacteroidota; class Bacteroidia; order Flavobacteriales; family Flavobacteriaceae; genus Seonamhaeicola. The sequence continues at coordinate 132,101 of NZ_JANQJQ010000048.1, forward strand.
GTATACTTTCAATGCTTTGGACTCCTGTTTTTGATATAGATCGAATTCTCCAGATACCCAATTGATATACCTTTCATAGACCTCAGTATTTTCCATATACTCATTTTGAGTCCAGTTATAAGTATAATTCATAATCAATATATCCTCCTTGATTTCCATAAACCATACATTAATTGTAATGCTTTTGCACAAAAAGGCAGGCTACTCTGATGCTAACTATAATGAAATAAAATCACCAATAGTAGCCCTATCCTTTCAACTAAACATAAAACTAACTCTTAATTTTCTTGCCTAAATCCTAATATCTATACCTTACAAAGGCTTCCATGGCCGCATATCGGGCCATCCCCAATTGATCATATAGATCTGCCGTCTCCTTATTCCTATCCTCAGCACGTTGCCAGAACTCCCTGCTGTCACTCCCCTGGAACACTACACCATCTTTTTGTGACTGGTGCTTGAATATACCCTTGCGCTTTTCTAGAACCTGGTCTGGTCCCATAGGCACGGCCATTTCAATATCTTCTACACCCCATTCTTGCCAGGCCCCTCTATATAACCATAACCAACAGTCATCCATGAACTCCTTGGGCTTTAAACGCTTCATAGCTTCAAACACTGCATCTAAACACACCTTATGGGTCCCATGTGGATCTGCCAGATCACCTGCCGCATAAATTTGATGTGGCTTTATTTTTTCTATAAGATCCATTGTAATTTGAATATCTTCTTCGCCTATAGGCTTTTTCTCTATGGTTCCTGTTTCATAAAACGGCAATTCCATATAATGAATCTGACTATCGGGAACACCAACAAAATGACAAGTTGCCCTGGCCTCACCCTTTCTTATAAGCCCCTTAATATGTCTTACTTCGGGACTATCAATTTCACTGTCCTTTTTATTCTGGAGAAACTTGAGGGCTTTTTTGTAAATGGTATTGGCCTTTTTGTTCTCAATGCCGAACTTCTCATTGTAATCACATACAAAATGGGCAAACCTTAGGGCCTCATCATCAGCCACGGCTATGTTCCCAGAAGTTTGATACCCTACATGTACTTCATGCCCTTGTTCCTGCAGGCGCTTGAAAGTCCCTCCCATACTGATGATGTCATCATCCGGGTGCGGACTGAATATGAGCACGCGTTTTTTTGCCGGCTCTGCCCTTTCCGGTCTATTACTGTCATCGGCATTGGGCTTGCCCCCGGGCCATCCGGTTATAGTATGCTGTAAACTGTTGAATATCTTTATATTGATATCATAGGCAGGCCCCGAATCGGCCAAAAGATCGCTCATACCGTTCTCAATGTAGTCGGCATCCGTTAGCATCAATATGGGTTTATCAATCTTTAATGCAAGCCCCAATACCGCCTTCCTTGTCAGTTTATCGGTCCATGTCACTTTTTCAACCAGCCAAGGGGTTTCTATACGCGTGAGTCTTGAGGCCGCAGCCTGATCCAAAACAAAGGTGGCATTGTTATGCTCCTGCAAATAACTGGCTGGAACCTGGTTGGTCACCTCTCCCTCCACCGATGATTTAATGATATCAGCCTTTCGCTCTCCCCAGGCCATCAAGATTACCCGTTTGGCTTCCATGATCCTCTTTACCCCAAGGGTTATCGCCGTTCTGGGTGTCCTGTCCAGACCCCCAAAGTCGCCACTGGCGGCGACCCTGGTGATATGGTCTAGGGCTACTAATCTGGTTTTGGAGTTCTTAAGGGAACCGGACTCATTAAAACCGATGTGGCCGTTACCGCCTATACCCAATATCTGGAGATCTATGCCTCCAATGGCCTTTATCTTTGATTCGTACTGGTCACAATAGGATGCTATGGCCTCCTTAGATAGGGTACCGTCAGGGATATGGCAGTTCTCCGGAAGGATATCCACTTGATCGAACAACAGTTCCTTCATAAAACGCACATAACTATGAATGGAATCAGGTTCCATTGGGTAGTATTCATCCAGGTTAAAGGATACCACATTCTTAAAACTAAGGCCTTCTTCTTTATGCAGGCGTACTAATTCCGCGTACAGGCCCTTGGGTGTTGAACCGGTAGCCAGCCCCAGAATGCAGGGTTGCTTCTGTGCCTGTTTGACCTTTATTAGGTCCGCTATTTCCTTCGCTACAGCCTTGGAAGCCTGCTCTGCATTCTCATAAACTACGGAACCCGCATTTTCAAAGCGTCTTTCAAAACCGGTCGACCTATCAATGTTACTCTTTAGCATTGTCTTTATGTTTTGTTTCTTGTTTCGGTTTGTATTAATGTTTATTTGCTTGTCCAGCTTTTGTACCTGTGTCCTTTAATGGCATAGAACAATATAATGGCATAGCAGGGTATCAGTATCCAATAACTACCTGTCGCTGCTTCTGCCGTTGCCCCTGCCTGGTCTATTCCCGCGGCCAACAGTTCGTGCTTTTTGGCGTCTACCAGCCTGCCGTACAATGGCGGAATGATGGCCCCTCCTGAGATGGCCATAATTAGCAGCGCAGAGGCCGTCTTGGTGAACTTTCCAAGGCTGTCCAATGTAAGCGGCCATACGGCAGGCCATACCAGGGCATTGGCAATACCCAAAGCGGCTACAAAAAGCACGGAGGTATAGCCCGACGTTTTTAATATGCAAATGCTGAAAACGATACCCAGAAAGGCACTTACCGTCAAGGCCGTTTTCTGGCTGATATATTTGGGTATCAATATCACCCCTAAGGCATAGGTAGCAACCATGGCCATAAGGGTAAATGTGGTAAAGAATTTGGCTTCTTCTCCTGTAAAGCCCAATGATATACCGTAGGCTATGATGGTGTCCCCGGCTATCACTTCGGCACCTACATAGACGAACAGGGTCAGTACGCCCAGCCAAAGGTGCGGGAACTGGAATATATTTGTCTTTACTGTGGTTCCTACAGCAAGCTCATCACTTTCTTTAGCTTCTACATGCGGTAATGGCGCTTTTCTTATTAATAAACCTAAAACGAGTAATACTACCGCCATTATAATGTAAGGGGTAAATACGCTATCGGCCATGGTATCTAAAAGCAGTCCCTTCTCTTCTATAGATACCGTGCTTAGTTTTTCTTTTACCTCATCAATACCGGAAAGCAATAATGAGCCAAATATCAACGAGCCCAGTGCTCCAGCTGTTTTATTTGCAATTCCCATAATGGCTATGCGTTTGGCCCCGCTCTCTATGGGGCCCAATATGGTGATATAGGGGTTGGCAGCCGTCTGCAGAATGGTCATCCCCATGCCCTGTATGAATATGCCGGTCAGGAACACCCAATAGGTCCTTACTTCGGCCGCAGGGATAAAGACCAAGGCCCCAAGGGCCATGATTATCAGACCAATGGACATCCCTCTCCTGTAGCCTATCTTTTTCAGAAGGTAAGAGGCAGGCAAGGCCATGACCACAAAGGAAATATAAGAAGCCGAGGCCACCAGATAGGACTGGGCCTCGGTGAGCTCGTTGATCGTCTTCATAAAGGGGATCAAAGCCCCGTTGATCCAGGTTACAAAACCAAATATGAAAAATAGGCCTGCTATGATTAGGATTGGAACTAAATTGTTTTTGCTTGATGCAGTTTCTTGTGAATTGGTCATAAATCTATAATCTCTATTTTTTATTTAAATTTTACCGACGTTAATCGGTTTCTTTATTTGACAAAAACTCATTTTTAAAATACAACCAAAATGGCTTCTTTTCCCATTGCTCTTCCTTTATTAAAACACAACAAATTCATTAAACCCTATGTTTTAATCTTTTTATTTGATGTCTCCTCTCCCAATTATGATTTTATAATGCGGTTCTAAATGCTATTCTTAATCAAACAATTTTGTTATTAGCACTATCCCACTGAACCTGTCGTTTCTGCTTATAAGTTTTTACAGCCATAGGTGTTGCTATAGCCTCTTCAAAAGCACATTCTATATTGCAGCTTGTTTTTGAGTTTTTTTTATCCATTCGGAAGTTGCATAACCACATGCCCGTAATAGTTGTTCTCCCCTAACCCCAAAACCTATAAGCCCTAATCTTATGGGCCTTTCCAAAGAATTTGGAATTATGCCAGGTTTACCGACTTCATGATAGAAAGCGCTCCAAGAGCTAGAGGCAAAAATACCAGCTCCGGCCAGACTTAAAAGTGACAAGGATCCTAAGCCATTTAACACTTGCCTTCTATTTAAACCTTTTATTGATTTTTCACTTCTCAAACTATCCCTTCTTGTTACCCTATTTTTTACTCCATTATTCTTATCAGTTCTTCCAAATATGTCTTGCAATAATCTGGAACAACTGATGTATTAAGACTTTCATTTAAAGCGTCCTTTACTCTATTTTTTTCCGAAACAGATGTATTTGGATTTGTTGCTTTCACCACTATATCAAACAAAACCTGCTTCGCTCCATTTTTCACCATAGTATTTTGTTCTGCCAATAGTACAACCAATTGGTCTACAACATCTGTTCCTAAGGCAACCGCACGTTCATGCGCCAATACACGTAACCGCTCATCTTCTTCATAAAACCCTTTGGCGACATAATCCGGATTTAAATCCAAATCTTTTATGCTTACATTTCTAAATTGGACATATTTTCCTTCTTTTTCTGCATGATTGGGTTGAAAACCTACAAACCCTTTTAATTGCATATGTTCCATTTTTGGAATGGTATCGGTATCAACCGTCATTGTTAAATTTCCATCCACAATGGTAGTAACCACTTTTCGGTCACACCGTATTTCCATGCTATGCCATTGATTCGGGGTTTCTGTTGGACGGTTTTGAACGGCCGCATAACCATATAATGCCCCTGTACAGTGAAAGTCATCTAAAGGAGGGGTCCAAGGCGAAACCAATTGGATTTCAAACCCCGTTTCCCAATCATAAGGACGCTCAGAACCGGCTCTAATAATTACTCCACTATTACCATCGTCAGGAAGTTGGTATTCAAATTTTAAATGGAAATTAACATACTCTTTTTTTGTAAAAATGAAGTCTCCTTTTTCGAATTTATCGGAGTACATCGTACTGTCTTTTATTCTGAATTTAGCATCGCCTACATCTCTTACCTCCCAATGGTCTAAGTTCGTACCATCAAACAACACCGTAATATCGGATTTAGGTTGTACTGCTACTTCTTCACTTTTTTCCTTTTTACATGAGACAAATAGCGCAATTATTAACACTGATGCTACAACAAAGTTTTTAAGTTTACTTTTATTTGGTTTCATTTTTTTATGTTTATTAGGTTTATATTTCAGTCTTAATTATTCGAATTGTGATAAGTTCCATGGTTCTCTGTATGTTCTGCTTAACATAGCATTAGCCGCTGGATCGTTTATAAACTGTTCGGTCTCCGGGTTCCATTGTAGGTTTCGTTTTAAACGGAACGAAATCAGGGCCAAATGCATAGGTAGTGTCAACTCTCGTGAGTATGCCAAATTACTTTTAGGCAGTTCCCTTGATTTCATACAATTAAAAAAATTTCTTTGATGGGGCACTAAAGTCAAGTTCCAATCTTGAAGTTCTTCTAACGAATGACCTTCTGCTCCTGGAGACCGTTTTAAGGTTATTGGTACTCCAGGAAGCTCCTTAAATGTTTCGTTTCCGATTTGAATGGTCTTAGAGAAGTAATCACATAATAAGGTGCCTTGTTCTCCTTCAAAGTACGCCCCTATACCCATATTTTCTGCACCTGATATCTCCTTGGGTGGCTCTGTTGTCCAGAACAAATTCAAATCATCAAATTTAAAATCTGCTTCGAACCAATACGGTGTTTCTGCAATGCCATTAGTTCTTCGTTTACCACGCGTTTCAATCTCTTTTAAGCCCTTAGGGCCTAAAGCCATATAAACTACATCGGTTATATGACACCAAAAATCCCCAAAAACACCTGAACCATAGTCATAAAAAAGACGCCATGTCCATGAAGCACGTGGCTCTGAATACGGTTCGTTAGGTGCAGGCCCCAACCACATATTCCAATCCAGTGTTTCTGGAGGGGTTTGAAGTGTTGGATATCCTAAACTTTCAGATTGCTCCGATTTCCATAAGCGTACGGTCTTTATTTTTCCCAATACGCCAGACTGAATTATTTCTGCAACACGGTGAAAGTTATCGCTGGAATGAATGAAATTATTCATTTGAAAAACCCGTTTGTTCCTTTGCAAGCTTTTTAACATCACCTGTCCCTCTTTGACATTGTGTGATAAAGGCTTTTCTCCATAGACATCCTTACCGGACTCAAAAGCCATAATAGCGATAAGTGCATGCCAGTGATCGGGCGTTGCAATAGATACGGCATCGATATCTTTTCTATCAAGAACCTGTCTAAAATCGGTGTAGGCATCTACTTTTGTGTGAGGTCTAAGTTCCTGTAAAAGGCTTAATTTCTCCTTTATCTTCAATTGATTGACATCACAGATGGCTACAATATCTACATCGTCATGTTCTACAAAACCTTTGATATGCATACCAGAAATACCTCCTACTCCAATAATTGCCAACCTAATTTTATCACTTGGCTTTATTAGGTTAAAACCGTGTGCCAAAAGTGGCAATCCTGCAACTCCCAAGGAGGTCGTTTTTATAAAATTTCTTCGTGTTCCCATGCTCTTATATTTTAATTTATGCTCATTTATATTATCAGCTATTTATGAATAGGCTTAATTTCAAACTGGTATTCATATTTGCCCGGTTTTACCTGATATGATTCAAGTGCCTTGGAATTTTGTGACCAGGTATCATTGCCCCCAACCCCTGTTTGCTTCAAGTCAATATTCACCGTTAAATCCTGATTAGCAGGAAGGTCATAGGTATGCTTTGCTTTTTCCAACTGGTCCTGACTCCAAGGCCAAACGGACATGCTGAGCGGTTGACTTCCACTAATTTTCATCCCTCTAGTTTGATTTTCATTAGTAAGCTTTAACCATCTCACACCAGTTCTATTGGCTTCTTCCTGTGGCATGGCATAGTTGGTTAAAAAGTCTTTAACCTGACCTGAGTAGACTCCAACTTCAGCCGATTGACTTCTATCATTATAATTCTCCCATGGTCCCCTACCATAATAGGTCATATTTGACAGCATTTTAGGTACTTGACTGCTAACACCTACTCTAAGCATGGTAGGTAACGAAGGTGCAGCTTCTACCTTATAGTTCACTTTTATGAGTCCTGAATTGTAAATGGAATGAACCATTGATATGGAAAGGGAATCAGGTATTTCTTTGATGATTGAGACCTCATATCCTTCTTTTAATTTGCCATGCTTGAATGACCTTAATTGCGACTTAGAAGCGGCCGTCTTCCAAAAACCTGCAGTTAAATGGGACTTCCAGCCCCGATAATCATTATCGGTTTGCGCCCTCCAAAAATTGGGTTGTAACTCGCCCTTTATAAGGGGGTGGTTTTTATAGATATAAGAACTTAAATACCCTGTGGTTTTATCAAAGGAAATAGATATTTTATCATTCAATATTTTTAAAGTACTATCTGATTCGGAAATCCTTAACGCTTTTCCCCTGGGCTTGCCTTTCCTGGTTATTGATTTTATTTCATTGATTATTTTGAACTGTTCTTTAGCTATTTCATGTCCAGCCAAAGCCCAGGCACTATCTTGTTTAAGATGTATACTTGTATGCAGCCAATATTCCTTTCCGGGTCTTTTTTTGAATGACTTTATACCTAGTTGCAAATCCTTAGATGCTCCAGCGGGAATATTCAATCCCTCAACCTTACCTTCCTGTAATAGCTTTCCATCTTCATGTAAGGTCCACTTCAGATAATACGTTTCTACATTTATAAAATCATGGTGGTTTGTAATTTTTACTTTTCCTTTTTCCAAATCAACGGGCGTAAAAATTATTGGTTGGTGGACATACTTTACTTCCCATAGTTGCGGTTTTACAGTCCCATCTGAAGCAATAATCCCGTTCAAACAGAAATTTAATAGGTTGGGCGTGTCTCCAAAATCTCCACCATATGCCCAAAAGGTTCCTTTTTCTTTGTCCTCAATTTTTATTCCCTGATCTATCCAATCCCAAATAAAACCTCCTATAAGATTATCATGTCCATAAATGAAATCCCAATACTCTTTAAAGTTCCCTAAGGAATTTCCCATGGCATGGGCATACTCACAGATGATAATTGGGCGTCTTAAATCCGGGTTGTTCACCAAAGATTCCAAACGTTCAAAACTGGGATACATTCTACTGATTACATCTACAAAAGGGGCATCTATGGGATTGGTATATTTAGCATCATGTTGGGCTTTATATTCGGGTGTCCCCAAAGGCAAATAATCTTCATGGGTAGGGTCTCCTTGGGCGCCTTCATAGTGGATAGGACGCGTGGGATCAAACGCTTTAATCCAACCTGCCATGGAGGCAAAATTAAACCCTCGACCTGCCTCATTTCCCAGGGACCAAAAAATGATACTAGGGTGGTTTTTATCCCGTTCCACCATGCCTATAGCGCGTTGCATATAGGCTTGATTCCAAGATGATGAATTAGCAAGCTTTGGACCACCATCATGGGTTTCCATATTGGCTTCATCCATAACATACAAACCATATTTATCACATAAATCATAGAAATAGGGATCATTGGGGTAATGAGAGGTTCTTACGGCATTGATATTAAATCGCTTCATCAAAAGTACATCGCGTTGCATTTCTTCCTTTGTAACCGTTTTGCCTCCGGTATCGCTATGATCATGGCGGTTAACACCTTTTATTTTTATGGATTTTCCATTTACCCATAACTGTCCATCCTTTATTTTCACGTCCCGAAAACCTATTTTCGCGCTTCTTGACTCTATCAATCTGCCTTCTACATCTTCTAATGAAAGTACCAATGTATAGAGATATGGACTTTCAGCAGACCATTTGTTTGGATTGGGTATGGTTGTCTCTACATGACTAAAGTATACGTTATCTGCTGTGGGCCCTCTTTCCTTAATAATTTTGTCTACCTCAACGTCTAAGGGTTCCGTTATGATACTGGTCTGCTCACTATTATAGAGTTGTGCTTTTATTTTCCAGCCTTTTGTATCTATACTTGTATCTTTTGTGACCTTAAACCGCACCTGAAGTTTGGCATCTTTATATACTTTGTCCAGTTTTGTTTTTACAAAAAAGTCATTAATAGCTACCCTAGGTTCTGAAGTAATATATACCTCTCTGTGAATGCCACTCATACGCCAGTGATCCTGATTTTCCAGGTAACTGCCATCACACCAACGAAATACCTGAACTGCCAATGTATTGGTTCCTTCTACCAGGTATTCGCCGATATCAAACTCTGCAGGTAACATACTGTCCTGACTATACCCGACCTTTTTACCATTGACCCAAACATAGAATGCCGAATACACACCTCCAAAATGTAGCACTACTTTAGTATCTAACCAATCTTTAGGAAGTTCAAATTGTTTTAAATAGCTTCCTACCGGGTTATCTCTATCTATAAATGGAGGATTATCTGTAAAAGGATATACCGTATTTGTATAAATTGGCGTTCCATAGCCTTCCATTTCCCAACAGGAAGGTACATTTATGTTATCCCAATCAGAAGCATCAAAATCGGTTCTATAAAAATCTTGCGGACGTACTTCCGATTTTGGAACAAAATTGAATTTCCAATCCTTGCCGTTCAACATAAGCATGCGGGCCTTATTTCGGTCACCTACCAGTGCATCTTTCTCCTTAGCATAGGAATAGGAAGTTGCTCGTGCCGGTAATTTGTTCATTGAAATGACCTGTTCGTTTTCCCAATCGTTTTGAGCTTTAGCAACCAAGGTCATTAAAGACAAAAAACAACCAAAAATTAGTTTATGAACCATTCTATTTCTGCTTATCATATCATCCGAAGCTTAAAATTTTACTTTTTTATCCTGCAATCGACTCTCTTCTGCTTTAAAGCACATCACATGGCTTTCTACAGACACATCGATAGTTGATGTTAATAGCGAAGGGTCTTGTTTGGATACCGCATTCAGCCAATCGGACACCAGTACCATATCACCCCCACCATGCATGTGATAGATGCCTCCTTGGTCTTCCGGGGTAATCTTTTTAGTGGTCACTTTTCCTGTTCTAAAATCTGTATGGGTGTAGGTATCCATATCTCCCACAATATCACCCATGGATCCCATGATCCGGGTGCGCCTTCCATGGTAGCCAGTAAAGCCTTCCATAGAAAAATTGGCCGTTACACCACCTTCAAACTGCATGGAGGTAACGTAATGGTCAGGCTGGTCATTATCCATCCGGTAGACACATCGTCCATAATCGGTAGTTTTTAACTGTTCCAGAATAAAGTCCCCGTGCTTGGATTTGTCCTCGGGCAAGTCAAACACATAAATATGTTCTCTATCACGATGATATAGTTTTAAAGCGGAGTATGGGCAACTGGCTTCTACCGAACACCCATCTGTGCATCTTGCCGTACTGCCTTCCGGTGCATTTTCGTTTCTAAACCATTTTAAATTCCCATAAGCTGCAATGTTTTCGCAAGGGGCATCAATAATCCATCGCATAATGTCCATATCATGGCATGATTTTGCCATGATAATTGGTGTACTGGTCTTTGAGTTGTGCCAGTTACCTCTCACATAGGAATGTGACATGTGCAGATGCTCAATTGGCTCAAAATGATCTACACTTATCAGTTCCCCAATAGCTCCTGAACTAACCAGCTTTTTGAACTCTATAAAATAAGGCGCATAGCGCAACACATGGCAGACCGCAACAATGCGTTGTTTTTCTTTTGCCAATTCTAAAATATCCAAACATTCTTGCTCTGAGGGGGATATGGGCTTTTCCAATAGTACATCATATCCCATTTCCAATGCCTTCATACATGGTCCGTAATGCAATTGATCGGGCGTTGAAATAATAACAGCATCTGCAAACTTTGGCCTTTTAAAAGCGTCCTCCCAGGTATCGAATCGGTTCTCCTTAGGAATATCATGCTTTTCGGCATAGCGCTGGTTTCTTATTTTTAAGGGTTCAGCAACACCAACAATCTTCATTTGTTCTGGAAACAACAACCTGTAGTTACTATATGTGTTTCCCCTATTGCCAGCTCCTATAGTGATAACCGTGACAGGCTTATCCAACTTCAATGGCTTGAACAATTGCTTTATCTCCTCTATATAGGGCAAATGTGAATTTCCCGCACTTAGTGCCCCTGGAATCACGGAAGCTCCGGCTAAAAGCCCCAGGTTTTTTAATAAGTCTCTTCTTTCCATGTTATTATTTTATAAAGTCCCCAGCTTGTATTCAAGCTCCTATTATTTGTATTCTTTGTCTTTGTTGGAGTAGGAAGGTTTTTTCAATCCTCCCTCCTTTAAAACACATTTATTTAATGCAACCCTAGCTATCTTAAGGTTTTTAATCATCGATGGCTTGATAAACCAATTGACGAAACCTGGCTGTAATATCCGGTTTGTAAACATCTACCTTACCTTGCTTCAAGATGATGCCTATTAATTCCTCCTTTGGGTCTGCGAAATACCCCGTATCAAAATAACCACCCCATTCATAGGTACCTTCACTTCCATTACCACCTAAATCCTGTGCTTTCTGATTTACCAGGGCAAAGGCCAATCCATGTGGGCCATACTGCTCACCATGTTTTGCCCTTAGGTCTCCTACTTGGTTTGCCGTGATGTATTGAATGGTGGACCTACTCAATAAGCGTATTCCATTTAATTCACCTCCATTTAAATACATCTGTAAAAAGTTGGCATAGTCCTTTGCCGTGCTTACCAACCCTGCACCGCCGTTAAAGTATGTCCTGGCGCCCTTGATAGGAAAATCTGGGTCGTAAAAAGTTATGGGGTGCTTTACCCATTTATTGTCAATCTTTTTCTGAAGGGGGGTTAATCTGCTTTCCTTGTTCTTAGGTAAGTAAAACCAGGTATCTTCCATTCTTAATGGATCGAATATTCTTTCTCTAAAAAACTTATCTAAGGACATTCCTGATATGATCTCAACTAAATACCCCAACACGTCTATCCCTTCTCCATAGGTAAACGCTTCTCCCGGATTGTGTATCAAGGGAAGCTTAGCCAGTTTCTTAACGTTTTGGGCAATGGTAATGTCTTTTGTGGTTACCAAATCAATGATACCGGCTTCCTTATAGATTCTCTCTATTTGAGAGTCACTTCCAATCTGTCCATAACCCAACCCCGAGGTATGTGTCAACAAATGCCTGATGGTAATGGGTGTTGTGGTGGGTTTAGTTTTATAGGTACCATCTTCATAGAGGGTATCCAATACCACCGGATTTTTAAACTCAGGGATATATTTTGAAATGGAATCATCCAGCCCAAACAGTCCTTGTTCCCATAGCATCATAACCGCTGTGGATGTAATGGCCTTGGTTTGGGATGCTATCCTGAAAATGTCATCTTTTTTTAATTTGATTCCCGCTTCACTATCGGCCAGTCCAAAGGCTTTGTGGTAGACGATTTGTCCTTTTCTGGCAATCAGGACAACAATTCCCGGGGTTTGATTCTTATCTATAGCCTCTTGTAGGATATCCAGACGCTCTAAGCGTTCTCGTGACATTCCTGCGTTTTCGGCACTGGCATAAACCAGTGGCAATGAATGCTTATTGGATTTGGTTTGGGCACTTAAACCCAATGCGGCCAGCGATAAGAAAAATATATACAAAAAGTTCTTCATGGTTTTCTAAATTTGCTCGTGCAGCTTTTTCACCTCACCGGTCAATGTTAAAAGTGTGCTTGGCGATTCTTTACCCCAACCATTTATGGTTAAGCGGAAATCACCGGGCTCGACCACGCGTTCATAATCATCATCTATAACCGACATCTGTTCTGGATTGATCTTAAATTTTATGGTAGTGGTTTCGCCTTTTTTCAAAAAGACCTTCTCAATACCCACTAGTGTTCTTATGGGAACTGGTGTACTAGCCACTTGATCACTAATGTATAACTGAACCGTTTCATAGGCATCCATGTCCCCCATGTTCTTTACTTTGACATTCACTTCTACCTTGTTACCGGCCTCTGCATTTGATGCTTTTAAATCGGTATATTCAAATTGGGTGTATGATAGTCCGTGTCCGAAAGGATAAAGGACTTCTCCGTCATAATAGCGATAGGTTCTTCCCTGCATGCGGTAATCTTTAAAATCGGGTAGATCTTCAACAGATTTGTAGAAGGTAACGGGCAGTTTTCCCGACGGACTGTAATCTCCTAACAACAATTCCGCCAATGCATCACCAGTAGCTTCTCCTGGGTAAAAGGCCTGAATAATAGCTGGTAGATTTTCATTTTGCCAATTTAGGGCTATGGCGCTTCCACTAAAGTTCACATAGATGATGGGTTTGCCCAAAGCATGTAACTTTTTTAATTGTTTCTCCTGAATGGCTGGTAGCTTAAGGTGTTTACGATCGCCTCCTGAGAAGCCCTCCAATTCCACTCCAACTTCTCCCTCTTCGCCTTCAAGTCGTGGCGAAATCCCACCACAGTATACAATGACATCTGCATTTTCGGCATTGGTGAACGCTTCCAGTTCATAATCAAAATCCCGCCGTACCCATTGCAAATGAGCAAATGGTGATGCCATGGTGCCGTACCATTTTGGCCCCAACTGATAAGTCACTTTGAATTCATAGGGTTTACCTTCTGTCAGCTTAGTGAATCCTTCTTTTACTTCTTTGTTATTGATATAGATTTTTGGTTTACCATAAAGGTGTTCCACACGTAATTGATATTCGCCTGAAACTTCAGGTTTGATTGCCCCTGTCCATTCCACAGAAAAGGACTCTTCTACCAAACCACTAATTGGAGATTGCTCCCATAGAAAATCTATGTTTTTGTCTATACGTTCCAAAACTGAAGTACCATTGGTTCCCAGACCTTTAAAATACCTTGCTTTTAAACCGGGCTGCAACCCATTTTCCGTTTTATGGAATAGTGTCGTAGCAGGAACAACGCTCATATTACCATAGAACCCCGGAACCAACGGACTTCCCAAAGCATAGGTTACATTTTCTTTTCCTACTCTTTTGACAAGACCATCCCATGGTGTTATGGGATTAATGGGCAGGCCATTGTAGTTACCCAATAATACATCCAGATTATGGGAATTGGCACCTATTAAGGCTATTTTGGTATTTTCTTTTAGTGGCAGGATACCATCATTCTTTAATAGCACCAAGGATTGTTTGGCCGCTTCTTTGGCTATGGACAAATGTTCATTGCTACCCACCTTCTCAATAGGGATATTGGTATAAGGTACCATGGAAGGTGGGTCGAACATCCCTAATTGTATGCGAGCTTTAAACAGCCGTTTTAATGCACGATTGATATCAGCTTCATTGACCATTCCCATCTCAATGGCCTCTAAAATGTTATCTGAAGTAAAGGGTTCGTTTTGCTCGCAGTTTAAATCGGTTCCTGAAGCCAATGCCCACCCCAATGCCTGTGCAGGTGTTTCCACGACATTGTGATATTCCTTTTTCCAAAAATCGCGTGTTGCCCCGCAATCGGTTACAACATAGCCTTCAAAACCAAACTCTTCCCTTAGCTTTCTTTGAAGTAATAAATCTGAACCACAACAAGGTTTATCCCTAAATCTATTATAGGCGCACATTACGGACTGTACGTTAGCTTCTTTTACTGCCATTTTAAAGGCCGGTAAATAGGTTTCATTCAGGTCTCGGTCGTTCACATAGAAATTATCGGTATGCCTTGTTGGTTCCGGCCCATTATGTACTGCATAATGCTTTGCAGTAGCTATTGTTTTGAAGTACCGTGGGTGGTCTCCTTGTAACCCGTTAATGAAAATCACGGCCATGCGCCCCGTTAGGTAAGGATCTTCACCATAGGTTTCCTGACCTCGCCCCCACCTAGGGTCTCTAAAAATATTAATGTTGGGAGACCAAAAGGTAAGCCCAGTATAATTGGAGCGAACACCATTTTTAACAAAATAATGATGTTTTGCCCGAGCTTCATCGGAGGCAACGGATGCCAATTCATACATCAGCTCTTCATTAAATGTAGAGGCCAATCCAATGGCTTGTGGAAATACAGTCGCTTTCCCTGCTCTCGCCACACCATGCAGGCACTCGTTCCACCAATTGTATTCGGGTATTCCGAGACGTTCT
The DNA here is from genome assembly GCF_028281565.1 of Seonamhaeicola sp. Taxonomy (GTDB): domain Bacteria; phylum Bacteroidota; class Bacteroidia; order Flavobacteriales; family Flavobacteriaceae; genus Seonamhaeicola. Next base: position 147,236 of record NZ_JANQJQ010000048.1, read on the forward strand.
ATTGCCGGGGCATTGTTAAACAGTTGAAATATCTTTTCCTCAATGGTTAAGCGCCCTACGATATCTGCCGCCCGTTCATCAGCTTTTAATTCCGGGTTTAAAAAGGGATATTTATATGTTTCCTTTTTAACCTCATTCTCATTTTTACATGAAAGTGCACATAAGAGTAATAAGCCTATTGCAATAATTCTTTTCATCCTTCTTTTAGGTTCTTTTCTTTTATATCTAGTTAATTTTTAAAATTTGTAGAGCGTCCTGATTTTTACCGAATACAATGCCTTTTTCTTCATTTTTTAATTTTATGGATTGACTGGATTTAACATCACCTGACAGGCAGACACCACTTTGTTCCATGGTAACAGGGTTAAAATGCCCTTTACCATCGCCTAATAACAACAAACCATAGCTGGCGTCGTTTCTCGGCGTTTCTACTTCCGAACCATACAGGTTTCCCGCTAAGAGTATGTCTAAATCCTCATCGTTATTGAAATCGCCTATCTCAACGGTATTTACTGAAGATAGCTGCGCCATATTGGGCAATGGGTATATTTTAAAAGCCCCGGTTCCTAAATTCTCGATATAACTGGAGGCAAAATTTGTTGCTTTATAATTAAGGGCATTGGCCATGTTTTGCTCCCCATATACATCTTTTAAAGTGGCCCTCCCAAAAGCATCATAGTTCTTAAACTTTTCCTTGACGAAGGGCATTTGATTGGACGAGCATTCCCTTCCCCTTAATGGTACCAGGTTTCCACTATCGTAATAGCCTAGAACAATATCTATGACCCTATTGTTATCAAAATCTTTAGCATAAATTTCGAAGGGCTCAGTGGGGCTGGCCTTATATTTATAATTTAATCCTAGATTCCCGACTATAAAATCTATATCACCGTCCTTATCAAAATCGGCATGTTCTATAGTATTCCACCAGCCTACATGACTCTCCAAGCCTGTTTTTTCTTTTTTTGAATAATAGCCTCCCTCATTCTCAAATACCGTAAGGGCCATCCATTCTCCCACGATTACCAAATCCAAGTCTGAATCGCCATCGATATCTACCCAATTCATATCAGTTACCATTCCTATATTTTCCAGTTCGGGTGCTATATTTTTTGTAACATTGCTAAACTGCACGTTACCTTTACTGGTATCATTTCTTAGAATAACCGAGCTTGTTGGGTATGGATATTTCCCCGGGGTTTGTCTTCCTCCTATACAGAGATCCAAATCACCATCATTGTCAAAATCAGCTGCCTTGACTGCCCCTCCACTAATCTTTAGTTCTGGCAATCCATGGTATTTTTTAAAATTACCCATGCCATCGTTCAGATATAATCTGTCTTGTAATTCCGATGTTCCTTCATTATACTCATTCCCGCCACTAACGACGTACAGGTCTAAATCGCCATCTAAATCAGCGTCAAAAAACAAGGATGCGATATCCTCATATTGCTTCTCTGCATGCCATAGATAGCCGGAATTTTGGTCTGCCTTAAATACTCCTTCTTCATTTTGCAGATAAATAACTCCTGAATAATCTAGTGCCCCGCCTACATAAAAATCGTCCAAGCCATCACCATTTACATCGCCAACTGCTAGGGACGGACCAAACTGTGACATGCGGTGTGGTAATAGACCTTCTCTATTAAAGTCATTGAATTGGTTTTCTTTATGATTATGATACAAGTTTTTGGCCGAGGTTACATCTTTAAAAATTGATTGATAACTCTTCTCTTCAACACTGTTTACTCCTGCTTTACTATGAAGAAGTTTATGAGTTTTATTTGCTTTTAAACCTGTTATCCGTTGTTTTTTTCCATCTGGCCAATAAACATTCAAAGTGTCAATGCTGAGGCTTGTACCTAAACCGAAATGTATTCTTTTGCTTATAGAAGATTGAAATCCCCTGCTTATGTTTTGTTCAATGATCTGTATTTTAGAATCGTGAATTATTTCAATTCTTGCCCCAATACCATTGGGGTTTTTATTGGTACCAACCAACTCAAATTGCACATAATTGTTACCAACTTCTAATTCGTTAGTGTTATTGCGATATATAAATGCAAAGTCATCTACATTATTAGTTACTATATCCAAATCACCGTCATTATCCAAATCGGCGTAGGCTGCCCCCGTGGTACTAGTTAATGCATCCACCTTCCACTGCACATTTTTCTTTTTGAAAAGTAAATTTTCTTCATTCCTATAGAAGCTATTGCTCTTTAAGCGAGACGGCATTCTCTTCATCAAATCTGTTATATAGCCTTCCTGTAGTTTTCTGATATTTTTGGATGCCTTTTTATCTTTGAGGTATTTGGCTGTTCTTTTCTTCTTATAACTGACGTAATCATTATTACGAAAATCGCGTTTTATGCCGTTTGATACGAACAAATCTTTATTCCCGTCATTGTCCATATCAAAAAATAAAGGTGCCCAGCTCCAGTCTGTATTAGATACATGGGCTAATTGAGCGATATCTGAAAATAAAGGTATATTATGTTGGCCGAGGTTCCCATTGTTTAATTGCAAGGCGTTGAACATGTACTGATGCTGCAACCCGTAATTTGTCAATTGGTAAAACCTCTCAGGGTTCATGCCACTCATACTGGTTTTGATGTCATAACTGGACTCAGATACCATATCTACCGTAACAAAATCCAATAAGCCATCGTTGTTGAAATCGGCTATATCATTGCCCATAGAAAAATTAGACATGTGTCTAAGTGCTTTATGTGCTACCTCTTTAAACGTACCATCCTTTTGGTTGAGATAGATTTGATCTTTCTCTGCATAGTCGTGCCCTACCAAAATATCAGGCCAATTATCATTGTTCAAATCACCTATTCCTATTCCCAATCCAAAACTTATACTATTATCTATAATTCCTGATTTTTCAGTAACATCGACATATTTTCCATCGACGTTTTCGTATAAACGACTGCTTTCATTTGACGCCTTTTTATTCAATAGGTCAGGTATTTTTTCAAAATCAGACATGAAAGAGGCGTCGGTTCCATGATTAAGGAGAAACATATCAAGGTCACCATCTTTGTCATAATCAAAAAAGGCTGCTTGAGTGGATTGATGCGGAAGGTCTAAATTGTATTTATTAGCCTCTTCTTTAAAAAATGGCATGCCATTTTCCTGCAGTCCATAATTAACATACAACTCATTCTTTCGTTTATCCGGGTTATTGAATTTCCCTGATTTACATACATATATATCAAGTTTGCCATCGGCGTTAATATCTACCATGGTTACGCCCGTAGAGAATCCATAACGACCTTCAATATTGGCAGATTTAGAAATGTTTTGAAATTTTAGATCTCCCTTATTTATATATAGTTCGTTGTTTTTTAAACTAGAAACGAAAAAAACATCTACCAATCCGTCATTGTTAACATCGCCTGTGGCAACACCACTTCCATTATACAAATATTCATAGGTCAGTCCATTCATTACCATACTTTCATTGATGGAATTAACAAATGAAATACCTGTTTCCTTTGGAGGAAGTATTGAAAAAAGCTTCAAGGAGTCAACATTTTTCACAATAATCTGCTCCTTTATCTTAACTTTTGTACAGCTAAAAAAAAGACATAACATTCCTAGTATGTATAATGACTTGTTCATTATCATTTGAAAAAGAGAGCCTAGAGCCTAAGCTTATTCCAAGCTCTCTTATTTAACTAAATTCAACTAAAACACGAACTATGAAGTTCTTATTTGGAGTTAATTACCAATTGGGATTTTGGGTAATGACTCCTTCATTTGATAAATCAATTTGGCTTTGGGGAATAGGCCATAAATAATGCTTGTTAGCTTCGAACTGGGTATTACCCGGAGCAATCACTTCGATGTTTTCTCCTGTAGCCGGATTTACTGACCCATATAAACCGGCAGGCATCACTTCATGGGCAATTCCCCATCTGCGAATTGCATAAAAACGATCGCCTTCAAAAGCCAACTCCACACGTCGTTCATGACGAATACGGTCACGCATTTCTAATTGTGTTAATCCCGCAGGCAGATCAGGCATACCTGCTCTTGCCCTTACCTGATTAATTGCATTGTATACTTCTGTTGAAGGTCCAGACAATTCATTGCTTGCCTCAGCCAAGTTCAATAAGACCTCTGCATACCTAATTAGTATATAATTTGTTCCAGACACATTATTGGGTAAACTGGCGTTATAGAACTTCTGAGTCCAATAACCTGTTTCTCCTGTACCCGGTGAAGTAGGATTTCCTCCCGCATCTGTCCAAGAGTCTACTATGGTTCCATTTACAACTTCACCTGGGAAAATTATAGAAGTATTCAGTCTCGGATCTCTATTGGCAAATGGATCGTTTGGATCATATCCACTTCCGGGGTCATTAATGGCCAAACCATTACTCATTTCAAATTCGTCTACCAAAGATTGGCTAGGTGCTACATTTCCCCATCCACCAAGCTCTCCTGGTAAGAAATACAATTGCTGTGCATTTAGAAGGTCCCATCCCGATGTTAAATACTGTACATCGAAAATCACTTCCTCGTTGTTCTCGTTTTCCAGTTTAAAAATGTCTTCAAAATTTGTTTCAAGGTCATGTGCTCCACCTGAAATAACCTGCTGTGCAGCCGCTACAGACGCCGCATAGTTTTCTTCAAATAATTGTACTCTACACAATAAGGCATCTGCAGCGCCTTTTGTAACTCTACCTACATCAACTCCAGAGTAAGAACTTGGTAAATCATTAGATATGGCCTCCAATTCACTAACCACAAAGTTCATTACCTCTGCTTTTGGTGTTCTGGAAATGTTCCTTGACTCATCAGGGCTTACCGAAGTAGTAATTAATGGAACATCTCCATAAAGAAACGCTAATTCCTGATAGGCAAAAGCTCTTAAAAAACGAACTTCTCCTTTGTAACGATCTCTCAAAGCCACATCCATATCAACAGCATCAACACTTTCTAAAAATGAATTTGCGCGACGGATCATTTTATAGAAAAAGCCCCAGTATTGTTCAATTTTACCAAAACTAGCCGAAAATGTACCACTTTCAAGCTGTCCATATTCTCCATAAGAATTTGAAGTGGCATCATCAGACCAAACGGTTCTTCCTGGTGCATGATACCTTTCGAACGGATCATTATCATTTAACAATTCGTATACCCCAAATGCGGCTGCTTTAACATCTGCTTCTGATTTATAGAACAATTCCAATCCAATTGTATCATCTTCAGTTACGTTCAAAAAATCTTCGCTACATGAAGTCGTCAGCCCTATAAACAAAACTGCCAAGCCCCAGAATTTATACTTGAATATTAAATTTCTCATAATTTGATATTTTTTTTAGTTACAAAACATTAAAAGTCTACATTTAAACCAAACGAAAAGGTCTTAACCTGAGGATACACATTTCCAGAGTTAAACGGTGAAATTGGCGTTTGATTTACATCTACCGCTTCTCTATCTTGCTCAAAACCAATAGAAATGGCTTCTGGATCTATCCCGTCAGGAAATTCTGAGTTCTTAAAGGTCAACAAGTTCTCGCCACTAAAGAAAAGACGGAGTTTGTTAATCCCCAACTTATCTGTAATGCTATCTGGTAAGGAATATCCAACCTGGACATTTTTAAGTCTCAAATACGATGCATTATATGTGAAATACGAATTTGTACCTGTAAATGATATTTCGTTTCCTGAGGTATTAACCGCGTGTAACGTTGGGTAACTAGCATCTGTATTTGTTGGAGACCAACTATCTAAATGCATTGTTAATGCGTTATCCTGTGAAGGGTGAATGGCACCAGCTATTAAAGTGTTTTGCACTTTCCCCGCTCCTTGAAACAATAATGAGAAATCAAAATCCTTGTAATTGCCACCAAGTGAAATACCATAGAACAATTCAGGTGTATATGACCCCAAAGACGTCCTATCATCGGTATTAATTACGCCGTCACCATTAATATCTTCGTAGCGTATATCTCCAGGAACTGGAGTTGTCCCAAGGCTGGATTGGTCAGGTGCACTTGCAATTTCCGAATCACTTTGAAATAAGCCTAGTGCCTTGTATCCGAAAATATTGGAAATTAAATCGCCGTTACTTCTACCAGGTATCTCTGATGTAGATGTTAAATCCTTAACCGTTGGTGGTGTTGTGAAATAGGTGAAATTGAAATTTACGTTGAAATTAAAATCACTGCTTAGAGCACCTCTATAATTTAAATTGGCTTCAACCCCTGCTGCCTCAGAGCTTGCAAAATTAACAAATGGCGGATCTGCACCAAAAGTTCCCGGCAATGCATCTAAGGCCAAGATATCTTCCCTATCTTCTTCAAAATAATCTGCAGATACTCTAAGTTTGTTATCAAATAAGCCTAAGTCTAAACCTATATTGGTTTTTGTAATGGTTTCCCATCTTAAATCGGGGTTATTTGATGAGGGGATAAGCGATGTTTGTTGGACTCCACCATTCTCAACAACGCCCCCAGAGATAAAGGTAGGCGCGTATGCCGAATTAGCAATTTCCTGATTTCCCAGTTCTCCCCAAGACCCTCTTATTTTAAAAGTGTTAATTGCCTTAACATTAAAAAAGTCTTCTTTTGCAAGATTCCACCCAACTGAAAACGATGGGAAAAACTCCTTTCTATTACCGGGAGCAAATCTAGAGGTAGCATCATGCCTAAAACTTGCTTCCAGTAAATATTTTTCATCAAAATTGTAGTTGAAACGTCCAAAATACGATTCCAATCTATTGGACATTATGTCACTATTATTTGTTTGAGAAGCTGAATCCCCTAAAGCCAGTTCGTCAGTTATGTTAGTATTAGGGAGTCCTGTTCTCGAGGCTTGTATAATCTTCGTATCGGACTGAATCGAGTTATGTCCAAGTAAAAGTTTAAAATTATGATTTCCTAAAGATTTCTCATAATCCAATAATTGCTGTAAATTTACATCTGTACGCTTATATTCCTGTACAAAAACCCTGTTTGGAAACTCTCCATTGGTAGAACCATCGACAGCATATAATTGTACAAACTTGTCCCATTCATTGAAGCTTTCATATTCTTGCGTAGCCGATAATATTCCACTAAAAGTTAGACCATCTACTATTTCGTAAGATATATTTATTGTACCAATAAATTCGTCTTCAATAGTTGTTTCTGTTCCGCCATCTGTGGCTTGGGCAACTGCATTTCGTTCCCCTCTATATCCAACATAATTCCCATTCACATTTCTCACAGGTGAGGTTGAAGGTGTTCTGAAGGCATTGAAGAGATTCACTTCAGCTCCACCGGATGGTTCCACAATATCGCCTCTACTTAGTGCTAAGTTGTAGGCGATATTTAATTTATCTCCAATTTTTTGATCAAAATTGGTTCTAAAGTTATAACGTTGAAAGTTCGTATTTGGTAATAACCCTTCGGTATCTAAATAACCAAAAGATGTATTATAGGTAAATTTTTCTGAGCCTCCAGAAATAGCTAAATGATATCTTTGCGTTAGGCCCGAACCTGTAATTAATTCATCCAACCAGTTAGTGCTTGGTGCTGTCCCATTTTGGAAAGCCTGCAACTGCGCATCACTGAATTCCGGTGCCAATCCGTCGTTTACCAAAGCCTGGTTTCTTATAGTTGCAAACTCATAAGCGTTAGCAAAATCAGGCAAATCTATAAACTCTTGAAATCCAACCGTAGTATTCAATTTAACCGACAATTTCCCTTGTTTTCCTCGTTTTGTCTTTACAACAATAACCCCGTTACCACCACGAACTCCATAAATGGCCGATGCCGATGCATCTTTTAATACCGATATACTTTCAATATCATTAGAGTCTACGTTGTCCAAAGAAGCTTCAATACCATCTACTATAACTAAAGGAGCATTACTTCCTCCAAAAGTCGTATTACCTCTGATGGAAATAGTTGAGCTATCTTTTCCCGGTTGCCCTCCTGTGGAGGTTACTGTAATACCAGACCCTGTTCCCGCAAGTAAATTAGAAGCATTATTAGCTACCCTATTTTCTAGGGCTTCATCGGTAATAACTGCTACCGCTCCCGTTAAATTTGTCACCTTCTGTTTGCCATATCCAACAACAACAACTTGATCTAGTAGAGCAGTATCTTCCTGTAAGACAACGTCAATCTCGGATTGATTACTAACCGAAACTTCCTGAGTCAAAAAACCAATGAAAGAAATCACAATAGTTGCATTGGAACTTGAAAGCGATAATGAGTAATTTCCATCAAAATCTGCTTGGGTTCCATTCGTAGTTCCTTTTTCTATGATATTAGTACCGGGAAGTGGCTGACCATTTGTATCTACAACACTACCTGATATTTGAAAGCCTTGCTCTTTTTTAGCCTTTTCGGGTTTTTCTTTAATGATTATAGTATTATTGACTCCTACAACTACTTCAAAATCCCCGTTAGTCAGAATTCGCCGTAATAGCTCATTTGTTCTTATAACCCCCTTTTTTATTTCTATACTGGGAAAGTCTTTGAACATATCAGATTTATAAACAAAAGAATAATCTGTTTGTCTATCGATCAAATCAAACACTTCATCAACTGTAAGCGTTTGATCGGTATCAATGACTATTTTAGAATTCTGTGAGAGAAGATCTCCAGGAGATAGACTAAAAACAGTCGTACAGAATAAAAAAATAAAGGTTCTCATGATGAATTTTAAGACCTGCCTCCCTTTGGAAAAGCAGACCATTGTTAATTTAAATTCCATAAATTTGTAATGTGTTAGTTAATAAATTAATTAATACTTCTAAAGGGAGAGCAAGGTTAGTTTGTCAGAATCTCGAACCTCTTTCCCTTTTCTTTTTTTGCTACCGAATCCCATTCGGCCAGAGCGTTGTTTTACACCATAGGCATTTCATTTATTTAATTAGTTAGAGAATTATTTAAGTATGATTGTTTTTTCATTGATTTCGAATTGAATATCATTGGTATTCCCAATGATGGACAGAATATCCTCTATACTCAATTTCTTATCCAAGCTACCATTAAAGGTGACAGTCTCAAGGGCCGGATCATGAAAAATCACCTCGGTATCATACCAGCGTGATATCACCTTCATAATTTCCTTGAGGGACTTGTTCCTAAAACTAAACACACCTTCTTTCCAGGAAATGACCCTGTAAACATCTACATCAGTAACCTCCATATCATTTGTGATCTTATTCAGGTTTAATTGTTCATTAGGCTCTAAAGTTTTAGAAGTATTTACAGCGCTTATAGCCACCTTACCTTCCACCAGCGTAGTATATATATTGGATTCATCTTTATAAGCTTTAATATTGAATTCGGTACCCATAACTTCTATATCTTGGGCGGCGTTATGTACTTTGAATTTTGCTCCTTTATGCACCGCACTTGGCGACACATCAAAATAAGCTTCACCATAAACCAATTCTACTTGTCGCGTTTCTCCTTCAACAAACGCCACAGGATATTTTAGCTGTGATTCAGAATTCAACCAAACTCTTGTACCATCTGATAATACTATGTGAAACTGCCCTCCCCTGGGAATGGTCAAGTAATTATATACCAGTTTTTTTGAACTTTGCTTCCCAGAATCATATACGATTTCCGCTCCATTACTACTGGCATTTTGGGTTTGAAAGGAGGCGCCTTTTTCTAAACTAATTTGAGAACCGTCTCCTAAAGTCAAAGTAGCCTTATCTGTTCCTGGTTCTATTTTAGTATCTACAATAACTGGCTCCACAATTTCAGTGGTGTTATCCCTATTAAAAAGCACAGTTAGCGTTACAATTATTGCTACTGATGCTACCGCAGCGTATTTAAGTATGGTATTTGTCTTCTTCCTTCTATAAAAAATACTTCTCTCTTGTTTTATCCTTAAAGCAATTTTTTCTTTTGCACTTTCCTTGTTATACTTACTCATGGCCCTATTCGCTAATGCATTGGTTTTTATAAATTCGTAAAACAAAGCTTCATTTTTAGGATTATGAATCCACAACTCCAATTGATGAAGCTCCTCTAGGTTAGCTTCCTTTGATAGAAACTTAACTATTAATTTTTCGGTTCTTTTATCCATATTTTTCGTAACGCGTATATTTGTATAACGAAGCTAAAATCGCAGTACCACCATTTTTTATTAAAAAAAATTAAATTTGTCTCGATTTAAATCTTTATTAATCCATTGCAGAAGGCTTATTCAAATCCAAAAAAACTTATTAAACACCTAAAAAAAGGCGACACTTCAGCCTACACCTATTTGGTTGAACTGTACTATGACAAACTATGTGATTATGCCAGTAATCTTGCAAGGGATGACTTTAGGTCTGAAGACATTGTTCAAAATGTTATCGTGAGAATGTGGCAACATAGAGATAAATTAAACCCAGACATCTCAATAAAGAACTACTTATACAAATCTGTTTACAATGAATTTGTGGACCAGTATAGAAAAGACTTGGCTGTTACTACCTTGGAGAAGAAATATGTTGAAGGCCTCGATTCTTTTATGGAAGCCCATGACGAGGATGAAACGGATAAATTGATAGCTTTAATAAAGCGTGAAATTGAGCAATTACCTCCAAAATGCCGGGAAACCTTTTTGTTAAGCAAGGAAGAAGGGCTTACCTATACCGAAATTGCCGAATACAAAAAGGTCTCTGTTAATACCGTAGAAAAACATATGGTTAAAGCGTTTTCCATTCTTAGGGAAAAGACAAAGGAAAAATTACATACCTTAATGTTTATGTTATTTAGGTTTAGAAAAAACCTTGAAGTCTAATACCAGAGCCCCTTTTTTTGTTTTGGTTTCCAGAAAGGCTGGCTATTTATGTAGGTTCTTATACTTAAAAAACTCAAACTTTGCACTACCGTTGTCAACTGAATACAACCCGGAAACAATAGTTTGGTTGCGATATTTTGACTCTCACCAAAAAACGAAACAGTCGAGCAAATCACTATAGCACTATACAAACTGTAAAAGTTCTTTAATTCCTTCATCAATCGATAACTTTACTGCCCCACCAATCGGCATTTGGCTGCCAGTCTGGTCTTAGATAATCCTTTCTTTGTCTTTCCAAGTTTGGTAGCACTTGGTTAAGTATGCTATCTTTTCTCTGCATTGCCAGCCTTTCGTTATACTTCTTATCGGGAATAGGCAATTTTGCATTTGCTTTTTCCAACCAAGTCATTAGCTTACGGCTCATATTTTCCATTTTATCATTGTATTTAAAGGATAAATTTTCCTGTTCGTCAATATCAGCTGCTATATTGTACAATTCATTTTTCCCATCTTCCCAATAATGAATGAGTTTCCAATCGCCTTCGATTATGATAGAAGAGGGGTTCCCGCCCTGATTGCCATAATGTGGGTAATGCCAGTAAAAAGGTCTTTTAGAGTCTATTCTTCGCCCTCCCAGCAAAGGAGCTAGACTTATTCCATCTAAATGATTGTTGGGTCTTAAATCAGCTCCTATTAAGTCAAGAATCGTAGGGTATAAATCTGTAGAGACTACTTGGAGGTTACTTTGGCCCTCAACATGCCGGCCTGGCACCTTGATAATAAGGGGTACCCTGATACCGCCTTCCCATTGCGTCCCTTTACCACCTTTTAAAGGTATATTCGATGTAGAGTAATTGTCACCCGAGACTACACCGCCATTATCTGACATAAATATTACAATAGTATTTTCTTCCAAATCAAGTTCCTTTAGGCTCTTTAGCAATTGCCCTACTGCATCGTCCATTGACTCAACTAATCCGGCATAAACTGGATTGTCTTGATACTTACGAATTGGCAAATTTTCCCCCATCTCAAAACCTACTTTTGCAAAACCTGATTTTTCCGCCTTGTCTCTGTACTTTTTCCACTTTTTTTCAGTAGTTTGAATCGGCGCATGCACAGCGTAAAATGAAAGGAAAGCAAAAAAAGGAGAATCTTGATTTTCAATCATAAATTGGATGGTTTCCTCAGCCAGTCTTGATGATAACTTGTCTCCTTTTTTTCGTTTATTTAAGTGAAAATTATCAAATGGAGCATAATAAAATTGCTTCGATGAGCTTCCAGCTCTTAACCTTCCTGTCTCAATATCAAATCCATGATCTTTAGGTAAAGATCCTTCTTGACCAAGATGCCACTTTCCAGCTATAAAAGTATTATAGCCTTCTTCCTTTAAAGCTTCTGGCAATGTTAGAAAATCAGAGGCAAGGTTATGTGCATAAAAGGCAGGTATCATTTTATCATGCCTGTTATTCTTTCTCCATGCCAACCCAGATCTTGCTCCAATCCAATCGGTAATACCATGTCTTGCCGTGAATTGGCCCGTTAGTATGCTTGCCCTTGACGGACTGCAAATCCGGCTGGCCGAATACGCTTGTGTGAAAATCAATCCTTCATTGGCTAACTTATCTATATTAGGGGTCTCATAAAATTCACTACCCATTGCAGATAAATCCTTATATCCTAAGTCATCTGCTAAAATGAATAGAACATTGGGTTTGCCTGATGTCTTCTCTTCATTTTTATTTGACTGACAACCAATTAATAAAAGATATAGATTTATAAGTAGTATATATTTTAGGTATTCCATTATCTATTCATTTTTAAACCGGTTCTATTTTGCTGGATGTATATTAATGTTTTCTTGATCTAATCTTGATGTATCTCTATACTTTAATCTCAAGTCGATTAACTCCTTATGCAATTCTTTAACCACAGTAACATAATTTGGATCCGCATATACGTTCTTCATTTCTCGAGGATCCTTTTTCCGGTCATACAATTCCCATTCATCAATGTCATTATAAAAATGTACCAACTTATATTCTTTCGTTACTATACCATAATGTCTTTTCACCTCATGCTCTGAATGGGGGTATTCATAATAATGATAATAAACTGCTTCTCGCGTCCAATTTGGTACATCTTCTGTTAAAAGCGGTATTAAACTCTCCCCTTGCATATCACTAGGTACTTTAATCTGGGCGGCTTCTAAAAACGTTTGGGCAAAATCCAAATTTTGAACCATTTCATCATTTGTAGTTCCGGCATGTATTTTGTTTGGCCATCTAATTAATAATGGGGTCTTAAAAGACTCTTCATAAATAAATCGCTTATCAAACCAGCCGTGTTCGCCCAAGTAGAATCCTTGGTCCGAAGTATAAACCACTATGGTGTTTTCAGCTAAACCGGTTTCGTCCAAATAATCCAAAACCCTTCCTACATTATCATCTACCGAAGCAATACATCCCAAATAATCTTGCATGTAACGTTGATATTTCCAACGCATCTGTTCTTGATCTGTCATTGAAGACCAACTTCGTTTGAAATTCTCAGTAATAGAATCCAATATTGGCTTATAAACTTCCTCTTGCTCAGCATTTAACCTAGCAAAATCGGCATTTTCAAAATACGCTTTGTTTCTAGGGTCATCATTTATAACCCCCGCTTCATCCAATACATGGGGCAATACTTTGGTATCATAGCTAAACATCAAATCCTTGATGTTCATTTTAGCCGCACTTGCCGCCGTACCCCGATTGCTGTAATCGTCAAATAACGACTCTGGTTCTGGAAATCTTTTTTTGGTAAATTCTTTAAATTTATCCGATCTGGGCCACCATGCACGGTGTGGAGCCTTGTGCAAATACATCATTAAAAAAGGCTTTTCAGGATTTCTCTTTTTATCCAACCAATTAATGGTTAAATCGGTAATAATATCCGTAACATAACCTGTAATAATTGTATCTCCTTTAGGGGTAATGAATTCCGGGTTTATATAATGCCCTTGTCCGGGTAAAACCATATAGTCATCCATTCCTTTGGGCGCATTTCCAAAATGAAGTTTTCCAAACATGGCCGTTTCGTATCCTGCACTTTGAAACAATTGTGGAAACGTAACTTGGGTTGTATCGAACGGTGTTATGTTGTCTATTTTCCCATTAACATGTGAGTGTTTACCTGTAAGTATTGTGGCCCTGGATGGCGCGCATATAGAATTGGTAACACAGGCGTTGGTAAATAGCATGCCCTCTTCGGCAATACGGTCTATGTTTGGTGTCTGTATCAATTTATTGGAATAGGCACTTATGGCCTGATAAGCATGATCATCAGACATTATAAATAGAATATTTGGCCTTTTTTTTGCTTTACCTTCCTTACCCTTTTTATATTGATTGCATCCTAAGACAGAAAAGAAGAGGAGTATTATATATATTTTAAAATTAACCTTTATGTCAATACTTGATATATGTTTTAAATTCATAACAACTTATTTAAAAAATTTACCCGATTCCTTAACGCTTTCTCCCCAAATCTTAATGTTATCAAACATACCCGTATCATCAAAAGACCCAAACCCTATAAACCCTTGATCAAAATGTTTATCTACCGCTTCCATGATAGGCATACTCATGTCATCAAAGAATACCTTAATCATTCCAACTTTTACATCGCGTTCAATTCTGACTTTATGCCAGTTATTTCCCCATGCAACTCCTTTTGATACTTTAGAGGTTATGTTAGTTTGTGGCTCATCATTAACTAGAAAGATGCTATGGGCATGGGGATCTGCAACGGATGAGATGTGTACGTAATAATAATTCGTGGGATCTTTCACGTTAAAGAACAAACAGATATCCCTATGCGGATATTCCCTACTTGTCTGTTTAACATCCACTTCAAGTACAAAACTCCCCACTTTAATTTGAGTTAAAACCCCTATATTGAATGGGGAGCTAACAGGCAATTCATATTTACTCAAGTTAAACAATTCCAGGGACTTATTGTTCAAGGTATCCGACAACCTCCAAGCGGTAGCATCGGTAAACTCGAAACCATGCATGTTTTGTCCATCTTCAAAATTATTTTCGTAAACCAGCGGATAGTCTTGAGCTTGCAACTGTATATTGAAAGTCACCATAGGCACTACCATCAATACAAATAGATTAAGATTTAATTTTATACGTTTCATACTAATTATTAATTTTTATTTTATGAATACCTGTACTTTCCAATGTATAATTTTGGGTGCCTTTTTGTTTATGGTACACTTCAAGGTTCTCCGCTTTTGTGGTTTGTACCGTAATTTCATACCCGCCTTCTGTATTGGAAATATCCAATACATCTGTTGTCATATTTTGTGGTCTCAAAGCAATGTCCTGAAAAACTGTAACCGTTTCTAGAACATCCCGTCTTACGTCTAACGGAAATTTTGTATCTCCGATTCTCAGGTTTGCAGAATGTGAAACCTTTTCACTCCACCAGTCAATATTTAGCAGGTAGATTGTTCTCG
The DNA here is from genome assembly GCF_028281565.1 of Seonamhaeicola sp. GTDB lineage: Bacteria > Bacteroidota > Bacteroidia > Flavobacteriales > Flavobacteriaceae > Seonamhaeicola. Next base: position 162,507 of record NZ_JANQJQ010000048.1, read on the forward strand.
TTTCGCCATCGTCCCAATCCCAAGCTGCAAATTCAATATTATCTGCCGCTTCGACCCAACCATTTTGCCATTGGTTCGCTATCGCAGCCTTACCTATATTTTTTAAATCTTGGACGTACTCATTCCTGATCGGCGACTCGGCAGGATATAATTTTTGTGGATAAAAAATTACCTCTCCTTTTCCAACTTTATGTCTATATGGGGATTTCTTGGTTTTATAATCCGATCCTAAAAGTTCAATTAACACCTTATCGTCTTCAGGATATTGGGTTGGACGATTCCTCTTTAACTCAGTATTGATGTGGTTTCCTGTAAGCAATAATGTTTTTCCCTTTTTAACAAATGCAAGCATGCGTTCAAAATCATCTTTCTGATAGCTATTCCATCCCAGAAAAGCTAGCGCCCCATAGTCATCGAGCACCTCCTGAGGTGCTTCAATTGGCAATAAATCCACCAAGCCGTATGGCGTTGCTGTGTAAAATCCCTTAGGACGTCTTGGTTCATCTTTTAATAGGTAAACATGATCCATCACGGAATTTGGGTAAAACGCTTTAAGCAAATCAAAACCCTCCTCTGGCGCTCCAAATTCCCACTCGTCCCCCTTCTGGGACCAAGCATTGCTTCTCATAAAACTTTTCCAGGCATCATTTCTCCCTTGGATTACAGCGATTGGAGCAACGGGACGACCTCTACGCTCATGGGTTTGAATATAGTACAACAAATCGCTTTGCTTCTTTATATGGGCTTTCCCTTCTATGCTAAACCTATCTTCTCCCGACTCCACATTCCACACGCCTTCCTCGGTGTTAATATGGGTAGCACCATGAATATAGGATATGGCGAGGGATAAAAAGAACCTTCTGGTATGATCGGTATCATTGAAAGGGTAATTTGCCCATTGTAATGCCAAATGGGTTCCAAAATCTTTTTTATTGTATGCTTTACAGGCCCCTCTTATAGAGGACATGATTACCTCTTCTGGGCCATACATCTGCTCTGCTCCTACCCACTCATAGCCCGCCTGAAAGAAATATCGAAATAATGTAGACGGCCCTGTATGTCTTGTACTAGATCCTCTCGCTTTACTGAGGTTTTCAACAAAAGTCTTGGCTCCGTCTGCCATGTCTTTTACCCCATAAGGATCATAGTGAACAAAGGTGCTATTATTGGTGTGAATTGGTCGCGCCTTAGCAAATATGCCTCCGTAGGGCCTGAATTTTGCTGCCAAATCGGAATACAATCCCTCGTGTTTAAAATGCTCCCAATAATAAAAACTACCATCATCTTCATGTGCCTGTCTTCCCATATAAAAAGGGCTATCTATAACCTCATCCGATGGGTTGATATTTCTTCCGGGAATGGTTCTTCCCTCGGTCATGAGTGCATACGGCATCTGCAAACCTTGAAGTAAATTAACTGCCCATGAATAAAATTCGGGATCGGCACCCCTGGCACCGCTCCATTGATAGGATGGTCTCCAACAATAGGAATTCCCAATACCTTCACGCATGTGCCATTTTAAGTATTTACCCCATTGCTCTTTTGATCTGGAAATATAAATATCGTCTCCTGTAGAAATATAAACACCATCATCTTTTTTATTAATGATTTGCTTTATTGATTCGACCGCTTCGTTAGTGCCATCGGAAATACGAATCTTTTGATTTAAACTAGCATCACCTGCATTAAAAACCAGCGCATGCAGTCCTGTCTGAACAAATTCTTTTTTGTGCACAACCGGATCTATATGCTTATCCCCTGATATAATAAGTTCCACATGCGGTTTATTGGTTTCTATTAAAATTCCAAATGGGCTATTATTTGAAACAAATTTTGGAATATAAACTACCTCAAAATCACGAGCACTATTTTCGTGTATCTCGATAGTTTTAAGTAGAAATGGGTATTTGGCGGGAAACCTATCCAATAGTTTCATTGACAATTCGTAATCGCCCAATGGCAATTCCGGAAGATTCACATCAAACTCCCCAACCTCCGAAGCTCTGTCAAATATTTTTCCAATAAAAAAAGGTTTTCCATTAATGGCAAATTCAAATTCCGGCCATTCCTTAGAAGATAGGTTTTCCCCTATCCAATTTTCTTGACCCTTAGTATTTGTTTTATAGGGCTGAATAGGGTAGCATCTAAGTACTTCGTCCACAGATTTAAAAGATGGTGTTCCTACCTTGCATTCCCCAGACATATTCAAACTTATAATTTGTACTAAGATGCACGCGATATCTTCAGGTATCTCAAAATCCTTAGTTATGACTTCCCAATCGGATTCACCTTCCGGGACATTAAGTTCCCATACCTGGTCTGCTTCATCAAAAATATCATCTAATGCCCTACCTAATTTCTCCTTATACAATTGAAGTCTTAACTTAAAAAAACCTGTTGTGCCAAAGCCTTTAATCTCTCGTTTTACTGGAAATTGCACCTGAACCTTTTTGCCTTTAAATTTGGTTAATTGGTTTTGGGATAGTCTGTAATAGGCATTCTTCTCAAAAGATTCATTTTTTCCTGCAAATATCAGAGCGTAATCATCTTTTGAATATGTATCTTCTTGACTCAAATAATCGTCGATATGGTAACAATGGTTCCTGAATGTTACCTCACTTCTGGGGTTAAATATTTCGGGAAGTATGGATGCGCCTGTAACCCTCATCCGTCGCTTTACTTTATGCTCATTAACAGGTAAATTGAATATAACATTTAACTTATCTCCTGGATTCAATACATAACCAGTTGTATCAAATACAACGCTGCGGCACTCCTTATACTGACTCTGAATTGTTGTTTTTTTTGCACAGGAAGTTACCAGAAATACTAGTAGGTAAGCAAATATTGCAGTAATCTTAATAGTTCGTTTCATAAATAATCCATAGCTCATTTTGTATCTATTTATATGGTATTTTAAGACCGCCCATTCTTTTAATGCCTGTCTTCTAAAATATTCTTATTGCAAATCATGGCCTTTATAATAAATCTAACTACTCCGTTTTCTTTTCAACAAAAGCTCTAGGTGCATAACGGATTCCCTTTTGTCCCCAACGCTGTTCCAGTCCTTTTAGGGCCACTTTAAAATTGTTATAATTCTTGTGTTTTAGTTCTGTCCACCCTACCTCAGCATAGGCGGCAATTCTAGGAAATATCTGATAGTGCATTTGTCCAATGGTGGGAGTCCATTCTGTCCACATCTGGCAACCAGTACCTATTACTTGAGGATGGTATGCTTTATCAAGCCCTTTTGGAATGGGGTCAAAGGCGTATGCCCTTGCTAAGTCTATGTTGTCATAAGCATAATCGAGATACGTTTCTGAATGTAATGAATTAACAATTTCAAATCCATCACTTACTGCTTTTGTAGCCAAAGCTATATCTCCTTTCCAAAAATGCACCACAGTTCCTGGCGCAAGTTCTTGATTAGATTTGGTATCTTCTTCATCTTGATAATCATGAATATTATCTCCCAATATGTCATTCCATCCCATCATTCTTCTACCCTTACTTTTTAAATATTGGGATATGCTGTTTGTAAAATGAATTTGTAGTTCTGCTGGTGTCTGTAGTCCTCTTTCATCCATATATTTTGCTACAGACCTGGATGATTTCCAATAAGAGTATTCCACTTCATCTCCTCCAATGTGAATAACCTGAGAAGGAAATAATGCCATCACTTCGTCGAGAACATCTGTAAGAAATTGATATACCCTTGAATTGCTTACATCATATACATCTGTACCGGCTCCAATTCCAAATCTAACCGGTACATTCGTTTCTTTTTTGGTGGTTCCCAACCAGCTATACGAAGCTATCGCGGCACTGGAGTGTCCTGGCATTTCAATTTCTGGTACTACTGTTATATGCCTCTCGGCCGCATATTGGACTATTTCTTTAATTTGTTCCTGCGTATAAAAACCTTTATGAGCTTCTCCTGTTTGAATGGGGCTATTCCATTTTAATGGGCCAACTTGGGTACTACTGCGTTCTGCCCCTATTTCTGTAAGGAGCGGGTATTTTTTGATTTCTATTCTCCACCCCTGATCATCCACCAAATGCCAATGAAACACATTCATTTTCAAATAGGCCATTTCACCCAATAACTTTTTTACCTGATCCATCCCCTTAAAATGGCGGGATTCGTCAAGCATAAATGCGCGCCATGGAAACCTCGGTGTATCCTGGATTATGAGACTAGGAACCGTTAATGAAGAAACATCGTCAATTGGATTTGTACCGTTAGATAATAATTGTATCAAACTTTGAACACCATAAAACCAACCTGTTCCATTTGATGCCCAGATTTGAATGTTGTTTTTGGAAACAATAAGCTTATAGCCTTCCTTCGAAAGGTCTTTTATGTATTTGAATTGAATACCATTGGCTTTAGGTTTCTTTGTTTCTACCAACTCTAGTGAACCTCCCAATAATTCTTTAAATTGCTTTTGCAAATACAACGCTGATTTTTTACTTTCAGGCACATAGTTGATTTTGACCTGACGGTTAAGCACAAATGAATCCACCCCTATGGTTATCTTTTGGGGACGTGGAATAATGTTAATGCCTTGTGCCTTCACATTTGTAATGTTCAATAAATAGGCAGATAGCACGATAAGTAAAAGTCTCATAGTTCTTCGTCTTATTTATAGATTGAATTTTACTGCTTCATAATCATAGATTACTAAATTTTTATTTTATGAATACCGGCATTTTCCAATTCATAATTTTGGATGCCTTTTTGCTTGTGGTATACGCTAAGAACGTCTTTTTCCGTTGTCTGTATTGTAATTTCGTATCCCTGTTCTGTTTTAGAGATATCCAAAATACCGGTAGTCATGCTTTCTGGCATAACAGCTACCTCCTGAAAAATGGTTACTGTTTCTAATACATCGCGCCTTATACTATTTAATGGAAACTTGGTATCCCCTATAATAAGGCTAGCCGGGTGCGATGTTTGAGCACTCCACCAATCTATATTCAATAAGTAAATCGTTCTTATGTTAGTAGCTTCATCATGCCATACTGCAAATTCTATGTTCTCTGCCGCTTCAATCCAACCTTTTTCCAGTTGGTTGTTTACAACCTTTTCTCCTATTTCCTTCATATCCTGCTCATACTGATTTCTGATCGGTGATTCGGCTGGATATAACTTTTGGGGATAGAATATCACTTCTCCCTTTCCTACGCGGTTTCGGTATGGCTTCTTTTTATTTTTGTAATCTGGCCCTAATAATTCAAACAATACCCCATCTTTTTTGGGATATTGAGTTGGGCGATTAGGCATTAACTCGGTATTTATATGGTTTCCTGTAAGGAGTAAGGTCTTACCCTTCTTTACATAGGAAAGCAGTTTCTCAAAATCGGCTTCTTGATAGGTATTCCAACCCAAAAAGATTATAGCCTCATAATCATCAAGTACATCTTGAGGGGCTTCTATCGGCAACAAATCCACTAATCCGTATGGTGTAGCGGTATACCACCCTTTTTGTGTTCTGGGTTCATGCTTAAGCATTTGTATATAATCAAGGACGGAATTGGGGTAGTACGTCTTGATTAAATCATAACTATCATCTGCTGCTCCCATGGCCCATTCATCGCCTTGTTGAGACCAAACTGTCCCTGTTTTGTTTATGCATCTCCAGCTATCATTTCTTCCCTGGATAATGGCAATAGGAGCCACCAGATTTCCTCTACGTTCATGTGTTTGAATGTAATGTAATAAATTTCTTTGGCGTTTAATATGCGCTTTCCCTTCGGGACTATACCGATCTGTTCCTGCTTCAATATTCCAAAGACCATCCTCGGTATTAATATGTGTAGCACCGTGAATGTAAGAAACAGCTAAGGACAAAAACAATCTGGTGGCATGTTCTGTTTTATTGAAGGGTTCTGTACCCCATTGTGTCGCTAAATGTGTACCAAAATCCTTTTTACCATAGGCTTTGGAAGCTCCTCTAAGTGATGACATGGTCACTTCTTCTGCACTATACATTTGTTCTGCCCCTACCCAATCGTAGCCTGCCTGCAGGAAATAGCGAAACAGCGTAGAAGGGCCGGTATGCCTTATGCTTGGCCCCCTAGCCTTACTTAAGTTATTCACAAATGTTTTAGCTCCGTCTGCCATATCTTTTACACCGTAGGGATCAAAAAAGACATGAGGACCGCCCTCTGTATAAATGAGCCTTGACTTGGCAAAAATCCCTCCGTAGGGTCTAAATTTGGCAGCTAAATCGGAATAAAGCCCCTCATATTTAAAGTGCAACCAATAATTGAAACAACCATCATCTTCGTGTGATTGTTTACCCATAAAAAGTGGGCTATCCATAATCTCAGCGGACGGGTTGATGTTACGCCCGGAAATAGTTCTCCCTTCCGTCATTAGCGAGTAAGGCATCTTTAAATCCTTTAGCAAGCCTAAGGCCCAATTATAGAACTCTGGATCCGCATCCCTTGCTCCACTCCATTGATAGGAAGGCCTCCAGCAATATGAATTTCCAACGCCTTCACGCATGTACCATTTAAGATATTTGGCAAATTGTTCTTTATTCCTCCCAATATAGATATCGTCTCCATTGGAAATAAAAACACCATCATCATCCCTTTTTAGAATTTGCCTTATATTACCAACAACTTCATTTGCACCATCCGAAACACGGATTTTTTGATTGGTTATAGGAGCTCCTGCTTCAAAAACTAAGGAATATAAACCTGTCTCCTCAAAGGCTTTTTTATTTTCCAAAGGAACAATCTGCTCGTCACCGGATATCCTTAATTGAACTCCTGGTTTATTTATTTCGATGAGAATTGCAAACTCTTTATCGGAACTGACCATATTGGGGACATAGACCACTTCAAAATCCCGGGCACTATTTTCATGAACCTCTATAGTCTTCACTAAAAATGACAATCTCGCTGGAACACCGCGATCAATGAGCTTCATAGACAACTCATGATCTCCTGCCGATAACTCAGGTAGATTAACATCAAACTCACTAATTCCTGAAGCCCTATCAAATACTTTGCCTGTATAAAAAGGTTGACCATCTACAGAGAATTCGAATTCAGGCCATTCTTTTGTGGATAAATTTTCGCCTATCCAATCATCCTGATTCCCAACAAAGGGTTGAAGGGGATTCAGAACTAAACTTTTATCTTTTCCTTTGAACTTGGGTGTGCCTACTTTACACATCCCTGACATGTTAAAACTGGTAATTTGAACCAGAATACAGGCAATATCATTAGGAATTTCAAATGCTTTTGACAACACATGCCAATCTGAATTTCCAACGGGCACATTGAGTTCCCATATATCGTCCGCATCGTCAAATATATCATCTACATGTTGGCCTTCTTTTTTCTTATATAGCTGTAATCTTAACTTGAAGTACCCATCTTTCCCAAAACTTTCAATACTGGGCTTAACCGGAAACTGAATCTGCATTTTGCTCCCAATAAATCTCGCTAAACGATCCTCTTCTAATTTGTAGTAAGCATTTTTTTCAAAGGGTTCATTAGTGCCTTCAAATACTAAGGCGTAAGCTTCATTATAGCCATCATTTGCATCCAAATAGTCATCTATTAGGTAATGATGCTCACGGAAGGAAACTTCGTCTTTCTTTCCGAACCTCTCGGGCAATACGGATGACCCTTTGACCCTAATGCTTCTTTTCATCTTATGGTCAGGAGGAGATAAACTAAAGCTTGTTTGTATGCTCTCTCCTGGGTTTAGCACACGTCCGGTAGGATCATACAGGCCTGGTTGTACTTTCCTCATAGTATCATATACAACCGTACGATGTTCTGTGTATTGGCTTTGGAGGCTCTGGCTGTTTTCTTTGCAGGAAATTAGTAGGACCAATAACAACCCTATAAATACTATTTTGCATAGGTTTCTACCTATTATAAATCTATAATATTGCTTTATCATGTTTAAATTGTTTTTCAGGATTCTATAGACCTAGACTTGTTATGGCCGAATCACCAAATGAATAATTGTAAGCTCTCCAGTATTTTTGTTCTCCACCACCGTTGTATTTCCAAACCACTTCATTTTGAGGGGTCACCTCCCAAAACCCAAAATCGCCTTCACATATCAATGTATTTCCGTTATCCAATCGAACTGCACCTGAAATAATGGCCACGTACATATCAGGATCCGTAAAACTCCAAACGACTTCCGGTTCGTTGTTTTGATTTGTCTGTAAGTTGAAGTTGGATGGCATTTTTAATTCATAAACCGTAGATTGGTTTGCATTAGTACCATTCATAAAGACCAATACATTACCTGAACCGGGTTCATTACCTTCTAACAGGTTAGGAAAATGAACCTTGTAGAACATTCGATCTCCTTGAGTATTATTATATGCCCCAGGGTTACCAAACCTGTAAATCAAGTCACCTCCTTTACCATAATTGCCACCGGCATGAGAGGCCGCTTCTGCCTTGGTTGTACTATGATCAATAACCCATACTTCTCCATAGAAATTAACGCTAAGATAAATTACATCCTTAACGGCATCATAGTCAATCCCATTGGCATGCATAATATCACCATCATCACCAACCAAATCATTATTATTAAAGACATAGCTATGATCTATCAATTGGGGGTTTTCATCTATTTGCCCATAATTAGGCAAATTAGGATCTACATCTTGAACAAGATGATCTATACTATGCCATTCCCATTCAATTTGATTGGTACTGGGATTAACTTCAATCAAGGCTTCGGTATACAAATCGGTTATAACATTAATTCCCAATGCCTGCGCTTCAGAAGCTGCCACTCTTTCCCATACAATAAAAAGCACATTTCCGTTTGGCAACATTTCAACATCATGGTGGGCAATATAGTCTGACGAACTATATTCAAATTCCCAATCTATGGTACCATCAATGTTGACAATCTTTATTTTTCCCCCAAAACCTCCAAAGGTAATTTGAGGAATATCTGCTTTGAACATTCCCAGTAACCGTCCATCTGGTAACAACTCCAAATCGTTACCTAAATTATCGTCGAGAACCCATTCGTAAAGTTCGTTTCCTTTCTTGTCCAATAACTTGGCTTCTGTGCCTCCATTATAGATTGCAAAAACCAAACTATTATCTATTTTGTCTGCTACATATACCTCAACTTCATCTGTTAATACTAGAGGTTCTTCATTAGAAGCATTCGTATTGGATTCACAGGAAACCAATGAGACTAAAAAAAGAATTTGCAGGTATTTAAAACATTTCATCTTTTCCATAAATTATTATTCTACTTTTATTTTATGAATTCCTGCATGCCCAAGTTCATAAGATTGTGTTCCATTTTTGGCATGATACGTTTTAATGGTATCTTTCCCAGTAGTCTGTATCGTAACGTCGTAACCTGTCTCTGTTTTTGAAATATTCAGTACATCTGTGGTCATATTCTGAGGTATTACGGCCATATCTTGAGAAATGATAACCGTCTCAATAACATCGCGTCTTACATCGATTGGGAATTTTGCATCTCCTATTCTAAGTGTTGCAGGATGCGCAATGTTTTCTGTCCACCAGTCAATATTCAACACATAGATTGTTCTGGTTTTAGAATCTTCCCAATCCCAAGCCGCGAACCCAATATTTTCAGCAGATTCAATCCAACCCTTTGGTAATTGATTAACGATTGAGTTTTCACATAACTGTTTTAAATCATTATTGTAGCTATCCTTAATAGGTGCTTCTGCCGGATATAACTTTTGTGGGTAAAAAATCACTTCTCCCTTACCTACGTTTCGTCTGTAAGCTGCTTTTTTGTTTTTATAATCCTTTCCTAATAATTCTACTAATACCTTGTCATCCTGAGGATATTTTGTCGGTTTATCTCGTCTCAATTCGGTATTGGCATGATTACCGGTTAGCAATAAAGTTCCTCCTTTTTTAACAAAGGCCAACAATTGTTCAAACTCTTTCTCATCAAAGGTATTCCAACCTAAAAAGGCAATAGACTCGTAACTATCCAACACATTTTGAGGGGCTTCTATAGGCAATAAATCGACCAAACCATAAGGTGTTGCCGTATAATAACCTTTTGGCAGCCTTGGCTCATGAGCACGTAAAGTAATCTCTCCCAATTCTGAATTGGGGTAGAAGGTCTTAATCATATCAAAACTAGCTTCTGGTGCGCCATACTTCCATTGATCACTATTCTTTTGCCCCCAAGTATTGGATTGATGCCTAAAATCAAAACTTTTCCAACCGTCATTTCTTCCTTGCAACACGCCAACCGAAGCTACGGGAGTTCCTCTACGCTCATGCGTTAGTATATAATCCAATAAGTCCTTTTGCGCTTTCATATGTGCTTTCCCCGCATCGGTATACCTGTCAATACCTTCTTCCATATTCCAAACTCCTTCTTCGGTATTGATGTTCGTTGCGCCATGGATATAAGAGATGGCCAAAGACAAGAAAAAACGTCTTGCATGGTCTGTTGCGTTGAAAGGTTGGCTTCCCCATTGTGTTGCTAAATGGGTGCCAAAATCATTGGTTCCATAAGCCTTACTAGCGCCTCTTAATGACGACATAATCAATTCTTCAGGACCATACATTTGTTCTGCTCCTACCCATTCGTAACCCGCTTGAAAGAAATAGCGAAACATGGTTGATGGTCCCGTATGTCTAGTATTTTGGCCTCTTGATTCTCTTAAGTTATTTACAAACTGTTGTGCGCCTTCTTCCATATTATTGGCCCCATAGAAATCGTAGTAGATACAAGGCACTTCCAGTTCCGGTCTTTTAATTGGCCTTGCTTTGGCAAAAATACCACCGTATGGTCTAAATTTAGCTGCTAAATCTGAGTACAATCCCTCCCAAACAAATTGATCCCAATAATAGAAACTACCATCATCTTCATGCGATTGTCTTCCCAAGAAAAAAGAACTATCCATAACTTCCATTGAGGGGTTGACATTTTTTCCCGCAATGGTTCTACCTTCCATCATCAGCGGATAAGGCATTTGCAGGTCTTGCAATATGCCTGTTGCCCATTTATAAAATTCTGGATCGGCATCTCTCGCGCCACTCCATTGGTGCGAGGGTCTCCAACAATATAAATTCCCCATACCTTCTCGCATATGCCATTTAAGGTACTTACTCCATTGCTCTTTGGTCCTACCGATATAAATATCGTCCCCAGTGGAGAGATAAACCCCGTCTTTTTTCTTACTTACAATTTGGCCTACAGCACTAACGACTTCATTGGTGCCATTTGAAATACTGATAATTTGGTTAAGACTTGAATCTCCTGCCTCGAAAACCAATGCATGTAAACCTGTTTCTACAAAGATCTTCTCTTCTAAAACCGGGGTAATTTGTTTGTCTCCTGAAATAGATAACTCAATATCCTGTTTATTGACCTCAATTAAAATTCCGAATTTTTCGTTTTTAACAACATACTCCGGCACATAAACCACTTCAAAATCCCTAGCACTGTTTTTGTGTACTTCTATGGCTTTTAACATAAAAGGAAAGCTAGCGGGTATTTCCCTATCCAATAAATGTACCGATAATTTATATTCACCTGCAGGTAATTCTTCTGGCAAATTGATATCGAACTCCCCTACTTCTGAAGCTCTATCAAATACTTTTCCTGTATAAAATGGTTTTCCGTTAAGAGCAAACTCAAACTCTGGCCATTCCTTGGACGATAGATTGGCCCCTATCCAATTATCGTGATCCTTATCTTTTACGTAGGGCTGGAATTTATAAAAATCCAATCCACCATGTTTTCCTTCAAACCAAGGCGCTCCAACTTTGCAAGTACCTGACATATCCAGACTAACAATCTCAACCAAAATACAAGCAATATCTTCCGGCACTACAAAATCTTTAGATAAAACTTCCCAATCTGATGTTTCCGCGGGCACTTCCAGTTCCCAAATGTCATCTGCATCATCAAAAATATCGTCTAAAGCTCTCCCCTGTTTCTTTTTGTATAGCTGTAGCCTTAACTTTAAAAAGCCCTTAGAACCAAATCCTTTAATGGCCCTTTTAACCGGAAAGTTAACCTGTACTTTTTTTCCCTTAAATGGTTTTAATTTATCATAGGTCAATCTATAATATGCGTTCTTTTCGAATGCTTCATTTTCTCCTAGGTAAACCAATGAATAAGAATCATCCTTATAGGTGTCCTGTCCATCTAAATAGTCATCTACCAATTGGCAATATTCCCTAAATCTATTTTCTCCTCGCCTTCCAAACTGTTTTGGCAATACGGTAAATCCTGTGACTCTAATATTTCTTTTCATTTTATGCTCTTGTTGAGCAAGATTCACTTTAGTTACCAAGGTATCTCCGGGACTTAACTCATAGCCTTCTTCTACATTAAATATAACATGGCGATGTTCTATATATTCACTCTGTTTAGCCAATTGTCCTTTACCACAGGAAGCCATTAAAAACAATACGATGGTTGGTAAAACCATTGTTACCAATTTTAACTTTCTAATCATGTTCTTTTGATTGTTCACTGTTTTACTATTTTGCGGTTTTAACCGTTCTATTACGTCCATTGAATACTTGTTATTTATTTTCTTTTAAAACTTGTTGAAATTCTTTTGCCAATTTGTTATAACCTTCAGCATTTGGATGTAGGCCATCGGTAAATAATGAGGTATCGGCCTTTCCTTTTCCAGATAATAAAGTGCCTCCAATATCCTTATAGACCACCCCTGATTTATCAGCCAATTGACTTATTTTTCTATTCAGAGATAGAATGCGTTCTTCTTTTCCCACAGTGGGTAAAAGCCCCATTAATATGATATCACTATTAGGTTGCCTCTGCTTAATAGCCTCAAGTAACAGTTCAAGACCATCAGTAATCTCTACATCATCATCAACACCTAAATTGTTTACCCCAATCATTAATATTATTTTTTCTGCCTGGAACCCTTCCAATTCGTCATGATATACTCGCCAGAGCACATTTTCAATGCGATCCCAACCAAAGCCAAAGTTCCTTATGCCTAAGGGATTCATTACTTGATTCCAGGAATCGGTACCATTAGAAGTGGCAATAGAGGGTTTGCCTCCCCAGAAATTAATAATGGAATCACCAAACAAGCAGATTTTTGGTGGATTCGTGTTGTTCAACTCTAAGATGTCTTCATGCCTTTCCTCCCATTTATAGGTTGCTATATCCCTACTTTGCGTTTTGGGTATGGTAGTGGTTATAAGTCCAACCGGCTCATGTAATATTTCCCTAATCAATTTTTCATATACATTTGCATATTGCATCATGCCATAATCATTGGGATGACCGTAATCGGCATAAGAATCGATACTAAAACCAAACTGTTTATTTTGGATATGATATAGGTTTGAAACGCCCTCGGATTTTAAAGCTTCAAAAGCCCGTTTAAGTTCTTTGTCTAGAATTTGTGAATGCCTCTTATTCTTAGCATTTATCTGGCCATCAGAAAACCCTTGATGTGCTGTTATTATAATTGGTACAGATTTTCTTTTTTTCCTTATTTTTTTAACGGCACGCAATACCAGATTATAAACATCATCTTTATTAGGACTTAAATTGGGGAGACAATCAAGAATGTATAATTTGGCATCTATTTCTGTCATAAGATCTATAATCTCAGGTTCCAGCCTACCATTACCGGAAAATCCTAAATTGATTAATGGTCTTTCCAACTTTCTACCTAGAATATTAGCCCAAGACATACCTGATCGCGAAGCATTAGCCCCTTGACATATGGACGTACCATAAGCAACAATGGGCTTTTCTTTTCTTACCGGCAATGGATCTAAAAAATAGTGTTGTCGAATACCTATTTCCAGCCATTCCACCTGATTAAAAAGTGGCAGATATAGCTGGTATTCCTTTCCATAGTCTTTGTATAATTGGGATGTATCATCAATTTTAAAGACACAATTGGTAATAGAATCAAAATTGGATTCTCCCCATGCACGCATCCATTCCCCATCATACGACTTACTATATAAATCCAAGCCACTCACACCTAAGGCGGAAATATTTTTATAATGAATCTCGGTTTTCACCTTGTATTTTACATGGATTCGTTCTGCATTGGTCCAAAACCTAATGGACAACCCTGCTGGTTGTCTAGATAAACCCCAAACTGCCTTTCTTACAGTTTTCTCGGCCCTTTCCGGTAGTCTATCAAAGTATGACTTGACCTCATTGGGCCATGCTTGCCCCTCTACTACAAACAACATGTGGTCCTCCGGATTCCACCATTTCAATGTTTCTTCCTGAGCAAAGCCCATTTGGACAAGAAAACATGCAAGCACTATTTTTTTTAAACTATCCATTTTATTAATTTATAGAGACATTTATTTATTGAGTATTAAAAGTCCACCATCTTTCTACACAGTCTACTGTCTTCTGCTTTAAAACACATCACATGACTTTCTACTGACACATCTATATTAGAGGTTAAAAGGGATACGTCTTGATTTGATACGGCATTTAACCAATCTCTTACCAACAACAAATCACCACCACCATGGGCATCGTATATGCCTCCACGATCTCTTTCTACTTTCCTTTTTAATATTTCACCTGTTTGAAAATCAGTATAGGTATATGTTTCCATATCACCTACTATGTCCCCCATGGAGCCCATAATTCTAGTACGTCTACCATGGTAAGAGGTAAAGGCCTCCATTGAAAAGTTGGCCGTGATTCCGGTTTTAAACCTCATGGACGTTACATAATGATCGGGTTGGTCGTTATCCATTCGGTATACACATCGGCCGTAATCGGTAGTTTTTAATTTTTCCAAGATATAATCCTGATGCTTCGATTTGTCTTTTGGCAAATCAAACACATAGGTATGCTGCCCTTCTCTCATGTAAATCCGTTTTGCGGAATAAGGACATGTTGCTTCAACAGCACAGCCATCGGTACAACGCTTGGTACTTCCTTCGGGTGCATTTTTTTCTTTAAACCATTTTAAATCGCCATATGCTGCTATACTCTCACAAGGCTCGTCTATTAACCATCTCATGATATCCATATCATGACAGGATTTTGCCATAATGATCGGGGTACTTGTTTTTGAATTATGCCAATTTCCCCTCACATAAGAGTGGGACATATGTACACGCTCAATAGGTTCGAAGTGATCCACACTTACCAATTCCCCTACAGCTCCCTTGGCAATCATTTCTTTTAACTCAATGAAGTAAGGTGCATAACGCAATACGTGACATACAGCAACGATTCTTCCTTTTTCATTGGCCAGTTTCTGAATATCCAAACATTCCTGTAATGTGGGTGCAATGGGTTTCTCCAATAGAACATCGTAACCCATTTCCAAGGCTTTCATACATGGTGCATAGTGCAACTGATCTGGTGTTGCTATAATAACGGCATCGGCAAATTTTGGACGTTCAAAGACCTGTTCCCAGGTTTCAAATCTGTTTTCGTCCGAAATATCGTGCCGTTTTGCATAGCGGCTGTTTCTTTCTTTTACAGGTTCAGCTACCCCGACAATATCCATCTGATCCGGAAAATGTAATCTATAATCGCTATAGGTATTTCCCCTGTTCCCCGCACCAATCATAATAACCGATACCGGCTTTTTTAAATTAAAGGGTTTTATACTGTGTTTACTTGTTGTCCAATTTGCTTTTTCTAATGATGAAGCTTTCAAAATGTTAGGCAACATGGTTGCACCTGCAGCAAAACCAAGATTTTTTAAGAGTTCTCTTCTATTCATTTTTATTTATTTAAATATTGTATCAGTACTTCCATAACAGAAAGTTGTTTCTTTGTTAATACAAATCAAAATGGATACTGATCTATAGTTTTTAGTTTAGGTCTCTTTTTATATGATTACTATACCCGTTATATTATACCACTATTATATGTAGTCTTCTTTTTTATGATTATTATCCCATAATTTAACCGCTATTCCTGTTTTAAATACTTTATACGGTAGACACTCTTGATTTAAATTAGTGCGAAGCTTAATCATTTTATAACGTGTTAAAATCGCGACTATTTAATTTGATGATACGCTATTAATTCAAAGAATTATGACCTTATATTTAAGAACCCTTACTTATTTTAACCACTTATACTATATCATATTAAGTAATGAACCGGTCCTTATAAGTTTACCTATCTTCAATTGAGGTATTTTCATCATCCTCTATAACTATAACACAAGAATAGAAAGCAACCCTAGCTTTTTGGGTATTTTTTTAATACGAAGACATGATTCTGATAATTACTTATCAAAATTCATATAATCAAGAATAGACAGACTGATATAACCCTAGACCAGAACTACACCATTATTCTTTGATAACCATGTATTTAACAACGATTTATTCTAAAGTAAGTAACTGTAGATTACCCTGATTTTTAGCAAACAGAATACCTTGCTTATTATCTGTTAATTTTAAAAGTGCACTTCGTTTTACATCACCAGAAATACAAATAGCACTTTTAAACATTTCTACAGCTTTAAAGTTCCCACTTCCATCCCCTGTTAGTAATAGTCCATAGCTTGCATCATTTCTTGGGGTTTCTACTTCTGCACCATATAAATTTCCTGCTATTAAAATATCCAAAAAGGAATCCTGGTTGTAATCATCAATTTGTATGGTATTGATAGAGGATAGCTGTGCCTTATTTTCCAACGGGCGTATGTTAAATGTTCCATCTCCCAAATTTTCAATATAAGAGGTTGCAAAATTAGTAGCTTGATAATGCAATGCCTCCTCTAAATTTTCCTGACCATACACATCCGTTAAGGTCGCTTTTCCGAACAAATCATAGCTTTTAAATTTTTCCTTAACAAAAGGCATTTGATTGGAACTGCATTCTCTTCCTCTTAATGGCACCAGGCTCCCACTATCATAATAGCCCAGAACAATATCCAAAGAACCACTATCGTCAAAATCTTTAGCGTAAATTTCAAAGGGTTCTTGAGCTGTTGCTTTATACTTGTAATTGAGTCCCAAATTCCCTGCAATAAAATCCATATCGCCATCGCCATCAAAATCGGCACTTGAAATGCTATTCCACCACCCCACATGCTTTTCCAATCCTGTTTCTTTTTTTAAAGCATATGTTCCGGCATTATTTTCAAATACTGTAATAGCCATCCATTCACCAACGGCCACTATATCTAAATCTGAATCTCCATCAACATCTACCCAATTCACATCGGTTACCATACCCAAGGCTTCCAAATCTGGAGCTATTTTATTGGTAACATTTTCGAATTTAATTTCTCCATTATGGCTATCGTTCCTATATATAACCGAACTTGATGGATATGGGTACTTGCACGGTGTTTGTCGACCTCCAACAAACACATCCAAATCGCCATCGTTATCATAGTCTGCCACTTTAACAACACCTCCGCTAGTTCGCACTTTTGGCAATGATCTCGCTTTAGTAAAAAGACCATTTCCATTATTAATGTATAATCGATCCTCTAAGCCCAAAGCCCCATTATTGTACTCGTTACCACCACTTACAACAAATAAATCCTGATCGCCATCTAAATCTGCATCAAAGAAAAGTGCATCTATATCCTCATACATTTTTTCTTCATGCCATAATGTTTTATTGGTTGAGGATTTTGCAAACGTTCCGTCTTCTTCTTGAACAAATAACGCTCCTGAAAACCCCAAGGCTCCACCTACATAAAAATCGTCCAGTCCATCATTGTTTACATCGCCGGTCGCCACAGCAGGACCAAATTGGGACATTCTGTGGGGTAATAATATTTCACGTTTAAAATCATTAAACGTATTTTCTTTATGTCTATAAGTAATTTTGCGCGCCTTGGTAATATCCTTAAAAATAGGTTTTACAGAATTGATTGCTTCTCCTTTTCTTTCCGCATCTTTATAATGCAGTGCATAAGTTGTATTGGATTTAAGATTAACAAGCTTTTGTTCTTTTCCATCTGGCCAAACAATAGTCAAGGTATCAACAACTGTATTTTCACCAAGTCCAAAGTGAAGCTTTCTGCTTATAGAAGATTGAAAGCCCCTTGTTAAATTTTGTTCTATTACCTGCTGTTGTTTTCCACATTTTATTTGAACACGTGCTCCAACGCCATCGGGGTTCTTATCCGAACCCTTTAATTGGATTTGCAGGTAATTGTTTCCGTCTGAAGTTTGTAATGTGTTATTCCTATAGATAAAAGCAAAATCATCTACATTATTGGTAACCACATCCAAATCGCCATCGTTATCTAAATCTGCATAAGCAGCACCGGTAGAACTGGTTAATACATCTAACCCCCAGTCTGTATTTTGCTTTGTAAATGTTAAATCGCCATTGTTTGTATAAAATAAATTGCTCTTTTTTCTTGTTGGAATACGCTCTATTAAATCTTTTACATAGGTTTCGAATAGTAGTTTTGGGTTATTTGTTTGTTTAAGCTCTTTAAGGTGCTGTTTCGTTCTTTTTTCTTTATATATCCTAAAGTCATTATTCCTGAAGTCTCTCTTAATACCGTTTGAAACAAATAAATCTTTGTAGCCATCATTATCCATGTCAAAAAGTAAGGGGCCCCAACTCCAGTCGGTATTTGATACTCCAGCCAATTGAGCAATATCGGAAAACAAAGGCACATGGTTTTCCGATATCCCATTATTCATTTGAAGGGTATTGAACATGTATTGATGATGTAAGCCATAGTCAACCAGTTGATAAAATTCTGCTGGGTTCATACCGCTCATACTGGTTTTTATTTCATAGCTTGATTCTGACACCATATCTACAGAAATAAAATCCAATAAGCCGTCATTATTAAAATCAGCTATATCATTTCCCATGGAGAAATTAGACATATGCCTTATGGCTTGATGACTTACCTCTTTAAAAGTCCCGTTTTTCTGATTGAGGTACATATGATCTTTCTCAGAATAGTCATGCCCGGTTAATATATCAGGCCAACCATCATTATTTACATCTCCAATGGCTATGCCCAAACCAAAACTTAAAGCATTATTTGTAATACCACATAGCTTACTCACATTCGTAAATTTACCACCATCATTTCGATAAAGTTGTTCGCTTTGATTCTGGGATGCTTCATTTAACAATTTAGGGATTTGCTTAATATTTGTACTGTATAACGGATCTATTCCATGGTTTAATAAAAACATATCCAAATCCCCATCCTTATCATAGTCAAAAAAAGCTGCTTGGGTTGAATTATGAGGTAAGTCCAATTGATATTTCGAAGCCTCCTCACTAAAAACAGGAATACCCTGATTATTTAAACCTTGATTTATATACAGTTCATTTTTACGTTTATTAGGGTCATTAAACCGGCCTGATTTGCAAACATAAATATCCAGTTTCCCGTCATAGTTAATATCAACCATGGTAGCACCCGTAGAAAACCCATATTGCCCCTTAACCGCAGAGATTTGGGTTATGTTTTTAAATTGAAGTCCTCCGGTATTTAAATAAAGTTCATTGCCTTTTAAACTGGAAACAAAAAATATATCTACAAGTCCATCATTATTTACATCCCCAACAGCCACACCACCCCCATTATATAAGTACTCATAGGTAAGTCCATTCATTTGTATACTCTCCTTAATAGGATTTACAAATGAAATTCCCGTTTTGCCAGGCGCAAGAATCGTAAACCTTTTAAAGGTTTTGTTTTCCATCGATTTTGAAACTTCTATTTTTGACTTGGATTTGGAACAGTTCAAAATACCAACTAGCACTGCAAAAAGTATATAAGTGAACTTTTTCATTTTTAAAATTTAAAATAAAAAAAAGAGTTTAGGAATAAAAAACTCTTAACCCTAAACTCTTAATTAAAACTAACTCAATTAAACTAAAACAATCTATTTTTACGATAAATACATAAGAGTTTCAATCTCAGTTTTAACATTACCATCCAGGGTTTTGCGTTGTCACACCGGGTTCTGTTAAATCTATTTGACTTTGAGGAATTGGCCATAGATAATCCTTGCCAGGATCAAATACGCGCTGCGAACTGGCTACAATTGTATTACCTTGCTCATCAACCCCTAGAATATCTTGTGGTACAATATTCTCTGCTATACCCCATCTACGTATACTATAGAAACGATCGCCTTCCAGTGCCAATTCCACGCGACGTTCATTACGAATACGTTCTCGCATTTCAGATTGACTCAATCCTACTGGTAAATCAGGCATCCCTGCCCTGTTTCTAATTCTATTTATGGCATCATATACATCTGAGGAAGGCCCTGATAACTCGTTAGAGGCCTCTGCAAAATTTAATAACACTTCAGCGAAGCGAATCAATATATAATTTTGAGAAACACCTGGAGCTCCAATTGCCCTTACTTCCGGATCAAAGTATTTTACATTATAAAAACCTGTTGCAGTACCACTACCATCAAATGTCTCTCCATCAACCACAGCCCCAGGGTAAGCCACGGTCTTGGATAGTCTAGGGTCCCTCCCGTCATATGGGTTGTTTGAGTCGTAGCCACTAGTAGGATCCGTAATTGGCAAACCTGTAGCCTGCATTTCAAAGGCATCTACTAAATTTTTACTAGGTATGGTACCACCTCCCCATCCCCCTAAAACGGAAGGAAGCGTATACTGTGCTATCCAGTTTGTATAAATAACTTGTAGATGGTGCGCATCAAAAATCACCTCTTCGTTACTTTCGTTACTTAACAAAAATATATCTCCAAAATTAGTTTCCAGATCATATTGCCCATTAGACATCACCTCTTGGGATGCAGCAATTGAAGCAACATAATCCTGTTCAAATAATTGCAATCGTCCTAATAAAGCTGAAGCGGCTCCTTTAGTAATTCTGCCAACATCTTCTCCCGTATAAACAGCTGGTAGAGCAGTACTAACATCCTCTAATTCGCTTATTACAAAATCAATTACTTCTAATCTTGGGCTTCTTCCAATAGTTTTTAATTCTTCAGGTCCTGGAGATGTTAAAATAAAAGGTACATCACCGTATAGAAAAACCAATTCCTGATAAGCATAGGCTCTTAAAAAACGTATTTCATTTTTATAACGTTGCAATAAAGCACTATCCATGGTAAGCGAGCCATTGGCCTCTGCATTTCCAACACCTTCCAAAAAGTCGTTAGCACGACGAATCATGGTATAAAAGTAATTCCACATGTCTACAATGGGTTTGGAAACTGAAGAGTGGGTACCAATAGCCACCCCATCGTAGTCAAAGGCTGGGCCTATAAAACTTTGTTTCCACATGTCATCTGTCCAAAGGCTTTGTCCTATAATTTGATATCTCTGAAAGGAGTTAACATCAGTAAGCATTTCATAAACTCCAGCAACACCAAGTTTAACGTCTGCTTCCGAGCCGTAAAATGTTTCAGCATTTACTGTATCATCAAGAGTGACATCAAGAAAATCTTCACTACAAGATGTCATCAGCATTGCAAAAATCATCGCAAGGCCGAAAAATTTATTCTTTAATTTTATATTTTTCATATTCTAAAATCTTAATTACATTAATTTAAAAATACAACCTCATTAAAATGCTACGTTAACCCCAAATGTATAGGTTTTCGTTTGCGGATATATAAATCCGGTATTTGCAGCATTCAAAGGTGCAGGATCCGTATTATTAAAAGCTGCATTATTGGCAAAAGTTGAAAGGGATTCAGGATCGAAACCTTCAGGGTACTTAGAATTTACAAATGTTAAAAGATTCTCTCCACTAAAGTAAATTCGTAATTTATCAACGCCTATTTTATCGGTTACACTACTTGGCAATGAATATCCAAATTGTACGTTTTTCAACCTTAAATATGCGGCGTTATATATAAAAAATGAATTAACAAAGTTTTCATTTCTTCCATTATTAACGGCATGCAAAATAGGGTAACTTGCATCTGTATTTGTTGGTGTCCAACGATCCAAGTGTCTTTCTTGAACTTTCCCGTCCCTTACGAATGGGTGTGCAGCCATAACATCAAAAAAGGTATTCACTTTTCCCGCGCCTTGGAATAGTGCAGAAAAATCAAATCCTTTATAATTCGCGTTTAAAGAAAAACCATAAAGTAATTGCGGCGAATAACTTCCCAACGAGGTTCTATCGTTTTCATCTACAATCCCGTCTCCATTTAGGTCTACATATCTTATATCACCAGGAACTGGCGTACCTCCAAAAAACGATTGGTCAGGAGCTGCTGCGATTTCAGCATCACTTTGAAACAATCCTAAAGTTTCATACCCAAACAAATTGGATATTGGATCTCCGTTACTTCTTCCTGGAATTTCTGCATTTTCAGATAATCCACTTACAGTAGGTATTTTTGTGAAATATGTGAAGTTAAAATTCGTGCTAAATCTAAAATCGTTTCCAATAGTACCTTTATAGGTGATATTGGCTTCAATTCCTTCGGCATTGGAATCTCCAACATTAGCTAATGGTGCCTCTGCTCCTAAAGTACCAGGCAATTGCTCTAAAGCAAGGATGTCTTCCCTATCTTCAATAAAATAATCTGCAGTTACATTAAGTTTATAATTAAATAAGCTTGCGTCTAATCCAATATTGGTTTTAGTAATAGTTTCCCAAGTTAAATCCGGGTTAGAACTTCCTTCTATTAAACTACTTTGCGTAATACCACCTAGCCATAGGTCTCTTCCCCTAACATAAACTGGAGCAAATGCTAAGTTGGTAATTTCTTGATTACCTAATTGCCCCCAAGACCCTCTTAATTTTAATGTATTGATGGCATCAACTTTAAAAAATGCTTCGTTGCCTAGATTCCAACCCACAGAGAATGAAGGGAAAAACTCGGATCTATTTTCTGGTGCGAATCGAGACGTAGCATCACGTCTAAAACTGGCTTCTATCAAGTATTTTTCATCAAAATTATAGTTGATTCTTCCAAAATAAGATTCTATAGCATTTTCTTCTATTCCACTAGTAGCAATTAACGTTTCCGGGTCACCTAGTGCAATCTCATCGGAACTGTTATTTTCTGGAAGCCCATCTATACTTACTAGCTTTCTTTTGCCCTCCGATTGAATGGAATGATGTCCTAACAAAGCTTTTACATTATGCTTTCCGAATGTACCTTCATAATTTAAAAAGTTTTGAATATTGATATCTTGTCGCGTATAAGATTCCGTTTTAACACCTGGTACAGAAGCTCTTGAAAACTCGCCGGTTACCCGATACAATTCCAGGTACTTTTGCCAATTATTTACATCTTCATATCGCTGCGTTATACCAGAAATATTCGTAAAAGTCAATCCATTCACAATTTCATAACTTGCCTTAATACTTCCAATGATGTCATCTCTTTTTAGCATTTTTTCACCTTCAAATCTAGCTTGTGCAACGGCATTATACTCCTCATTGATTGCTACATAATTCCCATCGGCATTTTGAATTGGGATTGTTGGAAGCCCTCTATAAGCCATAAAGAAAACACTGTTTGCAGAAATAGATGGTTCTTTTGTATTGCCTCTACTCAAGGCCAAATTATAAGCAATATTAAGTTTATCGTTTACTTGTTGATCTAGGTTTAAACGTAAATTATAGCGCTTATAATTAGTATTGGGGATAACCCCGTCAGTATCCAAATGACCTAAAGAGGCATTATAATTAAACTTTTCAGTTCCTCCTGACAATGAAAAATGATATCGGTGCGTGGCTCCCGCCTCTGAAGTTACTGCACCCAACCAATCTTCATTAGGCAGGGTTCCGTTTTGATATCCTTGTAATTGAGCAGCATCAAATTCTGGTACCACACCATCATTTATCAAAGCCTCATTCCTTAACGTTGCATAATCAAAAGAGCTACCGAATTTTGGCAAATAGGTGAATTCTTGAAAGCCAACGGATGTATTGAAGTTCATTGTCAACTGCCCTTTTTTACCGCGTTTGGTTTTTATAACAATAACACCGTTTCCTCCTCTAACTCCATAAATAGCTGAAGCAGATGCATCTTTTAATACCGACATACTTTCTATATCATTAGGGTCGATATTATCAAGTGTAGACTCAATACCATCTACAATAATCAACGGTTCGTTGCTTCCTCCAAATGTAGTGACACCCCTAATTGAAATTGACGAATTATCGTTACCCGGGCTACCTCCTGGACTAGTAATGGTAAGACCAGACCCTGTACCCGCTAATAAATTAGAAACATTATTAGCTGCTCTGTCTTCTAAAGCTTCTTCGGTAATTACAGCGACTGCTCCAGTAAGGTTAGTTACTTTTTGCGTACCATAACCCACTAAAACTACTTCATCTAATTTAGCAGCATCCTCTTGTAATATAACGTCAATGTTGGTTTGGCCATTAACAGCAACCTCTTGGGTTAAAAACCCTATAAATGATACAATAATTGTTGCTTCTGGGTCTGAAAGTGATAATGAGTAATTTCCATCAAAATCAGTCTGAGTACCATTACTGGTACCTTTCTCTATAATATTTGCTCCAGGAAGTGCTTGACCATTGGTATCTTTTATAGTTCCTATGATGTCATGCCCTTGAATCGGGGTGTTTGACGGCTCAGATTTAGATTTTTCTTCGGGTACTTTTCTCTCTTTTAAGAAAATTTGAGTATTCAACAATTCATACGATGTTTTTGTTCCATCAAATAGTTTGCTCAAAACCGTTTCAATAGGAACATCCTCAACGGTTATAGAAACTCTACGATTCAAATCAACAAATCTAGTATTATACACAAATGTATATTTGGATGTAACCTCGATCTTGTCAATTACTTTTCTAACCGTTGTATTCTCAACATCTAAAGTTATAGCTTGCGAATACCCGTTACTAGCAAGCATACTGAAAAAAGAAGCGAAAACAAATAAAACGGTTAATTTCATTTTTAAATCAAATTTCAGAAAAGGCCAATACGCTCCTTTTCTTTCATGAAGTTTTTTCATATTTTTAATGTGTTAAAATAGTGAATGACTAATTTTGTTAGTTAATCACTTTCAATTACCGGGAAATGTGACAGCATTTTCCGGTTTTTTATTCTTGAAAAGTGATTTTTTAGTAAAATTTAAAGTTGTTGTTTAATTCATATAGTATCGTTTTTATGGTTAATTAATAAATATTGCATTATTTTTTATAGTGTACTTGACACCAAAACTTTTGTCAAACGCTTCTAAGATTTTTTCAATTGGAGGTTCTTCCTTAAACGTGGCACTAAAAATTTCATTTTTCAAATTTTTATTTGTTATGACAATTTTCATATTATACCTGCGCTCCAACTTTTTAACAATATTCTCGAATGTCATATCCCTGAAAACCAGGGCACCCTGCATCCAGGAAGTATATATACTAACATCAACTTCTTCGGTTACAATGTCCTCTGTTTTCTTATTAAGCGTTCCTTTAATACCAGGAACAATTTTCACACTTTCCGCTAAAGTATTAGTATCAGTATATAAACCAACAGATCCTTCTACTAGCACTACATCCGTAATGGCATCTTCCGGATAGGCTGAAACGTTAAATTCAGTTCCTAAAACTTCAACATTGAGTTCATCGGCATTTACAATAAATGGATGTTTTACATCGGAAGTAACATCAAAAAAAGCTTCCCCAATTAAAAACACCTGTCTTTGCTGGCCATTAATAAACTTTACGGGATACCTTAAAGAAGTTCCTGCGTTTAAATGGACATCTGTACCATCTGACAGCTGCACCTGAAATTGCTTGCCAAAAGGCACCGTTAACGTATTATATACAAGCTCCTCTGTTTCTGTGTTCTTATCATAAACTAATTGTTTGCCTTTTTGCTCACCAACCACATTACCCTCGGCATCTAAAATTTGAGAAACCCCATCTTCATTAATAATTTCAATATTTCCATTCTCCAATTGAAGGGTAATACTATCTTCAGGAATAATTACTTCAGGGGCCGGGGAAAAATATCCTGCCTGATATAAATAACCCATACCTACGAACACAATTATAGCTGCAGCATATTTCATCATTCTGGTGTACCTACGTAACCTAAATACCTTTTTCTCTTTATTAATTAACTCAAGAAACTGTTTCTTTGAGTCGTCTGCATCGAACATATCCATATTTAAATCAATTAAGTAATTGGACTTAACATAGTCTTTGAATATCTCATAATTCTTAGAATCTTCAAGCCATAATTCCAATTCATTTCGTTCGGAAAGTGTTGCTTGTTTTGTGAGATATTGTATTATTAATCTTTGTGTTTTTTGAGAAATCATTATTCACCCTTATATAATTCTATAACACAACAATTTTACGCAACCCTAACTTTTTAATAACATTTTTTTTAATTTCGCAATAATTGCACTCATCTATTATTTAAATTGCAACCCTACTTTATCATTAATAAATGAACAATAATCAACTCATATTTGGGCTTAAAAAAGGGGATTCTGAGGCCTATTCACAAATGTTTGACGCCTATCATAATATGTTATGTGCTTATGCCTACGAACTTACCAATGATAGAGATTTAGCTAAGGATATTGTTCAAAATGTTTTTGTTAATATTTGGAGAATAAGGTTGAAACTCAAAGATGATTTTGCCGTTAAGAGTTATTTATATCGTTCTGTATATAATGAATTTCTAAATCAGAATAGGAATAGAATGTATGTAGTTCCTCTTGACAAAAAATACATTGATTCTTTAAATTCTTTTGTTGAACAAGAAGACGAAAAATCCCTTGAAAGACTTATTAAATTGGTGAAAGGAGAAATTGAAAACCTGCCGCCAAAATGTAAACAAACTTTTTTATTGAGCAGGCAGGACGGTTTAAGCAATAAAGAAATTGCGGAGTATTTAAACGTTTCAGTTAAATCTGTTGAAGCTCATATAACAAAGGCCTTTAACCGTATACGCGAATCTGTTGGGAGTAAAATGGAAGGTATTTTGTTCTTGTTGTTTGGGATGAACAGAAAAAGTTATTCTGCTAATTAGATCTTGCAGTAATAATTAAGTTTTAGCCAACATTTGTGATTTATGGTATTTTCATGTACAAATGGATCTATCCGATAGTCCATTGGAACTTCTATCATTTTACTTCTTAAGTGAAACCGTAATGTAACAACGTATCTTAATTTTTAATTGATGAGTTTTTCAACTGTAACAAAACTATATCCCAGTGATTTACCATATGTAATTATTTGTTCAATAGCTTTTAATTTTTCCTGGGAATTTCCAAAATCATAATCATGAAAAAGCACAATGGCGCCATTATGCAATTGTTCTTTAAACTTTTGAAGCATGTTTTCCGAACTATTTTGAGTTTCATCCCAATCCATTGAAGTAACAGACCATAACACTGTAGTTATTCCTTTTTTTGCTAAAAAATCTATTTGTTCTTGTGTAATGGCTCCAAAAGGCGGCCTGAAATACCTGGGGCTTCCAATACCGTTAACTTGAAATTCCTTATTGGTCCTTTCTACCTGTAAATGCCATAAACTATCCGTTGGAGTTTCCCAACCGTTTTGATGGTCCCAACTATGATTTCCAATCAAATGCCCCGATTCCTTAGTAAATTTTATGATATCCCTTTTTCCGGAAAGGTTTTCTCCCAGCCAAAAAAAAGTTCCTTTTGCACTATGTTTATTTAAAAGCTTAATAATTTCTCTTGATAAGTCTGTAGGCCCGTCATCAAAAGTCAATGCCACTCTTTTTTGCAAACTATCTCCTCTAACAATACAATAGCCTGAGCTCTGATTTTCTTGCTTCAAAAAACGTTTAGGTAGCAATGATAAACTATCAACTCTTACTTTTTGTAAAACCGTTTCATCCGGGGTAAAGCTTTTAATCACCGAAAGATTTTTAGAGCTTGCTTTTATTTTAAGATCTTTAACCGGGCGCTTTGTTCTTAAAAGGATTGAAGCCACGCCGGCTTCACAGTTTATAAAACTTTCTCCAATAATTTCTGCATCTCCTTCAATAGTGAATATCACTTTACCCTTATAATCCGGAATGACAGTTTTATTGTCATCGGTTATATAGGCATGCACAAAAAATACATCTGAATCCTCTTTAAAAGCTATGTCATTAAAACCATCCATCTCAATTTGAATCTGAGAAGGCGCTTTAGGCGTATGTTTTACATAAGTAGCAGCCACTTGATTATTAATATACCCTTTTGCTTCTAACTTGCCAGCTTCAAAAGCTTCTATATGGAATGTAAACGGTGGATGTTTTAGATTGTTGGAAATACGATTTTGATCTGGTTTTTGCTGCCCGAGGCTAATGCCGTTTAATAACAATTCAACTTCTTCACAATTACTGAATACCCGAATATTTAAAGGGCTATTTTGTTTCCAGTCATTAGCAATATAAACCATTGGCTCACCATAGAAATCATCTGCATCACGCTGACTTTTATAAAAGTAATAAGCAGGTTTAGGTATCCTAAAGATGTCCATAATGCCAGAAGCTTCCAGGTCATTAGCATAACCCCTGTTATAATCATACATCACCCAATACCCATCAGCAAAGGCTGGAGTACTTAAATTATCGTTGTGAGCTTCCTGTATATTTGTTGCTTGTTGTAACAAACGAACTTCGCCAGAGCCCCTTAACTGGCGACTAGACCTGGCTTCTTGTAGTAAACCATTCCAACTATCTTGATTTAATCCGGCATTCATGGCATAGTATTCCCAATCTCCATATTCCGACACATTATAAGGCTTTGCCAAATCTTTGTCATAATGTTTTAACCTGTGTTGACGCGCCTGCAAATAGATATCGTATCCGTAAGATTGCCACCCTGCAGTAAAACATTGATCTCCCGGATATTCCTGATGGGCAATTGTTGTTAGTGAATCAATAAAGGCTTCGGGCATCCGGGATTCATTTAATGATACTTCCCAGGCTAATACCGAGGCATGATTTCTATCCCGCCTAATTAAGTCTCTTGCTGTTTGAAACACTTGCTCCTGAAACTTTCTATCCTCGCTAAAATATTGCCAGCCCAAAATGGCATCAATAGTAACAATACCCAGTTCATCGCAGGCATCCATAAAAGCAGGGGCGTGCGGGTAATGTGATAACCGAACGTAGTCAAATCCTGCTTCCTTAATTCTTTTGGCGTCGCGATATTGGGCATTATCAGAAAGCGCATAACCTATATACGGATATTCCTGATGACGGTTTACCCCCCTCAAAAATGTTTTTTCTCCATTTAAATAGAAGTCCTGACCTTCAAACTTCATAGTTTTAATTCCTATGCGCGTTATTTCCTGATCAACTACTGTTCCTTTCCTTATTAGTTCTGTTTTTAATTGATATAAATTTGGTGAGCCCGGGGACCATAATTCCGGGTTGACAACTTCAATCTCAGTAACTACCTCTTTACTATTATCCACAGATAACGCTTGCACTTCACTTTGAATCGATACCACTGTGCTATCACCTTTCAACAAGGTATTTTGAACAATGAATGAAGCTTCATTGTTTCCTTCATTTTTAATATGTGTCTGCACTCTAACTTTGGCCTGATCTTCTGACACTTCCGGACAGGTAACAAAAATGCCTCCGCCGGCCGTTTTGTTTTCAAGTATTGGATCTGTAATGTGTAACGGGTTTTTAACTATTAGCCAAACGTTTCTATAAATACCTCCATAAGTATTGAAATCCAATATTTCAAGAGGTTTAGGACCTGTAACAGGATTATCATAGTTATTCAATCTTACTGCAATGGTATTTACCTCATCGAATGTTGCCACCCTGGTAAAATCTACCACAAATGGTAAATAGCCCCCATGATGCTCCATTAATTTTTCTCCATTAACCCAAACTTCTGCTATGTTCATAGCCCCATCAAACTTTAACCAAAGCTTTTTTTTCTCGTACTTTTTAGATAACGAAAAGTTTTTGCGATACCAGCATATCCCTTGCCATTGATTATTTACAATTTTTGGTTCTACTCTAAGAGTATGTGGCAAACTAACTTTTTCCCAATTTTTATCATTAATCGCCTTCTGAAAATACAAGCTGTCTTCCTGGGATTTGGGTAGTAATATAAAAGACCAATCTTTATTAAACTTTTGCTTTTCAATATAGGTACTGTCTTCTTTATTGCATGATGATAGCACCATACAAACCATTAATAAGCATATATATTTCAAATTCTTCATTTACTCTAAATATATTTTTTGTAATTCCAGCTGTTGGTTTTCAGAGTGGTTTTCCGTTGGTATTCCAGGGCCAACAGATATTTGCAGGGCCTCAATTTTAGAAGCATCAAACTGACCTTCATCATTGGATTCAAACCAATAAGGCTGAAATACGGGATATGGTCTGGGTAATAATACTTGAGGGACTTTTTGTAGTTCATTAAATTTGACTTCAATTGGTTTCGGAGTATTTTTCATTTCCACAATTTTACCGAATACATTCCCATTTGTTAGTTGAAGCGCTATTTGCACTTTTTGGATTTCTTTGTCCCCGGAAGAACCAGTAACAATCAATTTATTTGTGCCCATGACCATTTCCTGCCACTTCTTTATTTTATCTCCTATCCATATTTTGAAAGTCATATCAGGTATTTCGGCATTTAAATCATCAATATAAAGGCTTAGCTTTTTATCAGATAAAAACTTTCCTGAGGTTATTCTTCCTTTATAGTTAACAGCTTTCCATTGCCTGGGCCAAATTGTATTTTCAATGTTTTCATTAGCATCGAACAATACTACTACCGGATCGTTGTTTACGATCTGGATTTCGTATTTGTCTTCGGAAATAAAGTCCCAATCTTCAGGACTGCCTTCAATTGTGTTAGGAAAGGTTATTGGCTTTTTATCTGTATGAACCACAATATAGTAACTAAACGTACCTCCCTTTATCTGTTCTTTTGGAATACTTACTGAATATGTGAATGCATCTTTTTTAGACATTTCATAATTTGCAGTTTTATGATACCCTGAAGGCCATACAACTTCTACCTTTGAAATCTTATTTGGAGCAACCACTTTAGCCGTCAATTGAATATCCCGGTTTTCCACTTCTTTCTTCTCAGGTTGATGCACCACGTAAACCCTATCAATATTTTCCCTGGGAGCAACATATTCGTTTAGTTGTATTCCCCGGAGCACCTGACTTGATTTAATTTCCTTATCAGCGTCTTTTTTTCTTAAGAGATAAGTGCCGGGAACGACATTGAATTGTGTCAAGCTGGCATTAGGTTCATACGTATTTCCATCATTCAATGGTACAATAGAAAAATCCGCTCCCAGGTCTTCGATGTTAATGTCCATCCATTGCTCATTCCATTTAATAACTGCTACAGCCTTGCTTAAACTTGGTTTCTTAAATGGGTCGTTTACCCATAATACATCAGGTAATACTTCCAGGCGCCATATCCCGCTATCTATTTTATCTAGAAAATATGCTCCGGTTCCGGAATATTTAACTACGGAAGATGTTCCAACTCCGGCAATGTGTTTGATTTCACTTACCGCAACAGGCTCACTTTCTGTTGAATTGGTATAATAAAATTTATCGTGACTGTTATATTCTGAAATATCTCTATCCGTATCCAATCGTGTATTTCCAAACTTTTTATTTTGAGGATAACGCCCAAACGATTGACCGCCGGACATCTCATGAAATATCTGGGAGGCAATCATTAGGGAAATTGCCTTTGAAGGCGTATAAACCAAATTCAGGTAATGGGTTTGATACTCCGTATTTGCGTAAGATAAGGCCAAAGGTTCATAGGCAAATTGTGCTGCGAACTGGAATTTAGCTTCACGAAAGCTTCTGGCCATGGCTGGATATAAATAAGACGTTGCCACATCAGCAGGGTCGAACTCATAAATAGCGCGTGCCTTATTTTTAAAATCTTTATTATCCTTAAATGGAATATTATAAACATCTACATTGGGTAAATAATTTCCTTTGAGTTCTTTATTATATACTAATCCCGTTGGGTACCATTGAAAGGTACAACCTTGTATATTTGCTTTACAATAGGCATCAATGAACTCAGAACGCTCTGATACATTATAAAAAATGGGATTTTCAAATCCGGTTCTTCGAATCACCTCCACCATTCTATTAATGTACTTTGTAGCTATTTCTCCATGATCGTGTTGGGGTTCATTATTTATTTCCAATGCAATGATATCGGGATCATTTTTATAAGCTATCCCCGTATAGGGATTGATATGATTTAAAAATTGTGTAAAATAACGTTCTTGCTTAAGTAAAATCGTTTCGTCACTGTATGTTTCAGGTTTGCTTAGGGCAGCGCTAAAGCCAGGTGCAGGAAACGGTTTTTCCGGATAGCCATTATCCCCAACTTTAAAGGGTGTAACAATAGTTTTAAACCCCCGTTCTTTCATTTTAAATAATGTATAATCTAACAGGTCTAATTGTGCTGATGGTATTAAATTCCCTTGAACATCGCTAATTTCAGCATCCCAAACATGAATTCTGAAAGCATCTAGTCCTAACCGTGCCATATGATACACGTCATCATCAATAGCCTTCTTATGGTCTTCACCTATGTAATTTATGGCCCTGAAACCATGTGCAAAAGGCAAGGTATAATTTGCACCGAACAATCGTATTTCACTATGGTCTTTTACCCATCTAAATACGCCTTCATCATCAACATATGTAGATGACTGACTGATACCGGGGAATGTTCCTAAAAAAAATATGATTACTATGAGTTCATTTATCTTCATTCTCAAAGTTTTTCAGATTACACTAATGCTAAAACTGCATTCCTAAATTGGCCTTATTATCAAAATCAAATAACGTGGCATTTTCCCAATGTGAGCCCTCACCCCATTGGGTAGCACAGTTTGTAGACACCCAGGCAGGTTCCCAGTAGATCAAACCTTCTCCACCTGCTGTTTCAATGGCTTCTTTTAATTTTTTTAAATAGTTTAATTGCCCGGACTGGGTGGCAGGGTATCCTTCTATTAATGAACTATCTCCCATTATATTATGTGCTGAATCTTTTGCCTCCAGTGTAAATGGATAGGCTGTTTCAACCACCATTAGTCTTTTCTTATAGGTTTGTATTAAAGTTTGTAAAGGCATGGAAATATTGTCCAGATCGTAGTCGGACCATTGTGGATAATATGAGAGTCCTATCCATTCAAAATCCATAACGCCACTGGCAACAGCATCTTTAAACCACCAAAGGGCATTTTCAGGTTGAGCAATATGCAGCAGTACATCTACATTTTTGTTTTTCGCTATTTCAATAGCTCTGACGGCACGAATGCCTTGATTTATTAAGTAGCTGTTTCGACCCCAATCAATTGGCCATTTCACATCTCCTTGTTGCAATATCATGGCGTTAATTTCATTTCCTATCTGAACCATTTCCGGTAACAAGCCTTCTTCAGATAGATTATTTAACACTTCAAATGTGTACTGATACATTGCATTTCCCAGAGCAACAGTATCATCCAGATAACTGATCCATGCTGCCGGTATTTCTTGCCTTCCGGGGTCGGCCCAGGTATCTGAATAATGAAAATCTAAAAGTACCTGCATGCCATAACCTTTAGCTCTGGCTATGGTTTTTTTCACATCATCATAATTGGAATATGAGGTCCAGGAAGGGTTATGCCATAAGCGCACCCTTACCAGATTTGTTCCTGCATCCGCAAAAATTTCAAAAGGATCTTGAACCTCATTAAGCTCATTCCTATAAACCGCACCGCAATCTTCCATTTCATTAACATATGACAGGTCTGCTCCTTTATAAAAATCAAGACCGGTTGTGGAAGGTTCATTAGTTTCATCTGACATTTCCTGACCAGCGCATGCCATTATTAAAAGCATCAGGAATATTATCCAAAAACTTATCTTTTTCATTAATACAAGGTTTTTAATTGAGTAAAAAATCTTTTACCTGATTTATCCAAAGCCTGTACCCATTTTCATTTAAATGTACGCCATCAGTAGATAATTCCATATCCATGGAATCATCATCCAAAGCAAAATAATTATGTAGGTCTATTAATTTGTAAGACTCTGTTGCCTCAGAATCTTTAAGCATTGTATTGGTTAATCGTATTTTGCTTTTAAGCTTTTCCGTTGTGGTAGGTAAAATAGTTTGAACATAAATTTCAGTTTCAGGACTTTCTTCATAAATTCTCCTCACTATGCTAATAATGTTATCATAAACTTTTTGTGATGACATATCCTCTCTAAACAAATCATTAATACCTATAAGTATAAAGAGTTGTGATGGCTTAAAGTAAATAAGTTCATCTAATCTGGCTAATACCCCATCTGTAGTGTCTCCTGCTATACCTCTATTTTTCACTTTTGAATTATTGAAACGGATACCCCAGTTTCCTCCCTGCTCGGTAATACTATTTCCTAAAAAAACAACATCATTATTTTCTAAAGGGTTTTCCTTAAATTCCTTTATTCTTATAGGGTAATGCCCTCTGGCCCATTCAGAATGTGTAGCTATCAATACAGTATCCGAAGGATATAAACTATTTAGGTCTTGTTGTTCTTTTTTAATTGATTCCGGTGATGTGCCACATCCAAAAATAAAATACAGGCAAACCAGGAGCACAACAGACTTATTAATTAAAAATATAGTTTTAAACATTCTAATATATTTTGATGATTATTGAGTCTTTGATTATTTGAAGCCGGTTTAAATAAAGACATCCATCCAACATCAATAATGGTATTGAATGGATTCTTTAAAACTCAACTAAAATATTAAGACTACTATTAAATACTATTATTGTGCTACCAGAACAATTGTTTTATCCAACTCATTTATCGTTATCTCAAAATCGCCTTCGTTACCAACAAATTTGAAGTGACCATCCCCATTGTCTTCCAATAAAGGATCTATTGTATAACCTAAATCTGAAAAGAAAGTATATCCATAAGCAGGATCCCAGACATCCTTTGCAATGTAAAATGAAAATGCTGACCCCCATTGCCCATAACCAAGAGCAACTATAGCTTGACGAATATAAGCTGATGTTTCTGGCATTCTGACATTATCATCAAATGTCCACCCGTTAACAGTGGTCCCGTCACCAACAATGTAATAGGAAATAGACGGTTCTACAACGATGGTTCTGTCCTTCTCATTAACGGTTAACTGATATACGCCTTCAGTTCCCACAAATTTAAAATGACCATCTCCGTTGTCTTCTAACAGAGGATCAATGTTGTAACCATTGTCAGCATAATGGGTATATCCATAAGATACTGACCAATCATCTTTCTCCGGATAAAATGAAAATGCCGAACCCCATTGCCCATAGCCCAGTGCCACCCTGGCAGTTCTTATTTTACTTTCTATTTCATCTAAGGTTACATTGTCGTCAAATGTCCAGCCATTCGCTGTAGTCCCATCACCCACTATGTAAAAAGGTTCTCCGGGAACAAATTCACTAGTCTCTTCAATCCAAAGCATATCAATTTTTTGAATATCAGAAAACATTTCAACTAAGTTTGGCGTACCTTCTCCAATTGCTGCGCGAACTCTAAAATATACTGAACCCGTATTATTTGGATCTCCATTGCTGTCAGTGGTTTCGGGATCTGAATCTAAACCGAGAACAAAAGCGAAATTTAAAAGTTGCCGAACTGTAACCGCTATGTTATTACCAGCGGTAGTACCTAACAGCTCATAGGATTCCAAAAGCGGATCTGTTGAAGCGTGTAACTCGTACATGACATTAGTTGGCACCCCAAAATCGGCTTTTGACCAAATGAAACGCTCTGCTATATTTTCTTCTGTGTCTTCAGATAATAAATACTGTGCGGCAAATGAAGTATTAAGAAAAGTAACGCTATCATTAGTTGGATCAACAATTTGAATTGGGTCAAACTCAGTATCACATGAGTTTAATGTAACCATCATTGTTACAGCTACTAAAAAGTTAAATATATTTTTCATGATTTGTTTTTTAATTAAATTAATAACCTGGGTTTTGGGTTAGGTTTGGGTTAGCCAACAGGTCCGGAGTTGGAATAGGGAATAAATTAAATTTTGGGTCCACGGCTGTTCCTCCAATTACCCCGCCTTTCCAGGCCCATAAATACGTGCCGGTTGTTAATCTGTCAAACCTGATTAAATCAGTTCTACGGTGCATTTCCCAGTACAACTCACGTGCTCTTTCATCAAGAATAAAATCTAATGTCAGTTCTGAAGAGTTAATATTACCAAGGGCACTTGACGGATCACTATCATAGGCACGACCTCTAATTCTGTTTATATAATTAAGTGCCTGGGATTGGTCACCTCCCTGTCCACCTCTTAATACGGCTTCAGCATAGATTAAGTATATTTCGGCCAATCTAAATACCGGAAAATCTATATCCGACAAATTTCCGAAGGTATTGTTTTGCGGCATTGGGTTACCTTCACGATCTACATTTCTGTACTTGAAGGCTGAAAACCCATCTGTGCTTTTCTTTATATTTTCAACCTCCAGTTGCTGACCGTCCGTGTAAAACTGAGCCCTTTTATCAATGGTAGTATCATAAGTAGGAAACAGGGCCGGAATTTGTTGGGTAAACCTAAACGCGCTCCAAGAACCGGACATACCGTTTATAGACTGCGGCACTCCCGCAGCACCTAAGGCTAAGAAGTTTGTTCCATACCAGGTTTGAAAACTACTGTCATAATTAATGGTCCAAATGAATTCCTGGCCATTTTGGCTATTGTCCCCAAGCATCAGCCAGGAATAATCTGAAATTAATGAGAACCCGGATGCAATTACTTTACTCGAATAGGTGATGGCTTCGGTATAATGAGGTTCTCCGGTATAAACCTCAGCATTCAAATACATTCTTGATAACAGAGCCCATGCTGCAGCTTTATCCGGTCTTCCTCGCTCATTAGTTCCGGGATCGAGTAATTTGCTTTCAATTTGAGTTAATTCAGATTCTATCCAATCGAAAAGATCCGCACGTTTGATTTGCTTCGGGCTGGAATTTCCTAAGTCTTCAACAGTTGGAAATGGTGGATTGCCATAGTGATCCATTAAAACCCAGAAACAGAATGCTCTTAGAAACTTAATTTCTGCCTGAAACACTTCAATTTCTTCTATCTCAGAACTTGAAAAGCCTCTTGCATTTAAATTATCTGCAGAAGACTCAATAATAAAGTTATTACTCTCTGTAACAATTTTTAATACATCGTTGTATAAGAAAGATAAGGCTGGAGTATCGGCGCTCCATGCTAGATCATGGTACAGTAAATTATTGTCGTCTCCCCAAGTACTTACCGCCATATCCGTGGTATATTCCTGCATTTCCCAGTTATACCTTAAAAAGGTTCCATATATTAAATTGGAGTATACAGAGGCTAAACTTTGCTTATAACCTTCCAGATCCGAATATTGTATTTCGTTTGTGATAATATTCGTAGGTGTCTTTTCCAGGTCATCTGTACACGAAAAGAAGCATACAGCAAGTATAACGAAAGCAAATAAACTGCCAGAAGTGATTTTGATTAAATTTTTCATTTTCAATTTTTTTAAAAGTTCAGATTAACACCTAAAGCATAAATTCTTGGCACCGGATACGAATTCTCATAGCCTCCCAAAGCCTCAGGATCACGACCTGTATATTTGGTTATGATAAACACATTCTGTACCGATAGGTTTACATTTAAATCTATACCCGAATTTTCCTGTAATTTCTTAAATGTGTATCCCATATTTATATTATCTAACTTCAGGAATGACGCATTTTGTAAATAATAGTCACTGAATGACTGAGTCCCATTTTGATTTTGAAACCCTGTATTAAAGTAGGACTCATGCAAGTTTTGAGATACCTGCCAGGTAGTAATTGCTATGGCATCATCCAAAGGTTTGTAAAAAATATGATGTCCGATATTAGCATGTGCTGCGGCCCCAAAGTTCCAGTTTTTGTAATTAACGGCTGTTGTAAATCCCAGAAGGTAATCCGGAATGGCCGATTTATCTGTTATGTACCTGTCATCTTCATTAATTATTCCGTCATTATTAAGGTCTACCATTTGACCTTCGATTGGATGGCCATTTTCATTATAGACTTGCCTGTATAAATAAAAAGTATTACGCTGATACCCGATAGTATTCACTAATGTTGCATCACTAAACAGGCCTACTTTGTCATCATCATTATCTGTCAACTTGGTAATCTTTCCATCGTTAAAAGTGAAATTCAGATTTAGTCGCCAATTAAAGTCTTCTTTTTGAATAGGAACGGCATTAAGAGCTAATTCAACGCCCTTATTCTCCATGTTACCTATATTTAGTAGCAATTCATTATCAAAATTAGCACCTAAAGGAATTACCGTTCTGTTTAAAAGGTCTTTTGTTTCCCTGTAGTATGCATCAATGCTACCCGACAATCTGTTGTTAAAAAACCCAAAGTCCAATCCAACATTATAAGATTCTGTTTGCTCCCATTTTAGATTCGGATTGAAAGCACTTGGAGTCACAGTGCTGAATCTATTATTGCCCAATATATATTGAAATGATGCTTCTCCCTGGTTATATCCCGGTATATATTCATAATTTCCAATACCATCTTGCTGACCTGTTACACCATAACTTAATCGAAGTTTTAAATCGGAAAATGTTTTGCTCTCAATAAGAAAATTTTCTTGATTTATTTTCCATGCCAGTGCAAATGCCGGGAACGTCCCCCATCTGTTATCTTTTGAAAACCTGGAAGACCCATCATGTCGCACAGAGGCTGTTAACAGGTATTTGTTGTTAAAACTATAATTTAATCTACCATAAAATGATATCAATGCGTTACTTGGCTCATCAAAAGGAAAAGCAGGAACACTATTAGGAAATACTTCCCCGTTAAAATTTGTTGTAGGGTAATTGTAATTTGTTCTTAAAAAGTCGTTATACGAATAGCCAACGGTTAGATCGAATTTGCTTTTCAGTGATTCTAACTCTTTACTATAAAACAGATAAGATTCAAGGAGTTTGTTTTCAACTTCATTGGACGGATTAGCATCAAAGACAGACCCGCCTGAAATAGCCGATGGGAAATAATTATCCGGGGCAACTTCTCTCCATTGTCCTCTTGCTAAATCTATTCCTGCATTAAGGTTTATGTGAAGATCCGGGAGAAAATGGAACTTATAATCTAATTGGAGATTACCAATGAATCTTTTGCTTTTATTCCTTCTGTCTAATTGTTCCAAAACACTAACCGGGTTGGGTATGGCCAGTGCCGGATTGGTAGCAAACTGAGTATATTGAAAGTAACCCCCATAGGTCTGGTCATCAACATATACAGGCTGCGTAGGGTCGAATGCCTGAGCTAAATAAAATATATCACTCGCCAGTTGCTGATCTTCTATGGATCCTTTTAAGTTTAAATTTACCTTCAAATGATTATCAAAAAATGAAGGACTTAGATTTAACAGGGCTGTTACTCTTTCATATTCGTCTGTTTTTACTATACCATCTTGCTTCAAATAACTTAAAGAGGCGCGATAGGGTATGTTTTTAACAGAGCCGCTAGCACTTAAATTCATTTCTGCTGCCAATGCTATTTGATAAATCTCTTCTTGCCAATTGGTATTTGCATCTCCAACCGGGGTAGAACTTCTACCTAAATCATCAACTACACTTCGGTACTCATCTCCGGTTAATACAGGTATTAATTCCATAACTTCAGACACCCTTGTATTAGAGGTCACATTGATATTAAAATCACCTAACCTCCCCTTTTTTGTAGTTATGATTATGACACCATTGGAAGCTCTTGACCCGTATATAGCTGAAGCAGACGCATCCTTTAGCACTGTAAAATTCTCAATATCATTTGGGTTTAACTGACTTAAAACACCGGGGCCGTTATTGCCTCCTTCCAATGGTATGCCATCAATTACTATTAGAGGGTCATTACTTGCATTTAGTGATGCCCCTCCTCTTATTAAAATATTACTACCGGCACCCGGGCGACCACTTTGAGGTGTAATTTGGATACCTGGTAATTGATTTGCAATGAGGCCTTCCGCATTTGTTACAGGCACATTATGAAATTTTTTCGAATCGATTGATGCTACGGATCCCGTTAAGTCTTTCTTTTTGGTTGTTCCATATCCAATAACGATCACTTCATCTAAATTTGCTGCATCTTCTTGTAGCTTTACGGATAAATTTGTTTGACCATTCAGCTCCAACTCGATGGTTTGAAAGCCTAAATATGAAATAACAAGCACAGCATTTACATTACTTACGCTTAATGAAAAATTACCGTCAAAATCTGTTTGGGTACCATTGGTGGTTCCTTTTTCAATGATATTAGCTCCCGGTAAAGGTTGATTGGCTTCATCTGTGACCAATCCGGTAATTTCAACGCTTTGTTCAACATCTGTTTGATTGACATTAAAGGAGGATGAATCTTTCTTAATAATAATAGTCTCATTACTTGAAACTTCAAATTTCCAATTGCTGGAATTGAGGCTTTGATCTAATAGTTTTGTCAATTCGATCTCCCCTTTTTTCAACTGAATTTTAGGGGTATTCTTAAACAAACTTCTGGGATAGATGAAACTATAATTTGTTTGTTTCTTAATTATTCTAAAAACCTGATTAACTGTTACCAATTGATCTTTATCGATAGTGACTTTTGTCTGAGAGAATGAACTTTCAGATGTAAGACTAAAGACGGTGGTACAAAATAGAATGATAAAAGTTCTCATAATAATCAACAGCAGCCGTTTTCGCAATCGGAAACCGTAATTAGTAAATTTAATTTTCATAAATTAGCTTCGTTTAGTTAGACATTTAATTGTTTAATTGAATCTGAAAGAGGGACGAAGTTGACGCACGACCAAATGTTTGACTTCGCTCTCTTTTTATTTTCATTTATTTAATGATCAGAATTTTGTCTTTAAATTCGTAGTCATTTATAATTCCAAAATCTTTAATTGCAGCTATTATTTTCTCGATATCCTGATCTTTTCTTAAAAGACCAATAAACTCTTCGTCTTCAACACGCTCATTTTCAAAAATAACCTCCATATCATACCACCTGGACAATACTTTCATTATATCTTTTAATGATGCATTTTCAAAACTAAAAATGCCATCTTTCCAGGAAATTTCATTATACACGTCTACCGTGGACACTTCAACTGTACCTGAATTGATATCTAGTTTTGATTGTTGATTTGGAATTAAATTTTGCTTTTTATTCTCAAAATTGATAGTTACATTACCCTCTACTAAAGTCGTATAAACATTAGTCTCATCTTTATAAGCTTTGATATTGAACTCCGTACCTAAGACTTCTACTTCTTGTGATTTATTTAATACGATAAACTTAGAACCATTATGCTCAACACTTGAAGTTACATCAAAATACGCTTCGCCATAAACCAATTCCACCTGACGTGTTTCTCCTTCAATGAAACTAACCGGATATTTCAATTGAGACTCTGAATTCAACCAAACCTTTGTTCCGTCTGACAGCACTATATAAAATTGTCCGCCTCTAGGAATGGTCAGGTAATTGTATACCAGTTCTTGAGTTTTCCTGTCTCCGGCTTCATAAACAATTTGCTCCCCATTACTGTTGGCATTTGAGGTTTGAAAGGAAGCACCTTTTTCTAAAGACACTTGCTCGCCATTTGCTAAAGTTAAGGTGGCCTTGTCTGTGCCCGGCTCTATGATACT
Source organism: Seonamhaeicola sp. (assembly GCF_028281565.1). GTDB lineage: Bacteria > Bacteroidota > Bacteroidia > Flavobacteriales > Flavobacteriaceae > Seonamhaeicola. The sequence goes on from NZ_JANQJQ010000048.1 coordinate 204,122, forward strand.
TGTATTTACAATGACCGGTTCAACAATATCAGTTGTCCCTTCTCCTTTATTTAGAAATACTGTAAGCGCAACAATTAGCAGTACAGATGCTGCCGCAACATACCTATAAATTGGTTGTTTCTTGATCCTGTAGATAAACGATTTCTCCTTTCTTATAGCTGTCAATAATCGTTCTACGGCAACATCCGTTTCAGGATCATTCATACTATAGTTAATAGCGAAATGGGCCTTTACATAGTCCTTAAATAAGGCTTTATTGGAATCCTTTTCAATCCATTCTGAAAGTGTATCCAAATCGGACACTGATGCCGAATTGGTTAAGTATTTAACTATTATTTTTTCAATCTTTGGAGTCATTTGTTCTGAACATTCATTTTACTTATAGCAAAGCAGAATTAAAAAACCCTTGCTTTTTTAATAAGTTTTTTTAGTTTTTATTAAATTTTTAATGACTTTTACGTAAAATTTGATTGATTTTAATTGCTATTATGTCTTCAAAATTTGAAAATTCAACGATATTAATTTCCAGCCTAAAACAAGGTGATGAAGAAGCTTACAGGTATTTGGTAAAAACCTATCACAAGCTGCTTTTTAACTATGCCATTAGCTTAACTAATGACAGAGCGATGGCGCAGGATGTGATACAAGAGGTCTTTATGAATATTTGGAGAGATAGAAAGAAGCTACATGAATCGTATAATCTAAAGAATTACATCTACAAAATAACGTATAACAAATTCATTAATCAATATCATAAAAACAGAGCGATTTCTTCTATTGAACGGGCTTATATGGAAGCACTGAATGAGTCTGTAGATGATAATAATGCCGAATTATTAGAACGAAAGATTGCTCTGGTTACCGAAGGCATTGCCAACTTACCAAAAAAATGTAAAGAAACTTTTCTGCTGAGTAAAAAAGAAGGCCTCACTAATATTGAAATTGCCGAGTACCAGAATATTTCTATTAAAACGGTGGAGGGACATCTAACGAAAGCCTATAGCCTGCTTAGAGAACGTGTTGGTGAGCAACTGAAGCATATGTTGTTTTTATTATTTAAAAAGGGAGCTTCTAAACTATAACATTATGCCCGTGTTATTGATTAAACTGCAGATTTATTTCTTCAACACTTTCCAAAAACCACTTATTTATTATCCCAAATGCCAGGCTCCAATAGAAAACATTTAGATAAATCGATTAGCGTTCGCACCGAATGTCAAGTATGATTTCCTTGAGACCAATTAAAAAAACAACCTAAACGACACATTTGGCGTGAAACCCAGGGAATACCGCTGTATAACCTGTTTAAGCTCTAAGCCGGCATCTTCTTCTTCAGTTCTGTAGATAATGGAAATAGGTTTTATGCGGTTATAAAGATTCAACACCGAGAATCCTAATTGCCCTTTGCTGTTTTTCTTTTTATCAAACTTGAAATTGTAAATAGCTGACGCATCCAATCGGTGATAATCCTCCAGGCGGGCACTATTAATATCTCCAAAAGCAACTACTGAGTTCGTAGGATCAAAGTTTGCAATGGGTGTAAAAGGTTCCCCGGTCCTGTATTGCCAGCCCAGAGACAGTTGAAAATTATTTAGTTTTAGCGTGTTGGAAAGCCTAAAACTATGGGTAATATCGTTGTTACCGGGGAAAGCTCCGGCCTGAATGCCGGAAAAATTGAAATCAATGTCATTATAAGTGTATCCTAACCAAATACGATAATTATCGATACGCTTTTTAATCAAGACCTCCATCCCTTTTATGGTACTTTTCCCTTCCTCCAGTTCTAATTGAGGTGTGCTAAAACCATTGGTAAATGTTGTCAGTCCCGATAGTTCTTTTAGGTAAGCATCAAAATCAATGGTCCAGCCCTTTCCATGAAATAAAAATCCTCCTGACATTTGGTTACTTTGTAAAAGTGGATAAGTGTCACTGTCTGACAACCTCCATAAATTATTTTCCAATCGCAGTTCCGTTTGATTAAACTCTACCAATTGCGAAATAGGCTGATTTCTTCTTTCAAAACTACTTTTGATACGTAATTGATCACTAATGGGATACTCTATATTTAGGCGTGGTTCCAAAAACAAATCCCCAACACTCCCATAATGAACGGTACGTAACCCGGTACTTATTAAGGCCGAATTTTTGGCCGTATAGGTATATTCTCCAAATACGGCATTTTTGAAGTTTTTAGCTTTATTAATAAAGCTTTCATTTTCTTCAGGTGTTAAAGGCTCTGTCTTGATTAAGTCCACGGACACATTACTGTTAGACATTTGGTACCCAAACTTAAAGGATTGTTTTTCATTAATAATACGATGCGACGTCAGGTTCAGGCCAAAATCGGAAATAGTGTTCTCCCTTATATTCGTTTCTTCCAACAGCGTACCAAAATGCTCTTCGTTTAAATAGAATGACCTGTACTTCGAAAAATAAGCCGTGATCTCCTCATGCCTGGCATCAGAACTTTTATGTTGCCATTTTAAACTAAGGCCATTATTCCTGGTGACCAGGTCATCTGTTTTGGTTTCCCCATCACCGGTAAAAGAGAAATCCAATGTGTTTCGTGTAAACAGACTACTTAAGATAAGTTTGTCTTTTGCTGTAATATCATATATGATCTTGGCATTCAGGTCATAAAAAGAGAAGGTATTTGTACTGGTGTCAACGGTGTAATCATCATCATTTTCAACGGACAGGATACGACCGTTGATATCTTTTACTATCCCACTATTTCTGAATATTTTTTTTGCATAGCCATCATAAGTCGGGGTCTTTAAAGCGTCCGTATAAGAACGCCTGGCAAACACATAGACCGCCAGATTGTCGGATACCGGGGTTTTCACATAGGCATCTGCGCTCAAACCATCCATTCCAAATCCACTGATGGTTTTTTCAGGAACCTGTTCTCCGGTTGAAATATCGATGATCCCGGAAATGCGATCTCCGTAAAAAGCACTGGTTCCCGCCTTAAAAAGTGTGACCTTTTCTGTGGCATAGGGATTAAATGCTGAAAACATACCATATAAATAACCGGAGTTAAATAGTTTAATACCGTCGAATAAAATTAAATTTTGATCAGGCGACCCGCCACGAATCTGGATACCCGAAGCCGACTCATCCAGGCTGCTTATACCAGGCACCAGCTGAATGCTCTGTAACAGATCCGGTACTACCAAACCAGGTAAAATACCAAGTGAATTGCTCGTGACATCAATAGAGCCGTCCTTATTTCTGTCAATACCTGAAGTCACATAACCGGAAATAATAACCTCTTCCAAAATTTGGTTACTAAGTGTTGGTTGTTTGCCGGTAATTATGATTTGCGATTTTGAAACTTTTTGAAAGCTAAGGCCGGTTTGGGCTTCCAGTATGGTTAATAACTCATCTAATGCTATTGGGGTATCTGTAGTCAGGGTTATTACTTTTTCGTTCACTATATCATTGGCAAACGAAAACAGGATCTTATGTTTTTCCCGGATCTCAGCAATAACTGAAGTAAGCGGGGTATTGCTATAGGTATAATGTTGTTTTTCCTGAGCCTTCAATGTCAACGAAGTACAAAGGATAAAACAGACAAATATGTATTTCATTTTTCTATTCAGATAAAACAATAACATGGTTATTGGCGGTCATTTGGTATCCTATTCCCATAGGAACCAAGGTGGTGTGTAACGCGTTCTTCAAGTCATCATGGACAAAGCTCCCCGTGAATAGACGGTTGGTATTGATAGTGCTTCTGTCAAATGTGATTGGGTAAATATAACTTAATTCATCCAATATCACAGAAATAGGCTTATCAATAAAAGTTGAAATGCCGGTTTTCCAGCTTGGTGCATCCTCATTAAATGTATCTTCTTTTATCACACCATTCTCCATATGCAATTGCATGCCTTTGGTAAGTGTATACATTTGAGAGGTATTTAAATCGGAAAATTGAACGGTACCTCCATAACATTTTATTTCAAAATCTGATCGGTCCCTGATATTAAACTCAGTACCCAGAACGTTTACAGCTCCCTTAGATGTATTTACAATAAAACCGGTTCCCTCTTTAATTGTAAAATACCCCTCGCCTTTAAGTGTTACCATTTTATCATGCATCCAAAAGAAACGCTTTAATGATATACTTGAGTTGGCATTCAGGTTAATAACAGAGCCATCCTGAAGTGTAATATTTTGTTTTTCACCTATACCGGTCACATAGGTCTGATCAGAATTTAAAATGACGGCAAGGCTTATTAAAAGAATAGCAGCGGCGGCTACCGAATACCATATACGAATGACCTTTGATCTTTTGGGTTTAGGCAGGGTTTCAATTTTTAATTTAACCTGCTTCAGAGCCGCTTCCACATCTATTTCAGGGCCCTCTAATTTTTGCGATTCCTCGTTAATAAGACGAAACTGTTTGTAAGCGTCGGTTTTCTCAAAAGCAGTACGCTCCGCTTCGGAAAGCGTTCCCGCCATCCAACGTGCTAAAAAAGTATCGTCTGAATTGTAATGTTCCGTCATTTACATACCGTCTTATAAATTAGACATTTAAAGCATTGAAAACCCTATTTTATATTTTAATTTCTTTTCCCAGCATATTTCTTAATTCAAGCAAAGCCTTGCTCATCCTTCGTTCTACGGCTTTTACTGTTAACCCGGTGATTTCAGCAATTTCATTATAGGTCTTTTTTTCAATTCTGCTTAATAGAAATACTTCGCGCTCTTTAACGGACAAACTGTTTATTGCGGCCTTTAGTTTTTCTCTAAATTCGTCTACTTCAATTAAAAAGTCGGGGCTTTCGTAATTGGTATAATCAGTAACCGTTTGCTGGTGCTTTAATACCACTTTTTGATGCTTTACTTCATTATAAAATAAATTATTACAGGCCGTATAAATATAAGATTTGGCCTTCGAAAATGTAATGGAGGCACAAAGCCTCCACAAACTTACAAACGCATTTTGTACAATATCTTCTGCCTGTTGTAAATCACCGCATTTGTAATAGATATACCTTGTAACCGGTTCATAGAACTTACGAAACAGCAGGTTGTAATTGGTTTCCTCGCAAATAGAAGGTTCTTTTTTAGGCATTTTTTAAGCTAAGTAAGAGGTCAAAAATAGACAAAGTATAAAAATAAACGTAAAAAAAATAGGGTGTATTGTTTTTGGATTGTCATAAAACTAACAGTTGAACACAAACCCAACAATACTACTTATGAAAAAAACAATGTTCTTATTATTATTTGCAGCCTCTTTTGGTTTTTCCCAGGAATGGCATACAAACCTGGAAAAAGCTAAAACGGCTGCTAAAGAAAAACATCAACACATCATTTTAGTCTTTTCAGGGTCTGACTGGTGCGCACCCTGTATGAAATTAGAGCACGAAGTATTACATACAAAACGGTTTCAGGATTATTCAAAAGCACATTATACCTTGCTAAAAGCAGATTTTCCCAGGAGAAAGAAAAATGCCTTGCCAGAGGCACAACAAACACATAACAATAGTTTAGCAGAACAATACAATAAGCAAGGTTACTTCCCATTGGTGGTTGTCTTAGATGAAGATGGTACGGCTTTAGGAGAAACAGGCTATGTTAAATCGACTCCCCAGGACTTCATAGATCTGTTAAACGCTTTTTGATATCATGATGAAGCAGTTTGTTATATATGGCATTCTTTTAAGTTGTTTTGGGATTTACTCACAAGAAACCTATAAGCGAACTCTGAAGTTAATGGGGAGTCGATTTGATATTACCGTAGTGGCGGCGAATGAAGATCAGGCCCATAAGTATATTGATTTGGCCGTGGCTGAAATTTCAAGAATTGAAACTTTGATCTCATCCTGGGATCCTGATTCTCAAACCTCTTTGATCAATAAAAATGCTGGTATTCGGCCTGTGAAGGTAGATAAAGAGCTTTTTGAGCTTATACAGCGGTCTAAACATATTTCCAGGCTTACCGATGGCGCTTTTGACATAAGCTATGCTTCCATGGATAACATCTGGAGGTTTGATGGCAGTATGACCAAAATGCCCACTGAAGATGTCATAAAAGCATCGGTAGACAAAGTGGGTTATGAACGTATTATACTGGACGAAAAAGAACAAACCGTGTTCTTAAAACTAAAGGGTATGAAAATTGGTTTTGGTGCCATAGGAAAAGGCTATGCCGCCGATAAGGCCAAAAGGCTCTTAAAAGAAACAGGTGTTCCGGCCGGGATCATTAATGCCTCCGGAGATCTGAATACCTGGGGGAGACAAATTAATGGAGATGACTGGAGCGTGGCTATAAAAAACCCACTGAATAAAAATAAAGTATACGCTCTACTACCCGTTTACGAAAAAGCGGTGGTGACCTCCGGTAATTATGAGAAACGGGTCTCGTTTAACGGAAAGACCTATTCACATATTATTGATCCGAGAACAGGATACCCAAGCACGGGTCTGGTAAGTGTTAGTGTTTTTACTAACAGCGCCGAATTAGCCGATGCCCTGGCTACATCCATTTTTGTGATGGGTAAAGCCGTGGGGCTGGATTTTATAAATCAGTTGGAAGGCATAGAATGCATTTTAGTGGATGACCATGGTAAAGTACACTACTCTAAAGGAATTGATCATAAACATATAGAAAATGAAAAAGTTAATAACAGGTCTGTTAGTAATAACAAGTTTGAATTTGACCTCATGCCTGGCCGTAAAAGAATACGAAAAAGTAAATCTAAATGATCCGGATATGAAATTATCATCCATGTCTGTAGAGCGGTTTGAAACCAACTTTCAGGTTTATCGGGAAGCGGCTTCGGGTGCTAATGGAGGAAAAACCGGTGGAGGTTGCGGTTGCAATTAAGCGAAGTTAAACAAGAGGGCTGAACATAGCAAATGGGGACCTTGTTTAAAATCAAAACTAAAAGAATTTGATAAACTATATGAAATATATTATAGGCGGTATGGTATTGTCGATTACAACTGGTGTATTCGGGCAGCAAAGTCCTCCCGTTAATACCTATAAAAAACGCGTTTTAGAAGCTACGGAAGTTGATTTTTTAATGAGTTATTATCGTCAGGACGGAGATCATGCCTCGGTTACCGGCGGTGTGGGAAACGAGGAGCTTACCGATATCACACCCACATTTGTTGTCGCCATTCCTTTAAATGCAGATGATGTTTTAACCATAGATGCCGGAATTTCAACCTATACCTCGGCATCATCAAGTAATTTGGATCCTTTTGATGCCAGTGGGGCTTCCAACGGAAATGGATACGATGATGATGACGACGATGATAAAAATGTAAATTATAAAAATACCATGCCCGGTAATGTTACCGGAAGCCCCTGGGTAGCCTCTTCGGGGGCCTCGAGCCAGGATACCTGGGGGAGTGTCAATGCCAGTTATAGCCATAGTTCTGATGATAGAAATTCTATCTTAGGGGCCAACGTGGCATTTGCTACGGAGTATGATTATACCTCGTTTGGTTTTGGAGGTAGCTTTACCAGGCTATTCAATCAGAAAAATACAGAGCTATCCTTAAAAGCACAGGTTTATCTGGATTCCTGGGCTCCCGCATACCCAACCGAGTTAGACTCCTATTTGGAATCCGGACAAAATCTCAATAACGGTTTCTTTAACGGTATAGACATTTTAGATCAGAACGGTGCCATCATTGATAAAAATGGGTCACAAGTATGGACACCATTAAATTCAACACTCATTGAAGACAGGTCCAGAAACTCCTATACCCTGTCCTTAAGCTTTTCACAAATATTGAGTAAAAAGGCACAGTTCTCGGTATTCTTTGATCTGGTACAACAAGAGGGCTGGTTGGCTAATCCGATGCAACGGGTGTATTTTTCAGACAGGAATAATTATTATATTGGTAATGCGGCCAGTATTGCCAATTATACATCTCCTAATAACACGGATGTATTCCATTTGGCCGATGATATTGAACGCCTGCCAAATTCACGATTTAAAATTCCAATAGGCGCACGTTTCAACTATTATATTAATGAGAACGTATCATTAAGAACGTATTATCGTTATTATTTTGACGATTGGGGCATTAATTCACATACGGCCAGTATTGAATTACCGATAAAGCTGGGTGCTGGTAAATTTACATTTTATCCAACTTTCCGGTATTACACGCAAACGGCTGCTGACTATTTTGCCCCTTATGAAACCCATGTATCTACTTCGGAATTCTATACGTCAGATTACGATTTGGCTGAATTTAATAGTAATCAGTTTGGGCTGGGCTTACGATACACTGATATTTTCACACGCTTTAAACTCTTTAGCTTAGGGCTTAAATCGTTTGATTTAAAATATAGTTCCTATAACCGAAGTGATGGCCTGAATGCCGGTATCATTTCGGCAGGGTTTAAGTTTGTACTGGACTAAAACATGTTTTGTATACTTTTTTGTATACTTTGTTTTGATTATTTGTATGAATATAAACACACATTTAAGGTAATTTTGAAAATTAAAATAGCTATTAATGCCGCGGTCATTAGTTTATACCTTTATAATAATCATTTGCTCAGGTCTCACCTATGCGCAGTCTAAAAGTGATTCACTTCTGTTGCGACTAGAATCGGCCTCAGATAAAAACGACTACTATCACATTCTGGACACCTTGTCAAAAGAGATGGTAAGAAGTAACCATCCCCAACAAATAACATATCTAAAGGAATTTGTTGAATTGGCTCTGAAGAAAGAAGCTTTTGATGCCGCAGCAAGCAGATCCCGGTTTATTATACAATGGTATATCTATAGGGGTGAAAACAAAAAGGCTTTTGCTCTTATAGATAGTATGCTGGCCTATAAGCCAAAATTTACCAAGCCTAATTCTGAAGCCCATCTCCTATTAAAACGCGGTGGGGTCTATTTTGCCGAGTTTGATTATGTTTCAGCCATTAAGGATTATAAAGCTTCCATCCCTTTGTTTCTTAAATCGAAGGATTCCATTTATATGGCCGACGCTTATTTTTTTACAGGACAAGCGGCCTTAAATGCCAATCGTTTTGTAGACGCCGTATTGAATTATGAAAAGGCATACGAGCTTTACAGTATATTAAATGATTTTTCATACACGGTTCATGTAGGTGCGAATCTGGTTGAACTATATTACAGAAATGGGCTGGAAGAGGAAGCTACAAAAAAAAGAGAGGGGCTCATTGCACTCTGTGTGGAGCGGGAATCGTTTGGTTTATTGGTGACATTATACAATAATTATGCAGTTTACCTGCTAAGGCATAAACAATACCCTGAAAGTTATAAGGCCTTAGAGCTTTCCAGGGAAGCAAAGGAGCACTCTGGGGATGATATCAATGAACATTATGGCAAGATTAATGACCTGATTGAACTGGAGAGTCTATATTGCCTGTATTACCTCAGGCAAAATAATTTGGAAGTCGCAAAACAGTATTTGGATAAGGCCGTATTGTTAGAAAGCCAATTAGGCAATAAAAATGCAAAAATGTATTTGAGCTATTTCAAAGCCTTATATTATAAGAAAGTAGGCGATTTTGATAAGGCCCTGGAGATAGCGATGGCCTATAAAAATCAGGTAACCAATAATAGGTTTAGCTATAATTCCATTGAAATAGAAAAACTTTTAGGGGAGCTCTACAGGTCTTTTAATGACTTTAAAAAAGCCGATGAACAAATGCAGCTTTATACGCGGCTTAAAGATTCAATATACAACGTGTCTGCTGCCAACTTACTAGCGTATCATCAAGCGCGTTTTGATACCAGGCAAAAAGAAAAAACCATGCAAGAGTTAAAGAATGATAATGTAGTTATCAGTGAGAGAAATAAATTACTCTGGATACTATTCTTTTCACTTACCGGTCTTGCCATAGCGGTAATATTGTACATTAAATTAAAAAACAAGCGTATATGTAAGAAATTAAACAGTATTATTAATCAAAATCAAAATATGTTTACGTTTCAGTTATTTAAAAAAGCTGAAGAACAAAAAGTACTGTCCGAAGAATTGCAAAAACTAAAGAACTCCTTAGATAAAAATGCAGTGGATAATGAAATCAAACACATGGAAAACCTACTGTCATCAAAAATTTTAACCCATAGTGATTGGGAGTGCTTTAAACACAGGTTTACATTGGCCTACCCCCATTTTTTCATCAAGTTGAAATCTAAAAATTATCATTTCACAAATTCTGAAGAACGCTTGCTTGCCTTAGAGCATTTAAAACTTAGTAATGAAGAAATAGCTAATATGCTGGGGATTTCTGTGCGCAGTGTTATTACCAGCCGGTATCGCTTGCGCAAGAAGATCGCTGTTCCCAAAAAACTTTCCGTATTGGAGTATTTAGATGTTTAGAAGTGGTTTTGTACACTTTTTTGTATACCCTTTTTAAAAGTGTTTTACCTGAATTACCAGTACTTTTATTTAAGATAAAGATATTCACGGAACTTATATGGTCTTTTTGAAAAAGCAAAAAGCACACCTTATTACCTGATTTAATAGTAAAACTGATAATAAATATTAATGGGTTAAGCGGTTAGCTATCAGTTTTTAGTAAAAGGCTACCTGATTTTTAACGGGTAGCTTTTTTTTATTAAATCTCAAAGAAAACGACTTCAAGTTCTTATATATAGAACTGTTTAAAAGTGTGTTCTGTTGTTGGATGTTTTTCGGTTAATCTTCAACTCATATGGTTCCTGCTTGACACTTTATATATAAGTTGACTGCTTAACAACCGGGATTAATTCAAAAGTGCTAAGATTGTTAATTCCAAAAATCTCCCGAAATATTCCGGGAGATTTTTTATTAAAGGTTTCGGGAATTAAACAGCCCAATACATGAAGGCTGCATAATAAAAAGCCCGTTTTAATGCCATAGGCTTATGTATACTCTTTTGTATACCAACGCTTTGTTAAAATTCGTACAAATACTAATACCTTAGATCGCATATTTGCCTTAATAATGAGCCATAATATGTCCTGAATAGATGCCGTGAAACAGGTTTACTCATATAATTTTATTATACCAATAATATAACACAAGACCTGAAATTAAATTGACTATAATGAAATCCTTCGAACCCATTACCGCCATTATTATAGCCTGTATGCTCTACGTTTTGTTTGAAATGCATTTCAAGGGCTTTAAAACTCGAAAGAAAAAAAAGAACAACTATTACATTAAATATTTAAAAGGGTATTACCAGGCTTATAGAAAGTCGGCGGGGAAACCCAAAGTTTTTTGAGAGGCAATCACTTTATACGATACAAGGTTAGGCATAATACTTATCTTTTAAGTACTTTAAAAGTTCTAAAGTTATTGTCTGTACTAACTTTCACAAAATAAATCCCTTTATTTAATACGCTTAAGTCAAGTTCATAATCCATACTATTGACATTTACACTTATTACGGTCTTCCCTAAAACATTAGTTACCCTAACTTGTTCTATACCTGAACTATGACGGATTTTCAACATATCTCTCACAGGGTTAGGATAAACCAAAAATTCACTTGAATCCAAAGCATCATTTTTTGTAGATAATGTAGATGACGACCACGTTACATCATCAAAGTAATAGACATGGCTTCCCGAACCAACATACGGGTCAAAAAAGAAAACTACTTTCTGCAGCGATTTTGTATTTGCAGCTTCATCACTATAATCAAAAGAAAACTCTTGCCATTGCCCAACCTGACTTGCTGCACTACCCCTTGTGGCACTCTGAGTATTACCAGCATTTTCGAGCTTGGAAAGCAGCTCAATAGATCGCGTTGGACTATAAAGTTTTATCTTTAATATGTTATTAACAGATAAATCTATGGGAGCACCAAAGTCTATTACTAAAGCGTCCCATTGGTTAGAAGCATCATCTGTATAAGCTCCAATATTAGCACTTGTATTGATTCCTCCGCTAAAAGCATTTGAAGTGCTACTATAAACACCTGAAACAGTCTGTACCGGTGTACATTCAAAGTTCATCATTACGGGCGCTACACAATCTTGTGAAAAAGTTGTGGTTGAGATCAATCCGATAATTAGTAATAATTTTTTCATAATTAAATTTTTAAACAGTTATACGTAACGATTAAGCAAAATTTGAGGATATATTTTGTATTGCCCTAAAAGCCATGAACCATTAATTCAACAGACGCTTACGCGCTTTATTCCCGTACCACCCTATATAAACAAAGCATAGTAATGGCAGTACATATGAAATGTTTACTTCAGGCACACCAATTATTGAAGTATCCGCAACACCTTTACCACCAATATCTATCATCATGGCCTGTAATTTTGGCATTAAAGCACCACCAACAATAGCCATTATAAGTCCTGCAGATCCCACCTTGGATTGTTCTTCAGTTAAATCACCCAACGCCATACCGTAAATAGTTGGAAACATTAAAGACATGCAAAAAGATATACCTACCAAACTATATAAGCCTAACATGCCATGAATTAGAATGGCTCCTGTAGTAAAACCAATTCCCAAAAGCGCGAAATACAACAACAACCTTCCGGAACTAATAAATCGTAACATATAGGTGCCAACCGCACGTCCTAAAGTAAAAATTACGAAAGCCGCCATTTGGTAATAACCTGCAGATACACTATCCATACCAATGGCTTCGGCATATTGATAAATGTATGTCCAACACATTATTAAACAACCGGTATGACATATTTGAGCTAAAACACCAAAAACATAGGTTTTGTTTTTACCCAAAGCAGCGAAGGTAGCTCCAATTTTTGGCATGGTTCCCTCATCTTTAGATTGTGGCATTTTGCTGACTATAAACAGTACAAAAACAGCCAAAATAACAATGCCTAAAATCACATAAGGATTTCGAATTATCATTAGATCTGATGTCTTTACTAACAGCTTCGATGTTTCATCTAAGGCACTAAAATTTTCAATATCATCTGATTGTAAGTTTTTCAAAACGAATTGTTGCGCTACCAACAAGCCTACTATAAGCCCCACAGGGTTAAATGCCTGAGCTAAGTTTAATCGCTGGGTGGCTGTCTTCTTTGCTCCCATAGCCAGTATGTATGGATTTGCTGCAGTTTCTAAAAAGGCCAGTCCAAATGTTAAAATATACAAGCCCAAACAAAAGAACCAAAAGAGCTCTGTAGTAGCTGCCGGATAAAAAAGTAAAGCTCCAATACCATATAATGCCAATCCAATTAAAATACCGGTCTTATAAGAATACTTGCGCATAAACATGGCTGCCGGCAAAGCCATACAAAAATACCCCCCGTAAAAGGCTGTTTGCACCCACGCCGCTTGCGAGTTAGACAACTCCAATACTTTCTTAAATGCCTGAACCATAGGATCTGTAACAGCATTAGCAAAACCCCATAAAGCAAATAGCGAGGTTACTAAAATAAATGGCAGCACAAACGATTTTGGAACGACCTGTAAGTCTTTATTTTTTTTCATTTTCTTTTAAGAAGAAGAACCAGATAAGTAGTATTTTAATCCGGCCCTTCTTGTGAAACCAGTTCATACCATTGATAATCAACTATTTGAACCTTTCTTAAACAACTAAAACTATTTTTTAATAATACAAGGCATACATAACAACACAGCTCAGTACCAATAATAGTGAAAGCACTCTAAAGTTTTTATACCACACAACACCCTTTAGTGCCTGGGTCTCTTCGCTCCATAGCGCTGTGGTCCATGAATTCTCCTTGACTTTATTTATATCGGGAAGCTTTGTCAGATAACTGATAATAATATTAACAAGCATACTTAAGATCATAATTATAGGTGCCATGATCAGAAAATGTATACCAGGGTTAAATGCAAGGCCATATTTTGCAATCATCATTCCTGCAGCCATGACTAATCCGGACATTAATCCGGCAAAAGCTCCCTGTGAATTAGATCGTTTCCAGAATAATCCTAAAAAGAAAGTTCCAACTATAGGGGGTGCCAGATAAGATACTATCTCTTGATAATAGGAAACCAAAGAATCAAATTTTGCAATGAATGGTGCCCAAACAACGGCAACAACTAACATTATAGCAGCTGTAACCCGTCCTACCCGAACTAACTTTTTACTATCTGCTTTTGGATTTACCTTCGAATAAAAATCCATGGTGAATAATGTAGAAACCGAACTAAGTGTGGCACTCAATGTAGAGGTTAGAGCCGATACCATGGCCGCCAAAATAATCCCTATAAGCCCCACAGGTAAGAGTCGGGTAATTAATCGTGGATAGACTTCATCTGTATTAATACCATAATGTTCTTTTAATTCTAACCCTGCAATCATTTCCGAAGGTAGATTATCTACTCCAAATAAGTCTATGCCCCTACCTATTAACCCCGGAATTATAAAAATAAATAGTGTTAAAAGGTATAAGAATCCTACTAAAAGGACCCCTTTACGTCCGTGGTCTATTGATTTAGCGGAAAGCACGCGTTGCACCATAACCTGATTATTCCCCCAGAAGTAAAACCCCAATATGGGAATACCCACAATCATACCAAGCCATGGCACAGTGGGATCATCCAGAGGTCTGGTAAGTTTTAACCAAACACCTTCGCTAAATCGATTGTGAAATTCTGTCCAACCTCCTATTTCATTAAAGGCATATATGGATAATATACAGGACCCCACTATCAATATAATGGCCTGAATCATGTCTGCATTGATGGCTGAAGACAACCCTCCTATAATGGTATAACTTCCTGCGACCAGAGCCATAATTACAATTATGGTAAATAAATCGGCTGCCGGAAAAATAAGCTTCACAATTAAGGCTCCTGTATATAGGGTGGCCGCTGCATCCAGAAAAACATTTCCGATAATAGTGATAAACGAAAAATAGGTTCTTGATTTTCTATCAAACCGTCGTTCTAAAAACTCCGGTATGGTATATATTTTTGATTTGATATAGAATGGAAGAAAAAACATTCCAAAAAATACCATAACCAAAATAGACACAATATTGTAGTTAAAAACGGCAATACCACTAATAAACCCTTCGCCTGAGTGCCCCATCAAAGTAGAACTGGACACACTGGCAGCAAATAACGACAATCCTACAATGGGCCATTTCATATCACGGCCAGCCAAAAAATAAGAGTCTGAATCCTTACTCTTACCATGCTTTAAGGCCCACCAAATAATAAGCGCAAAATAGGCTAGCAGAATTATAATATCGGTAATACTAATGTTTACATTGTTTAACATGTATTCTTCAGTTTTATTAAAGGTTAACTGACGTAAATAAAATGAAACTATTGGCTGGCACCTCAATCCTTTCCGGTAATGCAATTGCTTCTTTAACGGGAACAGGGAAACCATCGGCATCTACAAGTCGCATCTCATTTGTATAAACATATTTTTTAAACTTTAACTCACTACTTAATCCATCCATAGAATAGGCTATTTCCTGATCATTTGAGGCGTTATTTATAATGGCAATGGAAACAGCATCTTTTCCGGTTAAACCGGAAACTACACGTAAACCGTCCACATTTGTTTCATCTGTTTTTATAATTTTTGTCCCCTCAGGAAAATATCTACTCATAAGAGCCCAGGGATAAAACCAGGGACGAATATTTTCGTCGTCCGGGTTATTACAGATTTCCGTACCCAAAATATTCCACATACCCCATCGTTTCAGTTTAGATTTTTCTCCCGTATCACCAACAGTGTGCATGGCATCATCCAAGTCCCAAACAATGATACCGTCTATACCTACATTTAAACTTTGAATCAGAGCATCGGCCACATCAATGCCATAAAAGAAATCGTAAACAAACATATTGGAATCGTTTTCACCAGCGTAAGGATCTGCTTTACCGAGCGCTTTGTTTTTTTCTCCTAATGCGCCTTTATATTTTAAACCCAACTCTCCTAAAATAAAGGGCTTTCCAAAAGGTTCCGTAGCTTTAACCATAGGCCGGTATAACTTTGAGAACTCACCGGACTTGACAATGTCTCCCGATGGATATGAATGGACATCGTAACATGTTAATACATCCTGAAGTTGGTTAACGGACTCGTATAACCATGTTTCTCCATTCAAGTATTTTGATTTTGGGTTTTCATAACCTTGCACTGTGTCTGGTCCCGCCACTTGAATATGTTGCCAAAGCCCATTTTCTTTTAAAGACGTTGTAAGCATCTCAACACCTTTTTTCCACTGATCCCAATCACCATCAGTCGAAGCCCAGTAGCCGTCAGGTTCATTAACAAGGTTATAATATTTAAGGCATGTGTATTTTTTATCTATAATTAAATGCTTTAAATATTTTGTAATCATATCAATCCACCGTGGGTCATCGGCTCTGTGTATATTCCCTGCTACACCCCACATCCCGGGGGCGCCCCATTCTCCAAATACAACGGTAATATTATTAGCCTCGCAGTAATCTAAAATCTTATAAAGTGATTGTACCTCTTGTGTATTAAAGTCCGTAGTTAAAGTACCATCTTCTGCAACACCGGTAAAATACCTCCAACTGGCCTGATCCATTACCCGAATAATATTGGGTCTCATATAATCAAGTCGTTTATAGACCTTATTCCATTTTTCCTGAGTCATTAAATGTCCCCATTCAGCATCATCGGAATCGGCATGCGGATAGGCCGACCATTGTACGCCTGCTCCAATGATGCTTTCCGAAATAACCGTATCGCTGTAACTTGAAATAGCAATTGGTTTTTTAGTATTACATCCTAAAGCAAGAAACATAAGAAGTAATATGGATAGTATTCTATTATTCATTTTTATGATTGTTGTTTCAAAAATTCTAAAAGCTCAGATACTGAACATGTAGCCAAACCGACATATTTGTCTGCCCCTCCGTAGTAAACGTACAACGTATCATCTACAATAACATTTCCAGTAGGAAATACACAGCCCTTGTAATAACCTTCAATTTCATAATCGTGTTCCGGCTCCATAATCCAGTCTTTTGCTCTGGCTATCACTTTTGTTGGGTCTTCAAGATCTAATAATGCCACGCCTACACGATAATATCCTAATCCTCCTTTTTCTACACCATGATATATAATTAACCAACCGTCTTTAGTTTTTAGAGGTGGGGTACTCCCTCCTATTTTTTCTTCCCAGGAATTTTCTCTTCCGGATAACAATAATTGACTGCCTCCATTCCAAACCATCATATCTTCTGAAAAATTAATCCAAATTGAAGGATACTTGCAGCCATATTTTTCACCTATCCATTCTTTAGGACGATGAAGCATTACAAACTTGCCGTTTATCTTTTCAGGGAAAAGGATAACATCCCGATCATCTAAATTACTTTGGGTGATTCTGCCAAGCCTTCTCCATGTTTTAAAATCCTTAGTAACTGCCAAACCTGAATTTGCTATGTTCTTTCTATATACCGCCGGCGAATACTCTCCTGCATCCGGCAAAACAATTTCATCATGACCAAACTTCCAGTATTGTCCCGGAGGACTTGGTCTGTAGGCATAGGTCACGAAGAATTCATCCCCAAATTTCACAATTCTGGGATCTTCAACCCCACCCATATCCGGTCCATTGGTACTTGGTCCAAAAACAGGTTCATCTAACTCGCGTTTAAAATTAACGCCATCTGTACTTGTAGCCAAACCAAAACGAATATAATGCTCTTTGTCATCACCGGCTGCCCTATACACCATATAAAACTTTCCATCTTCATACCAAGCACCTGGATTACATACCACAATATTTTCCCATTGATTCTCTGGATTTGGTTTTAAAACAGGGTTCATTGTATGTTTAATTAACTTCATTGTATTTTATTGTTTGTTTTTTTAATTATTAAATTAGTTATTGGCATTCCAAACACTTGTTAAGGAAAAGCTATTTTTAGTTATACTCCCATCATCTTCAATAGGAATAAATTGGATACGTTTTGTTTCTCCCGGCATCATATCGAAATAATTGTCGCTAAACCTGCCATTTAACACTTCTGAAAAGACTCCGACATTTTTAGCAAAATGCTTCGAAGTTATTTTGATGTTATAGTTGTTATCATGGACTTCCCAGGACATTTCCAGTTCTGGTTTAATAAGTGCCAAATCTTTAACAGGAACAAAATAATGCCTGTCCTTAAAGATGGGCTTTCCTGCTTCTTGCAGCTCCAGCTCCAGCACAAGATTATTTGAATGTTCCTTTATTTTATTGGATCTTAGAAATTCTGTAACCAATTGAGGCTCCATAATAGAAATGGCACTGTTTGACGGTAGGATGTATTCTTTATTAATCACAGAAAGTGCTTCGCCTTTCAGATTTTTTATTCTTATAGTACTCTCAATATTTGTATCTTTTAAACGGTCTGAAACCATATGAAGACTAAGATGATCATTTTGTTGAATTGGCACAAAAGCAACATCTGAATTAGCCTTTTTCACAAAGTATTGCAACGCCTTCCAGTTACCAAAGTAATCGATGGAAGACCAGGACATCGTTGGCCATACATCGTTAAGCTGCCAATAAATCGTTCCCATATTCATAGGTTTTGATTTACGATGAAAATTAATAGCCTTTTTTATCCCCTCAGCTTGATTCAACTGACTTAAGTATATAAAACTCTCAAAATCCTTAGGACGTTTATAATAAAAATCCATGACCTCTTGCATACGGATATTGCCCGGGAAAGACCGTTGTCTACGGCTCATTAAAGGAGAATCGAAAGCCATATCTTGTGCTTCAGCCACCTTCCTCAAAGTTTTAATCTCGGGGAAAGACTGAAATCCATACTCACTCATAAACCGCCCTGTATTCTCATAAAAGGTCTCAAATGGAATGTTTCCAAACCAAACCCCCCAATAATGTCTGTCTCCCGATCTATTATTTTGAATATAGCGTATTCCTGACTTTCCTTGCTTAGCACTGGGTGAAGAGGCCCAATAGGGTTTGGTCTCATCGTGATTGCCAATCACATTAGGTAATATATCATAGAATATCTTCTCGTAATCGTTATAGATTTTTGTTGAATCTTCTTTTGAGTACTTATATTTCTCAGACCATCGCCATGGTTCCCAGCCTTCTTCAATTTCGTTATTTCCGCACCACAGAGCTATACTGGGGTGGTTTCTAAGGCGCTTTACATTATAAACAGCTTCTTCCTGAACACTTTTTAAGAAATCTTTAGTTCCCGGATAATGCATGCAGGCAAACATAAAGTCTTGCCACACCATAATACCATTCTTATCGCAGAGCTTATAAAATGCTTCATTTTCGTAAATGGCTCCACCCCACACCCTAAGCATATTCATGTTGGTTTCTTTCGCAGATTCTACCAGCCATTTATACCGGTGCTCTGTAACATTAGGAATAAACATATCTCCGGGCACCCAGTTAGCTCCTTTTATGAAGATATCTTTACCATTTAATTGAAACTTAAAGGATTCACCGAAATCATCTTGTTCCTGAACCAGTTTTATAGTCCTGATACCAAAATCCACCGTACGTTCCTCAATCTTCTGTTTAGATTTAATTTGCCCTGTTAGTCTATATAAATAAGGGTCCCCCATACCATTAGCCCACCATAACTTTGGGTTGGCTATTTTTAAGTCTAAGACATATGAATGTAGGCCTTCTTTAACCATTATATGTTTTGAGGCTAATTCATTTGTATTATCCTCACTAGCCACGGAAAGTAATAATGCTTGTTCTGTATTTGATTCGATTTCGAAAGTTGCCTTTACTAAAGCCTTATCAGATTCCAGCGCTCTAACACTATAAAAAACATCTCTTAATTTAAATGTATTCCATGCTTCCAAATACACCGGGCGCCATATCCCCATGGTAACAAGTCTGGGAGCCCAGTCCCATCCATAATGATAACTTGCCTTTCTTGTAAATGGCGCCGTTTGTTTTCCAATTTCAGCTTGTTCTGCAATAGTTGGCAATAAATAGGGATAGTTCGACAACTTTTCCTCCCCTGTTACAGAAGGCGATCTGAACACAACGTTTAGTACATTCTCTCCTTCATGAAGGTAAGGTTTAGCATCAAACCTATACAGTTTATGCATATTATCGGTTTGCCCTACTACCTCTCCATTGATAACGATATTAGCATAAGTATCTAAACCTTCAAACACCAACTCTACATGGTCGTTAGCTAAATAAGCTTTTGTACAATGAATGGTTTTTTGATATTCCCAGTTTTCTCTTTCAATCCATTGGATACTATCTTCATTAAATCTATAGTATGGATCATGAATCACTTTATTTTGAACCAAATCGGTATGCACCGTTCCGGGTACTTTAGCAGGTAACCACGCTCCCTGGACTCCAGATTGTCTGAAATACCAATCCTCCTGCAAATTTAGTTTTAGATTATCTTCTGATACCGGCTTTTGGCATGCACCAAAAAATGTAAAGAGTATAAACAAGCATAGCACTTGCATGGCTGATTGTAACAGGTCTTTATGTTTATCAAAAAACAGTTGCATATTAATAGTTGAAATTTGTAAACAAGACGAAAGATTGTCCTTTAACTTCTAAAGTATACCCATCGCTTAGGTTTAGTGAAAGCCCCATATTATGAGGTACCGGCAAACCATTGCTATCTGTAGGCCTTGTAGCTTCTTCATAAACAAATTGCTTGACATTATTTAAGGTCGTACCGGAATCAAACTTAAGATCGGCAGTATAGCTGGAAAAACCGCTATTAACTATAGCAATAGCATATTCGCTACCATTGGTAACAGCTATAGCGTTTACCCCTCTTTTATCAGGCATATCAACTTTTAATACGCTTACACCTGTTTGCATATATCTACTTAAAAGGGCATAGGAATAAAACCATGGTCTTATTTCTTCTTCTGCAGCTCCACCAAATAATTCTTCTCCAAGTATATTCCAAAACCCCCATGTTTTAAGGTCTTTACCACTACCGCCATTGGTATTATGCATGGCATCATCTAAATTCCATACTACAATCCCGGAATAACCGGCATTTATAATTTGCATGGAGGCGTCGGCGATGTCAATACCATAGAAAAAATCTTTAACATACATATTGCTATCGGTATTTGAAGCAAACGGATCGGCTTCAGCCCGTTCCAGGTTCCCCCGATAAAGTGGCGCATCTAAATTGGCATCGTACTTAAAGCCCAATTCGCCCATAATCATCTTTTTACCGGCAGGCACCTGATCAATATAAGCCTTAATGACATCTGTATAATCCTTATTCTTTACATGGATCTGACCTGGGTAAGTATGTATATCGTATAAACCAATTTTTTCGTCACCTATATCCCTGGCAGTATTCTGAATCCATGGCACTTCATTTGTTGTCCAAATGGCAATATCCGGAGCAACAAGTTTAACTTTTGTCGCTATCCCAATACTCTCCATTTGCTGATAAAAATAATTTACCGCATTGACCCACAAATCATAATTTCCTTTATTGGAAGACCAGTTACCATTAGGCTCATTAATCATATTATAATATTTAATACACGTAAAGCCTTTTGTATTTACCAGGTAGTCTACAAACCTTGCGGCATTGGTTAAATTAGTTTCATTAATAGCATTGGTATCGGGGTTTACCAAATTACCTCCCCAATCTCCAAACATAACCGTTATGTCATTATCTGTACAATATTGAAGTATCCTGGCCAAAGGCTCCAGATTAAGCTCCGGTTCATAACCACCGTTACCAGCATAGTTTGCACCGGCATCAATCATTACCCGCATTAACCTGGGTTTCATAAAATCAAGACGCCCTTGTATCTTCTGCCAGTCTGATTCAGATAGCGGTGAATTCCAATTTAAATAGGCTCGCGGATAGGCATCCCATTGCGCACCGTTTCCTATATAACTACCATTAATTACTTGAGCGGTGTTAATTTTTATCACATCATTATCACTACCTCCTGTTGGTCCCGGATCTACGGGTCCATCATCGCCACTCTGGCAGGCCATAAGTACTACCATAAGCAATAAAAACGCTATAACTTTTTTAATCATAATGCAGGCAATTTTTTAATTTAAAATTTTCAATCTAATCCACTTGGATTACTGTCTCTTAAGCGTATAAAGCACGTCCCACGCAAAATTTAAAGCGTTTTCAGGATTTCCAAAATAATCACCCCAATCTATTTCCCAGGTTTGTGGTCCCGGATCTAACTTGATTAAAATGGTATTCTCATCAATAGTCTCAATACTCTTAGCAGTTGTAACTGCATTATTGCTATCGGTAAAAGTCACGGTGCCATCGGCATTAATTTGCCATTTTCCTGCTGGTCCCGTTATCCTGTTAAACTTATCACTATAATCTTTACCTGTCGCCTCATTTATAAAGCCTGCGGATTGACCATCTGCTCCGGTGGTTCTGGTATAGCTTCCATAGACGATTCCGGCATCGTCAACAAGTTCTATTGCCGAAAACGTAATGATGTCATCAACTCCCGGTGCACTTTGGGGTAATTTATCAGCTAATGGCAAGACACCGCTGTTTCCCCATCCAAACCAATCGTCCCAGTAGAACTCCAACTTTTCGATTCGCCAGGTTCCTCCAACAGGATTTACATATTTATCTACAGTTATTTCCCAATCCTTAGATAGTCCTGATTCCGAAGTCACAGTATATATATATTTATTACCATTGGAAGCAAAATCTACTGCCTGACCAGACTCAGGAGACACTGTTGCTCCCGGGGACACCACAATATCTAAAGCCAAATTGGAAAAATCCAATTCCTTAAAAGTTGTAATGGTTGTCGCCGCATTTTCATCCAATGCACCGGGTATGTTAGGTGTTCCTACTTGTCCATCTATCCCAACGGCCAGTATGCGTCTTTCATTATTATTAGTGATCTCCTCTGTTTCGCTACAATTAAACATCATAGATGCCACAAACAAAACCAGCCATGTCTTATAAAACGTTTTCATAATCTTATTGTATTAAATTATAAACTTGGATTTCTATCTATTTCTTCAAAAGGAATATCAAAAAAGTATACGCCGTTGGTCAGGGTTTTAGCATAAGGTGCATTTGCCAAAACCGCTTCCATTTTACCGGTCCTTCTTAGATCATATAATCTGTTAAACTCATAGGCTAACTCCCAGGCTCTTTCCTGAAGCACAGCATCTCTAAAAGCTGCATCACCGGCAAAATCACCCATTGTGTAAGTACTTAGATTAGCCCTTGAACGAATTTGATTTAGGGCATTTATACCTTCTGCTGTATTGCCACAGGCTTCGGCATAAGTGAGTAATACCTCTGAAAACCTGACTATAGGAATGCGGTTTCCGGAATTTTCTCCACCGGAACGATTAGCATCCAAATACTTTAAAGTATAAGGTCTATCACCATTTGTATTGACCTGGTTCCCGGAAGCATCTATATATGAAGTCATAAACAACAATTGTTTTCTTCGGTCATTATCGTCAAACGAATTATAAAAAGGCGTTTCTACAATAACATGGTCCCAACCAAAATCTATGGTATGCCCTCCTTGTTCCGGAAGCAGTGTAAATCCGGTCTGAACAAAAGGTGTTGACAATAAACTCATCATGTTTGTTGGCCCTATTTCAGTTCTGGACGCTACTACGCTAAAAATATTTTCCGGACTCGATGCCGGGTCTAAACTTTGAACAGGGTCAAAAATATTTTGAATATTAGCATCTAAACCAAACTGCGTTTGTCCATTTACCACCTCGCCGGAATATTGCTTAGCTAAATTGTAATTTGTATTGGCATCTGCAAAACCATAACCGGCAAGCCCTGATTGAGACGCCGAAGCCAAAAACAGATGTACATTGGCTAACAAGCCTTGCGCTGCTGTTTTGTTTGCCCTACCATATCTGTATTGCGTATCCATTAAAGTGATGGCTGCCTGTAAATCTTCAATGATATAGGCATAAATGTTTTCAATAGAAGCAAGCTCTAAACCGGCACTATTAAAATCGGTCATAAGCTCCTTTCTTAAGGGTACCTGACCGAACAAGCGAACCAGGTTGTAATAATTAAATGCTCTCAGAAAATGAGCCTCACCGATAAGGTGATCTTTGTAGTTTTCATCCATTGCTATGGATGGCACATTATTAATTATTGGAAATGTTCTATTTATGGTTAAATAGCAGTGACGAAATACATTGGCTAGATCTGCTGTAGTATTCGTTGTAACATAATTATCAAGTTCGTGTTGTCCCGCCTCTGCATCCGATTTTTGAGTAAACTCCTCCGTAGCACAATGTGCAACATAATAGTAATATCTGGAAAAGTACCCTAACTCAGGAAGTACTGCATAAGCATACAAAACGGCTGATTCTGCATCACTTGCCGATTGATAAAAATTTTCTTCATTGAGAAACCCCTTTGGAGTTTCATCAAGAGAACAAGCGGTGAATAAACCACTTGCTATAATTAAAAATAAATATTTAATAGTTTTCATATTAAGTTTTTTTATAGTGTTAGGTTTAATCCAAAAGTAAATGTCCTGTATTTCGGATACGTTCCATAATCAACGCCTCCCTCTATTTCCGGGTCTGCACCGCTAAAC
This sequence comes from Seonamhaeicola sp., assembly GCF_028281565.1. Taxonomy (GTDB): domain Bacteria; phylum Bacteroidota; class Bacteroidia; order Flavobacteriales; family Flavobacteriaceae; genus Seonamhaeicola. The sequence goes on from NZ_JANQJQ010000048.1 coordinate 228,606, forward strand.
CTGGTGAACGTATATAAATTGGTGCCCGTTACATAAAGTCTTAAATTTTGAACTCCCGGGATAGTTTCAGAGGGTAAACTATAACCTAAAGTAACGTTAGATATGCGAAGGAATGAACCGGCTTCTATCCACCAATCTGATATTTTATTCAAACGCCCTCCTCTTAAACTTGGCCATTCGTTGGTTCTATTGTCAACGGTCCACCGGTTTAGTGATCGTAACCCTTCAAATTTCTTTATCGCTACGATATCATTACCAATAGTTCCATATACCTGGGCACTAAAGTCAAAATTCTTATATCTAAATTCTGATGTAAGTCCAACTACAAGATCTGGTTGTGTACTCCCTATTACCGTTCTGTCCAATTCATTGATAATTCCATCCGGTACACCGTCAGGCCCACTGATATCAACATATTTAAATTCACCCGGCATGGCTTCATCTCCTACTAATCCGGCTTCCTGACCTTCTGCTAAGGACTGCACAATACCATCTACTTTATAGCCAACAATGATGTTCATTGGCTGACCATTACGCCATCTTGTTGGATAATCTCTAAAGGATTCTATATAACCTCCGGTCCTTAGACCTTCTCCAACGCCTTCTTCTCCAATATCTACAACTTCGTTTTCATTATGCGATAACGTTCCTAAGATATTCCACTGAAATTCCCCTTGCAATATAGTAGCGTCTACAGAGAGGTCATATCCGGTATTCAATATCTTACCTCCGTTAATCCAAACATCGTCAAATCCAGATGAAAATGGCAATCTTTGTTTTCTTAATAAATCTGTAGATTCTTTACGATAGTAATCGGCCGTTATGGAAACCCTATTGTTAAACAAGCCTAAATCCAGACCAAAATCTAATTGCGATGTTGTTTCCCATTGCAAGGCCGGATTTCCATTTTGATAGGGCCCATATCCTGTGACCAAAGTCCCGTTTGCAAAATATCTTCTTGACCCATATTGGTTAAGTGTCGCATATGGTGTAATCGCCTGATTTCCTGAATACCCGAAACTGGTTCTTAATTTTAAAGTTGATACCACATTTTGATCAGACATGAAGTTTTCGTTATGCACTTTCCAGGCAATGGCTCCTGAAGGGAAAAATCCGTACTTATTTAAGGCTCCGAATTTAGAAGACCCGTCGTATCTTCCCGAAAGCGTCAACAAATATCTGTCGTCAAATGCGTAAGTAAGCCTTGAAATAAAAGATTGTAATGTTTGTTCCTGAAACCAATTTTCTAATTTTCGAGTCATGGCTGCATTTAAGTCTTCATTCCCCAGGGCGTCGTTCACAAATCCTTCTCCCCTGAGTTTAGAAGTTCGTATTTGCCTTTTTTCACTGGAATATCCCGCCATAGCACTTACTTCATGTTTTTCAGAAAATGTATTCTTATACGTTACATAGGCCTCATTTAAAAGCGTGTACCCCGTATAATTATTAATCTCTCCAACACCGTTAAACAAATTACCGGACGATGTTGTTCTTGGCTCATAATAATCGCCAATAGAATGCCCTAAATTAATCCCGGATTGCGCCCTTAAATTTAAATTCTTTACAACGTTCCAGTCTATATATGCCAGTGCATTAACATCGTATTCATTGCTAACATCGGTAACTTCATTAGCTAACATTACGGGATTGAAAAAATCTCCGGCGCCATTGGTGAAGTAACTCCCATCCGGGTTAAAAACGGGTATAAGAGGCGAACGCCCAATACCAAAACCTGACTGGGTTCTATTTCTTTTGACATAACTTAGCGCGAGGTTTGTTCCATATTTAAACCCGCCTCTGGCCTTCTGGTCTAACCTACCTCTAAACGTAAAATTTTGATAATCATTACCAATAAGCACTCCCGTTTGATCAAAAATATTTCCGGAAACAGCATAAGCCGTATTGTCATCCCCTCCAGTTATACCTATATTGACATTTTGCGTTAAAGCTTCTCTTAAAATCACATCTGCCCAATCTGTATTTATACCCCAGGAACCATCTGCTATCTCTAACAGAGAAGGGTAATAAACACCGGTTGACGGGTCTACGGCACCAACATATAATGGCGTTACATTTCTTGTATCATTTTCTAAGGTTTCATTGCTTATGGATGCAAAAGTCAGTGGATCTGTAATAAGGTTTAATCTATCCCGATCTACCATCTGAAAACCGGTTTGGGCTTTTATTTCGAATTTTGCTTTTTGATTATTCTTACCGCTTTTAGTTGTAATGATTATGACACCATTAGCTCCTCTGGACCCATAAATAGCAGCTGCAGAAGCATCTTTCAATACCTCAATCGATGCAATATCGTTGGGGTTCAATTGCTTTAAATTACCGGCATCACTATAAGGAAAACCATCTACCACATATAACGGACTGTTACTACCTTCTCTGGAGCTTAATCCCCTAATGCGAACCGCTACACCTGCACCCGGTTCACCGGAAGTTTGTGTTACCTGCACACCTGCAACCTTTCCTTGTAACAACACATCTACAGACGGCGAAGGCGTTTCTTCAAGCTTTTCTGCCTTTAATGACACTACAGCTCCTGTTAAATCACTTTTTTTAACAGCTCCATAACCAATCACAACCACTTCTTTTAAAGACTCCGCATCCTCCTGCATAACGACATCGACAACCTGCCTCCCTGCAACTTTCAATTCCTGAGTAACAAACCCGAGATAAGAAAACACCAATACACTTTCAGAGTCCTCAATTTTAATTACGTAGTTCCCATCAAAATCTGACGCTGCACCATTCGATGTTCCCTTTACTAAAATATTCACTCCCGGCATAGGATTTCCATTAACATCTTGTACCGTCCCACGCACTTCGGATCTACTTTGACCATAAAAATTACTACCCCACATCATCAACATAGTGAGTAAAGCAAATTTTAATCTTACTTTAAAACTGTTCATACATTAATTACTTAAAATTTAGAATTTAGTTTAGTTACTATTTAATATCTAGTTGACAAATTTACTAACTAAATATGTATTAAAACTAATACTTTAAAGCTACTATTTGATACAATTACAGTTCAAAAAACCATAAAAAATCCTTATAAACCTATATATCAGTTATTTAAATCAAAAATCAAAAAACATACTATTATGAAATTATTTTATATATTTGTTTCAATCTTAGAGCATTTTAATGCGATATAAACTACCAAAAACTAATAATATGAGCATTATAGAAAGAGAAATTACCCCGATTAAAGATGAAGATTTTTTCATTGTTCTAAATAATTACAATGCCAAATTCGACTTTCCCGTTCATTACCACCCTGAATTTGAGCTAAACTTTGTATTTAATTCCAATGGTAAAAGAATTGTGGGTGATTCTATTTTGGAATACTCGGCCTCCGACCTGGTATTAGTAGGCCCTAACACCCCTCATGCCTGGATGGGAAACAACAACCATGATGAGGCCCGCGTTATCACCATTCAGTTTCAGCAAAATTTATTCTCGCAAGAAACTTTGGATCGCAAATTAATGACCCCGGTTCGGGAAATGATAAACAAATCATACAGGGGTATATTGTTTTCCGAAGAAACCCAAAAAACTATTTCCAAAAGGATTTTAAAACTTTGTGACATATCCGGTTTTGATTCTTTTCTTGAATTTTTGTCGATCCTATACGACCTTTCCATTTCAAGAAACCAAACATTATTAAGCAGCGCTTCATTTGTAAACAAATTTGAAAACAGTAAAAGCGAACGCATAAAAATTGTTTCCGATTTCATATTGTCAAATTATAAAAATAACATCAAGTTAAAAGAAGCTGCGGATATGATAAACATGTCTGAAACCGCTTTTAGTCATTTTTTTAAAAGACACACTCACAGGTCTTTCACAGAATACATACACGATGTAAGAGTAGGAAACGCTGCCAGACTTCTTATAGAATCTGAAGACTCCATTGCCGAAATTTGCTACGAATGCGGTTTCAACAACTTATCTAACTTTAACCGAATCTTCAAAAAGAAAAAAGGATGCACCCCAAGGGAGTTTAAAACAAGCCAGGAACTCATCCTAAAACACAAAGTATAACATGCTTATTGCCAACTTATCTTATTTTGAATAAAACTTATCAAACTATCAGCCAACACTTGCTGTTCTTTTTCATTAGGATGGCCAGGCGTGTCCTTATAAGGGACAATTAAATAATACAGCTCGTTATCGTTTAACTCCTCTACAGCCCGCTTTATATATTCGCCCCATACAGAATCTTTACTTGTTGCATCCATGTTACCCAAGACACAAACTATTTTTGTATTAGGATATACCTCCCTTAAACGCTTTATAAAATCCTTATAGGATTTCACTATATGACCATCGTCCGGAGTGCCGTTACCAAACTTCTTTTTAAAACCGGTTCTTTCAGGTAAATTAACCAGCCAGGAATCATTCTGAAACAAATTAATAACAACAATACCTGGCTTATAGCTATTAAAGTCCCATTTACTTAAGGAATCATTAGGATTCAACCTGTCATAGAGCTCTCCCATAACCATATCATCCCAACCCAACATAATGCCTATACCACTTCTACATATGGCATGATACTCGGCATCAAAATACCTTGCGGTAATGGCTGCATAACTTTTATAATTATTGGTATAAGTGCTATCTGGCGAATCTTTTCCACTTAGATCTTCCACTGCGTATCCGGCAGTAATAGAATCCCCATAAAATTCTATCTTTTTCTTTTTTGGTTTGAGCTTCAAAATTTCGGGATTTTCTCCCGCAACTGTAAAACCATAAACCTCTGATGTTCCTCTTGTCCACTCCGTCCGTTTGAATATTTTTATTATGTGCTGCTCATCCTGAAGCCCCCTGGCCAGATTATATGTTTTTCTTGTTTTATCCGGTCTTAATACCAAATAGAGGCTATCATCTACAAACACATTATAATAATTATCTCCTTGATCATCTATCATATCAACGCTTAAACCTGTTCCTTTAAAACGCATTTCAATAGATGTTCCCGACCAATACAGCCTCAGCCCTCCATCTTCACTAAACTCTGTTCTACCCTGTACCTTAATCTGAGGATTACCCATACTAATAGTCAGGGTTTTATAAGCCGCACCACAGCTACATAAAAAAGTTCCTAAACAGAAAACAATGACTATTCTTAACACCTTTATTTTAGTCATAATATCTAATAATTAACATTTCGAATGTATTCAGAGAAAAACCATACCAGTTATCAAAACTATTTAAAAAACCTAAACACCATGTAATAGTTTTAATAAGTTACCTGATAAAATTCAAAGTTTTTAAAACAAAATACTTGCCTTCAAAAAGAAAAGGGGCTTACCAAAAGATGGCATCCCTTTTCTTATAACGCTACAATCAGTTTTCTGCCTAGAAAGAAATTCTAACTACCTGCAAACAAACAACAAACTAAAACTATTTTTTAACAAACTTAAAAGTGCGTTCAACGCCTTTTACAGTACTGATTTTGATAAAATAAAGTCCTTTACTAACATTAGAAAGTTCTAAATTTATCACGCCTTCATTGGCTCCATTCAGACGCATTATTTCCCGACCGGATAAATTATAGACCCTGAGGGTTTTTATTTCAAGATTATGGTTCGTTATATATATCCTATCGGTTGCAGGATTTGGATACACTACAATGTCACCAACCTCATTCTTTTCATTAACTTCCAAACGCTCTTCCTTCTTAACATTCTTAGAGGCCGTATTAGAAGCCCCATTCAAAGCAGTTAATGCAATAGTTCTAAACTGGGCTTCTGTCGGCAATGCTCCCCCATTGGCATTTTTAAAGTCAATAATGCCCTGCTTTGCCGCAGCATAATAGTTCTTATAGGTGTGATATATCTTTTGCTTTCTGTTAAGATTATCGACCATCCAAAAGCCATTCTGTGTATTCCAACCTGCTTTATGTTCATTTCCATAAAATGTCCAATACAAGGCAAAAGGGGCTCCCCATTCTAGGGCCGCTTTCATTACATTTCTGGACCATGCATCTTGCTGTTCCTGATTCAAAGGCTCTTTATAATAATCATTAGCCGCTGGATTGTCTTTTTTCTCTCTTCCGTTAGGATATCCAAACTCGCCTATAAAAACACGTTTCTCAAATGGTAAACCGGCTTTAGCAGGCAATGCATTTTCAAGAGCGTTTAAAACTTCAAACAAACTTGTTTTAACATCAGCTTCCGTATTGTATTGCTTGGTTGCATCGTAACATGAGTAAGACACAAAGTCTACATTCGTATGCGGCAATACGTGTGACATTATGCTTGGCAAGTTATTATCTATAGTCCTTACTTTAGGAAGGTTAACCTCTACATAATTATATACTTCCACGTCATGATGAACGGTATGCGTTCTTGCACTATCAACTGCTCTTTGTCTTGCATTTAATTGTTGTATCATGCCATCTATTCTGGCCTGACTTACATTGGGATTCATAATATTCCAATCTTCTACCCCGGAATTAGCATTTACCAATTCCCAATCTGCTTCCCATTGTCCAATAAAGAATTTCTTATTGGTGCCTTTATACCTGTCCAGCAAATACTCAGTTAGTTTGTAAACATTATCCTTTTCATTATTTACTTCAGTGGGTGTTATACCATCTCTTATCCAAACATTTGGTGAGTACACCCATAAGAAAACATACTTGAACTCCTCCATATCCAGAGCATCCTTTAAAAACTGATTGCTGTTAATGGCATTTAAAGATGATGAAGAGCCCGGGTCCGGGCTTACATAATTCCCGGGAGAGAGCGTCATTTTCAATATATTAGTTCCCATCGCAGCCATACCTTGCGCCGTTTCCGTTAACTTATCCGTACTTGTAAATTGATAATCCGGTCCAAAGGTTTGTGTCCCAAAAATATAATTGAAATCGTCGGGAACCGGTGAACTGCCAGGTGACGCTGTAGTACTCTGCGTAATAGAGCTACTAAAATTCGTAGACTCATTTCCGGCGACGTCTACCGATTTAACTTTTATGCTATAAGATGTACTGGCCGTTAGATCATATAACAAAACTTTATTGGATGTTGTGGTCGTATGCAAAACATTATTTAAATACACTTTGTACTTATCTACTAAACTATTATCCGTAGCCTTATCCCAGGACACCACCATCATATTATCTGTAACCTCACTTGCCGCTAAATTTGCAGGTGCTGTAGGTGGTTGGGTATCACCGGCAATATCAAATCGAATTAATTCATCAACGTACCAGGTTTGACCGGACACCCCATTATTATAGTCATTAGCATCTACCATAATCAGTAAATCTTTATACTTACCGGAAGGTGCTCCGCGCATATCAAATATAAGTTCTTCCCATCCGGTTTCACCATTACCATGGGAGTAGGCAGCCTGATAATAATAATCGTTGTCATCATGCGGTACCTTTTGAAGCTTTAACTGAATCTGTCCTCTTCCATGCACCCCGTTAATTTTTAATTTAAAATATGGCTTCGTTGTAAAATCAAAAAACTGTGATGCACTTAGTTTTAAATAAGGATATGCGGAACCATTAGTAATCACTTTGGCACAACTTGCACTATTATTATCACTATTCACCACGGGGTTGGCTATAACTTCATAAGAGCACCCGCCATTAGCCCAGGTTGGTGTAACATCATCCCAGTTACTTACAACCTCATGCAATATTTGGTTGGTTGGCGGGGTGCTTCCCAACAGATTATTAGATTGTACTAAGCCTATAAGCAAATCGGACATCGTTTGTGCTCTAGCTCTACTTGGATGCCCCATGGACCCCGGGGTATTAACATTTCCAGGGGTATGCGGAAAAATAAGCGAGTAAGTATTAGTTCCTAAAGTATTAGCTGCATTAGTAACGTAGTTTTGATAATCCGTATTTGCAGCCGCATCCATATCGCCAAGCGATAACACCACTGGGATCTGACTACCATTGGTATATTTTGCCCTAACATTATTTACGAAGTCGATGTAATTCTGCGTTATATCTCCATTAGCTGCAGCATTCCAATAATCATTCTGCCCCAGATTAATCACAATTAAATCCGGTGTCCATTGCGAAAAATCCCAGGCAAAACTAGCATCAGAATCTAAAACTCTTGTATAGGTTGAAGTCATAGGAACACCTCCCCAGGGGTCAGATTTTAAAGCAATACCAGACCGCGCTATAACATGATACTCTGCATTTAAAGCTCGCGAGGCTAAACCGGAATACGAATAATAATTATTTTTATAAGCCGGTCCTCCATCATCTGCGCCATTGGTTCTTGCAAAATCATCAATGGCATAACCCACAGTTTGCGAATCGCCATAATACTCAATTTTGTATTGCGGCTTGGTATAAGTTTCTAAAGTCTTTCCTGATTGTAATTCAAATTCCTCAAAAGCAATATAACCATCAAACCCATCCGTTATTTTATATATTTCGGCCGTATGCGATTGATTACTATTGAGACCTGAGGCTAAAGTATACACCGATGTTCCTGCAGACAATACCAACTTAGGTTGCGGTACACCGTCTATAACTACCTTAGCATAGTTATTACCATTGTTAGCTACACAATTAATTTTTGCCTTAAGTGTACTACCTTGAAATTTCATCCGTACGCCTGCACCTGGCCACGCTACTTTTGTAAACTGAGAATTCCTCTGGTCTATGCGTCCTATATAGGCTAATAATGCATTATTATGGTTAATTATAGATGGCCCTCCACCGGCTGCGTTTGTCGTCACGTTAGCGGTATTACTTGAAACTGACTCATTACCTGCCGCATCGATAGCCTTAACAGTAAACGCATAGGATGTTGCTGCTGATAATCCCGAAACCGCATAAGATGTTCCTGTTGGAGATGCAATTAAAGTACCGCTCTGGTATACTTTATATCCTGTTACGCCAACATTGTCTGTTGCGCCACTCCATGATAAATCTACAGAACTCGAAGTAACATTAGATGAAGATAAGGTTGGTGCCGTTGGCGCTTGTGTATCTGTTGCGCTTCCGCCCAATGTATATGCAAAAGGCGCACTGGCATGTTCTATAAATGACTGATCAATAGCCTTTACAACATAATTATGACTGGTACCCTGGCTAATACCATTAATAGTATAAGCAGTAGCGGATCCGTTAGCCCACGCCACATAGCCATTATCCTTATAAATATTATATCCTTGTGGTGTATAATTTGTTGGTGCCGTCCAATTAAGTACAAAACCTGTTGCGGTAGCATTGGTAGCATTCAAATTAGTAGGCTCGTCACTAGCTCCGGAAGCCCCGGAGGTTTGTACAGCCAATGCAGCACTCTGAGCAGACTCGTTACCGGCTGCATCGGTTGCAGCAACCGTTACATTATAACTTGTTGAAACACTCAGCCCTGTTATACTTGTATTGGTTCCTGACACAGACTTATTCAAAGTACCATCCAGATAAACCTTGTATCCGGTAACACCAACATTATCAGTTGATGCACTCCAACTCAAATTAAACGCACTTGAAGTTATCCCCGAGCTTGACAGACCTGTTGGCACTGTAGGCGCTTGTGTATCTGAAGCTGCACTCGTAGTCACATTAGCAGTATTACTTAAAGCCGAATTATTGCCGGCTGCATCATAGGCTGAAACCGTAAAGGCATAGTTAGTTGATGCCGATAAACCAATAGCTTGATACGTAGCCCCTGGCTGATTCGCTATTTCTGTACCATCCCTGTAGATCTTATAACCTGTAACACCAACATTATCCGTTGCCCCAGACCATGATAAATCCACTGTATTTTCTGTTATATTTGATGAAGACAGCGTTGGTGCTGTTGGTGCTTGCGTATCACCTCCACTGCCAAGTACAAAATTAAACGTGGCACTGGCATGCTCAACAAAAGAACCATCCTGTATGGCCTTCACAACATAATCATGACTAATGCCTTGGGTAATTCCCGTAAAATTATAAGATAATGAACTACCATTTACCCAGGCTACATAACCGCCATCTTTATACAAATTATACCCTTGTATGGTATAACCTGTTGGCGCTGTCCAGTTCAATGTAAATCCATTTGCGGTTTCATTTGTGGCATTTAAATTAGTAGGAATGCCGGATTGACCATAAGACTGGTTCCCGCCCAGTATGGAAAACACAAAAATCAGAAAACCGATTTTCGAAATACTTTTCTGCGATAATTTAATCATAGTATTAATACTTTTTAGTTTAGCGTTATGCAATCTATTGATATACAACAAAATACATAAATACTTTAGCGCTCGTTTCTCATACTTTTATGACTAAAACCAAGAATAGTATTACTTTATGTTATAATTAAATTAGCGACTCCTTAAATTAAACTGTGCTTATTATCACCCCTTACATAATGTACATTTATAAAACTAATGAGAAAAGTAAAATGGCAGCGCACCGGTTGAACGCTACTTTTTCATTTAGCCTAAAGACGAACGCTGTTAGATAACTATAAAATTGAAGTTAGCGTTTTGTTTTCTGTAAAATATGTAACTATGATCGTTACATGTTACATAGCCACACCGGTTGAATTTCACTATAATTACTTAAATTTATAATGGAATCAAATTTATTTTAAACGTGAAATTCTTCGTTGTATATATTTCACTTCTTGTACCGACTGTCTTATTTGGGCAACATCAGCAAAAAATCGATTCCCTGATGGGAGTTATTGCCAACGCCAAAACGGAGTCGGCCAGGGCCATGGAATACCTGGAGTTAGGGAACCTTTATGCCGATAAGGATTCCTCATATGCCTATTATCAAAAGGCCCTGAACCTCTCAAGAAAAATAAAGTACCCTAAAGGCATTTCAAATACTCTGGTAAACCTGGCAAATTGGAAGCATAGGTACGAAAACAAAGATTCAGCGAAATTAACTAACAGAAGAGCCATTCGCGAATTAAAGCAATACAATTATGATCCCGGTATCGCAAATCATTACGTACGACTAGGCTATAGGTTCTCACGAGAGCAGCAAAAGGATTCGGCTGATAAATATATGGACCTGGGAATAGATCTTGCTTATAAGAGTAAAGATCGGAATGCCATTCTAACCGTTTTGATGATCGCAGGAAATAGGAGGTCCGGGAAGAACAGTTATGAGGCGACATTGGAAAATTATCTAAAAGCTGACAGTATCTGCAGAACAAGTGATAGCTTATACTATGGCCGGAAGTGTGCTTATATTTATGAAAAAACCGGTGATCTTTTTTATAATCTTACCGAATATGAAAAGGCCAAAACATATTATTTTGAAGCAAAATCCATTCATGAATTTCTAGGGCACCCTGATGGCCTGCACAACATTAACTTTTCAATTAGTGGTATTTACAGACAACAAAAAGAATATGAAAAAGCGCTTAAATATATTGATTCTGCGATAAATTATTACAGAGCCGAACGTCCTCGAAATATTAAATTAATTCAGGCGCTACCTGAACGGGCTAATATTTACTACAACCTGGGTCAATTGGATTTTGCTGAAAAAGACTATTTGGAATTCTTAAAGAAAGCAAAGGAAAGAAAGAACAACTTTTATATCAGCAGGGCCCATATTAGCCTTGGGAATTTCTACTATAAAATCAAAAATTACAATAAAGCCCTGCTTTATTCACAGCAGGGATTTGACATGGCAAAACAAAGGAAAGATCAGCGAAGCCAGATCCTCGCGATTAAAGTTATCATTGGTGCCCATAAAGAATTAGGCAACTATAAATTGCTATCCCAAAATTGGGAAAACTATGTTCAGTTGAGGGATTCTTTCGATTATGCCAAACTACGCACCCAGGTTAATGAGCTTGAGACCAAATATGAAACTGAAAAAAAAGAACGGGAAATAGCGTTACTAACCTCACAAAATCAGTTGGTAGCACAGCAAAAAAGGCATCAGCGAAATTTACTGTTGGGAGGTATCGGTTTAACTTCTTTGGTTGGAATTTTCTTTTTCTTCCTATACAGAAACCGGCAAAAAACCAATAAAAAATTGAAAGAAGTGGATACCTTGAAATCCAATTTCTTTGCAAATATCTCACATGAATTCCGTACACCCTTAACCTTAATTTCAGCACCGCTTGAAAAAAAATTAGATTCGGAAGATTTAAACAAAACCGACCGGGTGGATTTTGAACTTATGCAACGCAATTCCAAGAGGTTATTAAACCTGGTTGACCAGCTATTGGACCTTTCTAAATTAGGATCGGGCCATGTAAAACTGAAAGTAGCCCAAGGTGATTTATCTTCACTTTTAAGATCCTTAACATCTTCTTTTCAACATTTGGCACAGCAAAAAAACATTAAATACTCCGTAAAAGTTGGAAACTCTGAACACGTTTGGTTTGATAAAAATGTCATAGAAAAAACAGTAATAAATTTGTTATCCAATGCTTTTAAATATACACCTGATAACGGCATTATAAATTTTGAAACAATTATAAAAAACGGACATTTAGAAATTATAGTAGAAAATAGCGGCTCCACACTTTCCAAGGAAAAAGCAGATCAAATTTTTAATCGGTTTTATCAGGCTGATGACAATGCAGATGGCGTTGGTATAGGTCTGTCGTTAGTTAAAGAGCTTGTTACATTATCATACGGAACCATAGCTGTTGAAAACACATCAAACAACACCATACTGTTTAGAGCTACGCTGCCCATATCAAAAACAGCCTTCCGTAAAGATGAACTTGATCCGGAGGCCGCCACTGATCAGGTTTCCCCGGAATATCAACAGGCAACAACTACATTGGAAACTAAACTAACCGGCGATGAGATTTTAGATGAAGATCAACCTATTTTACTCATTGTAGAAGATAACGCAGACGTTAGAGAATTTGTAAAGCGATCCTTTTCAGAGCTCTATCAGATCTTAGAAGCCAAAAACGGAACGATTGGGATTGAAAAAGCGATCACATTTGTCCCCGATATTATTATCTCCGATATCATGATGCCCGGCACCAATGGCCTGGAACTATGCAACCAATTAAAATCAGATGAACGCACCTGCCATATCCCAATTATATTATTAACTGCTAAGGCGGGCGAAGAAGACCAATACAAAGGTCTGGAAACGGGTGCTGATGATTACATAACAAAGCCATTTAAAATAAAATTGTTAGAGACCCGGGTTCAAAATTTAGTAGCTTCAAGAAAACTTCTACGCGATCGCTATAGTCAGGAAGTAGTACTCAAGCCAAAGGATATATCAATAACTAATTTAGATGAAATCTTTTTGGAACGAGTACAACAAGTACTCGATAAAAAATTAACGGAATCCTCGTTTAGTGCTGAAGCCTTTAGTAAAGCTGTAGGTATGAGCCGGATGCAATTACATAGAAAATTAAAAGCACTAACGGGGTTATCAGCTTCGGAATTTATTCGTTCACAACGCTTAAAGTTAGCAGCTTCATTACTTCAAAAAAGTGATGCCAATATTTCTGAAATCGGTTATACCGTAGGGTTCAATGACCATGCCTATTTTAGCAAATGCTTCAAAAAAGCTTATGGCTGTTCGCCTTCCGAGTACATGAAATCCTGATTTTTAAATCACTCTTTTTCAATAATATACAAGCTTTGTTACATGTGTTACAATCTTCGATACATATGTCATAACCTTGCCATAAATCACACTTTAATTTTACACCAATAACATTAACAACCAAGTAATCTTCATTTACCATGAAGAAAAAAAAGTATGAAGGGACCATTAAAAAACTGCATACTAACAAGATTTTTCTAAACATCAATCATTTGGAAAAAGGAAAGTATAAGCTAAAGATCATTTGTAAAAACAGGATTATAAAAACAACACATTTTACTAAAAAATAAGTCATGAAAAATAACATAGCCTTTATCTTATTCATGTTACAGTTTATTACACTTGGGGCACAAACTACCCCAGTACCCGATCCTGTCTTTGAGAATAAATTGATCGCTTTAGGAATAGACTCCAATGGTATTACAGGAAATATTTTAAATGAAGATGCCGAAGGCGTTATTAATTTGAATGTGACCAATTCATCCATTACAGACCTGAGTGGTATAGAAGCCTTTGTTGATCTTGAAATGCTTGACTGCGATACCAATTTACTTACCGCCCTGGACCTTAGTTCTAACACTAAACTTAAAATCGTTGATTGTCAAAAAAACATATTGACAAACCTGAATGTATCGGCAAATGAAGCGCTTGTTAGTTTATCTTGTCAGGAAAACCAGCTAGCCGGTTTAAACCTGTCTAATAATCTAATTCTTAGCGATTTAAGTTGTCAGGATAATTTATTAAGCAACCTGGATCTAACTAATAATACGGAACTGTACCAAATCATTTGCCATGATAATGATTTAACCCAAATGACTTTTCCAACGTCTCAAAATAAACTGGAAATTGTTTGGTGCTATAACAATCAGTTGGAAAGTATAGACTTGACCAATGCTCCTATATTGGCTACGTTAAGATTTGAAAATAATAACCTTAGTTTTTTAGACCTGCGCAATGGCAACAATACAAATATTCACACCATGGATGCCAGAAACAATACAAATCTCTCGCTTATTTGTGTTGACAATATTGGGTATTCAGGTTCTGCACCAAATTGGAACAAAGACATCACGGCACAATATAGTGAATCATGCCTGTTGGGTGTTGAAAACGTTGAGTTGAATGCAATAACAATCTATCCAAACCCGGCCAGGGATCTTTTAACAGTTTCCTCAAATGCGGGGTTTATAAAAAAAATAGAACTATATGACCAATTTGGTCAGTTAATGACAACGGAAACCTCACCTGATATCCATGTTTCAAATTATTCAACAGGCGTTTATTTTTTATGGATAGAAACAGCATCAGGTAGCAAAACCTTCCGAAAAATTATTATTTACTAAACTATAAGTTATGAAAAATTCGAGCAAAGCATTAGTAATGATGGCCATAATTTTAGGGTCATTTCATGTATCAACGGCACAAAATTGTAAAGCCATTGATGCTAACAGACTGGCATTACCGGCACTCCGCAAACAAATCGGAACTATGGAAATTGTATTAAATAGAACGAACTCTTATATCAAATTAAACAATACCACTACCAAATTTGACATGGGTGAAAGAACGGTACAAGGGCCGGTACGTAAATGGATTTATTATGTGAATGATATTCAATCCCTACGAGGTAAAAACAAACTGACTTACGAAAATGGGAAATTTTACCTTTCATTGGAATTTGAGGGTAATGGAAGCGAAATAAAAGGGAAATGCCCGGGTTGTATGAAAGGTAGACGAGACAAAAGGGCTCCTGATTTTAACTGGAAAACTCCCAGAATTGCTAAGATCAGACTTAGGCCAATAGCTTATAATGGTTCCGTTGCTTTTGATGTTGAGAAGGTTGACCTGAAAGGCAAGTTTGAAATGGGCGGAAAACTTGACCTCTTATTACCTGTGTTAAACGCTATTGAGGTACGATTAAAAAATCAAATAGAAAAACAATCCAGAAAAATTCTGAATATGCCGGCCAATAAGGCAGCGGTAGCAAAAGCATTTGAAGGCTTTGTAAAATTAAATCGTATTAAAAGTGTATCCAGCGTTTACACTTCCGGTAACAAACTATTTTTCTGTGAATAACCAAAGGAAACCAAGTAATGAAAAAAATTATCACACTTATCGGGTTTCTCTTTTTAGGGTTATCTCATACAACCGAGGCTCAAATCTTAAAGAAGTTAAAGAAACGGGCTGAAGAAGCCGCGAAAGAAACTGCCGCTCAAAAAATAGAAGAAAAAGTTGCGGAAAAAACCGGAAAAGTCATGGACACCATTCTGAATTCCGATAAAAAATTAAAAAAGAAAAAAAAATCCAAGACAACGCACGAGACTCAGGAAAATAATGGTGATTCGGATTCTGATATCGAAAGTCAAAACAGCGATGACGCCTTTCAAATCTATTCAAAGTTTGATTTCATGCCGGGAGATAGTATTTTGTTCTATGATGAATACGCTTTAGATAATATTGGAGATTTTCCGGCTAAATGGAACGCCAATGGATCAGGTGAATTAGTTACAGTAAATGATTCTTCCGGTAAATGGCTTAAGATCTTACCGGGTTATAATACCTATTATATTCCGGATGTAACCTTACCTAAGGAGTATACTATTGAGTTTGATATACTTGCCGCCGGTTTAGATAAACACACTTCCTCTACGGCTGTATTGAATATATTGATAAGTGATGATTCAAAATTTAAAAAAGGCAACAATTATGTGAGTGCTTCCATACCATTTTGTCAATATTCGGCAATTGGAATCGCCATGCGAAATTATGACTATCAAAGCAGGGACGGCATGTACAATCAAATATCTGCCGATGTCAGGGAAACCGTCCTCAACCAACCTCATATTTCGATTGCGGTAAACAAACAACGCTTCAGGTTATGGATAAACGAAAAGAAATATGTTGATATACCTCGTATAGTCCCCAAAGATACCGGTATCAACACCTTAAAATTTGAATTATTACAATTTAAGGATGATAAGGAACACTTGTTTATCAGAAACCTAAAAATTGCTGAAGGCGGACAAGATTTACGAAGCCAATTGTTAGATAATGGCAAATATGCTACAACCGGTATTCTATTCAATTCGGGTTCTGACCAAATAAAACCGGAATCTTATGGTGTCTTAAAACAAATTGCGAATGCCCTTAAGGAAGCATCAACCATAAACATAAATATAATTGGTCATACGGATACCGATGGACATGAAGAAGAAAACCTGTTACTTTCCAGGCAAAGAGCATCCTCTGTAAAACATGTGCTAACAACACAATTTGGAATAGATGAAGACAGGTTACAAACCGAAGGCAAAGGTGAAAGTGAGCCCGTCGCAGAAAATACAACACCAGAAGGTAAAGCCCTGAACCGACGGGTAGAGTTTATAAAAGTTCAATAACCATAAAAATTTAGAGATCATGAATTTACAAATGACACGCCTTGTATGGTTGCTCTTTTCTTTTGTAGTCACAACAGGTTTTGGGCAAATTAATACAAAGACGAATACGGGACATAACATTGGTATAAAAACCGGGACAATTACCGCGGCCATACCCATCAAAAAAGTCAATAAAAGAGTTTATAAGGACAAATTATTAGAGCACTTTAAAAAATCTCCCGTACGCAAAATGGAAATTCCGAAAACCTATTTGACCAAACCCCGGCAACGCAGATGGGAAATAATGCCTTCAAAAGCTTTCGGGCCGAATAATTTGGGATTCAGTTTTCAATCCGGGGAATTGCGAAGAAAAGGATTTTATGTAAAGGGAATTATTAAATATGGTGATGCCCTTAAATATGTTGCGGAAATTCATTTTCGTACCCAACGAGATAAAACGTATCTGATAAGAGTTATAACGCCGCAGGTTGGGAACACAGGAAATTCCTATATCAATGCCTATTTAAATGGTAATGTACAAACCTATTCGCAAAAGGGGGAATATCTGCTTTTGGTAAAAGCTCAAGATTCGGGAAACATGACTATTCCTATTTCGGCGAGCCATCCTGTTGGAGGAAATGAACGCTATCCTGATGCCATTTTTATTAATAAAATCCTTATTGACGTTTTATAGTATCAGATGCGCTTCTAGTCTCAAAACTTTTAATAAATAACAAATTAAGCTTTCTGTAATCGACAATAAAAAGAACTTTTATCAATTTGAACTTGCCTGTGCTGAACTCTTGTGCTGAGCTTAGAATGACAGAAACATATCCCTAACAACCTCAGGGCTTATGGGCCACATTTTAATCTTCTTTGATTTCGATAGATGTTTCAGCAGTTGGGAAATAGTCCTTAGTATTTTGTTCAATGGTTTTCTTTAGATTGGAAAGGTTTGTTTCCTCTTGTGCTTTAATAGAGTTTCCGACCAAAGCCATTATAGATTTTGAAAATATGCCATTTCCAACAGCATTAGTACTTGAACTAATTTTGGTTTTTCCATTGATAGACGTCATTACCAATTTATAATCCATATTCATGAAATCGGATTCATATCGCATGGAAATAGATTCGTTTGGTACGATAGCCGTTATCGTTTCCCGTATGGTCATTTCTTGTCCGTCCGCAACAAAATATACATCTGATACTGCCCCTACGGTGCCGGGACTGCCACTAACAGGTTCAATTTTTTGAAATCCTTCCAACCACTCCGGCAAATTTTCTTCATCCTGGATGACCGCCCAGGATTCTACTACGGGCTTTTCGACCATTATTTCACATGCATAAGATACTTTAGGTTTGATTAGGCCTATAAGAAAAAATCCAATTATCAGTATGGCTATAATTGCAAAAATGTACTTTAAATATTTCATATGTTCGATGTTTTTATTTGTTATTAATATGACTCATTTTATACATAATAAACCCATAGGATTATTCTTTATACTGCCCAATCAGGGATTTTCCGTTTTCGAGATATTCCTTCAGCGATTCGTGAATCAGGAATTTCCACCCTCCCACAAAATTGTCTCTTGCAAAATCCGGGTTTGCTACAGGTAGTGTTTCTAACCCTTCATGAATTAGTTTTAATTTGGTTTTTTCTGCAATTGGGTATAGCTCAAACGTAACAAAGGAAAGGCCCGTATATCCTTCATACTTCCATGAATACTTGAGTTTTTTAAATGGTATTATTTCCAAAATTTCACATACATGAATATAACACCTGCCTTCTTTTCCTCCTTCAAAGTGAAACCTGGCTCCAATCTCTAACTTAAAATCAGAAATATCGAAGTACCACTTTTTCATTAACGCTTTCTCGGTAATGGCACGCCAGACAAGCTCTACCGGCGCATTGAATTCTTGTTCTATTATTAGCGGTTTATGCTTCTTTTTACTCATTTTTATAACTTCTTATTTAGACTCAGATTGTAACTCGTCCAATAAATTATTAAGTTGGCTAAACTTTCCTGTCCACATCTTTCTGAATGGCTCCAACCAATCAGCCACCTCAGCAAGCTTTTGGACTTCCAGGCTACAATAACGTTCCCTACCCTCTTTTTTAACAGTTATTACACCACATTCCTGCAGGTACTTTACATGCAAGGAAACGGCTTGCCTGGTCATATCAAACTGATCCGAAAGGTTGTTGACGTTTTTAGGTTCCGTAGTTAAAGACATTAATATGCTTCTCCTGGTAGGGTCTGCTATAGCTTGAAATACATCTCTTCTCATCATTTTATCTTTATTACGCAAGTGATTACTTGCAAATATATGCAAGTTTTTACTTGCGCAAATATTTTAAGAAGAAATTTTCAATAAATAAAGCCTCAATTTCTGATAAAATTGAAGCTTTAAAACTAAACTAACTAAAAATCAAAACTATGATAAAAATCATTATTTTTAATTAGTCTAAATAAATATATTTGTTGCATTATTGAACTTAATTTAAATCTGTAATGTACAAAAGCATATTAATACTTTTCCTAATTAGTTTTGGAATACTAAACGCCCAGAATTTCAATATTTCAAGTAGAATTTTAGACAAAGACAAACCTCTTAAAGGGGCTAACGTCTTTTTAGTTGAAAGTAATAATGGTACTATTACAAACGCAAATGGTAATTTCGTAATAGAAAATGTACCCTCTGGTGACTATACCCTGAAGGTGTCTTATGTCGGTTACCTCTCTAAAGAGGTTTCAGTGAAAATAAACAACGAGAATATCAAAATTGAAGACATTGAGCTTCAAGAGGATCATTTCAATCTGGAACAAGTAGTGTTGACTGCCACCCGGAATGAAATCTTGCGAAGAGATGCCCCCATTGTCTGTAATGTATTGGATGATAAATTACTTACTGCCACTCAATCAGTTGTTTTAGCAGAAGGCTTAAGTTTTCAACCAGCCTTACGTATAGAAAACAACTGTCAAAATTGTGGTTTTAATAACTTAAGGATGAATGGTTTAGAAGGCGCTTACAGTCAAATTTTGATTGATGGGCGTCCCATTTTTAACAGTTTGCAAGGAGTTTATGGCCTGGAACAAATTCCTCAAAATATGATTGAACGGGTAGAGGTCGTAAGAAGTGGAGGTTCTGCCTTATACGGTAGCAGTGCCATAGCAGGAACTGTAAACATCATTACTAAACAACCCATTGATAATAGTGCATACCTAAAAACCAATCAGGCATTTATAGACGGAACAGCTACCGATCAAACCTATATGATTGGAACTGATATGGTTACAGATGACTTAAATGCAGGGCTTACATTAAGTGGATTTAACCGAAATAGAGAATTCTGGGACGCTAATGGTGATAGTTTTTCAGAAATAGGAAAACTAAATGCCACATCATTTGCTGTAAAGGCATTTTACAAACCAACAGACTTATCAAAAATTACTTTCAACGGGTTCAATATTTATGAGTTTAGAAGAGGCGGCAACAAATTTGAACGCCCGCTTCACGAAGCCGATATTGCAGAATCTACAACACATAATATTTTAAACGGTGGTCTTACCTATGAGCAGTACACCAAAAGCAGAAATCACAAGTTTTCAACCTATCTCAATTACCAAAATCTTGATAGAGACAGTTATTATGGTGCGGGTCAAGATATAAATGCCTACGGCAATTCGGAAGATAATAGTTTTGTTGGCGGATTTCAATATACAGGAAAACTTGGTAATTTTGCTGGTGGTTCGCATACACTTGTTACAGGTTTTGAATACAATAGGAATAATTTGAAAGACAATGCGCCGTCTTATAACCGATTTATTGATCAAACCGCTGAGCAATTTGGTGTTTACGTTCAAGATGTGTGGGAAGTTGCAGATAAATTCGATATTCTATTAGGAGCCCGTTTTGACAATCATAACCTTGTGGAAGACCCCGTAATAAGCCCTAGGGCCAACATACTTTATAAAATAAACCCCAGCTTACAATTTAGATTGGGCTACGCTAGAGGGTTTAGAGCCCCGCAGGTTTTTGATGAAGATTTGCACATTACGCAAGTGGGTGGTGAAGGCACCGTTATCACAAATGCTAGTAATCTGAATCCTGAATATTCAAATGCTTTTAGCTCCTCACTAGACTTTAATAAGTATATGGGTGATTGGTCTTTAGGCATTACCATAGATGGGTTTTATACGGAGCTTACCGATGTGTTTATTCTTGAAGAACAAGGAATAGTGGGTAATGGTGATTTATTATTGGAAAGAAGAAATGGCAGTGGTGCAACTGTTGCCGGGGTGACCATTAACCCTAAAATACAATACAAAGATAAAGTGAGTTTTCAATTTGGATTTACCTTCCAGAATAGCAAATATGACGAACCCGTGCAATGGTCTGAAACGGTAAGCAATACCAACAAAAGTTTTTTTAGAACTCCAAATGAATACGGTTTTTATGTACTCTCCTGGAATGCAGACCAAACCCTAACCCTTAATTTGTCAGGTGTTTACACGGGAAGCATGCTTGCACCTCATTATGAAGGCTTTATAAATACAGATGTACTGGAAACCACACCGTCTTTCTTTGAGAACAACTTCAAAATAGATTTTACCCCAAAGCTAAACAGCAACATCGGTATTACTTTTAACGCCGGTATTCAAAACTTTACAAATGCTTATCAAGATGATTTTGATTTAGGTATAGATAGAGATGCCGGATATATCTACGGACCTGGTAGACCACGCACCTATTTCTTGGGTATGCATATTGAATTATAAGTACACTATTGTCTGTAATGTATATAAAAAATAGCAGTTAAGTACCAAACCAAAGGTTTTGTTTTTTTCTGCTATTTCTGTCTCACATCAGAAAATTGGCACATACAAACTTACCTTTTTACCGAAAACAAATACTTTTGTTTGTTAGCAAACAAAATGCCCAAAAACAAAAAACACTGATAATCATTCAATTAGAAGTATTTTACTTTTACCTGTTCCAAGTTCCTGAGGTGGAAGGATTACCTCCCTATGGTCGGTGATCCTGATGAAAGGATGTTACTCAAGACAACCCTCCAGGCGAATGCTTGCAACGTATTGTTATCACTGGTAATTGTACAAGAATCATTTTGGTTGTTCACCTATTTGTACACCATTTTTTTAAAGAACCATTAAAAAATAAAATCCGCTCGTCTTTGTTGCAATAAAGGTGCTATTTATATCAAAACTATTCAAAAATTTAATTTAATTATAACACATGATCCATAATCTCCCGAACCACCTCAGGGTTTAGTAAGGTACTGGTATCTCCTAAATTACTGGTGTCCTTATGCGCTATCTTTCTTAAGATGCGCCTCATGATCTTCCCGGATCGTGTCTTGGGTAAGCCACTGGTGAACTGGATCTTATCCAATTTGGCTATAGGGCCTATATGTTCGGTAATGATCTGATTGATCTCTTTTCTAAGGTTGGTATGGTCCCTGCTCTCGCCGGTGTCTTTTAAAATAACGTAACCATAGAGGGCATTACCTTTAACATCATGCGGGAAACCTACAATGGCACTTTCTGCCACTGCCGGATGTTCATTCACTGCATCTTCTATAGGGGCCGTACCTAAGTTATGACCGGAAACAATAATTACGTCATCCACTCTACCTGTTATTCTATAATATCCTACTTCATCTCGTAAAGCGCCGTCACCTGTAAAGTATTTGTTCTCAAAGGCCGAGAAATACGTGTCCTTATACCTTTGGTGGTTCCCCCAGATGGTGCGTGCCATACTAGGCCAGGGGAATTTTATACATAGACGTCCGTCTACCTGGTTCCCTTTGATCTCTTGTCCGTTTTCATCCATCAATGCCGGTTGAATGCCTATAAAGGGTAAAGTAGCATAAGTAGGCTTGGTAGGGGTTACAAATGGAATGGGGGTGATCATTACACCACCTGTTTCGGTTTGCCACCAGGTATCGACTATGGGGCTCTTCTTCTTCCCTACATTATCATTGTACCAGTGCCAGGCCTCTTCATTGATCGGTTCGCCTACCGATCCTAATGTCTTTAAAGAGGATAGATCATATTTTTCTACCTGTTCGGAACCTTGTTTGGCTAATGCTCTTATCGCTGTTGGGGCGGTATAAAACTGGTTTATTTTGTGTTTCTCAACGATCTCCCAAAAGCGACCATAATCAGGATAACTAGGCACTCCCTCATATAACATTGTTATAGCCCCAACCAACAAAGGCCCATAAACTATATAACTATGCCCTGTTATCCATCCTATATCTGCGGTACACCAATACACATCATCTTCCCGGTATTGAAATACATTTTTAAAGGTATAGGCCGTATAGACCATATAACCTGCCGTGGTATGTACCATCCCTTTAGGCATGCCTGTAGATCCGGAGGTATATAAAATAAATAACGGGTCTTCGGCTTGCATCACTTCGGCCTTACAGTCTGAAGAAGCTTCATCCAATAAAGGTTGTAACCACTTATCTCTTCCTGCTTCCATGTGA